>NZ_CP054593.1:0-8379 GCF_013347165.1 Curtobacterium sp. Csp2
GACAGACCCGACGTCTTCTGCTCCATCGACGGTCGACCCGGCAGCGCCGACCGGCCCCCGGCACCCCTAGACCCCGAGCGCCTCGGCGACCTCGAGCCAGCGCTCCTCCAGCTGCTCAACCTCGGCCTCGAGGGCGCCGAGCTGCGTCTGCAGCGCCCCGAGTCCCGCGTAGTCGGACTGGTCGTGTGCCGCGAACGCGTCGAGCAGCTTCTGCCGGTCCTGCCCTGCCTTCGCGATCTTGCGGTCGAGAGCCGACATCTCCTTCTCGGCAGCGCGCCGGTCCGCTCCGGACAGGCCGGGCGCAGCAGGGGCACCGGACGCGACCGTCCCGGGACCGGACCCGCCCGCCGGGGCCGTGTCGGGCCTCCCGGCTGATGCGGCGGCAGCCGCCGACGCCGTCTGCGGGACCGAACCCGACGCACGCAACCGCATGTACTCGTCGACGCCGCCCGGCAGGTGCCGGAGGTGCCCGCCGAGCACCGCGTACTGCTGGTCGGTGACGCGCTCGAGCAGGTACCGGTCGTGCGACACGACGAGCAGGGTGCCCGGCCAGGTGTCGAGCAGGTCCTCCATCGCGGCGAGCATGTCGGTGTCGAGGTCGTTCGTGGGCTCGTCGAGGATGAGCACGTTCGGCTCGTCGAGCAGGATGAGCATGAGCTGTAGCCGCCGCTTCTGCCCGCCACTGAGATCGCGAACCGGCGTGGAGAGCTGCTCCGACGTGAAGCCGAGGCGCTCGAGCAGCTGCGACGGCGTCATCTCCTTGCCGTCCGCGACGTAGCTCGTCTTCTTGCGGGCGACGACCTCGCGCACCCGGTCATCGGCGAACTGCGCGAGGTCCGCGAGCTGCTGGTCGAGCACCGCGACCTGCACGGTCTTGCCTGTCTTCACCCGGCCGACGGTGGGCTGGAGCGCGCCCGACACCAGGTTCAGCAGCGTGGACTTGCCCGCGCCGTTCGGCCCGAGGATGCCGGTCCGCTCCCCCGGCGCGATCCGCCACTCGACGTCGCGCAGGATCACGTCGTCGCCGAACGAGACGCCGACGTCGAGCAGGTCGACGACGTCCTTGCCGAGCCGCGCGGTCGCCGTCTGCGCCAGGGCGACGGTGTCGCGGATGGGCGGGACGTCGTCGATGAGCGCATTCGCCGCGTCGATGCGGAACTTCGGCTTGCTCGTGCGGGCCGGGGCCCCGCGGCGGAGCCAGGCGAGCTCCTTCCGCGCCAGGTTCTGCCGGCGCTGCTCGGAAGCGGCGGCCTGCCGGTCGCGCTCGACGCGCTGCAGGATGTACGCCGCGTAACCGCCCTCGAAGGGCTCGACGACGCCGTCGTGCACCTCCCACGTGTCCGTGGACACGGCGTCGAGGAACCACCGGTCGTGCGTCACGACCACGAGCCCGCCCTGGTTCGACGACCAGCGCCGGTTGATGTGGTCGGCGAGCCACTGGATGCCCTCGACGTCGAGGTGGTTCGTCGGCTCGTCGAGGAACAGCACGTCCCAGTCGCCCACCAGGAGCTTCGCGAGGGCGATCCGTCGACGCTGGCCTCCGGAGAGGTCGTCGACGACGGCCTCCCACGGGATGTCCGACACGAGACCGCCGATGACGTCGCGGATCTTCGGGTCGCCCGCCCACTCGTGCTCCGCGAGGTCACCGACCACGGTCGCGCCGACCGTGGCTCCGGCCGGGAGCACGTCGCGCTGGTCGAGGTAGCCGATCGTCAGCCCGCGGCGGTGCGTGACGCGGCCGGCGTCGGGCTCCAGACGCTGGGCGAGCAGCGCGAGCAGCGTCGACTTGCCGTCGCCGTTCCGGCCGACGACGCCGATGCGGTCGCCCTCGTCGAGGCCGAGGGTGACGCTGTCGAAGACGACACGGGTGGGGAACTCGAGATGCACGTTCTCGGCGCCGAGGAGATGAGCCACCCGACAAGGGTAGGTGGCGCGGGTGACGAGTCGAACCAGGGATGCGACGTCGAACCAACCGCGGTGGCTGGTTCGACGTCGGGAACGTGGTTCGACACATGGCTGCGCGCGGGCGTGCGCGCGCGCAGCCGCGGGGCGCTGTCGCGCCGTCGGCCTGGAGGCGCGGGTCAGCTCCCCGGGGTCGGCTCGCCCTCGCCGGCTGCCTCCTTGGCACGGCGCAGTCGCGCCTGGGCCTCCCAGTACTCGATCTCCCGCTCGAGCGCGGCGAGCTCCTGCTCCGTGCCGGTCACGCGCGCATCCCCGTGGGCGGCGCGGGCGTGCCCGAGGCTCGCGTACTGGTCCTCGTGACGGTTCGGCTCGAGGTACCGGCCGTGGTTCCGGTCGTTCGCGCTCCAGTCGTGGCCGACGGCGAACCACACGATGCTGCCGACGACGGGCAGGAAGACGCAGATCAGGATCCACGCGAACTTCGGCAGACCGCGGACCTGGTCCTCGCCCCGCGTGATGATGTCGATCAGGGCGAACACGAGCAGGACGACTCCGGCTCCGTACAGCAGCACGCTCATGTCTCGGGAGTCTATGGACCAGCCGAGTGCCCGACCACGCCCAGGACGGGTGCCGCGATCACGATCCTGCGTCGGTCTCCTGCGGGGCCGTACAGGTCAGAGTGCGGCCACCCACTCGTCGCTGCCGTCGGTGAACCGCTGGTGCTTCCAGATCGGCGTCCGCTCCTTGACCAGGTCGACGAGGGCGCCGCACGCGGTGAAGGCCACCCCGCGGTGCGGCGAGGCCACGGCGGCGGCGAGCGCCACGTCCCCGATGCCCAGGGCGCCGACACGGTGCAGCACGGCGATGCGGACCTCGGGGTGCTCGTCGGCGATGGTGCGGGCGACCTCGGCGATGACCTCGGCCGCGCTCGGGTGGCGCTCGTAGTCGAGCGCGGTGACGCCCTTGCCGCCGTCGTGGTCGCGGACGATGCCGGCGAAGGTCACGACGGCACCGTCCCGGTCGGTCGCGACGGCCGCGGAGACCTCGTCCACGGTGATGACCCGGTCGACGACGTCGGCGAGGACGACGCGGTCGGCGGAGGTCCCGGCGCCCCGGTCGGCGGCCTGCCCGCCGGGCTGCTCGGCGCTCACGACGCGCTCCGTCGTGCGTGTCCTTCGCCGTGCAGCTGGGCGAGCACGTGGTCGAGCACCCCGTCGAGGACCGCGAGTCCGTCGGCGACCCCGCCGCGCGATCCGGGCAGCGTGACGACCAGGGAACGGCCACCGGCGATCCCAGCGACACCCCGGGTCAGGAGCGCCGTCGGACCGGCGCCGGCGAGCCCGCGGCGACGGATCTCCTCGGTGATGCCGGGCAGCTCGAGGTCGACGAGGGGCGCCACGGCCTCGGGCGTGCGGTCGGTCGGTGTGACGCCCGTGCCGCCGGTCGTGACGACGAGCCGGGCATCGGCGAGCAGCTCCGCGGACACCGTCTCGGCGATCGGGCCGCCGTCCGGCACGATCGTCGGCTCGGCCACGGTGAAGCCGCGCTCGCGCAGCCAGCCCGCGATGACCGGTCCGGTGTGGTCGAGGGCGGGGTCCGTCGCGGCGGACGTCGAGACGACGACCACGCCGGCGCGCCCCCTGGTCGGTTCGGTGGTCATCGGTTGCTCCAGTCGCCGGAGCGTCCGCCGTGCTTCTCCAGCACCCGCACCTCCGTGATCACGGCCGCGCGGTCGACGGCCTTCACCATGTCGTACACGGTCAGCGCAGCGACGCTCGCCCCCGTCAGCGCCTCCATCTCGACGCCGGTGCGCGAGGTCGTGCGCACGGACACCTCGATCCGGACGCGGTCCCCGTCGCCCGTGATGTCGACCTGCACCCCGGCGATCGGCAGGGGGTGGCAGAGGGGCACGAGGTCCGAGGTCTTCTTGACGGCCATGATCGCGGCGATCCGGGCGGTGCCGATGACCTCGCCCTTCGGCAGCGACCCGTCGAGGATCCGGTCGACGACGTCCGCGCGCGTCACGAGGGTCGCGGTCGCCGTCGCCGAGCGGTCGGTGACGTCCTTCTCGGAGACGTCGACCATGTGCGCGGAGCCGTCGGCCCGGACGTGGGAGAGGTCGGGCTGGTCGGGCGCAGTGGTCATCGCAGGCTCCAGACGGTCAGGGGGTCGCCCGGTGCGACGGTGTCGGTGCCGACCGGGACGTGGACGAGGTGGGTGGCCGCCGCGAGGTGCCCGAGCAGGTGCGAGCTCGGCCCGCCGACGAACCAGACCCGGCCGTCCTGCACCCGGCCGCGACGGACCTGGTGCTTCGTCGGGGGCGAGGTCGTGCCCTCGGCAGCGGGGAGCTCGGCGGCGGCACGGTCGGGCGCGCCGACGAGTGGGGCGAGCACCGGGCGGACGAACAGCTCGAACGACACGAGCGCGGACACCGGGTTGCCCGGGAACGCCACGACCGGGACCGGACGTCCGCCGAGCGCGACGGTGCCGAGCGCCTGGGGCCCGCCGGGCTGCACCGCGACCGGGGTGACGGCGAGGCCGAGCGGCTCGAGGGCCTGCCGGACGACCTCGTACGCACCCGCGCTGATCCCGCCGGTGGTGAGCACGAGGTCAGCGCCGTCCACCCCGGGGTCGCCGACCGCCTCGCCGAGGGCGTCGACGAAGCGGTCCGGGTCGTCGCGCAGGCGGACGGTGCGGGACCGGGCGCCGACCTCGGCCAGGGCGGCCTGCAGCGCGACACCGTTCGCGTCCCCGATCGTCGCTGCGGCGTCGGCACCAGCGGCGGCACCGGGGTCCGTCGTGTCGTCCCGCAGCTCGCTGCCCGTCGACACGACGAGCACGCGCAGCGGCCGCACGACGTCCACGGCGTCGATGCCCGCCGCGGCGAGCGCCCCGAGGAGCGCCGGCGTCACCGGGGCGCCCGCGGGTGCGAGCTCGGCACCGGCTGCGACGTCGCTCCCGACGGTCCGGACGAACGTGCCCACCGTGGTGTCGACCGGGACCGTGAGCACGTCGAGCGCCATGGCCGCCGGGAAGGCCCCCGGCGGGACGGACTCGACCGGGACGACCGCGTCCGCGCCGTCCGGGATGCTCGCCCCGGTCATCACCGGCGCGGCGGTACCGGGGTCGAGCGGCGCGGGGACGATGCCTGCCGGGATCGGGTCGACGACGCGTACCACCGCACCGGCGTCGGCGGCCCGGACCGCGAAGCCGTCCATCTGGCTGTTGTCGAAGGTCGGTAGCGGCACCGGTGCGTGCACGGCCGCGGCGAGCACGCGGTACCCGCGCCCGGCGTCCGACGCGGTGGCGAGCGCCGCCAGCGACCGCCGCTCCGACCCGAGGCCGCCGAGGACCGGCGCGAGCAGCGTCGCGACCGCCTGGCGGTGCTGACCGATCGATCGCACGCGTGCCTCCGAACTCGTGTGGGCCCGAGCACTCGGCTGCTGCCGGTGGGCCGTCGATAGCGTATCCAGGGCGCACCGCGCGCCGAGGACATCGCCAGGACCTGTGGAGGACGACGTGAGCACGACCGCACCTGTGGACGGAACGACCGCACGCATCGGGGTGATCGGCGGCTCCGGCCTGTACCGGCTCTTCGAGGGGGGCACGGCCGACGAGCTCGTCGTCGAGACCCCGTTCGGCGCGACCTCCAGCCCGATCACCGTCGGCACGATGTCGGGCAAGCGCGTGGCGTTCCTCACCCGGCACGGCCGCGAGCACTCGGTCGCCCCGCACCTGATCAACCACCGCGCGAACCTGTGGGCGCTGCGCTCGCTCGGCGTCCGCGCGATCGTGTCCTCGAGCGCGGTCGGCGGCCTGCACCCGGACTACGCGCCCGGCACCTTCGTCGTGACGGACCAGCTCATCGACCGCACCTGGGGCCGCGCCGACACCTTCTTCGAGGACCAGGTGCAGCACCTGTCCTTCGCCGACCCCTTCGACCCCGTGCTCCGGCGCGCGGCGATCGACGCGGTGTCCGCCCTCGACGTGCCCTTCCGGCCGACCGGCACCTGCGTCGTGATCCAGGGGCCGCGCTTCTCGACCCGCGCGGAGTCCGTCTGGCTGCGCGAGGCCGGCGGCCACACGATCAACATGACCATGACGCCCGAGGTCCCGCTCGCCGCCGAGCTCGGCATCGGCACCGTGAACCTGTCGTTCGTCACCGACGCCGACGCCGGCCTGGCCCCGGCAGCGGACGAGACGGCCGGCCGACCCGCCGCGGACACGGAGGCCCCCGTCACGCACGCCGCCGTGATGGAGCGCCTGGCCCGGGCGAACGAGGTGATCGTCCGCGCCATCGGCGACATCGTCGGCGCGCTGCCGGACGACTACACCCCGCGCGAGCTCGTCCCCGCCGCCGCCAGCGCCAGCGTCGTGACCCTCGGGAGCGAGCGGTGACCCGCCTGCTCGTCACCGGCGGCGCGGGCTTCATCGGCTCCGCGATCGTCCGCCGCGCCCTCGCCGAGGGGTACGAGGTCCGCGTGCTCGACTCCCTCCGTGACGACGTGCACGGCGACCCCGCCGAGGTCGTCCGCGCCCACGAACAGCAGGGCACCGCGTTCGTGCACGGCGACGTCCGCGACCGGGCCGCCCTGGAGGCCGCGCTCGACGGCGTCGACGTCGTCTGCCACCAGGCCGCCAAGGTGGGGCTCGGCGTCGACTTCCAGGACGCCCCCGACTACGTGTCCTCGAACGACGCCGGGACCGCGCACGTCCTGGCCGGCATGGACCGCCGCGGCATCGGGCGACTCGTCGTCGCGAGCTCGATGGTCGTCTACGGCGAGGGCGCCTACGAGACCGCCGACGGCGAGCCGACCCGCCCGCCGGCCCGACGCCGCGAGGACCTGGACGCCGGACGGTTCGACCCGATCGGCCCCGACGGACGGCCGCTCGTCCCCGGCCTGATCGACGAGTCGGCGGCGCTCGACCCGCGGAACGTCTACGCGCAGACCAAGGTCGCGCAGGAGCACCTGGCCTCGAGCTGGGCCCGCGCGACCGGCGGGACCGCGATCGCCCTGCGGTACCACAACGTCTACGGCCCCGGCATGCCCTCGAACACCCCGTACGCCGGCGTCGCGTCCCTTTTCCGGTCGGCGCTCGCCCGGGGCGAGGCACCTCGCGTCTTCGAGGACGGCCGCCAGCGACGGGACTTCGTGCACGTGGACGACGTCGCCGGGGCGAACGCGGCCTCGATCGCGGCGACCGCCGACCTGCCCGCCGAGACGTTCCGCGCGTACAACGTCGGCTCCGGGGTCGTGCACACGATCGGCGACATGGCGTCCGCGATCGCCGGACCGGACGGGCCGCAGCCCGTCGTCACGGGCGAGTACCGGCTCGGTGACGTCCGGCACGTGACGGCGTCCTCGGAGCGCATCCGCGCCGAGCTCGGCTGGCACGCGCAGGTCGACTTCGAGCAGGGCATGCGCGACTTCGCGACCGCCCCGCTCCGCGCCGCCGTCCGCTGACCCGCACCGGGCCGCGCCCGACCGCGGCCTGCCCATCCCGGGCACCCGCCCGGCGCGACGCGCGCGCCGGGCGGGTGCCGTGCCTCCCGTCCGTCCCCCGAACGCGTGCCGCGACAGCCGCAACACGCGCACCGCCACGCCCGGGGGACACGGATCCTGTACCCCGCGACGTTGCATCGTGTTACGTCGAGGGCATGCACCCCGAGCCGACCGACGCCCCCGACCCCGCCGAGGACGCGACGCGCGCGGCGGACGCCCCGACCCGTCGATCCGGCGTCCCGCACCGAATGGGCGGCATGGACGTCGACGTGATCCTGCCCTGCCTGGACGAGGCCGACGCGCTCCCGCGCGTGATCGGCGCGCTGCCCCCGGGCTACCGGGCGATCGTCGTCGACAACGGCTCGACCGACGGCTCCGCCGACGTCGCCCGCGCGCACGGCGCGACCGTCGTCACCGAACCGGTCAAGGGCTTCGGCTCCGCGTGCGCCGCCGGTGTCGCCGCCGCGACCGCCGAGTACGTCGCCTTCTGCGACGCCGACGCCTCGATGGACCCCGGCGAGCTGCCCGCGCTCGTCGCCCGCGTCGCGGACGGCCGCACCGACCTCGCCCTCGGCCGACGCGTCCCCACCACGCGCGGCGCGTGGGCACCGCACGCCCGGTTCGCGAACCGCGTGCTCGCCGTCCTGATGCGCCGCGCGACCGGGTACCGCCTCCGCGACCTGGGCCCGATGCGCGTCATGCGCCGCGCCGACCTGGTCGCGCTCGACCTGCAGGACCGCCGCAGCGGCTACCCGCTCGAGATGGTCCTGGCCGCGCACGCGGCCGGCTGGCGCGTCGACGAGTCCGACATCGGCTACGCGCAGCGCGTGGGCGACAGCAAGGTCACCGGCACGCTGCGGGGCACCGTCAACGCGGTCCGCGACATGTCGCGCCTGCTGCGCGAGTACGGCCGGGAGGCACGCCCCCGGACCGTCGCACCCGGTCCCCTCCGGCGGACGGCCGGGTCCACTGC
>NZ_CP054593.1:8400-22090 GCF_013347165.1 Curtobacterium sp. Csp2
AGATGTGTATAAGAGACAGGTGGCCGTCCCACCGCCGCCCGGGGTCGGGTCGACGTGCCTCAGTGGGTGCCGCGGTGCGGGCGCCCCTGCGGCACGTCGAGGAAGTGGATCATCACGAACGCGCAGGCGTAGAGGCCGACGAACGTCCAGGTGACCGCCTGGCCGCCGCCGCCCAGCGCGAAGACCGCTGCGACGACGCCGGTGCCGAGGAACGCCGCGCCGCCGGCGGCCGTGGTGTACATCGCCATCGCGGCACCCTTGTGCTCCGGAGCGAGCGCCGGCATGATCGCGCCCATCGGGACGAAGCCCGCGAGCAGGCACCCGAACACGCAGCCGGCCACGACCGAGAGCACGTAGCCCCAGTCCGACCCGGCGGGCACCAGCTGCGGCACGTACCACCAGGCCACGAGCCCGGTCGCGGAGCCGACGATGCCGAACCACTTGACGGTGCGCTGCCAGCCGATGCGGTCGCCGACCCAGCCGAACAGGGCGTTCACCAGGATGTTCGTCGCGTAGACGCAGACGGTCATGAGCAGCCAGCGGCTCTGGCCCCAGCCGCGGTCGTTCGCGATCACGGCGGGCAGCACGACGAACATGCCGAACTCGGGTGCGGTGTTGATGAGGCGGACGAGGAAGCCCATCAGGATCTTCGGTCGCGTCGCGGTGAGGCGGATGCCGCTCGTCAGGACCCGCCAGGCGCTCTCCGCGGCCGGCGCGATCCGCGAGAAGCCGTTCGGCAGGCGGACGCCGAACAGCATGATGAGGAACCCGGCGACCACGAGGCCGATCGAGGCGATCATCGCGCCCGTCTCACCGATCGTCCCGCCACCGAACACCTGGATGGCCCCGATGGCGAACAGGGAGCCGAGCGTCGGCAGGCCACCGGTGAAGGCGACGTAGAACCACCCCACCGCTGCGCCGTTGCGCTCGACCGGCGTGGTGATGTTCACCCAGACCAGGAAGGCGAACGCGAAGAGCGGGTAGCCGAAGCCGCGCAGGGCGTAGGCGACGGCGGCGAAGGGCACGCTCTCGACGTTCAGCGCCAGCAGGAACAGCGCCTCGAAGACCACCCAGACGGCGAACCCGAGGATCATCACCCGGCGCGGCCCGATCAGGTCGGAGAGGGCGCCGGAGACGTAGCTGCCGATGAGGGCGGCGAGGCTGTAGAACGTCACGATCGTGGCGACGGTGGCCTCGGGGCTACCGAGGACCGCGACCATGTGCGGCGTGATGAAGTTCGACTCGACGCCGTTGCCCGTCATGAAGACGAGCACGGCGACGAAGCCGAGGGCGAGCGGACGGGGGATGCCCATCCGGTCGAGTCGACCCTCGGGGCGGGCGGCGGCGGTCGTGGGCGCGGTGGTGGTGCGCGCGGTCGTCGTCGACATCGCGGGACTCCTCGGCGCTCAGGCCCGCGCGGCGGACACGGTCGGGGCGGACGTGGTGGGCGCCGAGAGCGACGGGATGATCGACACCTTCACCGACGCGCCGGCGGAGTCGCCCACCAGGTCGAGGGCCTGCTGGAAGTCCTCGAGCGGGAACTGGTGCGTGCAGATCTCGTCCATCGGCAGCGTGCCCGACTCGAGCAGCTTGATCGCCGCCGGCCAGGTGTGCGGGCCGAGGTGGGCGCCCCGGACGTCGAGCTCCTTGTCGTCGGAGATGATCGACCAGTCGACCGAGACGGCGTCCTTGAAGACCGAGTACTCGACGAACGTGCCGAGCTTGCGGAGCAGGTTCAGGCCCTGGGGCACCGCGGAGGGGTGACCGGTCGCCTCGATGTAGACGTCGGCGCCGTAGCCGTCGGTGAGTTCCTTGACCCGGGCGACGGCGTCCTCCTGCGCGATGTTGATCGTCAGGTCGGCACCGACCTTGCGGGCGAGCGCGAGCTTGTCGTCGACGACGTCGAGCGCGATGATCCGCAGCGGGTTCTTCTGGCGGGCACCGGCGATGGCGGACAGGCCGATCGGGCCGGCGCCGGCGATCACCACGGTGTCGCCGAACCTGATCTCGCCGCGCTCGACGGCGTGGAAGGCGCAGGAGAGCGGCTCGGCGAAGGCGGCGACCTGGCCCGGCAGCGCGCGGTCGACCGGATGGGTCAGGGCCTTCGCCGGGACGAGCACGTACTCGGCCATCGCACCGTCGAAGCCCTTGAACCCGAACATGTCGTGGACGGCGCACATCCAGTAGGCACCCTCGAGGCAGTACCGGCACTCCCAGCACGGGACGATCTGCTCGCACGCGATCCGGTCGCCGAGCGTCACACCGCGCTTCGCGAGTGCGGCGTCGTCACCGGCGACGATCGTCCCGACGAACTCGTGGCCGGGGATCCGGTCGGCCTCCGCCCACGCCGGCCGGTTCTCGTCGCCCCAGAACTTCGCGGCGCCGTGGTAGCACTTCAGGTCGCTCGCGCAGATGCCGACGGCGTCGGTGCGGAGCAGCAGTTCGCCCGGGCCGGGCTGCGGCACCGGACGTTCCTCGAGTCGGTAGTCACCGGGCCCGTGCACCACGACGGCGCGCATCGTGGTCGGGATCTCGAGGTGCGCCTCACCCTGCGCCGGGGTCTCGGTCGTCGTCGTCGTCGACATGTGCTGGTCCTCCGTTGGTCAGCCGGGCGGGGCGCCCGTTCCGATGGTTCGGCGACGACTGTACACCCGTCGGAACAGATGTCCAGAACACAATTTCTGCTATGGTTCCCACACCACACCGATCCATCGCAAGGGAGCGACCATGACCGACGCCGTCGACAGCGCCACCGGCACCGACACCGCCACCGCCACCGCCACCGAGGGAGCCCGCTCATGACCGACGTCACCGTGGTGGTCGTGGCCAAGGAGTGTCTGCCCGGCAAGGTGAAGACCCGGCTGACGCCGGCCCTCACGCCCGAGGGCGCTGCGCGTGTCGCCGCGGCCTCGCTCGCCGACACGATCGCGACGGTGCGTGCGCTGCCCGCCTCGCGTCGGGTGCTGCTCTACGACGGCGTCGTGCTGCCGGACGGCACCGACGACTTCGAGGTCCTGCCGCAGGTCGGCGGCCTGGACGAGCGCCTCGGGGCGATGTTCGACGCGATGACCGGGCCGACGCTCCTGGTCGGGATGGACACCCCGCAGGCCTCGGCGGCGGACCTGTCCCCCGTGTTCGACGACCCCGACCGGGACGCGTGGTTCGGTCCGGCCGAGGACGGCGGCTTCTGGTCGCTGTACCTGCGCGAGCCGGACGGGGCCCTGCTCCGCGGTGTGCCGATGTCGCAGGACGACACCGGCGCCGTGCAGCGGTCGCGACTTGCCGACGCGGGGCTCGACGTGGGCCTGCTCGAGACCCTGCTCGACGTGGACACCGTGCCGGACGCCGACCGCGTCGCCGCGCTCGTGCCCGGCTCCCGGTTCGCCGCGGCCCTGCGCGACGAAACCCTGACCGAACTCGCCGAGTGCGGAGGTACCCGATGACGATGCACGACACCGTGACCTTCGGGGCCGGCGGCGGCGAGCCGTACGCCCGGGCCCTGCGCACCGACGGCAGCATCCGGCTCACGGACCCCGAGCGCCCGGACGTCACCGTCACGATGGACGTCGGCCGCTGGAACGCCGCCGCCGACCGGGTGGACCGGTCGCTGCTCGACGGCGCGGACGGCCCCGTGATCGACATCGGCTGCGGCCCCGGGCGGATGCTCGTCGCCGCACGGACCCTGGGCATCCCGGCGCTCGGCGTCGACGTCTCGGCCGAGGCCGTCGCGATCGCCCGACGCTCCGGCGGCACCGCGGTGCAGGGCTCGGTCTTCGACCCGATCCCGAGCGAGGGCCGCTGGGACACCGCGCTCGTCATCGACGGGAACATCGGCATCGGCGGGGACCCCGTCGCACTGCTCGCCCGCTGCGCCGCGATCGTGCGCGACGGCGGCCGGGTCGTCGTCGAGGCGCACCCGGACCCGACCGCCGACCGGGCCTTCACGGCGCATGTGGTGGACACGGAGGGGAACCGCAGCGCGGCCTTCCCGTGGGCCGAGGTCGGCATCGAGGCGCTCCTCGAGCACGCGGAGGCCGCCGGGCTGCGGCCGCGGCAGAGCTGGACCGCCGAGGGCCGGACGTTCTGCGAGCTCGTCGCCTGACCCATCGTCCCGCGTCGTGTTGTCTTGCATCGTGTTGTCTTGCATCGTGCAACACACGGGCGTAGGGTCGGGGTACCAGCCGACGGCGTCGTGACCGTCGGACCCGGCGGTGCACGAGCCTCGGCACGACGACGAGGAGCACCCGTGCAGAACCGACAGAACCCCCTCGGCGGCGCGTACGTCTCCGGTCTCGAGACCCGCGACGAGCTCGGCGCCTACGCGGTCGAGGCCGCCTGGCGTCCGATCGGCAGCTACACCGGCACCGGAGCCGGCCGCACGCTCGGCCGCTTCGTGGACGTGCAGTCCCGACGCCCGGGCACCGCGACGAGCTCGAACCGGACCGTCACCGGCTCGCTGCGCACGACCACGGGGTCCTTCCGCACCGCCTGACCGGCGACACGAGCAGGGGGCCGGTGCCAGGATGGGGACATGAACGACCGCGCCGGCACCCCCGCGACCGCAGACGACCTCGTCGACCTCGACGCCCTCCTGGCGGCCTACCACGAGCGCGTCCCGGACGTGTCGATCCCCGAGCAGAAGGTGGTCTTCGGCACCTCCGGTCACCGCGGCTCCTCGCTCGACACCGCGTTCAACGACACCCACATCGCCGCGATCACGCAGGCGATCGTCGAGTACCGCACGCAGCAGGGCACCGACGGGCCGCTCTTCATCGGCCGGGACACGCACGCCCTGTCCGCCCCCGCCGAGCAGACCGCGCTGCAGGTGCTCGCCGCGAACGGCGTCCGGGTCCTCGCCGACGCCCAGGACGGCTTCGTCCCGACGCCCGCGCTCAGCCACGCGATCATCGCGTACAACCGGGCGGGCAACACCGACACCGCGGACGGCATCGTCATCACGCCGAGCCACAACCCGCCCCGCGACGGCGGCTTCAAGTACAACCCGCCGCACGGTGGCCCGGCAGACAGCGACGCGACGTCGTGGATCGCCGACCGGGCGAACGCGATCATCGCCGGCGGCAACGCCGAGGTGCGCCGGCAGGACGCGACCACGGCGGAGGGCTACGACTACCTCGGCTCGTACGTCGCCGACCTCGAGCACATCATCGACATCGACGCGATCAAGCGCGCCGGGGTGCGGATCGGCGCGGACCCGCTCGGCGGCGCCTCGCTGCCGTACTGGGAGCGCATCCGCGACCACTACGGGCTCGACCTGACCGTCGTGAACCCCGAGGTCGACCCCCGGTGGGCGTTCATGACGCTCGACTGGGACGGCAAGATCCGGATGGACCCGTCGAGCGCGAGCGCCATGGCGTCCGTGGTGGCCCGCAAGGACGAGTTCGACGTCCTGACCGGCAACGACGCCGACTCCGACCGCCACGGCATCGTCACGCCCGACGGCGGCCTGATGAACCCGAACCACTACCTCGCCGTCGCGATCGAGTACCTGTACGCGCACCGGCCCGAGTGGCGTGAGGACGCGGCGATCGGCAAGACCCTGGTGTCGTCGAGCATCATCGACCGGGTCGCGGAGTCGCTCGGTCGGCGCCTGTGGGAAGTCCCGGTCGGCTTCAAGTGGTTCGTCCCGGGTCTGATCGACGGCTCGGTGGCGTTCGGTGGCGAAGAATCTGCCGGGGCGTCGTTCCTTCGCAAGGACGGCACCGCGTGGACGACCGACAAGGACGGCATCATCCTGGCGCTGCTCGCCTCGGAGATCATCGCCGTGACGGGCAAGACGCCCTCGCAGCTCTACACGGAGCTGACCGAGCGGTTCGGGGCGCCCGTGTACCAGCGCGTCGACGCCGCAGCCAGCAAGGAGCAGAAGGCCCGCCTGTCGAAGCTCGACGGGGACGCCATCACGGCCGACACCCTGGCGGGCGACCCGATCACCGCGAAGCTGTCGAAGGCCCCGGGCAACGACGCGGCGGTCGGCGGCGTGAAGGTGGTCACCGACCGGGCGTGGTTCGCCGCGCGCCCGTCAGGCACCGAGGACGTCTACAAGATCTACGCCGAGAGCTTCGTCGGGCAGGAGCACCTGGAGCAGGTGCAGCGCGAGGCCAAGGAGATCGTGGACGCTGCGCTCGGGGCGTAGTCCCAGCCCGCTGGTCCCCCGGGAGGCGTCGTCGGATCCGTCCGACGGCGCCTCCTCCACATCCCGCAACCACCCTGCCGATGTCCACAGGAACGCCGTCGGTGGGAACAACTGGGTTGCGTCGGTTGTATTTTTGCAGCGAGCGCAACCTTCGATCACCGGGACGGTCGCGCACGCACCAGCACGGGAGACCCGAAGCACATGACCCAGACAGCGACCGCACCTGCGGCTCCCACGACGTCCTCGAACGCCGTGATGAACCACCGGCAGATCCTGCTCGTCATCTACGGACTGATGGCCGGCATGTTCCTCGGTGCCCTCGACCAGACCATCGTCGGCACGGCCATCCGCACGATCGGCGACGACCTGCACGGGCTCGACCAGCAGGCGTGGGTCACGACGGGGTACCTCATCGCCTCGACCGTGACGACCCCGATCTACGGCAAGCTCTCCGACATCTTCGGCCGCCGACCGCTGTTCCTCACCGCGATCGGCATCTTCATCATCGGCTCGCTCGCCGCGTCGTTCTCGACCTCGATGCTCATGCTCGCCGGGTTCCGCGCACTGCAGGGCCTGGGTGCCGGTGGCCTGATGTCGCTGCCCCTCGCGATCATGGGCGACATGCTCGCCCCGCGCGAGCGTGCGAAGTACCAGGGCTACTTCCTGGCGGTGTTCGGGATCTCGTCCGTCATCGGCCCGCTCGTGGGCGGTCTGTTCGCCGGGGCCTCGCAGATCCTGTTCATCAACGGCTGGCGCTGGGTCTTCCTGATCAACGTGCCCGTGGGGATCGTCGCGCTCGTCATGGTGCTGACGTTCCTGCACCTGCCGAAGTTCGGCGACCGCGGCAAGCCCCGCATCGACTGGTGGGGCGCGATGCTCGTCATCGTCACCCTCGTCCCGCTGCTGCTCATCGCCGAGCAGGGCCGCGAGTGGGGCTGGGGCTCCCCCGGCGCCATCGCCTGCTACGCCATCGGCGCGCTCGGGCTCATCGCTTTCGTGATCGTCGAGCGCTCGATGGGCGACGACGCGATCCTGCCCCTCAAGCTCTTCGGCTCGCGGGTGTTCTCGATGGCGGCGGTGCTGAGCGTGCTGGTCGGCTTCGGCATGTTCGGCGCGATGCTGACCATCCCGCTGTACCTGCAGATCGTGAAGGGCGTGACCCCGACGGAGTCCGGCTTCGCCATGCTCCCGATGGTCCTCGGCCTGATGATCGCGTCGATCGCCTCCGGCCAGATCATCTCGCGCACCGGCAAGTACCAGGTGTTCCCGGTCACCGGCACGGCGTTCACCGCGATCGGCTTCACGGTCCTGACCTTCCTGACCGCAGACCGTCCGCTCTGGTTCCTCATGCTCGGCATGTTCGGCATCGGGCTGGGCCTCGGGCAGCTCATGCAGACGCTGACCCTGGCGGCTCAGAACTCGGTGAGCCCCCGGGACATCGGTGTCGCGACGAGCGCGGCGACGTTCTTCCGGCAGATCGGCGGCACCATGGGCACCGCGGTGCTCCTGTCCGTCCTGTTCACGCTGATGCCGACGAACATCACCGGCGCGATGCAGAACGAGTCGACGCTCAAGCCGGCCCTGACCGCCGCCCTCACGCCGTCCGTGGCGAACGCCTCCGAGAACAAGGGCGTGATGGACCAGATCTGGTCGAAGATCGTCCGCCCGGTCCAGCAGAACGTCCAGAGCGGGCTCGACAAGGGGGCCGCCGCGGCCAAGCAGGCAGCGGACCAGGCGGTCACGCAGAAGGTCACCGCGGCCGTCCAGCAGCAGGTCGCCGCCGGCGCCGTGCCCGCATCGGCCGCCGACAGCGTCATCGCCCAGCAGGTCGCGGCCGCGAAGCCGCAGGCCGAGCAGCAGGCGCTCGAGACGGTCGCGTCCAAGGCGAACGCCGAGGTCGTCGACGGCACGGTCCAGGTCGACTACAGCAACGCCGACCAGCGCAGCGCCGTGGTGGACGAGGTCGCCCCGAAGCTCGTCGACCAGCTGAAGAAGGGCGACACGGCGGCGAGCTCGGGAGCCGGATCGGCCACGAGCGACACCTCGTTCCTGAACGGCGCCGACCCGCGGCTCACCCGTCCGTTCCTCGTCGGGTTCAGCAGCTCGGCCGTCGTCGTCTACTGGGTCGGCCTCGCGGTCATCCTGCTCGCGTTCGTCCTGACCTGGTTCTTCCGCGTCCCGCCGCTCCGCAAGGTGTCCGCCCTGCAGGAGCAGGCGAACGCCGCCAAGGGCGCCGCCGGCGGGAACGGCACCGACCAGCTGTCCGCCGACGCCCAGCGCGCGGCCGCGAACACGGGCTCGCTCGTGTCCCCGGACACCGGTTCGATGCGGACCGTGCCCGTGTCGCCGGACGTCGCGGCGGCCCCGCAGCCCCGGAGCGCCACCTCGGCCGTCGGAGCGGGCGCGACCGGCGGGACGGCCACCGCGGTCGCGGACCGGGCGACCGACACGCGTGCACCGCTGCCGGACGCGACGACGCACGGTGCGCACGCCGCGGCGGCCCCGGTCGACGAGCCGGCCGCCACCACGGGGACCATCCGCACCCACCCGGCCCACGCGGCGGCCGGGACCGACGAGGCGGACGCGAGCCGCGCCTCCCGTCCGACCGCCCCGGCGGAACCGCAGACGGGACCGCACCCGACCCACGGACGCCACTCGGCGTAGCGGTCCAGGGGACGGCACGAGGGGCGGGTGCGACGCGACGGCGTCGGACCCGCCCCTCGGTCGTCAGCCCTCGGTGCCCTGCTGCTCCACCGACGCACCGGGCAGTCGCCGGCGCATGACGTCGACCGCGACCGGGTTGTGGTCGACCAGGACGAAGCGCCGACCGAGCGCGTGGGCGACGGCGCCGAGCGTGCCGCTGCCGGCGAAGGAGTCGAGGACCCAGTCACCCTCTCGTGAGGACGCCTGCACCATCCGGCGGAGCACCCCCTCGGGCTTCTGCGTCGGGTAGCCGGTCTTCTCGCTCCCGGTCGGCGACACGATCGTGTGCCACCAGACGTCCGTCGGGAGCTTCCCGCGCTCGCGCTTCTCGGGGGTGACGAGTCCCGGCGCCATGTACGGCTCGCGGTCGACGGCCTCGGAGTCGAACCAGTACCGCTCGGGGTCCTTCACGTAGACCAGGATCGTGTCGTGCTTGGTCGGCCAGCGCGACCGGGACTTCGCGCCGAAGTCGTACGCCCAGATGATCTCGTTGAGGAACGCCTCGCGGCCGAACAGCGCGTCGAGCAGGACCTTGGCGTAGTGGGCCTCGCGGTAGTCGAGGTGCAGGTAGAGGGTGCCGTCGTCCGCGAGCAGGCGCCAGGCCTCGAGCAGCCGCGGCTCGAGGAACGACCAGTAGTCCTCGAACCGGTCGTCGAAGCGCATCAGGTCGCCGCGGACCCGCTCGTACGTGCGACCCCGGAAGCCCGTGATCGTGGACGGTGATCCGGTGTCCCGCTGCACGGCGGTCACGGCGTGCCGACGCTGCTTCCGGCCGGTGTTGAACGGCGGGTCGAGGTAGACGACCGTGAACGCCCCGTCGGGCAGGGTCGGCGTGACGTCGAGGTTCTCGCCGAGCACGACCAGGTCGGGGCTGCGGTCGTCGATGGTGCGCACCGGACCATCCTCCCCGACCCGAGGCGGGCGCCGATGCCGTGGGTCGGCGCTCGGCGGCGGCGCCGAGCGTCGGTGCCCGCGCCGGTCAGGAGTTCGCGGCGTACCCCGGCTGGTCGGAGGCCGTCCGGCACGTCACCGCGCCGGCGTGCACGTCGGCTGCGTGCTCCGTCCCCCCGACGAACACGTCGGTGACCTTCCCGGCGTGCAGCGGGGTGACGACGGCGACGTCGTGCGGCTTCGTCAGGGACCCGACCGCGGCGTCGACGGTGAACTGCACGGCTGCGGCGGCGCAGTCCGCGGAGGGCGTGACGGCGAACGCCACGCAGTCCTCCTCGTCGCACCCGGCGGGCACGTCGGCGTCGGCCACCGTCGTGTCCTCGTGCTGGGTCGCCGTCACGCGGTCGCCGTCGGTCTCGTCGCCGGTCGCACAGGTCACGTCGCCGATGTCCGAGGCTTCTTCGTCGTAGTTCTCGACCAGGACCAGCGGGACGCCCTTCGTCAGGGTGACCGTGCGCTCCTCGATGCGGCTCGGCTGGTCGTCATCCGCCGAGGCGAAGAACCCGACCGTGACGATCGCCGTGCAGCTGTGGTCGCTCGTGATCTCCCACGGGTCGCAGGTGGTGGTGCCCGGGGTCATGTCGCAGGTGGCCTCCCACTCGTCGTCGGCGGCCAGCCAGTACGTCTTGATGCTGCCGTCGTCGGACGCCCAGCCGGGCTGCGGGGCATCGTCCCCGCCCGACGGGTCGTCCGCGGACGGGCCGCTGCCGTCCGTGCTGGACGCGGCGGACAGCTCCTGCCCGACGGAGTCGACGGCGGGGACCGCGGCGACGACGGCACCGCCGAGCAGCACGAGCGCCGCGACGCCCGCGGTGACACCGGCGAGCACGTGCTGCGCCCGCGGGATCGCCCGGGAGGGTGTGCCCTCGTGGAAGGGACGAGCAGACGGAACGGTCCAGGCGTCCGCGTCCCAGGCAGCGAGCGCCTCGTCCGGCGCCACGTCGGGGTGGGCCTGCGCGACCCGCGGCGGCAGCTCCCCGGCGCGGCGGGCGGCTGACCATGCACGGACCTCGGCCACGGCCTCGCTGATGCGGTCGCCGTACCGGACGACACCGACCACCCACAGGGCGGCACCGGCAACCAGGGTCGGGAGTGCGAAGACCGCGGGCAGGCCGAGCGCCCAGAGGACGACGGCGACGACGAACGACGCGACGGTCACCGCGGCGCCCACGGACAGCAGCACCAGCGCGGACCGGGGCACGCGACGGCGCAGCGCCCGGGTCGGCACCCAGAACGTCCAGCGCGCCGGGGCCGGGGGCACGTCCGCGGCGGGGCTCCACCCGGCGGTGGGTTCGGCGCCCTGGAAGAGCTCGACCCACTCGGGCGAGGGCGTGGGCCACCCGGGCGGGGTCCGGAAGCGCAGGGGCGGTGTCTGGTCGTGCACGAGGTGACAGTAGTGCGTTCCGGGAGCGGTCACAGCCCCGCGTTCGGGGATCGGCGGGAGCACTGCGCGGGACCGCAGCCGGAACGTCGTCAGGGCGGGGGCGTAGCGTCGCCCGCATGGCATCACCCGAGGTCCGGAACGACACCGACGCGCAGCAGTACTCCCTGGTCGAGGACGGCGAGGTGATCGGGTTCGCCGCGTACGAGGTGGACGGCGACGAGATCCGCTTCACCCACACCGAGGTCGACCCGGCACACCGCGGCGGCGGTCACGCGTCGATCCTCGTCCAGCACGCGTTGGACGACGTGCGCGAGGGCACGCGGCGGGTCGTCCCGCTGTGCAGCTACGTCAAGGCCTGGATCGAGCGGCACCCCGACTACCAGGAGCTGACGACCCGCTAGTCGGGATCAGTAGCTGCGGTCGAGCGTGCCGGGACGGGCCTCGTGCCGACCGGTGTGCCCGACCGTGGGCACCTTGATGAGCACGCTGCCGCTGAGCAGGTCGTGGTCGTCGTCGGCCGGCGTCGGGGCTTCCCGGGGCAGGCGTGACTGCCGTTCGTACTCGGCCTGGGACTCGTGCCGTGTCGGCGCGAAGACCTCGTCCATCATCGAGATGACGCCGCCGGATCCGCCCGAGCGAGTGGCCTTGTTCGACAGGTCGATCCACCCCAGGCGATCGGCGATCCACATCACGACGACCGCTGCGGCCACCGCCCCCATGAGGATCAACCAGTTCACGTGCCCGACGGTACGTCAGCCGGGCGGGTGACACCTCCGCCGCGCGGATGATCCTCGCGATCCGACCGGATGTGGCCCGGATCGGAGGACGTTCACGAAGCGGGCGCGACGGTCGGCGGAACCACTGGTTCTCCCGAGCCGGCCGCGAAGGAACGCGTCGACGCTCGCGGCATGGAGTCGAAGCAACAGCTGTGGGTGGCGATCGGGCTCGGTGCCGCACTCGTCCTCGGGGCGGTGCCGCCGTCGTGGTCCTGACCGCTCCCCCGGCGTCCGCGCACGCCGGGGCCCTCCTGACCGGGACCGTCCGGCAGGGATCGGTGTCGGCCGGGGTGAGCACCACGGGCAACGTCGCCCCGGTGTCGGAGACCGCCGTCGGGTTCGCCGTGCGCGGGACGATCGCGACGCTCGACGTGCAGGACGGGCAGACCGTCCAGGCAGGGCAGACGATCGCGACCATCGGCACGGCTGCCCTGTCCGGACAGTTGACCGACGCGCAGGCGGCGCTGTCGAGCGACGAGACCGCCCTGTCCGACGCGCAGACGGCGCTGACGGCGGCGGAGTCGACGCCGAGCACGACCGCCGAGTCGGTGACGACCAGGAGCGGGACCTCGGGTGCCGCGTCGGGGTCGGGCGCCGCGTCGGCGTCGAGCGCCTCGTCGGCGTCGGGCGTCGACCAGGCGCAGACGCAGGTCCTGGCGGACCAGGCGAAGGTCACCTCCGACCAGACGGCCGTCACGGACGCCCAGACCGCGGTCGGCGAGGCGACCCTGACGGCACCGGTCTCCGGCGCGGTCGTCGCGGTCTCCGGCGCGGTCGGGCAGACCGTGTCCGGCACCGGCTCGCAGACCGTGTCCCCGAGCGCCACGGGGTCGACGTCGACGAGCGGCGGATCGGGGTCGGGCGGCTCCGGGTCCGGTGGATCGGGTTCCGGCGGGACGAACGGCTCGTCGGGCACCGCGTCGTCGACCGGCTCCGGCGGGGTCGTGACGATCGCGGACACGTCGCACGACGTCGTCACCACGGACGTCCCCGAGTCCGAGGTCGGCGCGCTGAAGACCGGGCAGACGGCATCGGTGACGTACCCGGCGGCGAGCGGCGTCACGAGCACCGCCACCGTCACGGCGATCGCCCCGGTCGGGACCTCGTCCGCCGGTGTCGTGGTCTTCCCGGTCACCGTGACGCTCGCCGCCCTGCCGTCCGGCGTCCGGTACGGCGACACCGCCGACGTCACGGTCACCACGCAGTCGTCCCCGGCGAGCGCGCTGTCCGTCCCGGCGGCGGCGATCCACACGTCCGGGAGCGGGTCGTACGTCGACGTCGTCACCGGGGGCACGACGAAGCGGGTCCCCGTGACGACGGGCGTCGTCGGCACCGCCGGGACGCAGGTGAGCGGGTCCGGGCTGCGCGCCGGCGAGACGATCTCGCTCGGCACCGCAGCGGCGACCACCGGGACCGGCACGGGAGCCAGCGGGACCGGGTTCGGCGGGTCGGGCTTCGGCAGCGCCGGTCTCGGCAGCGCCACGTTCGCGAGCGCCGTCATCCGCTGGACCAGGTTGAAGGACTGGAAGACGAAGCCGAGGTCACGGTTCCGGACCCGGGCCAGGTCGTCCTCGGCGAGGAGCCGGACGTCGGTTCCGCCGAGCCGGTGCACGCCGTGCGTCGGGACGTCGAGGCAGCCGAGGATGTTCATCAGCGTCGACTTGCCGGACCCGGACGGACCCACCACGGCGACGTACTCGCCCCGCTCGACGACCAGGTCGATGC
>NZ_CP054593.1:22100-98226 GCF_013347165.1 Curtobacterium sp. Csp2
TCGTCCTCGTCGGCGGACCACCCCGGTCCGCCACGGAGAACCGGAGACACCATGAACGACGAACTGCAAGACGAGACCACGACCGAGCGGGCCCCACGCCGACACCGCCGGCTCCGCGCGATCGGCATCGGGACCGCCGCGGCCGCGGTGCTCGTCCTCGGTGGGGGGTGGGCGCGTCCTTCGGTGCCTCCGCGTCCTTGCCCGGCGCGGGCAGGGCGACGCAACCCGGGGCCGCCGGAGCGTCCTTGCCGTCCTTGCCGGCGGCGTCCTTCCCGGGCGCCGGCGCTCCTTCGGGCCCGTCCTTCGGCGCGGCCTTCGGCGCGCCGGACGGGGCGCCGCTCGGCGCACCGCTGGGCGCGCCGGTGGGGGCGGTCACGGTCGGGCCGCTGCCGGCGCCGTCGGCCATCGCCGCGGTCACGCCCACCCCACCGAGGACGAGCACCGCGGCCGCGGCGGTCCCGATGCCGATCGCGCGGAGCCGGCGGTGTCGGCGTGGGGCCCGCTCGGTCGTGGTCTCGTCTTGCAGTTCGTCGTTCATGGTGTCTCCGGTTCTCCGTGGCGGACCGGGGTGGTCCGCCGACGAGGACGACGGTCGAGCTCGAATCTGAAGCAGGACTGAAGCACAGGGGTTCTCCAGCTGGCTCCATGCTCCGTGCTCACCGACGGCCCGTACGGTGTCCGCCGTGAACGCACCCGCACGCATCCTCGTGGTCGAGGACGACGACGCCCTCCGGACCGCCGTCGTGTCGACCCTGCGCGCCGAGGGACACCTCGTCGCCGCGGCCCCCGACGGCCGGACGATCCTCGACGACCTCGACCGGGCCGTGCCGGACCTCGTCCTGCTCGACTGGATGCTGCCCGGGCCGAGCGGCATCCTCCTCGCCGCCCGCATCCGGGCCCGGTCGGACGCCGCCGTCGTGATGATGACCGCGCGCGACGAGCTCGACGACCGACTCCGCGGGTTCGCCGAGGGTGCCGACGACTACGTCGTGAAGCCCTTCGCGATGGCCGAGCTCGTGGCCCGGGTGACGGCCGTGCTCCGCCGCCGTGGTCGAGTGCCGACGGTGATCGAGGTCGGCGACCTGGTGATCGACCCCGAGGGCGCCACGGTCCGACGGGACGGCGTGCTGCTCGACCTCACCGCGACCGAGTTCCGGTTGCTCTGCTTCCTGGCCGAGAGCCGCGGGCGGACGGTGTCGAAGGGCCAGATCACGACCCAGGTCTGGGGCTACGACGCGGTCGCGGCGAACCTGGTCGAGGTGCACCTCAGCGCGCTCCGCCGGAAGATGGAGGCGCACGGCCCGCGCCTGGTGCACACGGTCCGCGGAATCGGGTACCGGCTCGCGGTGGACCGGGGCGCCGCGTGACCGGGCCGCTGCGCACGTCCCCGCTGCGGACCACGTCGCTGCGGCTGCGCACGGTCGTGGCGATCATCGCCCTGCTGGCCGTGCTGCTCTCCGGACTCGTCGTCGCGGTCGAGGCCGTCCTCGGCGCCCGGCTCCGGGCCCAGGTCGAGGACCGCCTGCGTGACCGGGCCTCGGCGGCGGCGGCCCTCGTCGGGGTGCTCGACGCCGACGACCTGGCCGACCGGCTCTCCGCGCAGGGGCTCTCCGTCCGCATCGTGCAGCCCGACGGCGCGGCGGTCGAGGCAGGACCGACGCCCGAGCAGCTCCGCTCCGGCCCGCCCGACCCGGCCGGGCTGCCCGGCCCCGCCGGCAAGCGGGCCGCAGGGTCGGAAGGCACGACCTCGGGCTCGGCCAGCAGCACCGGCACGAGCACGACGTCGGGCGCCCGGATCACCGCGTCCTCGGTGTCCGACGACGACGGCGTGCTGACCCTCCGGTCGACGCTGGACGACGGCACCCGGATCACGCTGACCGCCGGCACCCGCGACGTCCAGGAGACCCTCACGCAGCTCGGCTGGGTGATGGGCGGCGCCTCGGCAGCGTTCCTCGGCGTCGCGGTGGTCGGCGTCGTGCTCGTCGTGCGTCGATCGCTCCGACCACTCGACGAGATGACCGACACCGCGCGGTCGATCGCCGGTGGGGACCGCGGGCGGCGACTCCGGCCGTCCCGGACCGACACCGAGATCGGCCGGGTCGCGGTCGCCTTCGACGAGATGCTCGACGCCGTCGAGGGTGCGGAGGCACAGGCCCTCGCCGCAGAGGAGCGGGTCCGCGCGTTCCTGTCCGACGCCGCGCACGAACTCCGGACCCCGGTCGCGGGGGTGCGCGCGGCGGCCGACACCCTCGTGCGGAGCGGGGACGACGACGCCGCCACCCGCGAGGTCCTCGCCGTGCACGTCGTCCGCCAGGCCGACCGGGCAGCGCGGCTCGTCGACGACATGCTCACGATGGCCCGGCTGGACCGGGGCATCGCGCTCGAACGCCGGAGCACCGACCTGGTGCCGTGGATCCGCGCCGAGGTGGAGCGGCTCCGGCTCCGGCTGCCCGCCGTCACCCTGGACCTCCGCGCGCCGGACGACCCGGTGCTCGCCGAGGTCGACCCGGACCGGCTCGCGCAGGTGCTCGGCAACCTGGTCGACAACGCCGCCCGCGCCACCGGGGGATCCGGCACGGTCACGGTCGCCCTCGCCCGTGACGGCACCGACGCTGTCCTCCGCGTCGAGGACGACGGACCGGGCATCCCCGAGGCCGACCGCGAGCGCGTGTTCGACCGGCTCGTCCGGCTCGAGGCCGCACGCGACGTCCGCTCCGGCGGCGCCGGACTCGGGCTCCCGATCGCCCGCGGGATCGCCGTCGCGCACGGCGGGACACTCGCGCACGCGTCCGGGACGGGAGCGCTCGGCGGCGCAGTGTTCGAGCTGCGCCTTCCGGCGGTCGCCGTCGGGCCGACGACGGACCGGGCGGAGGGGCACGTGCTGCTAGCCTGAAGTCCTCGCGAGTGTGGTGGAACGGTAGACACGGGGCACTCAAAATGCTCTGCCTCACGGCGTGCGGGTTCGAGTCCCGCCACTCGTACAAGGACGGCTCACGGCGTGCGGGGCTGCGCTGACCCGGGGGTCCCGCCACTCGTACAAGGACGGCTCACGGCGTGCGGGGCTGCGCTGACCCGGGGGTCCCGCCACTCGTACAAGGACGGCTCACGGCGTGCGGGGCTGCGCTGACCCGGGGGTCCCGCCACTCGTACGAGAAGCCCGGCCTGACGGACCGGTCCTGCTCCGTCTAGTAGGCTCTCCGACGTGAGTGACACAGAAGCAACCCCAGCAGCACCGCGTCGCGTCGTCGTCGCCGAGGACGAGTCGCTCATCCGTCTCGACATCGTCGAGATCCTCCGTGACAACGGGTTCGACGTGGTCGGCGAGGCCGGCGACGGCGAGACCGCCGTCCAGCTCGCGACCGACCTCCGCCCGGACCTCGTCGTCATGGACGTCAAGATGCCGCAGCTCGACGGCATCTCCGCGGCCGAGAAGCTCTCCAAGAACCACATCGCTCCGGTGGTCCTCCTCACGGCGTTCAGCCAGAAGGACCTCGTCGAGCGTGCGACCGAGGCCGGTGCCCTCGCCTACGTCGTGAAGCCCTTCACCCCGAACGACCTGCTGCCCGCGATCGAGATCGCCCTCTCACGCCACCAGCAGATCATCACGCTCGAGGCCGAGGTCGCCGACCTGGTCGAGCGCTTCGAGACCCGCAAGCTCGTCGACCGCGCCAAGGGCCTGCTGAACGAGAAGATGGGCCTCACCGAGCCCGAGGCGTTCCGCTGGATCCAGAAGGCCTCGATGGACCGCCGCCTCACCATGCACGACGTCGCCAAGGCGATCATCGAGCAGCTCAGCGCCAAGAAGTAACGAGCACCCGCTCGCTCACGCAGGAGCGCCGCCGGACATCGTCCGGCGGCGCTCCTGCGTTCCCGGGCGGACGCCCGGCTCTCAGTCGATGGAGCAGTCCCGGTCGAGTCGAGGCGCAGGACCCGACGAGGAGTGCTCCATCGACGCAACCCGACGCGCAGCACAGCGCAGCAGAGCACCGGACCGGAGGCGCGTCCCGGCCCCGCCGCCGGGCCGACCACCTGGCAAGGTGGGGGCATGGACGACGTGGTGATCCGTGCCTCCCGGCTGGAGGACATGGCGGCGGTGGCCGACCTGCGGTGGCGGTGGAGCGTGGACGAGACCGGTCGGGCGCCGACGGCGACGCCCGACGAGTACCGCGAGGCGACCGCGACGTTCGCGCGCGAGCACGCGGCGTCGCACCGGTGCGTCGTGGCGGAACGGGGTGGCGTCGTGCTCGGGATGGCGTGGCTGGCGCTGAACGCCAGGCCGCCGGTGCCGCACCGGCCTCGCGGGCGAGTCGCCGCGGAGCTGCAGAGCGTCTACGTCCACCCGGACCTGCGCGGTGCGGGCGTCGCCGGCGCCCTCGTCGCCGCGCTGCTCGACCTCGCCGACGAGGCCGGAGCCGAGCGGGTCGTGGTCCACTCGAGCGCGATGGGGGAGTCGCTCTACCGGCGGCTCGGGTTCGGTGACGCGCGGCTGCTGCTGCAGCGCCCGCCCGAGGACTGACCCGCCGGCGCCGGACGGGTCTAGCGCCGCTCGCGGATCATGTTCGTGATGCGCACGGTCGAGCACCGACGGCCCTCGTCGTCGGTCAGGACGATCTCGTGCGTGGTGAGCGTGCCACCGAGGTGGATCGCCGTGCAGGTGCCGGTGACGCGGCCGCTCGTGGCGCTCCGCGAGTGCGACGCGCTCAGCTCGATCCCCACGGCGTAGCGGCCGGGGCCGGCGTGCACGTTCGCGGCCATCGACCCGAGGCTCTCGGCGAGGACGACGTACGCGCCCCCGTGCAGGAGCCCGACGGGCTGGCGGTTGCCCTCGACCGGGATGGAACCGACGGCGCGCTCCGCGGTCAGCTCGGTGATGACCATGCCCATCTTCTCGGCGAGTTCGCCCATGCCCCGGTCGGCCAGTCGGGGGTCCACCCCGGTGTCGGCGAGGGCTCCGGTGGTGGTCGCTTCGTCGGTCACGCGCGCAGGACTCCCGTGTCGGATGGCGTCGGTAGGCTGTCCGGGTGTCGGACTCCGCAAAGCCTACCCTCATGGTCATCGACGGCCACTCGCTCGCCTTCCGGGCCTTCTACGCGCTCCCGGTCGACAGCTTCGTGAACCGCGAGGGGCAGCACACGAACGCCATCCACGGCTTCATCTCGATGCTGCTCATGCTCCTCCAGCGCGAGAAGCCCACGCACCTCGCCGTCGCGTTCGACATCTCCCGCTTCTCGTTCCGCACGCGCGAGTACGAGGACTACAAGGGCACCCGCTCCGAGACCCCGGCCGAGTTCAAGGGCCAGATCCCGCTCCTGCAGCAGGCGCTCGAGGCGATGGGCATCACGACGGTCACGAAGGAGGACTACGAGGCCGACGACATCCTCGCCACGCTCGCCCGCCAGGGCTCGGAGCAGGGGTACCAGGTGTACGTCGTGTCCGGTGACCGCGACTCGATCCAGCTCGTGAACGACGACGTCACGCTGCTCTACCCGTCCGTCCGCGGGGTCTCCGAGCTCACCCGCTACGACCGCGACAAGGTGTACGAGCGCTACGGCATCGAGCCGCACCAGTACCCGGACATCGCGGCACTCGTCGGCGAGACCAGCGACAACCTGATCGGCATCGACAAGGTCGGCGAGAAGACCGCCGTCAAGTGGATCACCGCGTACGGCTCGCTCGACGGGGTGCTCGAGCACGCCGACGAGATCAAGGGCGTCGTCGGCAACAACCTGCGTGAGCAGAAGGACCGGGCGATCCGGAACCGGAAGCTGAACCGGCTCGTGAACGACGTCGAGCTGCCGGTCGGCCCCGGCGACGTGGCGCTCCGTCCGCTCGACGAGCAGGCCGTCCGCGACCTCTTCGCGAAGCTGCAGTTCCGCACGCTGCTCGACCGGGTGTTCAAGGTCGCCGGCACGGGCGAGCCGTCCGACGCAGCGGAGTCGACGGGCTCCGTCGACAGCGGTGCGCCGACCCCGCCGCCCGTCAAGACCGTCATCGACGAGGAGCTCGGGTACTGGCTCGACCGCAAGGCCGCGAACGACGCCGAGAACGGGTTCGGCGTCGCGGTCGAGGTCATCGACGGCCGACTGAGCGCCATCGGCATCGCGACGCACGACGACGCCGTGCTCGTCCCCGGCGGCAGCGGCACGAAGGACTACGAGCAGCTCGCGGCCTGGTTCGCGTCGGACGCGCCCAAGCACTTCCACGACGCCAAGGCCGCGATCAAGGCCCTCGCGACGGTCGGGTTCACGGTGCGGGGGATCGCGGGCGACGCGCGCCTCACGGGGTGGCTCGCCCAGCCGGGCAAGCAGGGCCAGCCGCTGTCCGACCTCGTGTACCAGGAGCTCGGCGAGGAACTGCCGACCGCCGACCCGAACCAGCTCGTCCCCGAGACCGACCCGGTGAACGTCGGCGTGCACGCCTGGTACGTCCTCCGTGTCGACACCGCTCTGCGTGCGCGCGTCGACGAGTCCTCGCTCCGCGTGCTCGACACCATCGAGCTGCCGCTCGTCCCGGTGCTCGCCGGCATGGAGACCACCGGCGTCGCGATCGACCGCCCCGTCCTCACCGGGCTGTCGCACGACCTGGGTGAGCGCGCCGCGGAGCTCGCGCAGCAGGCGTTCGCCGAGATCGGGCACGAGGTCAACCTCGGCTCGCCGAAGCAGCTGCAGGAGGTGCTCTTCACGGAGCTCGCGATGCCGAAGACGCGGAAGACCAAGACCGGCTTCTCGACCGACGCCGCGAGCCTCGCCGACCTGCAGGAGCAGCACCCGCACCCGTTCCTCGGACTGCTGCTGCAGCACCGTGACGCGACGAAGCTCCGGCAGATCGTGGACACGCTCGACGCCGCGGTCGTCGACGGCCGCATCCACACGAGCTACGAGCAGACCGGCAGCAGCACCGGCCGGATCTCGTCGACCGACCCGAACCTGCAGAACATCCCCGTCAAGACCGCGGTCGGACGCCGGGTCCGCTCGGCCTTCGCGGTCGCCGAGCCGTACACGACCCTGGTCACGGCCGACTACTCGCAGATCGAGATGCGCATCATGGCGCACCTGTCCGGCGACCCCGGGCTCATCCAGGCCTTCAACGAGGGCGAGGACCTGCACCGCTTCGTCGGCGCGCGGGTCTTCGGGGTCGAGCCGGCGGACGTCAGCGCCGAGATGCGCACGAAGGTCAAGGCGATGTCGTACGGCCTCGCGTACGGGCTGAGCCCGTTCGGCCTGTCGAAGCAGCTCCGCATCGACCAGTCCGAGGCGCGCACGCTCATGAACGAGTACTTCGCCCGCTTCGGTGCCGTGCGCGACTACCTGCGCGGGGTCGTGGAGCAGGCGCGCGAGGACGGCTACACCGAGACGATCTTCGGCCGCCGCCGACCCTTCCCCGACCTGAAGAGCCCGAACCGGGTCCTCCGCGAGAACGCCGAGCGCGCCGCGCTGAACGCACCGATCCAGGGGTCAGCGGCGGACATCATGAAGATCGCGATGCTCGGTGTCGACGCCGACCTGCGGGACGGCGGGCTCGAGTCGCACCTGCTGCTCCAGGTGCACGACGAGCTCATCCTCGAGGTCGCCCCCGGCGAGCAGGAGCGCGTCGAGGAGATCCTGCGCACCCGGATGGGCGGCGCTGCCGAGCTCAGCGTCCCCCTGGACGTCTCCGTCGGCGTCGGCCCGAACTGGGAGGCCGCGGCGCACTGACGCGGGTCGGGCGCGGCCCGTCGGGCCCGCCCTGCTCCGTCTGGCGCGCCCACGAGCGGACGGGAGGCACGGTGCCAGCTGGCACCGTGCCTCCCGTCCGTCCGTGGTGCTGGGCCGTCGCGTGGCGAGTGTTCCTGCCCATCGCACGTGACCTGGGATGGCGAACCGCGCGGAGGAGGCCGGAAGGAACGGCACCCCACGCGCGGATCGCCATCCCACGCGCGGAACGGCGTCCCACGCACGGATCGGCATCCCACGAGCGGATCGGCGCCCGGCGCGCGCCCGCGCCCTGGGTAGGGTCGGGGCATGACCGAAGACCGTCCCGTCCGTCAGCCCTCCGCCGTCGACCGGGTCGCCGAGGACTGGGTGACCACCCTCGTCGACCTCGACCCCACCGTCGCCACGTACATCGGCGTCCCCGGACGCACCGGGGCCTACGGCGACACCTCGCCCGCCGGTGCCGACGCCCTCGCGGACGCCGCCCGCGCCGCACGCCGTGCCCTCGACGCCGCCGACGCGACCGACGACGTCGACCGGGTGACGAAGACCGACCTGGGTGCCGAGCTCGACCTCGTCGTCGAGTCCCACGAGCGGAAGCTCCACCTACGCGACCTGAACGTCATCGCGAGCCCCGCGCAGGAGCTCCGGGACGTGCTCGACCTCATGCCGACCGCGACCACCGACGACTGGCAGGACGTCGCCGGGCGCCTGCACGCGCTGCCCGACGCCCTCGAGGGCTACCGCGAGACGCTGCTCCAGGGCACCCGCGAGCAGGTGACGCCCGCACGCCGCCAGGTCGCCCTCATCGCCGAGCAGGCAGCGCGCAACGGCGCCGAGGACGGCTTCTTCCGGCAGCTCGTCGACGGGGCCGCGCTCGAGGGCGGGGAGCCCCTGCCCGAGGCGCTCCGCACCGAGCTCAGCCGCGGTGCCGAGGTCGCGGCCGCCGCCTACCGGTCGCTCGGCGGGTTCCTCGAGCACGAGCTCCTGCCGCTCGCCACCCCGGTGGACGCGGTCGGACGCGAGGACTACGCGCTGCACTCCCGTCGGTTCCTCGGCGCGGTCGTGGACCTCGACGAGACGTACGAGTGGGGGATCGAGGAGCTCGCCCGCATGCGCGACGAGCAGGAGCGCATCGCCGACCGCATCGAGTCCGGCGCCTCGGTCGCGCGGGCCATCGAGGTGCTCGACGCCGACCCGGCCCGGATCCTGCACGGCACGGACGCCCTGCAGCGCTGGATGCAGGAGACGAGCGACGCGTCGATCGCCGCGATGGACGGGAAGTACTTCGACATCGCCGACCCGATCAAGCGCCTGGAGTGCCGGATCGCCCCCACGCAGGAGGGCGGCATCTACTACACCGGCCCCTCCGACGACTTCTCGCGGGCCGGCCGCATGTGGTGGTCCGTCCCGCAGGGCGTCACCGAGTTCGGGACCTGGCGCGAGAAGACCACGGTCTACCACGAGGGCGTCCCCGGCCACCACCTGCAGATCAGCCAGGCGGTCTACAACCGCGGCGAGCTGAACACCTGGCGCCGGCAGCTCGCCGGCCCGTCCGGGCACGTCGAGGGCTGGGCGCTGTACGCCGAGCGCCTGATGGAGCAGCTCGGCTTCCTCGACGACGACGGCGACCGCCTCGGCATGCTCGACGGCCAGCGGATGCGCGCGGCCCGTGTCGTGCTCGACATCGGCGTGCACCTGCAGAAGACGAACCCCGACGGCGGGGGCTGGACCTGGGAGTACGCGCTCGACTTCATGGGGCAGAACGTCAACATGGCGCCCGAGTTCGTGCAGTTCGAGGTCGCGCGCTACTTCGGCTGGCCCGGGCAGGCCCCGTCGTACAAGGTGGGCCAGCGCGTCTGGGAGTCGATCCGCGACGAGCTCGCGGCGCGCGAGGGTGCCGCGTTCGACCTGAAGGCCTTCCACCACCGCGCGCTCGCGCTCGGTGGTGTCGGCCTGGACACGCTGCGGACCGCGCTGCTCGGCTGACGCCGGTGGCGGACGGACTGGAGGATCGTGGCGGCGCCGCCACGATCCTCCAGTCCGCCCCTCGGCCGGTCCGAGCGACGACACGCCCGGTTGTGGGGCCCCGCGACCAGTGGTTAGACTTGGGCGGCGCAATCCGCGCCAACCAATCACTGCCATGACGGCTCGTACCGACGATCGGTGCGGACCAGGGGGTCGCTCCCTCGCCGTCACGGCCCGACTCATGTCCGTTCGGAGCAATCTCTACATGACAACCACCACGACCAAGGCTCCCAAGCAGGTCGCCATCAACGACATCGGCTCGGCTGATGACTTCCTGGCCGAGGTCGAGAAGACCCTCAAGTTCTTCAACGACGGCGATCTGATCTCCGGAACCGTCGTGAAGATCGACCGCGACGAGGTCCTCCTCGACGTCGGCTACAAGACCGAGGGTGTCATCCCCTCGCGCGAACTCTCGATCAAGCACGACGTCGACCCCAACGAGGTCGTCGAGGTCGGCGACGAGGTCGAGGCCCTGGTCCTCCAGAAGGAGGACAAGGAAGGTCGCCTGATCCTGTCGAAGAAGCGTGCGCAGTACGAGCGCGCGTGGGGCGACGTCGAGAAGATCAAGGAGTCCGACGGCGTCGTGACCGGCACGGTCATCGAGGTCGTCAAGGGCGGCCTGATCGTCGACATCGGTCTCCGCGGCTTCCTCCCCGCCTCGCTCATCGAGCTGCGTCGCGTCCGCGACCTCACCCCGTACCTGGGCCAGGAGCTCGAGGCGAAGATCCTCGAGCTCGACAAGAACCGCAACAACGTCGTGCTCTCGCGCCGCGCCCTGCTCGAGCAGACGCAGTCCGAGTCGCGCACCACGTTCCTCAACAACCTCCACAAGGGCCAGGTCCGCAAGGGCATCGTGTCGTCGATCGTCAACTTCGGTGCGTTCGTCGACCTGGGCGGCGTCGACGGTCTCGTCCACGTCTCCGAGCTCTCCTGGAAGCACATCGAGCACGCCAGCGAGGTCGTCGAGGTCGGTCAGGAAGTCACCGTCGAGATCCTCGAGGTGGACCTGGACCGCGAGCGCGTGTCGCTCTCGCTCAAGGCCACGCAGGAGGACCCGTGGCAGGTCTTCGCCCGCACCCACGCGATCGGTCAGATCGCGCCGGGCAAGGTCACGAAGCTCGTGCCGTTCGGTGCCTTCGTCCGTGTCGCGGACGGCATCGAGGGCCTCGTCCACATCTCGGAGCTCTCGAACAAGCACGTCGAGCTCGCGGAGCAGGTCGTCTCCGTCGGTGACGAGGTCTTCGTCAAGATCATCGACATCGACCTCGACCGTCGCCGCATCTCGCTCAGCCTCAAGCAGGCGAACGAGGGCGTGGACCCGGAGGGCACCGAGTTCGACCCGGCGCTCTACGGCATGCCGACCGAGTACGACGACCAGGGCAACTACAAGTACCCGGACGGCTTCGACCCGGAGACGAACGAGTGGCTCGAGGGCTACGACGCCCAGCGCACCGAGTGGGAGGGCCAGTACGCGGCCGCCCAGTCGCGCTGGGAGGCCCACAAGGCGCAGGTCGCGAAGACCATCGCCGACGAGGCGCAGGGCAACTTCGACCTGCCGGCCAGCGCGTCGACCTCGTCGTCCTTCACGAGCGAGTCGAACGGTCAGGGCACCCTGGCCGACGACGCCTCGCTCGCGGCGCTCCGCGAGAAGCTCAGCTCGAGCAACTGATCGAGCGGGTCACACCGTCCCGGAAGCCCGGCACCCCCACAGGGGTGCCGGGCTTCCGGCGTTCCGGGGCCGAGCGTCGCTAGCCTGGTCGGGTGCGCATCATCGGTCTCACGGGCGGCATCGCCGCGGGCAAGTCCACCGTCTCCCGTCGATGGGCGGAGCACGGCGCCGTCGTGGTCGACGCGGACCGCCTGGCGCGGGACGCGGTGGCTCCCGGGAGCCCGGGGCTGGCGCAGGTCGCCGAACGGTTCGGCCCCGGCGTGATCGCCGCGGACGGGTCGCTCGACCGCCCGGCACTCGGGGCCGTGGTGTTCGCCGACCCGGTGGCACGGCGGGACCTCGAGGCGATCACCCACCCGGAGGTCTGGCGCCTCGCGCAGCAGGCGTTCGACGCGGCCGAGGCGGCGGACCCCGACGCGGTGGTGGTCTACGACGTGCCGCTCCTCGCCGAGGCGCGGGGGAGCCGCCCGCTGCGCTTCGATGCAGTGATCGTGGTGGACGCGCCCGCCGCGCAGCGCATCGAGCGGCTCGTGGCACACCGGGGGATGGCCAGGGACGAAGCCGAGCGACGGGTGGCGTCGCAAGCCAGCGATGCGGAGCGCCTGGCCCTGGCCGACCACGTCGTCGACGCCACGGGGACGCTCGAGGCGACGATCCGGTCCGCCGACGCGGTGTGGGAGCAGCTCACCCACTGACCGCTCGCGTCCGAGCCGATCTCGCTCCGTTCCGCCCGTGGCGAGCAGCGCGGTCGGTGTCAGCGGTCCCGACTACCGTGGACGCCATGGCAGTGTCGATCGAGCCCACCCGGGCGATCCGTCCGTTCGAGGTCATCAGCGAGTACTCGCCGAGCGGTGACCAGCCCGCCGCGATCGCGGAGCTCGCCGGACGCATCAACGCAGGCGAGACCGACGTCGTGCTGCTCGGCGCGACGGGTACCGGCAAGTCGGCGACGACCGCCTGGCTCATCGAGCAGGTGCAGCGGCCGACGCTCGTGCTCGCGCACAACAAGACCCTCGCCGCCCAGCTCGCGAACGAGTTCCGCGGGCTGCTGCCGAACAACGCCGTCGAGTACTTCGTCTCGTACTACGACTACTACCAGCCCGAGGCCTACGTCCCGCAGACGGACACCTTCATCGAGAAGGACTCCTCCGTCAACGCCGAGGTCGAGCGGCTCCGGCACTCCACCACGAACTCGCTCCTCAGCCGCCGTGACGTCGTGGTCGTCTCCACCGTCTCGTGCATCTACGGCCTCGGCACGCCGGAGCAGTACATGAACGCCTCGGTCGCGCTGCACGTGGGACAGACCATCTCGCGCGACCAGCTCGTCCGGAAGTTCGTCGGGATGCAGTACCAGCGGAACGACGTGGACTTCGCGCGTGGCACGTTCCGCGTGCGCGGGGACACGATCGAGATCATCCCGATGTACGAAGAGCACGCGATCCGCATCGAGATGTTCGGGGACGAGATCGAGGCGCTGTCCTCCCTGCACCCGCTCACCGGCAGCGTGATCGACGACCTGCCCGCCGTGTCGATCTTCCCGGCGTCCCACTACGTCGCGGACACCGACGTCATGCACCGCGCGATCGAGCGGATCAAGGACGAGCTGGCCGAGCGGCTCGCCGAGCTCGAGGGACAGGGCAAGCTGCTCGAGGCCCAGCGGCTGCGGATGCGCACGACGTTCGACATCGAGATGATGGAGCAGATCGGCTTCTGCTCGGGCATCGAGAACTACTCGCGGCACATGGACGGTCGTGACGCCGGCGAAGCCCCCCACTGCCTGCTCGACTACTTCCCGGACGACTTCCTCATCGTCATCGACGAGTCGCACGTGACCGTGCCGCAGATCGGCGCGATGTACGAGGGCGATGCCTCGCGCAAGCGGACGCTCGTCGAGCACGGCTTCCGCCTGCCGAGCGCGCTGGACAACCGTCCGCTGACGTTCGAGGAGTTCCTCGACCGCGTCGGGCAGAAGGTCTACCTGTCGGCCACCCCGGGCAAGTACGAGCTCGGCGTCACCGACAGCGTCGTCGAGCAGATCATCCGCCCGACCGGCCTCGTCGACCCCGAGATCGTCGTGAAGCCGAGCGACGGGCAGATCGACGACCTGCTCGAGGAGATCAAGCAGCGCGTCGAGAAGGACGAGCGGGTGCTCGTCACGACGCTCACCAAGCGCATGGCCGAGGAACTCACCGACTTCCTCGGGAACGCCGGCGTCCGGGTGCGGTACCTGCACTCCGACGTCGACACCCTCAAGCGCGTCGAGCTGCTCACCGAGCTGCGCCAAGGCGTGTACGACGTCCTGGTCGGCATCAACCTGCTGCGCGAGGGCCTCGACCTGCCCGAGGTCTCGCTCGTCGCCATCCTGGACGCCGACAAGGAAGGTTTCCTCCGCTCCTCCACCTCGCTCATCCAGACCATCGGCCGCGCGGCGCGCAACGTGTCGGGCCAGGTGCTCATGTACGCCGACAAGGTGACCGACTCCATGCAGCAGGCCATCGAGGAGACCGACCGTCGCCGCGAGAAGCAGGTGGCGTACAACCTCGAGCACGGCATCGACCCGCAGCCGCTCCGCAAGAAGATCGCCGACATCACCGAGATCCTGGCGCGCGAGAACGACGACACCAAGGCGCTGCTCGAGGGGCGCCCGGCGGCCGACGGCCGGAAGTCGCCGACGCCGAACCTCAAGCGCGAGGGCATCGCGGGCGAGGGTGCGACCCAGCTCGAGGCGACGATCGCCGACCTCAACGACCAGATGCTGCAGGCCGCCGCCGAGCTGAAGTTCGAGCTCGCCGCGCGGCTCCGCGACGAGGTCCAGGACCTCAAGAAGGCGCTCCGGCAGATGGAGTCCGCCGGCCATGTCCGCTGAGGCCGTGTCCGCTGAGGTCGTGTCCCCTGACGCCGTGCCCGACCGGGCCCCGGGCCGGCGCACGGTCGTCGTCACGGGCGCGAGCGCCGGGCTCGGGTACCACGCAGCCGAGCAGCTCGCGGCGAAGGGGCACCGGGTCGTCCTGGCGGTGCGGAACCCGGAGCGCGGCGCTGCTGCCGAGCGGAGCATCCGACGGCACGTCGACGGCGCCGACCTCGCGATCCTGCACCTCGACCTCGCCGACCTGACGAGCGTCCGTGCGGCGGCCGAGCGGCTCGCTGACCTCGGGCCGGTGCACGCGCTGCTGAACAACGCGGGGGTCGTCGGGTCGGCCGAGCGGCAGGAGACCGCGCAGGGGTTCGAGCTGCAGGTCGGCACGAACCACCTCGGGCACTTCGCCTGGACCGCCCTGACCCTGCCGCTGCTCGACCAGCACGCCGGTCGTGTCGTGCACCTCGGGTCGATCGCGCACCGTTTCGCGACCCTCGACCCCCGGGACCCGCTCGCGACCGGCCGGTACGAGGGACACCGGCAGTACGCCCGGAGCAAGCTCGCGGTGATGCTGTTCGGTTTCGAGCTGGCCGAGCGGCTCGCCGACGCCGGGTCCTCCGTGGCGAGCGTGGTGGCCCACCCCGGGCTCGCGCTCGACGCCGCCGCCCCGCCGCGGCCCGACGTCGCGCCGACCCGTTCGGAGCCGGCCTGGATGCGGGCGGGATCCGGCTGGGTCGCCCAGGGCAAGGACGCCGGGGCGTGGCCGCTCGTGCACGCCGCCGTCGGCGACGGGGTCCGCTCGGGGGAGTACTGGGGACCCGGCGGCCCGCTGCAGTTCGCCGGCGCACCGGCCGTCGTGCCCGCTCGGATCCGGGCGCACGACCGCACCGCCGCCGCACGGCTGTGGACCGCGAGCGAACGGGCCACGGGTGTCGCGTTCGCTCTCGACGCACTCGTCTGACCCGATCCGGACCGCCACGCCCGGACGGATGTCGGTGCGGCTTCGTAGAATCGTCTGCGATGACCATCACCTCTGACCGCGGTACCACGACCTCGGGCCGGAACGCCTTCGGCGAGCCCGCAGACCTCCACCTCCCCGGCGGCACGGCACCGCACAGCACCTCGACGCTCAGCGTCCGGGGTGCCCGCGTGCACAACCTCCGCGACGTCGACCTCGAGATCCCGCGGGACTCCCTCGTCGTCTTCACCGGGCTCTCCGGGTCGGGCAAGTCCTCGCTCGCGTTCGACACGATCTTCGCCGAGGGGCAGCGCCGCTACGTCGAGTCGCTCTCCGCGTACGCGCGGCAGTTCCTCGGCCAGGTGGACCGACCCGACGTCGACTTCATCGAGGGGCTGTCGCCCGCGGTGTCGATCGACCAGAAGTCGACGAACCGCAACCCCCGGTCGACGGTCGGCACCATCACCGAGGTCTACGACTACATGCGTCTGCTCTGGGCGCGCATCGGCGTCCCGCACTGCCCCGTCTGCGGCGAGGTGATCAGCAAGCAGAGCGTGCAGCAGATCGCCGACCAGCTCATGGAGTTCGAGTCGGGGACCCGCTTCCAGGTGCTCGCGCCGGTCATCTCGAAGAAGAAGGGCGAGTTCGTCGACCTCTTCCAGGAGCTCGCGGCCTCCGGCTACGCCCGTGCGATCGTCGACGGCGAGCGGATCCAGCTGAGCGACCCGCCGAAGCTCAAGAAGCAGGTCAAGCACGACATCTCGGTGATCATCGACCGGCTCGTGGCGAGCGACGACATCCTCGGTCGGCTCACCGACTCGCTCGAGACCGCCCTGCGGCTGACGAGCGGCACGGTGGCGATCGACCTCGTCGACCACGAGGGCCCCGGCGCGGTCCGGACCTACTCCGAGAACCTCTCCTGCCCGAACAACCACCCGCTCGCGCTGACCGAGATCGAGCCCCGCACGTTCTCGTTCAACGCCCCGTTCGGCGCCTGCCCGGAGTGCTCCGGCCTCGGCACGCGGATGTCGGTCGACCCGGACCTCGTCCTCGGTGACCCCGAGGCGTCCCTCCGCGACGGCGTGCTGCTGCCGTGGACCGGGACGAGCGGGCTGTACTCGTACTTCGAGAAGCTCCTCGCCGGTCTCGGCAAGGACCTCGGGTTCTCGCTCGACACCCCGTGGAGCCAGCTCGACCCGTCGGTGCAGGCGGCGATCCTGACCGGCAAGGACTTCCAGGTCTCGGTGTCGTGGAAGAACCGCTTCGGGCGCGAGATGCGGTACACGAGTGGGTTCGAGGGTGTCATGCCCTACATCGAGCGCAAGTTCGCCGAGGCCGAGTCGGACTCGCAGCGGCAGCGCTTCCAGGGCTACCTGCGCGAGGTCCCGTGCCCGGTGTGCGACGGCACGCGACTCAAGCCCGAGGTCCTGGCGGTCACGGTCGACGGCCGGAGCATCGCGGACGTCACCGACATGTCGCTCGACGACGCCTATGCGTTCATGGAGACCCTGACGCTCACCGAGCGCGAGGCCCACATCGCCGCCGCGGTCCTGCGCGAGATCCGGGCGCGACTCGAGTTCCTGCTCGAGGTCGGCCTGAACTACCTGACGCTGGCCCGCGGTGCCGGCGGGCTGTCCGGTGGCGAAGCGCAGCGCATCCGTCTCGCGACGCAGATCGGCTCGGGGCTGACGGGCGTGCTCTACGTGCTCGACGAGCCGAGCATCGGGCTGCACCAACGCGACAACCGGCGGCTGATCGACACCCTCGTCAAGCTCAAGGACCTCGGCAACACGCTCATCGTGGTCGAGCACGACGAGGACACCATCCGCACCGCCGACTGGGTCGTCGACATCGGACCGGGTGCGGGCGTGAACGGCGGCGTCGTCGTGCACTCCGGGTCCTACGAGGGCATCATCGAGAACCGTGACTCGATCACGGGCGACTACCTCGCCGGCCGTCGTGCCATCGAGGTCCCGACCGAGCGCCGGAAGGTCAACCCGAAGCGCGTGATCAGCGTGCAGGGGGCGCGGGCGAACAACCTCAAGCAGGTGGACGTCGACTTCCCGCTCGGCGTGTTCACCGCGGTCACCGGCGTCAGTGGTTCGGGCAAGTCGACGCTCGTCAACGACATCCTGTACAAGGTGCTCGCCAACCAGCTCAACGGCGCCCGGCACATCGCCGGCAAGCACACGCGCGTCAAGGGGCTCGACCAGCTCGACAAGGTCGTGCACGTCGACCAGGCGCCCATCGGCCGCACCCCGCGGTCGAACCCGGCGACGTACACCGGCGTGTTCGACCGGATCCGGCAGCTCTTCGCCGAGACGCCCGAGGCGAAGGCCCGCGGGTACCAGCCCGGGCGCTTCAGCTTCAACGTCAAGGGCGGCCGCTGCGAGAACTGCTCCGGCGACGGCACGATCAAGATCGAGATGAACTTCCTCCCCGACGTCTACGTCGCGTGCGAGGTCTGCGGTGGTGCCCGGTACAACCGCGAGACGCTGCAGGTGCACTACAAGGGCAAGGACATCTCCGAGGTCCTCGACATGCCCATCAGCGAGGCGGCCGAGTTCTTCGAGCCGATCTCGGCGATCCACCGGTACATGGCGACCCTCGTCGACGTCGGCCTGGGATACGTCCGGCTCGGCCAGAGCGCCACGACCCTCTCCGGGGGCGAGGCGCAGCGCGTCAAGCTCGCGACAGAGCTGCAGCGCCGTTCGAACGGCCGCACGGTCTACGTGCTCGACGAGCCGACCACGGGTCTCCACTTCGAGGACGTCCGGAAGCTGCTGCTCGTGCTGCAGAGCCTGGTCGACAAGGGCAACACCGTCATCACGATCGAGCACAACCTCGACGTCATCAAGTCGGCCGACTGGCTCGTCGACATGGGTCCGGAGGGCGGCGCTGGTGGTGGCACGGTCCTGGCGGTCGGCACGCCCGAGCACGTCGCGGACGTCCCCGAGAGCCACACCGGGGTGTTCCTCCGCGAGATCTTCGACGCGCAGGACGCCCGGGTCGGCAAGCAGCAAGCCGTCGGCGCCCGCACGGCGAAGCAGAAGGCGGGTGCGCGCTAGGTGGCGAACACCGTCTCCTGGCGACCGAAGGCGTCGGAGATCCCGACCGATCCGGGCGTCTACCGGTGGCGCGACGAAGCCGGTCGGGTGCTCTACGTCGGCAAAGCGAAGAACCTCCGCGCGCGGCTGAGCAACTACTTCGCCCCGCTGCCGACCCTGCACGAGCGGACGCGCCGGATGGTGCTCACCGCCCGCAGCGTCGAGTGGACGACGGTCGGCTCCGAGATCGAGGCACTGCAGCTCGAGTACACGTGGATCAAGGAGTTCGATCCGCCGTTCAACGTCAAGTTCCGGGACGACAAGTCGTACCCGTACATGGCGATCACCCTGGGCGAGGAGTCGCCGCGGGTGATGGTGACGCGGAACCGGAAGATCAAGGGTGCGAAGTACTTCGGGCCCTACCCGAAGATCTGGGCGGTCCACGACACCATCGACCTGATGATCAAGGTGTTCCCGATCCGCACCTGCTCCGACTCGTCGTACAAGCGGGCGATGCAGACCGGCAAGCCGTGCTTCCCCGGGCAGATCGGGAAGTGCGGCGGCCCGTGCTCGCAGAAGGTGACGATCGCCGAGCACCGTGCGATCGTCGAGCAGTTCGTCCGCTTCATGGCGAGCTACGACCGCCGGGTGATCACCGAGCTGAAGCAGCGGATGGCGGCCTCGGCGGACGCCATGCAGTACGAGCAGGCCGCGCGCTACCGCGACCAGGTCGGAGCGCTCGAGGCCGTGCTCGAGAAGTCGGCCGTGGTGCTCCGCGACTCGGTGGACCTCGACCTGTTCGGCGTCGCCGAGGACGAGCTCGCCGCCGCCGTGCAGCTGTTCTCGGTCCGCGGCGGTCGCATCCGCGGTGTCCGGGGCTGGGTCGTCGACAAGGAACTCGACATCAGCACCGGCGACCTCGTCGAGCAGATCGTCCAGGGTCAGTACGCGACGAGCGAGGAACCCCCGCGCGAGGTCGTCGTACCGGAGCTGCCGGAGGACGCCGAGGCCCTCGAGCAGTGGCTCAGCGAGCGTCGGGGTGGCCGCGGCACCAAGCTCAGCACCGCCCAGCGCGGCGACCGGGCCGGGCTCGCCCGGACGGCCGCTCAGAACGCGGCGCAGGCGCTCATGCTCTACAAGACGAAGCGGAGCGCGGACTACACCACCCGGTCGGCCGCGCTGGCGGACATCCAGGAGGCCCTCGGCATGACCGAGGCGCCGCTCCGGATGGAGTGCTACGACATCTCGCACCTGCAGGGCACGAACGTCGTGGCGTCGATGGTCGTCTTCGAGGACGGGCTGCCCCGCAAGGACCAGTACCGCCGGTACACGATCGCCGAGACGACCGACGACACGGACAGCATGTACCAGGTGCTCTCCCGTCGACTCGCGCGGCTCGACGAGGACGCCTCGGTGCCCGACGTCCCGGACGCGACGAGCGAGGACGTCGTCGAGGGCACGAAGCCGACGAAGCGCTTCGCCTACCGTCCGCAGCTGCTGATCGTCGACGGCGGGCAGCCGCAGGTGCAGGCGGCCAAGCGGGCGATGGACGAGGCCGGCGTGCACGACATCGCCCTGGTCGGCATCGCGAAGCGCCTCGAGGAACTCTGGCTGCCGGACGACGACTTCCCGGTGATCATGCCGCGCAACTCCGAGGCCCTGTTCCTCATCCAGCGCATCCGTGACGAGGCCCACCGGTTCGCGATCACGCACCAGCGGACCCGCCGGAAGCGCGACGTCCGGTCCCAGCTGTCCGAGGTGCCGGGGCTCGGCCCCACGCGGGTGAACGCGTTGCTGAAGCACTTCGGGTCGGTGTCGCGGCTGCGCGAGGCGACGGCGGAGCAGATCGCCGAGGTGAACGGGGTCGGTCCGGCGACCGCGGCCGCGGTCGTCACGAAGCTGGCGCAGACCCCGGCCAGTGCACTGACCGCCAGCCCGGCCAGCCCGTCCGACCCGGCCGGCCCGGGCAGCGCTGTCGAACCCAGCAGTCCGACGAGCACCCCGACCGGTCCGGTCCAGGTACCGACGGTCTCCGAGGACGGCCCCCTGCGCCCGGTCTGACCACGGGCGCAGCAGGCCGGGTCCCGACCAGGAGAGCCGACCAGCTGCAACCGACCGGACGCGGCTGATCCGATCACCGACCAGGACCGCCGACCCGGACAGCCGACCCAGCGGACCGGGCGATAGCCTGGACCCGCAGCCGACACACCCCGGGCGCGCCGCCCGGACCGCGACGACGGAGCCCCCGACCATGAGCGACAGCAACGCCGAGCACGAGCACGAGCACGACAGCAGCGACCGTCACGAGCACGACAGCCCCGAGCAGGGGCACGAGCCCCCCGCCACCCCCGCCCGAACGACCCAGCAGCACGACATCCTGATCGTGACGGGCATGTCCGGCGCCGGACGCTCGACCGTCGGCAAGGCCCTCGAGGACCTCGGCTGGTACGTCGTCGACAACCTCCCGACCCAGATGCTCGGCCCGCTCACCGAGCTCGCCGACCGGGCGGGGGAGAAGATCCCGAAGATCGCGACCGTCGTCGACGTCCGCGGCGGACGGTTCTTCACCGACCCCGAGCAGGCGGTCGCCCAGGTCCGCGCGAGCGCCTCGGCCCGCGTGCGGGTGCTCTTCCTCGAGGCCACCGACGCCGTGCTCGTCCGCCGCTTCGAGCAGGTCCGCCGGCCGCACCCGCTGCAGGAGGACGGCACGCTCCTCGACGGCATCGGCCGCGAGCGGACCCGGCTGTCGGGCCTGCGCGACGCCGCCGACGTGATCATCGACACCTCGGACCTCAACATCCACCAACTCGCGAACACCGTCACCGAGCGCTTCGCGGACGACCACTTCGTCGGCGTGCAGGTGACGCTGATGAGCTTCGGCTTCAAGTACGGCCTGCCCGCCGACGCCGACATGGTGGCCGACGTCCGCTTCATCCCGAACCCGTACTGGGTGCCCGAGCTGCGCCCCCACACCGGCCTCGACGCCCCGGTCTCGGACTACGTGCTCGCACAGCCGGGGGCCCGCTCGTTCGTCGAGCGGTACGCGGCCGTGCTCGAGCCCGTCCTGGCGGGATACCAGCGCGAGAACAAAAGACACGCTACGATCGCCATCGGCTGTACCGGCGGCAAGCACCGTTCGGTCGCCGTCGTCGCCGAGTTGGCGAACCTCCTCCGCAGCATGCCCGACGTCGCCGTGCGTGTGCAGAACCGAGACCTCGGCCGGGAGTGACCGCCCCTCCGGCCGTCGCTCACGAGCGTGTCGTGCTCAGGAGCCCTCCGGTGCTCACCAGTGCGCGGGCCTGCGGACCCCACCAGAAGAAACGTTAGGAATGATGCTGTGCCGTTGACTGCCGAGGTCAAGGACGAACTGGCCAGGGTCGTCGTGAACCGCAACACGGTCCGCGCCGCCGAACTCGCCACGATCCTCCGGTTCGCGGGTGGCCTGCACGTCATCTCCGGCCGGATCGCCGTCGAGGTCGAGCTCGACACCCGGATCATCGTCCACCGCGTCCGCAAGGACCTCGCGGAGCTCTACGGCGTCCGCTCCGAGGCGAGCGTCGGCTCGTCCGCCTCGTCGCGTCGGGGCACCCGCTACCTGGTCCGCGTGCTCGAGGCGGGGGAGACCCTCGCGCGCCAGACCGGTCTGATGGACGCCCGTCGCCGTCCGGTCCGCGGCCTGCCGAACCGGCTGACCACCGGCAACCGCGAGGACCTCGCCGCCATCTGGCGCGGTGCGTTCCTCGCCTCCGGCACGCTCACCGACCCGGGCCGCGCGGCCGCGCTCGAGGTCACCTGCCCCGGCAACGAGGCGGCGATGGCCCTCGTCGGTGCCGCGTCGCGCCTCGGCATCGCCGCGAAGGGCCGCGAGGTCCGCGGCGTGCACCGCGTCGTCATCCGCGACGGCGAGGCCATCGGGCAGATGCTGACCGTCATGGGCGCCGCCCGCACGAACGCCGACTGGGAGGAGATGCGCCAGCGCCGCGAGGTCCGTGCGACGGCGAACCGCCTGGTCAACTTCGACGACGCGAACCTCCGCCGCTCCGCGCAGGCCGCGGTCGCCGCGTGCGCCCGCGTCGAGCGCGCGCTCGAGATCCTCGGCGACGAGGTCCCCGACCACCTCAAGTACGCCGGCTCGCTCCGCCTCGAGCACCGCGACGCGTCGCTCGACGAGCTCGGTCAGCACGCGGAGCCGCCGATGACGAAGGACGCGATCGCCGGCCGCATCCGCCGGCTCCTCGCGATGGCGGACAAGCGCGCCTCCGACCTGGGCATCCCTGGCACCGAGGCGAGCGTCCCCGAGGAGCTCGAGGGCGCCTGATCGCGGGGCTGACGACCCACCGGACGGGAGGCACGGTGCCAGCTGGCACCGTGCCTCCCGTCCGTCGTCGGGGCGCGTCCGCGGACGGCCGCGCGACCGTCCGGACGGACCGTCATCCGGCGCGGGTCCGCAGTGTCCGACTGCTAGGGTCGTTACGGCGACGTTACGGGGCGTATCGTCCACCACACGTGGGCCCGAAGGGCCCATGACTCCGAAAGCAGCGCCCCCGGGGCGCTCCACACCCACCAGGAGATCCATTGACCGTCAAGATCGGCATCAACGGCTTCGGCCGCATCGGCCGTAACTTCTTCCGGGCCGCCCTCGCGAAGGGCTCCGACCTCGAGATCGTGGCGGTGAACGACCTCACCGACAACGCGGCGCTCGCGAACCTGCTGAAGTTCGACTCCGTCACCGGTCGCCTCGGCGTCTCAGTCGAGCTCGACGGCGACAGCATCGTCGTCGACGGCAAGCCGATCAAGGTCCTCGCGGAGCGCGACCCCGCCAACCTCCCCTGGGGTGAGCTGGGTGTCGACGTCGTCATCGAGTCGACCGGGTTCTTCACCAAGGCCGCCGACGCGCAGAAGCACATCGACGCGGGCGCCAAGAAGGTCATCATCTCCGCCCCGGCCACGGGTGACGACGTCACCATCGTGCTCGGCGTGAACGAGGACCAGTACGACCCGGCGAACCACCACATCATCTCGAACGCGTCCTGCACCACGAACAGCCTCGCGCCGCTCGCCAAGGTGTTCCACGACAAGTTCGGCATCGAGCGTGGCCTGATGACGACGGTGCACGCCTACACCGCCGACCAGAACCTGCAGGACGGCCCGCACAAGGACCCGCGTCGTGCCCGTGCCGCCGCCCTGAACATCGTCCCGACCTCCACGGGTGCGGCCAAGGCCATCGGCCTGGTCATGCCGGAGCTCGCCGGCAAGCTCGACGGCTACGCGCTCCGCGTGCCGGTGCCCACCGGTTCGATCACCGACCTGACCCTCGAGACCAAGTCCGAGGTCACCGTCGACGAGATCAACGCCGCCTACAAGGAGGCCGCCGAGGGCCCGCTCAAGGGCATCCTGCTCTACAGCGAGGACCCGCTGGTGTCGACCGACATCACCACGGACCCGCACTCCTCGATCTACGACTCCGGCCTGACCAAGGTCATCGGCGGCCTCGTGAAGATCACCTCGTGGTACGACAACGAGTGGGGCTACTCGAACCGCCTCGTCGACCTCACCGAGTACGTGGGCGAGCGACTCTCGGCATGAGCCTCCGCACCCTCGAGGACCTCGGCGACCTCGCCGGCAAGCGCGTCGTCGTCCGCTGCGACCTGAACGTCCCGCTCAAGGACGGCAAGATCACGGACGACGGCCGCGTGCGGGCGTCGCTGGGCACGCTGAACACCCTGGTGAACGCCGGAGCGCGGGTCATCGTGATCTCGCACCTCGGTCGTCCCGACGGGTCGCCGGCGCCGGAGTACTCGCTCGCTCCCGTGGGGCAGCGGCTCTCCGAGCTGCTCGGGAAAGAGGTCACGTTCGTCGGCGAGACCGTCGGCGACGACGCGACCGCGGCCGCCGAGGCCCTCGGGGACGGCGACGTCCTGCTGCTCGAGAACCTCCGGTTCAACCCGGAGGAGACCTCGAAGGACGCCTCCGATCGCCAGCAGTTCGCCGAGCGGATCGCCGCCCTGGGCGACGCCTTCGTGTCGGACGGCTTCGGTGTCGTGCACCGCAAGCAGGCCTCGGTCTACGAGCTCGCCGCGGCGCTGCCCAGCGCCGCCGGCTCGCTCATCGAGTCCGAGCTGACGGTGCTCGAGCGCCTGACGAAGGACCCCGAGCGGCCGTACACGGTCGTCCTCGGCGGGTCGAAGGTCAGCGACAAGCTCGGGGTCATCGACCACCTGCTCCCGCAGGTCGACACGCTCTGCATCGGCGGCGGCATGCTCTTCACGTTCCTCGCGGCCCAGGGTCACGGGGTCGCGAAGTCGCTGCTCGAGCAGGACCAGCTCGACACCGTGCGCTCGTACCTGGCGAAGGCCGGCGAGCTCGGCGTGACGATCGACCTGCCGACCGACGTCGTCGTGGCCTCGGGCTTCGCGGCGGACGCCGAGCACGAGACGGTCGCGGCCGACGCGATCGAGTCGACTGCGTTCGGCGCGGACGGCATCGGGCTCGACATCGGTCCGGAGACGGCCGCTCGGTTCGCGAAGGCGGTGTCCGGGTCGAAGACGGTGTTCTGGAACGGTCCGATGGGCGTGTTCGAGTTCCCGGCCTTCGCGGCCGGCACGAAGACCGTCGCGCAGGCGCTCACCGAGGTCGACGGCCTCGGGGTCGTCGGCGGCGGTGACTCGGCAGCAGCCGTGCGGTCGCTCGGTTTCGCCGACGACCGGTTCGGCCACATCTCGACCGGTGGCGGTGCGAGCCTCGAGTTCCTCGAGGGCAAGTCGCTGCCCGGTCTCGAAGCACTGGGGTGGTCCCGATGAGCCGTACGCCCTTCATCGCCGGCAACGCTGGGAAGGACGCAGCATGAACCGCACCCCGTTCATCGCCGGCAACTGGAAGATGAACCTGGACCACCTCCAAGCCATCGCCACGGTGCAGAAGCTCGCCTGGACGCTGAAGGACGCGCGCCACGACCACGACGACGTCGAGGTCGCGGTGTTCCCGCCCTTCACCGACCTGCGCAGCGTGCAGACGCTGATCTCGGCCGACAAGCTCGAGATCCGCTTCGGTGCCCAGGACCTGTCCCAGTACGACTCCGGTGCCTACACCGGTGACGTCTCGGGGGCGTTCCTCAAGGCCCTCGACGCGCAGTACGTCATCGTCGGGCACTCCGAGCGTCGCACGATGCACGGGGAGACCGACGAGGTCGTCGCCGCCAAGACCGCCGCCGCCGTCAAGCACGGCATCGTCCCGGTCGTCTGCGTCGGCGAGACCGGCGAGGAGCGCGAGCAGCGCGGCGCGGGCGTCGTCCCGGTCGAGCAGCTGAACGTGGTCCTCGGTGCGGTGCAGCCGTCCGAGATCGTCGTGGCGTACGAGCCGGTCTGGGCCATCGGCTCCGGCCAGGCCGCCACGCCCGAGCAGGCGCAGGACGACTGCGCCGCGCTCCGTCGGGCCATCGCTGCGGCGTGGGGCGACGAGGCCGCTGCGGCCACGCGCGTGCTCTACGGCGGTTCGGTGAAGTCGGGCAACATCGCGGGCTTCCTCCGCGAGCCCGACATCGACGGTGCGCTCGTCGGCGGCGCGTCGCTCGACGTGCAGGAGTTCGCGGCGATCGCGCGCTTCCGTCAGCACGTCGGGCTCTAGTCCCACTTCGCTCCCAGGCCGGTCACGTCCGCGTGGCCGGCCTGGCCAGCGTCCGGCACCGGGCCAGACCGGTGCCTGTCGGCTCCGGTGCCGGGCCACACCGGTGCCGGTGGCCCCGGTCACTCCGGCAGCCCGGTACACTTGCATGGCTGACTGACACGAAAGGTACGTCGTGGCGATTCTCTCCGTCGTGCTGCAGGTCCTGCTCGCGATCACGAGCCTCCTGCTCACGCTCCTCATCCTGCTGCACAAGGGCCGCGGTGGCGGCCTCTCCGACATGTTCGGCGGCGGCGTGACGAGCAACCTCGGGGCGTCCGGCGTCGCCGAGCGCAACCTCAACCGCATCACGGTGATCCTCGGTCTGATCTGGATCGTGTCGATCATCGTGCTCGGTCTCATCAACAAGTTCACAGCGGGGAGCTGAACATGGCAAGCGGAGGCAGTGCAATCCGGGGCTCGCGCGTCGGAGCCGGGCCCATGGGGGAGCAGGACCGCGGGGTCCAGGCCGAGCGCGTGGCCGTCTCGTACTGGGACGCCCTCGGGAACGAGGTCGTCCGGTACTTCTCGGCGACCCTGCCCGACGAGGAGATCCCCGAGACGGTCGACTCGCCGTCCACCGGGCTCCCGGCCGGTCGCGACAAGGAGAACCCTCCGGTCGTCGCGAAGACCGAGCCGTACAAGACCCACCTGGCGTACGTCAAGGAACGTCGCACTGAAGAAGAGGCAGCGCAGCTCCTCGAGGACGCGCTGCAGCAGCTCCGGCAGCGTCGCGGCACCGCGAAGTAGCCCCACGGTCGTCCGAAGGCCCCCGTACCGATCCGGTACGGGGGCCTTCGTCGTTCCCGTCGCTGTTCGTGCCGCAGGACTCGCGTGGGGTCCTCGTCGTTCGCGAATGTGCACGACATGCCGCCGGTCGCTCGTCGACCGGGCAGGAGTCGTCGCCGCGCGGTGCCGAGCATGACAGAAGAGGCCCGCTCGCGGGGGCGCGAGCGGGCCTCTTCCGGGGGTGCGCCTAGTACGTCGACGCGATGAGGTTCTCGGGCACGTCGCGCGCGGCGTCCTGGTCGACGAAGAACACCGTGCGCTTCCGACCCTGCACGCCGCCGACCGGGACCTCGTCCACCGCGGCGCCCGCGAGGGCGAGCCCCAGGACCGAGGCCTTCTCGGCGCCGGACAGGATGACCCACACACGCTGCGAGGCGTTGATCACCGGGAAGGACAGCGTCAGACGCTGCGGCGGCGGCTTGGGGGAGTCGTCCACGGTCAGCACGGCACGGTCGGTGACGGCGAGCTGCGGGAACTCCGGGAAGAGCGAGGCGGTGTGGCCGTCGGGGCCGACGCCGAGCAGCGTGATGTCGAACCGGGGTGCGACGGCGCCCTCGGGTGCGGCGTCCTGCAGCTCGCGCTCGTACCGGGCGGCTGCCTCGTCGATGGAGAGCCCGGCGTCCGAGGCGCCCATCGGGTGGACGTTCTCGGTGGGGATCCCGACGTGGTCTAGGAAGTCGGTCTGGGTGCCGGTGACGTTGCGGTCGGCGTCGCCCTCGGGGACCCAGCGCTCGTCGACCCACCAGACGTGCACCTTCGACCAGTCGACGCTCTCGCGCGCCGGCGACTGGCTGATCGCGGCGAGGACCAGGGAGGACACGGAGCCACCGCTGATCGCGATGTCCGCGCGCTCCTGCTCGTCGAGCACGTCGATGATCTTCGTGAGGAAGCGAGCGGCGACGGATGCGCCGAGGGCCTGCTTGTCCGGGTGCACCAGCACCCGTCGTTCGTTGGTCACGTGACTCCCGTGTTCGTGGCGGCCCGGCGCGCGAGCAGGACCGGGTCGGCCGGACCGCCACCGGGGTGACGGTCCGGCCTGGGTGGCGCTAGCCCGCGATCGAATCGCGGAGTTGCGGCACCCCGTGCTTGACGACGTCCCCGAAGAGGACGTCCGGGTCGAGTCTACGGAGTTCCTCGGCCAGGCAGTCGCGCAGGTTGCGGCGCGGCAGCGACAGGTCGTGCGTCGGCTGTCCGGGCATCGACAGGGTCGCGACGTCCACCAGGGAGCGCTCGAGGTCGATCGTGCCGGACTCGCGCTCGAGCTTCACGCCGTGGATGCCGCTCGAGCCGGTCGCGCGGGGCGACGTGACGACTCGGACGGGCACCTCGAGGCGCAGCTGCAGCCAGGCGGCGAGCATGATCGTCGACGGGCTGTCGCTCGCACCGGAGACCTCGACGCCGGTGATGGGCTCGTACGGCGGCTGGTCGAGCGCTGCGGCGAGCTGGTTCCGCCAGAGCGTCAGCCGGGTCCACGCGAAGTCGGTGTCACCGGGGACGTAGGACTCGCCGAGCGCGGCGATCGCCTCGTTCGGGTCCTTCTGGGCGGCGGCGTCGGTGATGCGGCGCTGCGCGATCCGTCCGAGTGCGGACTCGGACGGCTTCGACGGTGCGGCGTCGGGCCACCAGGCGACGACGGGGGCGTCCGGCAGGAGCAGCCCGGTGACCAGGCTCTCCTCGTCGGTCGCGGTCTCGCCGTACGCGCGGAGGACGATGACCTCGCTGGCGCCCGCGTCGCTCCCGACGCGGATCTGCGCGTCGAGGCGACCGGGGGACTTCGTGTCCCCGGCGTTCTTCGACACGATGATGACGCGCATCGGGTGCTCGCGCGACGCCTCGTTCGCGGCCGAGATCGCCTCTTCCTCGTGCCCGAGGGCGGTCGAGACGATGAGGGTCAGCACGCGGCCGAGGGCGACGGCGCCGCCCTCCTCGCGGATGTGCACCAGGGTCTTCTGGATCTTCGAGACCGTGGTGTCGGGCAGGTCGATCTTCATGGACGCCTCCAGGTCCGGCCGTCGCGGGCGAGCAGGTCGTCGGCCGAGGCCGGACCCCACGTGCCGGGACGGTACTGCTCGGGCTGGCCCTGCGTGGCCCAGAACTCCTCGATCGGGTCGAGGATCTTCCAGGAGAGCTCGACCTCTTGGTGCCGGGGGAACAGGGGCGGGTCGCCGAGGAGCACGTCGAGGATGAGTCGCTCGTACGCCTCGGGGGACGCCTCGGTGAACGCGTGGCCGTAGCCGAAGTCCATCGTCACGTCGCGCACCTGCGTGCCGACGCCGGGGACCTTCGAACCGAAGCGGAGCGTGACGCCCTCGTCAGGCTGCACGCGGATGACGAGCGCGTTCTGGCCGAGGGGGGACTGCGGGATGCCGAAGACGTCCTCGGGGACGCGCTTGAACACGATCGCGATCTCGGTGACGCGGCGGCCGAGACGCTTGCCCGCGCGCAGGTAGAACGGGACGCCCTGCCAGCGACGGGTCGCGATGTCGAGCTTGATCGCCGCGAAGGTCTCGGTCGTGGACTCGGGGTCCATGCCCGCTTCCTCGAGGAACCCGAGCACCTTCTCGCCGCCCTGCCAGCCGCCGGCGTACTGCCCGCGGGCCGTCGCGGTGGCGAGGTCCTCCGGCAGGCGCACCGCGGAGAGCACCTTCTCCTTCTCGGCGCGGAGGTGACCGGCCTTGAACGAGACGGGCTCCTCCATCGCCGTGAGGGCGAGGAGCTGCAGCAGGTGGTTCTGGATGACGTCGCGCGCTGCGCCGATGCCGTCGTAGTACGCGGCACGACCGGCGACGCCGATGTCCTCGGCCATCGTGATCTGCACGTGGTCGACGTAGTTCGAGTTCCAGATGGGTTCGTACATCTGGTTCGCGAACCGGAGCGTCAGCAGGTTCTGGACGGTCTCCTTGCCGAGGTAGTGGTCGATGCGGAACACGTCGTCTGGCGCGAACACGCTCTCGACGATCGCGTTGAGCTCGCGTGCGGTGCGGAGGTCCGAACCGAACGGCTTCTCGACGACGACCCGGCTCCAGGAGCCCTCGCGCTGCTCGGTCAGCCCGGACAGCTTCAGCTGCTCGGTCACGACCGGGAACATCTTCGGCGGGATGGACAGGTAGAACGCGTGGTTCCCGAGGGTGCCGCGCTCCTCGTCGAGCGTGTCGACGGTGCGCTTGAGCTCCCGGAACGCCTCGGGGTCGTCGAACGATCCCTGGACGAAGCGGATGCCCTGCTCGAGCTGGCGCCACACGTCCTCGTCGAACGGGGTGCGGGAGTGTTCCTTGACCGCGTCGTGGACGAGCTGGGAGAAGTCTTGGTCCTCCCAGTCGCGGCGGGCGAACCCGACCAGCGCGAACCCGGGCGGCAGGAGCCCCCGGTTCGCCAGGTCGTAGACCGCGGGCATCAGCTTCTTGCGGGACAGGTCGCCCGTCACGCCGAAGATGATGAGGGTGCTGGGACCCGCGATCCGGTTCAGACGACGATCGGTCGGCAACCGGAGCGGGTTGTGCTCCGGGGTGACAGCCACCGGTGACATGAGTCGGTGAACTCCTTGTGAGTCGAACGGAGACGGCGGAGCGCAACGCTGCGGGGGCAGCGGCGACTCCGCCGTCGTGGTGGTCTGGGCCGGCCTGGAGGCGCCTGGCGGCTCCGGGGGCAGGTCCTGACCGGTGGGTGCCCGCGTCCGGCGACGGTGGTCCCGTCACCGGACGCGGGCTCCGGTGGTGCCTACTTGCTGTTCTCGAGCGCGGTCTTCACCGTGTCGACGAGCTCGCCCCAGGACACGTTGAACTTGTCGACGCCCTCCTTCTCGAGCAGCGCCACGACGTCGTCGTAGTCGACACCAGCGGCGGCGATCTGGTCCATGACCTGCTGTGCGTCGTCGTACGAGCCGGCGATCGCGTCGCCGTGGATCTCGCCGTGGTCGAACGTGGCGTCGAGCGTCTTGCCCGGCATGGTGTTGACCGTGTTCGGCGCGGCGAGCTCGGTCACGTACAGGGTGTCGGGCAGCGACGGGTCCTTGACACCGGTCGAGGCCCAGAGCGGACGCTGCGTGTTCGCGCCGGCCTCGAGCAGGCCCAGGGCACGCTCGGTGGCGAAGGCCTCGGTCCAGACCTGGTAGGCGAGCTGCGCGTTGGCGATGCCGGCCTTCGACTTGAGGGCCTTCGCCTCGTCGGTGCCGACGGCGTCCAGGCGCTTGTCGATCTCGGAGTCGACGCGCGACACGAAGAACGAGGCGACCGAGTGGATCTTGGAGAGGTCGTGGCCGGCGGCCTTGGCCTTCTCGAGGCCACCGAGGTAGGCGTCGATGACGGCGCGGTAGCGCTCGAGCGAGAAGATCAGGGTGACGTTCACCGAGATGCCGGCACCGATGACCTCGGTGATGGCCTCGAGGCCCTCGACGGTCGCGGGGATCTTGATGAGGACGTTCTCGCGGCCGACCTTCTCGAACAGGAACTTCGCCTGCTCGATGGTCTTCGCGGTCTCGTGCGCGAGGCCCGGCTCGACCTCGATCGAGACGCGGCCGTCGAAGCCCTTGGTCTCGTCGTAGATCGGCTTGAAGACGTCGGACGCGTTCGCGACGTCCTGGGTGGTGATCTCGAAGATCGCGTCGGTCACGTCGGTGCCCGCGGCGGCGAGCTCCTTGACCTGCGCGTCGTAGCGCTCGCCCTTGGCGAGGGCCGACGCGAAGATCGTCGGGTTCGTCGTGACGCCGACGACGTTCTTCTGCTCGATCAGCTCGGAGAGCTTGCCGGTCTCGAGGAGCTCCCGCGAGAGGTCGTCGAGCCAGATGCTGACGCCGACCTCGGAGAGGGCGGCGGTGGGGGTGTTCTCAGCCATGGTGTTCCACTTCTTCTTTCGTCGGCCCGGAGGCCGTGGACTGTGGGCCGGGAGGCGCGGGGCGGGACCCGCCACGAGCCTCCCGGCAGCAGGGCCGGATCCGGCGTACCGGACCCGGCCCTGGAGGGTCAGGAAGCTGCGATCGATTCCTTGGCGGCGGCCACGACGTGCTCCGTCGTGAAGCCGAACTCCGCGAAGAGCCGCTGGTAGTCGGCCGACGCACCGAAGTGCTCGATCGAGACGCTGCGGCCCTTGTCGCCGACGATGTCCCGCCAGCTCATCGCGATGCCGGCCTCGACCGAGACGCGCGCGGTGACGGCCTTCGGCAGGACCTGCTCGCGGTAGTTCTCCGACTGCTCGAAGAACCACTCGAGGGACGGCGCGCTCACGACGCGGGCGTTGATGCCCTCGCCCTTGAGCTGCTCGCGCGCGTCGAGGGCGATCTGGACCTCGGAGCCGGTCGCGATGAGGATCACGTCCGGGGTGCCGTTCGGCGCCTCGGCCAGGACGTACGCACCCTTGCCGACGTTCTTCGCCGAGGCGAAGGTGTCGCCGGAGGCCTCGCCCTCACCGCGCTCGATCACGGGGAGGTTCTGACGGCTCAGCGCGATGCCGGCCGGGCGGTCCTTGTGCTTGAGCATCTCGAGCCAGGCGTAGGAGACCTCGTTCGCGTCGGCCGGGCGGACGACGTCGAGACCCGGGATCGCACGGAGGGCGGTGAGCTGCTCGATCGGCTGGTGCGTCGGGCCGTCCTCGCCGAGGGCGATGGAGTCGTGCGTCCAGACGTAGATCGCCGGTGCGCCCATGAGCGCGGCGAGACGGACCGCCGGACGCATGTAGTCGCTGAAGATCAGGAAGGTGCCGCCGAAGGGGCGGGTGTTCCCGTGCAGGACGATGCCGGACAGGATCGAGCCCATCGCGTGCTCGCGGATGCCGAAGTGCAGCACGCGGCCGTACGGGTCGGTGCTCCAGGTCTTCGTGCTCGCCTCGGCCGGACCGAAGGACTTCGCGCCCTCGATCGTGGTGAGGTTCGACTCGGCGAGGTCCGCCGAACCGCCCCAGAACTCGGGCATGAGCGGCGCGATGGCGTTGATGACCTTGCCGGAGGCGGCGCGGGTCGAGACGTCCTTCTCGGTGGAGAAGACCGGCAGGGCCTCCTCGAGGCCCTCGGGGAGCTCGCCGGCGTTGATGCGGTCGAGCATCGCCTTCTTCTCCGGGTTGGCCGCGGCCCACGCGTCGAAGGTCTTGGTCCACTCGGCGTGCTCGGCCTGGCCCTTGGCGACGGCGCCGCGGGTGTACTCGAGGACCTCGGGGTCGACGTGGAAGGTCTGCTCGGGGTCGAAGCCGAGGACCTCCTTGAGGCCCTTCAGCTCCTCGCCACCCAGGGCGGAGCCGTGGATCTTGCCGGAGTTCTGCTTGGTCGGCGACGGCCAACCGATGATCGTCTTGAGGACGATGAGCGACGGCTTGGTCGTCTCGGCCTTGGCGGCCTCGACGGCGCGGTAGAGCTCCTCGACGTCCTCGGAGTACTCGCCGGTCTTCTTCCAGTCGACGTGCTGGACGTGCCAGCCGAGCGACTCGTAGCGGGCGGCGACGTCCTCGGAGAACGCGATGTCGGTGTCGTCCTCGATCGAGATCTGGTTCGAGTCGTAGAAGACGACAAGGCGACCGAGCTGCTGGCGGCCGGCGAGGCTCGCGGCCTCGTTCGTGACGCCCTCCTGCATGTCGCCGTCACCGGCGATCACGTAGGTGAAGTGGTCGAACGGCGACTCGCCGTCGGCGGTCTCCGGGTCGAACAGGCCGCGCTCAAAGCGCTGCGCGTAGCCGAAGCCCACGGCCGAGGCGAGACCCTGGCCGAGCGGGCCGGTGGTGATCTCGACGCCGTCGGTGTGGCCGTACTCCGGGTGACCCGGGGTCTTGGAGCCCCACTTGCGCAGGTGCTGCAGGTCCTCGAGCTCGAGGCCGTAGCCGTGCAGGTAGAACTGCACGTACTGCAGGATCGAGGCGTGGCCCGCCGACAGGATGAAGCGGTCGCGGCCGATCCAGGTGGAGTCGCTGGGGTCGCGACGCATCACCTTCTGGAAGAGCAGGTGGGCGACGGGCGCGAGGCTCATCGCGGTGCCGGGGTGACCGTTGCCGGCGGCCTCGACCGAGTCGGCGGCGAGGACGCGCGCCGTGTCGACGGCCTTCTTGTCGATGGCGTCCCAGGTGAATTCAGCCACTTGGATGTTGACCCTTCGTTGTTGCGACATGTGCGAGGGCTCGTGCCATCGCACGGACATGATCGCCGTCCCGGGGCCGGGTGTCGTGCTGCCGTCCGAACGGCGGCCGACCGGCTCGGTACGGCCGACGTCTTCGGGGCACGCACTACGGGAGGCCCCTCCAGCATAGTGACCACGCACTCAGAAGGTGTCCAGGTGACACGGCCACCGTGTCGGTGCGCTGCAGTGGCTCTGGAGGTCCGGCGGGGCGGGGCATCATCGCGGCGCCGTGATGGCCTAAACTAAGCAGGACCCGTGTGCATTCCGGGTCGACGCACGCCCCGACGACGACGGAGCCGTCCACCGAGTGTGCGAGCTGACGCGAACAGACTGAGGTTCCCTTGCCGACTGCCACCGTGACCCGGCCCGACACCGATCGACCCCGCTCGACGCTGTCCCGCAAGGTCCGTGCGTACGTCTCGCTGACCAAGCCCCGCGTCATGGAGCTCCTGCTCGTCACGACCGCGCCGACGATGTTCCTGGCCGAGCGTGGCGTCCCCGACCTGTGGCTCGTGTTCTGGACGATGCTCGGCGGGGCGATGTCCGCCGGGTCCGCGTCGGCCTTCAACTGCTACATCGACCGCGACATCGACCGGCTGATGAAGCGCACGAGCTCCCGTCCGCTCGTCACCGGCGAGCTGTCGGACCGCGAAGCGCTCGTGTTCTCGTGGGTGCTCGCCGTGCTGTCGACGGCGGTCCTCGGCTTCCTCGTGAACTGGCTCGCGGCCGCCCTCAGCGTCGTCGCGATCCTCATCTACGTCTGCGTCTACACGCTGTGGCTCAAGCGCCGCACGCCGCAGAACATCGTCTGGGGCGGGTCCGCCGGTTGCATGCCGGTGCTCATCGGCTGGGCCGGGGTGACCGGCTCGCTGACGTGGACGCCGATCATCCTCTTCATGGTGATCTTCCTCTGGACGCCGCCGCACTACTGGCCGCTGTCGATGAAGTACCGCGACGACTACGACGCGGCCGCCGTGCCGATGCTCGCGGTGGTCCGGGGCCGCACGGTCGTCGGCCTGCAGGTCGTGCTGTACGCGTGGGCGACGCTCGTCTGCTCGCTGCTGCTGATCCCGGTCGCCGGCATGGGGCCGCTCTACACGGTCGTCGCGCTGGCCGGGGGCATCTGGTTCGTCGTCGAGTCGCACCGGCTGTACTCGCGAGCGATCCAGCACGTCGAGCACGTGCAGCCGATGCGCGTCTTCCACAGCTCGATCACCTACCTGACGCTGCTGTTCATCGCGGTGGGCATCGACCCGCTGCTGCCGCAGGTCTTCACCTTCTCGCTGTAGCGCCGGGCGCCCGGGGGGCCCGGAGCGGACGTCGCGTTCCGCGAGACGCCCTCCTGTACACGAGACGCCGCCGGTTCCGGCGGCGTCTCGTGCGTTCGGGGGCGTCTCGCGTCGGCGGTGCGCGGCGACGGACTGGAGGCACGGGACGGGCCGACGCCGTGCCTCCAGTCCGGTGGGCGGGCGCGTCGGACCGGCGCCACACGCCGGAGGTGCGGCGTCACGGTCGTTCGTCGCTGGCAAGCGTCACCGCTGCCGTCGTCCGACCGCGGACGTGGAGACTTCGTCGGTCGGCGCGGAGGCGGCCCCGGTCATCCGGCAGCCGCGACGCAGCCGCGACGCGCCCGGGACGACGGAACCCCGCGGACCGAGGGCCCGCGGGGTTCCGGTGGTGGGTCGGCTCAGGCGCTCAGGGGCTCCCGCGCGGCCTGGCGTCCGGCGGTGCCCCGCGTCGACAGGACCACCACGGTCACCGCACCGACCAGGAGTCCGGCGAGGACCATGTGCGTCCCGACGAGGCCGACCGGCAGCCCCGTTCGTGCCTGGGTGAGGCCGACCGCGATCTGGACGAACTCGACCACGAGGAGCAGGAGCGCCCAGGTGCTCGGCAGGCGCAGGCGGACCGCGCCGACGACGAGCACGAGCGTCAGGGCGAACAGGACGTAGGCCGGGATCGCGTGCAGGTGCTCCATGAGGGCGGGGTCGAACCCGGTGCGGTGCAGTCGGCCGCCGTCCACGGCCTCGTCCGCGCCGGCGTGCGGGCCGGAACCGGTGGTCAGGATCCCGACGAGCACGGTCACGGCGACCGCCGCGACGGTGCCGCTGACGACACCGCGGTACCAGCCCGGGACGAGTCGGTCGGCGGTACGGGGGCCCTTCACCGCGCGGTAGACCATCGTCGCGGTGATCGCCACGAGGGTCGCGGAGACGACGAAGTGCAGGCCGACGACGAAGGGGTTGAGGTTCGTCAGCACGCTGAGGCCGCCGATCACGGCCTGGACCGGGATGGCCACACCCTGTGCGAACGCGAGCCAGAACAGCTCCGGACGGGTGCGCCGCATCCGGACGACCGCCAGGAACGCGGCGATGGCGACGACGACGAGCACGAACGTGAGGAGCCGGTTCCCGAACTCGATGACGCCGTGGATGCCCATCTCGGGCGTCGACACGAGCGACTCGGCGGTGCACTTCGGCCATGTGGGGCACCCGAGGCCGGAGGCGGTCAGGCGCACGAGCCCACCGGTGCCGATGAGCACCACCTCGACGACGAAGGAGGCCCAGGCCAGCCAGATCACGCGGCGGTCGACCGCCCGGGGGAGGGACCACCACCGCCCGGTGCCGCCGTCCGGTGCGACGCTCTGCTCGACGGTGGGTCCGACGCGAGTCACGAGGGTGGTGCCTTCCTGTTGTTCGGTGCGGCGAACCTGTAGGATTCGAGGGTTCAGCAGCAGTCAAGTCTAGGCAGGCGCCGGCTCCGAATGGGCCGTGATCGCGGATCGGTCGGACGACTGCGTGGAACCATTGTCGTTGCGAGGCAGCAACAGCGTGGCCGACCTGCACGTGACGAGCGTGTCGGAGGTCTGCGGTGGAATGGCGTCCGGACGCCACGGGTTCACCCGGAGACGCTGCCGTGCGAGAAGGAAACGAGGAGACCATGTCCGACGTGCTCATCGACCGTCCCGAGCTCGAAGGGCTCGGCCAATACGAGTTCGGCTGGTCCGACTCCGACACCGCCGGCGCATCCGCGCGCCGTGGCCTCTCCGAGGAGGTCGTCACCGACATCTCCACCCGCAAGGGCGAGCCCGAGTGGATGCAGAAGCTGCGCCTCAAGGCCCTGACGCTCTTCGACCGCAAGCCGATGCCCTCGTGGGGCGCCGACCTGTCGGACATCGACTTCGACAACATCAAGTACTTCGTCAAGTCCACGGAGAAGCAGGCCCAGACCTGGGAAGAGCTGCCCGAGGACATCCGCAACACGTACGAGCGCCTGGGCATCCCCGAGGCCGAGCGCCAGCGCCTGGTCGCCGGCGTCGCCGCGCAGTACGAGTCCGAGGTCGTCTACCACCAGATCCGCGAGGACCTGGAGCAGCAGGGCGTCATCTTCATGGACACCGACACGGCGCTCCGCGAGCACCCGGAGTTCTTTGAGGAGTACTTCGGCTCCGTGATCCCCGCCGGCGACAACAAGTTCGCCGCGCTCAACACGGCCGTGTGGTCCGGCGGCTCGTTCGTCTACGTCCCGAAGGGCGTGCACGTCGAGATCCCGCTGCAGGCCTACTTCCGGATCAACACCGAGAACATGGGGCAGTTCGAGCGGACGCTGATCATCGCGGACGAGGACTCCTACGTCCACTACATCGAGGGCTGCACCGCGCCGATCTACAAGTCGGACTCGTTGCACTCCGCCGTGGTCGAGATCATCGTCAAGAAGAACGCCCGCGTCCGGTACACGACCATCCAGAACTGGTCGAGCAACGTCTACAACCTCGTCACCAAGCGTGCGATCGCACACGAGGGCGCCACGATGGAGTGGATCGACGGCAACATCGGCTCCAAGGTCACGATGAAGTACCCGTCGATCTACCTCGCGGGCGAGCACGCCAAGGGCGAGACCCTGTCGGTGGCCTTCGCGGGTCCCGGGCAGCACCAGGACGCCGGCGCGAAGATGATCCACATGGCGCCGTACACGACGTCGTCGATCGTCTCGAAGTCGATCGCCCGCGGCGGCGGTCGTGCGGGCTACCGCGGCGAGGTCCGGGTGGACCCGGCGGCGCACCACGCGGCGAACACCGTGCGCTGTGACGCGCTCCTCGTCGACACCGTCAGCCGGAGCGACACCTACCCGGCCATCGACATCCGCGTCGACGACGTGCAGCTCGGGCACGAGGCCACGGTCTCCCGCGTCAGCGAGGAGCAGCTCTTCTACCTGATGTCCCGCGGCATGCCCGAGGACGAGGCGATGGCGATGATCGTCCGCGGCTTCATCGAGCCGATCGCCCGCGAGCTCCCGATGGAGTACGCGCTCGAACTCAACAAGCTCATCGAGATGAGCATGGAAGGATCCGTCGGCTAGTGAGCAGCTCCACGCCCACCCCCCGCATCGACCAGCCGGTCGCCCCCGCACCCGGCTCGGAGCAGCACGGTGCGAAGGCCCACTCGGACGGCGGCTGGGACGCCCCGGACGCCGCCGCGAAGAAGGTCCCCGTCCAGACCCGTTCGGAGCGCCCGCAGTCGGGTGACCTCGACGCGTTCGCCCCGGTCACCGGTCGCGAGGTCAACTGGAAGTTCGCGCCGATCGCCAAGCTCCAGCCGCTGCTCGACGGCGGACTCGACGGCTCCGCCTACCCGTTCCTCGCCCGTCAGACCGAGGGCGCCGACGTCGAGTGGGGTCGCAGCGACGACCCGGCCGTCGGGACCGCGGGTCTGCCCGAGGACCGTGCCGCGGCCGCCGCGTGGACCGCGCGCGACGCCGTGCTCAAGGTCACCGTCAAGGCGACCGAGGCGCACGAGTCCATCTCGATCACGCGGTCCGACTTCGGGACCCAGGCCCGTGCCGCGCACACGGTCATCACGGCCGAGCAGCACGCGCAGGGCATCGTCGTCATCGACAACCGCGGCTCGGCGCTGCTCAGCGAGAACGTCGAGATCGTCGTCCGTGACGGTGCGCGCCTGACCGTCGTCAGCCTGCAGGACTGGGACGACGACGCGGTGCACGTTTCGACGCAGTTCGCCGAGGTCGGGCGGGACGCCTTCCTCAAGCACGTCGTGGTCTCGCTCGGCGGCGACGTCGTCCGGGTCAACCCGTCGACGCACCTCGGCGCGCAGGGCGCGGACACCGAGATGTACGGCGTGTACTTCGCCGACGCCGGGCAGTACATCGAGCAGCAGGTCTACGTGAACCACGACGCGCCGAACACGCGCGGCCGGGTCAACTACAAGGGCGCGCTGCAGGGCGAGGGCGCGCACACGGTCTGGATCGGCGACGTGCTCATCGGCCGCGCCGGCGACGGCACCGACTCGTACGAGCAGAACCGCAACCTCGTGCTCACCGACGGCACGCGTGCGGACAGCATCCCGAACCTCGAGATCGAGACCGGCAACATCGAGGGTGCCGGCCACGCCAGCGCCACCGGTCGGTTCGACGACGAGCAGCTGTTCTACCTGCAGGCCCGCGGCATCCCCGAGGAAGAGGCCCGTCGCCTCGTCGTCCTCGGCTTCCTGGTGGAGGTCCTCCAGAAGATCGGCGCGCCCGAGCTCGAGGAGCGCCTGATCGCCGCGGTGGAGCAGGAGCTCGCCGAGGGCCGCACCGCGGTGGCAGCGCCCGCCGATGAGCAGGCAGACGCCTGATGGCCGAGAAGGTCTGCGCCGAGTCGGAGATCGCCGTCGACAGCCCGATGCGGGTCGTCGTCGACGGGACCGCCGTCGCGATCGTGAAGGACTCCGCGGGCACCGTGCACGCGATCGGTGACACCTGCACGCACGGGGACATCTCCCTGGCCGAGGGTTTCGTCGAGGGCGACACGCTCGAGTGCTGGGCGCACGGCTCCCGGTTCTCGCTCGCGACGGGCAAGCCGCAGAACTTCCCGGCCTACGAGCCCGTCCCGGTCTTCCGGGTCGAGGTCCGGGACGGCGACGTGTACGTCGACGTCCACGACCCCGTGCCCGTCGACTGAGCCGCGGCTCCTCCCACTCTTCCCGCGCGGCTGACGCCGCACCCCAGCTGCAACCGAAGGAACACACGCAATGTCCACTCTGGAAATCCGCGACCTGCAGGTCTCGATCGACACCGACCAGGGCACCAAGGAGATCCTGAAGGGTGTCGACCTCACCATCAACGAGGGCGAGATCCACGCGATCATGGGGCCGAACGGCTCCGGCAAGTCGACCCTGGCGTACACGATCGCCGGGCACCCGCGCTACGACGTCACGGGCGGCTCGATCACCCTCGACGGCGAGGACGTCCTGTCGATGAGCGTCGACGAGCGCGCCCGCGCCGGCATGTTCCTCGCGATGCAGTACCCGGTCGAGATCCCGGGCGTCACGGTGTCGAACTTCCTCCGCACCGCCAAGACGGCGATCGACGGCGAGGCCCCGGCCCTGCGAGGCTGGGTCAAGGACCTGCGTCAGTCGATGGCCGACCTCAAGATGGACAGCTCGTTCGCCGAGCGCAACGTCAACGAGGGCTTCTCCGGTGGCGAGAAGAAGCGCCACGAGATCATGCAGCTCGAGCTCCTCAAGCCGAAGTTCGCCGTGCTCGACGAGACCGACTCCGGCCTCGACGTCGACGCGCTGAAGATCGTGTCGGAGGGCGTCAACCGCGCGAAGGCCGCGACCGGCCTCGGCGTGCTGCTCATCACGCACTACACGCGCATCCTCCGCTACATCAAGCCGGACTTCGTGCACGTGTTCGTCGCGGGCAAGGTCGCGGAGCAGGGCGGCCCCGAGCTCGCCGAGCGCCTCGAGAACGAGGGCTACGACCGCTACGTCCAGGCAGCTGCGGCGGGCAACTGATGATCACCGCACTCTCCCCGGAGAAGTTCGACGAGGTCGTCGAGGGCCTCAAGGAGGTCCAGGACCCGGAGCTCGGCGTGAACATCGTCGACCTCGGTCTGATCTACGACCTCGCCATGGACGACGAGGCGAACGCGCTCGTGATCAGCATGACGCTGACGAGCGCGGGCTGCCCGCTGACCGACGTCATCGAGGGTGACACGGCCAACGCGCTCGACGGCATCGTCGACGCGTTCCGCATCAACTGGGTGTGGATGCCGCCGTGGGGCCCGGAGCGGATCACCGACGACGGGCGCGAGATGATGCGCGCGCTCGGCTTCTCGATCTAGTCGCGACCACCTGCAGGACGGGCGCGCCCCGCTCAACGGCGACGCGAAGCGTTGCGCGGGGTGCGCCGGCCGAGCCTGCGAGGGAGGCACGGTGCCAGCTGGCACCGTGCCTCCCGTCCGTCGTCCGGGCGCCGCGCGCGTGTGGGCCCGTCCCGTCGAATGGGCCACATGTGGCACGTTCGGCGCTCCCGGCCGACCGAGATCGCCCGCCCGGCGGAGTGCAAGCGGCGTGTCGTGCCCGCTCGCGGAGGTGGGAGCACGTGAGCGTGAGCGTGAGCGTCTTCCGACCCGTCTACGCAGCAGGGCCCCGCACCGGACGGTGCGGGGCCCTGCTGCATGTGGGGGAGCCGGAGGTCAGCGGCGGCCGACCAGCTTCCACGCCAGGGGCAGCACGCCCGCGGCGATCAGGGCCTTGGCGACACCGCCGACGATGAACGGGTACAGGCCGGCCGTCAGCACCGACTGCAGGTCGTTCGGCGCGCCGAGCTGGCCGAGGACGACCGCGAGCCACGGCAGACCGGTGACGAAGGGGATCGCGCTCGCGAGGAGCATCGCGACGGTGGCGCGGCCGACCTTGCGGTCCCAGTCGCGACGCGCGAGCCAGCCGATCACGCCGGCGGCCGGGATGAACCCGATCACGTAGCCGAAGCTCGGCGACGCCAGCGCGGCGAGCCCGCCCGTGGCCTCGGCGAAGAACGGCGCACCGGCGAGCCCGGCGACGGCGTAGGCGAGCAGCGAGAGCATGCCGCGACGGGCGCCGAGGGTCGCGCCGACCAGGACGACCGCGAGCGTCTGCCCGGTGATCGGCACCGGCCACATCGGGACCTGGACCTGCGCCATCGCGGCGGTGAACAGGGCACCGCCGGCCACGAGGGCGACGTTCGTGGCGAGGCCGTGCGTGCGGAGGCGGTCGGCGAGGACTGCGCGGCGAGCGAACCCGGTGGCGTTCGTCATGGATTCTCCTAGAATGGACTGCTGGTCCCGTTCGGGACCATCGGTCCCGTCAGCGTAGCGGTGCACCTCCCGCACACACCGTTGTGCACATCCACCAACTGATTGGACGTCCTCTGTGCTTGCCGTGCACGAACTCGAGATCCGCGTCGGGGCCCGCCTCCTCATGCAGGACGTGTCCTTCCGCGTCGAGAAGGGCGACAAGATCGGTCTCGTCGGCCGGAACGGCGCGGGCAAGACCACGATGACCAAGGCCCTCGCGGGAGAGACGCAGCCCACCGGCGGCAAGATCGACCGCTCCGGCGAGATCGGCTACCTGCCGCAGGACCCCCGTTCCGGCAACCCCGAGGACACCGCCCGGAAGCGCATCCTCGACGCCCGCGGCCTCGGCGAGCTCGTGGAGGGCATCCGCCAGGCGACGCTCGACATGGCGAGCGAGGACCCGGACGTCGCCGACAAGGCCATGCGTCGCTACAGCCGGCTCGACGACCAGTTCAACGCCCTCGGCGGGTACGCGGCCGAGGCCGAGGCGGCGTCGATCGCGTCGAACCTCAAGCTGCCGGACCGCATCCTCGACCAGCCGCTCAAGACGCTCTCCGGTGGTCAGCGCCGCCGCATCGAGCTCGCCCGCATCCTGTTCTCGGACGCGGACACGATGATCCTCGACGAGCCGACGAACCACCTCGACGCGGACTCGATCGTCTGGCTCCGCGAGCACCTGAAGACCTACCCGGGCGGCGTCATCGTGATCTCGCACGACGTCGAGCTCGTCGACGAGGTCGTCAACCGCGTCTTCTACCTCGACGCGAACCGGCAGTGCATCGACGTCTACAACATGGGGTGGAAGCTCTACCAGCGGCAGCGCGCCGCCGACGAGGAGCGACGCCGCAAGGAGCGCGCGAACGCCGAGAAGAAGGCCGCGACGCTCAAGGACCAGGCCGCCCGGTTCGGTGCGAAGGCCACGAAGGCCGCGGCGGCGCACCAGATGGTCGCCCGCGCCGAGAAGCTCCTGGCCGGACTGGAGGACGAGCGCGCCGTCGACCGCGTGGCGAAGCTCCGCTTCCCGACGCCGGCTGCCTGCGGACGGACGCCGCTCATGGCCGAGGGGCTCTCGAAGTCGTACGGATCGCTCGAGATCTTCGCCGGCCTCGACCTGGCGATCGACCGCGGCTCGCGGGTCGTCATCCTCGGCTTCAACGGCGCGGGCAAGACGACGCTGCTGCGTATCCTGGCCGGCGCGGACCAGCCGGACACGGGGGAGATCCTGCCCGGTCACGGCCTGCGCATCGGGTACTACGCCCAGGAGCACGAGAACATCGACGTGAACCGCACGGTGATCGAGAACATGGTGTCGGCGTCGCCGAACCTGACCGAGACCGAGGCCCGACGCGTGCTCGGTTCGTTCCTGTTCACCGGCGACGACGGCTACAAGAAGGCCGGTGTCCTGTCCGGTGGCGAGAAGACCCGTCTGTCGCTCGCGATGATCGTCGTGTCCGGCGCGAACGTGCTGCTGCTCGACGAGCCCACGAACAACCTCGACCCGGCGTCCCGCGAGGAGATCCTCGGTGCGCTGGCCGGGTACGAGGGTGCCGTCGTCCTGGTGTCGCACGACGCCGGTGCGGTCGAGGCGCTGAACCCCGAGCGGGTCCTGCTGCTGCCGGACGGCACCGAGGACCACTGGAACAAGGACTACGCGGAGCTCATCGAGCTCGCGTAGGACCGTCGGGCGTCAGCGGCCGGCGCCGAGCAGCTGGTCCTCGACCTCGTCGTCGGACTTCGGCTTGGCGTCCTTCCGCCGCTGCCGCTCGAGCGCGCGCTCGCGCTCGTCGGGGTCGTCCTGGTTGAGGTTCCGGTACTCCTGCACCATCACGTACGCCAGGAACCCGAAGCCACCGGCGGCGAACAGGAACCACTGGATGAAGTAGCTGAGGTGCAGCCCGGTGTCGGCGGACGGCCGGTCCCAGCCGAGCGGGGCCGCCTGGGTCGGCGCGGGGGACTCGGACGCGAGCTGCCCGTACGCACCGGTCCAGATCGGCACGTCCACCTTGTCGGCGACGTCGGGCAGCGTGACCGACTGCACCTGGTCGGTGTGGGACGGGTCCGACCGGCCGGGGATGCGCGGTTCGCTCTGCTGCAGCCGTGCGGTCACGGTGACCTCGCCGCTCGGGGGAGCGGGGACGTGATCCGGGGCGTCCTGCCGGTTGCCGGTCGGGACCCACCCCCGGTCGACCACGAAGGCGCGGCCGTCGGCGGTGACGAGCGGCGTCAGAACCTCGAACCCGGGCTGCCCGTTGTGCACGCGGTTGCGGACGAGGAGCTGCTCGTCGACGTCGTACCGGCCCGTGACCTGCACCCGGAGCCAGGTGTCGCCGTCGTCCCAGCTGCCCGCGCGCGGGAGTGCTTCGGTCAGGGGGACGGGGGTGTGGTCGTAGTTCGCGGCGATCTGCTCGTTCTGCCGGACCGCCTCGTTCCGCCGGTCCCACTGCCACATGCCGAACAGTGTGCAGACGATCGCGAACGCGACGGCGATCGCGAAGTAGCCGAGCCACCGACGGCTGCGGACGAACCGCCAGCCGACGGTCGGCCCGTCGACAGCGGTGCTGTCGGCAGCCACGCCGTCGGGGAGAGTGCTGCCGGACGAGCCTGCACGGCTGCGCTCCGCCTGACGCTGCAGCTTGGCAGCGTGCTTCCGGCCGTACCGGCTGCTCGGGTCGAACTGGTCGGTCATCGTCCGGTGCCGGTGGAGCGCACCCCGACGTCGTTCTTCGGCGCGTCCTCACGCGTCCGGACGTCCTCGAGCCGCTCGACCTCTTCCTGCATGCCCGTCACCCGCACCGGGAAGGACCGCGAACGGAGGTAGTCGGCGAGGAAGTCGCAGTGCTCGTCGCACGCGGCCCAGATCTTGACCCGGTCGGTGGCGTGGATGCGCGGGTTCCGCCAGTTGATGCGCCACTCGGCGGTCTCACTGCAGCCGGCCCGCGAGCACACCGGCGTCGAGCCCGGCTCGGTGAACAGGTCGAAGGTCGCCCCCATCAGCGCCGGGCCTTCGGCCGCGCGGTCCAGACGCGGGAACGGTCGCCGTTCCGCTGCCACTCTTCCTGCGCGTGCTGCGCCTGTTCGCGCAGGCGCTCCTGCTCGGCGCGGTAGGCCTCGGCCCGGGCGTCCTCCTGCTGCTCGCGGAGGCGGGGGTCGACGGCGTCGTAGAGCTCGATGGCACCGGCGGGCGTCACGATGTCGCTCTCGGCCTGGCTGCCGGCGTTCGCCAGGATCACGGCGACCCAGGGGATGACGGCCGCGGCGACGATCGGGATGACCGCGAGCCACGTGTGCCACGCGGACCAGATGAGGACGGCGCCGACGAAGCACACCACGCGGAACGCCATCTGCCAGACGTACTTGGACAGGCGGTGCGCCCGGTCCAGCTCCGGGGAGTCCGGGAGCGTCGTGATGCTCTGCATCGCGGTGGTACGCGACTTCGTGCGCTGCGACTTCATACGGTGTTCTTCCTCTTCCCGGAGACCAGCCTAAGCCCGCACCACCGACAGTGGGCCAGCCGCGCGGGGGACAACTGCGGGTACCGGCTCCGGTACGCTCGTCCGGGCGTGTCCGGCGGGTCCGACCGACCGGACGCCCGGTACCACCACACGAACGGAGCGACCATGAGCACCCCCCGAACCGTCCTGATCACCGGCGGCAACCGCGGCATCGGCCACGCGCTGGCGGAGCGCTTCGTCGCCGAGGGCCACCGCGTCGCCGTGACCTCCCGGAGCGGCACGGGTGGACCCGAGGGCGCGCTCACCGTCGCCGCGGACATCACCGACTCCGCCTCGGTCGACGCCGCGTTCACGCAGGTCGAGGCCGAGCTCGGCCCGGTCGAGGTCCTCGTCGCGAACGCCGGGATCACGAACGACCAGCTCCTGCTCCGCATGTCCGAGGAGGACTTCACGAGCGTCGTCGACACCAACCTGACGGGCACCTTCCGCGTCGTCAAGCGCGCCACGAAGGGGATGATGAAGGCGAAGTTCGGCCGCATCGTCCTCATGTCGAGCGTCGTCGGTGCGTACGGCCAGGTCGGCCAGGTCAACTACGCCTCGTCGAAGGCGGCGCTCGTCGGCATGGCGCGGTCGATCACCCGCGAGCTCGGGTCCCGCGGCATCACGGCGAACGTCGTCGCGCCCGGGTTCATCCAGACCGACATGACGGCCGCGCTCCCCGAGGAGCTGCAGGCCGAGTTCAAGAAGCAGATCCCGGCGGCGCGCTACGGCACCGTCGAGGACGTCGCGGCGGCCACGCTGTTCCTCGCCGGCGACGGCGCCGGGTACGTCTCCGGAGCGGTCATCCCGGTCGACGGCGGTCTCGGGATGGGCCACTAGGCCGTCCCGCGGGCCGGGTCAGCCCCGCAGGCCCAGCGTCGCGAGCACGGCGGACAGGTCGCGGTCCACGACCGCCACGTCCGCCTGCGCGCGCACGAGCGGCTTCGCGTCGAACGCCACGCCGAGCGCCGCGACGCCGAGCATGACGACGTCGTTCGCACCGTCGCCGACCGCCACGGTCCGCGAGAGGGGCACGTCGTCCTCCGCGGCCCACGCCCGCAGGGTCTCGGCCTTCGCCGCCGCGTCCACGACGTCGCCGGACACCCGGCCGGTCAGGACCCCGTCGACGACCTCGAGCCGGTTGGCCCGGCAGTGGTCCAGCCCGAGCCGTGCGGCGAACGGGTCGAGGACCTCGTGGAACCCGCCGGACACGACGCCCACGGTCCCGCCGGCGGCGTGCACGCCGCGGACGAGCTCGTCGGCGCCCCGCGTCACGCGGACCGCCTGCTGCGCGCGCGTGCAGACGTCGGCCGGGAGGCCCGCCAGGGTCGCGACCCGCTCCCGGAGGCTCGCGGCGAAGTCGATCTCCCCGCGCATGGCGCGCTCCGTCACTGCCTGCACCTGTGGCCGGGTCCCGGCGTGGTCGGCGAGGAGCTCGATGACCTCGTCCTCGAGGAGGGTGGAATCGGCATCGAGGACGACGAGGAAGCGGGGCACGGACCAACGGTACCGACTGCCGGAGGCGCGGCCGACGTCCGTGACGTCAGCCGCGCCTCCAGGCCGGTGGTGCCACGTCGACGACGTGACCCGCCGGGTGCCCGCTACGCCTCGACGCGGACGCCCTTGCCGACGACCGTGATCCCGGACTCCGTCACCGTGAAGCCGCGGGCCTCGTCGGTCTCGCGGTCCACGCCGACCTGCGCGCCGGGCGCGATGACGACGTCCTTGTCCAGGATCGCGTGGTTGACGATCGCGCCGGCGCCGATGGACGCACGCTCGAAGACGATCGAGTCGAGGACCTTCGCACCGGAGTCGATCCCGCACCAGGGACCGATGACGCTGCGCTCGACCTGCGCGCCGGAGAGCAGGCAGCCGAGCGAGACGATCGAGTCGACCGTGGAGCCGGTGTTGCCGTTGCCGTCGCGGACGAACTTCGCCGGGGGCAGGTTCGTCTGCTGGTTGAAGATCGGCCAGTCCTGGTTGTACAGGTTGAAGACCGGGACGGGCGCGATCAGGTCCATGTGCGCATCGAAGAACGAGTCGATCGTCCCCACGTCGCGCCAGTAGTACCGGTCGCGTTCGTTCGAACCGGGCACGTCGTTGCGCTGCAGGTCGTAGACACCGGCGTCGCCGCGTGACACGAAGTCCGGGACGATGTCGCCGCCCATGTCGTGCTTGCTCGTCTCGATCTGCCCGTCGCGGAGCACCGCGTCGACGAGGGCGTCGGCGTTGAAGACGTAGTTGCCCATCGACGCCAGGATCTCGCCGGGGGAGTCGGCCAGCCCGACGGCGTCCTTCGGCTTCTCGAGGAACGCGTCGATCTTGGTCGGGTCGTCCTCGTCGACCTGGATCACGCCGAACTGGTCGGCGAGGCCGATCGGCTGGCGGATCGCCGCGACCGTGGCACTGCGGCCGGAATGGATGTGGGCCTCGATCATCTGCGAGAAGTCCATGCGGTAGACGTGGTCGGCACCGACCACGACGACGATGTCCGGGCGCTCGTCGCGGAGCAGGTTGAGCGACTGCAGGATCGCGTCGGCGGACCCGGCGAACCAGCGCTTGCCGAGTCGCTGCTGCGCGGGCACCGAGGCGACGTACGAGCCGAGGAGCCCCTCCATGCGCCAGGTCTCCGCGACGTGGCGGTCGAGGCTGTGCGACTTGTACTGCGTCAGGACGACGATCTTCTGCAACCCGGAGTTGACCAGGTTGGAGAGCGCGAAGTCGATGAGTCGGAAGTTCCCGCCGAACGGGACTGCGGGCTTCGCGCGGTCGGCGGTGAGCGGCATGAGCCGCTTGCCCTCGCCACCGGCGAGGACGATGCCGAATACCTTCTTTGGTGCCATGTGGTTCACAGTAGGCGTCCGGACAGCGAACCCGTTACGTTGAACCAGTGCGAGTCGATCTGCTGACCAGGGAGTATCCGCCGGAGGTCTACGGCGGAGCGGGTGTCCACGTTGCCGAACTCACCGCAGCGCTGCGGTCGGGGACGGACACGGACGTCCGCGTGCGGGCCTTCGGGGCCTTCCGCGACGAGACCGATGTCTGGGCGTACCGCACGCCCGCCGGCCTGGAACAGGCGAACGGCGCGCTGCAGGCCCTCGGCACGGACGTCGCGATCGCGGCCGACGTCGCCGGTGCGGACCTCGTGCACTCGCACACCTGGTACGCGAACGCCGCCGGACGGATCGCGCAGCTCACCCACGGCATCCCGCACGTGGTCACCGCCCACAGCCTCGAGCCGCTCCGCCCGTGGAAGGCCGAGCAGCTCGGCGGCGGCTACCGGCTCTCGAGCTGGATGGAGCGCGAGGCGTTCGAGAACGCCGACGGCGTGATCGCCGTGTCGAAGGCCATGCGGGCCGACATCCTGCGCTCGTACCCGTCGATCGACCCGGCGAAGGTGCGGGTCGTCTACAACGGCATCGACATCGAGGAGTGGAAGCCGACCGTCGACGAGGACGCCGTCCGCGCGCTCGGCATCGACCCGTCGAAGCGCTCCGTGGTGTTCGTCGGCCGGATCACGCGGCAGAAGGGCCTGCCGTACCTGCTCCGCGCGGTGGCCTCGCTCCCCGAGGACGTCCAGATCGTGCTGTGCGCCGGCGCCCCGGACACTCCCGAGATCATGGCCGAGGTCACCGGGCTCGTCGAGTCGCTCCGCGAGACGCGGCAGGGCGTGGTCTGGATCGACCGGATGCTCTCCCACCGCGAGGTCGTGAACGTGCTGTCGTCCGGCACCGTGTTCGTCTGCCCCTCGATCTACGAGCCGCTCGGCATCGTGAACCTCGAGGCGATGGCGTGCGGCATCCCGGTCGTCGGCACGAAGACCGGCGGCATCCCCGAGGTCGTCGCGGACGGTCTGACCGGGCGCATCGTGCCCATCGACCAGGCGCAGGACGGCACGGGCACCCCGAACGACCCCGACCGCTTCGTCGCCGACCTCGCCGCGACCCTGGACGAGGTGCTCGCCGACGAGGGCCTGGCGAAGCTCATGGGCCGCGCCGGACGCCTCCGCGTGGAGTCCGAGTTCACGTGGGACGCGATCGCCCACCGGACACGGCAGGTCTACGACGAGGTGCTCGCGCAGAACCCGTAGGCTGGAGCACATGCCCTCGGTCGTGCGCTTGTCAGACGTCTCCGTGGTCCGCAACGGGGCCACCATCCTCGACGGGATCTCGTGGGAGGTGCAGGACGACGAACGCTGGGTGGTGCTCGGCGCGAACGGTGCCGGCAAGACCACGCTGCTGCAGGTCGCGGGCGCGCAGACGTTCCCCACGTCGGGGTCCGTCGAGGTGCTCGGGACCGACCTAGGCGGCGCCGACCTCTTCGAGCTCCGTCCGCGCATCGGCTTCGCGTCCACCGCGCTCGCCCGGCGCATCCCGGTGACCGAGAAGGTCGTCGACGTCGTGCTCACCGCGGCGTACTCGGTCACGGGGCGCTGGAACGAGGAGTACGAGGAGCTCGACGTCCGCCGCGCCCAGCGCGTGCTCGAGGAGTGGGGCCTCGGTGCCTTCACGGAGCGCACCTTCGGCGAGCTGAGCGACGGCGAGCAGAAGCGCGTGCAGATCGCCCGTGCCGTCATGACCGACCCCGAGGTCCTGTTCCTGGACGAGCCGGCCGCGTCGCTCGACCTCGGTGCCCGCGAGAGCCTGGTCCGGACGCTCGGCGGCTACGCGCAGAGCAGCGACTCGCCCGCCATCGTCGTCGTCACCCACCACGTCGAGGAGATCCCCGCGGGCTTCACCCACGCCCTGGTGCTCGCCGACGGCCACGTCCAGGCCTCCGGCGCGATCGACGAGGTGCTCACCGACGCCACCCTGACCGAGGCGTTCGGCGTCGCGCTCACCGTGACCGAGGACGCCGGCCGCTGGACGGCACGCGCGGCCTGACCTGCTCCTGTTCCGGCCCGTCTTCTGGTATCGTGGACGGCTGGCGCACGCCGCAGACTTCCCGTGCGGTGCTTACTCGAGTGCCCGCACATTCCCACCATCTCCAACCGAGGAATCTCCATGAAGACCGACATCCACCCCGAGTACAACGCCATCGTCTTCCGCGACCTGGCCTCCGGTGAGACGTTCCTGACGCGTTCGACCGCGACCAGCGACAAGACCATCGAGCTCGACGGTGCGACCTACCCGGTCATCGACGTCGAGATCTCGTCCGCGTCGCACCCGTTCTACACGGGCAAGCAGCGCATCCTCGACTCGGCCGGTCGCGTCGAGAAGTTCAACCAGCGCTTCAAGGGCTTCAGCAAGTAGGTCCCGAACGCCTGACGGGCGGTCCTCCTCCGGGAGGGCCGCCCGTTCTGCGTGTGCGGGCGGGCGCTCGCGGGCGCGCGACGGGAGGGCTGGGGCACGTTTCGGGCCCAGCGACACGTCACGGGGTCGCGAGCGCGTGAGCTGTCGCTCAGCGCGTGAGGACGGACGGGAGGCGCGGGGCGGGGTGGCGCCGTGCCTCCAGGCCGGTGGGTGGACGCGTGGCGGACGCGGGCCGGCAGGCGGTGCGGGCCTTCCGGCGCGCGTCCCGACTGCTCGGCCCGGTCGGCGCGGTCAGGCCCGCGCGACCGCCGCGGTGGCCAGCGCGACGATCTCCTCGCCGGCGCGCACGCCCGAGGCGTGCGTCACGGTGCAGTGCGGCGCGGTCCACCCGACGGCGTGGAGCTCGCCGTGCGCCGGCCGGAGCGCGACGTCCGCCCACGCGAGCATGTCCCGGTCGAGCAGCGAGTCGCCCGCGGCGACGGTGGTCGTGGCGCCGACACGCGCGGCGACCTCGGCGAGGGCACGTTCCTTCCGGATCGCCCGGGGCACCGCGTACAGCTTGCGGCCCTGGAGCGACACGACCCACCCGAGCAGGTCGAGCGCGGCGACGAGGTCCTGCAGCGCGGCGTCGGGCAGCGCCGCGCGGTCGACGACGGCGTAGACGAACAGCTCCTCGGCGCGGTAGTTCCGGAGCAGGGCGCCGGTGGGCAGGAGGCCCAGGAAGCGCTCCTCGGCCTCGGGGAGCGGCGCCGACGAGGACGCGATGTCCGACCGGAGGGACTCCGCCCATTCGGCGTCCGGCGTGCCGCCGTGCAGGATGACGGCCCCGTTCGTGGTGACCGCCCAGCCGTCCGTGGGCAGGGGCAGGCGGATCCGCCGGTACTGCGCCACGGTCCGGGTCGTCACCGGCACCACGGTCGCGCGTGTGCCGAGGGCGGCGAGGGCGTCCTCGGCGGGACGGGTCATGAAGGACAGGGGCGCGCCCTGGTACACCTCGGCGACGACGAGCGGTGGTGCCTGGTCGTCCGGGCCCTCGAGCAGCAGGGCGGCCGCGGAGTAGACGAGCGTGCGGTCGAGGTCGAACCCGACGACGGCGCTCACGGTGTGGCCGCCGTGACGGGCTGCTCGACGACCCGGCTGCCGAGCGGGTGGATGAGACCCACGCAGCTGTACGCCAGGTCCGGCCGGGTCACGACGGGCACGCCGCGTTCGCGAGCGAGGGCGACGACGTGTGCGACGTCGACGTCCTCGGGGTCGCGGACGAGCACCTGCCACGGGACGCGGCGGAGCAGCACGCGGGTCGTCTCGCCGACACCGGGCTTGACGAGGTGCAGGTCCTCGATGCCGTACTCGGCGCCGATCGCCTCGACGGTGCGCATGCCCCGCCAGTCCACCGCGCGGTCGGCGGCGGCCGCGGCCGCGGTGGGGGCCTGCGCCGCGTCGGTTGCCAGCGCGGCGATCACCCGGGGGCGGACGGCGTCGAACCGGTCCTCGATCGCGGCCACGAACGCTCGCGAGTGGTCGCGGTCGCCCAGGTGCCGGTACTGCTTCGCACCGTGCAGCGTGCCGAGCGGCGTCACCGACCGGTTGAACACCGTGCGCGAGACCAGGCCGGACACCGTCGAGTTGAGGCACGCCGACGGCACGAGGTAGTCGTCCCGGGTGCCGTGTAACGGCGTGCATCCCGCCGGGTCGGCCAGGACGGCGAGGTCGTCCCGGAACCGGACGCCGTCGGTCTCCGCGAACCGGTCGAGCGCGGCCGTGAGCTCCCGGGTGATCGCGCCCTTGCCGGTCCAGCCGTCGACGAAGACGACCTGGTCGGGGTCGTGGTGGGCGGCGAGCCACCGGAGCGCGGTCTCGTCGATGCCGACGCCGCGGACGATGCTCGCCGTGACGTGGGGGAGCAGCACGCCGTGGTACCGGGCAGCCCAGCGGCGGACGAGGATCCCGATCGGGGTCCCGGCCCGGGCGAGGGACACGAGCACCGGACGCTCCCGGTCGTGCAGGACGAGCTCGGTCACGGTGCCGACCGCCTCGGCCACGCGGTCGGCCGAGCGGTGCAGCGCGTCCTCGTAGAGCCGCTCGTAGGCGGGCGACGGCACGTACTCGACGGGCAGCGACTCGGCGTAGTTGGCGCCCTCGAGCTGGATCGCGCGCTCCCGGTCGGCGGTGTCGGCCTCGAGCGCGACGTCGGCCAGGTCCTGCAGCAGCCACGTGACGTCGTCGGGCTCGTACGACCCGAACGACGGCCCGGTCAGCGGACGCGGCCCGGTGTCGGCGGGGGAGCCGCCGGACCGGTCGAGCGCCGACTCGACGAGGACCACCCGGGGCGTCACCGCGGCCAGGGCGGAGAGGAGGCCGTCGTCGCCGTCGAGCAGCGCGCGGTCCGTCCCCGGCTCGGGCAGCACGACGATCGCGTCGAAGCCGCGGACGTTGTAGGCGTACCGCTCACCCGGACCGTCGACGGTCCGTTCGCGCGACCGGAACCCGATCCCGGACCGCACCGGCCACGCGGGGTCGTCGAGCACGGCGACGGGGGAGCGGGTGGTGGTCGAGGACGTCACGTCCAGCCCGGTGCGCCGGAGCGCGTCCGCCACGACGAGCGGCGTGTGCATGTGTTCCTCGGCGCCGAGCACGAGCACGCGTCCGGGTGCGGCCCCGAGCAGGGACCGGAGGTCGGCGGCGGTGCCCTCGACGTCGGTGCGCGGCAGGCGGGTGCGGCTCGCGGGGACGCCGGTGCGGTCCGTCGCGGTCGGTGCGGCCCGCAGGGTGGTCACCTCGGCGGCCGGCCGGGAGGCACGGGGTGCGTCTGTCGGGTCGTCCCCTGTCCCGACGTGGCTGGCGCTGTCGGCGCTGACGGCGCCGGGGCTGAGGTCGACGGCGTGGGCCGCGATGAGGTCGGCGGCCGCCTGCGGCAGGCCGTCGGGCAGCGAGACCGCGCCCCGCCCGAGCGCGACGACCGTCACGGGCGCGCCGAGCTCGTCACCGAGGGCGTCGGTGGCCGCGACGTCCGCCGGGGTCCGGAGGTCGACCAGGGTCGCCACCACCCAGCGTCGCTGCGGTGCGAGGGCGTGGAGCGCGCGGATGGTCGCTCGGGCGGTCGCGCCCGTGCTCAGCTCGTCGTCCACGAGGACGACCGTGCCGTCGCCGGGGAGCCAGTCCGGGTCCTCCGGCAGCAGTCGGTGGGCGGTCGCGTGCGAGTGGGCCTCGTCGAAGCCCGCCGCGGCGACGGCACCCTCGGGGTCGTGCCGCGTCGAGTGGAGGGACCGCGCGCCGAGGGTCTCGGCGACCATCGCGCCGAGGGCGGTTGCGGTCTCCGCGAAGCCGAGAACGAGGACGTCCGGGTGGTCCGGGCGGTGGACGGCGAGGTCGGTGCGGAGCATGGTCGCGGCGCGGTGCCGGTCGGCGCGGTCCCGTTCCCCGTCCGTGGTGGCCGTCGGCAGCAGGGCCGTGAGGCGACCGATCGTCGCGTCGTCGACCCGGTGTCCGTCGTCGAGGACGTCAGCGACGCGGGCGCCCAGGACCTCGCCGGCGGCGAGGGCCACGGCCGGCACCGTGGGGACGTGCTTGGCGAGGACGGTCGAGACGAGCAGGTGCGCGCGCTTCGGGTTCCGTCGGAGGGCGACGCGCACGAGCTCGCCGAGCGGGACGGTTGCGGTCCTGTCGGGGGCGTCGGTGTCCTTCGGCGCGTCGCTGAGCACGACCCCGAGGTCGGCGGGCGTGGGCAGGGTCACGGCAGGCTCCGTTCCAGCAGGTCGACGAAGGTCACGTCGGGTGCGGCCACTCCGAACGCACGGGCCCGGAGCAGCGTGCGCTCGGCCCACTCGTGGTGGGGCTTCATCTCGTTCATCTTGTTGCCGTAGCGCGATGCCGCCGCACCGCCCGAGGTGTTCGCGAGCACGTCCTCGGCGTCGGAGAACTCCTCGTCGCTGACGACCGACATCGCGTGCACGAGGGGCACGTGCCGGGGATGGATCACCGTCTTGCCGGTCAGGCCGTTCGCGCGGTCGAGCGTGACCTCGCGCAGCAGCCCGTCGAAGCCCTCGAGCAGCAGCTGCCGGCGGAGGGCGAGGTCGCCCGCCTGCTCGAACGGCGTCGAGCGGAGCTGCGTCCGGAAGACCCGGTCCGAGTCGGGGTAGTGCTCCCACACCGGGCCGGCGACCACGAACCCGTCGCCCGAGCGACCGAGGACGTTCACGACCTCGCCGATCACGGACGCCAGCACCTGCACGTCGTACACCGTGAGGTGCGACGGCCGCCGGAGCCCGTAGACGCTCGACAGGTCGGTCGCGCCGATGCGCACCGCGAGGACGTCGCGCCGCCTGTCGACCAGCACGTCGCGGATCGCGGTGAGGGCGTCGGTGCGGGTCTCGCGGTGGATGATCGACGGCGACTCCAGGATGGGCATCACCACGAGCCGGTGGTCGTCCGGGCGCCCGGCGTTGCAGTCGTCCAGGACCCGGAACCAGCGGTCCCCGACGCCGTCCTGCGCCTCGAACTTCGGCAGCACGATGCCGGTCAGGACGTCGAGCGCCCCTGGTCCGACCCGGTCGGCGAAGCGCGCCAGGTGCTCGGCGTCACGGACGCGGACGAACAGCTGCGGGAGCGTGTCGGGGTCCTCCGACCGCGCGAGCTCGCGGAGCGCGGCGTCGACGTTGTCCTCGGCGCGGGGCAGGTCCGCGTCGGCGACCGAGTCCTCGAGGCAGAGCACGATGGAGGCGGCCCCGAGCTCCCGCTGCCGGCGGACGTCACGGACCAGGTCCGGACGGATCCCCGGTGTGTACAGCGTCGCGCCGAGGGCGACCGCACGGAGGGCCGTGTCGCTGCTCCGGGTGACGTCCTCGGGCGGCTGCCGGAAGAACGCCCGGTGCCCGTCCGGATCGCTCCGTTCGAGCTCGGCGAAGTGGCGCACGGGTCAGGCTCCGATCGACGGTGCGGAGAGGGTGAACCCGAAGGCGGCGAAGACCTCGCCGTCGTGCGGGGCCCGGGGGAACGGTTCGGCGCGGAGTTCGAGCTCCCCGTCGACGACCGACAGCGCGAGGATCGTCGTCGTGTCACCAGTGCCGGGATCGACCGCGAGGGTGGTGCCGTCGTGCAGTGCGACGGTCATCCGCTCGGCGCCCCTCGCGATGAACAGCGCACGGCGCAGACTGCGGACGTGCCGGAGCGCGACGAGGGCGACACCGTCGTCGAACCCGACGAGCGGCCGGTTGCCCGGGGTCTGGACGGCTCGCCCGGCGGTGGCGCCGTCGACGGTCGCCGCGCCGACGACGTGGTCGGTGCTCTCCCAGACCGTGCTCGTGCAACCGGCGACGACGAGGCTCCCGACGGCGGAGCGTCGACGGTCGACGCGGACGACGGGCGTCCCGGCGTCGAGGACCTGCACGTCGCGCGGGTCGGCAGCCGGGAACGGACGGACCCGTCGAGCGCGGGCAGCGAGCCTGGCGGCGACGCGCGCCGACGGGCCGGTCGACGTCGGTGTGGGGGCGGACCCCGGACTCGGCACGGACGGCGTGCGGGGGACGGAGGGCGTCGTCCGCGCCGTGGGGCCGGACAGGGTCAGCCCGGTCCCCCGGGTCGGGGCGCCACCGTCCGTCGGTCCTGCGATCGGTGGCGTCGCCGCAGCGCGCTGCGTGCCGGCCGTGTCCCGCGGCACCGGTGGGACCCGCCGCCGGAGGTACGGGTGCGCCGAGGTCATCGCCGCCGACCGATGCCGTGGTCGTTCCGGAGCCCCGTGAGCCCCGTCGTGTAGCCCTGGCCCACCGCGCGGAACTTCCAGTCCGTCCGGTGCCGGTACAGCTCGCCGAGGATCACGGCGTCGATGGTGTGGTTGCGGTCCGACGGCAGCGCGAAGGACACCAGTTCGCGGCCGTCCGGCGCGCTGACGCGGATCGACATCGAGCGCACCGAGCCGAGGTCGCCGGGGGAGCGGCGGTCCGGGTCGAGGTACACCGCGAAGACGATCTTGTCGACGACGTCCGGCACCGACCCGAGGTCGACGTCGATCTCCTCGTCGTCGGACTCGTCGAGGTACGCGACGGAGGCGTCGGCGCTCTCGAGCTGGTTGAAGAAGACGAGGTCCTCGTCGGAGAGCACGAGTCCGTCCGCGCCGCACACGAGGGCGACGGGCACGAGCTCGGCCGACGGACCACGGCTGACGATCTGGTCCCACGCGATGCCGACGACGACCGCCGTCAGGCCGGGGTTCTCGGCCGTCAGCGCGGCGTTCGCCCCGGGGACGAGCCGCCCGCTCACGAGTCCGCTCCGCGGAGTCGCAACCCCGGATCGCCGTCACCGAGACGCTCCCGCAGGAAGCGGCCGTGGGTGGAGAGCTCGGCGATGGCGCCGCTCCGGATCTGTTCGTGCATGTCCTCCACCGTCTCCGCGACGACGTCGAGCTGGTCGGCGAGCGTCCGGGTGGCGTCGCTGTCGTCGCGCCGGTCCGCCGCGGGCAGCGAGCGGTACGTGCGGACGGGTGTGGGCAGGTAGTCGTCGACGACGGCCTGGAACAGGTAGCGCTGCTCCGTCGAGGCGCCGCGGGCGACGGTCGTGTCGGCGGCCTCGCGCAGGAGGTCCTCGACGTGGCGGATCCGCGAGGCGATCACCGTCGGCAGGTCGGCTCCCGCGGCACGGACGAACGCGCGCAGGTCGTCGAGCCCGGCGGCGACGGCACGGTCGTCCGCCGAGCCGCCGGCACCGCGGACGTCGATCCGGGCCGCGGCGGCCGCAGCCGCTTCTTCGGGCGTCGACGTCCGGTGCCCGTCGTCGTGCCGGTGGTCGGCACGGTCGTCGTCCCGGCCGAAGAGCGCCCGGAAGCGGTCACGCACGGCGCGGGGCCGTGGAGGTCATCGGGCGACCGACCGGGGGTCGTCGTCGCTCTGCCGCGCGCGCTCCAGGTAGGGCTTCGCCCGCTGGATGCCCGCCTCGAGCGCGCTCACGGTCGACGACATGTTCTTCGCCGCCTCGGAGCGGAAGGAGTCGATGGCGTCCATCGTCTGGAACACGTTGTCGAACGCACGCTGCAGGGTCTCCACGCTGACGCCGGAGTTCGTCGCCTGCTGGTGGATCCGCGTGGTCTGGTCGCGGAGCATCTCGCTCGTCTGCAGGATCATCGCGTTCGTGGTGTTGTTCACGGCGTCGATCTGGTCGAGCACCATGCGCTGGTTCGCGAGCGCCTGGGCGACGACGACCGCGGTGCGGAGAGCCGCGACGGTCGTGGTGCGCGCTCGCTCGACGCCCTTGATGAGCTCGGTGTTGTTCTTGCGGACGAGGTCCATGGCGAGGTACCCCTGCACCGAGACCGCGAGCTGCGTGAGGATGTCCTGGTGCCGTTGGCGCACCGGGAACAGCACGTCGGACTCGAGCTTCTGCGCTTCGTCCACGCGGCCGGCGTTCCGCAGCGACTCGACCTTCGTGACGGCCGCCTGGTCGAGCGCCTTCGCGAAGACGGCGTACTCGCTCAGCTGCTGCATGGTCTCCCACAGCTGGACCTTCTCGTCGGCGAGCGTCGCGTTGTCCTTGCGGAGCTCGTCCTGGCCGGCCATGAGCGACTTGATGATGCGGTCGAGCTGCGTCTGCGCGGACTCGTAGCGCTGGAAGTACTTCGCGAGCTTGTTGCCGCCCGGGATCATCCCGAGGATCTTCCGGCCGGTGCTGAGGTCGGCCTGGTTCGGGGTCAGGTCCTCGACGGTCGAGCGGAGATCGCCGAGGGTCGTCGCGACCTTCACCTGCGCACTGTCGCCCGTCCGGCGGGCCCCCGCGACCGAGGACTGCGACCGCTCGAGCATCCGCGACGAGAACCCGCCGGACCGGGCGATCTCGCTGCTCGCGATCTGGTTGATGCCGTCGACCTTCTCGCCGAAGGCCGGGGAGCGCGGGTCGAGCGCGGCGACCTCGTCGACGAACTCGCGCGCCTGCGCCGCGATCTGCGCCTGCCGCTCGGCGTCGACCGGCACCATGCCGGGGGCGTCGTCGGGCGTGATCGTCTCCGCCGCGTCGGCCGGCCGCAGGACGAGGGCGTCCTCGGACGAGTCAGCGGGCTCCGGCGGTGCGAGGGGTCCGGGCATCGGTGTCTCCTGGGTCGTTCGAAGGGGTCGCGAGGTCGCGGGTCGAGGGGAGCGGCTCAGCCGAGCTGGACGCCGAAGTCGGTGGCGATGCCGGCGAGGCCGGTCGTGTAGCCCTGGCCGACGGCGCGGAACTTCCACTCGGCACCGTTGCGGTACAGCTCGGAGAAGATCATCGCCGTCTCGGGCGCCGCGTCCTCGGACAGGTCGTAGCGGACGATCTCGTTGCCGTCCTGGTCGAGCACGCGGGAGTACGCGCTCCGGACCTGGCCGAAGTTCTGCCGCCGGGCCTCGCCCTGGTCGATCGACACCGCGATGACCACGCGGACGACGTCGGCGGGGAGCGCCTGCAGGTCGACGGTGATCTGCTCGTCGTCTCCGTCGCCCTGACCGGTGCGGTTGTCGCCCTGGTGCGCCACGGCACCGTCGACGCTGCGCGGCTGGTTGTAGAAGATGAAGTCGGCGTCCGAGCGGACCTTGCCCGACTCGCCGAGCAGCAGCGCCGACGCGTCGAGGTCGAACTGCTCGCCCGAGGTCGTGCGCGGGTCCCAGCCGAGGCCGACCGTCGCGACGGTCAGCCCGGGGCTCGTCTTCGTGAGGGAGAGGTTGTTGCCCTTGGCGAGGGAGAGTCCAGCCATGATCGGGTCCTTCCAGGTGGTGCTGTCGGTGCGGATGCGGAGGTCAGTCGAGGACGACGCCGAAGTCGGTCGCGACGCCCCGGAGTCCGGTGGCGTAGCCCTGGCCGACGGCGCGGAACTTCCACTCACCGTTGTACCGGTAGATCTCCGCGAAGATCATGCCGGTCTCCGACGCGGCGTCCTCGGTGAGGTCGAAGCGCACGACCTCGTTGCCGGTCTCGTCGTTCACGACCCGGCAGAAGGCGCCGCGGACCTGCCCGAAGTTCTGCCGACGGGCGTCCGCCTGGTCGATCGTCACGACGATGACGACCCGCTCGACGTCCGCGGCGACAGCGTCGAGGTCGATGAGGATCTGCTCGTCGTCGCCCTCGCCCTCGCCGGTGCGGTTGTCGCCCTGGTGGACGACCGAGCCGTCGTTCGACTGCAGCTGGTTGTAGAAGATGAAGTCGTCGTTCGAGCGCACCCGGCCGTTCGCGCCGACGAGCAGCGCGGAGGCGTCGAGGTCGAACTGCTCACCGGCGGTCGTGCGCGGGTCCCAGCCGAGACCGATCATCGCGCGCCGGAGACCTGGGTCGGTCTTGGTGAGCGAGAGGTTGTTGCCCTTGGACAGCGAGAGGGTCGCCACGGAGGTCTCCTGTTCCCTGATCAGAGGGCCGCGGCCGCGGGGGCGACCAGGTCCTGGACGGTGCGGCCGTTCGCCCGCTCGCCGATCGCGCTGAACGACCAGGCGGCCGAGCCGCGGGCCACCTTCGCCATCACCATGGCGGTGTGCGGTCCGGACTCCGTGAGCTCGTAGCGCACGACCTCAGGTGCACCGGCGGTGGAGTCGTCGACGACCCGGCAGAACGCGTTCTTGACGCTGTCGAACGTCTGGCGGCTGTAGCTGCTGATCACGAACACGATCTGCGCGACGGCGGGGTGCACGGCGCTCAGGTCGATGCGGATCGTCTCGTCGTCGCCCTCACCGGCGCCGGTGAGGTTGTCGCCGGTGTGCTGGGCGGAGCCGTCCTTGCTGCGGAGCTGGTTGAACCAGACGTAGTCGATCGGCGCGCCCTGGGCGTCGAAGAAGATCGCCGAGGCGTCGAGGTCGACCTCCGCCTCTTTCCGGCCGCCGAACAGCCCGCGCTTCGCGGCGACGGCGTCCCACCCGAGGCCGAGGCGCACGCGCGTCAGTGCGCTGCCGTCCTGTTTCGTGAGGGAGAGCGACTGGCCCTTCTGGAGGCTGAGTCCCATGGTGTGACCTTTCGTTGGAGCAGTTCGGTGTCGTCCGCGCGGGACCAGTGTCGTCGCGCGGATCAGTGGACGAGCTGGGCGGGTTCCGCCGGCTGCTCGGCCGCGGCCTTGCGGCGGTTCCGGACGACGGAGGAGATGAAGGCGGCGAGGATGAAGACGACGCCGATCAGGCCCGTGACCACCTCGTTGACCTCGGTCGTGATCGTGACGAGCAGGATCACGGCGAGGGCGCCGATCGCCCAGTGCGCGCCGTGGTCGAGGTACTCGAACTCGTCGAGCGTGCCCTGGCGGACGAGGAACACCGTGAGCGAGCGGACGAACATCGCGCCGATGAGGCCGAGGCCCAGGGCGATGATGATCGGGTCCGCGGTGATCGCGAACGCGCCGATCACGCCGTCGAACGAGAACGACGCGTCGATGACCTCGAGGTACAGGAACAGCAGGAACGCCGCACGACCGGCCACGTGCCCGAGGCGGCGCTTCTGCACGATGCGGTCGGCCTCGGCGACCATGTGGTCGGTGCTCTCGAGCGCATCGCCCTCGTCCTCGGGGTCGTCGACGTCGAAGAGTCCGCCGAGTCCGGTGACGAGGAAGTAGGTCACGAGTCCGGCGATGCCGGCGATGAGCACGACGCTCTGGTGGTCGCCCGAGGACACCGCGAAGACGGCGAGCAGCACGAGGGCGACGACGACGTTGACCATCGGGAGCTTGCCGATCACGTGCAGCGGGCGCTCGAGCCACTTCAGCCACAGGATGTCGCGGTCCTCGAACATGAAGTCGAGGAAGATCATCAGCAGGAACATCCCGCCGAAGGCCGCGATCTGCGGGTGCGCCTCGTGCAGCAGGTAGGCGTACGTGCCGGGCTCGTCGATCGGGCCCTTCTCGAGCGCGAGCTGGACGGCCTCGACCGGGTTCAGCTGCGCCGTGATGCCGACGATGAGGAGCGGGAAGAGCACACGCATGCCGAACACCGCGATGACGATGCCCACGGTGAGGAACATCTTCTGCCAGAACGGGCTCATCCGCTCGAGGATGCGCGCGTTCACGACGGCGTTGTCGAAGCTCAGGCTGATCTCGAGCACACCGAGGATGAGCGTGATCACGACGGCGGTCCAGCTGCCGTAGATCAGCGCCGTGGCGAGGGCGAGGACGGTGATCACGAGGGACCACCCGAAGGTCTTCAGGAACACGTGCGGCGGTCTCCCGGTCGGTGCGTCGTCGAGCAGGGGCTGAGGACGTTCGCAGTCGAACGAGCCCCCGCGGCGATGCTACATGCTCGGCGCCGTCCCGCGGTGGGGCCAGCGGCCGTCCGCGGTGAACGCCGGATCGCGTTGCTTCCGCATGTACTCCTGGAACGAGGACGCCTGGTCGGCGCACCACCCGACCTGCTTCCGGTGGAGCTCCTCGGCCGAGACGCCGAGCTCCTCCGGGTACTTCGCGGCGATGGCCTGCGCCACCCTTCCCGCGGCGACGGCGTCGGCCCCGGCGTCGTGGGCGTCGTCGAGCTGCACGCCGTAGAGCGCCGACGCGGCCTCGAGCGTGCGCTTGCCCTTGCGGTAGGTGTCGAGCGCCTTGTCGATCACGAGCGGGTCGACGACGTTGCCGACCACGGGGGAGGGCAGGCCGTGCCGTCGGGCCTCGCGGTCGAGCACCGTGAGGTCGTACGGGGCGTTGTAGATGACGAGCGGGATGCCGCGGGCGAACACGGCCTCGACCGCGGCGATCACCTCGGCCACGACCTCGCCGGCGGGACGGCCCTCGGCCTGCGCCCGCTCGGTGGTGTAGCCGTGCACCGCGGCGGCGCCCTCGGGGATCGCGATGCCCGGGTCGGCCACCCACGCGCCCTCGACGATGGAGCGTCCGGTCATGTCGATGAGCCCGACGTGCGCGGTGACGATCCGGGCGGTCTCGACGTCGACGCCCGTGGTCTCGAGGTCGAACACGCCGAGTGCGTGCCACCAGGGGCGACCGGAGAGGTCCTGCACCGGGGCGCCCGGAGCGGACGTGTCGGTCACTGCTGCGGAGTACGTCACGTGCCGAGGCTAGCCGTACGGTCCGACACGACCGACCGCGACCCGCCCGCCGGACCCGAGCCGTGCCTCCAGGCGGGTGCCGGCACCACCCACCGGACGCGACCGCGACCGACGGACCGGTCCGCTCCCTACTGCGCGACCGGCCGCCCGACGTGCAGCCAGTAGAACGACTGCGTCCCCATCGTCAGCGTGACGTTCCCCTCGTCGTCGAACGACGGGAACGACCCGCCGCCGAACAGGTCGTACAGCGGCCGTCCCGCGAACTCCGGCGCCGACACCGTGACCGACGTCGGGTTCGTGGCGAACGAGAACACGCACAGGACGTCCTCGGCGCTCGGCCCGAACTGCTGCCCGGAGCCCTCCCACGAGCGGACGAACGCGAGCACCGACTCGTTGTCGGTGTCCTGCACGTGCAGGCTGCCCATCCCGAACACCGGGTGCGCCTTGCGGACGTGGATCACGTTCCGCACCCAGTGCAGCAGCGAGCGGGACTGCGCGAGCTGCGCCTCGACGTTCACCTGCGCGTAGTTGTAGACGAGCGACTGGACGACCGGCAGGTAGAGCTTGCCCGGGTCGGCGGTCGAGAACCCGGCGTTCCGGTCCGGTGTCCACTGCATGGGCGTGCGCGACGAGTCGCGGTCGGGCAGCCAGATGTTGTCGCCCATGCCGATCTCGTCGCCGTAGTACAGGAACGGCGAGCCCGGCAGCGAGAACAGCAGCGCGTGGATGAGCTCGAGTTCCGCGCGGGAGTTGTCGAGCAGCGGCGCGAGGCGACGGCGGATGCCGATGTTCGAGCGCATCCGCGGGTCGTAGCCGTACCAGCCGTACATCGCCTGGCGGTACTCCTCGCTGACCATCTCGAGGGTCAGCTCGTCGTGGTTCCGGAGGAACACGCCCCACGCGGCCTTCTCCGGGACGTCGAGCGTCTCGGACAGGATCGCCTTGAGCTCGGCGGCGTGCTGCGCGCGCAGCGAGTAGAAGATGCGCGGCATGACCGGGAAGTCGAACGCCATGTGGCACTCGGGCTCCTCGTCGGTGCCGAAGAACGCGGCGGTCTCGCGGGGCCACTGGTTCGCCTCGGCCAGGAGTACGCGGCCGGGGTACTCGTCGTCGACCATCGCGCGGAGCTTCTTGATGAACTCGTGCGTCTCCGGTTCGCCCTCGCCGTTGCCGTCCTCGGACTGGAACAGGTACGGGATGGCGTCGAGCCGGAGCCCGTCCACGCCCATGTCGAGCCAGTGCCGGACGACGTCGTAGACGGCCTCGACCACCGCGGGGTTCTCGTAGTTGAGGTCGGGCTGGTGCGAGAAGAACCGGTGGAAGAAGAACTGTCGACGGACCGGGTCGAACGTCCAGTTCGACTCCTCGGTGTCCACGAAGATGATGCGGATGTTCTGGTAGTGCTCGTCGGTGTCGCGCCAGACGTAGAAGTCGCCGTAGGGGCCGTCCGGGTCCTCGCGGGACTGCTGGAACCACTCGTGCTGGTCGCTCGTGTGGTTGAGCACCATGTCGATGACGATGCGCATGTTCCGCTCGTGCGCCTTCGTCACGAGTTCGCGGAAGTCGTCGAGGGTGCCGAACTCCGGCAGGATCGCCTTGTAGTCCTGGATGTCGTACCCGCCGTCGCGCATCGGCGACTGGAAGAACGGCGGCAGCCACAGGGCGTCGACGCCGAGCCACTGCAGGTAGTCGAGCTTGCCGATGACGCCCTGGATGTCCCCGATCCCGTCGCCGTTCGAGTCGACGAACGAGCGGATCATGCACTCGTAGAAGACCGAGCGCTTGTGCCACTGCGGGTCGAGCGTGAGTCCGGGCAGCTGGATCGGGGCCGTGAACGTCAACCGTGCTCCTCGTCGAAGGTCGGCGGGCCGGCGGCGTGGCCCGTCCCCGCCACAGTAGGCGCGCGGCCCTGCGACTGTCCGCGGGTTGCGCGGGTCGCGTTCGGTCGCGTTCCGTCGCGTGCGGTCCGCCGGCCTGGAGGCACGGGGCGCGTCGCCGGGGCGGGCTGCGGTCCGGTGCGTGGTCCGGTTCGTCTGGGTGGGCTGCGGTCCGGTTCGTCGGGGTGGGCTGCGGTCCGGGGCGTGGTCCGCTTCGTAGACTGGCCGGGATGCGAGCGCCCGTGATCTCCCCGTACCAGTCGCTGACGGCGTCGACGCCGGTCGTGCACCGCTCCGTCGTGGTCGACGGCCGCACCACGCACTACTGGGAGTACGGGCCGGCCGACGCGCAGGAGACGGTCCTGGCCGTCCACGGGTTCCGCGGCGACCACCACGGCCTCGAGACGATCGCCGCCCACCTGGTCGGCAAGCGGGTGCTCGTGCCGGACCTGCCCGGCTTCGGGATCTCGGACCCGCTGCCCGTGTCGGACATCGACGGCTACGTCGGTTGGCTCACCGGCTTCCACCGAGCCCTCTGGCTGACGCGGGACACCGTCGTGCTCGGCCACTCCTTCGGCTCGATCGTCACCGCGGCTGCCGTCGCCGCCGGGCTCGGCACGCGGCTGCTCGTCCTCGTGAACCCCATCGCCGCGCCGGCGCTCCAGGGGCCGCGTGCCGTCGCCACCGGCATCGCGATCGGGTACTACCGCGCGGGGGCCCTGCTGCCGCGGCCGCTCGGGCTCGGGCTGCTCCGGAACCGTGCGATCGTCCGGGCGATGAGCGTCGCGATGCTCAAGAGCCACGACCGCGACCTCCGCCGCTGGGTGCACGAGCAGCACGACCGGTACTTCTCGGCGTTCGCGGACCGCACGAGCGTGCTCGAGGCGTTCCGCACCTCGGTCACGCACGACGTGTCGGAGTACGCCGACCGCATCGACGTGCCCGTCCTGCTCGTCGCAGCGGAGCACGACGACATCACCGCGGTGCCCGAGCAGCAGGCCCTCGCGGCCCGGCTGCGGGACGCCGAGCTCGTGGTGGTCCCGGGCGTCGGACACCTCGTGCACTACGAGACCCCGGGCGCGGCGGCGGACGCCGTGCTCCGGCGGATGGCCGACCGACCGCGTCGCGCGGGGCACCCGCGGCGGACCGGGTCCGGCCGGGCGGACGGGGCGACCTCGTGACGCGCCTGCGGATCGGCATCGACTGCCGGTACGTCCGCATCGGGCGGCACGACGGCATCAGCCGCTTCACCGCCGGCATCGCGGCGCACCTGCCCGACCGGCACGACGCCGTGCTGCTCGTGCACGACGAACGGCAGCTCGAGTCGCTGCCGTCCGGACTGCCGTGGGAGCTCGTCCCGGCGCCGACCGACGCGGGGGAGCCGTTCGTCGCCCGGGTCGTCAACCGGCTCGGCCTGGACGCGGTGTTCTCGCCCATGCAGACCATGGGCTCGCGCGGCCGGCGGTACGCCCTCGTGCTGACCCTGCACGACCTCATCTACTACCGGAACCGCACGCCCCCGCGGGAGTTCTCGTGGCCGATCCGGCTCGGCTGGCGGCTCTTCCACCTCAGCTGGGCGCCGCAGCGCTTCCTGCTCGACGGCGCCGACGGCGTGGTCACGGTCTCGCGCACGACCGCCGGCCTGATCACGGAGCACCGGCTCACGAAGCGCCCGGTCACGGTCGCGTACAACGCGGCGGACCCGGCGGAACCGCGCGACCCGGCGGCCGGGCGGCAGCGTTCCCTCGTCTACATGGGCTCGTACATGCCGTACAAGAACGTCGAGACCCTGGCCGCCGCGCTGCCGCTGCTCGGGCCGGACTGGACGCTGCACTGCATGTCCCGGGTGTCCGACGCCGACCGACTGCGGCTCGAGCGGCTCGCACCGGCGGGTTCGATCGTGTGGCACGACGGCGCGTCCGACGAGGAGTACCTCGCGACGCTGCGGTCCGCGACGGCACTCGTCACGGCGTCCCTCGACGAGGGCTTCGGCATCCCGCTCGTCGAGGCGATGGGTGTCGGCACACCGGTCGCGGTGAGCGACATCCCGATCTTCCGTGAGATCGGCGGCGACGCCGCGGAGTACTTCGACCCGTCGTCGCCCGCGGCCGTCGCCGCCGCCGTCCGTCGGCTCGAGGAGCGCTGGGACACGGCGTCGGCGGCGTCGCTGGAGCAGGCCGCGCGGTTCCGCTGGGCGGACTCCGCCGAGCAGGTCGTGCAGGCCGTCGAACGTGCGGTGACCGACCGGGCGCGACGCCGCGGCTGACGGTCGCCCGAGCCGGACCGCGTGCACGGCGCGTCACTGCGCCCGGCGTGGACCGCTGCGCACCATTCGGGGCGTGGTCCGCCGCGCTCCGTGCTCGGTGTGGTCTGCCGTGTCACCGGTCGGCGGCGGTGACCGTCGCTCCGGGGAAGACGGCGTGCGTCCGCTCCGACGCGGTCGCGACCACGGCGTCGAGCGCTGCTCCGGTCCCGCCGGTCACCACGACGACCCGCTGGAGTGCCGGGTCGTCCGCCGTGCGTTCCGGCCCGGAGGAGGAGCGCACCGCCACCACGCCGCCGATGTCCGCGACCGAGCGGGCGACCTCGAACCGCTGCCGGCTCACGGTGGCGTCCGCGGACACCCCGACGTCGAGCGCCCCGATCCGCGCGATCGCCGTCACCCGGACGCCGTTGCCGCCGGCGTCGGCCGCGGCGGCGCTCAGCCGCGTGACCACGTCGACCTGCTGACCGGGGGAGAGCGCGGTGTCGACCACGACGACCGCGGCCACGTCGTACGCCGCGAAGGCCTGCTTGTCGGTGGTCGGGTCCTGGACCGCCTGCACGCCCGGGACCGCGCTGGCGTCGGCGCGGAACCGGTCGAGGGCCGCCTGCGGCTGCGGGAACACCCCGCCGACGCCGTTCTGCACGCTGCCGACGATGGTCGACAGCACGACGGCGATCACGACGCCGGCGACCACGAACCCGAGCAGCACGAGGGACCCCCGTCGCAGGCGCTGCGCCCCGGTGACCGCGCGGACCGCCGCCGTGTCCGGTCCGAACGCGCGGTCCAGGTCGTCGTCGGAGGCGTGCCGACCCGAGTCAGCGGCGGCGTGCCGACCCGGGACCGCGGCGGCGCGCCGACCGTCGGGCAGGGGGCGTTCGGACCACGGTGGGTCGTCGTCGGTCCGCCTGGCGTCCATGCCGTCCCCCTCACACCGTCCGGGTCGGGCGGCCCGGGAGCCGGCCGTCCGTGCAGCGGAGCGTAGTCCGGCGACGGTCAGAGGGTTGCGGGTTCCGCGGGACGCCGTCGTGGGTCAGCCGCGGCGCTCCAGCGGGTTCTGCTCCGCGAACGACTCGTCGCCGGTCAGCTCGGAGACCTCGTCCAGCGGGTCGTCGAACCGGACGAGCTCGGCGCGGAAGCGCTCGGGGTCCCAGCGGAACGAGTGCACCGACCCGTTGCGGATGGGCGTCGACCAGCGGTCCGCGGTGCCGGGAGCGGCGGCGTTGACGAGTGCCCGGATCACCGCGCCGTGCGTCGCGACGACGACCGACCCGGCGTCGAAGCGGACCGCGATCTCGCCGAGGGTCTCGGTGGCGCGGGCGAGGAGGGCGCTCCGCGACTCACGTCCGGGGACGACGTCGTCCGGGTAGCGCTCGACGACTTCGGAGTCGGTGAGGCCCTCGGCTTCGCCGTAGGACCGCTCGGCCAGGCCCGGGTAGGTCGACGGGACGTCGAGCCCGAGGTGGGCGGCGATGATCGACCCGGTCTCGTACGCGCGCGAGAGCGGCGACGCGACGACGGCGTCGAAGGACCGACGCGCGAGGAGTGCTGCGGCCGCGGCCGCCTGGGAACGGCCGGTGGCGTTGAGCGGGATGTCGGTGGAGCCCTGGATGCGGCGCTGCGCGTTCCAGTCGGTCTCGCCGTGCCGGACCAGGGTGAGGAGCGTCGTCACCCGTCGATCATCGCAGACGGCAGCAGACGCGCTGCCAGGGCCTCGAGCGTCTCGGTGGTCCCGCCGTCGATCTTCACCGCTGCTCGCCGGTCGCTGCGGGTGGTGCCGCGGTTCACGATGACGACCGGGTGCTTGCGGCGCGTGGCGTGGTCGACCAGGCGGACGCCGGAGTTCACGGTGAGGGACGACCCGACGACCAGGAGCGCGTCCGCGTCGGCCACGATCGACACGGCCTCGCGGAACTTCTCGGCCGGCACGAACTCGCCGAAGAACACCACGTCGGGCTTCAGCACCCCGCCGCACACCGAGCAGTCGGGCACGCGGAAGCGCTCGACGTCGGTGATCTCGACGTCACCGTCCGGCTGCAGCTCGACGTTCCCGGGTTCGTCGATCCACGGGTTCTCGCGGTCGAGCACGGCGGCGAGGTCGGCGCGTGAGAAGACCTGCCCGCACGTCAGGCACACCGCGCGGTCCATCGAGCCGTGGATCTCGACGACCCGGCGCGACCCGGACCGCAGGTGCAGGCCGTCGACGTTCTGCGTGACGACCCCGGTGACGAGCCCCGCTCGCTCGAGCGCGGCGAGGGCGCGGTGCCCGGCGTTCGGACGTGCCGCGGCGAACGAACGCCACCCCAGGTGCGAGCCGGCCCAGTACCGCTGCCGCTTCGCGGCGTCGGAACGGAACTCCTGGAAGGTCATCGGCTTGCGGACCACCCGGCCGTCGCCGCGGTAGTCGGGGATCCCGGAGTCGGTGCTCAGCCCCGCCCCGGACAGCACCGCGATCCGCTTGCCCGCGAGGAGCTCGACCACGCGGTCCAGCTCGGCCTGCATCGGGTCGGTCAGCACGTCGTCCACGGTACCCTCAACAGCCGACCGCCCAGCCGCCTTCCCACGAAACGAGCCCCGTGCACCCTGTCCGCATCGACACCCTCGACGACCCGCGCCTCGACGACTTCGCCCGACTGACCGACGTGGCGCTCCGACGGGTCTCCGAGCCGGAGGGCGGGCTGTACATCGCGGAGTCGAACACGGTGATCGAGCGCGCGGTCCGGGCCGGGCACGTGCCCCGGAGCGTCCTCGTGCAGGAGAAGTGGCTCGACAGTGTGCTGCCCCTGGTGGCGGACCACGAGGGCCCGGTCTTCGTCGGACCCGACGCCCTGCTCGAGCAGCTCACCGGGTTCGCCATGCACCGGGGCGCCCTCGCCTCGATGCACCGTCCGGAGCTGCCGAGCGTCGCGGACGTCGTGCGGGACGCCCGGCTCGTGGTCGTGCTCGAGGACATCGTCGACCACACGAACGTCGGTGCCGTCTTCCGGAGCGTCGCCGGACTCGGCGCCGACGCGGTGCTCGTCAGCCCGCGCTGCGCCGACCCGCTCTACCGTCGGAGCGTCCGGGTCAGCATGGGCACCGTCCTGCAGGTGCCGTGGGCCCGCATCGGCGACTGGCCCGCCGCCGGCGACGACCTCCGCGCGCAGGGGTTCCACCTCGCCGCGATGGCGCTCACCGACCGCTCGGTGGACCTGGACACCTTCGTGCAGGACGTCCCCGAGCGGATCGCGCTCGTGATGGGCACCGAGGGGCAGGGCCTCACGCCCGCGGCGATCGCCGCCGCCGACACGACCGTCCGGATCCCGATGGCGCACGGCGTCGACTCGCTCAACGTGGCCGCGGCGAGCGCCGTCGGCCTGTGGGCGGTCGCCCACGCGCAGCGGGCGGCCCGCTAGGCACCCATCCGGTCGGCGGGCAGCAGCACTGGCCGGGAGGATCGTGGCGGGTCAGGCGGGCAGCCACCGTCCGACGGCGGTCACCAGGGCGCGGTCCGTGTCCGGCCCGCCGGTCAGGCACCCCCCGACGGGCGCGCCGTCCACGGTGAGCACCGGCGCGCTCACCGACGGGAGGCCGCCGACGCTCGCGAGCGCGGTCATCGCGGTCGTCGCCGTCCGGACCCGCTCGAGCTCGACCGCGTCGGCGGCGAGCGCGGGAGCCGGGCCGGGCACGGTCGGCGCCAGGAACGCGCGGTCGTGCAGCGCGTCGCGGATCGCGGCCCGGACGACGGGGAAGCGCTCGCGCGCCGCCGCCACCTGGTCGGCCGGAGCGGCGGCGGCCGCGGCGAACCGTCCACCGACGACGGCGCCGAGCGCTCCGGGGTGCGCGGCGATCCAGTCGCCGTGCACGGCCGTGGCCTCGGCGCCCTGCACCAGCCGGAGCAGCTCGCGCAGCTCGTCGAGCGCGGGGAGCCCGAGCGCGGCGAGGGAGGTCTCCGGCACGTCGGGCCCGACCGCGGCGCGGAAGGCGTCCCGCGTCGCCGGGTCCGCGGCGTCGAGCAGGTCCGTCAGGACCACCGGGTCGCCGACCGGCTGTCGGGCGGTGTCGTCCGGCACCGAGGCGTCGAGCGCGCGGAGGAGCGTGTCGGCGTCCCGCGTCAGCCATCCGACGGTGTCGAACGACGGCGCGAGGGGCAGGAGTCCGGCCCGGTCGACGAGCCCGTGCGTCGTGCGGAGGCCCCACAGCCCCTGGTAGGACGCCGGGACCCGGATCGAGCCGGCCGTGTCGGTGCCCAGTCCGATGCCGGCCGTCCCGGAACGGACGGCCGACGCTGAGCCGCTGGACGATCCTCCCGGCACGGCGGTCGGGACCGCCCCGTTGGGTGGGGTGCCGTGCGGTTCGTTGCGTCCCGTGAGCGCGTAGGCGAACTCGTCGGTCCGCGCGATGCCGCGGATCGACGCGCCGGCGGCGAGGAGCGCCGCGACGGCGGCCGCTGCCGTCGCGGCGGGGACCGACTCCCGCAGGTACGTGGGGTTCCCGGCACCGACGGGGTGCCCGGGGACGGCGTAGAGGTCCTTCACGGCGACGGTCTCGCCGTCGAGCGGGCCGGTCCCGGTCGGGGCGACGAGCGGGTCGCCGAGCACGCGCCAGACCGTGGTGTCGAACGCCCGCGGGCGTCCGGTGACGTGCGCCGCCTCGATCCGCCACGTGCCGTCCTGGCGGCGCCACAGCTGGGTCTGCAGGCCGGAGCCGCCCGCGTCGAAGGTGGACACGGCGACGACCAGGGCGAGGTCGTCGGCGAGCGGTCGGACCTCGACCCGGGTCAGGGTCCGGCTCGCGACCCCACCGCGCGCGCCGCGGAAGGCGCTGATCGCGTCGTGGCCGACGAGCAGACCGCGGTCGTCGCCGCGCAGGGTCGTGGGGGAGCGGACGAAGGCGTCGTCGAGCGCGGCGAGGTCGTCGGCGGCGAGGGCGCGCTCGTAGGCGTCCAGGGCCTCGAGGAGCCCGGCAGGGGCGTCCGGCCCGCTCACCGGAGGTCCTCGAAGTCGGCCTTGCGGATGCGGGCGTGCGCCCCCGTGACGAGGTCGACCACCTGCGAGACGTTGAAGTCGGTCGCGGCGCTGAGGTACGCGTACGCCAGGTGCGGCTCCATGCCGTAGCGGGCGCCGAGGATCGCGATCGCGTGCCGGACGCAGGCCCGGACGGCCTCGTCGAGGTCGGGGTCCATGCCGGTCGGGACGAGGAACTCGTGCGTCTCGACGAGCGGCCACACCAGGTCGCCGAACCGCTGGACCGCCTCGGCAGCGGGCGTCAGGTCGAAGCGCAGCGTCGCACGGAGCGAGGCCTTCATCGCGGTGAGCGCGACCTCGCCGTCCCCCTGCGCGAAGTGCGGGTCGCCGACGTACACCGACGCGCCCGGCACGAGCACGGGCAGGTGCAGCTGGGCTCCGGCCTGCAGCAGGTTGACGTCGACGTTCCCGCCGTGCCGCCCCGGTGGGACCGAGTGGAGCCGTTCGCCCGGGGTCGCGACACCGGTGATGCCGAGGAACGGGGCGAGCGGGAAGCGGGCGTACCGGTCGCGGGACTCGGTGAGCGGGATGCGGCCGAGCAGCCCGTCCGGTCCGGGGACGACGTCCGCGAAGACGCTCACGGTCGTGCCGTCGACCGGGTACTCGCCGTGCAGCGCGCCGCGGCCGTGCCGGTTCGACACGACCCCGTACGGGACCCGGGGCAGCGTCTCGAGCACCGTGACGGTCAGGACGTCCCCGGGCTCTGCGCCCTCGACCGCGATCGGGCCGGTGACCACGTGCGGTCCGTCGTGCTCCGGGTCGCGGCGAGCGGCACGGACCACCACGACCGCGTCGTCGAGGACGTGCTCGCGGGGCACGCCGTGCCGGGCGAAGAACGCCACCGGGTCGTTGCCCTGGTCCGGCAGGAGCCCCTCGTGGCTGAGCGTGTCGATCGTCACCTCGGCACCGGACGGCACCGTCATCACCGTGCGGTCGGCGTCGCTCGGCAGGCGTCCCCACAGCGCCTGCCCCGGGTCGACCGGCAGGTACCGGTCGGAGCGGACCGGACCCGTGCCCGGTTGCAGGACAGGCACGGCGGGGGCGGACGAGGACGGCGGCACGGGCGCGGTGCCCGGGGTGGATCCGTGGAGCATGTCCGTCACGGTAGGGGGCGTCCGGGGCCGCACCGGGCCGTCCCGCCGATGTTTTACACGTTCGTCACACGCGGCACCAGGTCACGCCCCGGTACGCTCCTGTGCCGTGCCAGCAGTCGTCCGTCGCCCCCGCTCCGCCATCAGGAGGCCCGTGACGATCACCGTCGTCGCCGTCCTCGTGCTCGTCGTCGGGTTCCTCGTCGCGGCGGCCGTCGTGCCGTTCGCCCCGGCGAGCGCGCGGACCACGACGTACGCCGCCCCGACCTCGACGCTGCCGGCGCTGTCCTTCCCTGGCTACGGCGCGACCGCGGTCGAGGCCACCGACTTCCCGGAGAGCCTGCGGACGAGCGGGGACCGCCGGGCCCGGTCGATCGCGAGCATCTCGAAGGTCGTGACCACGCTCGTCGTCCTCGACGCGAAGCCGCTCCGACAGGGCCAGGCGGGACCGACGATCACGTTCGACGCGCAGATGCAGGGGCTCTACGCGACCTACGCGGCGCAGAACGGCGAGGTCGCCCCGATGCCCGCGGGGCTGCAGCTGTCGCAGTACCAGACCATGCAGGTCATGCTCATGAAGTCCGCGAACAACTACGCCGGCGCGCTCGCACTCTGGGCGTTCGGCTCGATGGACGCCTACCAGCGCGCCGCGACGACCTGGTTGCACGCGCACGGGCTCGACGACACCACGATCCACGAGCCGACGGGCCTGGACCCGGGCAACACCTCGACCGCGACCGACCTCGTCGACCTCGGGCAGCTCGCACTCGCGGACCCCGTGGTCAAGGAGATCGTCGGCACCGCGCAGGCCACGGTCCCCGGCGCCGGGCAGATCGAGAACTCGAACAAGCTGCTCGGGATGGACGGCGTCGAGGGCATCAAGACCGGAACGCTCGACCAGGCCGGCGCCTGCCTGCTGTTCGCCGCCACCTACGAGCGGGGCGGCCGGACCGTCACGGTCGTCGGGGCGATGCTCGGCGGGGTCGACCACGACTCGCTCGACGTCGACGTCCAGCGGCTCCTGCGCTCGGTCGCCGACAACTTCCAGGTCGTCACCCTGACGCACGCCGGGCAGACGTTCGGGACGTTCTCGACGCCGTGGCGGGACGAGGCCGACGCCGTCTCGGCGAAGGCGGCCGAGGTCCTGGTCTGGGGACGGACCACCGTGACCGCGAAGACCACGCTCGAGCAGCTCACCTTCGGCGCCGCGGGGGAGCGGGTCGGGCGTGTGCGCTTCACGATCTCCGATCACGACCCGGTCACCGTGCCGCTCGTCCTCGAACGCGGGATCGAGGACCCCGGCGTCTGGTGGCGCTGGACGAACCCGTTCCAGGGCACCGCCGCCTGACCCCGAGCACCGCGTAGTGTCGGCGGGGTGACGACGACGTTCCCCCGGTCCACCCCGTCCGCCCTCGGCATCGACGCACGCGGGGTGTCCGCGTTCCTCGACGCCCTCGAGACCACTCCGGGCGTGGAACCCCACTCGTTCCAGTTGCTCCGGCACGGGCAGCTCGCCGCTGAGGGCTGGTGGGCGCCGTACGCGTCCGATCGCGTGCACCTGCTCTACTCGCTGAGCAAGAGCTTCACCGCCGCCGCCGTCGGCACCGCGGTCCGGTCGGGCCTGGTCGACCTCGACGGAACCGTCCTGTCGTACTTTCCCGAGCTCGACGCCGACGTCACCGACGAGCGCAGCCGGCGCATCCGCGTGCGGCACCTGCTCGCGATGGCGTCCGGGCACCGCGAGGAGGCCCTCGAGCGCGCCCGCGCCGCCGACCCGACGAACCTCGTCCGCGGGTTCCTCCTGACGCCCCCGGACGAGGAGCCCGGCAGCGTCTTCGCCTACAACCAGCCCTGCACCTACACGCTCGCGGCGATCGTCCGACGCGTGACCGGCGGTTCCCTGGTCGACTGGCTCCGCCCGCACGTCCTCGACCCCCTCGGGATCGAGGACCTCGCCTGGAAGATCGACGAGACCGGCGCCGAGCTCGGCTTCAGCGGCTGCTACGCCCCGACCTCGGCCGTCGCCGCACTCGGGCAGCTGTACCTGCAGGGGGGGCGTGTGGGAGGGCCAGCGCATCCTCGACGAGGACTGGGTGGCCGCCGCGACGAGCGCCCAGGTCGCGAACCCGGACGAGGAGAACGTCGACTGGCGGCAGGGCTACGGCTTCCAGTTCTGGATGGCCCGGCACGGCTTCCGCGGCGACGGCGCCTACGGCCAGTTCTGCGTCGTCCTGCCCGAGCAGGACGTCGTCCTCGCCCTGACCGGGCAGAGCACCGACATGCAGGCCGTCCTCGACGCGGCCTGGCAGCACCTGCTGCCCGCCGTCGATGCTGTGGACACAGACGCTGCGGACACCGACGTGGCAGCCGACACCGCCCTGGAGGCACGGCTCGCCTCCCTGGGGCTGCCGCCCGTCGAGGGGGTGGAGCTGCACGACGACGCGGACGGGTCCTACGCGGCGACCGGCGTCGCCGACGGGGTGCGTCTCGCGCGTTCGGGCGACGGCTGGCGCGTCACGGTGGAGGTCGACGGCGGCACGCTGACGTGCCCGGTCGGTCAGGGCACGTGGGCGGTCGAGGGTCCGCTCGCCGCGAGCGGGGCCCGCCGGCGCGAGGGGGTCGTCGCGGTCGACGTCCGTTTCGTCGAGAGCCCGCACCGGCTCCGCCTCCGGCTCGACACCGGCACCGGTACGGCGACCTCGTCGTGGGCGACGCAGCCGTTGCACGACGGACCGCTGACGCTCCGGCGCCCGGCCGACTGATCGGCCGTCGCCCGGGCTAGGGCGTGTCGGAGCGGTGCTCGACGACGTCCTGCAGCTCCGGGCGCTTCGGGGAGACCCCGTCGCCGGAGGACGTGTGCCGGATCCGGCGCACCACCCACGGCACGAGGTACTCGCGCGCCCACCCGAGGTCCTCGACGCGGGCCTCGCGCCACGGTCGGGCCTCGAGCGGCTCCGGAGCGACGGTGCGACGGTCGTGCTGTTCACCGGCCCCGACGTCGGCATGACCCCGGTGCTCGGGATGGTCCGCGGCAAGACGGCGATCTACAACGAGAACCTGCACGCCATCGCGCTGAAGCACGGGGCGCTCGTCGCCGACATGTGGGCGCTCCGGGTGCTCCGGGACCCGCGGATGTGGGCGCCGGACCGGTTGCACCACTCCCCCACGGGCCACGCCACCGTCGCCGCGGCCGTGCTCGACACCCTGGGCGTCGACCACGGGCTGGAGCCGTTCGTGCCGGAGCCGCTCGAGGCCCGACCGTGGCGCGAGG
>NZ_CP054593.1:98236-163005 GCF_013347165.1 Curtobacterium sp. Csp2
GAGCGCGACCTCGCCGTCCCCCTGCGCGAAGTGCGGGTCGCCGACGTACACCGACGCGCCCGGCACGAGCACGGGCAGGTGCAGCTGGGCTCCGGCCTGCAGCAGGTTGACGTCGACGTTCCCGCCGTGCCGCCCCGGTGGGACCGAGTGGAGCCGTTCGCCCGGGGTCGCGACACCGGTGATGCCGAGGAACGGGGCGAGCGGGAAGCGGGCGTACCGGTCGCGGGACTCGGTGAGCGGGATGCGGCCGAGCAGCCCGTCCGGTCCGGGGACGACGTCCGCGAAGACGCTCACGGTCGTGCCGTCGACCGGGTACTCGCCGTGCAGCGCGCCGCGGCCGTGCCGGTTCGACACGACCCCGTACGGGACCCGGGGCAGCGTCTCGAGCACCGTGACGGTCAGGACGTCCCCGGGCTCTGCGCCCTCGACCGCGATCGGGCCGGTGACCACGTGCGGTCCGTCGTGCTCCGGGTCGCGGCGAGCGGCACGGACCACCACGACCGCGTCGTCGAGGACGTGCTCGCGGGGCACGCCGTGCCGGGCGAAGAACGCCACCGGGTCGTTGCCCTGGTCCGGCAGGAGCCCCTCGTGGCTGAGCGTGTCGATCGTCACCTCGGCACCGGACGGCACCGTCATCACCGTGCGGTCGGCGTCGCTCGGCAGGCGTCCCCACAGCGCCTGCCCCGGGTCGACCGGCAGGTACCGGTCGGAGCGGACCGGACCCGTGCCCGGTTGCAGGACAGGCACGGCGGGGGCGGACGAGGACGGCGGCACGGGCGCGGTGCCCGGGGTGGATCCGTGGAGCATGTCCGTCACGGTAGGGGGCGTCCGGGGCCGCACCGGGCCGTCCCGCCGATGTTTTACACGTTCGTCACACGCGGCACCAGGTCACGCCCCGGTACGCTCCTGTGCCGTGCCAGCAGTCGTCCGTCGCCCCCGCTCCGCCATCAGGAGGCCCGTGACGATCACCGTCGTCGCCGTCCTCGTGCTCGTCGTCGGGTTCCTCGTCGCGGCGGCCGTCGTGCCGTTCGCCCCGGCGAGCGCGCGGACCACGACGTACGCCGCCCCGACCTCGACGCTGCCGGCGCTGTCCTTCCCTGGCTACGGCGCGACCGCGGTCGAGGCCACCGACTTCCCGGAGAGCCTGCGGACGAGCGGGGACCGCCGGGCCCGGTCGATCGCGAGCATCTCGAAGGTCGTGACCACGCTCGTCGTCCTCGACGCGAAGCCGCTCCGACAGGGCCAGGCGGGACCGACGATCACGTTCGACGCGCAGATGCAGGGGCTCTACGCGACCTACGCGGCGCAGAACGGCGAGGTCGCCCCGATGCCCGCGGGGCTGCAGCTGTCGCAGTACCAGACCATGCAGGTCATGCTCATGAAGTCCGCGAACAACTACGCCGGCGCGCTCGCACTCTGGGCGTTCGGCTCGATGGACGCCTACCAGCGCGCCGCGACGACCTGGTTGCACGCGCACGGGCTCGACGACACCACGATCCACGAGCCGACGGGCCTGGACCCGGGCAACACCTCGACCGCGACCGACCTCGTCGACCTCGGGCAGCTCGCACTCGCGGACCCCGTGGTCAAGGAGATCGTCGGCACCGCGCAGGCCACGGTCCCCGGCGCCGGGCAGATCGAGAACTCGAACAAGCTGCTCGGGATGGACGGCGTCGAGGGCATCAAGACCGGAACGCTCGACCAGGCCGGCGCCTGCCTGCTGTTCGCCGCCACCTACGAGCGGGGCGGCCGGACCGTCACGGTCGTCGGGGCGATGCTCGGCGGGGTCGACCACGACTCGCTCGACGTCGACGTCCAGCGGCTCCTGCGCTCGGTCGCCGACAACTTCCAGGTCGTCACCCTGACGCACGCCGGGCAGACGTTCGGGACGTTCTCGACGCCGTGGCGGGACGAGGCCGACGCCGTCTCGGCGAAGGCGGCCGAGGTCCTGGTCTGGGGACGGACCACCGTGACCGCGAAGACCACGCTCGAGCAGCTCACCTTCGGCGCCGCGGGGGAGCGGGTCGGGCGTGTGCGCTTCACGATCTCCGATCACGACCCGGTCACCGTGCCGCTCGTCCTCGAACGCGGGATCGAGGACCCCGGCGTCTGGTGGCGCTGGACGAACCCGTTCCAGGGCACCGCCGCCTGACCCCGAGCACCGCGTAGTGTCGGCGGGGTGACGACGACGTTCCCCCGGTCCACCCCGTCCGCCCTCGGCATCGACGCACGCGGGGTGTCCGCGTTCCTCGACGCCCTCGAGACCACTCCGGGCGTGGAACCCCACTCGTTCCAGTTGCTCCGGCACGGGCAGCTCGCCGCTGAGGGCTGGTGGGCGCCGTACGCGTCCGATCGCGTGCACCTGCTCTACTCGCTGAGCAAGAGCTTCACCGCCGCCGCCGTCGGCACCGCGGTCCGGTCGGGCCTGGTCGACCTCGACGGAACCGTCCTGTCGTACTTTCCCGAGCTCGACGCCGACGTCACCGACGAGCGCAGCCGGCGCATCCGCGTGCGGCACCTGCTCGCGATGGCGTCCGGGCACCGCGAGGAGGCCCTCGAGCGCGCCCGCGCCGCCGACCCGACGAACCTCGTCCGCGGGTTCCTCCTGACGCCCCCGGACGAGGAGCCCGGCAGCGTCTTCGCCTACAACCAGCCCTGCACCTACACGCTCGCGGCGATCGTCCGACGCGTGACCGGCGGTTCCCTGGTCGACTGGCTCCGCCCGCACGTCCTCGACCCCCTCGGGATCGAGGACCTCGCCTGGAAGATCGACGAGACCGGCGCCGAGCTCGGCTTCAGCGGCTGCTACGCCCCGACCTCGGCCGTCGCCGCACTCGGGCAGCTGTACCTGCAGGGGGGGCGTGTGGGAGGGCCAGCGCATCCTCGACGAGGACTGGGTGGCCGCCGCGACGAGCGCCCAGGTCGCGAACCCGGACGAGGAGAACGTCGACTGGCGGCAGGGCTACGGCTTCCAGTTCTGGATGGCCCGGCACGGCTTCCGCGGCGACGGCGCCTACGGCCAGTTCTGCGTCGTCCTGCCCGAGCAGGACGTCGTCCTCGCCCTGACCGGGCAGAGCACCGACATGCAGGCCGTCCTCGACGCGGCCTGGCAGCACCTGCTGCCCGCCGTCGATGCTGTGGACACAGACGCTGCGGACACCGACGTGGCAGCCGACACCGCCCTGGAGGCACGGCTCGCCTCCCTGGGGCTGCCGCCCGTCGAGGGGGTGGAGCTGCACGACGACGCGGACGGGTCCTACGCGGCGACCGGCGTCGCCGACGGGGTGCGTCTCGCGCGTTCGGGCGACGGCTGGCGCGTCACGGTGGAGGTCGACGGCGGCACGCTGACGTGCCCGGTCGGTCAGGGCACGTGGGCGGTCGAGGGTCCGCTCGCCGCGAGCGGGGCCCGCCGGCGCGAGGGGGTCGTCGCGGTCGACGTCCGTTTCGTCGAGAGCCCGCACCGGCTCCGCCTCCGGCTCGACACCGGCACCGGTACGGCGACCTCGTCGTGGGCGACGCAGCCGTTGCACGACGGACCGCTGACGCTCCGGCGCCCGGCCGACTGATCGGCCGTCGCCCGGGCTAGGGCGTGTCGGAGCGGTGCTCGACGACGTCCTGCAGCTCCGGGCGCTTCGGGGAGACCCCGTCGCCGGAGGACGTGTGCCGGATCCGGCGCACCACCCACGGCACGAGGTACTCGCGCGCCCACCCGAGGTCCTCGACGCGGGCCTCGCGCCACGGTCGGGCCTCGAGCGGCTCCGGCACGAACGGCTCCAGCCCGTGGTCGACGCCCAGGGTGTCGAGCACGGCCGCGGCGACGGTGGCGTGGCCCGTGGGGGAGTGGTGCAACCGGTCCGGCGCCCACATCCGCGGGTCCCGGAGCACCCGGAGCGCCCACATGTCGGCGACGAGCGCCCCGTGCTTCAGCGCGATGGCGTGCAGGTTCTCGTTGTAGATCGCCGTCTTGCCGCGGACCATCCCGAGCACCGGGGTCATGCCGACGTCGGGGCCGGTGAACAGCACGACCGTCGCACCGTCGCTCCGGAGCCGCTCGACCATGCCGTCGAACCGCTCGGCGAGCTCGTCGGGGTCCGACCCCGGTCGGATGATGTCGTTGCCGCCGGCCGAGACCGTGACGAGGTCCGGCCGGAGCGCCAGGGCGGGCTCGACCTGCTCGTCGACGATCTGGCCGAGGAGCCGACCGCGGATCGCGATGTTCGCGTACGCGAAGTCGTCGGTGCGGTGCGCGAGGACCTCGGCGACCCGGTCGGCCCAGCCCCGGTTGCCGCCGGGCACGGTCGGGTCGGGGTCCCCGATGCCCTCGGTGAACGAGTCACCGATCGCGACGTACCTGGACCACGGATGACGATCTGACACGTCCCGAACCGTAGTCTCGTGCCATGACGAAGGCCAACCCCGCCTGGAGCCTGCCCGAGGACCTGCTCGCCCGGATCGCGGCGCGGGCGCCCGGGTACGACGCGGACAACGCCTTCTGCGCCGAGGACCTGGCCGAGCTCCGTGCCGCCGGGTGGCTGCGGATCGGGGTGCCCGTCGAGCAGGGCGGCTCCGGGCTCGGCCTCGCCGCGACGGCGCGGTTGCAGCAGGAGCTCGCGCAGGCCGCACCGGCGACCGCGCTCGGGTTGGGGATGCACCAGGTCTGGGTGCAGGCGGCCCGCAGCGTGTCCGCACAGGGTGGGTCGTTCCTCCAGGCCGTCACCGACCACGCGGCGGACGACCAGCTGCTCGCGTTCGGGGTGAGCGAACCCGGCAACGACGCCGTCCTGTTCGACTCGTCGACGACGGCGGAGCCGGACGGCTACGGGGGCTACCGCTTCACCGGGACGAAGGTGTCAACGTCGCTCGCACCGGCGTGGGACGTGCTGAGCGTGTTCGGGAAGGACACCAGCGGGCCGGAGCCGCGGCTGGTGCACGGGTTCGTGCTCCGCTCCGACGGCGACGTCGAGCACCTGGACGACTGGGACACGCTCGGGATGCGCGCGACGCAGAGCCGGACCACCCGGCTGCTCGGCGTGCACGTGCCCGCGGAGCGCATCGTGCGGTCGCTGCCGGTCGGCCCGACGAACGACCCGCTCGTGTTCGGGATCTTCGCCGCTTTCGAGCTGCTCGTGGCGTCGGTGTACGTCGGGATCGCGTCCCGCGCGGTGGACCTGGCGGTCACGGCGGTGTCCGGTCGCGCGGGGCGGGACGGGGTCCCGCGGTCGCAGGACCCGGACGTCCGTCGGACGATCGCGGACCTGCGCGGCGCCGTCGACGCCGTGGCGCTGCAGGTCGGGTCGCTCGCCCGGTCGGTGGACGAGGGCGAGGACCTGGGCGCGCGGTGGTTCCCCCTGCTCGTCGGGACCAAGGCGCGGACGGTCGACGCGGCGCAGCACGTCGTCGACGAGGCGATGCGCGTCGTCGGCGGGCGGGCGTACGCGGCGGACTCGGAGCTGGCGCGGCTCGCCCGGGACGTGCGTGCCGGGCAGTACCACCCGTCCACGCGGGACTCCGCAGCGCGGACGATCGCGGCGGCGGAGCTCGGCCCGCTCGCGTAGCGCCGCGGGAGCGCGGCGGCCGGTCGTCGGTGTCGGTGGGGCGTGGCATCATCGGCGCGTGAGCAAGCAGGACGGACGCAACCGGCTCGTCTCGGACCGTCCCGTGGACGACCTGACGGCGACGGTGCTGCACGTCGACATGGACGCCTTCTTCGCGTCCGTCGAACTGCTCGACCGTCCCGACCTGCGCGGCCTGCCCGTGATCGTCGGCCACGACTCCGACCGGTCCGTCGTCACCGCGGCCACGTACGAGGCCCGGAGGTACGGCGTGAACTCCGCGATGCCGATGGCCGTCGCCAAGCGCCGCTGCCCGAACGCGATCATCGTCGAGCCGCACTTCGAGAAGTACACGGCGAAGTCCGCCGCCGTGATGCGCGTGTTCGAGAGCTTCACGCCACGCGTCGAGAAGCTCGGCATCGACGAGGCGTTCCTCGACGTCGCCGGAGCGCTCCGGCTCTCCGGCACCCCGTGGGAGATCGGTCGGGCGATCCGCGCCGCGGTCCTCGCCGAGACCGCGCTGCACTGCTCGGTGGGCGCAGCCTCGACCAAGTTCGTCGCGAAGCTCGCGTCCAGCCGGGCGAAGCCGGACGGGCTCCTCGTCGTCCCGGCCGAGCACACCGTCGCGTTCCTGCACCCGCAGCCCGTCTCCGCGCTGTGGGGCGTCGGCGGCACCACGCAGGAGAAGCTCGAGCGGCGCGGCATCCGCACGGTCGGCGACCTCGCGCACACCCCGCTGCCCTCCCTCGTCGCGGCACTCGGACCCGCCGGCGGCCAGCGCCTGCACGACCTGTCGTGGGGGCGTGACCCGCGGGTCGTCGACACCGGCGTCAGCGAGAAGTCGATCGGGCACGAGACCACGTTCGGCCACGACCTCACCGAACGCGACGACGTCGCCCGCGAGCTCCTGCGCCTGGCCGACAAGGTGGCCGTCCGGCTCCGGCGCGCCGACGTGCAGGCCCGCACCGTGGCGCTCAAGGTCCGGTACACCGACTTCAGCACGCTGACCCGGTCGCGCACCCTCGCCGAACCCACCGACGTCGCCAAGCGGCTGCACCACGAGGCCGTCGAGCTCTACGACGTGCTGCACCGGCCGGGCAACCGGATCCGGCTCATCGGCGTCCGCGGCGAGAACCTCGTGCCCGCCGCCGCGAGCAACGCGCTGTGGGACGACGACGCGCCGTGGCGGGACACCGAGACCACCGTGGACGCCGTCGCTGCACGCTTCGGCGCGGGCGTGCTCCGGCCCGCCTCGCTCGTCCGCGGCACGCCCGAGCAGCGGCCCCCGCACGCCCGGCAGGACCCCGCGTGACGGTAGACTCGCGTGAAGTGAGCGCAGCGGAGTACGACGACCAGCAGCAGCCCGCGACACTGTGGGGCGACACCCCCGAGACCGTCGCGGACGGCGCCGTCCGTCCGCACGAAGACGCCGTGGCCCAGGCCGAGAACGCCGGCAACGCGGCCGCCGAGCACCTGTCGCCGGCGTTCCCCGAGCGGGCCGCGTGGGGCACGGCGTCGAAGCTCCGCGCCTGGCAGGTCGAGGCCCTCACGAAGTACTTCGAGAAGGAGCCGCGCGACTTCCTCGCAGCCGCGACCCCGGGCGCCGGCAAGACCACGTTCGCGCTCCGGCTCGCGACCGAGCTCCTCGCCCGCGGCACGATCGACCGGATCGTCGTCGTCGCGCCGACCGAGCACCTCAAGCGGCAGTGGGCCGACTCCGCCGACCGCGTGGGCATCCGGCTCGACCCGATGTTCAAGAACGGCGACGGCATGTTCGGCCGGCACTACCAGGGCGTCGCGATCACGTACGCCCAGGTCGGCATGAACCCCGAGGTCCACCAGCGCATCACCGCAGGCGGGAAGACACTGGTCATCCTCGACGAGGTGCACCACGGCGGCGACGCACTGACTTGGGGTGACGGCATCCGCGAGGCGTTCACGAAGGCCACGCGCCGACTGTCGCTCTCCGGGACGCCGTTCCGCTCGGACACCGCCCCGATCCCGTTCGTGCAGTACGCCCCCGACGAGCAGGGCATCCGCACCTCGGTCTCCGACTACAACTACGGCTACGGCCGCGCGCTCAAGGACGGCGTCGTCCGACCGGTGCTCTTCATGGCCTACGCCGGCCAGATGCGCTGGAAGACCCGGATGGGCGACGAGATGTCGGCCTCGCTCGGCGAGCAGGTGACGAAGGACATCACGGCGCAGGCGTGGCGCACGGCGCTCTCCCCGGAGGGCGAGTGGATGCCGGCCGTGCTGTCCGCCGCCGACAAGCGTCTGACCGAGGTCCGCCGAGGTGTCCCGGACGCCGGCGGGCTCGTCATCGCCACCGACACCACGACGGCTCGTGCCTACGCCCGCATCCTGCAGCGCATCACGGGGGAACGACCGACGGTCGTGCTCTCGGACGAGGCCGCCGGGTCCAGCCGCATCCAGGCCTTCTCCGAGGACACCTCGCGCTGGATGGTCGCCGTCCGCATGGTGTCCGAGGGCGTCGACGTCCCCCGGCTCTGCGTCGGCGTCTACGCCACGAGCGCGAGCACCCCGCTGTTCTTCGCGCAGGTGATCGGCCGCTTCGTGCGCGCCCGTCGCCGTGGGGAGACCGCGAGCGTCTTCCTGCCGAGCGTGCCGAACCTGATGGCCCTGGCCGCCACCCTCGAGCTCGAACGCGACCACGCGCTCGACCGTCCGAAGGACGCCGACGACGGGATGTACAACCCCGAGGACGCGATGGTCGCCGAGGCCAACAAGGAGGACCGCGCGTCGGAGAGCCTGCTCGAGGTGCAGCCCTTCCAGGCGCTCGACTCGCAGGCCTCGTTCGACCGTGTCCTCTACGACGGCGGCGAGTTCGGCACCGGTGGCGAGGTCGGTTCGCTCGAGGAACTCGACTTCATCGGCATCCCCGGGCTGCTCGAGCCCGACCAGGTGCGTGACCTGCTCCGCGCCCGCCAGGCGACCCAGGCCAAGCGGTCGCGCGGTCGTGCGGTGAAGGACGGCCTGCCGAAGCAGCAGCCCGCGGCGGACCGCCCGATGTACCAGACGCTCAAGGAACAACGGACCGAGCTCGCCCGGCTGGTGTCGATCTGGTCCCGGCACGCGAACGAACCGCACGGCGCGATCCACGCCGAGCTCCGACGCATCAGCGGTGGCCCGGCCGTCGCGCAGGCGAGCGTCGAGCAGATCCAGAAGCGCATCGACGTCCTGCGCTCCCGCATCGGCAACCGACGCTGAGCCGCTCGTGATCGAGCAGGTCGACGACCGCACCTGGTACGTCCGACGCACCCCCGAGTCCTCACCCGAGGCGATCATCGACCGCTTCGGCGGCGGCTACCGACTCCGCCGGTTCTCGCTCACCGAGTCCCGCCGCACCCCGCACGGTGTGTACACCGGGCCGGAGCTCGCCGAGACCGCGTGGTGGCGACTGCAGGACCGTCCACGCGGACGGTGACCGGTGCACCGACGGACCGCGGACACCCGCCGTGCCGTCGCCGGACCGCGCGGCGCGGCTTGGTGACGCGACCAGGCTTCTTCCGGTAGACCGGACGCATGGCAGACTCCATCCCCCACGTCCTCGTCCTCGGCGGCGGCTCCGCCGGCTACACCACGGTCAAGCAGCTGCAGAAGCACGCGGCGACCGTGCCGATGCGCATCACGCTGGTGGACCAGAACACGTACTACACGTACCTGCCGTTCCTGCCGGAGGTCGCCGGCGGCCACATCGCGCCGAAGGACGTCACGTTCGAGCTGCGCCGCGCGCTCAAGAAGACCCGCGTCATCCAGGGCAAGGTCACCGGCATCTCGTCGAAGGACAAGACCGTGTCGATCGCCACGGCCGGTGGCGACGACCGCACCCTCGGCTACGACCAGCTCGTCGTCGCGCTCGGCTCCGTCACCCGTACGTTCCCGACGCCGGGGCTCGAGGAGTACGGCGTCGGCTTCAAGACCGTCGAAGAGGCCGCCTACGTCCGCGCGAAGCTCCTCGACAACATCGCGAAGGCCGCTGCCACGCGTGACGAGGACGAGCGTCGCCGTCTGCTCACGAGCATCTTCGTCGGCGGTGGCTACACCGGGGTCGAGGCCATCGGCGAGCTCTTCGACGTGTCGCAGGCCGCCATCAAGACCTACCCGTCGCTCGCCGGCGAGCAGCCCCGCTGGGTGCTCATCGACGCGCTCGACCGCGTGGCGCCCGAGGTCGGCCCGGAGCTGTCGAAGTGGACCCTCGAGTCGCTCCGCGCCCGCGGCATCGACGTCCGCCTGAAGACCACCATGCCGAGCTGCGAGGGCGGCGTCGTCAAGCTCTCCGACGGCGACGAGTTCGCGACCGGACTGCTCGTCTGGACCGCCGGCGTCAAGCCGAACCCGCTCCTCGACGCCTCGGACCTGCCCCGCGGCCCGAAGGGGCACCTCGCCGCGAACGCGAAGCTCCAGGTCGAAGCCGAGGACACGCACGAGGTCGTCCCGGGCGTCTGGGGCCTCGGTGACGTCGCCCAGGTCCCCGACCTGACCGCCGAGAAGCAGCCGGCGTACTACCCGCCGAACGCGCAGAACGCCGTCCGCCAGGCCGTCGTCGCCGCCGACAACGTGGTCGCCACGATCACCGGCAAGCCGCTCGAGGAGTACCGCCACCCGTCGATCGGCACCGTCGCCTCGTACGGCGTCGGCAAGGGCGCCGCGAACATCAAGGGCGTCAAGATGACGAACCTGCTCGCCTGGCTCGCCCACCGCTCGTACCACGTCTACGCGATGCCGACCCTGAACCGGAAGGCGCGCATCGTCATCGGTTGGGTCACCGGTGCGGTGTCCGGTCGCGACGCGACCTCGCTGATCAAGGAGACGGACCCCCGCCGCAACTTCGTCGAGGCGTCCAAGTCCTAGGGACGTCACCACCCAAAGGACGGGAGGCGCGGTGCCAGCTGGCACCGCGCCTCCGGTCCGTTGTGGGTCGCCTCCCACCCGACCAGGCCGAGCGTGGCGCGCACGAGCGAGAGGAGCGCGCATGCGCGCCATGACGTACCGCGGGCCGTACCGGGTCCGCGTCGAGGAGAAGCCCGACCCGCGGATCGAGCACCCGGACGACGCGATCGTGCGGGTCGAACGCGCCGCGATCTGCGGGTCCGACCTGCACCTGTACCACGGGATGATGCCGGACAGCCGCGTCGGCCACACCTTCGGGCACGAGTTCATCGGGGTCGTCGAGCAGGTGGGACCGTCGGTGCGGAGCCTCGACGTGGGCGACCGGGTGTTGGTGCCGTTCCACATCTCGTGCGGCAGCTGCTGGTTCTGTGCCAGGGGACTGTTCACGAACTGCCACAACGTGAACCCGAACGCCACCGCGGTCGGCGGTGGTCTTCGGCTACTCGCACACCACGGGCGGCTACGACGGTGGGCAGGCCGAGCGCGTGCGCGTGCCGTTCGCCGAGGTCGGGCCGCAGGTGCAGCCGCTGGCCGGTCCGGCCGGCGTCGTGAAGCGGTACGCCTACCGACGCTTCAGCGAGGGTCGGCTGGCGCACTGGATGCTGTTCGTCGTCGGTGACCGCATCGACGTCGCGACGCACCGGGTGACGGACGCGCTCCGCGGGAGGCCGGACCGGCTCCTGCACGAGACCGGGGTGCGCTCGGAGCGGGTGACGCACCCCGTGCGGGCGCGACTCGGGTCGTCCCGCCGGGACTGGCGGCACCAGCTGCTCGACCCGGTCGTCGCGAACTGGGGGTGGCTCGCGGCGATCGGTGGCGTGGTGGTGGTGGTGCGGCGGCTGCGGCGGCGCTGAACCCTGGCGGAGCCGGGGCGGCCCATGCAGCGCCGCCCGCGCAACGCAGAAGGCCCCCTGACCGAAGTCAGGGGGCCTTGCGCTGTTCCTGTGTCCGAGGGGGGACTTGAACCCCCACGCCCTAATACGGGCACTAGCACCTCAAGCTAGCGCGTCTACCAATTCCGCCACCCGGACAGGTGTTTCCAGTTGTGTGCCAGAGCCGATCCGGGCTGTTCCCCCGGCCGTTCTGACAGGAGAAGACACTAGCACGGCCCTGAACGCCCGATGAACACGGACGCGCATCCCGGGCGCGTCCTCGGTCGCGCCACCGACCGACGCGCCGACGCGGCCCGGTAGCGTGAGGGCATGAGCGACCAGCAGGCGAGCGCCGACCCGACCGAGCAGGACCTCGAGGCGACGGCCGCGATCGCGCGGGACCTCATCCGCATCGACACGACGAACTGGGGCGAGGGGAAGTCCCGCGGCGAGACCGAGGCAGCGCACTACGTCGAGGCGAAGCTCCGCGACCTCGGTCTGGAACCGCAGCTCTTCGAGTCGGAGCCCGACCGCGTGAGCGTCGTCGCCCGGGTCCCCGGCCGCGACCGCAGCAAGCCCGCCCTCGTCGTGCACGGACACCTCGACGTCGTCCCCGCCGACCCCGCGAACTGGACGGTGGACCCGTTCGGCGGCGAGGTCCGGGACGGCATGCTCTGGGGCCGCGGTGCCGTCGACATGAAGAACATGGACGCCATGATGCTCACGTCGCTCGCGGACGTCGTCGAGCGGCAGGGAGCGCCCGAGCGGGACCTGGTGATCGCGTACTTCGCCGACGAGGAGGCCGGGGGCGTGCTCGGCTCCCACCACGTCGTCGAGCACCACCCCGAGGTCTTCGCCGGGGCGTCGGCGGCCATCAGCGAGGTCGGCGGGTACTCGATCACGCTCGGCGACCGACGCGCCTACCTGCTGCAGACCGGCGAGAAGGCGCTGATGTGGATCAAGCTGGTCACCCGCGGCACCGCGGCGCACGGGTCCCACGTCATCCGCGACAACGCCGTCACGAAGCTCGCGGCGGCGGTCGCCCGCATCGGCAGCGAGGAGTGGCCGGTCCGGCTGTCGGCGACCACCGACGCGATGGTCGCCGAGGTCGCCCGGTTCCTCGGCGTCGACCCGACGGTCACCGGCCCCGACGAGGTCGCCCTCGCGACCGGGTCGGCCTCGCGGTTCATCCACGCGGCGCTGCACACGACGTCGAACCCGACGGTCCTGACGGCCGGGTACAAGCACAACGTCATCCCGGACACCGCCGAGGCGCTCGTCGACATCCGCTGCCTGCCCGGCGACGAGGAGTCCGTGCTCGCGCGCGTCCGGGAGCTCGCGGGCGACGACGTCGAGGTCGTGACGTCCTTCCGCGACATCGGGCTCGAGCAGGACTTCGGCGGCCCGCTCGTCGACGCGGTCCGGGACGTCCTCGGCCGCCACGACCCGGGTGCCCCGGTGCTGCCCTACCTGCTCTCGGGTGGGACCGACAACAAGGCACTCTCGACGCTCGGCATCGCCGGCTACGGCTTCGTCCCGCTGCAGCTGCCGGCCGACGTCGACTTCCCGGCGATGTTCCACGGCGTCGACGAGCGGGTCCCGCTCGACGCCCTGGCATTCGGGCGGCGCGTCCTCGGCGACCTGCTCGCCACGTACTGATACATTGCCGGGTCGCCCCCGCGGCACCGTCCTGCCTGCTGACCCCTGAAAGGCCCGCACGATGCACATCCTCGAGGCGATCTTCCTCGGTTTCGTGCAGGGACTCACCGAGTTCCTGCCCGTCTCGTCGAGCGCGCACCTGCGCATCGTGGGCCTGTTCCTGCCCGACGCGAAGGACCCCGGCGCGGCCTTCACGGCGGTGACGCAGCTCGGCACCGAGACCGCGGTGCTCATCTACTTCTGGAAGGACATCACGCGGATCGTCGGGCGGTGGTTCCGCTCGGTCCTCCGGCGGGACGTCCCGAAGGGCGACCCCGACGTCCGCCTCGGTTGGCTGGTGATCCTCGGCACGATCCCGATCGGGGTCGCGGGGCTGCTGCTCAAGGACTCGATCGAGACCACCTTCCGGTCCCTGTGGATCGTCGCGGTCGTCCTCATCGTGTTCGGCATCGTGCTCGGCGTGCTCGACGTCGTCGGTCGCAAGGTGCGCCGCATCGAGCACATGACGTTCCGGAGCGGCCTGCTCATCGGTCTCGCGCAGGTGCTCGCCCTGGTGCCGGGTGTCTCGCGCTCCGGTGCGACCGTCTCGATGGGCCTCGCGCTCGGCTACACCCGTCCGGCCGCGGCGCGGTTCGCGTTCCTGCTCGCGATCCCGGCGGTGTTCCTGTCCGGCTTCTACGAGGCCGCGACGAGCCTCGGGGACACCGGCGCACCCTTCGGACTCGTCGACACGCTCGTCGCCACGGTGGTCGCCTTCCTCGTCGGCTTCGTCGTGATCGCCGCGTTCATGAACTACATCTCGAAGCGGAGCTTCCTGCCCTTCGTGGTCTACCGGATCGCACTCGGTATCGTGCTCATCGTGTTGCTGTCGCTCGGAGTGGTCCAGCCGTGAGGGCCTGGGAGGCCCCGTCCGTCCCCGACGTCCCCGGGGAGGGCCCTCGTCCCGTCGTGCACGACACGGCGTCCGGGCACCCGGTGGACCCGACGCGCGGCGAGGACCGCGCCGCGCTCTACGTCTGCGGCATCACGCCGTACGACGCGACGCACCTCGGCCATGCCGCGACCTACCTGGCGTTCGACACACTCGGCCGGGCATGGCGGGACGCCGGGCTCCTGGTCGAGTACGCGCAGAACACGACCGACGTCGACGACCCGCTGCTCGAGCGAGCCGCCCGTGACGGCGTGGACTGGCGCGAGCTCGCCGCCTCGCAGATCGATCTGTTCCGTCGCGACATGGAGGCGCTCCGCGTCCTGCCGCCGGACGAGTACGTCGCCGTCACGGACGAGGTCGAGCGCGTCGCCGAGGCCGTCGCCTTCCTGCAGGAGACCGGCTACGCCTACGCGGTCCCGACGGCGGAGTCCGAGGGCGACGACCTCTACTTCGACGTGAACCGCCCCACCGAGGCGTGGACGCTCGGGGACGAGAGCCGACTGGACCGCGAGACGATGGCGCGCCTGTCGGCCGAGCGCGGCGGCGACCCCGACCGTGCCGGCAAGCGCGACCCGCTCGACCCACTGCTCTGGCGCGCCGCGCGCACGGGGGAGCCGTCGTGGGACACCGTCGTCGGTCCGGGACGTCCGGGCTGGCACATCGAGTGCAGCGTCATCGCGGGCGACCGCCTCGGCCTGCCGATCAGCGTGCAGGGCGGCGGCAGCGACCTCGTCTTCCCACACCACGAGATGAGCGCCGGTCACGCGGCGGCTCTCGCGCACCAACCCCTCGCGAACGCGTTCGTGCACACCGGGATGATCGCCTACCAGGGCGAGAAGATCTCGAAGTCGCTCGGCAACCTCGTCACCGTCCGCGGCCTGCTCGACGACGGCGCCGACCCCCGCGCGATCCGCCTCGCACTGCTCTCGCACAGGTACTCAGACGACTGGGAGTGGTTCGACGGCGAGCTCTCGAGCGCCACGGCACGACTCGCGACCTGGGACGCCTGGGCCGCCGGCGAGCCGGCCGGACACGCGGACGACGCCGCCGACGTCGCCGCGCGCATCCGTGCACGGGTCGCCGACGACCTCGACACGCCCGGAGCGGTCGCCGCGGTGGACACCGCGATCGCGGGCGGCACGGCCGTCACGCCGGAGCTCGTCGACCTCGTCGACGCCCTGCTCGGCATCCGCCTCGGCTGACAGGTCGGCCCGCGCCGGTCGAGCGTGCACGACACGCCGCGCGTGTGCCGCTGGGCGGGCACGTCTCGTCGGCGGACGGCGCCGAACGGGCCAGATCTGGCGCGCTCGGCGCGCCGAGCGGGAGGGCGGCCTGCACACGACGCGGCTGGCGGTTGGCGGACGCGACCGCAGACGGACGGGAGGCGCGGTGCCAGCCGGCACCGCGCCTCCCGTCCGCTCGTGGGTGCGTCTACTGCTGGGGCGGCCGCCAGGGACCCTCGCCACCCGCGGTGCCGCCGTCCTTGCCGTCCTTGCGCTCCCGCCGCCGGAGGTACTGCTCGAACTCCTGCGCGATGGCGTCCCCGGACGCCTCGGGGGAGTCGACGGTGTCCCGGGCCTGCTCGAGCTGCCCGATGTAGCTCGCCATGTCCTCGTCGTCGGCGGCGAGGGCGTCGATGCCCTCCTCCCACTCCGTGGCCTCGTCGAGCAGGGTGCCGCGCGGCACGGTGACGTCGGTGAGCTCCTCCATCTTGTCGAGCAGCGACAGGGTGGCCTTCGGCGAGGGGGAGTTGTGCACGTAGTGCGGGACCGAGGCCCAGAGCGACAGGGTCGTCAGGCCCGAGGTGTCCATCGCGTCGGACAGCACGCCGAGGATGCCCGTCGGGCCCTCGTACGTGGAGCGGTCGACATCGAAGGCCGAGCGCACCCCGGCGTCCTCGCTCGAGACGAACACCGAGATCGGTCGGGTGTGCGGCACGTCGGCGAGCATCGCCCCGACGAACACCACGGCGTCGATCGAGTACACGTCCGCGAGGTCGATCACCTCGGCGCAGAAGCCGCGCCACGTCCGCGAGGGCTCGGGGCCGACGAGCACGAAGACCTCCCGCTCGGACTCGGCACCCGTGGCGCCGACGACCGGTCGACCGTCCTGGCCGGGGCCGTACAGCACGATCCGGGGCCAGGTGATGCCGCGGGAGCCGTCCTCCGAGGTCCCGACCTCGGGTCGGTTGAACTGGTAGTCGACGTACCGTTCGCCGTCGATCTCGCGCAGTTCGTCGAGCCCCAGGGCGTCCACGATGCGGCGAGCGAGTCCGCTGGCCGCCTCGCCGGCGTCGTTCCAGCCCTCGAACGCGACGACGAGCAGTCGGCCGTCGCTGAAGGGGGAGTGCTGTGGCACGGAGGGGCCTCCTGGTGGTGGAGCGGGGCACGCGCGGCACGCGCGCGGCCGGACACGGGACGAGTACCCCAGGATAGGCCCGGCGCTCGTCGGGGCGCGGGGGCGTCCGCGTGCAGCGGAACCCCGACCGCTAGACTCGTCGCCCGTGACCGCCCAGCACCCCGACCGAGTCCTGCCCGCAGCCGTGCTGTGGGACATGGACGGCACGCTCATCGACACGGAGCCGATCTGGCAGCAGTCCCAGGTGGAGCTGACCGCCCGGTACGGCGCCGAGTGGACCCACGAGGACGGCCTCTCGCTCGTCGGGTCCGGCCTCGAGCGCTCGGGGGAGATCCTCCGCGACAAGGGCGTCGACATGGAGGTCGAGGAGATCGTCCAGTGGATGACCGACTACGTGACCGAGCGGCTCGACGGCGAAGAGCTCCCGTGGCGCCCGGGTGCGCGTGAGCTCGTCGAGGAGCTGCACGACCGCGGGGTCCCGACCGCCCTCGTGACGATGTCCCGCCGCAAGATGGCCCTGGTCGCGGCGGAGGCCCTCGGCGCCCGTGGCTTCCGTGTCGTCGTCGCCGGTGACGACGTCGACCGCCCCAAGCCCTTCCCGGACGCGTACCTGGCCGCCGCCGACGCCCTCGGCGTCGAGGCCACGGCCTGCGTCGCGGTCGAGGACTCAGCCACCGGCGTCGCAGCGGCGGTCGCGTCCGGCGCCGTCACGGTCGCCGTCGAACACATCGTGCCGCTCTCCGAGATCGGCGGGGGCGACGTGCACCTGACGACTCTCGACGGGGTCGACGTCGACCGCCTGGTCGAGCTGACCGGCCCGGCCCTGGCCGCCCGCACCGAGGCGGTGGCCCGATGACGACCGAACAGCACGACGACCAGCACGACGAGCTCGCCGCCCTGCCGCACACCGCCGGGGGCGCCCCGCACACCCCGCCGCGGGGTCCGTTCCGCGCCGGGGACCGCGTGCAGCTCACCGGACCGAAGGGCAAGCTCACGACGCTGTCCCTGGAGGCCGCGGGGGAGTACCACACCCACCGCGGTGTCCTCCGGCACGACGACGTCATCGGCCAGCCGGACGGCTCCGTGATCCGGGCGAGCACCGGCGACGAGTACCTCGCGCTCCGCCCGCTCCTCAACGACTACGTCATGTCGATGCCCCGCGGCGCTGCGATCGTCTACCCGAAGGACGCGGCCCAGATCGTGGCCTTCGCCGACGTGTTCCCGGGTGCCCGCGTGGTCGAGGCCGGCGTGGGGTCCGGTGCGCTGTCGCTCTTCCTGCTCCGCGCGATCGGCCCCACGGGCCGTCTGCAGTCCTTCGAGCGTCGTGAGGAGTTCGCGGCGATCGCCCGCGGCAACGTCGGGACCTTCCTCGGCGCCGTCCCGGACAACTGGTCCGTCACGGTCGGCGACCTGGTCGAGGAGCTCCCGGACGCGACCGAGCCGCAGAGCGTCGACCGGGTCGTGCTCGACATGCTCGCCCCGTGGGAGTGCGTGGACGCCGCGGCGGACGCGCTCGTCCCCGGCGGGCTCATCGTCTGCTACGTCGCCACGGTCACGCAGCTGTCCCGCACCGCCGAGGCCCTCCGCGACACCGGGCGCTTCACGGACCCGCAGTCGAGCGAGACCCTCGTGCGCACCTGGCACGTCGAGGGCCTGGCCGTCCGACCGGACCACCGGATGGTCGGACACACCGGCTTCCTGGTCACGGCACGCCGCCTGGCCGACGGCGTCGTGCTCCCCAACCTGAAGCGTCGCGCAGGCAAGGCGGAGTTCTCGGACGAGGACGTCGAGGCCTGGACGCCCGGCGCCGTGGGGGAGCGGTCGGCCAGCGACAAGAAGCTCCGCAAGGTCGCGCGGCAGGCGGCAGCGCAGGCCCGCAAGGTCGCCGCCGCCGAAGCCGGTGCAGCACAGCCCGGTCCGGCCGAGGGCGACCGGTAGAGTACCGACCGTGCCCGTCCTGCATCGAACGGAAAGAGGGTCCGTGCGCACCATCCCCGCACTCCTGGTCACCATCGGCCTCGCCGCCGCCCTCACCGGCTGCTCGGCCAGCGGTGCCGGCACGACGCCGCCCCGCTGCGCCGCCCCCGGGGCCGCGTCGCAGGCGGTCACCGCGAGCGGTGCGTTCGGCAAGGAGCCGAAGGTGAACGTCCCGGCCGGGCTCACCACGAAGGGCACGCAGGTCTCGGTGCTCCGCTCCGGTGACGGCCGTGCGGTCGAGCAGGGCACGCCCGTCCTCGTCGAGTACACGCTCGTCGACGGTGCCACCGGCAAGGTCGTCGAGACGAGCGGCTACTCCGGCCAGAGCGCGCTGCTCACCGCGGGTGCGGACAAGTTCGGGGCCCTCGGCGCCGCGCTCGAGTGCTCGAACGTCGGCGACCGCCTGGCCGTCGCGCTCCCGAAGAGCGCCCTGACCGCCGGGGTGAGCACCTCCACCGAGTCCTCGAAGACCGAGGACGCCGTCGTCGCCGTGGTGGACGTCCGCCGCGCCTACGACGCCCGCGCGACCGGGACCCCGCAGCTCGCGGGCGACAGGATGCCCGCGGTCGTCCTCGCACCGTCCGGCGCCCCCGGCATCACGATCCCGTCGTGGAGCGCGCCGACCAGCGACGAGTACCACCTGCTCCGCAAGGGCAGCGGCGCCGAGCTCACCGACAAGGACACCGCGGTCTTCAAGTACACGGCCGTGACCTGGGGCGACTCGACCGCCGACTCGAACGTGACCGGCTCGAACTGGACCGACGGCTCGGGCGCGCAGACGCTGCCGCTCGCCGAGGGCCAGGTCATCGACGGCGTGCGCAAGGCCGTGATCGGCCGTCACGTCGGCGACCAGGTCCTGGCGATCGTGCACCAGGGCGGTTCGGCGACGGCGTACGTCATCGACGTCCTCGGCGTCATGCCGTCCTGATCGGGTCCCTCCCGGACCGGCTCCCGCGCACCGCGTCGAGCCGTCCACCGACCGACGCGCGGGTGCACTCCGGTGCACCCGCGCTGTCGTAGGATCGGGCTCGTGCCAGCGACCCGAGCTCCCCGTGTGCCCGCCGAGGAGCGGCTCTTCAGCCTCGTGCTGGCGCTGCTCTCGACGGAGTCCGGGCTGACGAAGGCCGAGATCCTCGCGAACGTGCAGGGCTACCGGCAGCGCTTCACCCCCGGCGGCGACAACGCCTCGCTCGAGCGGCAGTTCGAACGCGACAAGGACGACGTCCGCGAGCTCGGCATCCCGCTCGAGACGATCGAGACCCCCGGGGCGGCCGGCAACAACCAGACCCTCCGCTACCGGATCCCGAAGGGCGAGTACGACCTGCCGCTCGACGTCCGGTTCACGCCGGACGAGTCGGCGCTGCTGTCGCTCGCCGCGATGGCCTGGCGCGAGGGCGCGCTGTCCGCCGACTCCCGCCGGGCCCTCCTCAAGGTCCGTTCGGCCGGCACGGACGACTCCGCCGCCGACGACACCGGCGCCGACGACGTCGAGGACCCCCGCGGCATGGCCGCCTACGCCCCGCGCCTCCGGACCCGCGACGCGGCGTTCGAACCCCTGCGGTCCGCGCTCGACCGAGCAGCGGCCGTGCGCTTCGACTACATCACGCCGGGCGAGCACGAGCCCCGGCAGCGTGACGTCGCACCGCTCGCGCTCGTCCAGCACGGCGGCCGGTGGATGCTCTGCGCGCACGAGTTCTCGACGGGCGGGACGAAGAACTACCTGCTCTCCCGGATCGTCGGTCCGGTGACCACCCACCACCCCGGACAGCACCCCGCGCCTGCCGGTGCGGGCGAGCGCGCCCTCGCCGAGCTCGACCGGATCTGGGCCGAGCGGACCGCGCGCATCGCCGTGCAGCCCGGCTCGGACGCCGAGCGGCGGCTGCAGCGCCGTCGGGGGACCGAGGTCGACGGCGGCGGCGTGCTCGTCGTGCACCACGTCGACCCGCAGATCCTGGCCGAGGAACTCGCCGCGTTCGGTCCCGAGGTCCGCGTGCTCGAGCCCGCCGCACTGCGCGAGCGGGTGGCGGCCCGGCTCCGCGGCCTGGTCGCCGACCACACGGACCCCGAGGAGACCGCACGTGGCTGACCAGCAACCGCTCCAGGCGCAGGACAAGCTCGCGTTCCTGCTCGTGCTCGTCCCGTACCTGATCGACCACGAGCGCGTCTCGGTCGCCGACGCCGCACGGCACTTCGGGGTCACCGAGCAGCGCATCCGCCGGGCCGTCGAGCTCATCGCGGTGTCCGGGGTCCCCGGCGAGACCATGCAGTACCAGCACGGCGACCTGTTCGACATCGCGTGGGACGACTTCGAGCAGAACGACATGATCGTGCTGACGAACCTCGTCGCGATCGACGACGCGCCCCGGCTCTCCGCGCGCGAGGCCTCGGCGCTGATCGCCGGGCTCCAGTACCTGTCCGCCCTGCCCGAGGCCGCCGACCGCCAGGCCATCCACGACCTCATGGCCAAGTTGTCGCGCGGCGCCGGGGGAGCGGCGTCGAACGTCGCCGTCGGCCAGGACCTGCACGACGCCACGCTCGCGACGATCCGGCGCGCGATGGCTGACGGCCGCGGGCTCGTGTTCGACTACGCCGGCCCGCGCACGCGCGGCAGCACCCGCCGCGTCGACCCGCTCCGGGTGGAGTCGATCGACACCGACTGGTACCTCCGCGCCTGGGACCTGGACCGCGACGCGCTCCGGACGTTCCGCCTCGACCGGATGTCCGCCGTGGCCGTCGACGACCGCGCTGCCGAGCGGTCCACCGCAGACGTGGTCATCCCGGACACGCTCTTCCAGCAGTCCGGCCAGGACGTCATCGTCACGGTCGAGCTCGACTGCTCGGCGCTGCCGCTCGTCGCGGACTTCCTCGCCGACACGGCCGACGCCGAGGACGCCGACGGCCGCGTCCGCATCCGTCTCGCCGCGTCGAACGGCTTCGACGGCGTGGTGCGGCTGGTCGCCGGGCTGCCGGGCCGCGCAGTCGTCCTCGACCCCCCGGCGGCGCGCGCGGCCGTCCGGTCGTTCGCCGAGGCGGCCCTGGCCGCCGAGTAGCGGGCGCCTGCCGGGCCGCGCGCGCGTCGCGTCGTGCGCGTCGTGTCGGGCGTGACGCGACCCCGTGACGGACGGGAGGCACGGGGTCGGCCCGCACCGTGCCTCCCGTCCGCCTCGACGCGGCCTGTGCGTCGCGCCCGCGCGACCGACTTGTCGGTGCCGGTCCCGTAGGATCGACCGCATGGCTTCGACGACCGCGAGCGGGCGAGCGGAGCGGCCCGGTCGTCCGAAGAAGGACACCGAGGGCCGCATGTCGCTCGGGCAGCACCTCATCGAGCTGCGGAACCGGCTGTTCAAGGCCGTCGTCGCGGTCGCGGTCTGCGCGATCGGTGGCTGGTTCCTCACGCCGTTCGTGCTCGACGCGCTGCGCGCGCCGGTCACCCAGCTGGCCGAGGTCGGCGGCCACACCGCCGAACTGAACTTCCCGATGATCACCGGGGCCTTCGACCTGAAACTGCAGATCGCGATCACGATCGGCATCGTCATCTCGAGCCCGGTCTGGCTGTACCAGGTGTGGGCGTTCATCGTCCCCGCGCTCGTGCGCCGCGAGAAGCAGTACGTGTTCGGGTTCCTCGGCACCGCCATCCCGTTGTTCTTCGCCGGGTGCTGGTTCGGGTGGTACATCCTGCCGCACGTCGTCGGGATCCTCGGCAGCTTCGTCTCCGCGCAGGACACGTCGATCGTCGACGCCAAGGCCTACTACGACTTCGTCATCAAGCTCATCGTCGCCGTCGGCATCGCGTTCGTCCTGCCGGTGTTCCTCGTGCTGCTGAACTTCGTCGGCGTGCTGTCGGCCGCCTCGATCATCAAGGCCTGGCGCGTCGCGATCCTGTGCATCCTGGTGTTCTGCGCGATCGTCACGCCGTCCGCCGACGTCATCTCGATGTTCCTGCTCGCCGTGCCGATGGTCGTGCTCTACATCGCGGCCTGCGCGGTGACGTGGATCCACGACCGTCGGGCGGCCAAGCGCCAGGCGAAGCTCGACGCGGAGTACGGAGCCTGATGACCACGGAACTCAGCCCCGCCGAGCGGTACCGGGCGGCGAAGGTCCGGAACCGTTCGCGCAACCTCGAGCTGTTCCGCACCGACCTGCGCTTCGACCTCGACCCGTTCCAGACGGCCGCGTGCGACGCCCTCGACCAGGGCCGCAGCGTCCTGGTCGCCGCGCCGACCGGTGCGGGCAAGACGATCGTCGCCGAGTTCGCGATCTGGCTCGCGATGCGCCAGCCCACGCCGAAGGTGTTCTACACGACGCCGATGAAGGCGCTGAGCAACCAGAAGTACGCCGAGCTCGTGCAGGCCTACGGCGAGTCCGAGGTCGGGCTGCTCACCGGCGACACGAACGTCAACCCTCGCGCCCGGGTCGTCGTGATGACGACCGAGGTCCTGCGGAACATGATCTACGCGGGCTCCGACCTGCTCGACGACCTGGCGTGGGTCGTCCTCGACGAGGTGCACTACCTGGCCGACCGGTTCCGCGGCGCGGTCTGGGAAGAGGTCATCCTGCACCTCCCGACCGAGGTCCGACTGGTCTCGCTGAGCGCGACGGTCTCCAACGCCGAGGAGTTCGGCGACTGGCTGCAGACCGTCCGCGGGGACACCGACGTCATCGTGTCCGAGGACCGTCCGGTGCCGCTCGAGCAGCACGTGCTCGTCGGCTCGAAGATGGTCGACCTGTTCGACTCCAGCGGTGCCGCGGCGACGAACCGCGTCAACCCGGAGCTCCTCCGGCTCGTCGGCGGCGCGTCCCGCAGCGAGCGGCACGGCGGCGGACACCGCGGGCGCCGTGGACGCGGCGGGTACCAGGAGCACCGCGGACCGCGCACCGAGAAGATGTTCCGCGAGCAGATCGCCCGCGTCCTCGACGAGCGCATGCTGCTCCCGGCGATCTTCTTCGTGTTCAGCCGGAACGGCTGCGACCAGGGCGTCCGCCAGGTGCTCCGCTCCGGGGTGTCGTTCACCACCGCGCAGGAGCGGCGCGAGATCCGCGAGACCGCCGAGTACCACTGCCGGACGCTCCTCGACGAGGACCTCGCCGTCCTCGGGTACTGGGAGTGGCTCGAGGGGCTCGAGCGCGGCGTGGCGGCCCACCACGCCGGACTCCTGCCCGCGTTCAAGGAGGTCGTCGAGGACCTCTTCCGCCGCAAGCTGCTCAAGGTCGTGTTCGCGACCGAGACGCTCGCGCTCGGGGTGAACATGCCGGCGCGGACCGTGGTGCTCGAGAAGCTCGAGAAGTTCAACGGTGAAGCCCGTGTGCCGATCACCCCGGGGGAGTACACGCAGCTCACCGGTCGCGCGGGCCGACGGGGCATCGACGTCGAGGGGCACTCGGTCATCCAGTGGTCCGACGGGCTCGACCCGCAGGCCGTGGCGTCCCTCGCGAGCCGGCGCACGTACCCGCTCAACTCGTCGTTCAAGCCGACCTACAACATGGCGGTCAACCTGATCGACCAGTTCGGGCGGCAGCGCACGCGCGAGGTCCTCGAGACCTCGTTCGCACAGTTCCAGGCGGACCGCTCGGTCGTCGACCTCGCCCGCAAGGTGCGGTCGCAGCAGGAGTCGCTCGACGGGTACCAGCAGGCCATGGAGTGCCACCTCGGTGACTTCACCGAGTACGCGGCGCTCCGCCGGCAGCTCTCCGACCTCGAACGGACGAACGTGCCCGGCGGCCGCGAGGCATCGCACGGCGCCAAGCGCGACCGGCAGGCGGCGATCACCGAGGTCCGTCGGCAGATGCAGCGGCACCCCTGCCACGCCTGCCCGGACCGCGAGGCGCACGCCCGCTGGGCCGAGCGCTGGTACAAGCTCAAGCGCGCCAACGACAAGCTCGTGCAGCAGATCCGCTCCCGCACGGGCGCCGTCGCGACGACCTTCGACCGGGTGACGGACGTGCTCCTGCAGCTCGGCTACCTGGTGCCGACCGGTGACGGCGAGGCGACCGTCGCACCCGGCGGCCGACGCCTGCAGCGGATCTACGGCGAGCGGGACCTGCTCGTCGCCGAGTGCCTCGAGGCGGGGGTCTGGAAGGACCTCACGCCGGCGCAGCTCGCCGCGATGGCCGCCACGATCGTCTACCAGCCGCGGCGCGAGGACGCTCCCGGCACCGAGCACGCCCTGCCCCGCGGCGCGTTCCGTCCGGCGCTCGACGAGACCCTCACGATCTGGGCGCGGCTCGACGACGTCGAGCGGGACGCACGGCTCGCCGGGTCGCAGCCGCCCACGCCCGCGATGGCAGTGGGCATGTTCCGCTGGGCGTCGGGGTCCGCGCTCGACGACGTGCTCCGCACGCTCGACCTGCCCGCCGGGGACTTCGTGCGCTGGTCGAAGCAGGTCATCGACCTGCTCGACCAGGTGAGGAACGCGGGCGACGACGACCTGTCAACGACCGCGCGGCGCGCGACGGACGCGGTGCGCCGCGGCATCGTCGCCTACGCGACGGTCTGACAGGAGGCACCATGGCGGTCCTCGGCAGCGCGGTGCGCCCGCACGGTGGTGGCGTCCGGCGTCGTCCCGGAGACGACCGGCCGTCGTCGAGCGCGCCCGTGCGGGACGCGTTCGCGGCCCTGCCGCTCCGCACGGCGCTGCCGCTCGCGGTGATCGGCGGCCTGCTCTTCGCGCTCTCGTTCCCGTCCCCCGGGTGGTGGTTCCTCGCCTACCCGGCGATGGCCTGCATGCTCCTCGCCGCGATGGGACAGCGCGCCCGCCGCGCCGCGTGGCTCGGGTACGTCGCCGGTGCCGCGTTCTGGCTCCCGGCGATCTCGTGGGCCGGTCGCTACCTCGGCCCGGTGCCGTGGCTCGCGCTCGCCCTGTTCGAGGCGGCGTACTTCGCCCTCGGCGCCGTCGCGATCGCGCTCGCCTACCGGTGGGTGGGCCGGGTGTCCCGGTCGGTCGCCTGGCGGGTGTGGGTGCTGCCGGCGGTCGTCGCGGGCCTCTGGACGGGGCGCGAGTGGTTCTCCGGCAGCTGGCCGTACGAGGGCTTCGCCTGGGGGCGCGTCGGCCTGTCCCAGTCGCAGGGACCGTTCACGCACCTCGCCGCGTACGTCGGCGTGCTCGGCGTGACCTTCGTCGTCGTGTACTGCGTCGCCGTGGTGCTCTCGCTCGTCCTCGTCGTGCCCGAGGGTCCTGGTGCGGTGCTCCGTGCACCGATCCGGGTCGCGACCGCGGGACTCCTGGTCGCCGCGGTCCTCGCCGTGCCCGCGTGGCCGACCCCGACCGACGGCACCATCCGCATCGAGGCCGTGCAGGGCAACGGACCCGCCGGGTACTTCGACGGTGCACAGCCGGGCGAGGTCCTGAACGCCCAGGTGGCCGCGACCGAGGTCGGCGCGAAGGGCGTCGACCTCGTGGTGTGGCCCGAGGCCTCCGCGGAGTACGACCCCCGGGTCCAGCCGGTGATCGCCGACGCCCTGGACACCGTCGTCGAATCCGTCGGCGCCCCGATCGTCGCCGGGGCGATCACGCAGACGGCCTCGGGCGTGCTGCACAACACGTCCTTCGTGTGGACCGCCGACGGGTGGCAGTCCTCGTACGACAAGAAGCGTCCCGTCCCGTTCGGCGAGTACGTCCCGGACCGCTGGTTCTTCTCGAAGCTCGCACCGTCCCTCATCGGGCTCCTCCAGCGCGACTACACGCCCGGCACCAAGCCGAACGTCCTCGACGTCGCGGGCATCAAGGCCGGCATCGCGATCTGCTTCGACATCGTCGACGACGGGCTCACGACCGACATGGCCCGCGGGGGAGCGCAGGTGATCCTCGCCCAGACGAACAACGCCGACTTCGACGGCACCGACGAGAACCTGCAGCAGCTCGAGATCGCGCGGCTCCGGGCGGTCGAGACCGGTCGCTCGCTCGTCAACATCTCCACGGTCGGGGCGTCACAGGTCATCGACCCGACCGGTCGGACGATCGACCGGGTGCCGGCGTACACGGCGACGTCGATGATCACCGACGTGCCGCTCGGCACGGGGACGACCCCGGCGACCGTCGCGTCCGGGTCGGTCACGCTCGTCGTCGCGCTCGGGTCGCTCCTCGCGCTCCTCGCCTGCGCGCCGTGGGGTCGACGGCGCTCCACCGCTGCCCGAGGCTGAACACCGCCACCTCCCTCTGGGAACGGTCTGTGAATGCGCCTCACCGGGATGGATGCCGCGTGGGACAGTGTTGGGGACTGCAGACGAGCGAGAGGAGCACAACCATGGCTGATCGGAGTCTCCGCGGCATGCGGCTCGGAAGTCAGAGTCTCCAGAGCGAGGAGGGCGTCGAGCTCTCCGACCGGAAGCGTGCGGTCTACCAGACGACCTCGGGGGAGACCTTCGACGTCGTCTTCTCGGCCGATGCCGAGGTCCCCCAGACGTGGTCCGAGCCCCGGACCGGTCGCGAGGGTCGCCTGCTCGGCGACGACGGCATCCCGGTCGAGGTCGCTGCAGAGGACGTCAAGGCACCGAGGACCCACTGGGACATGCTGCTCGAGCGGCGGTCCCGCGAAGAGCTCGAGGAGCTGCTCGAGGAACGGCTGGCGGTGCTGCGCGCCCGACGCGGCGCATGAGCCGCGCCACCTAGGACCGCGCGCCTGGGTCCGTTCCCGCGCGGCTGTCCCGGCCGCCGACACGACGACGCCCGTCCCGGATCTTCCGGGACGGGCGTCGTCGCGTGCGGCCGTGCGTGTGCCAGCCCGGGTGTGGCTATGCCTGCGGCCGCTCGTCCCCGAGGACGTCCTTCGTCGCGTCGTCCGCGGCCGCGAGGTGCGCGTCGACACTCCGGTCGGACTCCGCGAGCCGCTCGTCGAGCGCCGCGTCCGGGACGATGTCGGCGGCCGTCGCGTCCGGTCGGGGGTTCGACGCGGCGGCACCGTCGACCGTGGCGGTGTCGGCGAGGCTCTTGTTCGCGAGCTCCGAGATCTTCGCCAGGAAGTCCGTGCCACCGCCGGCACCCGCGACCGGGCCGGAGCCGGAGCGGCTCGCCGTGAAGCCCTTCGCGATGCCGGAGAGCGCCTCGGTGAACTCGCTCGGGATCATCCAGAGCTTGTTCGAGGTGCCCTCGGCGATCTTCGGCAGCGTCTGCAGGTACTGGTACGACAGCAGCTTCTCGTCCGGGTCGCCCGTGTGGATGGCGTCGAACACGGTCGCGATAGCCTGCGCCTCGCCCTCGGCGCGCAGGACCTGGGCCTTCGCGTCACCCTCGGCCTGCAGGATGGCGGCCTGCCGCTGGCCCTCGGCCTCGAGGATCTGGGACTGCTTCGTGCCCTCGGCCTGCAGGATCGCCGCACGACGGTTCCGCTCGGCACGCAGCTGCTGCTCCATGGCGTCCTGGATCGACACGGGCGGCTCGATCGCCTTGAGCTCGACACGGCCGACACGGATGCCCCACTTGCCGGTGGCCTCGTCGAGGACGACCCGGAGCTGGCCGTTGATGTTGTCGCGGCTGGTCAGGGCCTCTTCGAGGTTCAGGCCACCGACCACGTTGCGGAGAGTGGTGGTCGTGAGCTGCTCGACGGCCCCGAGGTAGTTCGCGATCTCGTACGTCGCCGCGCGGGCGTCCGTCACCTGGAAGTACACGACGGTGTCGATCGAGACCACGAGGTTGTCCTCGGTGATCACGGGCTGTGGCGGGAACGAGACGACCTGCTCGCGCATGTCGATGAGCGGGCGGAGCCGGTCGATGAAGGGCACCAGGATGTTGAGTCCCGGGTTGAGGGTCTTGTGGTACTTCCCGAGTCGTTCGACGATGCCGGCGGTGGCCTGGGGCACGATCCGGATCGCGCGGGACAGGACGACGATCACGAAGATCACGACGACGAGGACGAGGACGAGCAGAGCGATCGTCCCGGCTGAGATGGTCACGAGGTGGCCCTTTCTCCGAGGCGGACGACCGCGGTCGACCCCTCGATCGACTCGACGACCACGGGGGCGCCGAGCGGTGGTGTGCGGTCGGGGGAGTCGGCAGCGAGCCGGGCGCTCCACGTCTCGCCGTTCGCGAGCCGGACCTGGCCGGGCGTCGACGACGTGAACGCGACGGCGACCGTGCCGGGCAGGCCGATCAATCCCTCGATGTTGGTGCGGTGTGGATCGGCACTCCGGCCCAGGGCCGCGAGGAGCCGCGGGCGGACGAGCGAGAGCAGCAGCAGCGCGACGCCCGCGGCGACGATGGCCGCGAGCCACCACGGTGCGCCGAGCAGCGCCGCGATCAACCCCCCGGCCGCCCCCGCCGCGAGCATCAGGAAGATGAAGTCGAGGGTGAAGATCTCGACCACCCCGAGCAGCAGTGTCAGTCCGATCCAGACGATGGTCTGGATCCAGTCGGTGTTCACGCGGACTCCCTCCCTCGTCGCGCACGCCGGCGTGCAGCGTCGCGACTGCCGGTACTTCCCTCCAACCTACCGTCCGCCCCTGACCCGGGGACGAGCGCGGGCGGCGCGGCCCGGACCGGTTGGTAGGCTCGTCGGCGGCCGACCGGCCGGAAGACGCGACCAGGAGAACACTGTGACGAATCCCCTCGCCCCCGGATCCCTCGCCGACAAGCGCGCCCTCGTCACCGGGTCCTCGCGTGGCATCGGCGCCGACACCGTCGGCTACCTGGCGGAGGCCGGCGCGAAGGTCGTCGTGAACTACCGCAACAAGGCACGCCGTGCCGAGCAGATCGCCGAGAAGGTCGTCGCCGCGGGTGGTTCGGCCCTCGCCGTCGCCGCGGACCTGACCGACCACGACTCCGTGCAGGCGATGGTCGACACGGTCGTGTCGGAGTGGGGCGGCATCGACCTCCTCGTCCTGAACGCCTCCGGCGGCATGGAGGCCGACCTGGGCGAGGACTACGCGCTCCGCCTGAACCGCGACGCGCAGGTCGACATGCTGCAGACCGCGGTGCCGCACATGCCGGCCGGCTCGCGCGTCGTCTTCGTCACGAGCCACCAGGCCCACTTCGTCGAGACCGCCGAGACGATGGACGAGTACGTCCCCGTCGCGAAGAGCAAGCGGGCGGGCGAGCTCGCCCTCCGCGAGCTGATCCCGCAGCTCGACGCCGCAGGCATCGAGTTCGTCGTCGTCTCCGGCGACATGATCGAGGGCACCATCACCGCGACGCTCCTCAACCGCCTGAACCCGGGCGCGATCGAGGGTCGTCGGCAGGAGGTCGGGAAGCTCTACAGCGTCTCCGAGTTCGCGGCCGAGATCGCCCTCGCCGCCGTCGAGCCGATCCCCGCCGACCACACCAAGCTCGTCGGCGACGTCAGCGGCTTCACGCAGTAACGTCGTCCGGGTGACCGCCAAGCCCGGCCTGCGCCGCACCTCCCGGATCATCCTGCTCGACCCGGACGACCGCGTGTTCCTCATGGACACGCGGTCGCCGTCGTCCGACGGCGCGCACCGCTGGATCACGCCGGGCGGCGGGGTGGACCCGGGGGAGTCGCACCGGGACGCCGCGGTGCGCGAGCTGCACGAGGAGACCGGCATCGTCGTCGACGACCCGGGTGAGCCCGTGTGGACCTGGGACTTCACCGTCGAGTGGGACCTCGCCGACCACGACCGCGGCCACAGCGAGTTCTACGTCGTGCGCACGCCGGGCTTCGAGCTGTCCGACGCCGGCTGGACCGAGGACGAGCAGGTCGACATCCTCGCCTCCCGCTGGTGGACGGCCGACGAGCTGGACGCCACCGACGAGCCCTTCGAACCCGCCGAGCTCCCGGAGCTCGTCCGTCTCCACAGCCGCCGCTGAGGGGCTGTCCCGGCGCCCGCCGTGCCGCTACCGTCGTCCCATGGGCGACACCACCCGACACCCGGCCGACCAGCACGACCGGATCCGCGTCCGCGGCGCGCGCGAGAACAACCTGCGCGACGTCGACGTCGACCTGCCGAAACGCCGACTGACGGTCTTCACCGGGGTGTCCGGGTCCGGCAAGAGCTCCCTCGTGTTCGCCACGCTCGCCGCCGAGTCGCAGCGGATGGTCAACGAGACGTACAGCGCCTTCGTACAGGGCTTCATGCCGTCGCTCGCCCGCCCCGACGTCGACCTCCTCGACGGGCTGACGACCGCGATCGTCGTCGACCAGGAGCGCATCGGCGCCGACCCTCGGTCCACCGTCGGCACGGTCACCGACGCCAACGCGATGCTCCGGCTCCTCTTCAGCCGCCTCGGCGAACCGCACGTCGGGGGTCCGAACGCGTTCTCGTTCAACCTCGCGACCGTCACCGCCGGCGGGGCGATCACCGTGCAGAAGGGCAAGGACGCCAAGGCTGAGCACGTCTCGTTCTCCCGGCTCGGCGGCATGTGCGCCGAGTGCGAGGGACGGGGGAGCGTCTCGGACATCGACCTGGCACAGCTCTTCGACGACACCAAGGCCCTGTCCGACGGCGCGATCACGATCCCGGGATGGGGCGGGGACGGATGGATGGTCCGGATGTACGCGGAGTCCGGGTTCGTCGACGGCGACAAGCCGATCCGCGAGTTCACCGAACAGGAGCGGGCGGACTTCCTGTACCACGAGCCGACGAAGCGGAAGATCGCCGGCATCAACATGACCTACGAGGGCCTGGTCCTCCGGGTGCGCCAATCGTTCCTGCAGAAGGACCGCGAGGCGATGCAGCCGCACGTCCGCGCCTTCGTCGACCGGGCGGTGACCTTCACGACCTGTCCCGCTTGCGACGGCACCCGCCTGAACGACACCGCCCGGTCGTCGCACATCGCCGGCCGGAACATCGCCGAGGTGTGCGCGATGCAGGTGTCCGACCTGGCCGCCTGGCTCCGCACCCTCGACGCGCCGTCCGTGCAGCCGCTCCTCGACGGCCTGCGGCACGCGGTCGACGCCTTCGTCGAGATCGGACTCGGTTACCTGTCGCTCGACCGGCCGACCGGCACGCTGTCCGGGGGAGAGGGCCAGCGGGTGAAGATGGTGAAGCACCTCGGCTCGAGCCTGAGCGACGTCACGTACGTGTTCGACGAGCCGAGCACCGGCCTGCACCCGCACGACATCGAGCGGATGGACCACCTGCTGCTGCGGCTCCGCGACAAGGGCAACACCGTGCTGGTCGTCGAGCACAAGCCCGAGGTCATCGCGATCGCGGACCACGTCGTCGACCTCGGCCCGGGCGCCGGCTCGGACGGCGGACGGGTGTGCTTCACCGGCACGGTCGACCAGCTCCGGGGGAGCGACACCGTGACCGGACGGCACCTCGGCGACCGCGTCGCGCTCAAGGACGCCGTCCGTCGACCCACCGGCGCGATCCCGATCCGCGGCGCCGACCGGCACAACCTGCAGGACGTCGACGTCGACGTGCCGACCGGTGTGCTCACGGTGGTCACCGGCGTGGCCGGCTCCGGCAAGAGCACGCTCGTCCACGGGTCGCTGGCGACGCTGGACGGGGTCGTCGCCATCGACCAGAGCGCCATCCGCGGTTCCCGCCGCAGCAACCCGGCGACGTACACCGGGCTGCTCGAACCGGTGCGCAAGGCGTTCGCGAAGGCGAACGGGGTGAAGCCGGCCCTGTTCAGCGCGAACTCCGAGGGCGCCTGTCCGGCCTGCAACGGCGCCGGTGTGGTCTACGTCGACCTCGGCATGATGGCCGGGGTCTCGACGCCGTGCGCGGAGTGCGGCGGTCGGCGGTTCGACCAGTCCGTGCTCGGCTACCGACTCGGTGGCCGGGACATCAGCGAGGTCCTGGCGATGTCCGTCGCCGAGGCCGAACGGTTCTTCGCCGAGGGGGAGTCGCGCGTCCCCGCCGCCCACACCGTCACACGACGGCTCGTCGACGTCGGGCTCGGGTACCTCACCATCGGGCAGCCGCTCACGACGCTGTCCGGTGGCGAACGCCAGCGGTTGAAGCTCGCGACGCACCTCGGGGACCCGGGCGGGGTGATCGTCCTCGACGAGCCGACGACCGGCCTCCACCTGGCGGACGTCGCGCAGCTGCTCGGGCTGCTCGACCGGCTCGTCGACACGGGTCGCACGGTCGTCGTCATCGAGCACCACCAGGCCGTCATGGCGCACGCCGACTGGATCATCGACCTCGGACCGGGCGCCGGGCACGACGGCGGCCGGGTGGTCTTCGCAGGGACCCCGGCCGACCTGGTGGCCGCCCGTTCGACGCTCACCGGAGAGCACCTCGCCGCGTACGTGCGTCCCGCCGGCGTCGACGAGCACTGACACAACCGGCAGCGAACGCCCGGGCAACCTGAACCGAACGCGCACGGAACGCATACCGTGTGCGGTGACGGCCGGGTGCGCCCGCATCACCGGCCCCTGATCCAAGGAGCTCCCATGTCCACGAACGGTTACCCGCCGGCCCCGAACGCCCCCGGTGGAGCCCCGGTCCGCAGCGGCGGCAACGGCCTCGCCATCGGCTCGCTGGTCCTCGGCATCGTCGGCGTCGTCTTCGGTCTGCTCGTCGCCATCGTCGGCCTGATCGCCGGCATCGTCGGTCTGGTGCTGGGGATCATCGCCCGACGTCGCGGCCAGGCCCGCGGGATGACCCTCGCCGGCATCGTGCTGTCGGCCGTCGCGATCGTGCTCGCCATCATCGGGTTCATCCTGACGGCGGTCGTGGCGACACAGATGCTCAACAACTGACGACGACACCGGACGGGAGGCACGTGGCGGCGTCGCCACGTGCCTCCCGTCCGGTCCGTGGCCGGGCTGCGCACTGCGCGAACGCACCCGCGGGACCCCGCCAGGTCGCGACGAGTAGCGTCCGCCGCATGACGTACAGCCAGCCGGACCCGGCAGAAGAGACCACGCAGGCAGAGGCACCCGAGCAGCCCGACACGGACCGCTCGGACCTCGAGGAGCACGGCGAGGAGCAGGCCGCGCTCGAGATCGACAGCCAGGACGTGCCCACGGGCGACGAGACGCCCGAGCACTGACGACGACGCAGGACACGCCGCCCACGGTGATCGTGGGCGGCGTGTTCTGTGTCCTCGAGTCGATCGGACTACGCTGCGATCAAGCGCCGATAATGCATATTATGTCAACTCAACCCGGTATTATCCAACCAGACGCAAGATCCTGGCCTCGAGCCACTCCGACCACTGGCCCGAGCCACCTTTGCTCGTCTACGGGCATATTTGGGGCGCTCGGTCCCTGCGGGCGGGCCACGCGACTCGCCGCGCGAAGTCTAGACGCGCCGATCCGAACCCACTGCTTGCGCGGATCCTTCAGCTGATGCATGATTCTCGCGTCTCGTGAAAGGATCGGAATGACTGTTGACGACCGGGGCCTGTTCGTCGTAGACCCTCACCGACTCCCCCTTCTCCGCCCTGATGCGCAGACGTTCGAGGAGATGCTGCATGGTTTCCGAAATCAGCAGCTTGCCCGGAGCCTCGCCCTCAAGACGGTTGAGCAGCGCGAACGGTTGGTGCGGATCTTCGTCGATCACGCTGGCACGTACCCGTGGGACTGGACGCTGCAGTCAGTCGATGAGTTCTTCGCCGATCGTCGATCGGTTCACCACAACCTCCACACCACAATCCGCAGCTACCAAAACGCGCTGAAGCTCTTCTGCGACTACGTTTGCGACCCTGGCTATGGGTGGGTCGAACGCTGCCTTGAGCTCTTCGGGACTCATCCCGTACGAGTGATCAACGACTGGAACACGGCGCGCCATGTGCAGGACGTCGAGCACGGTGGAGGTAGGCGCGCGTTCACTCGAGGCGAGCTCCAATCCTTCTTCGACGTGGCGGATGACGACGCCGACCGAATCGCGCGTCTTGGGCGCAAGGGGTGGATGACGGCGTTCCGTGACGCCACCGTGCTGAAGACTGCCTATATGTTCGGACTCCGCATCAACGAGGTCCGCCACCTGCAGACCGTCGATTTTACCAGGAACCCCTACGCGCCGGAGTTCGGCAAATACGGGCACCTCAACGTGCGCTTTGGCAAAGCCATGAAGGGCAGCGGTTACAAGCAACGAAACGTGCTCGCGGTCCTGCCTTGGGGGTCTGAGATTCTCTCCGAATGGGTAGAGCGAAGTGCTCGGTTCCGCGGCGAGTCGCTCGACCTCTTCCCCACTGAGCGATCAACGCTTGTCTCGGAGGCGACGCTGCAGTCCAAGTTCCGCCGGGTCCGCGCCGAGATTGGACTTGGCGAGGAAGTCACGTTCCACTCCCTGCGACGCTCGTACATCACACATTTGATCGAAGACGGTTTCGATGCGCTGTTCGTGCAGCAGCAGGTCGGACACGAATACGCTTCGACCACGGCGATCTACACCGGCGTCTCGAGCGACTACCGAACGTCCACGTTGCGGGCTGTGCTGGACGGCATGATGGGAGATGCCCTTCAAACGACGACGGGAAGCTCATGAGACGCGACACCGATTACACCTGGCACCTTGCCGAGCTGATGGCACGCAACGGCATGCACAACTCCACGGACCTCGCGCCCCATCTCGTTGAACGGGGCATCAACCTGTCCGCAGCCCAGATCTGGCGCCTGGTTAAGCAGCGCCCCGAGCGCATCTCCCTGCCTGTCCTCGCCGCAATCTGCGACGTGTTCAAGTGCACGCCCGCGGACCTGATAACCGTCACCGCGGTGGATGCGGCGCTGACGAAGGCCGTCAACGCGGCGCCGCGGTACGACGCACCCGACGCGAAGGCCCGACCGCGGCGGGCGCGGGTGACCCGAGATGACTGAACCCCCTGCTCCTCGTCGAGGTCGTGGAAGACCTCGAGCGGCGTGCGCCGTCGACTGCCCTCGATGCCACGAGATGGTGCCGCGGGTGAAGTACTCGTTTCCCGAAGGGCGGATCTGTGGCCGCTGCTTCGACGAGGCGATACATAAGTCCGGACGCTGCGCCAGGTGCGGCATCGCCCGGCTTCTCCCCGGGCGAGACAGTCGAGGCGCAGCAATCTGCGGTGACTGCGCAGGGATTCGCATGTCGTTCCGATGTGGCACGTGCGGCGAGGAAGGGGCCCTGAAGCGAGCCGGGCAGTGCGAGAGGTGCGTGAACCGAGTCGATCTGAGCGAATACCTCCGGCTCGACCGTCCCGCGGCAGACTCGGCCCTAGACCGTCTTCGCGACCGGCTTTTGAGTGCGGACCGGCAGGCAAGTATATACCAATGGCTTCGGTTGAAGCGGCCCCGGGATTTGTTGCACGCGCTCGGATCGGGAGAATTGCCCCTAACGCACGAATCGTTCGATGCGCTCCCTCAAGACGCTGCCGTCCGGCACATGCGCGCTCTTCTGGTCGACGTGGACGCACTCCCCCGGCGTGACGAACCCCTTGCGCAGTTCGAGATGTGGATCACGTCGAAGATCGCGTCCATTGACGACAAGACATCACGGGATGCCGTGGACCGGTTCGCTCGATGGCACCACTTGAAACGGCTGCGCGCAGGGACGGAACGATGGGATAGCCAGCGAAGCGTGCATCACGCGAAGCAGGAGATCACGGTCGCAGTCGACTTCGTCGGGTGGATTTCTAGCCGGGGCATGCCCCTGGCTCAGTGCAGTCAGGCCGATGTCGACGAGTGGCTCGTTACCGGGGCCACGACACGCTACACCGTTCGCCAGTTCCTGCTGTTCACCTCACGCGCTCAAGACACGGTCCCTCTCGATGTCCCCCGCCGGCCTGCTCGGAGCACGCGCCGGATTAGTCAGGAAGAGCGCCTTGCCGCCATCGGCTCGTTCCTGCAAGATGAAACGGTCACCCCGGCCGATCGCGTGGCGATGTTACTTCTGCTCGTCTTCGCGCAACCCGTCGCGCGGATCGTCGAGTTCCCTCTGACAGTCATCCGAGAACTGGACGACTCGAGACTAGTTCTCGAGGTCGTCTCCGATCAGGTCCCCATCCCCGAACCGTTTGCAAGCCTTGTCCGCGATCACCTCGCGGCGCGATCACGAGATCGGACGGGGAACGTGGCTCGGAATCCGTTCCTGTTTCCCGGAACCCGTGCCGGCTCGCATGTGACGCAGAACCACCTCCGCACTCTCATCGCCGGCCTTGGCGTGAATGTTCTCGCGGCAAAGAACGGCGCTCTGGACGAGCTCGTCGCGGCGATGCCTGCTCCTATGGTCGCCGATGCGCTGGGGTTCAGTTACACCGCCCTTGGGCAGCACGAGCGCTACCGTGGCTCACAGTACGAACGGTACGTCTCCGCGCGACAGGGCCTAGAGGCGCGGCGCCCGCGTCGGTGAACGGCGCCGAATTCACGCGTTGATCGAGGCGCGGAGTTTCCGGGCGCGCCTGTCAAACGGCACCTTGCCTCCCTCGAGATGATGCAGCGCAAGCGTATTGACGTCGTGCCGTTCCAGCGATCCGCGAGCTTCGACCTCACCTCGCGTGGCCGTCGCTTTCATGGTCACCAGTTGCTCCGCGTCCGCGCTGACCACGAGTCCTGCGCTTCGGGTGGCGAACAAGTACTGGCGGGTGCCTCGGAGATCGCGGAGCCGATCGACAAGGTAGTCCTCGATCCATGGCGCGTGAAGGGCATCCTCGGGTTGGTCAACAAGAACGGGCGTGTCGCCGTCAGCAAGGAGGATGACCAAGACCGCGGTGCATTTTTGGCCGTGGGAGAGGTGTTCGATTGGAACGTAGTCGTCGCCTTCGGGCTTCTTGAATTTAACGTCTAGCTTGTCGGGGAGATCGACGATCTGCATTGCCAGGAGCTCCGACCATAGCGCCTTGTCGGCGATATTAGTCTGCAGTCGGGCGATGTCGGTCGCGTTAACGCCGTCTGGGAGCGGCCCCAGCAGTGAATGGTCGCCGGACCAGATCGCCCGAGCGAGCGAATACGGGTGGATCTTCTCGGAGATGGTGTCGAGGACTGGCCCCTGGAGATGCGACCCGACCTTGATCTCTTCCAAGCGGGCGCGGTACTCGGTGCGATCGGATCCGTTCGGCACATCCAGCTTGACGATCCCGGCGGTTTCCTTGTTCAGTACCTTGACGCGGCGGCGGCGCAGGTCACGTCGGTCATCACGGGCACCCTTCAGCTGCGTGAGGAGTCCTTCTCGCTCGACCAAGAGTCGGGTCAGTTCCGGTGCCGCGGAGTCGCTGAGGTCGTTGGCTGCGCTGTTCGCCAGCGTGAGCGCCGCCTGCACGGCCTGCAGCTCGGCCAAGAGGCTCGCCATGGTGCTTTGACCGGACTGTGCGAGCCGCTCCTGGAGCGTGTTCTCGAATGCGGCATAAGACCCGTCCAGTTCTTGCCGGACGGCGATGAGTTCGTCTAGCAGCGCCCTCCGCGCGGAGGCAGTATCCCTCCTGGCGCGTGTGATCGTAGTTTTGAATGCGGCTTGTTTCTGAGTCAACCTTCGGAAGGCTGCTTCGTGACCGTCGATTCGTGCGGCGGGTACCACCGGTGGGTCCGGGAGTTGGAGACTCCAGCCGTCGATCTCCGTGCGAAACGCAGACAGGTCAGAGCGCTCACTGGACCACTCTCGCTGCTCGTTGACAAGATCTTGATCGAAGAAACCGGAGAGTTCACTCTCGCGTGTAGTCAGGGTCGGGGCTGTCGACGACTTTTTGCCGAGGTCTTCGTACCGCTTCCGTGACTCGACGAGGTCCGTCGCGTTGGCGGCGAGGGCGGCCTCGGCAGCTTCGATTCGGCTGTCGATCTCGACGAGATCGATGTGCGCATCAACGAGTCCGACACGCCCCACGGGTTGGCGGGAGTACTCAAGGATCTCGCCCTGAGAGAAGGCGGCGATCGGCAGGATGAGAGCCGGGCCGCGTTCGATGGCAACCCACTCATCCCCCAGCCGTTGTGCGACTTCTGGCGCGGACGGCGTGGCGGTGAGCCGTCTACTGAACCGGTACGTCTCACCTCCCACAGACGCGGTCACATGCACCGTCGTTCCGACACCGAGAGCGAGCGAGAGGCGGAGGTCGACTTCTTCGCGGATGGCGGCAAACGCCGCGGCGTCCACCTGCTGGTCGACGGCGAAGCGGATGCTCTCAAGTACAAGGGACTTCCCGGCGCCCGTACCTCCGAGCAGACAGTTCAGGTCTGGGCTCAGGTCGATGATCGTACCGCCGAGAAAGCCGGCGGTGATCTCCACCCGCTCGATGGTCGGTTGCGCCTCCGACGCGGTTGGGTCGACCGTACGGATTCGCAGTCCCGGGTCTTCGAGTGCGTAGCGGACGCCGAGGAGATCCGGGCGGGCCGCTTTGTACCAGGTGCGACGGTGCCCGATTCCCGAGAGCGCGTGGTGGCCCAGTTCGGCGCTGAAAGTGTCAGAGTGCCGCACCATTGCTGGCGTACGGCTGTCGCCGAGTTTGGCCACGACCGTCGCCACCGTCTCGGCGCGAACGTATTCGAACCCGGCGATGTGGGGGTGCGCGAGGAGCTCATTCACATAGGTCTGTACCTGCTGGCGTAGCAGGCCGCGCTCTTTGTCAATGTGGGCCGCGATCGCGAGACCGTTCGCGGCCTCAATCTGCGTTGCGCAGTCCCCCATCCCGTACGCCGCGGTCACGTTAGTTGCGCCGAAGTCGCCGCGGCTGATGCCGAGCTTGAGGAGAACGTCCTCAATCTGCTGAGCGGGGGTGCCCTATTCCCAGATCCCGAGCAGGTGTCCCTCGCGAGTGCTGAGCTCAACCCCGGGGAGGACAACGAGAGGTGTGTCGCGCGCGGCATCGGACATGCGATCACACCACGCGGCGGTGTTGTGGTCTGTCACGGCGATCGCTGCGAGTCCCTGGTCGAGCGCCGCCTGAACGACATCTTCCGGAGTGCCGTAGTGCGCGTCGTCGGCGTCTTGCGAGCCAGGGGTGTGGACGTGAAGGTCGACAGCCCAGAATTGGGCCCAGCTCTCGTCGACGTGCTCCGTCACGATGTTCTCCCCCAGTTCGGTGCGCTTGAGTGCTCAAACCGCTTCTTAATCCCCCTAAACGAGGACTTCCTAAGTAGAGCACGAACCTGGCGGGAACGACAAGTCCGAAACTACTGTCGGTGCTTCAACCGGATGGCTACTCGCCCGAGGAAATGGTCCTCCCTGATGACATGAACCATCTGCAAGGCGGAAGATGACACGACGATCAGATCGACGCCATGAGGTTCCCGCCTACCTACCTGCGCCGACGTTTGTGCCAATACTGGAGCACTCAGCGATTTCACCCTCGGCCTGAGCTTCGACGTCGATGCACATCTCGAATCCCTGCGGATTTCGAAAGATGTTGTGCACGGCGCAGGATCAGCTCGTTGCCCGCTTCGGACCTGGTTTCTTCGAGTCTTCTACTCGACCGGTCCCGAGAGATCAATAACTCAGGCGCACTCGCTCACTCGGCTGGCCAGCTAGATAATGAGTCAGGTCGCCCGCAAAGTGTCTTATCCACCTGGCAAAGGACCTGTCCTCAAATTCGGAAGTGAACATATTAGTTGACGGCCCCGCCGGTGTTCCTCAATGCAACTGACTACGCGGCGGCGTGACCGCTACGCACCTTGGTGCTCGCATAGAGTGATACACCCCTACTCTGCATCAAGAGAGCCCAGCGCTCAGGTCGTCTCGCCGAACTGCGCGTTGTCGATGCTCAATACTGACTCCGTCAGTGAACAGGTTGATGAGGACCAGTAGATAAGCCTCGTACCATGCATCTGCGATCTGTTCAGCGCGGCGGATGCGCTGGAGATCCTGCTCGGCGAAGCTGATGAGCTCGGGATGTTCGTCTTCGTCGACCGGTTCGTAGGTGGCAGCATCCAACCATCGACGTTCGTCTGCTTGCCAGATCAGGCCAACCCAGTCGTCTTCTTCGCCGGACAGGGGCTCAAAGTCGAACTGCCAGTTGTCAGCCCATGCCTTTCCAGTCGAGCAAGCGGCGTAGCCGTCGGGTTGCGGCGTCTCGTCCGGAATTGGTTCGTGGGGGTACCGCATGATCGTGTTTCCGTATGCCGCGTAAAACAGGACCTCACCGGTCAGCAGGGCGTCGACAACCGATTGATGTTTACCTCTGCTGGCGAGGTCGCCGCGGAACATCCTTTGCGCCGTGTCCGCTTGCTTCTGCCAGTGGTCCCATGCCTCCTCGGGCCCGGCAGTGTCTCGCCGGGTGGCTCGATCGTCCACGTGGTTCGGTTCCCGAGGACCCATGTCAGAGTGGCCCGTTGAGTCGCATCGGGTTGGAACCGCAACATCTCTGGCCCGTTCTCCTCGCCGGCGACGGTCAGGCGGGGAGCGTTGAAGTGACGGCGGACTGCAGAGTGGTCGACCTGATGCGATGGCCATTGATAGCGGATCTCTAGCACTACCGTGGCCACGCGAACCTCCTCACGCGACGTAGTACTGATCGCTGACTCAGCGTGCCGTCTCTGTGCACGGGCGCGGTAGTAGTGATCGCCGCCAGGATCCCACGCCTTAGCGCTTTGCTGGACGCGGGTTTCGATCGTTCGATCAGAATTGGATGTAGCCGTTCCAAGCTGCCTTTGCCTTTGCTTCGTCCTCACCGAAGATGTCAGGGTCAACTGGGAAGTGCTCGTTCCGGAAGTGGTCCAGCTCCAGCTGCGCACGATCTCGGAGTGTCGCTCGGTCCTCATCAGGATGTCCCAGAGCAAGCATGGCGGTGCGCCGCTCGATGACGGCATCCCACAGTTGTCGTCGGCTGACTTCCGCGATCAGTTGCGAAGCAACGAGCATCGAGTTGAACTCAAGCGACCCAGCGAATCGGTCCATCAAGGTGACGAGGTCCCTGTCCTTCACCTCGGTGAACACCTTCGGCTGCTTGCGTTGCTCCTCCATCATCCAACGGATCCGTGCACGGGCGTCCGCGATTGGGTTGGATTCTTGCTCGTCGGTCATGTCTTCATCCTCACCGTGCGGAGGCTTCGTCGCGAGGCGAGTTTGGTGATCAGCGGGTGGGTGAGGTGAGCAGTGCCGCGACCGACTCGAGGGCACCGGGGACGAGGGAGAAGTAGGCCCAAGTGCCGCGCTTCTCCCGGTGCAGGATGCCGGCGTCGACGAGCACCTTGAGGTGGTGCGAGACGGTCGGCTGGGACAGCCCGAGCGGTTCCTGCAGGTCGCAGACGCATGCTTCCGCACCCTCGTGCGCGGCCACCATCGAGATCAGTCGGAGCCGCGCCGGGTCCGCGATCGCCTTCAACGACTTCGCCAGGACCTCCGCGGACTCCTGCGTCATCGCTTCGGTGGTGACGGGCGAGCAGCATGCGGTGACGTCCTGGATGGGGAGCAGCTCGATCGTCGTCATCACCCCATCATCCCACGTCCTTCGATGCACGTCTATATTTGCGCTCATCGATATCGACGTGCTTCGATGTCGCTGCTCGCCTTCCGATCGATCTGTAGAGGACCGACCCGATGACTCACCTTGTTGCCGTTGGTGGCAGTGACGCCGGCATTGCCGCGGCGCTGCGCGCCCGTGAGCTCGACCCGTCGACCGATGTGACCGTGGTCCTCGCCGACGAGTTCCCGAACTTCTCCATCTGTGGCATCCCCTACTGGGTCTCCGGCGACGTCGCCACGGAAGCGTCCCTCGCGCACCGCACCCGCGCCGACCTCGAAGCCGCCGGGATTACTGTCCGCTCCTCGACGTGGGCTTCCGCCGTCGACATCGACCGCCGGCTGCTGAGTGTCACCGGCCCGGCCGGCGATGAGCAGATCGGGTACGACGAGCTGCTGATCGGGACCGGTGCGGAGCCGGTCCGCCCGGCCGGGATCCCGTTCGGTGAGCCCGGGATTCACTTGCTGCACTCGATGACCGACGCCGAGCAGGTGGTCGCCGCCTTGGAGCTCCTGCCGGCCGGAAGCCGCGTCGCCGTCGTCGGCGCCGGCTACATCGGCCTCGAGATGACCGAGGGGCTCGTCGCCCGCGGCTTCGAGACGACGCTGATTCAGCGCGGACCGGAAGTGCTCTCCACCCTCGACCCGGAACTCGGGTCCCTAGTCACCGAGGAGGTCCGCCGGCACGGCGCGACGGTGCTGACCGGTGCGACCGTCACCGGAATCACCCCGGCGGGCGGCGGGCAGTGGAGCGTCGCGACCAGCTCCACGTCTGGTGACGCCGCCGAAACGTTCGCGCTCGTGGTGGTCTGTGTCGGGGTACGGCCATTGACGGATCTCGCGGCCGCGGCCGGTGCGCGACTCGGCCAGGCTGGCGCGATCGTCGTCGACGAGCAGATGCGCACCGGGGTGCCGCACGTGTGGGCGGCAGGTGACTGCGTCGTGACACACCACCGGCTCCTCGGCACGACCTGGCTGCCGCTCGGGACGACCGCGCACAAGCAGGGCCGCGTCGCGGGCGAGAACATGCTCGGCGGATCCCGGAAGTTCGCCGGTTCGGTGGGGACGCAGGTGGTGAAGGTGTTCGACCTCGTCGCCGCGCGTACCGGCCTCCGCCACCACGAAACCGCCCCGCTGGACGTGTCGCCGCTGACGCGTGTGACGGTCGCGGATGACCACAAGCGGTACTACCCGGGTGCGGTGCCGTTGACGATCAGCGTCACTGGCGACCACACGTCCGGCAAGCTCCTCGGCGCGCAGATCGTCGGGGAACGGTCCGCGGAGATCAGCAAGCGCATCGACACCTTCGCCACCGCCCTCCACGCCGGCTTCACCGTCCACGACGTGATCGATCTCGACCTCTCCTACACGCCGCCGCTCGGGTCCCCGTGGGATGCGGTGCAGGTCGCCGCGCAGGGCTGGGAACGCGCCGCCGCGGCAGCGAACCAGGCCGGGGTGAGCGGCTGATGGTGCTGGCGGTCGTCGCTGCGGCGATCTTTGTCGCGACGCTCGTGGTGGTGATCTGGCAGCCCAAGGGCTTCCCGATCGGCTACACCGCCCTCATCGGCGCGGTCTTCGCCCTCGCGACCACGGTGGTGGTGCTCGGTGATGTGCCGACGGTGGTCGGGATCGTGTGGAACGCAACGCTGACGTTCGTCGCAGTGGTGCTGATCTCGTTGATCCTCGACGAGGCAGGGTTCTTCGAGTGGGCCGCCCTCCACGTAGCCAGGTGGGGTCGCGGGAACGGTCGGCTGCTGTTCGTGCTGATCGTCGGACTCGGCGCGGTCATCGCGGCCGTGTTCGCCAACGACGGGGCCGCGCTGATTCTCACCCCGATCGTCGTCGGGATGCTCCGCGCCTTGAACATGCCGGCGAAGGCGGCGCTGGGGTTCATCCTCGCCACCGGGTTCATCGCCGACACCGGCAGCCTGCCGCTGGTGGTGTCGAACCTGGTCAACATCGTCTCCGCCGACTACTTCGGCCTCGGATTCGCCGAGTACGCCGCCGTCATGGTGCCCGTCGGCATCGTGTCCGTGCTGGCGTCCCTCGGGATGCTGCTGGCGTACTTCGGCCGGTCGATCCCGAAGCGGTACGACGTTCTCGCCCTCACCCCGCCCGCCGCCGCGGTGAAGGACCGAGCGACGTTCCGCGCCGGATGGGTGGTCCTCGCCGTGCTGCTGGTCGGCTACTTCGCCGCCGACCCGCTCGGGGTGCCCCTCGCCGCGGTCGCTGGTGTCGGCGCGGTCGTGATCGTTCTCGTCGCTGCCCGGCAACCCGCATTCCTCTTCGTCCGTCAGGCTGCGTCCCCGGTCCTCGTCACGACCGGTGGCACCGCCACCGTCACCGGCGGCAGTGGTGGCACCGTTGGCGGGTCGGGGCGGGTGATTCCGGTGTGGAAGACGATCCGGGAGGCGCCGTGGCAGATCGTGCTGTTCTCGATCGGCATGTACCTCGTCGTGTACGGGCTGCAGAACCAGGGCCTCACCGACTACCTCGCCCGCCTGTTCGACGTGTTCGGGGACCACGGGGTCCTCGTCACCGCGCTCGGGGTCGGGTTCGTGATCGCGATCCTCGCGTCGCTGATGAACAACATGCCGACCGTCCTCATCGCCGCCCTCGCGATCGGCGGAGCCGGAGCGACCGGCCTGACCCACGAAGTGATGATCTACGCCAACGTCATCGGCTCCGACCTCGGCCCGAAGATCACACCGATCGGGTCGTTGGCAACGCTGCTGTGGTTGCACGTGCTCGACCGGAAGGGCATCCACATCGGCTGGGGGCAGTACTTCCGCACCGGCATCGTCCTGACCGTCCCCGTCCTCGCCGTCACCCTGACAGCCCTCGCCGGCTGGCTCACCCTCATCCGATGACCACGACCACCCCTACCGAAAGCACCGCCATGACCGCGACCCCAACGATCCTGTTCGTCTGCGTCCACAACGCCGGGCGTTCCCAGATGGCTGCCGGCTACGCCCAGGCCCTCGGCGGCGACCACGTGCAGGTCCTCTCCGCGGGCAGTGAGCCGAAGGACCAGATCAACCCCGTCGCGATCGAAGCAATGGCGGAGGACGGCATCGACATCGCCGCGAATCGGCCGAAGATCCTCACCACCGACGCCGTCCGCGACTCCGACGCCGTCATCACCATGGGCTGCGGCGACGCGTGCCCGATCTTCCCCGGCAAGCGGTACGAGGACTGGGACCTCACCGACCCCGCCGGGAAGGGCATCGACGACGTCCGCCCGATCCGCGACGAGATCAAGACCCGCGTGCAAGCGCTCCTGGCCGAGCTGCTGCCCACCGAAGCATCCGCCTAACCACCGGAAGGACCACCCCCCATGACGCTCACCCTCACCGTCCCACCCCGGGCCGACGCGGACCGCTTGACCGGGCTGCCCGTCGCCGTCATCGGCGCCGGCCCCGTCGGGCTCGCAGCCGCCGCGCACCTGCTCGAGCAGGGCCTGCCCGCCGTCGTCTACGAAGCCGGCGACCAGGTCGGCACGTCCGTCCGGGCGTGGGGGCACACCAGGCTGTTCTCCCCGTGGCGGTACGTCATCAATGAGGCGGCCCGCCGCCTCCTCGAACCCACCGGCTGGACCGTGCCCCGCCGGTCGTCGCTGCCGACTGGGCACGACCTCGTCGCCCAGTACCTCGAACCCCTCGCCCAGACGCCGGAGCTGGCACCGGCGATCCGGTACGGGGTCCACGTGGAGGCGGTGTCCCGGCAAGGCATGGACCGCACCCGTTCCGCCGGCCGCGCCGACACCCCGTTCCTCCTCCGCCTCCACACCGCGGACGGCGTCGAGGACGTCACCGCCCGCGCCGTCGTCGACACCTCCGGCACGTACACGTCCCCGAACCCGCTCACCGCCGCCGGCCTCGCCCCCGCAGCGAACCTCGGCGACCGCATCGTGCACGCCCTCCCCGACGTGCTCGGCGCGGACCGGGCACGATTCGCCGGGAAGCGGGTCCTCGTCGTCGGCGCCGGCCACTCGGCAGCGAATACGCTCATCAAGCTCGCCGCCCTCGCCAAGGACGAAGCCGGCACGACGCTGCTGTGGGCGATCCGAAACGCCGGTACCGCCCGCCTCGGCGCGGACGCTGCCGACGGGCTCGCCGCACGCGGGCAGCTCGGCTCGAACGTGCACGGCCTCGTCGAGTCCGGGCACATCGAGCAGCTTGCCTCGTTCGAGATCGACGACGTCCGCCCGAACGGCGACCAGGTCACCGTCACCGGCCGCCGTGCCGGGGATCCGTTCACCGTCACGGTCGACGTTGTGGTGAACGCCACCGGGTTCCGGCCCGACCTCGACATGCTCCGCGAGATCCGCTTGGGCCTCGACGACATTGTCGAAGCACCCCGCGCGCTCGCGCCACTGATCGACCCGAACCTGCACTCCTGCGGGTCCGTCCCCCCGCACGGTGTCGTGGAGCTGGCGCACCCGGAACCGAACTTCTTCATCGCCGGGATGAAGTCCTACGGCCGCGCCCCCACGTTCCTGCTCCTCACCGGCTACGAGCAGGTCCGCTCCATCGCCGCGGAACTCGCCGGCGACCACCAGGCCGCCCGCGACGTGCAGCTCGTCCTCCCCGAGACCGGCGTCTGCACAACCGACATCGGCGGCTCATCCTCCTGCGACGTCCCCACGACGACCGCAGTGTCCGAGGGGTCGTCGTGCTGCGCCGCACCCGCCCCGGCCGCTCTGCCCGCCAGCAGCTCCTGCTGCACGAACTGAACCGGCCCGACATGACCGACAAGCCCACCGTGCTGTTCATCTGCCAGCACAACGCCGGCCGCTCCCAACTCGGCGCAGCCCTCCTCGAACTCGCAACCCCAGACCGCTACACCGCCACCTCCGCCGGCATCGCTCCCGCCGACGAGGTGAACCCGTCGATCGCCGCGACCGTCGCGGAACTCGGCCTCGACATCAGCAACCGAACCCCGCGGAAGGTCACCCCAGAACTGCTGGATCAGGCCGACGTCGTCGTGCTGATGAAGCCCGGCCTCGACCTGCCCGCGACACCTCGCGGGAAGGTGTTGCAGTGGTCGTTCCCGGACCCGGACTCCTGGTCCCCCGACGACGTCCGCCCCATGCGCAACGCCGTCGCCGCCCGCATCCAGGACGAGCTCCTGCACCCATGACCGACAACACCCCGGTCACCGTTCGGCCGATGACCGCCGCCGACTGGCCCAGTGTCGAGACGATCTACCGAGAGGGCATCGCAACCGGAAACGCAACGTTCGAGGCGGAACCGCCAAGCTGGGAAGCATTCGACGCCGGCAAGCTGCCCGAGCACCGGTTCGTCGCCGTCGCCGGCGACGAGGTCCTCGGCTGGGTGGCGGTCTCCCCGACCTCCACCCGGCCGGTGTATCGGGGCGTCGTCGAGCACTCGGTGTACGTCGCCGCCACAGCGCGCGGCCGCGGCGTCGGACACCTGCTCCTCGACGCGCTCATTGCGTCGACGGAGGCCGCTGGGATCTGGACCATCCAGTCCGGGATCTTCCCCGAGAACACCGCCTCCCGAGCCCTCCACGGCCGCCACGGGTTCCGCGAACTCGGCACCCGAGAACGCATCGGCCTCATGACGTTCGGGCCGTGGGCCGGACAGTGGCGCGACAACGTCCTCGTCGAACGCCGAAGCCCGCACGTCGGCTCCTGAGCGGGATCGGCACGCCCCGATCCGCATGCTTGCAAGTATGTTCCAAAACCCGCTATGCTGTGGCGTGCGTAGTCAGTGCGCGCAAAAAGCCAGTCCATTGGACTGGCTTTCGTCATGTCTGGCCCGAACCGTAGGCTGGAACCGCTCGAGACGACTCTGCCCTCAGCGCAGCACCCGAGCACCACGAACAGGCCGGTCCCGTCAGGGCCGGCCTTCTCCATGCCCTCAACGCGGGAGCACGCAGCAAGCCGCTCGCTCCACGCATAGGGGTACTACGCGCCCCCATCGGGCGCTTGCGTCGATTTCCGGCGCTCTAGACCCCCGCCCACGACGGGCGGGCTGGCCATACGGCCAAACCCGAAGGAGGCAACATGCTCATCACCGACACCACGGTGGACATGCTGACAGCCTTCGGCGGCTCCATCCTGACCGGCGTCATCACGGTCGCCCTCGCCGTGCTCGGCTTCCTCCTGCGCAAGCAGGTCGTGGAGCTGGTCAAGCACATCGTGGACGTCGTCGACGACCGCACGCTGGCCAAGGACCCCGAGCGGGCACGCATCGTCGCGGAACTGCGACGAGCCCGCCGCGGGAAGAAGTAGCCGCCGAAAAAACGCCAATCCTCATTCGGGAAGGGGAGCTCTGCCCGCAAACGTCTCGATTGGGGTGCCCTCAATGAGAATCAGGCGGTTGGCTGACGTCTCGATAGGTAATGGTCTACCGAACGTCGCTACTTTCAGCGAAGCACGCCGGAGCTCACCCTCGGACTTCCCCGACACGGTCGAACACAGGTACGATGAAGGTGGCCAAGCAGACTGACACGGGATGCTGAAGCCAGTCGCCCTCACGGGCACGTCCGCCACGGACACCGGTGAACGCCGTGCGTTTGCCATCCGGGTTTAGGAGCGCCATGACGCCCCCGGAGTTGTACGCCGATTACGGACCCTGCCGTGCAGGAGCCGGACCCCCTCGGTACCGCTGCGAGCTCACGAGCTGAGAGCGGAAGGCCAGGACCTCCGTCGGAGGCTGAGTAAGGAACCTGCGTTTCATGCTCGGCCTCCGACATCACCGGTCGTCCTCGCCGGCACTACCAGTTGAGTTCGTAACGCTGACCTGATCGGCGCCGACACGCAGGGGTCAGCGTCCGGTTGTGGAGGCGAGCATGAACTTCTGGTCGATGCTCACGGCAATCGCGCCCTATATCCCCGCGGCGATCGCGTCGGTCGCGATCCTGCTGTCGCGACAGACGGTGATGATCGGGATCTTCGGACTCATGGCGGTGCTCTTCGCGTCCGACCGGGCCGCCCGGGCAGAGGCCGCTCAGCGCGTCGTGGATCGGCTGTCGGCGACCAGGCGGAACGGCAAGGGTGGCTGATCGTGTCGGGGGGCCTCGCTACCCTGCGAACACAAGAGATGGGGCGAGAACATGCCTGATGCTTACGACTACCCGGTCGCGCTGTCACGGCTGGGCGACGGTGACTCCCGTGACGCGCAGAACGCAAGAGCCCTGTCCTGGATCGCAGCGCAAGGCCAAGCACCTCTGATCGTCGTCACACCGCGACGAGACGTCCCTGCCGGCTGGCTGAAGCGCGCGGTGAACGCCCCTGGAACAACGCACCTCACGTGGCGCGGCCTCTCCATCGGTTCCCTGTCCGGGCGCCGGGTCGTCCATGCGTGGCCAGACCGGCAGCACTTGAACGACCTGTGGGACGCCGACGCCGCTGCACTGGTCGTCATCGAATGGGGTGAGTCGTCCACCGCCGACTGGATTGTGGAAGCATCTCCTGATCTCCTCCTGCCGAACGGAACGACGGCAGCGGCCTCAAAGCCCAGTGTCGAGCCCGTGAGTCTTCCCGACGATGTGGATGCCATCCTGCAGAGCGTCGCGAGCTGGTCGGCCGGCTACTCGAGCGGCCTGAAGTGGAATGAAGAGGACAAGCTCAAGGCCGACATGATGAACCGGCCCGCGCGATGGCAAGGCGTCACGGTCGATCAGCTGCGCGCGAGGTGCCGCGAGCTGGGCATGAAGCCGAACGATATCGACACGATCGCTGACTTCCTGCAACGCAGGAAGGAAGGGCGCCGCTTCAACGTGCGAACCTCTTTCCGCAACTTCCACTGGGGAGACTGATTCTCCTGAGCAAGGACCAGGCTCGGGCGGGTCGAGTCGGGTGCGCTCGGATCGTTCAATAGCCGCTCGGCTATCGAACGTTTCGTTCGAGCCGAACCGGTATCCCCTCTTCGAGGATCTCGAGCGGCGACGGGGTTAGCGGGTCGATGAACTGCGTGAGGAACTGCTTGCCCACGTCGGTGAGGAGGGCATCGTGGATCTGGATCGCACGCTCCGGGTGGGTGGCACGGATGAAGTCGATGATGCGGTCGAGGTGCGCGAAGGGCCCGGACATCGGCACCAGCAGCGTCCGCACCGGCTGCTGCGGGACGAAGTAGGAGTCTCCCGGGTGGTAGACGTTGTCGTCGATGACGTAGCCGACATTGCTGGACTCAGGCAGGTCGGGATGAATCATCTCGTGGCGGCCGCCGACGACGACGACGACGACGATGAACTCCGCAAGCGATCCGTGATCGCCCGGTGCGACAACGCGGACACGACCGTCGGCGGCCGGCAGCTGTGTGGCGACGGCTGCTGGCGCTCAGACGAGCAGTTCCGGCTGGCTGTCGAGGGCGGCGGCGATGAGGTCGATGTCGGCATGGTCGGGGTGTTCGTGGGTGACGAGCACACCGTCAGCGTCACGGATCAGCTCCGCAGCCGACGCCGTGAACGTGCCTGGGTCGACCAGGAGGGTCGCGCCGTCCTTTTCGAGGACGACAATGGGGTGGGTGTACTTCCGGAGGATCATCGGATGCTCACTGTTCACTGTTCTGTCTCTTGAGCTCAGGAGGCGAGGTTGCTGCCGATCCAGTCCGGCAGGTTCGTCGTGGGGATGCCTCGGCGGGCGTTGAACGTGTCGGCCTTGTCCCACGCGACGCCGCGGCCTTGGGAGAACACGGCACGGTACTTGCGGGTCATGTTGTCCGGGTCCGCGCGGAGTTCGTCCATGAGCTGCGGCTCGGACCACACCTGCAGAGTGAACGGCCGGCCGAGGACGCTCTGCAGGGTGTCGGCGAGGCGGCCGTAAGTGATGGTGTCCCCAGCGACGTAGACGATCTCGTTCCGGATGCGGGGCTCGGTGAACAGGATCTCCGCGGTGAGCGCGCCGATGTCTTCCGGGGTGGTGACGGTGACAGCGGTGTCCACAGTCCCGAGGGCGTTCACGGTGTCGTTCGGGAGGTCGACCATCCCGGAGTCGGCGTCGAAGAGGTAGTTCATGAACATGCCGGTGGAGATGATCACCCACTCCGTGTCCTGCTGGGAGCGGAGCAGGTCGCGGACGTCGAGCTGGGAGTCGAAGATGTCCTGGGGGCTGCCACGGCCGATGACGTCGAAGTCGACTCCGAACTGCCACGGGAAGTACCGCGGCAGCTCCGCGGCAAGCGCGGCCTGTGCGACCTTCATCGGGGTGTCGAGGCCCGCGGTGATGCCGGTGCAGCCGATCACGGTGTCGTAGTCGCGGAAGATCGCTGCGAGGTCCTCGATGGTGCTCTGCACCAGGTCGCCGCGGACGATGCCGATGCCGAGCTGGCGGATCTCGGCGACGTCGCGCTGCTTCGCCGGCGAGGTCGAGTCGATCGTCGTGCCCCGCAGGAGCACGTCGACCGAGGACCCTGCGACGTCTGCCGCGCGGCGGACGACGTTGCGGAGGACGGGCATCCCGAGTTCACCCGCTCCGATGACGAGGATCTTCCGTGACGTGCCGTCCCAGTTGCGCGCTGACATGTGCGTCCTTTCCCTCGACTCCCGCCGTTCGGGGCCGAGCACGCAGAAGAGGCTAAACTTTGACATCACTGTCAAGGTCAAGCCTGACGAGCGGAAGGGGCACCACACGATGAAGATCAGCGATGCAGCGGAAGCGGTCGGCGCTCCGGCACGGATGCTGCGGTACTACGAGCAGCAGGGCCTCATCGAAGCGTCCCGGTCATCGAACGGGTACCGCGACTACACGGACGAGCAGGTCGAGCACGCCCGCCACGTCCGCGCACTCGTGGAGGCTGGCCTGTCGACCCGGATGATCAAGATCGTCCTCGACATCGAAGCACCCGAGCCCGGACCACGAGAATCCCCTGCCGGCCGTGCTGCAGCGGAAGAACTCGCCCGGGAACTGCGGGTCGTGGAAAACCGCATCGTGTGCCTGCAGAAGAGCCGCGAGGCCGTCACCGACTACCTGCTGCGCTCCGAGCACGCTGACCTCCTCGACATGGCCCACGTCTGACCCGGTGCCCCCCCCGGGGGGGGGGGCTCGACTCCGGGCGCCGATAGGGCATCGACCCCACTGGCCCGCCGGCTCTCTCCACGGCATCGGATGATCGTCAGCGCGCACGGCACCGAACGCCGCGTGCAGCTACCGCGGGGCGAGGACTGCAGTTGGTTCCCGATTTGACCTTGACAATGATGTCAATGTTTACGCTGACGGGCGTGCCTGACGAAGCGGCTTCGCAACGGCCGCAGTCGCCACCGAGCAGACACTTCTTAGCCGGCCTGCACAGTCTGAGCCCCGTGTCGCGCGACCGACTCGCGCCGGCCACGGCAAGCACGTACACGAGAAGGAAAATCGCCTGAGATGAGCACCATGAAAGACCTGACCGCCCGCGAGTTCGGCTACGGGCACCCTATGCCGCTCTTCATGATCGGCACTTACGACGAGGCCGGCCGGGTGAACTTCATGAACTCCCACTGGGGTGCGCTGAACCACGGCGGCTACATCAACCTCAACATCAACACCAACAAGAAGACCCATCGAAACATCGAAGCGATGGGCGCGTTCACGGTGACGCTTGCCACGGAAAAACTGATGCCGTACGCCGACTTCTTTGGCACCTACTCGGGCTTCCAGGTGCCGGAGAAGTTCGCCAAGACGGGCCTGACGGTCCAGAAGGCCAAGCACGTCAACGCGCCGATCATCGATGGCAGCACGATGGTCATCGAATGCGAGTTGGTCGAGGTGCTCTACGAGAAGCACATCCACACGGTGATCGGACGCGTCGCCAACGTCTCCGTCGATGAAGCGATACTCGGCGCGGACGGTCGAGTCGATGCCGGGAAGTTGGGCATGATCTTCTTCGATTCGTTCAGCCGGGGATACTTCACGCCTTCCTGATCCCACCGAATCGGTATCACACTGATCGAGAATCTGCTAGCCGCACGCTCGTAGACCGGAGTGCGCTCGACGGCATCGTCGGGAGGATAAGGAAGGAGCACGGCCCGTTGGCGGGCCGTGCTCCTTCCTGCACGTCGGTTGCTGCTACTTGATGGAGGCGACGGCCTTCGCGGCCTTCTCCGACAGGTCGGAGGAGAGGGCGGCAGACTTGGCCTCCTTCGCGGCGGCCTCCTGCGCGTCCTGCGTGACGACGTAGTCGAGGTAGCCCTTCACGAGCGCACCCTTGTCGGCGTCCTTGTACTCCTGGCAGGCGATCGCGTAGGAGACCAGGACCAGCGGCCACGCACCCTCGGCGGTGTCCTTGCGGTCGATGTCGATCGCCACGTCGTTGGCTTCACGACCGGTCTCGAGCTCCGAGTCAGAAACGACCTTGGCAGCACCCTCGGCCGAGATCTCGGTGGCCTTGTCGCCGACCATGAGCTTCGCCTTGTCGAGGTCACCGGCGCCGGAGTCGTCGATGTAGGTGATCGCGTTCGAGGCGGTGGCCATGGTCGAGGCGATGCCCGAGGTGCCCTTCGCACTGTCGCCGACGGAGTACGGGAAGGTCTGACTGGGCTCCTCGGTCCAGACGTCCGGCGCGTTCACGTTGAGGTACTGACTGAAGTTGTACGTGGTGCCCGAGTCGTCGTTGCGATGCACGACGGTGATGTTCGTGTCCGGCAGGTCGACGCCCTTGTTCAGGTCGGCGATCTCGGAGGCGTTCCACTTGGTGATCTTGCCCGAGAAGATGCCCGCGATGGCCTTCGCGTCGAGCGTCAGGTCGGAGACGCCCTCGACCTTGTAGGCGATGGCGATCGGGGAGATGTACACCGGAATGTCGATGGCCTTGTCCGTGCACAGGTCGAACGAGCCCGAGAGCTCCTCGTCCTTCAGCGCGGCGTCGGAGCCGGCGAAGTCCGCGGCACCCGAGATGAAGTTCTTGCGGCCGGCACCGGAGCCGTCCGGCGAGTAGTTGACCGTCACGCCGGAGGCGACGTTCTGGAAGTTCGCAGCCCACACACCCTGAGCGGTCTGCTGGGTGCTCGCACCGGAGCCGGTCAGCGTGCCCGAGAGCTTCGAGTAGTCGGTACCGGAGCTCGAGGTCGGCGCAGCGGTGTCGCCGCTGCCGCTCTCGTTCGCCGCGCAGGAGGACAGCACGACGGCGCCGGCGATCGCGATCGCTGCGATCGAACCGATTCGCTTGATATTCACAGGGGTCCCTTCGGGGGCATAAGTAGGAAAGTCGCCCGGCAGACGCCAGCACCGGCGAACCCTGCCGCGCGACGAAACAAAATTAAGTGGGCCTCATGGCTCGAATGTGAACGAGCGGGAAACTACAGGATCACACGCTGCCGTGCTCTCAGACCCGTATGAACGGAAGCAACCCGTGAAGGGCACCATGACGCTTGGGGGACTGATGTCGGTTCGGTTGACTCCTGACCTGTGGGGACGTGGTCCTCGCTGGAAGGATGTCGATCATGGCGAAGCCCTATCCGGAGGAGTTCCGACGCGACGTGATCGCGGTCGCTCGTCGCGGTGAGATCCCGTTGACGCAGGTCGCGAAGGACTTCGGCATCTCCGAGGGGACTGTGACGAACTGGCTACGCCGAGCGGACATCGACGACGGGATCCAGTCCGGGCCCACGACGACCGAGAACGTCGAGCTGCGAGAGCTGCGGAAACGGAACCGGCTGCTGGAGCAGGAGAACGGAACGAGATCCTCCGCCGTGCCGCTGCGTATCTGTCCCAAGCGCACTTCCCAAAATGATGTACCCGCTGGTCCGTGAACTGGCCGCCGACCGGATCCCGGTCGCGATGACCTGCCGGGTGCTGGGCTTTCGGTCGGCAGGACGACGTCGTCGGCTACGAAGACGGGCTCGCACTCCGGGACCACATCCGCGAGGGAGCTTCCTCGTCCTCGACGGTGCCGGACACAACGTGCACCTCGAGCAACCCGGCATCACCAACGCCCTGGTCCGCGACTGGCTCGCACAGATCGACCGCTAGCCGATCGATAACCGGAACCACTGCGGCGACACGGTTGCGACACAGCCAGTGGAATCACTGGTGCTCCCAACCCCACCGGTATGTCAGCGTCGACCATGACGGGACACCCCACTCGTCGATCACCACCCACCCGGCCCATGGAGCACCATGATCACCCCATTGTCGATCCAGTCCCCCGCCCAGGCCGACGTCTTCGAGCGCATCAAAGCGATGCGACTCGTCGCCGAGCATGCGGAAGGTGGCTGGTTCGTTGGTGACGAAGAACTCGGCGCGGTCTTCACCGGAGCCGGGACGATCACCGCGAACGGCTTGGTCACCGCCCGCGCAGACGTGCGCGTCGACGACCTGAAACAGCTCCGGCGGCGACTGAGCCCGGACCAGGCGCTCCAAAGCATCCAAGTCGGGACGGACGCCTCGGCTGAGCAGACCGAATGGGCTGCAGCGCTCGGGTTCACGCGCGCCGGAGGGATCCCCACGATGACTATGGATCTCCGCGAAGCCGCGGAGTTCCTCGAGCACCCATTCCGCGTCCGGCGCGCGGAGCGGAGCGATAGCGTCGCGATGGCTCAGTGCATCGCCGACGGCTTCGAGCTCGACACCCTCGCCGAGAGCGCCCCGTTCGCGAACGCCGCACTCCTGGCCCGTCCCGAGGTGACCGGCATCGTCGTCGAGTCAGCCAGCGGCGAGATCATTTCGGCAGGCATGTCCACCCAGACCACGCCCGATGTCGTCGGCCTGTACACGATCGCGACCCGCCCCGAACACCGACGACAGGGCCACGGCGCAGCCGTGACACGAGCGCTGATGGCCGCCGCTCGGGAGCAAGGTGCGTCCGTTGCGTACCTTCAGGCGAGCCCCCAGGGAGCGCCGGTCTACTCCCGCATCGGGTTCACCCACGACTCCACACGGACCTACATGTTCTGACAACCGGCGCACGAATCGACCGGCGCCGTATCGGTACCTGCGTCGACCGCAGCACCAGCAGTCGTGTCCGATAGCCGAGCCTTGAGGTTCAGGTGGCCGTTGCAACACCAGCGTGATTCGCGGTGTTGCAAATGGAGTCCAGGCTGGAGCAGCGTGGCCGGGAGGCGGGCTTTCTGGGTGTTCCGTTTCGGCTTGAGTGGATTGAGAGCCTCCATCAGCCGTGGGGTGGGACAGCTCCTCGGTGCTCTTCTCCGAAGTGAGGACAACCGGGCAACCCTTCGATGAGCCCGAGACTGCCGCAGGTTCCCATGTCAAGCAGCCAATCGGGCATCGGAACGGTTCAGCGGGCGACGGTGAGTGCGAAGGGTACGAACCCGAGTGCGCCGAGGAGGCTGGGCACCATGAGTGCCATGGCTTCGGTACCGCGGGCGGTGCTGATCCCACCGAGGTCGAGAATCCAGTCGTCATCCCACCCGAGGTCCTGCAGGACGGTCCGGACGAGCCGCTTCGCGTCGACGTCATCGCCGGAGACGAACGCGGTAGGTGGGGCCGTGAGGTTCCCTGGAGCGGTCATGACCGAGAACAGCATCGTGTTCAGGGTCTTGACGACCTTTGTGTCGGGCAGGGCATCCTGCAGGAGCTCGCCGAGGCTGACGTCGGGGTAGAGGAGCCCGCCGGGGAGACCGTCGGTGCTGCGGACTGTGGCGTTGGAGACGTCGAGGAGCACCTTGCCGGCGAGAGCGTCACGGTGGCCCACGAGCCGTTCCAGGGTCGTGTCACCCGGGGTTGCGTTGACGATGAGGTCGCTGGTCTCGATCGCCGTCGCGACGTCCGAGGCGAGGACGTCGTGCTGGGCGGTGCCGGGGTTACGGACACCGAGCGTGACCTCGTGGCCGGCGGCCGCGAGTCCGGTTGCGAGGGTGCTGCCAACCCGGCCTGAGCCGAGGACGGCGATGGTGATGCTGCTGGTGGTGGTCATGCGGACTCCTGGAAGTGGAAGTGGAAGTGGAAGTGGTTCGGTGGGTAGGGGTGTCAGCGGAGGACTGCGGCGATGCTCGGCGCGAGGCCAGGGGTGGTGGCGATGAAGTCGGGGCTGGTGAGCGTCCACGGGATGCCGGTGGTGTCGATGACGGCGCCGTGGGCTTCCTGCACGAGCAGGGCGCCGGCGAGAAGGCCGGAGCGGACCTGGCCGTACTGCCAGAACGCGTCGGTGTGCCCGGCGGCGACCTGGACGAGCTGCAGGGTCGCCGGGACCGTGGCTGAGACGAGCAGCGCCGCGTCGAGCATCCGATCAATGGATCCGCTCATTAGACGGCGCACCTCGGGGGCTTCGCCGGGCTTGGCCTGCCCGGTGCCGACGAGCGCCGCGGCGAGGTCGGACTTGGCCGACACTGTGATCGGAGACCCGTTCAGGAAGGCGCCCCCGCCACGGACGGCGGTGAACGTCTGGCCGAGTGCGGGCAGGAACACTGCGGTGATGACGGGGACGTCGTCGCGGACGAGGGTCGCGGTGACGCCCCAGTTCGCTCCGCCGTGGATGTGGTTCACGTTGCCCTCGGCAGCGTCCGCGACCCACCACTCGCCGGCACCGAGGCCGCCGTGACCTTCCTCGTCGTCGTCCCACCGTGCCTCCGGGCGGAGCTGCTCGAGCGCTGGGCGGAGCACTGCGGTGGACGCGTCGTCGTTGTCGCCGATCGCTGCCAGGAGTGCGTCGCGGTCCTCGACGCGGTTCGCCGTCGAGAACCGGTCGAGCAGGACGGTACCGGCCTCGGTGACGGCGGCGACAAGGCCCTCGAGCAGTGCCGAGTCGTCGGTGGTCTGGACGGATGCAGTGGTCTCGTTCATGGGTTGTTCTCCCTTGTCGCGACGGGTGTCGTCGCTCTGGTGGCAACGGTAGGAGTGCTCTCACCTGCGCACAAATACAATCCGTGCACGTGTAAATTGCGTTTCGTGCAACTTGATCTGAACCTGCTGACCGCGTTGGATGCGTTGCTGGAAGAGGAAAGCGTGACCGGCGCCGCGGATCGGCTGCATCTCTCCGCGCCTGCGATGAGCCGCACACTCGGCCGGATCCGCCGCGCGACGGGGGACCAGATTCTCGTCCGCACGGGCCGAGTGATGCGGCCCACCCCTCGGGCGCTCGCGCTCCGGGACGAGGTGCGGGCACTGGTGCTGCGGAGTGCTGCTGTCCTCGCGCCGGAGCGAGAGTTGCACCTCGGAACTCTGCAGCGGACGTTCACGGTGCGGGCCCACGACGCTCTGACTACGGCGCTGGCGCCCGTGCTCACACAGCAGGTCTCGTCGAGTGCGCCCGGGGTGCGGGTGCGGTTCCTCGGCGAAGCGTCCGGCGAGGACAACGACCTCGGACGAGGCGTTGTCGATCTCCAAATCGGGTCGTCCGCTCCGACGTCCTCAGCGATCGACCACGACGCCGCCGGTGCGGACGAACTCGTCGGGGTCGCTCGATCTGGTCACCCGATCCTCACGGCACCCGTCGACCTCGACCGGTGGGTCGCCGCGTCACACGTGATCGTGTCCCGCCGCGGGCGACTGCGAGACCGCATCGACGAACACCTGGAGTCGATCGGCAGGTCCCGCACGGTGGTGGCGTCACTGGCTGCCACGGGAGCGGCGGTCGAGGTGGTCCGTGCCACCGACACGCTCGCAGTCCTGCCGGCATCCGTCGCCGCGCAACTCGGCGCCGACGTGGCGCAGTTCCGCCTCCCGATCGACCTGCCGCCGATTCCGATCATCCTCGCCTGGCACCGTCAATTCACCGCCGACATCGGCCATCAGTGGTTCCGAGCCCTCAGCCGTGACGCCCTGCTCACGAATGGCGGTTAGCCCTCTCCGCCGACTGGTGTGCCCCGCGGGCAACAGCGTCGCTGACCGATGGTCCTTCGGGCGCATCTCTGACTCGGGTCAGGACAGGCTTCATTCACCCGTCGGTTGACGGGGCCATCGGGCCGCCACGCTCTCGGATTCGGCGTGCCGAAATATTGCATAGTGGCGGTTCGGTGCGCATCATCGGTACTGAAGGGGAGTAGCTCCCACAGTCCTCCGGGGCGATGCGGCGGATGTCGACATACTGGCGGTCACGATGACCAGCCCGGCACCCCACCCCGATCAGGGGCGAGCGAGACCTTCGGCCATCAGTCGACGGCCGAAGCTCCTCTCCGAGGCGGTTCGGTTGCGGCTCAGACCGAAAGCATCACCATGCCCCGTACTGCTTGGGCTCGAATCGCCCTCTGCCTTGCCTTCATGGCACCAGGCGTCGTGTTCCGAATCACCGGGTTCGCACCGAGCCCCGTGGTCGACTTGTTCATCTTCGGCGGCGCAGTCGTCGCCGCGTCGTTCCTGCTCGCGTGGGCCGCGGAAGCAGCACAGCTCGACATCTCCGGCCCCCTCGCGATCGCGATCCTCGCGCTGATCGCTGTGCTGCCCGAGTACGCGGTCGACCTTTACTATGCGTTCCGGTCTGGCTACGACCCCTCATACGAGCAGTTCGCGGCCGCGAACATGCTCGGCTCGAACCGGCTGCTGCTGGGTTTTGGGTGGCCGCTGGTCGTGTTCGTCGCGATCATCGTCGCCGCCCGCTCGCTGCGTGCCGGGAAACCCGACACTGGGGACGCGCGTATCGAGGGGCGCAGTGCGTTCCTGCAGCTCAACCGTGGTGTCCGCACCGAGATCGGCTTCCTGGTACTCCTCGCCGTGGTCGCGTTCCTGATCCCCATTCTCGGGATCATCCCGATGTGGTTCGGCCTGATCCTGATCCTCGTGTTCGTGGCCTACCTCTGGCGAGCCGGGCAGGCCGAACAGGACGAGGACGAAGAACTCGTCGGCATGGCCGCCAACATCGGCGCGCTCCCCCGCCGCCGCCGCCGCATCACAGTCGTGGCGATGTTCGTCATCGCCGCGGCAGTCATCCTCGCCTCCGCGGAACCGTTCGCAACCGCCCTGGTCGACAGCGGCAGCAAGCTCGGCATCGACAGCTTCTTCCTCGTACAGTGGCTCGCCCCGCTCTCGTCGGAGGCGCCGGAGTTCATCGTCGCGATCCTGTTCGCCCTCCGCGGCAACGGTGCGGCGGCGATCGGAACGCTGATCGCATCAAAGGTGAACCAGTGGTCACTGCTAGTCGGTTCCCTCCCGATCGCGCACGCCGTTGGCGGCGGCGGGTTCGACGTCGTCCTCGACGCCCGTCAGACGGAAGAGTTCGTGTTGACCGCGTCACAGACGCTGATGGGCGTCGCCATCATCATCGGGCTCCGATTCCACCGATGGGCCGCGATCGCGCTGATTGCCCTGTTCGCCATACAGTTCGCGATCACCGGCACGACCGGCCGGTACATCCTATCCGCCGCGCACCTCCTTATCGCTCTCGTCGTGTTCTGGACCCAGCGGCACCACATCCTGCCAACCCTTGCCGCCCCATTCCGTAGACCCGTCAGCGACTCCGACGAGCCTGATCGAGTACCGGCCATCTAGCACTAACGCACGCGGACGATGAAGGCCCCGGATCATGTGATCCGCGGGCCTTCATCGTCACTGCGTCTCAGAGCGCGACGGTCTCGAACTCGAGGAGCTCGGCGCCCGTGCCGGTGGGGAACGACGTGACGAAGAAGCGTATCAATAGCCGATCGGCTATCGAGACGGTGCTTGGCCGGACTCGGTTAGGTCCGGCCAAGCGCCTCTCACGCGTCGACGTCAGTCAGCTCGGCAACTTGCACTCGTTGCGGCAGGCGTTGTACTGCTTCGCGCCAGGCCCACGCGGCAGCGACGAACACGCATGTAGCGATGAGCCACAGCAGCCACGGCGTTCGTGAGTCCAACAGGCCCAGGGTGAGCGGGAACAACGCCATGCCGATTGAGCTCGCGGTCTGGAACACCCCGATCGCTCGACCGCGAATTCGCGGGTGCGGAGCTTCGGCCATAACCGCGTTCGCCGCGGGCAGGTAGATCATGTCCGAGCCGCTCCTGGCAGCCGGCTACGAGCTGCGCGTCCGCGAGCCCGGGCACCGGCTCGTCCGGACCCCGGAGCGGGACGTGCACGTCCACGTGTACGAGCACGGCGCGCCCGCGCTCGACGCGTACCTGCTGCTCCGGGACCACCTCCGCCGGGACGCCGCGGACCGCCAGCGCTACGAGGACGTCAAGCGGACACTGATGACCCGCAGCTGGGACGACATGAACGCGTACGCCGACGCCAAGACCGAGGTGATCGAGGCGATCAAGGACCGCGCCCGGGCGGCACGGACCCGGTGATCGTCAGCGGCGGGTGTCCGCCGACTCCGGTTGCGCGAGGTCCAGCCGTCGCTCGGTCACGGCACGGGCGACGTCCTGCAGCAGCAGCCCGTGCGACCGGGCGTGCGCACGCAGCATCGCGAACGCGGCGTCGAGGTCGACGCGGTGCGTGTGCGCCAGGAAGCCCTTGGCCTGCTCGATCGCGATCCGGCTGTCCAACGCCTGCTGCAGCTGCTGCTGCGTCCGGGCGGCCTGGTCCGCGTCGCGCTGCTGCAGGATGCTGATCGTCGCCACGTCCGTCAGCGCCCGCGCCGCCACCGCGTCCTGCTCGTTGAGGCGCCCCGGCTCGGTGCGGAACAGGTTCATCGAGCCGAGCACGGCCTCCCGACTGCGCAGCGGTACCGAGTGCACCGAGGCGAACCCGGCGCGTTCCGACTCCTCGGCGAACCGTGCCCACCGGCGGCGCATGTCCTCGCGGTCCGCGACCCAGACGGTCCGACCGGTCTCGTAGGACTCGACGCACGGTCCCTCACCGGCCTCGAGCTGCAGGATGCCGAGCAGGGCGCTCGCCTCGCTCGTCGAGACCACGACCTCGAGCTCCTGCTGCTGGTTCGCGAGCATGATGCCGACCGCGTCGACGTCGAACAGCTCCTGGATGTCGTCGATCAGCGTCTGCAGCATCTCGACCACGTCGTAGTCGCCGACGAGCGTGCCCGTCGCCGTGAGGAAGGCGTCGATGAGCCGGCGCTCTCGGTCCTCGGTCATGGCGTGTTCCTTCCCGGTGCGTCCGTTCCCGACGGATCACCGAAGTCGATCTCGCGTTCGAGGACCCGCGCGGACACCTGCAGGACACTCTGCCCGCTCGCGAAGGCGGACGCCCGGAGGAGCAGCAGCGCGTCGTCCGGGGTGGTCCCCGTCTGCGCGGCGACCATGCCGGCAGCCTGGTGGACCTCGCGGCGGGACCACGGTCCCGAGGACCACTCCCCCGGTCGTTCGTCGACCGCCCGCTGCAGGCCGCGCGCGAGGACGAGCCGGGCGGTGCGCCCCGCGAGTCCCTCGATGCCCGACGCGTCCGCCGTGGTGATCGTCGAACCGAGGGTGGCGTAGAGGCCGACGGTCCCGACCGTGAGGGTGCCGACGTGCATCGGGAAGGCGTACACCGCGCCGGTCCCGGCCGCGCGGAGCGCCGCCAGCGCGGTGGGCCACTCGTCCGGACCGGCGGCGCCGAGCTCGGGACGGAGCACCGGGTGCCGGTCCCGGACCGCCTGCCAGATCGGCCCCTCGCCCAGGTCGAGCTGGATCTCGTCGAGCCGCGCGGCGAACGCGTTGCTCGCTGCCACGGTCTCGGCACCGAGCGGGGACGCCAGCGTGGAGATCGCCACACCGTCGACCGGGAGCACCGTGTACGGAGCGGCGAGGTCGTCAGCGGTGTGCATCACCCCGTCGGTCCTCTCGTCGCACGTCGGTCGGTCGCCCCACGGTAGCGACCGACCCCCGGACCTCGCCACGCGCCGCCCGGAGGACGACGTCGGCCGCGCAACCTGGATCGTCCGCCCGGTCACGGAGCCCGAACTGTCGACACGTCGAGCGCCCGTGTCCTACGGTGGCGACGAGCAGCCCCAGACCCCGGCAGCCGGAACGTCCACACGTCCTCCGAGCCATGCAGGGGTGGTCCAGATGATGCACACCGCGACCGACGTCCTCGGCCGCGGGCCGAAGACCCGCACGACCTACGCACCGCCGATCCGGCCCGATGCGCTACCGGTGACGGCGGCCGAGTGGCGACGGCGGGCCGGTCTCGCCGATCCGTCCGCACTCGCCGCCGTGGTGCGGCTCCGGGCCGCCGGCTCCGGCTCCGAGCCCTCGTACGCCGACTTCTTCGAGGCGACACGATGACCGCCGTCGACGCCGGAGCACGTCCCGTCCCGGCGGACGGGACGCCCACACCCCACGCTGTCCGGCTCGAGGCCGCCGGGACGCAGCCGGAGGGCGTCGTCCACGAGGTCGGGGGCCTGTACGGCGGCCGGGGCTGGTCCGCCCACGCCACCGAGCAGCCGTTCACCTACCGCTACACCGCGGTCGGCGACGCCGCCGTCACCCTCCGACGGTCCCGGATCACCGGGGCCATCCGCGGCGCGATCCCGCACACCGACGACTACGTCGTGCAGTGGCTCACCGAGGGGACGGGGGTGCCGGACGTCCGCCAGGACGGCGTCCCGATGCGCATCGGCACGCCGATGCTGTTCCCGAGCGACCGCGAGTTCGTGTTCGCGTACGAGGACTACGACCAGCGGCTCGTGCACCTGTCCCGCGACCTCGTGCACGAGGTGTCCGCGGAGCGGTTCCACACCGGGCAGGTGACGGACCTCGCGCTCGACCACCTCCGCGAGCTCGACGCCGAGGCCGTCGCGCGCTGGCGCCGGCAGATGACGCTCCTCGCGCAGGAGCTCCGGCACGGCGTCGGAACGCTCCTCTGGCACACGCTCACGCGAGAGGCCGCCTCGGCCTTCCTCGACCTGTACCCCCCGGCGGCGCCCGAGCTGCCGGCGGTCGTGCTCCTGCCCCGGAAGGCCCGTCTGCGGGCAGCGGTGGAGTTCGTGCACGAGCACCTCAACCGTCCGCTCTCCGTCGCCGACATCGCGGACGCCGCCGGCCTCAGCATCCGCGCGGTGCAGGAGGCGTTCCAGCGGGACCTCGACACGACCCCGATGAACTACGTGCGCCGCGTCCGTCTCGAGCGGGTGCGCATCGAACTCCGACGGTCGGACCCGGCGACGACGAGCGTGCAGGAGGTCGCCCGGCGGTGGGGCTTCGCACACCTCGGCCGGTTCGCGGGCGAGTACCTCCGCGCGGTCGGCGAGTACCCGCGACAGACGCTGCGGCGGTGACGGCGGTGACCGCGACCCGGTCGGTCGCGGTCACCGGGGCGACCTGACCCGAACAGGCACCGATCCCGCGTCACGGGGGCCTGATCCACCACCGCAACGCTGCCGTGCTCCGAGGATGACCGGACCGACGGCAGACGTCAACAGGCGGTCACCGGACCCTTCGCCCTGCGGACGAACCGCGCTCGGGACCGGCGTCCTCCGGCGGGGTCCAGGTCGCCATCGACGCGACGAAGTCGTCCAGGAACGGCCCGAGCGGTCCCGCTCCATCCGGCTCCGCCGTCCCCGTCATGCCCCGCACTGTAGGCACGTCCGCCGTGTGCGCGGGGCCCGGTGCGGGGACCGGACAACGCCACGGGAGGATCGTGGCGGCCCCGCCACGATCCTCCCGTCCGTCCCGTGCCGGATCGCGAGCCGACCGACGGACAGCGGGAGGGCGCCGACCCGCTCACGCGGACCGACGCCCTCCCGTGCTCACTCGACGCTCACCGTGGCGCTCGCCGAGGCGCTCGACCGCCGGCCGCAGCCGGCGGAGCTCAGCCGATCGACACCGCGGTCCAGGAGACCGGCGGCAGCTCGATGGTGATCGTGTCGCCGTCGCGACGGACCGTGTCGTTCGTCCGCAGTCCGACGCGCTCGCGGTTCCCGAGGTCGTTGACGGCGTGCACGTCGTCGTCCCAGACGCCCTCGGCACGGACGTCATCGTCGACCTGCAGGCCGGCCAGGTCGATCGTGACCGTGGTGGTCTCGGTCTGGTGGCGGTTCACGAGGAACACCGCCGCCTTGCCGTCCTCGACCGTGGCGGCCGAGTCGACGACCGGGACCTCGCCGTACTTGCCGCCGTCGACGGTGTCGCCCGAGGCCTTGACCTGCAGCGACGTGCCGTTCGCCAGGCGCGACGTGAGCGAGAACGGGAAGAACGTGGTCTGGCGCCAGGCCGGCCCGCCGGGCTCGGTCATGATCGGGCCGATCACGTTGACGAGCTGCGCGAGGCTCGCCGACGCGACGCGGTCGGCGTGGCGGAGCAGCGTGATGAGGAGACCGCCGACGACGACCGCGTCCGCGACGGTGTAGACGTCCTCGAGGAGGCGCGGCGCGACCGGCCAGTCCTGCAGCTCGAACGTCTTCTGCTGCTCGTTCCACTTGCTGAGCGACCAGACGTTCCACTCGTCGAACGAGATGTCGATCCGCTTGTCGGACTTCTTGTGCGCCTTGACGTGGTCGGCCGCGGTCGTCACGGTGTCGATGAAGTGGTCCATGTTCACGCCGGAGGCCAGGAACGAGGACAGGTCGCCCTCTTCCTCGTAGTACGCGTGGGCCGAGATGTAGTCGACGTCGTCGTA
>NZ_CP054593.1:163015-180152 GCF_013347165.1 Curtobacterium sp. Csp2
CCGTGCCGCCGGTCGTGACGACGATCCGCTCCTGCGCGGCGTCGAGCACGGTGGCGGTGGCGTCGGCGTCGTCGGACACGCGCTCGGCCGCGATCGGGTCGGCCCCGAAGGCCCGGAGCACGGTCGGCAGCGTGTGGGTGAACACGTCGCGGACCTGGCCGGGGCGTGGGACCCCCGCGCCGACGATCTCGTCGCCGAGCACCGCGACCCGGGCCTTCGGGGCCGACCCGATCGCGGCCGAGCGCGTGTCCGACGACGCCGACGCCACCGCCACCGTGCTCGACGCCGCGCAGGAGCGGATCGTCGTCACGACCGGCGGCACGGCGGGGTCCTCGACGGACCACGTCCGCGGCGCGCTCGCCCGGATCGGCGCCGAGCTGCTGATCGACCGGGTCGCCGTCCGCCCCGGTCGTCCGATGCTCCTCGCCCGTCGCGGGGCGACCGTCTACCTGTGCCTGCCGGGCAACCCGATGGCGGCGATGGTCGGGGCGGTGCTGCTCGGCGGCCCGCTCGTCGCCGGTGTGCTCGGACGCGCGCCGGAGCCGACGGGGTCCGTCCGACTGGCCGTCGACGTCCCGAACGAACGTCCGGGTGACCTCGTCCTCGCCTACCGGGACACCCCCGGGGGAGCCGTGCCGGCCGCGCACCAGACGTCGGCGATGCTCCGGGGCCTGGCCGACGCCGACGGACTGATGGTCGTCGGGTCCGGGGGCCGCGTGGCGGGCGAGGCCGTGCCTCCCGTCCGGCTGCCGTGGACGCGGTGACCGCAGCTCGGTGAGAACGGCCCTGTGGAGAACCGCGCGTTCCCACCGCGAACCGCACCACGCTGGCGGGGTCACCGACGCGGGTGGTAGACCCGGAGCATGAGCCGGATCACGGCGCGGAAGCGCGTCACCCGCATCACCGTCGCGACGTCCCGGTCGGTGCGTGACGACCTGCTCGCCGTCGAGGAACCGCTGGAGATCCGCGTCGGCGGGAACTCGCTCGCGATCACGATGCGGACGCCCGGCAACGACGTCGACCTGGCGGCGGGGTTCCTGGTGTCCGAGGGGGTCATCGCCCGGGGCGAGGACTTCGCCGCCGCGCGGTACTGCGCGGGTGCCACGGACGAGGGCCTGAACACCTACAACGTGCTCGACGTGACCCTCGCGGCGGGTGTCCCCGCCCCGGACCCCAGCCTGGAGCGGGCGTTCTACACGACGAGCTCCTGCGGACTGTGCGGCAAGGCGAGCATCGACGCGGTCCGGACGACCTCGCAGCACGCGGTGCACCACGACGACCTGGTGCTCGACCCGGCGCTCCTCGCGACGTTCCCCGACCGGCTCCGGGCGGCGCAGGACGTGTTCGAGAAGACCGGTGGGCTGCACGCCGCGGCGCTGTTCGACGGCCGGACCGGCGAGATGCTCGTGCTCCGCGAGGACGTCGGGCGCCACAACGCGGTCGACAAGGTCGTCGGGTGGGCGGTGAAGGAAGGCAGACTGCCCCTGAGCGGCACCGTCCTGATGGTGTCGGGCCGCGCGAGCTTCGAGTTGACACAGAAGGCGTCGATGGCGGGGATCCCGGTCCTGGCGGCGGTGTCAGCACCCTCGTCGCTCGCCGTCGACCTGGCGAAGGAGGTCGGCATCACGATCGTCGGCTTCCTGCGCGGCCAGAGCATGGTCGTCTACAGCCGACCCGAGCGGATCGTCGAACCGGCGCTCGCGCCGGCCGACGCCGCGACCGCGGGAGCAGCAGCGCCCGCCGCGCAGCAGCCCCAGCAGTCCGAACAGTCCGAGCAGTCCCGAGAGACAGTGAGCGCCCAGTGACCGAGCAGCCCCCGAAGGACGACGTGACCGACGACGCCGAGATGACGGTCGGCGAGCCCAAGGACTGGGCGGCCGGCGTCCCCGGCGTCCTGCACTCGATGGGCCCCGCGATCGAGCAGCTCGGGCTCGCGCGCACCGCCAAGCTCATGCTCTCCCTGAACCAGAAGGGCGGCTTCGACTGCATGAGCTGCGCCTGGCCGGACCCGGACAAGCGCAAGACGGCCGAGTTCTGCGAGAACGGCGGCAAGGCCGTCGTTTGGGAGGCGACGCCCGTGCTCGTCCCGCGGGAGTTCTGGGCCGAGCACTCCGTCGACGACCTGGCCGACAAGACCGAGTACTGGCTCGGCATGCAGGGCCGGCTGACCGAACCGGTGTGGAAGCCCGCCGGGAAGGACCACTACGAACCGGTCAGCTGGGAGCGGGCGTTCCGGATCATCGCCGACAAGCTCAACGGGCTCGACTCCCCCGACCAGGCGTCGTTCTACACCTCCGGCCGTACCTCGAACGAGGCGGCGTTCGTCTACCAGCTGTTCGTCCGGGCCTTCGGCACGAACAACCTGCCCGACTGCTCGAACATGTGCCACGAGTCCACCAGCCTGGCGATGGCCGAGACCGTCGGCATCGGGAAGTCGACCATCGCGTACGACGACTTCGAGCACACCGAGCTCATCATCGTGATGGGCCAGAACCCCGGCACGAACCACCCCCGCATGCTCACCGCACTCGAGGACGCCAAGCGCAACGGCGCCGAGATCGTCGCGGTGAACCCCCTGCCCGAGGCCGGCCTGCGCCGCTACAAGAACCCGCAGCGCGTCCGCGGCGTCGTCGGGCACGGCACCGAGATCGCCGACCAGTTCCTGCAGATCCGGCTCGGCGGCGACATGGCGCTGCTTCAGGCGATCGCGAAGCGCGTGGTCCTCGCCGAGCAGCGCACGCCCGGGTCCGTCGTGGACCACGCGTTCATCGAGAAGCACACGAGTGGGTACGACGCGTTCGTCGAGCACATCCTGCAGGTCGACGACGACGAGGTCGTCCGCGCCACCGGCCTGAGGATCGAGGAGATCGACGAGCTCGCGGAGCGGTACCTGCGGTCCGAGCGCACGATCATCACGTGGGCGATGGGCATCACGCAGCACACCAAGGCCGTCGACACGATCAAGGAGATCATCAACCTCCTGCTCCTCCGCGGGAACATCGGCCGACCCGGCGCCGGCGCCTCGCCGATCCGCGGGCACAGCAACGTGCAGGGCGACCGGACGATGGGCATCTGGGAGCAGATGCCGGACTCGTTCCTCGACGCCCTGGCGAAGGAGTTCCACTTCGAGCCGCCCCGCGAGCACGGGGTCGACGCCCTCAAGGGCATCCACGCGATGCAGCGCGGCGACATCCGGTTCTGGATGGGCATGGGCGGCAACCTCGTCGCCGCGATCTCGGACAGCCAACTCGCCGAGCAGGCGTTCCGCGGCACCGAGATGACCGTCCAGGTGTCCACGAAGCTCAACCGCTCGCACGCCGTCGTCGGGCGGGAGGCCCTGATCCTGCCGACGATGGGCCGCACCGAGATCGACGTCCAGGCTGCCGGCCCGCAGTTCGTCTCGGTCGAGGACACCGTCTGCTCCGTGCACGGCAGCCACGGGCAGGTCCCGCCGGTCGCCCCCGGCCTGCTCTCCGAGGTCGCGATCGTGTGCGAGCTCGCGAAGGCCACCCTCGGCGACCGCGTGTCGATCGACTGGCAGGCCATGCGGGACGACTACGACGTGATCCGCGACCACATCAGCCACGTCGTCCCCGGCTTCGAGGACTACTCCCGCCGTGCCGGCAGCAAGGAGGGCTTCGTGCTGCCGAACGGCCCGCGTGACTCACGGACGTTCGCGACGAAGACCGGCAAGGCGATGATCACGGTGAACGAGCTCGAGCACGTCGAGCGCCCCGAGGGCACGCTGCTGCTGCAGACCCTGCGCTCGCACGACCAGTACAACACGACGATCTACAGCCTGAACGACCGCTACCGCGGCATCAAGAAGGGCCGGCACGTCGTCTTCGTCAACCCCGACGACCTGGCCGAGCTCGGGCTGACCGACGGCGACCACGTCGACGTCGAGACGGTCTGGGACGACGACGTCGAGCGCGTGCTGCGGGACTACCGGGTCGTCGCGTACCCGAGTGCGCGCGGCTGCGCCGCCGCCTACTTCCCCGAGGCGAACGTGCTCGTGCCGTTGGACAGCGCGGCGAGGGGCAGCAACACCCCGGTGTCGAAGGCCGTCCCGGTGCGGCTGACACGGGTGGCGGTGCCCGCCGGCGTCTGACGCGCGCGGATCCGGCGTGCAGGTCTGGTCGCGACCAGGACCGGACTGGAGGCGCGTGGCGGGGCCGCCACGGTCCTCCCGTCCGTCCGCTGGTCGCGTCCGGGCCGTCAGCGACCGTCCCGCAGGTCCGGCAGGGTGCGTTCGGCGTAGGCGATCTCGTCGAAGACGGCCGTGCATCCGTCGCCGGTGGGTGCCTGCGCGAGGAAGCCGACCGACAGGGGCGCCGAGCCGGACCGCAGGCGGAACGTGCGGACGAAGTCCCACGTCCGACCGTCCGACGAGGCGTGGAAGGCGAAGGCGCTGCCCACCCGCGCGACCCGGAGGTGGACGGCCGGTGCGTCGAGCAGCCTGCTGTTGCAGTCGTCCGACCAGTCGTTCGTGACGACGCTGACGACCATGTCCTCACCGTGCGGAGCGTGCTCGTCGCAGAGCTTCGCCCAGTGGCTCGGATCCGCCCAGAGCGCGAGCGCGCCGGCGTCGAAGGTCGTCCGCTCGCCGGGCACGCGGACCCGGGCCGACAGCACGAAGTCGCCGTCCGGAGCCGCGAACGCGAGCGCGGTGGCGCCGTGCTGCTGCGGACCGCCGCCCGCGTCGTTGGTCCAGTCGACGCCGGGCGCGGACTCGAGCGTCAGCGCGCCGGTGCGGTCGTCGTACATTGCGACACCGTCGACGCCCGTCCAGGACAACGGCGGGAGGCCGGGCAGGTCCGGCGCAGCGGGGCTCATGGTCGCACGCTACCGGGCCGGACCGTCAGCGGTCGGTGACGGAGCGTCGCGCCAGGTCCGAGGCGAGCATCACGTCGGCGGCGTCGTCGACGAGCCGCTCGCCCTGCGCACGCGGGATCCGCTCGGACACCACGAGTGCGGCGAGGCCCTGCATCGTGGCGGCGAAGAGCATCTTGAACGATTCGCGGGCGGCCTCGTCGGTGTCGGCGCCCCGGGGCCCCGCCGCTTGGTCGAGCAGGCCGAACAGTGCCCCGGCGGCCTCCCCGACGGCACCGGCGCGGGGGCTCGACTTCGCCTGGAACATCAGGTCCATCAGGGCGGCGTCGTCGACGGCGAAGTCGACGTAGGCGTGCGCGACGCGGCGGAAGCGGTCGGGCAGGTCCGTCGACGCCGTCATCGCCCGCTCGACCGCGGTCCGGAGGCGTTCGAAGCCGACCACCGCGAGGGCGTCGAGGAGCGCCTGGCGGTCGACGAAGTGGCTCCGCGGCGCACCGTGACTGACCCCGGCGCGGCGTGCGAGGTCCCGGAGCGAGAGCCCCTCGACGCCCGAGTCGCGCAGGACCGCGACGGCCTCGTCCAGGAGCACCGCGCGGAGGTTCCCGTGGTGGAACGGCCGCTCGGTCATGCCGTCATCGTACCCAAACCAGGCATTGACTAGATAGTAGTCAGTGTCTAGATTGTGGGCATGACCAGCGGACGATCCCTCCTCGTGCTCGGCGCCACCGGGCAGACCGGGCAACACCTCACCCGCCTCGCGCTCGAGCAGGGCCACCACGTGCGCGCCCTCGCCCGCACGCCCACCAAGCTCGCGGTCCGGCACGAGCGGCTCGAGGTGGTCGCCGGCTCGATCACCGACGACCAACTCGACCTCGACCGGCTGCTCGACGGGGTCGACGGGGTCGTCGCGATGCTCGGGGACCGGGCGGCACAGCAGGACCGCCTGGTCAACACGGAGTTCGTGCAGCGCCTCGTGCCCGCGATGCGCCGCAACGGCACACGGCGGTTCCTGTACCAGGCGGGCGGACTCAGCGCGGTGCCCGGGCGACGTCTGGCCCTGCCGCTCCGGATCGTCCGCCGCACGATCGCGAAGTCCTACGACGGGCAGCACCGGGACAACGAGGCCGTGATGCGGTACCTCGACGAGCAGGCCCGGGACCTGGAGTGGATGGTGCACCGGGCCGGCATCGGTTCGGACGGGCCGTCGCGCGGCGAGCTCCGCCGGTCGCGGCACTGGATCAGCATCGGGACGTTCGTCGACTGCGCCGCGTACGACCTCCGGATGCTCTGGGACGACGACGCCGTGCACACGTGGGACGGCAGCGCGTACGCCCGGGGGCGCTGAACCCGCGCCGGTCAGTCGCGTGGGGAACCGGGGGCGAGGTCGTAGGTCACCCACGGCGTCGCGGTAGCCACGGCGTCGTAGACCCGTCGTGCCGCCGCGTTGTCCTGCGCGGTGATCCACCGCACCACGCTCGCCCCCTCGGCAGCGGCGACGGTGGCCGCCTCGTGCAGGAGCGCGGTCGCGACGCCGGCTCCCCGGGCGGTCGGTGCGGTGAACAGGTCGTCGAGGTACAGCCCGATCGTCGCGGTCGACGGACGCGCGAAGCGCCGCAGGTTCGCCAGCCCGACCGGGCGGTCGTCGTCGTCCACGGCGACGAGCCCGAGCAGGCCGTGCTCGCCGCCGGACACCCATCGCCACGTCGCGGCGACGGCGTCGGGGTCGTCGGGCAGTCGGTAGAAGGCGCGGTACCCGGCGTACAGTTCCGCCCACGCCTGCTCATCGGACGGTCGGACGGGTCGGACGCGCGGTGCCATCCCGTCAGCGTAGGGGTGGCGGTGTCGGGACGCTGGGATGTCGTCCTCCCGGTTGACGCCCCGGGCCCGAGCGCCGACCTACCGTGGGACCCGTCGCGCGACCGTGCGAGGAGGGGAGGCAGCCGTGCTGCAGAACATGAGTGGGGCGCACCTGCTGGTGATCGTCGTGATCCTGGCGCTCGACGTGGTGGCGCTCGTGCAGGTGTGGCGTGATCGTCGTCGGAGCGACGTCGTCAAGGCCGTGTGGACGGTCGTCATCCTGGCGGTGCCGGTGATCGGCGTCGTCGGCTGGGCGGTGAACTGGCTGCTCGGACGCGCCGCCGCCGCGCTCGACCGGTCCCGGTAGCGCGGTCGGTGGCGGTCGCCGTCGCCCGACCTCACGCGCCCAGCGACACGTCACGGGCAGCGGCGCGCGTGACCTGTCGCTCAGCGCGAAAGGTCACCGCGGCAGCACACCAGCCGAGCGCCGACCAGCCGACCAGCCGAGCGCCGAGCGACGTCGCCGCCGCCCCGCCTCACACCGATGCCTGCGTCCCCCGCACCCGCCCCACGACGACGTCCACGATCCCGGCGAGCAGCGCCGCCCCCACGAACGCGAGCGACACCCCGAGCCCGAGCGGCAGCCCTTGCGCGTAGTCGCCCTTCGAGCTGGCGATCGCCGAGTAGAACACACTGCCCACGGCCGCGATCCCGATGGCCGACCCGACCCGGGCACCGACCTGGATGAGCCCACCGGCCGAGCCGCCCTGCTGGACGGGGACCTCGGACAGCGTCAGGGTCTGGTTCGGCGAGATCGTCAGGCCGGAGCCGACGCCGGCGACGAGCAGCGGCACCACGAGCCACCAGCCGAGCGACGGCCCGTAGTGGTTCGCGACCACCCAGATCACGCCGCCGAGCCCGAGCAGCACCAGGATCGTGCCGAACACGATGAGCTGCCGCCCGAACCGGGACACGACCCGACCGCCGATCGTCGACGCGACGCCGGACCCGATCGCGAACGGCACCGAGGACGCCCCCGCCAGCAGCGCCGAGTAGTGCAGGCCGGACTGCAGCGCGAGCGTCAGCACGAAGAACAGCGGGGTGAAGCCGGCGAAGTACACGGTCGCGAGCCCGACACCGAGCGAGAACGACCGGCGGCGGAACAGCCCGAGGTCGATCACGGGCTCCTTCGTCCGCGCGTACCGCCGTTCCCAGAGCACGAACAGCCCGGCGAACACGACCGCAGCGACGACGAGCCACCACTTCGCGTTGCTCTTCCACTCCTCGGACTGCACGAACGGCAGCAGCAGCGCGACGACCGCGGCGCCGAGCAGGACGATCCCCACGGGGTCGAAGTCGTGCTTGCGCCCGCGCTCGGCCTTCGCGGTGGCGGGCAGGTAGCGGAAGGACAGGAGGATCGTGACGAGTCCGACGGGCAGGTTCACGAAGAAGACGAACCGCCAGCCGTTCTCGGTCCCGAACGCCGTGATGAGCAGCCCACCGACGAGCGGGCCGATCGCGGTGGCGATGCCGACCGTCGCTCCGAACAGGCCGAACGCGGTGCCGCGCTCCTTCCCGCGGAACAGCTGCTGGATGAGCGCGGTGACCTGCGGCGTGAGCAGACCACCAGCGAAGCCCTGCACCAGGCGGGCGATCACGAGCACGAGGCCGTTCGGCGCGAAGCCGCAGAGGGCACTCGCGAGCGTGAAGAGCGCGACGCCGACGATGAACATCCGTCGCCGGCCGGAGGCGTCCCCGAGCCGGCCTCCGGGGACGAGCAGCAGGCCGAACGCGAGCGCGTAGCCGGACAGGATCCACTGCACGGCCTCGGGCGAGGCACCCGGCAGGCCGCTCGAGATGGACTCCAGCGCGACGTTGACGATCGACACGTCGAGCAACACGATCCCGCCGCCGAGCAGGCAGATGACGAGCGCCTTCCAGCGGTTCGGGTCCGGCTGGTAGTCGTCGCGACCGCCACCGTCGCCCGACGGGCGGGCGCGGTCCGAGGCGGTGTCCTTCGGGGCTTCCGGTGGGGTCGCCGTGGGTGCGGCGGTGGCGGCGTGGTGCGCGCCGTGGTGTGCGACGGAGGGAGCCCCATCGGGCTCGACGGGTTTGCGGTGTTCGGCTGCCATGACACGCCCACGCTAGGCTCCGGCCCCTGCGGGGTCCGGAGCGTGCGGTCCGCGGCTTGTCCCCCGTCCTCGCGACCAGGCGACGGACTGGAGGCGCGTGGCGGGCCCGCCACGTGCCTCCAGGCCGTCAGCGGGTCGCGTCCGCCAGCTCGGGGACGCGCACCGTCACGTGCGTGTCGACCGCGATCGCCAGCGCGGTGATCATCATCGACAACCCGACCGACGCGAGCGTGTCCGTCAGCCAGTGGTAGCCCAGGTACAGCCGGGTGACGACCTGCGCCGTGATCATCAGCGCCGCGAGCGCGAACAGCAGGACCTTGACCCACCGACGGTGGGTCCGCGAGGCGACGAGGAACGCCCCGATCAGGAAGAAGTCACTCGCCCCGAGCACGTGTCCGGACGGGAACGAGAACGTGTGGTCGGGGGCGAGCAGCATGAGCCCGACGGGCGGCCTCGGGTGCCGCACGATCGGTGCGAGCAGCTGCGCGGTGGCGACGCCGAGCACCATCCCGCACGCCAGCAGCAGCGGCCGCCACGCGTGCCGCGCGACGAGCGCCCACACCACGGTGACCACGAGCACGACGATCGGCATCCCGACCGGCCCGAACACGGTCGCGAAGAACGCCGACACCCCGGTCAGGTCCCGGTCGCGGTGCGCGTCGAACCACTGCTCGACCGGTCGGTCCAGGTGCTGCACACCGCTGTGGCCGAGCACCCCGACGAGCATCGCCGAGAACACGGCGGACCCGACGACGGCGAGCACGACGGCCCCGCGGAGCAGGACGGCCCGCTCGGTACGCCCGACGGTCCGGCGCTCCGGGGTGGACTTCCGGCGCCACCAGCCGGGCGCCTGCGTCACGGCGGTCACCGTTCGACCCGGGCCGTGCGACCTCGGCGGACGAGGGCTCCGACGACGAGCGGGAGCACCGAGACGACGACCACGACGATCATCACCGCGTCGATGTGGTCCGCCACGAGCGGGACGCCACCGAGCAGGACCCCGGCGGTGACGAGCACCCCGACCCAGGCCACGGCACCGACGACGTTCCAGGTGGCGAAGCGCCCGAGCGGCATGCGTGCGGTGCCGGCGGCGAGCGGGACGTAGGTGCGGACCACCGGGACGAACCGGCCGAGCACGAGCGACGCAGCACCCCAGCGGGCGAAGAACGCCTCGGACTCGTGCAGCCGCGCGGGGGTGAGGAGCCGCGCGCCGGGGCGGAACAGCCGCCGGCCGACACGCGCGCCGAGGGCGTACCCGACGAAGTCGCCCACGACGGCGGCGGTCACGGCGACGAGCGCGACCTCGCCGGGTGTGACGCCGAGGGTGGCACTGAGGATCGCGGCGGTGACGAGCAGCGAGTCCCCGGGCAGGAACGGGAACAGGACGCCGGACTCCACGACGACGAGGAGTGCGATCCCGGCCAGGACCCACGGCCCGAAGGCGTGCAGGACCGAGGCGGCGTCGAACAGGTGCAGGGCGGCAGGGGTCACTGGGCGGTCCTCCAGGCGGGTTCGGTGGGCGGGTCCGACGGGGCTCGACGGGCACTCCGTCCGAGCACGCTGCGCACGGCGTCGCCGAGGCTGCGGTGGTGCCGCCACTCGCGCACGGTGAGCGCGACGATGACGACGTCGAACAGGGTCAGGAGTGCGAGCCCGACGCCGGGGTGCTGCACGGACTCGACGCCCTGCCAGACCACGAAGCCGCCGAGTGCCGCTATCGCCCACGGGTACAGCCGTCGTGACCCGCGGAAGATCGCCGCGACGATGCCGAGCTTCACCAGGCCGTGCACGACCAGGTACACCGCGGCGAACAGCGTCGCGTCCGCGCTCAGCGCCGCGACCCCGTGGCGGACGAGGTGCGCGACCGGGTCGCCCGGGTCCTCGCGGAGCTCGCCGGCGGTCAGGAGCCGGGCGACGGCCTCGACCTGCGCCGGCCGGAGCACGAGCAGCGGCAGGCCGACGAGGAGCTCGACGAGCCCGTCGACCGCCTTGAGCGCGAAGCCGACCAGGAAGACCAGGTCGAACCAGCGCTCGCGGGTCCGTGGTGTGGTGCGCATGGCACCAGGGTCGGACCGGGTCTCCCAGGAACGACCAAGGCTGACGATCCGTGCAGCCTTGCTGCTTTCTGGGGCGATCCGCTCCACGCTGTCGGACGAGGAGGCGTCATGGGCGTGTGGATCGGTGTGGCAGCGGCGGGGGTCGCGGTCCTCGGTGTGGTGAGTGCGGGGGCCGCCCTGCTCGCGGTGGCGGTCGAGGCGGAGCGCGAGGGGCTGCTCGACCCGGAGTGACGAGGGCGCCGGGCACCGGGCGCAGGGCCCCGCGGACGCGCGGGCCCCGTCCGCTCCGCGTCAGGCCGGGGTGCCGAGCCGGTAGCCCTTGCCCCGCACGGTCGCGATGAGGTCCCGCTCGGTCTTCTTCCGGAGGTAGTGCACGTACGTGTCGACCGTCCCGAGCTGCTCGCCGTGCTCGAACACCGCGGACAGCAGCTGCTCGCGCGAGAACACCCGGTCCGGCTCCGCCGCGAGCACCGCGAGCAGGTCGGACTCCCGGTCGGTCAGGGCCACCCGGCCGCTGTAGGGCGAGTGCACGGTGTGGTCGTCCGGCCGGAACGACCAGCCCCCGATCTCGAACGAGGGCCCGAGGTCCACCGGCGCGCGGGTGAGCGCCCGGAGTCGGGCGTTCAGCTCGTCGAAGTCGAACGGCTTCACCAGGTAGTCGTTCGCGCCGGCGTCGAGCCCGGACACCCGGTCGTGCACCTCGCCGAGCGCGGTGAGCACGAGCGCCGGGGTGGCGACCCGGAAGCGCCGGAGCTCCCGGACCACGTCCAGGCCGTCGCCGTCCGGCAGGCGACGGTCGACCACGAGCACGTCGAACAGCCGGTGCAGCGCGGCCTCGAGCGCGTCCACCCGCGTGGTGACGAGTTCGACGTCCCACGAGGCCGACAGCACGTCCCGCACGATCGGCCCGAGGCGCGGGTCGTCCTCGACGAGCAGGACCCGTCCGCCGCCGCTCATCCGCGCCGCCGCCGTCCAGTCACACCGGCGAGCGGCAGGGTCAGCGCGAACACGGTGCCGGACGGACCGGTGCGCTCCACCCGCACATCGCCGCCCGCGCGGACGGCGACGTCCTTCACGAGCGCGAGTCCGATGCCGTTGCTCGTCCGGGTCGGTCCACCGGTGGCCGGTGCGTCGCCGTGGGCGAACCGGTCGAACACCCGCCGCGGCGCGATCCCGGTGATGCCCTGCCCCTCGTCGCGGACCCGGATCACCACGCGGTCGCCGACGACCTCGTTCTCCACCCACACCGCGCCGCCCGTCGGACTGTGCCCGACCGCGTTGTCGACGAGCGCGACGAGGCACCGCTTGAGCTGCGTGGGCGTGACGGCCAGGACGCCCTCGCCCGGGGTGACCACGAGGTGCACCTGCCGGTCGCGGGCCAGGACCGCCATGTCGTTCGCCGCCGCCGCGAGACCGGCGTCGAGCTCCGCCACGGCGGCTTCGTCGGTCCGGCCCGCCGCGGTGGCGAGCAGGTCCTCGACGACCTCGGCGAGGGCGCGGGTGTCCGTGCGGAGCTCGTCCGCGACCGCGCGCTCGGAGCTCGCGGCGGGGAGCATCGCCTGGAGCTGCTGCACCCGGGCGCTCAGCACCGTCAGCGGCGTCCGCAGCTCGTGGCTCGCGTCCGCGACGAACGTCCGTTGCAGCCGGTAAGCCTCGGCGAGCGGCCGGACCGCATGCGCGGCGATGAGCCAGGTCGCCACCCCCGCGAGCACGACGGCCGCGCCGCCGACGACCAGGACGGCGATGAGCAGGTCGACGGTGTCCAGGTAGACGTGGACGTCCTCGGCACCGTGCCGCTCGAGCTGCTGCGCGGGCGTGAGCTGCCACGCCACGTAGGCCACGACGAGCGCGACGACGGACACCACGAGCGCCGCGGAGACGACTGCGACCCGCAGACCGATGCGCACGGCGGAGCGGCGGTACTCACGGCGGTCCGGGTCCTGGTCGGAGCCGAGGCCGACCGCCGTGCCGATCCGGGTCAGCCAGGGCCTCACGAAGCGTCCTCCTCGTCCGCGCGGTGGCGCCCAGTCTGCTCCCCCACGACCGCCGCGCGCTCGTCCGGCGTCCGGAAGCGCTCGACGCGGGCCGCTCCGCGCTGCACCACCCGCGTCAGCACCAGGTCGACCCAGACGATCCGGGCGACCGGCGCCACCGCGAGCGCCCACGCCACCGACGCGACGACGTCCGTCGGCCAGTGCACCCCGTCCACGGCGAGCGCCGTCGCCACGACCAGCACGACGACCCCGCCGAGCACCGCGAGCACCCGGCGGCGGGGACCTGCCGGCACGAGCATCAGTCCGGCGAGCACGAGCGCCACCACGAAGACGGTGTGCCCGCTCGGGAACGACGCGTCGGGCTGCACGGGGACGAACGGGTGCGGCAGCACGGACCCGTCGGGTCGCGGCCGCCCGACGACCACCTTGAGCAGGTCGGACGGGATCCACGTCAGCGCGACGACGCCGGCGAACGCCGCCGCCGTCACCAGGCGGCGGGTCCGAGCCCACACGAGCCCGGTCAGGACGACGGTCAGGAGCACCGCCGGCACCGGCTCGAACACGGTGTACACCACTGAGCCGACTGCGCCGAGGGCCCCGACGTGCAGGCTGTTGAGCGCTCGGGCGAGGCCGGCGTCCACCGGGTGCGCACGGAGGACGAAGCCGACGACCACGAGGAGCACGACGACGACCACCGCCCGCTCGACGGTGCGACGCCGGGTCGGACGGGCTGGGGACACGGGCAGTGGGGTGGTCACCCGGACATCCGACGGCAGGTTCCCCAAGAAACGTCGAAGAAGCGTGACGATCAGGGCGTCCGACTCGTCCCAGCAGTGTCATGAGTGCGATCAGGACCTCACGCGACTCCCGGACCGACCGGACCGACCGGACCACGGGACCGTGCCCGAGCACCTTCGACCGCTGGCGGTGTCAGCGGGAGGCAGGTCACGACGGCCTGCACTGCGCGGGCGGCGGTGGCGACACCGCGACGTGGAGCGACGCCCTGTCGGGCCGCGACCTACGAGCCCTCCGAGGCGCGCGTCAGGGTCGGTAGTCGCGCCGCCGCTGGTGGTCGCTCTCGTTGTCCGCGAGCCAGCTCGCCGCGTTCGGCGGCACACCCGGTCCCGCCCCGTTGCTCGCGTCCACGCCGCGCGCGACCACACCCAACACCCCGACCAGCCAGTTGATGAAGCGCATCGCGACCCCCTTGCACCGAACGTACCGGCCATCTGCACCCACCGCACGCGTCGGCCGGCGGTGATCCGTGCCTCCCAGGCGGCCTGGAGGCGCGGTGCGCCCGACGCGCACGTCACGCAGGCGGGCTGGTCGCGTCAGCCGACCTGCTGCGCGCTGCCCTACGCTGCTCGCATGGGGGAACGGATGGCACGACGCGCGGGACAGCGGAACGGGGTGCTGCGGTTCCTCCGGGACATGGTGGTGATCCTGCTCGCAGCCCTGCTCGCGTCGTTCCTCGTCAAGACCTTCGTCATCCGCAGTTTCTCGATCCCCTCCGGTTCGATGACGAACACCCTGCAGGTGGGCGACCACGTCGTCGTGAACGAACTCGCCGGCCTGCACCGGGGCGACGTCGTCGTCTTCCGGGACGCCGACGGGTGGCTCGACGTCCCGGGTTCCCCCGAACAGGTCGCCGCGCGGACGCCGACGCTCCTCGGCCGGACGCTCAGCACGGTCGGCTTCGGGCCGGACACCGACGGCCACCTGATCAAGCGGCTCATCGGACTGCCGGGCGACCACGTCGAGTGCTGCGACGCGCAGGGGCGGATGTCGGTGAACGGCGTCCCGCTCGTCGAGCCGTACGTCCTCGCACCCGAGGGCGACCCCGCGTCGGGTGTCCCCTTCGACGTCACGGTCCCCGCCGGACGGCTGTGGGTGATGGGCGACAACCGGTACGGCTCGGCCGACTCGCGCTTCCACCAGGACCTGCCCTCGAAGGGGTTCGTCCGGGAGTCCGACGTCGTCGGGCGGGCCGTGGCCGTGACGTGGCCGGTCGCCCGGTGGTCGTGGCTCGACGACCACCCCGAGGTGTTCGCCGGCGTCGGGCGCGAGGAGCAGGGCGGGTAGACACCCTGGCCACGGGGCTCGTCAGCCGGCGGCCTCCCACAGCTCGAGCGGCAGCCCCTCCGGGTCGTGGATCCGTACGAAGCGCCCGTACTCGGTGTCCCACTCCGGTCGACGCTCCACCGCGGTGCCCGAGGCCTCGAGCCGCGCCACCAGGTCGTCGAGCCCGGTCACGCGCAGGTTCAGCATGAAGGGGCTGTCGGCGGGGAAGTACCCGCTGTCGGCCGGGAACGGCGCGAACACGGTCGCACCCGCCTCCTGCTGCCACACCGTGTCCGACCCCGCGTCGATCCCGAGGTGCTCGCGGTACCACGCGGCGCGACCCTCCGGGTCGCGACTGCGGAAGAAGAGCCCACCGATCCCGGTCACCGTCATGGTCCGCACCGTACCCGCCGACACGAGCGGACGGGAGGCACGTGGCGGGTCCGCCACGTGCCTCCCGTCCGGTCGTGGGTCACGGCTCCAGCACCTTGCGGTACCACCGGTCCGCGTAGGGGTCTGCGTTGAAGGGCGCGACCCGTTCGAATCCCGAGCGCTCGTAGAGTGCGCATGCCTCAGCCAGCGCGGCGCGGGTGTCGAGGCGGAGCACCGCGACGCCCTGTTCTCGGCAGGCGGCCTCGACAGCGCGCAGCAGTGCGGCGCCCAGGCCCGTCCCGCGGCGCGTCGGCGACACGAAGACCTTCGTGAGCTCCGCGACGTTCCCGAGGAACCGCGCGCCCGCGCACCCGACGGCCTGGCCTCCGTCCGACGCGACCAGCAGCACGCCGCTGGGCTCGACCAGGTCGTCGAACGGTTCGTCGGTGAGCGCTCGGTCGACCTCGTCCTCGCTCGCGGTCCGGCCGTGCCAGCGGGAGGCGACGTCGGTCAGGTACGCCCGGACGATCCGGCCGGCGACGGCGTCGGAGGGACTGACCCGCGCGATGGTGACCACGTGGGGAGCGTAGGGGACGTGCAGACTGGGCCGATGGACCCGTGCCCCTTCTGCAGCATCATCGAGGGTTCCGCGCCCGCCGTCTGGGTCGAACGCGAGGAGCACGCCGTCGCCTTCGCTCCCCTGCCCGACTCGTCGCTCGCACCCGGGCACACCCTCGTCGTCCCGGTCGAGCACACCCGGAACCTGCTCAGCGCCGGGCCGGTCGCCCTCGCCGCGACGACGGCGCTCGCGCAGCGGGTCGCCCGGGCGATGCGCGGCGCCCTGGGGGCCACGGGCACGGTGCTGCTGCAGGCCTCCGGGGCGGATGCCGGCCAGAGCGTCGAGCACCTCCACGTCCACGTGGTCCCCTGCTGGCCGGACGACGGCATCACCCACTGGCCCTCGCCACCGTCGGCCCACCGGTTCGACGGGGACCCGCACGCGGCCCTCGCCGAGATGTTCGAGTAGCCGGGGGTCCGCGTCCCGGGGCTTCGCTGCCCAGGGCCGTCGAGTGAGCAGACGAAGTCGGGTGCGCTCGGGCGACCCGACGTCTGCTGCTCCATCGATGGTCGCTCGGCGCCCGCGCGGCCGTACGATCGGTCCGTGTCCCGCTCCGGCAAGCCCTTCGCGCAGTTCGCCACGCGGCTGCCCGACGGCCGCACCGTGGTGGGGGTGACCGTGTTCGACCCGTTCATCGTCTCCGTCGTGCTCGTCGCGGACGGCAAGCGGGACGCGCTGGACCGTGTCCGGGCGCTCGGCGGCCGCGACGTCCACGTGTCGAAGAGCTTCCACCCGAGCGGCCGCGCCGTCGAGGCACTCCTGCGCAGCGGGGACGGCGGGGTGTTCGCCCCGCAGCCGGTCGACGGCACGTGGCTGCCCCTGTCGGTGCTGCCGGCGTTCCTCGACGGGACCAGCCCCTGGCTCGTCCGGTACGACACGAGCGCGTTCAACCGCTCGTTCGTGGTTCCTCCGCCCGTCGAGTGAGCAGACGACGTCGGGTGTGCTCGGGCGACCCGACGTCTTCTGCTCCATCGACGGGCCCCGGCCCCGGCGCCTGGCCCCGGCCCCGGCTACTCGAACATCTCGGCGAGGGCCGCGTGCGGGTCCCCGTCGAACCGGTGGGCCGACGGTGGCGAGGGCCAGTGGGTGATGCCGTCGTCCGGCCAGCAGGGGACCACGTGGACGTGGAGGTGCTCGACGCTCTGGCCGGCATCCGCCCCGGAGGCCTGCAGCAGCACCGTGCCCGTGGCCCCCAGGGCGCCGCGCATCGCCCGGGCGACCCGCTGCGCGAGCGCCGTCGTCGCGGCGAGGGCGACCGGCCCGGCGCTGAGC
>NZ_CP054593.1:180162-192869 GCF_013347165.1 Curtobacterium sp. Csp2
GGGACGGGGGAGCGGCATGGGTGGTCATCAGGTGTCCTCTGCGGATCGGGATCGAGCAGGGTGTTTCACTCTGATGCGAAAAGTTACATTCACATTGTTGCAGCTGTGTTTCCGTGTGTGAACACTGGCGCACCCGTCGCTCGACGGGCGCCACGCCGACGATGATGGGTGCATGCAGGCATCGACCCCGACCAGCGCGCCCGCGCCCACCGTGCTCTCCGTGGGATTCGGTGAGCGACTGCCCGCCGGACGCACCGCGCTCTTCGCCGTCCAGCACCTGCTCGCCCTGACCGGCATCTGGGTCTTCCCGAACGTGATCGGCAGCGCGCTGAAGCTGTCGTCCGACGAGGTCGCCCTGATGATCCAGGCGTGCTTCCTGCTCACCGGCGTCGTGACGATCCTGCAGTCCAGCCGCGTGCTGAAGCTCCCCATCGTGCAGGGCCCGACGGCGGCGTTCATGGTCGCGATCATCTCGTCGGGCGCCGCGTACGGACTCGGGACGGCCTTCGGGTCGATGGCGGTCGCGGGACTCGTCTTCATGCTGCTCACCGTCCCCCTCAAGCGCTTCGGGCTGTTCGGGCACGTCAGCGCCTTCGTCTCCTCGCCCATCGTCCTCGGCACGCTGTTCGTCATCATCGGGGCGCAGCTCGCGTCCATCGGAGCGGGCGGCTGGTTCGGCACGGCCGGGACGCCGTCCTACGGTGTGCTCGCGCTCGTCGTGACGGTCGCCACCGGGCTGATCGTCCTGCTGTGCCTGGTCGTCGGCACCGGGATCCTCAAGCGGGGTGCGATCTTCTGGGGGATCGTCGGCGGAAGCATCGTCGCGCTCCTGGTGGGGCAGTGGTCGTTCCCCGACCTGTCGGCTGCGCCCCTGGTCGGGGCGCCGCACCTGCTGCCGTACGGCTTCGGGGTCTCCCTGCCCGTCGTGGTCCTGATGCTCGTCGCGTTCCTGCAGGCCGGCACCGAGTCGATGGGGATGTACACGATGATCGCCAGCTGGGGCGGTGAGACCGTCGACACCGCCCGGGTGAACCGCGGGTTGTTCGCCGAGTTCGCCGGCACGGTCCTGGGAGCGCTCTTCGGTGGGATCGGCACGACGTCGTACCCGGAGAACGCCGGCATCGTCCGGGTCTCCGGCATCGGCAGCCGGTTCGTCACGATGACCGCCGGGGGCGTCGCCGTCGCCCTGGCCTTCTTCCCCCCGGTCAGCCTGTTCCTGGCGGGGATCTCCGGGCCGGTCCTGTCCGCGGCGACGACGATCCTGTTCGGGATCATCGCGGTCAGCGGCATCCAGATGCTCGCCGCGGTGCGCTGGGACGACCTGAACCTCGCCGTCGGCGCCACCGCGTTCATCGTCGCCCTCGGCGCGCAGTTCATCCCGACCGCGATCTCGTCGGCGCTGCCGTCCTCGGTCGCCACGGTCGTGACCAGCCCGATGATGATGGGCATGTTCCTGCTGCTCGGGCTGCACGGGGCGGTGAACCACGGGCTGCGACCACTCCTCGCTCGTCGGGGTCAGCCCCGCCGGGTCGTCACCCCGCTCGTCCCCCGCACCGAAGGGAACACCCCCGCATGACCACGATCACCGTCCACGGCACCCAGCGCACAGCCGACCCGCAGGGGCCGCTCCGCGACTGGTTCGACCCCACCCACACCGCGATCGTTTCGATCGACATGCACGAGGGACACCTGTCCGAGGACCCGGCGTGCCCGTGCCCGGCTCCTCGCGGCCGTGCGATCGTCGGACCGATCGACGACTTCCACCGTGCGGCCCGCGCGCTCGGCATCCCGGTCGTGCACGTCCGGTCCGAGCTCCGCGCCTCCGGCATCGACGACGTCCGCGGCACGTCCGACAGCGCGTGGCGCACGACCTTCCCGCAGCACGTCGGTCCGATCCCCGGTGCGGCGGACCACGCGCTCGCCGGGAGCCGGTGGACCCGGTTCGTCACCGAGGTCGAGCCGCAGGACGAGATCGTGACCGGCAAGAAGCGCCTCTCGGCGTTCTACCCGACCGACCTCGACTTCCTGCTCCGCCAGATGGGCGTCCGAGCGGTGGTCCTCGACGGGATCATGGCCGACTGCTGCGTGCTCAACAGCGCGTTCGACGCGTCGAACCTGGGGTACCGCGTGTCCGTGCCGTCCGACCTGGTGCGCGGCACCGACGAAGGGCTCGAGCGCGCTGCGCTGTCGATGGTGTCACTGCACCTCGGCGTCGTGACCGAGTCGGCCGAGCTCCTCGCTGCGTGGACGTCCCCGACGGTGGGCAGCTCCGGGCACCCGACCGCGTGACGACGACCGAGGAGCACACCGCCCGCCCGGTGACCGGTCGGACCGTCCGCGGGGCGTCCCCCGTGCCCGCCGCGGTCGTCACGGTCGGCACGATGGCACTGGCGACCGTGCCCACGCCGCTCTACCCGGCGTACGCACGCGCGTTCGGCGTCGACGAGACCGGCACCACGGTGCTCTTCGCGGTCTTCGCCCTGGGCGCCGTGGTCGGACTCTCCGTCGTCCGCGCACGGCGCTGGGCACACTGGCCGGTCCGGGGCCGCATCGTTGCCGCCGCGCTGCTCGGGGCCGTGGCAGCCGTCGTGCTCGCGGTCGTCCCCGGCCTGCCCGCCTTCGCCGTCGGTCGGCTGCTGAGCGGCCTCGGTGTGGGGATCGCCGCCGCGAGCGCGGTCACCTTCGTCACCGACCGAGCCCGCGCAGCCGGACGGCACGTCCGGTTCTGGGCGACCGTGACGCCGGGGCTCGCGATGGCCGGTCTGGCCCTCGGCCCCGCGGCAGCGGGGCTCCTGGTCGGGACCGGCGCCCTCCCGCGGTGGGCGCTGTACGTCGCGGTGGCGACCGTCCTCACGACGAGCGCTGCCCTGCTCGCACCCCGTGCCTCCCGTCCGGTCGTGCCGGAGGCGACACACGGCGGACCGCCGCCGACGTCGGGTGCCGACACCCGGTCACGCGTCCCGCGGTGGCCCGATCGTCTCGGCGCCTGCGCGGCCTTCGCCGTCACCGGTTGCTTCGGCGCGTTGACGCCACACCTGCTCGCCGGCGGCGACCGTCAGCCCAGCGTGACGGAGGTCGGTGTCGTCGCCGCCCTGCCGTTCCTCGCGGGTGCGATCGGGGCCACCGTGCTGTCCGGACACGGTCGGTGGGCGTTCCCCTTCGTGGTGACCGGGTTCGTCCTGGTCGCGGTGTCGACCGCGACGGTCCCGGGGACTGTCGCCGGTACCGCCACGTTCGCCGTCGGGGCCGCGATCGCCGGTGCCGGCGCGGGGATCGTGTTCAGCCGCGCGCTCGGGTCCGCGCTGCGGAACGCGAGCCCGGATCGGCGTGGTGCCGCTGCGTCCGACACGTTCACCTGCGCGTACCTCGGGCTCGCGGTGCCCGTCGTCGCGGTGGGGTCGCTCCTCGGCGTCGTGCCGCAGACCGTCGTGATCGTCGCCCTCACCGTCGTCCTCGCCGGTGTCGGGACGGTCCTGGTGCTGCGGCCCGGCTCGGGCCTCCGGGGCGCAGGACGGTAGCCGGTCGGTCGGACCCCTCGACAGCGCGCGTCCGTTCTGCCATCGTGTTATCGACCGATAACCCGACGGGAGGGCCGCCCCAGCATGAACGCGCGGCGTCTCCCTGCTCGGAACGACGAACTGCTCGCCGCCGCGGTGTCGGCGTTCGCCGCTCGTGGGTACTTCGGCACGACCACCGCGCAGGTCGCTGCGGAGATGGGCGTCTCGCAGCCGTACGTCATCCAGGCCTTCGGCTCGAAGCGGGAGCTGTTCCTCCGTGCACACGCGCACGCCGGTGCGCGCATCGTGGCCGCGTTCCGCGCCGCCGGTCGTGACGGCTTCGACCCGGCGCGGCTCGGCGCGGCGTACCTGCAGCTCGTCCGCACCGACCTGTCGGCCGTGCTCGTGCACGCCCACGCGTTCTCCGCGGCACCGGCGGAACGCGCGATCGCCGAGGAGGCGCGGCGCCTGTTCCGGGAGATCACCGCAGCCGTCAGGGCCTCGGGTGCGACGGTGCCGGAGGCTGCTGCGTTCCTCAGTCGCGGGATGCTCATCAACAACCTGCTCCTGATGGATGCCGCCGGCTCATCCGAGGACGCCGACGTCCTGGCCGTCGCCGCGGCGATCCTCGGCCCGACGCCACCAACGGCACCGACTGCACCGACCGCACCGAAGGCACCGACCGATCCCACCCGTCCACCGACCGAAGCAGGACCGAGATGACCGAACACGTCCCGTTCACCGACAACGTCACCGACCTTTCCAACGAGGACGGCTTCCAGTTCGAGTTCCGCTGCGAACGCTGCGGCAACGGCTTCCGGTCCGCCTTCCAGCGTGACCTGCGCTCCACCGGACAGAAGCTCGCGCGCGGACTCAGCGGGTTCCTGGGCGGCCCGCTCGCCCAGGCCGGATACATGGCGGACCGGCTGCTCGACCGCGGGACCAACTCACCGGCGAAGGACGCGGCGCTCCGCACGGCGACCGCCGAGATCGCGCCCCGCTTCCACCAGTGCCGCGGCTGCGGTGACTGGGTCTGCGGTGACGGCTGCTGGAACACCGACGTCGGACAGTGCGTCCGGTGCTCGCCGGTCGTCGTCGAGGAGCTCGCCCGGCTGCAGGCGGAGGCCCGACGGAGCCAGATGCAGCAGCGGCTCGAGTCCGTCGACCTGGTCGGGAGCACCCCGCTGTCCCAGCAGGCGCAGCCGCGGTGCCCGTCGTGCGGTGCGCAGTCCCGCGGCGGGAAGTTCTGTGTCGAGTGCGGCGCGTCCCTGGTGACCACCCGCGCGTGCTCCGGCTGCGGCACGGACCTGGCGCCGAACGCGCGGTTCTGCGCCGAGTGCGGGACGGCCGCCTGACGATGGCTCTGCGGACCGGGAGCCTGCTCGTCGTCGCGGTCGGTCTGGTCGTCGGGCTCTCGGGATGCGCCGGGACTGGTGCGGACGACGGGCCGACCGGCACCACGCACCGCGCCTCGACGAGTGCGTCGCCCGAACCGTCTGCCGCTGGTTCCTCGGCCACCGCTGCCTCGGACGACGAGCGCGTCGCGTCCTTCTGCGCCGCGAACGCCGCGGCAGCGGAAGCCGTGCAGGGCGACGTCGCCGGGGACATCACGGCTCGACAGCGGCAGGCCGAGGCGACCCGGGCGCTCCTCCCGGTCCCCGGTGCCAAGTCCGATGTCTCCGCCGGAGCCGAGAAGTTCGCCGCTGCGGCCGACGAGACGGTCGCGATCCTCCGGACCTTCCCGCCCGAGAGCAAGGTGTCCGACGTCGGGACCGATCCGCGGTTCCTGCAGTCCGACGCGATGCGGGCCGCCGCGAGCGACGCACAGTACCGGGCGTTCCTGGCGTGGGTCCTGGAGACGTGCATGACGACGCAGTGAAGCGGGACCGGTCGACGCCCCCGGTTCTGGCTCCGATCCCAGTCCCTTCCTTCGAGAGGCATCAGCTCCCGGCACCGTCACACGGGCGGTCACCAGCTCCGCCCCGATCGTTCCGGTACTGTTCATGACGTACGAGGGGCGCGTCCCTATCGGGGGACCTCGTCTGGTTCGATTTCCGGAGCGCTCCACCACTTCACGCCGTTCGGCTGCTTCAGCCGTCCTCGGTCAGCAATCGCACGGTCGGCGCCCCGGGCTCGTTCCAGCGGAACAACACCAGGTGCCAGAGCCCTGGTCGCTTCCGGGACGGGTCGATCTGGCCGTGGGCTCCGGCCTCGACCAGGCGGTCACGGACCGACCACGACGAGGGCACTCCCCCTGCGGCGACGACCTCCTGCCACGGCGCGGTCGCGTCGGCGAGGTCGATCCCCAGCTGCGCGAGCACGAGCGGATCCCGCAGGTCGACGATCCGGGTCGCCTCGACGTCGACCGCGACGATCGCAGGCTCCGGCGTCCGGGCGTCCCGGTGCGCGATCATCGCCGCCTCAACCCCGTCGACCGAGGAACTCAGGTAGAGGGTCGGTTCGTCCGCACGCGAGTACCGGCCGGGCAGGCGGGACCCGGCGAGCACGGAATCGCGGAACCGCGGGTCGACCGGGCGGTGGAACGTCCCCCGGACCGCGGATCCGAGAGCCCACGGCACATCGCTCGTCATCGCGGGACCTCGGCAGCGGGCGCGGACGGCATGCTCCGACGGTAGCGGCTGCGTCAGTACCCGCGCCGGTACAGCACCCGGAACACGACGACCCACACGACCAGCGCGACGAGCCCGCTCCCGCCGGCCCACGCCCCGACGGATCCCCCGGCGATCAGGGCGACGAAGCAGCACGCCGCCAGGAGCCCGGTCACGACGGCGAGCGGGATCTTGTAGCGCACGGTCCAGGTCCGCTCCCCGACCCGTCGCAGGTCGTCGTCCCCGCTCACCGCAGCTCCAACCCCGGGTCCGCAGCCCGGAACCGGTCCGCCAGGAACCGCCCGTTCACGACGACCGCCGCCGCGTCCCGCTCGACGGCCGCGTCGCGCATCCCCCTGGCGGCGGTCTCGAGCGCGTCGAGCTGCCGCCGGAGCGCCTCGAGCGGCGTGGAACCGTCGGACAGCCGGTGGGTGGCCGCCCAGTCCGTGGGCAGCGCCGCGTACGCCCGGAGCGTGTCCGGCAGGTAGACGGTCGCGGTGCGCGTGACGACGACCTCCGCGTCGCTCGCCAGGTCGCCGGCGACGCGCGTCAGCGCGTCGGTGAGCAGCTCCGCGATGCGGCCCACGGTGGCAGCGGCATCGGCCGGGAGGCGCGTGGCGGCCGCCGCCGAGAGCGCGGCCAGTCCGCGTGGGACGTCCGCATCCGCGACACGGAACGCGTCGACGGTACGGATGCCGAGCCTCCCGAGCGATGCGGCGACCGCCGCCGTGTCGCCGGCCGCGTCCGCGGCGACCGCCGCGACCTCACCCGCGAACAGACCCAGCCAGGCCCCGAGGGGCGGCTGCCGCCGGGCGATGGTGACCCCACCGGACACCTGGGCGGCCTCGGTGACGAGTCTTCGGCCGTCGAGCCGCAGGGTGAGCGTCTCGCTCGCGCCCGTCAGGCGGACCGAGCGGACGGCGCCGGGTCGGCCGGCCAGGCGGTCACCGAGCGATCGGCTGCGGTCGACCGTCAGGACTCGGTCGACGACCGCCGGCGGCAGGGCACGGACGGCTGCGGTGGCGAGTCCGTCGAGCAGCGCCTGCGGGTCGTCACCGGCGTCGAGGGGTGCGATCGGTCCGTCGGTCATCGATCGGTGAGGGGCAGCACGAGCGTGGGGGTCTCGATGACGTGGTCGGGCCGGAGCGAGCGCACCGCGGTGCCGATGGCGAAGAACTCCGTCGTGTGGCCACCCCAGCGGTGTGGGAGCGACAGGAGCTGCACGCCGACGATGCCCTCGGCGGCCAGGTGCTCGGCCTCGCTCTGCATCCGGCCCATCGCGAGCTCCCGCGCGTCGTAGAGCGCCTCGGTGTACTGCGGGATCTCGGTGTTCATACCGAAGGTCGTCATCGACGCCATCATCCCGCGGTGGGCGATGTGGTAGACGCAGGTGCCCATCGTCAGGCCGAGCGGGGCGTAGCCGGCCTGGATCAGCGTCCAGAAGTCCTGCCCGGACAGGTCGGACGTGAACGGCAGGCGCTTCGCGTTCCGCCACGTGCCCGTGGGCGGCGGGGCGTCCGCGACGACGGCGGTGCCGACGGCGATGAACTCGGCGAGGTCGTTGCCGTACTCCTTGAACTCGATCTCGAGCCGGACCCCGACGATGCCGTCCGCGCCGAGCCGGTCGGCCTCGGCCTCCATCCGGGTCATCGCGAGCTCGCGGGCGTGGTACATCGCCTGGCTGAGCTTGTCGAGCTCCATGTTCTTGGTCCAGCGCCCGGTCTGGATGCCCACGTGGTAGACGCTCGAGCCCAGGACGAGGCCGACCGGGCGGAAGCCGGCCTGGCGGACGAGCAGGAACTCGTTCACGGACAGGTCCGAGGTGAAGAGCCGTCCCGCGCCGTCGGCGAGCCGGGCGGTGGCGTCCGCGGGGAGCGGCACGCTGCCGAGGTCTGGGGTGCTCATGGTCGGGCCTCTCGTGGGTCGGGTTCAGCGGTGTCGGGATGCGGAGCGGACGCCGGGGTCCGACAGCGGGACGACGGACGTGACGTCGCGCCGGGTGACGGCCTGCGCGGAGCGGTCACGGAACGCGTGCATCGGCCCGGGGGCGATCGCCGTGCCGATGAACAGCGCCTCGGCGTGCAGGTCGACCTGCTCCCCGCACGAGGTCTCGAACTCGCCGACCGAGCTGCCGGTGACGACCAGGTCCGAGGCGCGGAGGGTGCCCGCGCGACGGCTGAGCTGCTGCCGGGCGTCGTCCCGGGCGGCCTCGAGCAGGTGGGTCAGGCCGTCGACCTCGGTGTTGCCGGCCCACGTCGAGCGCTGCTGCTGCAGGAGCGCGTCCTCGTGCTTCGTCGACACCGAGAGACCCAGGGCCATGCCGCGAGGGACGTACCCGGACTGCAGCAGGGCCGTGGTGTGCTCGGCCGAGAAGCCGGCTGTCCACGGACCGGGTGCTCCGGTCCGCGCGCCGCGTCCCCCGGCTCGTGGGCTGACGGACGTGTCGAGCGTCCGGACGGCGGTGCCGACGGCGGTGAACTCCCAGATCTGCCCGTCGAGCCGGCGACGCCGGACCTGCACGCCGACCACGCCGTCGGCGGCGAGCAGCCCGGCCTCGGCGACCATCCGGTCGTGGGCGCCGTGCCACGCCCGCGCGAAGGCCTGCACGTACGCGCCGAAGCCCGCGTTCCGCCCGCCGCGGCCACCCGTGGTGAGCACCGGCGACGTCCAGCCACCGAGCATCCCGCGGCCGAGAGCGCCCATCCCGCCCCCGCTGCCGGGTCCGAACGGGGACGCCGTGGCCCAGATGCCGCAGCCGCCGCCGGCCCAGCCGAGCTGCACGACCAGGGAACCGAAGACCTCGCCGACGGGCTGCAGGGCGACGGAGCCGATCGCCGCGGCACCGGGAGCGGACAGCAGGGAGCCGGCGACACCGCTCTCCCGCTGGCGGGCGGCGCGGGCGTGCGCGGCCGGTGGGAGTCCGTCGGACCACGTCGCCATGCGCACCACCCCCGGGAGGTCGTCGTGCGTCGGATGCCGCACGTCGCTCAGCCTGGCACCGCCGGGGCCGGGTCAGTCGGTGGCTGTCGACAGTCTCAGTCGGCGCTGCGCTGTCGGGCCCGGCGCAAGGTCTCGCTCGGCTGCTCGCCGTAGCGCTCGGCGTACGAGGCCGCGAACCGACCGAGGTGCGTCAGGTGCCACCGCCGGGCGGTCTCCGCGACCCGGACGCCCTCGCCCCCCGCCACGAGGTCACGGTGCGCTCCCTCGAGCCGCTCGGTCCGGAGCCGTTCCATCGGGGACTCCCCGTAGGCCCGGCGCATCGCGCTCTGCACCCCGCGTTCGCTGAGGCCGACGGCGTCCGCGACGTCCCGCAGCGTCACCGCCTGCTGTGCGTGGTCGCGCAGCCAGGCGGCGGCCCGCGCGGCACTCGTGGTGGGCTCGGGCTCCTCGGCGTCGACGAGGGGGAAGGCGTCGATGACCGCGTCGGCGATCTCGGCGTTCAGGGCGAGGCGCTGGTCCTCGTCGATGCGCCCGTCCATGACCTGGGGCGCCCGGGTGCGGATGATCGCCCGGAGCGGTCCGAGGGCGACCTCGATGTCCGGCTGCTGGCCGAACACGAGCGGGCCGCGGACGAACCGGCCGCGGCGGGCGAGCGCCGCCCGGAGCACCCGGTCGGACAGGTGGAGGATCGTGATCTTGCGGGTGTCGGTCTCGAACGCGTACGACGACGAGGCGGAGAGCACGTAGGGGTGTCCGGGGACGGGGTGGAGCCGGGAGCCGTCGCCCAGGTCCTCGACCACGGCGCTGCCGTCGCCGATCCAGAACACGATGTGCTCCGCGCGGGCGTCCATGCGTCCGGCCCGGGTCCCCTCGACCTCGGCGCCCCGCATGGACACGTCGGCGTCGCCCGCCCCGACGTAGCGGAAGGTCTCGAGCGCACTGTCGACTCCGCCGCTGATCCCGTAGATGCCGTCGAGCTCGTCTCCGCGGTCCTCGCTGATCGCCTCGACGTGGAAGCGACGGAAGGACCGGGGCTCCCCCTGCTCCGGCATCGTGGACATGACGGCATCATGACAGCACGACGACCTTGCCCGCGATCCGACCCGCGGCGCCCTCGGCGTGCAGGGCCGGGAGTTCGTCGAGCGGGATGGGCCGCGTGACCTCGACGTCGAGCTCCCCGGCGTCGACGAGGGACACCAGCTCGGTCAGGCGACCGCGGTCCGGCCGGACGAACACCGTCGCCGCGCGGACGTCGCGGTCGTCGTCGCCCGGGGTGGCCATGAACGCCGTGGTGCTGACGACGGTGCCGCCGTCGCGGACGAGCGCGACGAGCGACGCGAACTCGTCCGGGTCGATCGGCGCGAGGTTGAGGAGCACGTCCACCGGCTGGTCGACCGCGTCGTGCAGGTCGGTGGTGGTGTGGTCGACGACCTGGTCGGCGCCGGCGGCGCGGACGGCCGCTCCGCTCCGCGGGCTCGCGGTCGCGACGACGTGCGCCCCGAGGCGCTTCGCGAGCCGGACCGCGTACTTGCCGACGACCCCGCCGGCACCGACGACGAGCAGGCGCTGTCCGGCCGTGACGTGCCCGTCGTCGACGAGGGCCTGCCACGCGGTGAGTGCCACGGACGGCAGGGCCGCGGCGTCGACGAGCGGGATGCTGGTCGGGGCGGGGACCAGGGCCTCGGCCGGGGCGACGACGTACTCCGCGGCACCGCCGTCGCGCTCCATCGGGAGGAACCCGACGACCGCGTCGCCGACGGTGAGCCCGGTGACGCCGTCGCCGAGCGCGTCGACCGTGCCCGAGACGTCGTAGCCGGGGACGTGCGGCAGGACGACGGGGATCGGGAGGAACCCGCCCCGCATGCCGTTGTCCGCGGCGTTGTACGCCGATGCTGCGACCCGTACGCGGACCTCGCCCGCGGCTGGCTGCGGGACGGGGACGTCCTCGACCCGCAGGACCTCGGGTCCGCCGACCTCGTGGAACCGGACTGCCTTCATGGTGGTGCCTTCCGTCGTGTGCTTCGAGTTCGAAGCATCTGACGACGACGGTACACCTGCTTCGAGTTCGAAGCAACAGGTGACCAAAAAAAGGACGGGAGGCACGAGGCGATGCCGCCACGCGCCTCCCGTCCGGACCTGGACCGGACCGCCTACCCGCGATCGCCCATCGCGTGTGCCGCCTGGTCGTACAGGCCGGTCGCCAGGTCGTTGAGGACCTGGTGGAGCTCGCCACCGTGTGACCCGTCGACGGTGCGGAGCATCGCGCCGTAGCGCGCTCGGTAGTCGTCGACGACGGCCTCGCCGTCGGGGAGCAGTCGCAGGAGCGACCCGCGCCGGTCCGAGGGGTTCGGTGCGCGCTCGACCAGCCCGGCCGCGCTCATCCGGTCGATCATGTTCGTCACCGCACCGGACGTGAGTCCGAGGTAGCCCGCGACCTCGGTCGGGGTCGAGTAGCCGGTGTCGCTGACGAGCACGAGCGCCCGGAGGGCGTTCTCGTGGATCCCGGCCCGTGCGCTCAGTTCGCCGACCAGGCTCGTGTTCGCGCGGACGACGGCGGCGAAGGCGGCCATCAGGTCGGCGTCCGTGGAGGGTGCCACTCGGGTCTCGTTCCGTCGGAGGGGGACGGCGTCCCCCGCTCTGGGGTAAGTGTACGACTGGCCAAGTTGGTCAATGGTTGATTATCTTGATGAGTGAAGCAAGTGGGCCCGAACCTCGTGCTTCACCGACTTCCGAACAGCAACCGAACCGATGAGGTACACCGTGTCCAAGCTCCGCACCTCCGCGATGAAGCGGGTCCGTTTCGCCCCCGTGGCCCTCGTCGCGGGCATCTTCGCCGCCGTCCTGCTCTCCCTCTCGCTCACCGGTACCCTCTCCGGGTTCGCCGCGAGCATCACGAACAGCGGCAACTCCGCCGCCTCCGGCACGCTCGTCATGCAGGAGCAGAACGCCGGCGCCACCGTCACGTGTCTCAGCACCGACGGCGGCTCGGTCTCCACCAACGCCGCGACCTGCTCGACGATCAACAAGTTCGGTGGCAGCACGACGATGACGCCGGGCAACACCGTCAACACCGCGATCTCGATCAAGAACACCGGCACCGCGAACGCCGCGACCTTCACGCTCACCCCCGGCGCGACCTGCACGCAGTCCGCGAACGGCGCCCAGAACGGCACCGCGACCGACCTCTGCGCCAAGATGAACCTCGTCATCACCTCGGGCTCGACCACGGTCTTCAGCGGCACCCTCGCCAGCTTCAAGGGCGCGGCGGCCTCCGCCTTCACGATGCCGCCGGCCCCGGCCGCCGGTGCCTCGGTGCCCTTCAACTTCGCGGTCACGCTCGACAGCAGCGCCGGCAACACGTACCAGGGCCTCGCGGCGTCCGTCCCGATGACCTGGACGTTCACGGCCTGATCCGGCTCCGGTCCGGTCCCGCCCTGATCCCGGGCCCGGCCTGATCGCCGGTCCGACCAGATCGCAGTTCCGGCCCGACCAGCATCCCGACCCGACCAGCATCCCGGCCCGACCAGCATCCCGGCCCGACCAGCATCCCGACCCCGGGAGCGGCGCACGACACCCGGCGCCGCGACCGGCCTCCCGGTCCCCCACCGGGACCCACCCCCGGCGGTGCCCGACCGGATGGGGGGATCGGTCGGACACCGCC
>NZ_CP054593.1:192879-215302 GCF_013347165.1 Curtobacterium sp. Csp2
GGTCGGGCACCGCCTCCCCCGTCCACCACCGCCGCGTGACACCACGCCACCTCGCACCACGTCACGCCACGTCTCGTCCGATCGGAGCAGCGCATGAGCCAGACCGCAGCCCTCCCGCTCAGCGGGACGCTCGACCGTCCGTTCCTGCGCGGTCGGCAGACCAGCCGCTCGGAGACGGTCGCCGCCTGGACGGTCGCGGTCGTCGCGGCCCTGCTGCTCGGCGCCGCGGTCCTGTTCCTCGCCGCCGGCGGTCGCTGGTTCGTCGTCGAGACCCCCTCGATGGGCGAGGCCGCGCCGGTCGGCACCCTCGTGCTCGACCTGCCGGTGGACGTCTCGACCCTGCGCGTCGGCGACGTCGTGTCCTTCGAGACCGCGGCGAACCGTGGTGTCGTCTACACGCACCGCATCATCGCGATCGACGCCGACGGCGGGCTCCACACCCGCGGCGACATCAACGGTGCGACCGACCCGTGGACGCTCCGCCAGGCCGACGTGATCGGCACCCCGGCGCTCCTCGTCCCGCACCTCGGCTGGCTCTTCCGCGCCGCGCCGATCCTGCTCATCGGCACCCTGCTCGTGTGGACCGTCACGAGCGTCTTCACCGACCGCGTAACCCGGAGCAGCCTGCGCATCGCCGGCGGCGCGCTCACCGCGTCGTACGCGGCGTTCGTCCTCAAGCCCTTCGTCAACGTGACGACGATCACGAACACGTCCAGCCCCGCCGGGGTCGAGGCGACCATCGTCTCCTCCGGTGTCTTCCCCGTCCGGGTCGAGGCGCACGGCGGCAACACCCTGCACCTCGTCGACGGGCAGGTCGGCCGCGTGGTCATCCACGAGCTCACGGAGAACGGGCACTACCAGATGACGTCGAACATCGACCTCGACCCGGTCGGCTGGGCCGCGCTCATCGCCGTGTGCCTCGTCCCGCTCGTCCTCTGCCTGGCCGTGGGCCGCGTCGAGACGGTGCGTGCATCGTGACGGGCCTGCACGCCCTCCCGCGCGTCCGCCGTGGCCCGCTCGCGCTCCTGCGGCTGCGCCTGCCCGCGCTCGGGCGCCTGCGCGACGGCCGGCTCGTCGCGGTCCTGCTCGTGCTGGCGCTCGCGGTCGTGGTGCTGCTGAACCAGTTCGCACCGACCCGCTCGGCGTACAGCGCTCGGATCACCGACTCCACGAACACCGCGGGCACGGCGCCGTACTTCACCTGCGCCGGTGCGGTCAGCGCGGACGCCTCCGGTGCGCTCTTCGCCTACCGGCTCGGTGAGGCCTCCGGGTCCCGGACCGCGGCCGACGCGTCCGGCAAGGCCGCGAACGGCACCTACCAGGGCAGCATGGTCGCGGCGACGCCGAACCCGAACGGGTGCGTCCGGGACACCGGGAGCGCGTACGTGCTGAACGGCTCGACGAGCTTCGTGTCGACGCCGCGCGCGTACGTCAACCCGACGACCTTCAGCGAAGAGGTCTGGTTCCGCACCACGGTCGCCGGCGGCCTGCTCATCGGGTTCGGCAGCAGCCAGACCGGGACCTCCGGCCAGCACGACCGCCAGACCTGGATCAACCCGTCGGGGCAGCTGGTGTTCGGCGCCTACAACGGGACGACGCAGACGATCGCGTCGCCGCAGTCGGTCACCGACGGAGCGTGGCACCACGTCGTGTCGACGATGTCGCCCGGGAACGGGATGCGGCTGTACCTGGACGGGTCGCTCGTCGCGTCGAACACCGCCTACACGCAGCCCGAGAACGCCACCGGGTACTTCAAGATCGGGTACGACACGATCGCGTACTGGCCCGGTTCGCCGTCCAACTACTTCTTCACCGGTTCGATGCGCTTCGCCGCCGTCTACGGCACGGAGCTGACCGCGGCGCAGGTCGCCGCGCACGCGGCAGCCGGACGCTGACGTCGCGGCGGTCGCCGACCGGGCCACGACCGGACGGGAGGCGCGTGGCCGGCCCGCCACGCGCCTCCCGTCCGTCCGTCGCGCACCACCGCGAGCCGGTGCGCCGACCGGACAGCCGTCCCGCGGACACTCCGTGTCCTCCGGGGCGGCGCGCGTACCAAGGACCCTCACCGATCCACACGGAGGGACCACGCATGAGCAAGGAAGCGAACGCCGCCACGCAGGAGACGCTCGGGGGCATCCTCGAGGCACGAGACTGGGGTCGGATGGCCGAGGCGTGGCACGAGGACGTCGTCGACCACGATCCCGCGCCGGGTCAGGCGCCTGGCCTGCAGGGGATCGTCGACTTCTGGCAGGAGTTCACGACCGCCTTCCCCGACGTCACGCTCGAGGCCGACCCGCTCGTCGTGACCGACGACTTCGTGACCGCGGTCTTCACGATCCGCGGGACCCACACCGGACCGTTCCAGGGGCACGAGCCGACCGGCCGCTCCTTCGAGGTCCGCGGCATCCAGGTGTCGAAGTTCGTTGACGGTCGCATCGCGGAGCGGTGGGGCTCGACGGACCAGCAGGGCATCGAGGAGCAGCTGCAGCTCGGTGCGTCCGACGTCAAGTTCGTCAGCAAGGACTGACGAGCACTCGGGTACGCTCGCGCTCGTGCGTCTCCGGGTCCTCCTCGCCTCCGTCCTCGTCGCTGCGACCCTGCCGGTGGTGCTCGTCGCGGGGCCCGCGTCGGCGCACGACGTCCTGGTGTCCTCGGACCCCGCGGCGGACTCGTCCGTGTCCGGCGACCTGGACCGGGTGACCCTGACCCTGTCGGAGCCGCCGCTGTCCGGCCTGCAGAGCGGGATCGTGATCAGCGTGACCGACGCCGGCGGGACCGAGCACGCGCGGGGGGACGTCAGCACCGACGGGAACACCATCGGCACCGCGGTGGACCTGACGGACGCCGGGTCGTACCAGGTGCGCTGGCGGAGTGTGTCCGTCGACGGGCACCCCATCTCGGGCGAGTACGCCTTCACGTCGACCGGGGCGACGGCGACGGCGCCGGCGCCGTCCGCGTCGGCGCCGTCTTCGTCGGCCACGGCCGGTACTCCCGCCGTCGGCCCGTCACCGTCGGCCACCGCCACGGAGGTCGCGGAGGCGCAGGCCCCCGCGGCGCACCAACACGGCGCCGCCACGACGATCTGGCTGCTCGCCGGACTCGTCGTCGTCGCCCTGCTCGCCGTGCTCGTCACCCGCCTGGTGCAGCGCCGGCGCGGCCCGGCGCCCACCGCCGAGGACGACCGGTGACGGCAGGCGCCGCCCGCGCCGCGCTCGCCGCCCTCGCTGCGGACCCGGCGCCGATCGCCCCGGTCATGCCGACGACGGCCGACCCGCGCGCAGCGGCCGTACTCATGCTCTTCGGCGAGCTCGACCACGTCCCGAGCACCCGTCCGGCGCGGGCCGCGTCGGTGCACCGGGATCTCGACGTCCTGCTCCTCGCCCGTGCGTCGACGCTCCGGTCGCACCCCGGCGAGGTCGCCTTCCCCGGCGGGCGGCTCGACCCCGGGGACGCGGACGCCCCCGCCGCAGCGCTGCGCGAAGCCCGCGAGGAGACCGGGCTCGACCCAGCGGGCGTCGAGGTCCTCGGGACCCTGCCCGCCGTCCCGCTCGCGCACTCGAACCACCTGGTGCGGCCGGTGCTCGGCTGGTGGCGCGCACCGTCGCCGGTGCGGGTCGTCGACGAACGGGAGTCCGCAGCGGTCTTCCGGACACCCGTCGCGGACCTGCTCGACCCGGCGGTCCGTGGGGTGACGGTCCTGCGCCGCGACGGCCGGGAGTGGCGTGGGCCGGCGTTCGCGGTGCACTCGGAGCAGGGCGTCCACACGCTGTGGGGCTTCACGGCGATGCTGCTCGACGGGCTGTTCGACCGCCTCGGCTGGACCGAGCCGTGGGACCGGTCCCGCGAGCTGCCGCTGCCGACGGAGCGCTGACCCGCCGCGCCCCGGGGTCGTAGGGTCGTGGCATGACCGTCGTCGCGCTCGTGTTCGCCGCCCTCGCAGCGCTCCTGCACGTGTACATCTTCGTGCTCGAGTCCGTCCTCTGGACCACGCCCCGCGCCCGGAACACGTTCGGCACCACCGCCGAGGAGGCCCAGGCCAACCGGCAGCTCGCGTACAACCAAGGCTTCTACAACCTGTTCCTCGCGGTGCTCGCGATCGTCGGCGTCGTCGTGGTCGCCGCCGGCGGCACCGCGGTCGGTCTCACGCTCGTGGTCGCGGGCACGGCGAGCATGCTCGGGGCCGCCCTCGTGCTGTTCGCGAGCGACGACTCGAAGCGCCGCGCGGCGAGCACCCAGGGGGCCTTCCCGCTCCTCGCGCTGCTGTCGCTCGGCGTCGCCGCACTCGTCTGAACGAGCGCAGCCCGGGCACCCCCGCTCAGTCCAACGACGCGAGCAGCGCCTCGACCCGGCCCCGGATCTCGTCCCGCACCGGGCGCACCTGCTCGAGCGGCAGCCCGGCGGGGTCGGTCAGCGCCCAGTCCTCGTAGCGCTTCCCGGGGAACACCGGGCACGCGTCCCCGCACCCCATCGTCACGACGACGTCCGCCTGCCGCACGGCGTCGGTCGTCAGGACCGCCGGCTCGGCCCCGGCGATGTCGATGCCCTGCTCCGCCATCGCCCGCACGGCGATGGGGTTCAGCCGGTCCGCGGGCTCCGACCCGGCCGAGAACACGTCCACCCGGTCGCCCGCCAGGTGCCGCAACCACCCGGCGGCCATCTGGGAGCGGCCCGCGTTGTGGACGCAGACGAACAGGACGGCGGGCTTGGTGTCGGTCACGTGACCATCCTGCCGCGGAAGCGGCGGGGCGGGGGTGCGCCGTGCCTCCCGGCAGGAGGGTGCGGTAGCGTCCGCGACGTGATCGTCTGGATCAACGGCACCCACGGGGCGGGCAAGACCACGACGGCGCGGCTGCTGCAGCCGCTCCTGCCGGACGCGCGCGTGCTCGACCCGGAGAAGATCGGCGAGGTCCTGATGGACGTGCGGCCGCCGCTGCCCGACCACGGCGACTTCCAGCACTGGGACCCGTGGCGACCGCTCGTCGTCGAGACCGCGACCCGGCTGCTGGACCACGTCGGGGGCACGCTCGTGCTGCCGCAGACGGTCCTGGTCGAGGCGTACTGGCGGGAGATCGCGGACGGCTTCGCGGCGCGTGGGGTGCCCGTCCGGCACGTGGTCCTGGACGCCGACCAGGACACGCTGCGGGCGCGGATCGAGGGCGACACCGTCGTGGGCTACTCGCTGTTCCGGATGAGCCGGCTCGCGCCGTACGCCGAGGCGGCGCGCACCTGGCTGCACGACGCGGCCCAGGTCGTGTCGACGGTGGGGCGCGCACCGGAGGAGGTCGCGCGCGAGATCGCGCGCAGCGTCACGACTGGCTGATCGGCCTGTCGGTCCGGCCGGCCGTCGGTCCGGCCGTCGGTCCGTCGGTCCGGCCGTCGGCCTGGAGGATCGGGGCCGGTCAGGTGGACACGGCCGGCTGGCAGCGTGGGCACCACCACACGCGCCGTGGCGGGGAGCCGACCACCTCGACGTCGTCGCGTGCCCGGACGCGCGTGCCGCAGCGGAGGCACGGTCGTCCCGCCCGGCCGACCACCCAGTGCCGCTCGCCGCGGCGGAGGACACCCGTCGTCACCTGGTACGCGTCCGGCACCGTCGCGGAGTGCCGGAGCATCCGCTGCGCCGTGTCCACCAACGTCGGGACGTCGACGGTGCCGATCGGGCGGTCCGGGTGCAGACCCCGGACGAAGCCGAGCTCGTTCGCCCAGAGGTTCCCGAGCCCGGCGACCCGACGTTGGTCGAGCAGGGCACGGCGCACCGGCAGCCCCGGATCGGCGGTCAGGCGGCGGACGGCCTCGGCGCGGTCGAGGTCGTCGTGCAGCAGGTCCGGCCCGAGGTGCCCGACGGCGTGGTGCTCATCGCGGGTGGGCAGCAGCTCGACCACGGGCAGGTCGAGGCCCCAGACGGTCCGGCCGTCATCGAGGGCCATCCGCACCCGGGCCTGCTGCGCGGCGTGCACGGGGAGCCGGCGCCCTGCGGCGGTCACGGTCCACGAACCGGTCATCCGCATGTGGGTGTGCAGCGTGGTGCCGTCGTCGAACCGGGTGAGCAGGTGCTTGCCGTGGGTCGCGTGCCCGGTGATCCGGCGGCCGGTCAGCGGGGTGCCGGCCGCGTCGCCCCCGCGGAGCTCGCCCGAGCGGACACGGGCGCCGTCGACCGCGCGGAGGCGTCCCGCGAGTCGGTGGACGGAGTCACCCTCGGGCATGCGGCGACGGTAGCCCCGGCCGCCGACACCGGGACCACGTGCGGTAGGTCGGTTCGTCCTGCCGCGATGGAGCAGGAGACGTCGGGTGCTCGACCGGCGCCCGACGTCTTCTGCTCCACCGAGCGCCGGAGTGGATGCGACGGTCCGTTCGCTGACAGCGACAGCCGCCGCGCGGGGTCAGCGCGGCTCGGGTGCCCCGCCCCGGTGGTCGTCGCGCTGCGGGGCCCCGTCCAGCGTCGTGTCGATGCCCGGGTCCGGCGACACCGTCTCGGTGTGCACGGGGAACGCGTCCGGTGAGGTGCTCACCGACTCGGGTCGGACGGGCCGACGCGCACGGAGGCGCCGCACGATGTCCCACGGACGGGCTTCGCCGCGCTCGGCGGGCGCGTCGACCTCGAGGCCGTAGTAGGCGCCGACGTGCTCGAGCAGGACCTCGCGCTCGGCCTTGTCGTACGCCCGGCGCTCCCGGTTGAAGGCGATCACGGTCGACCAGCAGGTCATGAGCAGCACGATGCTGAACGGCAGCGCCGTCGTGATCGCCGCGGTCTTCAGGGCGTTCAACCCGCCCGTGAGCAGCAGCGCCACGGCGAGCAGCGCGGCGACGACGGCGAAGAACACGCGGAGCCAGTTCTTCGGTTCGATGTCACCGCCGGACGCGATCATCGCCATCACGAGCGACCCGGAGTCCGACGACGTGACGAAGAAGACACCGATGAGCAGGATGGCGCCGAACGTCAGCACGGTCCCGGCGGGCAGGTCGCCGAGCAGCGTGAAGAGGGCGCTCTCGACGTCCACCGAGCCGTCCGCACCGATCAGGCCGCCCGCGCCGTCCGTCTCCTGATGGATGGCCGCGCCGCCGAGCACCGCGAACCAGAGGAAGGTCAGCGCGGTCGGGACGAGGAGCACGCCGAAGACGAACTCGCGGACCGTCCGGCCCTTCGAGATCCGCGCGATGAAGATGCCGACGAACGGCGCCCACGACATCCACCAGCCCCAGTAGAACGTCGTCCAGGCGCCCTGCCACTCCTCGCCGGCCGCGCCCTGCTGCGCCGTGACGTTGAAGGACAGGCCGACGACGTTCTGCAGGTACGCGCCGATCGACTGCACGAAGTCCCGGAGCAGGAACTGCGTCGGACCGACGATCAGGATGAACAGCAGCAGGGCCGCGGCGAGGAGCAGGTTGAAGTTCGACAGCAGCTTCATGCCCTTCGTCACCCCGGTGACGAGCGACACGATCGTCAGCGCGGTGATCACCGCGATGATAGCGATCTGGCTCACCGTGCTGCTCTCGGCGATGCCGGCGCTCTCGAGCCCGGCGCCGATCTGGATGACGCCCAGTCCGAGCGAGGTGGCGACACCGAAGAGCGTGCCGACGAGCGCGATCACGTCGACGAGGTTGCCCCAGCCCCCACGGACCCGGCGGCCGAGCAGCGGCTCGAGGGCCCACCGGATCGAGACCGGACGACCCCGGCGGTGGATCGCGTAGGCGAGGGCCAGTCCGAGCACGACGTAGATCGCCCAGGCGTGCAGCCCCCAGTGCAGGAACGTCTGGGTCATCGCCTGCTGCGCGAGCTGGTTCTCGGTCCCGGTGACCCCGGGCCGTGGCGAGGCGAAGTGGCTCAGCGGCTCGGAGACGCCGTAGAACACCAGACCGATGCCCATGCCGGCCGCGAAGAGGAGCGCGAACCAGGAGCCGGTCGAGAACTCGGGCTCGTCACGGTCCTTGCCGAGCTTGATGTCGCCGTACTTCGAGAACCCGACGAAGAGCGAGAACCCGACGAAGAAGGCGGCGATCAGGACGTAGTACCAGCTGAAGTTCCGCACGATGCCGCTCTGCAGCGCCGAGAAGACGGCCTCGGCGGAGGACGGAGCGACGAGGGTCCAGGCCACGAACCCGAGGACGATCACGGCTGCGGGCCAGAAGACCCAGCGGCGCAGGTTCGGGGTGGTGCGGACGGGTTCGCCCGGGCGGAGCTGGTCGGCGGCGGGTGCTGGTGGTCTCGTCGTGGCCATCAGTCCATGGTGCCCGCCGAGCTGCGATTCCGCTCAGGAACCGGATCCCCGGGCGTGCTGCCGCACCTGGGTGACGACGTTCCGTCGGTCCGGAGGAGCAACGGCTTCGAGTCGCTCCGCGAGCCGGTCGGCCGCCGCCTCGACGAGCGGGTGGCCGGCGTCGTACTGGGCGATCGTCGTGAACAGACCGCTGACGAGCGCTCCCGGGTCCGGCCAGTGCTGCAGGACGCGGATCCGGCCGGCGGTGTCGAGGAGGCCGGTCACCGGGTGCCCGTCGCGCCAGAGCGGGACGAGCACCGAGGTGGCGAGGTCGAGCGCGCTCACCGCGGTGTACGGGTCGTTGGTGCCGGAAGCGAGACCACGCACCGCGATCTCGACCAGCTGCTGCAGCGCGAAGTCGACGTCCTGCACGGGCGTCCTGGCCGGACCGAGCAGGACCGACGAGCGCACGGTCCGGGCGGCGCGGGCGTCCACGACGTGGTCCCTGCTCCCCGTGGCGGCGTGCACCGTCGCCAGCACGTCGCCGGCGATCACGTAGCGTCCCGGCATCGCCACCACGTCGACGACGCAGTCGGTCCGGGACGCGCACGAGACCAGTCCGCGCCACTCGACCGACTGCACGTACCCGTCGCTCGCCGCGCGGACGACGCCCCGACCCGCTTCCGGCACCGCGACCCTGCCCACGGTGCGCCGATCGTCGTCGCCGTCGCGGTACGCGTGCTCGACCGCGACGCGCAGGTCCTCCTGCACCTGCCGCTGCAGGGACGTGATCTGCGTGCTCGACGCGATGTGGTGGATGAAGAACACCAGCACGCCCACGTCGACCACGGCGAGCAGCACCGCGACGTGGATCGCGACGACCGGCACGAACGGATCGCCGTCGTCGACCGCCGTGTGGACGGTCCGCAGCACGACCATCGCGTACAGGAACGTCGACGTGAAGGCGGCGAGCACGAGCTGGTTCGCGCGGTCCGCCATGAAGTTCCGGACGAGCCGGGGTCCGTACGTCGACGACGTCGTGGCGAGGACGGAGATCGTGATCGAGAACGAGGTCCCCGCCACGGTGAGCATCGCCGTCCCGATCGTCGTCAGGATCGACCGGCCGCCCCCGGCGCTCAGCGCGTCGAGGAACGGGACGGCCGGGACCTGCCCGGCCAGGACGTCCCGGTCGAGGGTGACGAGGAGCTGCGCCGCGACAACGGCGACGAGCCCCAGGAGCGCCGGGAGGAACCAGAACGACTCCCGGACCCGGACGAGGAAGGCGTGCACGGACGGGACCGGCCGGCCGCGTCAGCCGCGCAGGAAGTCCGCGACCGGGGTCGAGCCGCCGTTGAACCGGATCGTCCGGCCGGCCGTCGACGGGTCCTCGAGCACGTCGGCCACGACGTGGGCGACGTCCCCGCGCGGGACCTGCGACGACGAGCCGTCCCAGTCGACCCGGCCCGTGGGGTCGTCGTCGGTCAGGGTGCTCGGCGCGACGACGGTCCACTGCAGGTCGGAGTCGCGGAGGACCGCGTCGGCGATCATCTTCGACTGGGCGTACGCGAAGAAGTCCTGGTCCTGCGGGATGCCGTGGTCGAGCTGCGACCCGGACCACGAGACCATCACGTACCGGTCCACCCCGGCGCGCGCCGCGGCCTGCACCGAGAGCACCGCGGCGTCGCGGTCGATCGCCCACGTCCGGTCGGCCGAACCGCCACCGGCTCCGGCCGACCAGAGGACGGCGTCGTGCCCGCGGACCAGGTCCTCGAGGTCGGTGAGGGACTGCTGCTGCACGTCGGCGACGCGCGCCTCACCGCCGTGGGCACGGACGTCGTCCTCCTGCTCCGGGTTGCGGATGACGGAGGTGACGCGGTGGCCCCGGTCGGAGAGGATGCGGGTCGCGAGGAGCGCGACCTTGCCGTGGCCGCCGAACAGGATGATGTCGCTCATGCCGGGCACGGTACGCGTCACGGCTCCGAGGGGTCGTGGGCATCCGCGTCCCCCGAGGCTCCCACGAGTACCGTCCGACGGGACACGACAGGAGCGTCATGAGCAAGCAGCAGCACGAGCAGCACACCCTCGTCCGGAGCCTCGCCCTCGGGGTCCTGAGCGGCGGACGGAGCAGCACCCCGCTGGCCGTCCTCGCCCTGAACCACGACAACAAGGCGGTCAAGGGTGACTGGCAGCAGTGGAAGGCGTTCAGCACGCCCCTCGGCCGCGGGCTCCTCGTCGCGTCCGCGATCGGCGAGCTCATCGGCGACAAGTCCCCGAAGGCCCCCGCCCGCATCTCCCCGATGGGCCTGGTCGGCCGCATCGCCGCCGGCGCGTTCGCCGGTGCCGCGCTCGGCACCACCGGCCGTCGCGACCTGCGCCTCGAGGGTGCGGTCCTCGGCGGCATCGGCGCGGTCGTCGGCAGCTTCGTCGGCTGGGCCGCCCGGAAGTCGCTCAGCGGCGCCGGTCTGCCGGACGCCGTCGGCGCGCTCGCCGAGGACGCCGCCGTCATCGCCGGCTCGGTCCAGGCCGTCCGCAGCGCCTGAACGCTGTTCGCCCGTCGGGCGGGAGGCGCGTGGCGGACCCCGCCCCGTGCCTCCCGTCCGTCCCGCGGGGCACCGACAGGGCCTGTCGGGGCCGACCCGACGCGCCTAGCGTGAGCACCATGCGCATCGTCGTCATCGGGGCCACCGGCCACATCGGCACGTTCCTCGTGCCCCGCCTCGTCCGCGCCGGCCACGACGTCGTGGCCGTGTCGCGGGGCACCAGCACCCCGTACGCCGACGCCCCGGAGTGGACGCGCGTCGAGCGCGTCGTCGCGGACCGGGAGCAGGAGGACCGCGACGGCACCTTCGGCGACCGGGTCGCGGCGCTCGCCGCGGACGCCGTCGTCGACCTCGTCTGCTTCACCGTCGAGAGCGCCGAACAGCTCGTCCGCGCGCTGCGCGGCAGCAACACGCACCTGGTGCACTGCGGCTCGATCTGGCGGGCGGGCGTCTCGCACGTCCTGCCGATCACCGAGGCGACGATGACCCCGCCGTTCGGCGAGTACGGCGTCCAGAAGGACGCGATCGCCCGGCTCCTGCAGGAAGAAACCGCCTCTGGTGGTGTCGTCACGACCTCCGTCCACCCAGGGCACATCAGCGGTCCGGGGTGGATGCCGATCGGTCCGCTCGGCAACCTCGACCCGTCCGTCGTCACGAGACTGACCCGGGGCGAGACCGTCGAGGTGCCCGGCCTCGGAGCCGAGGCGATGGCCCACGTGCACGCCGACGACGTCGCCCAGCTGTTCCAGCTGGCGGTCGAGCAGCGAGACGCCGCGTCCGGCGGCGCCTTCTTCGCGACGGCTCCGACCGCGCTCACCGTGCGCGGGTACGCCCAGCTGGTCGCCTCGTGGGCCGGCCGGGAGGCACGGCTCGAGTCCGTCTCGTGGGACCGGTTCCGCGAGATCACGGCCCCCGAGCACGCCGACGCGAGCTGGCAGCACCTGTCGCGGAGCCAGGTGTTCAGCACCGCCGAGGCGGAGCGGGTGCTCGGCTACGCGCCGGCGTGGACGGCCTCGGAGACGGTGCGGGACGCGCTGCGGTGGCAGGTCGAGCACGGTGGACTCGAGGTCGGGGCGGGTACCACGGTCTGACATCGGCTGCTCCCGTGGTGGAGCAGAAGACGTCGGGTTCTCCTCCCGTGGTGGAGCAGAGGACGTCGGGTCGCCCGGGCGTGCCCGACGTCGTCTGCTCCATCGTGGGGCGAGGGCGCGCACCCGACGGCGGTCGGGCAGACCGGTCCGCCTCAGTCGAGCTCGCGGAGCGGTACCGAGAGGATGCGGTCGTCGCCGTCCCGCGGGTCGCCGCGGCCGTCGGTGTTGTTCGTGACGAACCAGAGCGTGTCGTCGGGACCGGCGAGCACCGTGCGGATCCGCCCGAACTCGCCGGCGAAGGACACCGTCGACGTCGTGGGTTCGGCGGCCGGCACGGCCCGGACGGACTCGCCGCGCAGGTTCGCGACGTACACCGTGTCGCCGATCACGGCGAGGCCGCTCGGCGACGCGTCGTCGGTCGCCCACTGCTGCACGGGGTCGACGAAGCCGCGGTCCTCGCCGCCGACGCCCTCGACCTCGGGCCAGCCGTGGTTCTCCCCCGCGACGATGACGTTGAGCTCGTCCCAGGCGTCCTGCCCGAACTCCGCGGCGAACATCGTGCCGTCCGCCGCCCAGCCCATGCCCTGCACGTTGCGGTGGCCGAGCGACCACACCGGTGAGCCCGGGAACGGGTTGTCGTCCGGCACCGCCCCGTCGGGCGTCACACGGAGGATCTTGCCGGCCAGGGAGTCCCGGTCCTGCGCCGCCGGTCGGTCCCCGGCGTCCCCCGACGCTCACGTAGAGCATGCCGTCCGGGCCGAACGTGATCCGGCCACCGTCGTGGAAGGTGTTCCGGGGCAGGCCGTCGAGCACGGTGGTGGCGTCGCCGAGCCGGTACGAGCCGGTGTCACCGGTCAGCGAGAAGCGCTGCACGCGGTTGCCGGCGTCGGCGGTCGAGTAGACGAACAGGTCGCCGTCGTGCAGGGCGAGCCCGAGCAGTCCCCCTTCGCCGCCGTGCCGGACGCCGGGGACGGTGCCGACCTCGCGGGTGGAGCCGTCCGCCCGTAGTTCGAGGACCCGGGCGGAGTCGCGCTCACTGATGAGCGCGTCGCCGGCGTCTCCGACGGGGACGACCGACCACGGGGCGTCGAGTCCGGTCACGACCTCGGTCGTCGCCGCCGCGGTCGCCGGGCTGGTCCGGGACGGGGCGCTGCTCGAGCCGGACGTGCCGGTCCCACCGGTGCCGTCGGGGTCGCCGTCCGAGCAGGCGACGAGCGCCAGGGCCGCAGCCGCCGCGAGCCCGACCGCGGACCACGACCGACGGGCACGGCCGACGGACCGACGTCCGGACTCACGTCCGGCACGGCCTCCGGCGGAGCGAGCGCTGCGGGTCGCACGGGTGCTGCGGGTGGTGTCCACGGTGATCCTCCCGGTTCGTCCCCCGAGTCCACACGACGCAGGCGGGAAAGCCCTGAGGGTTCCTGGCCGTGCCTCCCAGGACGCGGGACGTCGGCCTACCGTCGGCCGCACACCACCTCCGGAAGGACCACTCATGACCACCATCGCCATCGTCGGCGCCGGCAAGGGCCTCGGCGCCGCGGTCGCCGAGCGCTTCGGACGCGAGGGCTTCGCCGTCGCCCTGATCTCACGCAACCAGGACCGTCTCGACTCCCTCGCGGCACAGCTCGGCGAGTCCGGCGTGACCGCGAAGGGCTTCGCCGCGAACGTCCGGGACGGCGACTCGCTCCGTGCCGCGCTCGAGGCGGCCACCGAGCAGCTCGGCCCGATCGAGGTCCTGCAGTACAGCCCGCTGCCGGCGAAGGAGTACATGCGACCGGTCCTCGAGACGACCGCCGAGGACCTGGTCGGCCCGGTCGAGTTCTCGGTCTACGGCTCGGTGAACGCCGTCCGTCAGGTGCTCCCCGGCATGCGCGCGCTCGGCACCGGCACGATCCTGTTCGTCAACGGGGGCAGCGCGGTCCGTCCGGGCGCCCGCGTGACCGGCACGTCCGTCGCCTTCGCGGGCGAGAGCGCCTACGCGCAGCTCCTGCACGACGCCGTGGCCGAGGAGCACGTGCACGTCGGCCAGCTCATCATCCCGTTCGGCATCGACGACGGGCAGGACGCGCACTCGTCGGCGGCCGTGGCCGAGCAGCTCTGGGCGATCCATTCCGAGCGCGGCGACTTCCGGACGTACGCGGAACCCCTGCCCGAGTGACCCCGGGCCGGGCTGACAGTCCGGTCCGGGTCAGGCGGCGGTGCGGGTGATGGCGGCGGCCATCGCCCGCGCGACGCCCTGGTTCGCCTCGGCCGTCGGGTGGATGCCGTCCGGCGACGTGCCCGGCTTGTACGCGCCGTCCGCGGCACGCAGCGCCGCGAACGGGTCGACGAACGCCCAACCGTGCTCCGCCGCGTCGGTGCGCAGGGCGTCGGTGAGCACGATCTGACCGGTCCGACGGTCGGCGCCCCACCGGCTGTGGGTCCAGTCCGACGGCGGCCCGGCGACGACCAGGACGCGCTGCGCCCCGACCTTCCGGACGATCGCCCCGACGTTCGCGATCGTCGTCGCGGTCGGGACGGCCTGGTTGACGTCGTTCGTCCCGACCTCGACGACCAGGACCCGGGCGCTCGGCACGGGGCCGATCTGCTGCAGCACCTGGTCGGCGCGGTACCCGCTGTGCGCGTAACCGCCGACGGCGTGCAGTTCGTCGTCGGTCTCGAGCTGGTGCAGCCAGGAGTCCGGCCGTGCCGTGATCGAGTCGCCTGCGTAGGCGAACGGCACCGCTCCCGGCAGTGCGGGGGTGTCGAGCGCACCGGTCACGAACTGGTCGGGCGTCCGCGGGTCCGGCAGCGCGGTACCGGCGCGGTGTTCGGCGACGGCCGCCACGGGTCGGTCCTCGGCGCTCGCGGTGCGCGGCGTGGTGGTGACGAGGACGCCTGCGGTGACGAGGCAGGCTGCGGAGACGATGCTCGCCACGAGGGCGAGCCGGCGGGTGCGGGACACGGGTACGAGCTTCTCCGGTGATCGGGGTGCGGGCCAGTCCCCCCAGCTGGGGAACGTGCGTTCTGGCTGAGGGTCCTCGCTGCCGTTCACAGGATCGCGGCCGGCGTCTCGACGAGGCGGTCGGCCCAGGTCGGTCGCGCGGCCGCGGTGGTGCTGACGAGCACACCGGCACCGTCCCCGGCCAGGCGACGGAGCAATCGTACGTCGGTCGCGTCCCGCGGTTCGTCGGCGAGCACGAGCACCGGCGACCCGGCGATGCTCCGCGCGACGGTGACGAGCCGCTGCTCGGCCGCGGTCAGGTCGTCGGGGAGCGCGTCCGGGGGAGCGGTCACCCCGACCCGGGCGAGGGCGGTCGTCGCAGCGGCGATCGCTTCGTGGGTGTCCCACCCGTCGAGCTCGAGGGGCAGCGCGGTGTTCTCGAGCACCGTCAGCGACGGGACGAGGCGGTGGTCGGTGCACACCGTCCCGACCAGCCGTCGTCGGAGCGCCGTCGCCTCGGCGACGGCCAGACCGTCGAGCGTGCGGTCGCCGATGCGCGGCGCGTTCCGGACCGACGTCATCACCGCGGAAGCGCCGTCCCCCGTGACGGCGACCACCTCACCCGCGTCGACTCGCAGGACAGAACCACCATGGGTGGTCACCGCAACGACCGTCGCGGTCTGCCGCCGCCCCGTCCCGACGAACATGCCGGTGCCGGCATGCTCCGTCGCTGCACCCTGTGCCCCCACGTCGTCCCCCCGGTTCCTGTCCATCGGACGCGACCAGTGTGCACCGGCCCGGCATCCGCGCGCGAGCGCCGTTGCCGAGTCGTGATGCAACGAACGGGAGGCACGGTGCCAGCTGGCACCGTGCCTCCCGTCCGGTCGGTGGTCGCGTCCGCGACCCGCCCGATCAGCCGTGCAGCTTCGACAGCTCCGCGAACTCGTCGTCGGTGAGCTCGATCGTCGCGCCCTGCAGGTTGTCCTCGAGGTGGTCGACGCTCGACGTCCCGGGGATCGGCAGCATGACCGGCGAGCGCTTGAGCAGCCACGCCAGTGCGAGCTGCGCCGGGGTCGCGCCCTTGCGCTCGGCGATCTCGGTCAGCGGGGAGTCCTCGCCCGTCAGGCCGCCGGTCGCGAGCGGGAACCACGGGATGAAGCCGATGCCCTGCTGCTCGGACCAGTCGAGGAGCTCCTCGGCGTCGCGCTTCTGCAGGTTGTAGAGGTTCTGGACGGAGACGATCGTCGCGACCTGCTGAGCGGCCTTGACCTCGTCGACCGACACCTCGGACAGGCCGATGTGGCGGATCTTGCCCTCGTCCTGGAGCTTCTTGAGTTCGCCGACCTGGTCCTCGAGCGGGACCTTCGGGTCGATGCGGTGCAGCTGGAACAAGTCGATGCGCTCGAGGCCCAGGCGGCGGAGGCTCATCTCGGCCTCCTGGCGCAGGTACTCCGGGCGGCCGACCGGCGGCCACTCGTTCGGGCCGGTGCGGGTGAGACCGGCCTTCGTCGCGATGACGACGTCGTCGCCGTACGGGTGCAGCGCCTCGCGGAGCAGGTCCTCGGCGACGTAGGGACCGTAGGAGTCGGCGGTGTCGAAGAAGTCGACGCCGAGCTCGACGGCGCGCTTGAGGACGCGGATCGCCTCGTCGTGGTCCTTCGGCGGGCCCCAGACGCCGGGTCCGGTGAGCTGCATGGTGCCGTAGCCGAGGCGGTGGACCTCGAGGTCGCCGCCGATGCGGAACGTGCCCGAGGCGGCGGCAGGACGGTTCGTGGTGTCGGTACCGGTGGTCATGTCCCCGGTCTACGCCGTGCCCGTGTCCCGTCCCTGAGCCGGTGTCCCCCGCGGGTGGCCTGGCCCGAGTCTCGGGCTGGGCGACGAGTCTCGGGTGCCGGGACCCGAGTCGTGTCGCCGACGGCGAGACTCGGGGCGGCGAGACCGGTCAGCGGGGAGGACGCGGGTACGGGGTATCGCCGCGGGACAGCCCGCCGACGAGCTTCGCGATGCGGTTCGCCCGCGCGGTGTCGCTCGGCGCCGTCACCACCCGGTGCAGCACGGCGTACCGGTTCGTCGCGTCGAGCTCGGCGAACAGGGCGGCCGCGGCGGGCTCGGCGTCGAGGGCCGCGCGGAGGTCGTCCGGCACGGTGACGGTCGCGGCTCCGGCGTAGGCCCGGTCCCACCGGCCGTCGGCCCGGGCGCGGTCGACCTCGGCCTGCCCGCGGGGCCGCATGCGTCCGGACTCGGTCAGGGCCGCCACGAGGCCGATGTTGCGCTGCGACCAGAGCGAGGCGCGGCGACGCGGGGTGAACCGCTGGCGGAAGGTCCCGGCGTCCCGCCCGCGCTTCTGCCCGTCGATCCACCCGGAGCAGAGCGCCTCGTCGAGGGCCTGGTCGTACGTCAGCGTCGTCGGTTCGGTAGTGCCCTTCTTCGCGAGCACGAGCCAGACGCCGTCCGGGTCGGCCTCGTGCTCGTCGAGCCACGACCGCCACGCGGCGGCGTCCAGGAGCACCAGCTCCTTGTCGTCCATGCGGTCATCGTAGGACGGCGGTCATCGTCGGACGGTGGTCAGACCCAGTGCGGCTGGTCGAACACCCCGTCCGGGTCCGCCTGCTCCGCGATCCGGTGCAGCCGCGAGGTGTTCACGTCGAAGTACGCCGTGGGGTCGGTGATCGCCGCGTCGCAGTAGTTCGCGTACGCGCCGTCGCCCCACGCCGGGGTCATCGCCTGCCGGAAGTCGCGGACGTACGCGTCGAACGGCGCCGGGTCCGCCCCGTCGGCGAACACCGCCGTGTACTGCACGGTCATCAGGGCGTCCCGCCACGGGAACGCCGAGTCCGTCCGCCCGACGTCGGCCACGACCCCGCCGAGCGCGTCGAGGGAGACCCCGCCCTCCCGGTTCCCGGCGACGTCCCCGGCCGCCGCGGCCCGTCGGACGAGCACGTCGACCTGGTCGTCGGTGAGCTTCCGGCCGCCGATGGACGACGTCGCGGCCTCGGACACGCGCTGCGGCGCCCCGGCGAGCCGCACCATCGCGTCGCCGTAGGACAGCTCGTCGGCGGTGTGCGACGTCGGGGTGGCCCCGGTGGCGGCGATGAACCCGTCGACGGAGGCGTCCGCCCCGGTCTTCGCGCCGGTCCACACGCCGGTGACGGTGACCGTCGGGGCGGTGTGCCTGGTGCCGTTCAGGAGCTTCAGGGTCGACCAGAGCTGCGGGTCGGCGACCGGCGCCCAGTCCTGCCACGCCCGCACCACCGCGGCCGCGGCGGACCAGGGGAACACGATGCTGAACAGCAGCACGTCGGGGGCGGGCTGCGTCCGGAAGGTCATCGACGTGACGACCCCGACCGTCCCGCCGCCACCGCCCCGGCACGCCCAGAACAGGTCCGGCTCGGCGGTCGCGGAGACCTGGTGCACGGCGCCGTCGGGCGTCACGAGCGTCACCCCGGTGAGCTGGTCGCACGTCAGGCCGAACGACCGGACCAGGACGCCCACCCCGCCGCCGAGCGTCAGTCCGCCGATGCCGACGGTCGGGCACGACCCGGCGCCGATCGCTCGTCCGGCCCGGGCCAAGGCCGCGTACACGTCGGCCAGCCGGGCTCCCGGACCGATCGTCGCGGTGTCCCCGTCGACGCGGACGGCGTCCAGGTCCTGCGTGCTGACCACGAGCGAGCGGGGGACGTCGGTCCCGGGCGCACCGCCGGCGGACCAGCCCGTGTACGAGTGCCCGCCGGCCCGGAGCGCGACCGGCGTGCGGGTGTTCCGTGCGAAGGCGAGCGCGGCCTGCACGTCCGCGACGCCAGCGACGCGGAGCACCGCCTGCGGGTCGGCGTCGTCGTAGCGGGGGTTCTGCAGCTTCCGTGCGGCGTCCCACCCGGACGACCCGGAGCGCAGGAGCGTCCCGGTGACGGCCGCGGCCAGGGCGTCCCACGAGTCCGGCCCACCGGCGCTCGGGGTCGGTGTGGACGGTGCGCCCGAGGACGACGCGGACCCGGATGGCGACGGGCTCGGTGCCGGCCCCGACCGCGAGCACGCGGCGAGCACCCCGACCAGACCGAGTCCGACCCCGCCGGCCAGCACCGCACGTCGACCCGGCGTCCCGCTCCCCCGTCGCTCCTGCACCCGACCTTCCTACGCCGAGGCGCCCCTGGCCGTGCCGGTCGGCGCCGCGCTGCTGATCCGCACCGCGTCCGCCCACGCGTGCACCCAGTCGGGCAGGGTGAGGTCCCGCGGCGCCCCGCCGCCCGCGGCGACGAGCTCCTCGGGCATGACCGTGCCGCCGGTCCGACGGAGGAACCGGGCCTGCACGACCGCCCGCGCGACGACCGATCCCCGCCGCTCGAAGGCCTGCTCGATGTACACGGCGCGGTCGTCGACGCCGAGCACCCGGGTGACGAGGGTGAAGCGCTGCCCCAGTGTCAGCGACCGCTTGTAGGTGATCGTCTGCGCCGCGACCACGGCGTACCAGCCGCGCCTCGAGGCCTCGTGCCAGAAGCCGGAGCGCGTGAGCAGGTCGTACCGACCGAGGTCGAGCATCGACAGGTACTTGCCGTTGTTCACGTGCCGTAAGGGGTCGAGGTCGGTGAGCACGACCCGGAACGGCGTCCGTCCCTCGTCCCAGAGCGACGGCCGTCGGCCCGGGCGGAGTCCCGCGAGACGGATGCGCACGGTCAGCAGGAACAGCCGCAGGTACAGGTTCACGGCACGATCGAACCACAGCCCGGCGCCGACACGACAGACCGGCCAGGACGCGTGGGACGAGCTGGCTCAGCCGAGCGGGCCGCCCCCGGCGCCGCTGATGCCCGGGTGCGCGGACTTGGCCTGTCCCTCCACGATCGCGTGCGCCGCCGAGGCCTCGGACATGGCCCGCTCCCCGATGCGCGGGTCGATCGGCTCCAGGTGCGCGAGCCTCCGACGACGGCGCACGTTCTGCACCTCGAGCACGACGAGCAGCGCGGCGATGGCCACGGCCACCCCGATGACGATCCCGATGACCAACACGGTGTCCCCCTCCGGTCCCGCGGACCCTGTCCGTCCCCGCAGCCTAGCCCCGTCGGTGCCTCCCGCACAGGGGGTCGGCAGGAGTAGACCTGCACCCATGCAGACACACACGCTCGCAGACCTGGAGGTCGGCGCCGTCGGCCTCGGCACCATGGGCATGAGCGCCTTCTACACGGGCGCCGGCACCGACGACGACGAGTCGATCCGCACGATCCACCGCGCGATCGACCTCGGCGTCACCCTGATCGACACCGCCGAGATGTACGGCCCGTACACGAACGAGGTCCTCGTCGGGAAGGCACTGCAGGGGCGCCGCGACGACGTCGTGCTCGCCACGAAGTTCGGTCTCGTCGAGCACGTCCCCGGCGAGACCCAGCCGAGCACCGACCGCAAGCTCACGAGCGCACCGGAGTCCGTCCGCGAGGCGCTCGAGGGCTCGCTCCGCCGCCTCGGCACCGACCACATCGACCTCTGGTACCAGCACCGGGTCGACCCGAAGGTCCCGATCGAGGACGTCGTCGGCCAGCTCGCCGACTTCGTGCAGGAGGGCAAGATCCTCCACTACGGCCTGTCCGAGGCGGGGTCCGAGACCATCCGCAAGGCCCACGCCGTGCACCCGGTGACCGCCGTCCAGAGCGAGTACTCGCTGTGGACCCGCGACCCCGAGGACGACGTGCTCGGGACACTCCGCGAGCTCGGCATCGGCCTGGTCGCGTACTCGCCCCTCGGCCGCGGCTTCCTGACCGGTGCGATCACGAAGCCGTCCGACCTGGACGCCGACGACTTCCGCCGCGACAACCCACGCTTCCAGCAGGAGGCGTTCGAACAGAACGTCCGCATCGTCGACGAGGTCAAGGCCGTCGCGTCCGAGGTCGGTGGCACCCCGGCGCAGGTCGCGCTCGCGTGGCTCCTCGCCCAGGGCACCGACGTCGTCCCGATCCCCGGCACGAAGCGGGTCTCCCGCCTCGAGGAGAACGTCGGCGCCACCGACCTGACCCTCTCGGAGTCCCAGCTGCAGCGCCTGTCCTCGCTGCCGGTCCCGACCGGCGATCGCTACCCCGACATGTCGAGCATCGGTCGCTGACGCGACCACAGGTCGGACGGGAGGCCCGTGGCGGATCCGCCACGGGCCTCCCGTCCGTCCCGTCCCCACCTGTGGAACGCGCGTTCCGGCGCGCGGTCGCGTGATCCGGGCGACCCACCGCCGACACGGCACGGAAACACCCGCTCCGTAGCGTCCGAGGAGACGAGTCCGACGACGCCGAGGGGGCACCCGTGACCGACACGAACCAGACGACCGACGCCCGTCGCGAGGACGGCGTCGACACCGTCCCGCCGCTCGCCCGGCTGCTGCCGCTCGGGCTGCAGCACGTCCTCGCGATGTACGCGGGGGCGATCGCCGTGCCGCTCATCGTCGGCGGTGCACTCGGCTTCGACCGGGCCGACCTGGCGTTCCTGATCAGCGCCGACCTGTTCGTGGCCGGCCTCGCGACGATCGTGCAGTCCGTCGGCTTCTGGCGCTTCGGGGTCCGGTTGCCCCTCGTGCAGGGCGTCACCTTCGCCGCGGTCGGCCCGATGATCGCGATCGGGACCGAGCACGGCATCACGGCGGTCTACGGCGCGACCATCGCGTGCGGCGTGTTCATGGTCGTCGTCGCCCCGTGGTTCTCGCAGCTCGTCCGGTTGTTCCCGCCGATCGTCACCGGCACCGTCATCCTGATCATCGGCCTGTCCCTGATGAGCGTCGCCGCCGGCTGGGTGACCGAGGGCGGGAAGGACGGCGCCGCCCGTCCGCTCGACGTCGCCTTCGCCGCCGGGGTGCTCCTGGCGATCGTCCTCGTGGAGCGCTTCGCGCCGCGGGGACTGGCACGCGTCTCGGTGCTCGCCGGGCTGCTCCTCGGGACGGTCGTGGCGCTGTTCGTCCCGGGCATGGTGGACGGGTCCGGGATCGGCGACGCCGCCTGGTTCGCGGTCGTCACGCCGTTCCACTTCGGCCTGCCGACGTTCGACCTCGCGTCGATCGTGTCGATGCTCGTCGTCGGGCTCGTGATCATGACCGAGACCACGGGCGACATGGTGGCCGTCGGCGAGGTCGTCGGCCGACCGGTGTCGAAGCGCACCCTCGCGGACGGACTGCGGGCGGACGGGCTCGGCACGGTCGTCGGCGGGGTGTTCAACACGTTCCCGTACACGGCGTTCGCGCAGAACGTCGGCCTGGTCGCGCTGACCGGCGTGCGCTCCCGGTACGTCGCCGCCGCCGCGGGCGGGATCCTCGTCGTGCTCGGCCTGGTGCCGAAGGTCGCGGCGGTCGTCGAGGCGATCCCGCACGCGGTCCTCGGCGGTGCCGGGGTGGCGCTGTTCGGCATGGTCGCGGCTTCGGGCATCAGGACGCTGTCGAAGGTGCGGTTCGACAACCGGAACGTGCTCGTCGTGGCACTCCCGCTCGGGATCGCGCTGCTGCCGACCGTCGCGCCGTCGATCTACGCGGCGTTCCCGACGTGGTTCACGCTCGTGTTCGACTCGGGCATCTCGGCCGGTGCGGTCGCGGCGATCCTGCTCAACCTGCTGCTCGGGTCGCGGAGCGTCCGGGAGCGGTTCGGCGACGACCCGGCGGTGGGGTCGTACGACGCGGTGCGGTCGACGGCGCCGATCGCGGTGCCGCGGCGGGGGTAGGCG
>NZ_CP054593.1:215312-220654 GCF_013347165.1 Curtobacterium sp. Csp2
CGGGTACCCGGACGGCGGACCCGGCGTGGGACGCTCTCGACGACCTCACCGCCCGCCGGGCGGTCACCGCGCTGCGCACCGCGCTCGAGACGGGCGAGTGGGACCGACGGTACGGACACCTGCGGCGCCAGCCGACGTACGACGGGTCCGTCGTGCTCCTGCGGTCGGAGCGTCCGGCTTGACACCGCGTCGTAGGGTGGAACCGTGAGTCAGCAGGAGGTGGTCGGCGCGCTGAGCGCCGGCATCAGGGCGTGACGCCCGCGGCTGTGCCCCTCGGCACGGCCGCCGTCGTCGATCCCTGACCATCCCTCCGCCCGTGCGGCGCTTCCCCTGCGCCCGGGCACTTCCGAAAGCGACCACACCGTGCTGCCCATCAGTGAGAAGACCCTGCGTTCCTCCTTCGTCAACGCCTCCCGCAAGGAGGTCGGGGACGTCACCCTGCCCACCGACTTCGAGACGCTGGACTGGGAGTCGCTCGACTTCCTCGGCTGGCGCGACCCGAAGACCTCCCGGCGCGCGTACGCCGTCGTGCCCACGCTCGAGGGCGACCTCGTCGGGATCCTGTTCCGGCAGGCCGAGGCGTCGCCGCGCTCCCGGGCGCAGTGCTCGTGGTGCCAGGACGTCAAGCTGCCGAACGACGTCGTGTTCTACGCCGCCAAGCGATCCGGGAAGGCCGGTCGGAACGGGAACACCGTCGGGACCCTGGTGTGCCAGGACTTCCAGTGCTCGCGGAACGTCCGGCGACCGCTGCCCCTGGCGTACGAGGGGTTCGACGTCGAGGGTGCCCGGCTCCGGCGCATCGAGGACCTGCAGCTCCGCATCGCGTCCTTCGCCGCCGAGCTCTGAGCCCCGAGCCCTGCGCCCTGCGCCCTGCGCCCTGCCTACTGGGTCGCGCTGGCTCCCGCGGAACGCAACGGGAGCGGTTTCTCGCAGCGGTATGTCGCTGCGAGAAACCGCCGACCTTGCGTTTTGCGGAAGGAGAGTGGGGGGGGCGGCGCCGAAACGCGGCGGTAACGGGCGGTCCCTAGGGTGACCGGATGGACCTCCGTGACTTCGACACCGCCCCGGACGCCGACGCCCGGGACGTCGCCCTGCACTGGGCCGCCGTCCCCGCGTGGGCCGACGCCCTGGTCGCCGGGCGGCCGTACCGCTCCGTCGCCGCACTGGCCTCGGCCGCGGCGACGGCTGCCGAGCAGTGGGGCGCGGACGAGCTCGACGCGGCCCTCGCACACCACCCCCGCATCGGCGAGCGCACCACCGAGGCGTCCTCGGCGCGCGAGCAGGGGGCGATGGCGACCGCGGCGGACGACGTCACGGCGGCGGTCGCGCGGGGGAACGCCGACTACGAGGAGCGGTTCGGACGGGTGTTCCTGGTCCGTGCCGCCGGTCGGACCCCGGAGGAGCTGCTGGCCGAGCTCGAGCGCCGGCTCGGCAACGACCCCGGGGTCGAGGTCTGCGAGGCCGCTGCCGCCCTGGCCGACATCGCGCAGCACCGGATCCGTGCGACCTTCGGCGTGCCGCACCTGACCACGCACGTCCTCGACGCAGGATCCGGTCGCCCGGCGGCGGGGGTCGGCGTGACCCTGCGGACCGCGGCGGGCGAGGTGCTCGCGACGGGGGAGACCGACGCCGACGGTCGGACCGGGCTCGGGCCGGACGTGCTGCCCCGCGGCGACCTGGAGCTCCGCTTCGACACCGGGGCGTACCACCGCGCATCGGGGACGCCCACCTTCCACCCGTACGTCGTCGTGGCGTTCAGCGTCACCGGGACGGGACACCTGCACGTGCCGCTCCTGCTCAGCCCCTTCGCTTACAGCACCTACCGCGCCCGCCGGTCAGCTGCCGCGGTAGGTGCTGTAAGCGAAGGGGCTGAGCAGGAGCGGCACGTGCAGGTGTCCCGTCCCGGTGACGCTGAACGCCACGACGACGTACGGGTGGAAGGTGGGCGTCCCCGATGCGCGGTGGTACGCCCCGGTGTCGAAGCGGAGCTCCAGGTCGCCGCGGGGCAGCACGTCCGGCCCGAGCCCGGTCCGACCGTCGGCGTCGGTCTCCCCCGTCGCGAGCACCTCGCCCGCCGCGGTCCGCAGGGTCACGCCGACCCCCGCCGCCGGGCGACCGGATCCTGCGTCGAGGACGTGCGTGGTCAGGTGCGGCACGCCGAAGGTCGCACGGATCCGGTGCTGCGCGATGTCGGCCAGGGCGGCAGCGGCCTCGCAGACCTCGACCCCGGGGTCGTTGCCGAGCCGGCGCTCGAGCTCGGCCAGCAGCTCCTCCGGGGTCCGACCGGCGGCACGGACCAGGAACACCCGTCCGAACCGCTCCTCGTAGTCGGCGTTCCCCCGCGCGACCGCCGCCGTGACGTCGTCCGCCGCGGTCGCCATCGCCCCCTGCTCGCGCGCCGAGGACGCCTCGGTGGTGCGCTCGCCGATGCGGGGGTGGTGTGCGAGGGCCGCGTCGAGCTCGTCCGCGCCCCACTGCTCGGCAGCCGTCGCCGCGGCCGAGGCCAGTGCGGCGACGGAGCGGTACGGCCGCCCGGCGACCAGGGCGTCGGCCCACGCGGGGACGGCGGCCCAGTGCAGGGCGACGTCCCGGGCGTCGGCGTCCGGGGCGGTGTCGAAGTCACGGAGGTCCATCCGGTCACCCTAGGGACCGCCCGTTACCGCCGCGTTTCGGCGCCGCCCCCCCCACTCTCCTTCCGCAAAACGCAAGGTCGGCGGTTTCTCGCAGCGACATACCGCTGCGAGAAACCGCTCCCGTTGCGTTCCGCGGGAGCCAGCGCGACCCAGTAGGCAGGGCGCAGGGCGCAGGGCGCAGGGCTCGGGGCTCAGAGCTCGGCGGCGAAGGACGCGATGCGGAGCTGCAGGTCCTCGATGCGCCGGAGCCGGGCACCCTCGACGTCGAACCCCTCGTACGCCAGGGGCAGCGGTCGCCGGACGTTCCGCGAGCACTGGAAGTCCTGGCACACCAGGGTCCCGACGGTGTTCCCGTTCCGACCGGCCTTCCCGGATCGCTTGGCGGCGTAGAACACGACGTCGTTCGGCAGCTTGACGTCCTGGCACCACGAGCACTGCGCCCGGGAGCGCGGCGACGCCTCGGCCTGCCGGAACAGGATCCCGACGAGGTCGCCCTCGAGCGTGGGCACGACGGCGTACGCGCGCCGGGAGGTCTTCGGGTCGCGCCAGCCGAGGAAGTCGAGCGACTCCCAGTCCAGCGTCTCGAAGTCGGTGGGCAGGGTGACGTCCCCGACCTCCTTGCGGGAGGCGTTGACGAAGGAGGAACGCAGGGTCTTCTCACTGATGGGCAGCACGGTGTGGTCGCTTTCGGAAGTGCCCGGGCGCAGGGGAAGCGCCGCACGGGCGGAGGGATGGTCAGGGATCGACGACGGCGGCCGTGCCGAGGGGCACAGCCGCGGGCGTCACGCCCTGATGCCGGCGCTCAGCGCGCCGACCACCTCCTGCTGACTCACGGTTCCACCCTACGACGCGGTGTCAAGCCGGACGCTCCGACCGCAGGAGCACGACGGACCCGTCGTACGTCGGCTGGCGCCGCAGGTGTCCGTACCGTCGGTCCCACTCGCCCGTCTCGAGCGCGGTGCGCAGCGCGGTGACCGCCCGGCGGGCGGTGAGGTCGTCGAGAGCGTCCCACGCCGGGTCCGCCGTCCGGGTACCCGGGTCCAGCAGTCGTTCCGGTCGGGCGTAGAACGCCTCGGGGAACCCCTCGACGCACGTGAAGGGGACGGGCAGCCGCGTGGTCTCGACCGTTCCGCCGAGCGCTGCGGCCAGGCGGTCCAGTCTCGGGTACCCATCGGCCCACCCGGCGCTCACGGCGGGGGCGTACTCGGTCAGCCAGTGGTCCTGCACGCGCTCGGGGTCGATCGTCAGCACGACGACCGGTCCCGCGACGGCACGGCGGACCTCGGCGAGCCGTGCCTGCACCGCGGGCCACGCGCCCGGGGACAGCGAGACCACCGCCGCGTCCGCCGACGGCAGCGGACCGTCGAGGCCCACGGCGAGGACCTCGCGGTCGGCCGGGGCGTACGGCGTCCCGTCGAGCGCGAGCACCGTGCGTGCGGGGCCGACGGCGGAGCGCACGGCCCGGGCGAACACGGGCTCGGGACGGCGGTCCCGGACGGAGGCTGCGCCGATCACGACGCCACCCTACGTGGGCGCGCTGCTACCGTCGCTGCATGGTCTCCGGGGGATTCGCCGTCGTCAGCACCGACTAGCGGTCGCCCCGGTCGCCCTCGGCGTCCCCGGCACGCACCGCGGCGTACTGCTCCGCCCGCTCCGTCGCGGCCCAGGTCCCGAGCAGCGCCAAGGACCGCTCGGACTCGCTCCCGGGCTCGGCCGAGTACGAGAACATCGTCAGACCGGGGTCCGCGACGAGCTCGAGCGCCTCGAAGTCGAGTTCGAGCTCCCCGACGATCGGGTGCGCGATCCGCTTCTTCCCGCGTCGGTTGAGGCGCACGTCGTGCGCCGCCCACCACGTGCGGAACTCCTCGCTCCGCGTCGACAGCTCGCCGACCAGGGTCACCAGGCCGGGCTCGCACGGGTTCGCGACGGCCGCCGCACGGAGGACCGCCACGGCGTCGCGCGCCGTCGCCGCCCAGTCCGGGAAGAACTCGCGAGCCGCCGGGTCGAGGAACGTGAAGCGCGCGGTGTTCACCGGACGCCCGGGTCCGGCGAACATCGGGGCGTACAGCGCCCGGCCCAGCTCGTTCGTCGCGACGACGTCCCCGCGCTCGTTCCGCACCCACGCGGGCGCACCGGTGATCGCGTCGAGCAGCCGCTGCACACCCGGACGCACCCGGGTCGGGACGTTCCGGTGCATGACCTTCACGCCGGCGTTCGCCAGCCGCGCGAGGTCGAACAGGTGCACGCGCTCGTCCTCGTCGAGCTGCAGCGCTCCGGCGAGGCCCTCGAGCACGCTGTCCGAGACGCCCTTCAACGAGCCGCGTTCGAGTCGCGTGTAGTAGTCGACGCTCACCCCCGCGAGCATGGCGACCTCGTGCCGCCGCAGTCCCGGCACGCGTCGGACCCCACCGCCGAACGACGGCATGCCGACCAGGTCCGGAGTGAGTCGCGCTCGCCGTGAGGACAGGAAGTCACGGATCTCGTTGCGCACGTCGATGCCCATGCATCGAGCCTACGTCGCGGGACCGGCACCGAGACAGGTACCGCCAGTGCCGGTGACGCCCGTCGGCACGGCTTGCGTCCGTCACGGGGTGACCGACAGGCGGACGGGAGGCACGGTGCCAGCCCGCACCGTGCTTCCAGTCCGTCAGCCGGTCACCCGCGACGGACGGGAGGCGCGGTGCCAGCCGGCACCGTGCCTCCCGTCCG
>NZ_CP054593.1:220664-226787 GCF_013347165.1 Curtobacterium sp. Csp2
TGTGTATAAGAGACAGCAGCCCGCACCGTGCTTCCAGTCCGTCAGCCGGTCACCCGCGACGGACGGGAGGCGCGGTGCCAGCCGGCACCGTGCCTCCCGTCCGGTGGGTCAGGCCTGGGCGACCGGGGCGGGCGGCCCTGCCGACGCGGGCACGCGGAGCGTGATCCGGACCCGCGCGACGCGGTGACCATCCATGGCGGTGACCTCGAGCCGGTGGTCCCCGGCCTCGACGACGTCACCGACGCGGGGCACCCGGTCGAGGCGGACCTGCACGAGTCCACCGATGGTCTCGTAGTCGCCGTCGGGCAGCTGCGGGCCACCGTCGGCGGCGAGGTCCTCGAGCACCGTCGCGCCGTCGATGCCGTCGGTCTCGGCAGCGGGCTCGTCGTACTCGGCCGTGTCCCATTCGTCCCTGATCCTGCCGACGAGGTCCTCGAGCAACGCCTCGAGCGTGACCATGCCGGAGCTGCCGCCGTACTCGTCGACGACGAGGGCGATCTGGTGTCCGTCGGTCCGCATGTCGGCGATCGCGCCGGAGAGCGACTTCGTCTCCGGCAGGGCGAGCACCGGCCGCACGAGCGTGGCGACCGAAGCCGTCGGGTCGGCGGGGCGCAGGAGGTCGCGGAGGTGCACGAAGCCGGCGACGTCGTCGCGGGAGCCCTCGGTCACGAGGTACCGGGTGTGGCCGACCTCGATGGCGTGGTCCGTGGCGTCGGCGATCGTCATCGCGGCGTCGATCGTCGAGACGTCGTACCAGGGGCGCATCGACTCGCGGAGGATGCGGTCACCGGCGTCGAGGGCGCTCCGGGCGATCCGGCGTCCCTGCGCGTCGATGGCGTCGTGGTCCTCGACCAGGCCGCGGAGCTCCTCGGTGCTCATCGACTCGCTGCGGGCGTCCGGGTCGCCGCCGAGCAGCCGGACGACGGCGTTCGTGGTCTTCGACAGCACCCAGATGACCGGGCGCATGGCGGTCGCGAAGCGGTCGAGCGTCGGCGCGACGGCCATCGAGAAGCCCTCGGCACGCTGCAGGGCGAGCCGCTTCGGGACGAGCTCGCCGAACACGAGCGACAGGTACGCGATGACGAGGGTCATCAGCACGAGGGCGATCGCCTCGGCGGCGCCGCGGTCGAGACCTATGCCCATCAGCAGCGGGGCCACGTCCGGGGCGATCGACGACGCACCGTAGGCGGCCGAGAAGAACCCCGCCACCGTGACGCCGATCTGCACGGCGGACAGGAACCGGTTCGGGTCCCGGCCGAGCGCGGCGACCCGGGCCCCGCGGGAGCCACGGCGTTCGAGTTGCTGCAGCTGGGACTCACGGAGCGAGACGAGGGCGATCTCGGCAGCGGCGAACACGCCGCCGACGAGCACGAAGAGGATGACGAGCCCGAAGGCGATCCAGGTGTCGGTGCCCATCAGCGGGACACCTCGACGGGTCGACTACGGGCGGGCGGTCTGTGGTGATCGTCCATGGCTGTGATCCTGCACAGGATCACTGGGACATCACCGCACCCGTGCTGCACGAGTGCTGTGCACGCGGGATGCGGCCCGCCGTCAGGTCGTGAGGGAGCGGCCGATCCGGGCTTCGAGCCACGCCTCGGGGTCGATCGGGGTGACGCCGTCCATCAGGACCTCGAGGTGCAGGTGCGCGCCGGTCGAGACGCCGGAGGACCCGACCTTGCCGATGAACTCCCCCGCCTCGACCGTGTCGCCTGCCTTGAGCGGCGACGAGCCCGGGATCATGTGCCCGTACAGCGTCGCGACCTTCCGGCCGTCGATGACGTGGTCGATGATGACCGCCGTGCCGTACGAGAAGTACGTGCCGGAGACCCGGACCTTGCCCGCGGCGACGGCTCCGATCGGCGCCCCCATGCCCGGGTTGAAGTCGAGCCCCTGGTGCAGGGACGAGCAGGCGCCGCACGGAGCGGAGCGGTACCCGAAGCCCGAGCTCATCCGCACCGGACCGGGGAACGGCGACCGGACCTCGCCGCCGTAGGACACCGACGTGCCGGGTGAACCGGCCGTGCCGCCGCCGACGGTGAACCCGTCACGGTCGAGACCGTTCGCAGCGACGGCCTGGGTCACCGCGTAGTCCTGCGTGCGGATGATCGGCGCGATGGTCGACGTCGCGGTCGAGGACCCGACGCTCGCGTGCGCCGGCATCGCCGACGCGGCGAACATCGCGAGGGCCGCTGCCGCACTGGTGAGCGTGATGCGGCTGGCGCGGTGGCTGCGGGTCGGGCGGGAGGCACGGGGGACGGCCGTCACGGGCGTCACGTTCCGGCGGCGGACGACCTTTGTGATCCGGGCGTCCACGTGCTCGGTGGCGACGCGGGCGGCGGCGACGCGCTCCCCCGCGCGCTTCGTGGTCGGCGTGGGGGTCGCACCTGCGGGGGTGGCGGTCGCAGCCGAGGGAGCGGAGGTGCTGGGGGCGTCGGGGCGGGGGCGGCGTGCGGGCTTCCGGGCCGCGGCGCGCTCGGCCTCGAGGGCAGCGCGACGGGACAGGTGCACGACCGGGGTCCCCGGCTGCTGCTGGTCGTGGTCGTGTGTCGTCGTCATGGCCGCCCACCATTCTGCACGAGTCTGTCGCTTTGTACAGGCCCCGTCGTGATCTTCCCGTTACCGAACGGCTGGGAGGCTCCTGATCCGATCCGTGCGCTGCGTGCCGGCTGGGTGCGGGATCGGTAGTGTCCGAGTCCAGCGACCGGAAGGACCTGCGCCATGGCCCGAACGCCGCGGGAGCGACACGAACCGATCGACCTCGCGACCGCCGAGGTCGTGCTCGCGGGCTCCCAGGAGCTGCTCCCGGTGCTCCGCGCCGCGGCCGTGCGGGCCGGGGTGGACGCCACCCGGATGCGCGTCGTCGGCGTGGACGACCTGCCCGATCCGCACTGCTCCGCCGAGGCCGAGCTCGCCGTCATCGCGATCCGCCGTCCCGGCGAGGACCCCGCGTTCCACCGTGCGCACGAGGCCGCCGAGCTCATCGCGCCGCTGCTCGCGCCGAACGCGGTCCGAGTCGTCATCACCGTCTCCGGGGTGACCCGGCTGGCGCCGAAGGTCGAGCGGACCCTGACGTCCGAGGTGCTGCACCAGATCGGCGCCGCATCGGCGTCGTCGGGCTTCGAGCGCCCCTTCCGGAACCTACGGGACCGCCTGGGCGTCGCGGGCCTGCGCGCCTCGGGCGTCCGGGTCTTCCGGATCACCGCCTGATCAGCCACTCGCTCGGTCATGCGTCCAGGCTGGCGCGACGCTCCGGTTCAGGAGGCGTCGTCCGCCGAGCTGTGGACGGCTGACGCCTGCACCCCCGGGTGTGGAGGAGCGTGGTGCGCCACGAGGGCGACGCTCCCCACGGCAAGGGCGAGCGCGAGCGCGCCGGCCGTCACGGTCGTCCCGAGTCGACGGAGTCGCGACGCGGATCCGCGGGAGCGTGGGGCGAAGCGCGCTGCCCCGCGCCGCGGCTCCGGGCCGACGAGCCACGGTCCGGACCCGTCGGGGTCGTACGAGAACGGCCCGGCGCCGTCCGGTGCGTACCGGTGCGGACCGCTGCCGTCCACCGCGTAGGCCGACCGCAGGTCGTCAGCGGTCCACCCGAAGTCGGCCGGTGTCCGTCGTTCCCTGCCCATGTCGCGCTCCTGTCGGTCCTGCGGGAGACCATGGAACGCGATGTGCCCAAGAGCGTCCGATGTGCCTCCCGGACATCCGCTGGACGTCTGCCGGAGACGAGCCGGACGTCTGTCGCAGACGAGCCGGACCAGGTATCTTGATGTCGAGACATCCCGCACCCCGAGTAGCGTGGATGTACCGACGGTTGAACAAGGGAGTACCCGCCAGCATGGCCAAGATCATCTACACCCTCACCGACGAGGCACCGTTCCTCGCGACCCACTCGTTCCTCCCGGTCGTCGAGGCGTTCGCCCGCACGGCCGGCGTCGACGTCGAGACGCGGGACATCTCGCTGTCCGGCCGGATCATCGCCCAGTTCCCCGAGCGCCTCAGTGACGAGCAGCGCCTGGACGACGCCCTGGCCGAGCTCGGCGAACTCGCGAAGACACCCGAGGCGAACATCATCAAGCTGCCGAACATCTCGGCGTCGATCCCGCAGCTCAAGGCCGCGATCAAGGAACTGCAGGCGCAGGGCTACGACCTGCCCGCCTACCCGGACGAGCCCAGCACGGACGAGGAGCGCGACGTCCGCGCCCGCTACGACCGTGTCAAGGGCAGTGCCGTCAACCCGGTGCTCCGCGAGGGCAACTCGGACCGTCGCGCGCCGCTGTCGGTGAAGAACTACGCCCGGAAGCACCCGCACCGCATGGGCGCGTGGAGCGCCGACTCGAAGACGAACGTCGTGACGATGGGCGTGGACGACTTCCGCTCGAACGAGCAGTCGTGGATCGCCCCCGCCGACGACACCCTGACCATCGAGTTCGTCGGGCAGGACGGCGAGGCCACCGTGCTGAAGCAGTCGATCCCCGTCCTCGCCGGCGAGGTCGTCGACGGCACCGTGCTGCACGTCCGGGCGCTCGAGGCGTTCCTCCGCGACCAGATCGCCGCCGCGCAGGAGCAGGGCGTCCTGTTCTCCGTGCACCTCAAGGCCACGATGATGAAGGTCTCCGACCCGATCATCTTCGGCCATGTCATCCGTGCGTTCTTCCCGTCCGTGTTCGAGCGCTTCGGCGCCGACCTCGCCGCCGCCGGGCTGAACCCGAACGACGGCCTCGGGTCGATCCTCGCCGGACTGGACAGCGTGCCGAACGGCGCCGCGATCAAGCAGGCGTTCGCGGACGGCATCGACGCCGGCCCCGAGCTCGCGATGGTCGACTCGGACAAGGGCATCACGAACCTGCACGTCCCGAGCGACGTCATCGTCGACGCCTCGATGCCCGCGATGATCCGCACCTCCGGCCACATGTGGGGCCCGGACGGCGAGGAGCACGACACCCTCGCGGTCATCCCCGACTCGAGCTACGCCGGCATCTACCAGGCCGTCATCGAGGACTGCCGCGCGAACGGCGCCTTCGACCCGTCGACCATGGGGTCGGTGCCGAACGTCGGGCTCATGGCGCAGAAGGCCGAGGAGTACGGCTCGCACGACAAGACCTTCGAGGTCCCGGCTGCCGGTCGCGTCCGCGTGGTCACGAGCGGCGGCGAGACCGTCATCGAGCACGAGGTCGAGCAGGGCGACATCTGGCGCGCGTGCCAGACCAAGGACGTGGCGATCCGCGACTGGGTGAAGCTCGCGGTCACGCGTGCCCGCGCCACGGGTTCGCCCGCCGTGTTCTGGCTCGACGAGACCCGCGCGCACGACGCCAACCTGATCGGGCTCGTCCGCACGTACCTCGGCGACCACGACACCGACGGCCTGCAGATCGAGGTCATGTCGCCCGAGGACGCGATGCGCTTCTCGCTCGAGCGCATCCGTCGCGGCGAGGACACCATCTCGGTCACGGGCAACGTCCTCCGCGACTACCTCACCGACCTGTTCCCGATCATGGAACTCGGCACCTCGGCGAAGATGCTCTCGGTCGTCCCGCTGCTCGGTGGCGGCGGGCTGTTCGAGACCGGTGCCGGCGGCTCGGCCCCGAAGCACGTGCAGCAGCTCGTCGAGCAGGACTACCTGCGCTGGGACTCCCTCGGTGAGTTCCTCGCGCTCGCGGTGTCGTTCGAGCACCTCGCGGGTGTGACGGGCAACGGGCGGGCGAAGGTCCTCGCGGACACGCTCGACCGCGCCACGGGCACGTTCCTCGACGAGAACAAGTCCCCGGGCCGCAAGATCGGCACGATCGACAACCGCGGCAGCCACTTCTACCTGGCGAAGTACTGGGCTGACGAGCTCGCCCGCCAGACCGAGGACGCCGAACTCGCAGCGGCGTTCCAGGGCCTCTCCTCGACGCTCGACGAGCACGAGCAGACCATTGTCGACGAACTCGTGGCCGTCCAGGGCAAGCCCGCCGACATCGGCGGGTACTACCGGCCGGACGACGCCAAGACGAGCGCCGTGATGCGCCCGTCGGCGACGCTGAACGAGGCGCTGGCCGCGCTGTAGACGCGCGCCGGGACGGACGGGAGGCACGGTGCCAGCTGGCACCGTGCCTCCCGTCCGTCTGTGCGTGCGCCCGCAGCGCC
>NZ_CP054593.1:226797-246601 GCF_013347165.1 Curtobacterium sp. Csp2
CGCGCTGTAGACGCGCGCCGGGACGGACGGGAGGCACGGTGCCAGCTGGCACCGTGCCTCCCGTCCGTCCCGGCGCGCGTCTACAGCGCGGCCAGCGCCTCGTTCAGCGTCGCCCCGCTGGCCCGCCGAGCGGGCCATCTCTGTCACGCTCGGGGCCGAGCGTGACCGAAATGGCTCACCTCGCGGACGTGAGCGGCATGTCGTGCCCGCTCGTGCGTGCGTGCCGCCGGCCCGCGCGCGCCGCGCCTCAGCCCCGCGACGGCACCGGCGGCCCGACCACCAGCAGCGCCGAGAACACGAGCGCCACCGCGACGACCCCGATGCCCGCCGCCACCGCGGGCCGGCGCACCACGAAGAACAGCAGGCGGTCCCACACACCCGAGCGCCCGTCCGGCGAGCGGCGCCAGGGCCCCTCGAGCATCCCGCGCCGGGCGACCGCGACCTCGAACGGCACCGTCGCGTAGGGCACGATCGCACTCGCCCACCCGAGCACGAGCGCCCCCGCCGCCCAGCGCTGGTTCACCGCGACGACCGTCGTCACGACCAGGTACGCCAGGAACACGAAGCCGTGCGCGCTCCCGCCGATCCGCACTCCCCAGTCGCCGGCGTCGAGCCCGTACTTCAGGACCATCCCGGCGATGAGCAGCGTCCAGGTCACGAGTTCGGCCACCGCGGCGGCACGGAACAGGGATCGGGGAGTCATGCCGACATGCTGGTCCACGAACCGGGGAGACCGCCGACACGGGCACGGTAGCGTCGGGGACATGTCAGCGCCGACCGAGAACCGTCCCCTGAACATCGTCGTCTGGAACGAGAACGTGCACGAGAGCCGCGGTGACGAGACCGTGCTCGGGCACTACCCGGACGGCATGCACACCGTGATCGCCGCCGCCCTGCGTGAGCAGCACCCGACCGCCGAGGTCACCACCGCGACGCTGCAGGAGCCCGAGCACGGCCTGACCGCGGAGCGCCTGGCGTCCACCGACGTCCTGTTCTGGTGGGGCCACGTCGCCCACGACCAGGTCGCGGACGAGGTCGCCGACCGCGTGGTCGAGGCGGTGCACGCGGGCATGGGGCTCGTGGTGCTGCACTCCGGGCACTACTCGAAGCCGTTCACGCGCCTGATGGGCACGACGTGCTCCCTGAAGTGGCGGAACGACGGGGAGCGCGAGCTCGTCTGGACGATCGCACCGGAGCACCCGATCGCCGCCGGTGTCCCGCACCCGATCGTCATCGACCGCCAGGAGATGTACGGCGAGTACTTCGACATCCCGCGCCCCGACGAGGAGGTCTTCCTGTCGACGTTCGCCGGCGGCGAGGTCTTCCGGTCCGGCGTCGCCTACCGCCGTGGCCTCGGCCGGGTCTTCTACTTCTCGCCCGGCGACCAGGAGTACCCCGTCTACCACCACCCGGACGTCCAGCGGGTGCTCGGCAACGCCGCGGCCTGGGCGACCCCGACCTCGGCGCGCCGGACGCTCAGCGCGGACCCCCACCCGCGGGACTGGTTCCTCGCCGACGCAGCGGGTACAACGGAGGGGTGACCGACCAGCTCGACGGTGCGGACCGGCGCACCGCCGTCATCGAGGCGCTCGACGTCCTCGGCGCGGGTCCGGAGGAGCGGTTCGACCGCATCACCCGGATGACGCACGAGGCGTTCGGCGTGCCCCTGACGTTCCTCAACCTCGTCCGCCACGACGTCGTCACGACGCAGTCGACCTTCGGCTGGCAGCAGGGGACGAGCGTCCCGGCGAGCGAACAGTTCTGCGCGACGACGGTGCTCACACCCGAGCCGATGGTGATCCCCGACACGACGCTCGACCCGCGCTTCGCCCACACCGCCGCGGTCGCCGAGCACGGCATCCGCTTCTACGCGGGCGCGCCGCTCAGCACGCTCGACGGCACCCGGGTCGGCACCCTGTGCGTGATGGACGCGCAGCCGCGCGAGTTCTCGGCAGCGGACGTCGCCCTGCTCCGTGACCTCGCCCGCTGGGCGGAGCGCGAGCTCGTCCACTCGATCGAACGCGCGCGGGTCCAGCGGGTGCTCACGGGGCTGCTGCCGGAGCCGCTCGTGCTGCCCGGCGGGACCGTGGACGGACTGGTCGTCCCGCACGAACGCGGCGGGGACCTCGTCGACTGGCGGGTCGCGTCCGACGGTGCGCTGCACGCCACGGTCGGCTCGGTGGCCGCCGCCGGTCGCGCCGCGGCGCTCCTCGCGGCCTCGGCACGCGCCGCGGTCGTCGCCCGCACGGACGTCGCGGTGGACGCGGCGATCACCGGCCTGGAGGCACAGCTCGCCCCCGACCTGTCGGCTGCGGGGGCCGTCGGGTCCCTGCTGCACGTGCGGCTCGACCCGACGGACGGCCGCGTCACGTGGGCGGACGCGGGCCACGGGCTCGCCCTGCTCGCCCGTGCGGACGGGTCGGTGACGCCGATCCGCTCGACCGACCGACCGTTCGGCCTGCAGCGCACCGGGCACCGGCGCACCACGGGGTCGGCCGACCTCGGGCACGGGGACCGCGTCGTGCTGCTGACGTCCGGGGCGCTCGCGCTCGCCGGGGTGGCGGACGTCGACGGCTTCGCCGACGTGGTGGCCGCGCACCCGGACGACCTGCTCGGACACCTGCGCGGCCTGCTGCCGGCGGACGGTGCCGGGCGGGACCTCGCGGTGGTGCAGGTCAGGCGGACCTGACGCGCGCCGGGTCCGTCAGCGGACGGTGCTGCGCCGGGCGCGGTCCGGCCCGCCCGTGAGCGTGACGACCAGGAGCGTGCCGAGCAGCGCGAACCCGGCGAGCTCGACGCCGAGTCCCGCGGTCTTCCAGTAGGCGCTGCCGACGACCTGCGGCTGCGTGATCGCGTCCGGCCACCACTGGTCGAGCGTCGGCACGGTGCCCGGGAACGGGTCGAGCCCCAGGACCACGAGCCCGCCGAGCAGCAGCACGACCCCGAGGCCCGCCATCGCGGCCCGGGACCGGTGCAGCATCCGGACGACGAGCGCGGCGGCCATCCCGGCGAAGCCGACGACGGCCACCAGGAACGCGATCACGACGACGGGCTGGGGGGCCAGCGCGACCCAGTCGAGCACGGCGATCGGCAGCAGCAGCCACCGACCCGCTCGTGCCCAGGTCCGTGGGCTCTGCCATCGCTCCATGCCGGTCACCGTACGACAGCGCGCCGGGGGGTCCCCTGAGGACCCCGGAGCACATGCACCGCGTCGCTACGATCGACTGCATGGCGCAGGACGGCAGGGTTCGGCAGCAGCGTGCGGTGGCGACCCGGGCGGCCCTCATCCGGGCGGCTGCCGGCGAGTTCGACGAGCGGGGGTACCGCGGGGCGTCGATGGACGGGGTGGCCGAGCGCGCCGGGCTGACCAAGGGCGCGCTGTACTTCCACTTCCGCTCGAAGGCCGACATCGCCGGCGCGGTGATCGCCGAGCAGCACGAGGTCTCGCGTCGGTACGCCGAGCAGGCGGCGCTCCGCGGCAGCACACCGCTCGAGTCGCTCATGTGGATGTCGCAGAGCGTCGCGACGCAGATGGTCCGCGAGGTCGTCGTGTCCGCCGGCATCCGACTGTCGACCGACGAGCACGCGGTCGACGTCCCCCGGCGCGACCCCTACACGGACTGGATGCACCACACCGCGACCGTCGTCCGGCGGGCGATCGACGCCGGCGAGGTCGACCCGTCGTGGGACCCGGAGCTCGTCGGGCGCGTGATCAGCCCCGCGTACACCGGGGTGCAGATGGTGTCGGACCTGCTGCACGACCGCGCGGACCTGTACGAGCGGCTCCGCGAGCTCTGGTCGGTCCTGCTCTCCGGGATCGTCACGGAGCAGACCCGCCCGGCGATCCCCCGCCTCGTCGCGATCATCGCGCCGGACCCCGCCCCGGCCGACTGAGCGACGCGGGTCCCCCCAGGGACACCCACGTCGCTTCGTTGTGAGGATACCAAGGAGTACGTTTCCGCCCGATCCCCCGTTCACGGGGAATCGAGGATCGTTCCACTACCGTGACCGGATGCCCACCCCGCCCGCCGAACACGACGTCGACGTCGCACTCGTGGCGGCCCTGCTCCGGGACCAGCACCCCGACCTCGCGGACCTGCCGCTGCGGGTCGCCGCGAACGGCTGGGACAACGTGCTCGTGCGTGCCGGGGACGACCTGGCGGTGCGACTCCCCCGCCGCGCCGCCGCAGCCGTCCTCGTCGAGCACGAGCAGCGCTGGCTGCCGGACCTCGCGGCGCTCATCGCGGACGTCGTCCCGGTCCCGGCGCCCGTGCGCACCGGCCGCCCCGCGCTCGGCTACCCGTGGTCGTGGAGCGTCGTCCCCTGGTTCGCGGGCACTCCGGCCGGACCGGTCGCGCAGGGCGAGCGGGTCGCCCGGGCGCTCGCCGCGTTCGTCCAGCGGCTGCACGTCCCCGCACCGGCGGACGCGCCCGTGAACCCGGTCCGTGCGGTGCCCCTCGCGACCCGGGACGCGGCGGTCCGCGCACGCCTGGACGGACCCGGCGTGCCGCGGGCCGCGGCCCTGGGCGAGGCCTGGCGGACCGCGGTGGACGCACCCGCGCACCACGGGCCTCCCGTCTGGGTGCACGGCGACCTGCACCCCTTCAACCTGCTCGTGACCGACGACGCCGACGGTGCACGCCGCCTGGCGGCGGTCGTCGACTTCGGCGACGTGACCGCGGGCGACCCCGCCGTGGACCTCGCGACCCGCTGGCTGACGCTCGACCGTCAGGCCCGTCGCACCTTCACGACGGCCGTCGCGGCCGACGACGCCACCTGGACGCGCGCCCGGGGGTGGGCGGTCGCCATCGCCTCGGCGCTCGCGACGAGCGATGAACACGCCTTCCGGACGGTCGCGGCACGGGCGATCGACGCGGTGCTGGACGACTGAGGTCGCACGGGCTTATCGTTCCCTCACCTGTCCGTGCACTGGAGATCGGAGGGGCCTGATGACCCTCGAGTTCCGCGTCCCGCACGACGTCGACACCGACGCCTCCCCCGCCCCGTCCGCCCCCGCCGCAGATCGTCCGCGGCACGGACTCCGTGCACTCCTCGACCGCTGGGCGGTCCGCCGAGCCGCGGCGCGCGATCGTCGGATCGTCGAGCACCTCCGTGAGCTCGACGACCTGCAGCGCCTGCTCACCACGGCGCGCGAGGTCGTCGAGCGCGGCTGGACCCAGCACGCGTGGTTCGCGTACCTCGACGAGCACGGACGGGTCCGCAAGGCGTCGAGTGCCGCGGCGATGGACGTCCAGGGCCGGCCGCTCGTCGCCGCCTGCCTGGTCGGCGCGGTCGTCTCCGCCGCCGGTGGTCCGCAGGCGGTGCACTCCCAGCCGGTGCAGCGGGCGCTCGACCTGGTGTGGCACGCACTGGCCCGTGACGAGGGACAGTCGGTCGCCTGGTGTCCCGCGCCGGACCTGCGGATGGCCCGGGTCCGCGACCTGACGAGCTGGAACGACGCCCCGACGCGCACGGCCGCCGAGGTCGCGTCGCTGCTCCTGACCGCGGAACGCGTCGCGGTGCACGAGTCGGAGCGCGTGCAGGCCCGACGGGTGGCAGCATCGGCGACATGACGAGTGCCGATCCGGTCCCCGAGGTCACCCCCGCCCAGCCGACGGAGTCGATCGCCGCGACCGGCCTGTCGTCGCTGTCCGCCGAGGGCACCACGCCCACGACGGACGCGGCGATGGTCAAGGACACGCTGCACCGGTACCTGCAGAAGCACCGCGCCGCGCTGCTCGCGAAGCTCGACGGGCTCGCCGAGCGGCAGGCCCGGTGGCCGCTCACCCCGACCGGGACGAACGTGCTCGGCCTGGTCAAGCACGTCGCGGGCGTGCAGGCCGGGTACCTCGGGCTCGTGTTCGACCGGCCGCTGCCGGACGCCCCGGCCTGGCTCGACTCATGGGACGGTGCCGACATGTACGCCTCGCTCGACGAGTCGATGACCGATGTGATCGCGTTCCACCACCGGAGCGCCGCGCACGCCGACGCGACGATCGCGGCACTCGACCTCGACGCCCGCGGGGTCGTCCCGTGGTGGCCCGAGGACCGCCGCGAGGTCACGCTCCACCGGATCCTCGTGCACATGGCGTACGAGACCGCCCGGCACGCGAGGCACGCCGACATCGTCCGCGAGATGCTCGATGGTCTGGCAGGCGACGGGGACGGCAACCTCGCCGCGAAGACCCCCTCGGAGTGGGCCGCCTGGCGTCAGCACCTGGTGGACATCGCCGAGCGGTCGGGTCTGCCCGGTCAGCACCAGTAGCCGAAGGTCGCTCGGTATCGTTACCGTTCTCCCAGGTTGACCGCTCCCTCCCGCCGCTGACCTGGGGTTCCGTGCTGGGGAAGCGTCCAGCATCCGCCGGGAACCGACGTTTGCCGTTGTACAAGCACGGGGTGCCCTGCGTACGGTCGGTCGGGTTCGTGCCCCGTCGTGTGGGGCGTTCGACCGACCAGGGAGGGGCACCCGCCCGTGTTCCAGTACGTCTCCGAGCGATGGGACCAGATCTGGTTCTCGTCGTGGCAGCACTTCTCACTGGTGGTCCAGTGCACGGTGCTCGCGACGCTCATCGCCGTGGTGCTCGCCACGCTCGTCTACCGCAGCCCACGGCTCAGCTCGGCCGCCAACGCGATCTCGGCGGTCGGCCTCACGCTGCCGTCCTTCGCCGTCATCGGCCTGCTCATCGTGCCGCTCGGCTTCGGCGTCGTGCCGTCCGTCGTCACGGTCGTCTTCTTCGCCACGCTGCCGATCCTGCGGAACGCGGTCGTCGGGCTCGCCGAGATCCCGCCGACCGTGGTGGAGTCCGCCCGCGGCATCGGGATGAGCCGGATCCGCACGCTCGTGCAGGTCGAGCTCCCGATGGCGTGGCCGATCATCCTCAGCGGTGTGCGGGTCTCCGCGCAGATGGTGATGGGCATCGCCGCGATCGCCGCCTACGCACTCGGCCCCGGACTCGGCGGCTTCATCTTCTCGGGCCTGTCCCGCCTCGGCGGGGCGAACGCCCTCAACTCGGTCGTCGTCGGGGTCGTCGGGGTCGTCCTGCTCGCCCTCGTCCTCGACCTGCTCCTCATCGGCCTCGGCCGCCTGACCACCTCGAGAGGTATCCGTGTCCAGCACTGACCACGCCACCACCGACCACGTATCCGGCACCGCGCCCGAGGGGGACGTGACCGGCCGGAGCATCCTGCTCGACGAGGTCACCAAGCGCTACCCGGGCCAGCAGAAGCCCGCCGTCGACGGCATCACGCTCGAGATCCCGGCCGGCAAGGTCGTCATGCTCGTCGGCCCGTCCGGCTGCGGCAAGACCACGACCCTCAAGATGATCAACCGGCTCATCGAGCCGACCGAGGGCCGCATCGTCGTCGGCGACGAGGACGTCACGAGCATCGACGGCGACGAGCTCCGCCGTCGCATGGGCTACGTCATCCAGGCCGGGGGACTCTTCCCGCACATGACGGTCGCCGCGAACATCGCGATCGTGCCGAAGATGCTCGGCTGGTCGAAGGAGAAGATCGCGGCGCGCGTCGACGAGCTGCTCGACCTCGTCTCGCTCGACCCGGACACCTACCGCGACCGCTTCCCGCGCGAGCTCTCCGGCGGCCAGCAGCAGCGCGTGGGCGTCGCCCGAGCGCTCGCCGCGGACCCGCCCGTCCTGCTCATGGACGAGCCCTTCGGTGCCGTCGACCCGATCACCCGGCAGCGCCTGCAGGACGAGCTCCTGCGCATCCAGGAGGAGCTGCACAAGACGATCGTCATCGTCACGCACGACTTCGACGAGGCCGTGAAGCTCGGCGACTGGATCGTGATCTTCACCGAGGGCGCCCACATCGTGCAGTACGACACCCCGGAGCGGATCCTCGCGGAACCGGCCAACGAGTTCGTCGAGAACTTCATCGGCTCGGGCGCCGGGCTCAAGCAGCTCACCCTGAACCGTGTCCGCGACGTCGAGCTCGCCCCCGCGGTGACGTGCTCCGCCGGCGAGGAAACGAAAGCCGTGCTGCAGCGGATGGACGAGGCCGGCGGGCACCAGCACGCCGTCGTCGTCGACCGGCGCCAGCGTCCGGTGGGGTGGCCGACCCGCCGTCAGCTCGAGCGCCTGACCCGGGTGCCCGAGGGCATCGAGCCCGACCTGCCCGTCGTGGGCGAGGCCGCGACGCTGAACGACGCCCTCGACACCATGCTCGTGTCGAGCGCCGGTGCGGCGCTCGTCACCGGTCGCGGCGAGTCCTTCCGCGGGGTCATCACCGTGGAGACCGTGATGGACGCCATCACCCGGTCCCGTGCGGCCGCCGCGTCCGATCAGGCGTACGCCCCGGTCGGCACGAACACGAACCCGATCGAGACCCTGCCGTCCTCGCCGGCAGCGCCGACCATCGCTGCCTCCGGGGAGGAACTGTGACCGCGGTCGCCACCGGCCCGGCCACGGGCGCCGGGACCGCCGAGCGCACCCCGTGGAAGGGCCTGCTCGTCCAGCCGATCGCGATCCTGGTCGTCCTCGCCGGGTTCGTCGTCTGGCTCGCCACGGCGGACCTGACGGCGACCGAGCGCTCGACGCTCAACCCGAGCGGCATCCTCGACCTGACCGGGCAGCACCTCGTGCTCACCCTGCAGGCGACGGTGCTCGTGCTCGTGATCGGCATCCCGCTCGGCGTGCTGCTCACCCGCGGGCCGTTCCGCCGGGCGAGCACGGCCGTGATCGCCGTCGCGAACTTCGGTCAGGCGGCCCCCGCGGTCGGGCTCATCGTGCTGCTCGCGGCGTGGCTCGGGCTGAACAGCTGGTCTGCGGTCGTCGCCCTGGTGCTCTACGCGATCCTGCCGGTGCTCCGGAACACGATGCTCGGCGTGCAGAGCGTCGACGAGCGGCTCGTCGAGGCCGGGCGGGGCATGGGCATGAGCGCCTTCGCCGTCCTGCTCAAGGTCGAGCTGCCGCTGGCCGTGCCGGTGATGCTCTCCGGCATCCGCACGGCGCTCGTGCTGCTCGTCGGCACCGCGAGCCTGGCGACCTTCGTCGGCGCCGGTGGCCTCGGCCTGCTCATCACGACGGGCGTGAACCTGTTCCTGCCGAAGGTGCTCGTCTCCGGGGCGCTCCTCGTGGCACTCCTCGCCCTCACCATCGACTGGATCGGCCGTGTCGTCGAGACGGTCGCGCGACCGAAGGGACTCCGATGACCCCCGACAGCCCGACCCACGGCCCGACCGGAGCCGACGCTGCGGGCGCACCCCGTGCCTCCCGTCCGTCGGTCCGTCGCCGCGTCCTGACCGCCGCCGCCGTGGCGGGGGCGAGCGCCCTCGCCCTGACCGGCTGCGGCCTGCAGCCCGCCGCGTCCTTCGTCCCCGGTGCCGCACCCGGCTCGATCCAGCGGATCGACGACCTGCCCGACGACGCGCACCTGACGGTGACGTCGAAGAACTTCACCGAGCAGCTCGTGCTCGGCAAGATCGCGGTCCTCGCCGCGAAGGCCGCCGGGTTCGACGTCACGGACGAGACGAACGTGCCGGGATCGGTCGCGGTGCGTGAGCTGATGACCTCGCACGGTGCGGACTTCACGTACGAGTACACGGGGACCGCCTGGCTGACCTTCATGGGGCACGAGCAGGGGATCCCGGACAAGACCGAGCAGTGGCAGGCGGTCAAGCAGGAAGACGCGGGCAACGGGCTGACCTGGCTCGAGCCGGCGCCGATGAACAACACGTACGCGTTCGCGGTCCGGGACGAGGCCGTGTCCGAGCTCGGCGACGTGCAGACCCTGTCGGACATCACGAAGCTGCCGCTCGACCAGCGCACGTTCTGCGTGGAGTCGGAGTTCAACTCGCGTGCGGACGGCTTCAAGCCGATGCTCGAGAAGTACGGGCTGGAGCTCGGCGGTTCGGGGGAGAACGGCGTGCCGACCTCGAACGTCAGCATCCTCGACACCGGGACCGTCTACACGGCGACCGACCGGGGCAAGTGCAACTTCGGCGAGGTCTTCACGACGGACGGGCGCATCAAGTCGCTCGGGCTGACGGTGCTCGAGGACGACCGCGGGTTCTTCCCGGCGTACAACGTGGCCCCGGTGATCGACTCGGCGACGCTGCGCGAGTACCCGCAGCTCCGCGACGTGTACGACCAGATCTCGCCGAAGCTGACGGACGCCGTGCTGCAGGAGCTGAACCGGCAGGTCGACGTCGAGGGGCGGGAGCCCGCGGACGTGGCGTTCGACTGGATGGTGCGGGAGGGCTTCATCACGAAGCCGTAGCGGGCTGCGCGCGGGCGCCGGTGCGCGGGCGCCGGTGCGCGGGCGCCGGCGCGCGGGCGCGGGTTCGCGGGTTCGCGGGTTCGCGTGGGTGAGCAGAAGACGTCGGGTCCTCGAAGGAGACCCGACGTCTTCTGCTCACCCACGGGATGCGGCGGGTGCCGACGGACGGACTGGAGGCACGGGGCCGGTCAGGCGAGGCGGGTCGCGGTGTCGCGGATGGTCGCCACCAGGCGCGCGCGCACGTCGGCGGGGTCCGACCCGTCGCCCTTCGCGGCACTGCGGAGCCCGGTCATGCACATGCCGAGGAGCATCTCGGCGGCCTCGGGCGTCGCCGCGTCCGGACCCCAGGCCGGGTCGCGCGCGAGGATCGTGCGGACGGCCCCGGTCATCGCCTCGGCCACCAGGGTCATCCGGGCGACCTGCCGGCGCATGAGCTGGGGGAAGCGGACGACGACCTCCTTGCGGTCGACGCGCTCGGACTCGTCGCCGAACGAGTCGCCGAACACCAGGAACGCCAGGTCCACGACCGCCTCGACCACCGGACGCCCGGCCACGGCCTGCAGGTGCGCGTCGAGGGTCTCCGGGGACAGGTCGAGCTCGGTGTGCCCGAGGACCGCGTCCTCCTTGCTCTCGAAGTAGTTGAAGAAGGTGCGCGGCGAGACGTCCGCGCGCGCGGCGATCTGCTCGATCGTGGTGCGGTCGAGGTCGTGCTCGAGGGCGAGGGACCGGGCCGCCCCGGCGATGCGGCGGCGGGTCTCGAGGCGCTTGCGGTCGCGCAGGCCCATCGTGGGCACGGGCGCGGTGTCGGACATGGCTCGACTGTAATCGTCGGCGGGCTGCAGAAGTACAGTGTGTGCAAACTTGCAGGGACGCAGGGTGTTCTCCGGAGCGCGGCAAGTCCGTCGCGATCCGGACCGGACGGCGGGGCGACGCGTGCATAGTGTCGGACGCGTGGCGGCATCCGGACGGGACCTCGGGGACGGGTACACGCTCACGCTCCGCGACCTGACCACGGTCGACGCCGTGCACGAGCTGGTGCAGGCGAACCTCGACCGGCTCCGGACCGCCGAGCCGTGGGCGTGGGCGCCGACGAGCCGCGACGACATGCTGCGGTACACCGAGCAGCTGCTCGGGCAGTACGCCATGGACCGGGCGGTGCCGTGCGTCATACGGTCGGCGGAGCGCGTCGTCGGGGTGGCGTCCCTGGCGGTCGACCCGTACCTCGGGCAGGCGTCGCTCGGCTACTGGATCGACGCCGACTTCGAGGGCCGGGGGATCGTGCGGCGTGCTGCGTCCGTGCTCGTGGGGGTGGCCCGCGAACGCCGGGCGGCGCGGGTGGAGATCCGGACCGGCGTCGACAACGTCCGGAGCCGAGCGCTCGCGGAACGCCTCGGCTTCGTGCACGAGGGGACCCTGCGGAGCGCGTTGCCGCTCGGGCCTCGGCGGATCGACGTCGCGGTGTACGGCCTGGTGTTCTGACGCTGCGTGGCTGCGTGGCCGCGTGGCCGCGTGGCTGCGTGGCTACGTGGCTGCGCGGGCTCGTGCGGACGGGCCTGCGCGCGTGCCGGGTCAGCGGCCCTGGGTCGCTCCGGTCCACAGTGCGAAGGCTCCGCCGACCACCAGGAGCACGACGAGCAGGACCCAGACCGCGAGCGCGACGAGGTTGAGCAGGATGCCCCACCCGGCGCGCCCGCGGGCCAGGGGCTCCCGGCTCCGCGACGCGATGCCCAGGCAGAGCCCGACGACCGGGGCGAGGAACGTCCAGCCGGCCAGGAGCGAGCAGATGCCGAGGACGAGGCTCGCGGTCCCGAGACCGGTGCGGGGGGAGTGCGGCGTGGTGTCCATGTCCTCGACGGTACGAGTCCGCCGACGGTCGTGCGTCCCTCCGTGGTGTGATCCCCGGGTCCCCCTGCGGACGGACGGCCGAGCGCCGGTATCGTCGGAGCATGGCCCTGTTCGGACGACGCAACAAGCACGACGTGCGCGACCGCCCCGTGAGCCAGGTGGAGTTGAAGCGTGCCGTGGACGAGGGGTTCCTCATCGCGAAGGCCGCGATCGTGGTCGCCGTGGCGAACCGGATCATCACGAACTCCCTGCGTGACCAGGGGTACTTCGACCACGCCGTGATCGCCGAGGCCACGCGCGAGGAACTCCACCGCATGGCCGAGGAGGAGCGCGGGGACGCCGCCCGGATGCGGGAGATCCGCGCGACCTCGAGCAAGCAGAAGGGCCGGTCGCGGCACCAGCACGACTACAAGCGCGGCGACGACCTGAAGCTCCGCACCCGTGAGGCCACGTACGAGCAGCTCGCGGCGATGCTCGACCGCCGCCGGGACGACCAGGGCTTCGTCGACGGGATCGTCCTGCAGGCGCGGGCACGGGCGTGGGACGACATCGGCACGACCGTCGTCGGGCGGCTCGGGTGGGCGCAGCGTCCGACCGAGGGCTACGAGGTCGGTCGGGACGAGCGCGTGCAGCAGATGCTCGACGAGGACTTCGCGGCGCTGCTCGCCGAGCATCCGGTGGGGGAGTCGCCCGCGACGACCCCGGCGGACGCCGACGAGCCGGACGACCTCGACGCCCCCGACGAGGGCACCGACCCGGCCGACGCGGACGCCGCTCGCCCCTGACCGCACCCGAGGCCACCGGTCCCTAGGCTCGACCCATGGTGGATGCTGTGGTCGTCGGAGCCGGACCGAACGGACTCGCGGCGGCGGTGACGCTCGCACGCGCGGGCCTGTCGGTCGAGGTCGTCGAGCGGAACGACACGATCGGCGGCGGCGCCCGGACGGCCGAGCTCACGCTGCCGGGCTTCCACCACGACGTCTGCTCCGCCGTGCACCCGATGGCGCTGCAGTCCGAGTTCTTCCGGCTGTTCCGCATGGAGGACCGCATCGAGCTCCGGCTGCCCGAGGTGCAGTACGGGCACCCGCTCGACCGGGGTGACGCCGGCATCGCCTACCAGGACATCGACCGGACGGCATCGGCCCTCGGGCTCGACGGGCCGGCGTTCCGGAACCTCATGGCACCCCTCGCACGCAGCGCCGACCAGGTCGCGGACTTCGCCACGGACGCCCTGCTCCACGTCCCGCGGCACCCCCTCACCGTGCTGCGCTTCGGACTCCGGGCCCTCGAGCAGGGCTCCGCGGCCTGGAACGTGCGCTTCCGCGAGCAGGTCGCCCCCGCGATGGTTTCCGGCGTCGCCGCGCACTCGATCCAGCACCTGCCGTCGCTGTCCACCGCGGCCGCCGCCCTGTCGCTCGGCTCGTACGCGCACGCCCGGGGCTGGCCGGTGCCGATCGGCGGCAGCCAGGCGATCGTCGACGCGCTCGCCGCGGACCTCGTCGCCCACGGCGGGCGGATCGAGACCGGGCGGGAGATCCGGTCCCTCGGCGACCTCACCCCGGCCAAGGCGGTGCTCTTCGACACGAGCGTGCCGGGCATGCTGCGGATCGCCGGGAAGCAGATCCCCACGCCGAAGCGCGGGGCACTGCGGCGTTTCCGGTTCGGGAACGCGGCGGCCAAGGTCGACTTCGCCCTGTCGGACCCGGTGCCGTGGACGAACGCGGAGCTCCGGAAGGCCGGGACGGTCCACATCGGTGGGACCCGGTCGGAGATCGCGGCCGCCGAGCACGCCGTGGCGCACGGCCGGCACGCGGACCGACCGTACGTCCTCGGGAGTGAGCCGACGGTGGTCGACCCCGGTCGGGCGCCGCGCGGCAAGCACGTCTTCTGGGCGTACGCGCACGTGCCGGCGGGCTCGGACGTCGACCCGACCGAGGCGGTGGTGCGGCAGGTCGAGCGGTTCGCGCCGGGGTTCCGCGACACGATCCTGCAGTCGGCCGGCCGGACCGCCGTGCAGATGGCCGAGTACAACCCGAACTACGTCGGCGGGGACATCGCCGCCGGCGCCGCGAGCTTCTGGCAGCTCGTGAAGCGCCCCGTCCTGTCGAGCGACCCGTGGCGGATGGGCGGCGGCATGTACCTGTGCTCGGAGGCGGCCGCCCCCGGGCCCGGCGTGCACGGCATGGCGGGGTGGCACGCAGCCCGGAGCGTGCTGCGGCACACGTTCGGGCTGTCCGAGCACGTCGACCTCGCGCCGGAGGAGTGACCATGGCCAAGAACGTCAGGAACCTGCGCTGCAGCCCGGAGGACGTCTTCGACGTGCTCCGCGACGGCTGGCTCTACCCGACCTGGGTGGTCGGCGCCTCGCGCATGCGCGACCAGGCCCCGGGCTGGCCCGCGGTCGGCACCGAGCTGCACCACTCGTTCGGCATCTGGCCGTTCCTGATCAACGACACGACGACCGTCCTCGAGGTCGACGAGCCCCGCCGCCTGGTGATCCAGGCGAAGGGCTGGCCCGTGGGCGAGGCACGCGTCGAGGTCACGGTCGAGGAGCACCCGCGCGGCTGCCGGGTCACCCTGCGGGAGAACCCGGTCCGCGGTCCCGGGGCGCTCGTCCCGGGGTTCATCGCGCAGCCCGGCATCTGGATCCGGAACAACGAGAGCATCCGGCGGCTCCGCTGGGTCGCGGAGGGCCGGTCGCGGAACGGGTGACGTGACGGCCTGGAGGACCGTGGCGGGGCCCGCCACGATCCTCCAGGCCGTCGTCCGGTCACCCTTCGCGACTGAAGGCGCTCGCGCGCCGCACCTGGTCGTCCGTCAGGGCGACCCCCGTGTACCGCTCGAACTGGCGGGCCGCCTGGAGGGCGATGACCTCGGCCCCGGTGACGACCTGCTTGCCGGCCGCGCGTCCGGCGCGCACCAGCGGCGTCTCGGAGGGGAAGGCGACGACGTCGAAGACGGTCGTCGCGGTGTCGATCCGGTCCTGCTCGAAGGCGAGCACGTCCTGCTCGTCGCCCTGCATGCCGATCGGGGTGACGTTCACCAGGACGTCGGCGTCCGGCGCGTGCTGCTCGGAGGCGACCCAGTCGAAGCCGTACTGCTCGGCGAGGGCGGGACCGGCCTCGGTGTTGCGCGCGACGACCGTCAGGCGCTCGAAGCCCGCGCCGCGGAACGCCGCCGTGACGGCCTTCGCCATGCCCCCGGAGCCGCGGAGCACCACACGGGACGCGCGGTCGACGCCGTGGGTGTCGAGCAGGGACGCGACGGCCTCGTAGTCGGTGTTCGACGCGGTGAGCACACCGTCGTCGTTCACCACGGTGTTGACGGACCGGATCGCCTCGGCGGACGGCTCGACGACGTCGACGAGGGGGATGACCGCCTCCTTGAAGGGCATCGACACCGAGCAGCCGCGGATGCCGAGCGCACGGATGCCGGTCACGGCGCCGGGCAGGTCAGTCGTGGTGAAGGCCTTGTAGGCGTAGTTCAGCCCGAGCTCGTCGTAGAGGAAGTTGTGGAAGCGGGTGCCGATGTTGCTCGGTCGTGCGGCCAGCGAGATGCAGACCTGCATGTCCTTGTTGAGGATGGGCATGGGTCGAGTGTCCCACGGACATGCCGATGGAGCGGTCCACTCTGCGCGCTGACCGCCTGCCCGTCCGGACGGGTTAGTGTGGCGGGGTGCCGGTCTCCGTCTTCGATCTGTTCAGCGTCGGGATCGGCCCGTCGAGTTCCCACACCGTCGGGCCGATGCGTGCCGGAGCGGCCTTCGCGGCCCGGCTGGCCGGGGCACCCGTCGCGACGCTCGACGTCCACCTGTACGGCTCCCTCGCGTCCACGGGGCAGGGACACGGCACGCTCGGAGCGGTCCTCGCCGGCCTGATGGGCTCCGACCCGGAGACGGTCGACCCGGACGCGATGGCGGCCGCGCTCGCCGAGCTCGAGCGGACGGGGGAGCTGCCGCTGGCCGGGGGACCGACCGTGCCCTTCCGGCAGGCCGACATCGTGCTGCACCCGCTCACCATGCTGCCGCGACACCCCAATGCGATGCGCCTGGGTGCCCGCGACGCCACGGGCACCGTGCTCTCCGAGGAGACGTACTACTCGATCGGCGGCGGGTTCGTCACGAGCGACACCGAGGGCGCCGTGGCCGAGGCCGCCATCCCCGTCGACGACGCCGTGCCCCACGCGTTCTCGAGCGGCGCGGAGCTGCTCGCCGCCTGCGCCGCGACCGGCCTGCCCGTCAGCGGCATCGCGATGGCGAACGAGACCGCCTCGCGCACCGAGGAGCAGGTCCGGGCCGGACTCCTGCACGTGCACGACGTGATGCGCGCGAGCGTCGACCGGAGCATCCGCCGCACCGGGACCCTGCCGGGCGGGCTGACCGTCCGTCGGCGCGCCGCGAACTGGTACGAGCAGCTCACCCGCGACGACCCGCACCACGACCCGCTGTTCGCGATGGAGTGGGTCAACCTGACGGCGATGGCGGTCAACGAGGAGAACGCCACCGGCGGCCGGGTCGTCACCGCGCCGACGAACGGTGCCGCCGGGATCATTCCCGCGGTGCTGTACTACGCGCTCACGTACGTGTCCGAGGTCGCCCCGGACGAGCGCGACGACGCGGTGGTCCGCTTCCTGCTGACCGCCGGGGCGATCGGCTCGATCTACAAGGAGCGGGCGTCGATCTCCGGCGCCGAGGTCGGGTGCCAGGGCGAGGTCGGTTCCGCGGCGTCGATGGCGGCCGCCGGGCTCGCCGAGGTGCTCGGTGGGACGCCCGAGCAGGTCGAGAACGCGGCCGAGATCGCCATGGAGCACAACCTCGGGCTGACCTGCGACCCGATCGGCGGGCTCGTGCAGATCCCGTGCATCGAGCGGAACGCCATCGCGGCGAACAAGGCGATCAACGCGGCGCGGATGGCGCTGCGGGGCGACGGGGTGCACCACGTCTCGCTCGACCAGGTCGTCGAGACCATGCGGCAGACCGGCGCGGACATGTCGACGAAGTACAAGGAGACCGCGATGGGCGGGCTCGCGGTGAACGTCCCGCTCTGCTGACGCGCTGCCGCAGTGCCGCGCTGCCGCTGTTGCGCTGCCGCACTGCTGCGCCTCCGCCCTGCTGGGACCGGACGCACGAACGCCCCCACCGTTCCCGGTGGGGGCGTTCGACGGGTCCTGCGGCGGTCAGGCGCGGCTGCCGCGACGGCCCGTGATGAGGCCCCAGATGACGAGCACGACGAGCGCGCCCAGGATCGCGATGATCCACGACTGGATGCTGAAGAAGCCGTTGTACCCGACGCCGAAGACGGCGCCGCCGATCCAGCCGCCGATGAGGGCACCGATCACGCCGAGCACGAGGGTGGCCAGCCAGCCGCCGCCCTGACGACCCGGGAGGATCAGCTTGGCGATGGCACCGGCGATGAGGCCGAGGAGGATGAAGCCGAGGAAGCTCATGGTGATGTCCTTTCAGACGAGGGGGTGGAGCGTGATGGGCCGGGGGAGCCGGCCCGGGGTGCGTCAGGACGCGAGGTCGACCGCGGGGACGAGCGGTTCGTTGCCCGGAGCCGACGACGTCTGGGCATGCAGGAGCGCAGCCATGTCGATCGGCTCGGTGGGGAGGTGTTCCGTACGCATCGCGCTGTCCTCCGGTCGTTTCAGTAGTTTGACTAACTACTTGTACTCCCGGCCTGCTCCACGGGTTCCCAGCGCGTGCTGGTGTGCGTTTCCTGGACCATTTCCGTGTGGTTGCCCGGAGTCAGTCCTCGAGCATCTCCAGGCGGGTCGATCCCGGAGCGACGTGGTGCTGCCCGTCGTCGGCGCGCACGATGAGCGAGGGGCGGTCGCCGGCGTCGAGGACGTCGACCGCGGTGCCCGCGACCGTCCGCCCGCGGTCCCGGTAGCGGACCACGGCGTGGATCGGCACGTCGTCCGGGTCCACCGGCCGCCAGCCGAGCGGTCGCGCGGTGTTCGTTGCCATCCGGACATCATGGCGGCTGTCCACTTCACGCACCCAATCGACGAGCGCGGCTCACCTGCACGCGGCTGCCCCGCGCCCGGTCGCCCTGGGATCGGAGGGCGGTCGGCGGCGGACGGGTAGCGTCCGGGCCATGAGCGAGCCCGACCGTGACCACCTGGACGACGGCGTCGACATGAGCTTCGAGGAGCGGCGCCAGGACACCCTCCGCCGGATGTCGGGCTCCGACGCGCACGACGCCGATCCGCGGGTCGCCGTCTCACGGGCCGAGGACGGAGACGTCCGGATCGACGTCGCCGACACCGCCGCGGTGCGTCCCGGCGACGCCGACGCGTCGGACCCACGAACCGACTGACCCGCCCCGAACTCGCAAGACGCAACGACAGCGGTTGCTCGCAGCGCAGTACCGCTGCGAGGAACCGCCGACCTTGCGTTTCGCGGAACAGCAGCGGCAGCGAGCGCGCCCGGCGGGGGAGGACGGTGGTGCGCGGCATGATCGTGGGGTGCACCTGGTCCTCCACCGCGTCGACGGCGGCGTCACCGCGACGCCCCTGACCGACGCGGGGGCGTCGGCGGGCGAGCCGACCCGCCTGGACGAGCCGCGCCTCCCGGCCTTCGTCGCGGCACACGACGGACCGGACGTCCGATGGGTCTGGGACGACACCGCACGCTGGTACCCGGCCGTCCTGCGGGCCGGCGGCCGCGTCGGCCGCTGCACCGACCTGCGCCTCGTGCGCCGCATCCTGCGCGGCGCGCTCGCGACTCGGGGCACCGCGCTCGCGGCGGCCCCGCCCGACACGTGGGACGACCCCGGCCAGGAGGCACGGGTCACCCGACCGACGCAGGCGTCGCTCTTCGACGACGCGCTGTTCACGGTCGCACCCGCCGACGACGCGTCCGACCCGGTGGTCGAGCTGCGCGCGCAGCTCGACGCGGTCGCGACCTCCACCGCGCCGGGCGCCATGCGCCTGCTGACCACCGCGGAGTCGGCCGGTGCGCTGGTCGCCGCCGAGATCCTGCACGCCGGGCTGCCGTGGCGGGCGGACGTGCACGCCCGGCTGCTCGAGGACGCGCTCGGCCCGCGGGTCCCGCCGGGCGTCCGACCCCGTCGGCTCGAGGAGCTGGCCGTCGTGATCCGCGGGCACCTGGCGGACCCGACGCTCAACCCGGACTCACCGACCGACGTGCTGCGGTCCCTCCGTGCGGCGGGCCTGATGGTCGCGAGCACGCGGAAGTGGGAGCTGCAGGAGCTCGAGCACCCGGTCATCGCGCCGCTGCTCGAGTACAAGAAGCTGTCGCGGCTGATGACGGCGAACGGGTGGACCTGGCTCGACGAGTGGGTGCAGGACGGGCGGTTCCACCCGAAGTACCTGGTCGGCGGCGTGGTGACCGGGCGCTGGGCGGCGGACGGCGGCGGCGCCATGCAGCTCCCGAGGACGGTCCGGTCCGCGGTCGTCGCGGACGAGGGCTGGACGTTCGTGGTCGCCGACGCGGCGCAGCTCGAGCCGCGGGTCCTCGCGGCGATGTCCGGCGACCGGGCGATGGCGGCGGCGGGCGACGGCCGCGACCTGTACGACGGCGTGGTGGCCTCGGGCGCGGTCGAGACCCGGCAGCAGGCGAAGGGCGCGATGCTCGGTGCGATGTACGGCGCCACGCAGGGCGACGGCGGCCGGCTCGTGCCCCGGCTGGCGCGGGCGTTCCCGGCGGCGCTCGGACTGGTCGACCGGGCGGCCCGGGCGGGGGAGCGCGGGGAGCCGG
>NZ_CP054593.1:246611-247488 GCF_013347165.1 Curtobacterium sp. Csp2
TGCAGCTCCCGAGGACGGTCCGGTCCGCGGTCGTCGCGGACGAGGGCTGGACGTTCGTGGTCGCCGACGCGGCGCAGCTCGAGCCGCGGGTCCTCGCGGCGATGTCCGGCGACCGGGCGATGGCGGCGGCGGGCGACGGCCGCGACCTGTACGACGGCGTGGTGGCCTCGGGCGCGGTCGAGACCCGGCAGCAGGCGAAGGGCGCGATGCTCGGTGCGATGTACGGCGCCACGCAGGGCGACGGCGGCCGGCTCGTGCCCCGGCTGGCGCGGGCGTTCCCGGCGGCGCTCGGACTGGTCGACCGGGCGGCCCGGGCGGGGGAGCGCGGGGAGCCGGTGACGACCCTGCTCGGACGGACCTCGCCCGTGCCGGACGCGGCCGCCGCGGCGGCGCGGGCACGGGCGTGGTCGGTGGACGGCACCCCGGCGCAGCAGCGGGCCGTCGAGTCGCGGGCGCGGAGCTGGGGGCGGTTCACCAGGAACTTCGTCGTGCAGGGCACGGCGGCGGAGTGGGCGCTCGCGTGGATGGGGTCCCTGCGCACCCGGCTCCCCGCGCTCCCCCGCCCGGGCCGCCCGGTCGACCAGTCCGAGCGCCGCCGGGAACGCCCGCGCCAGCCGGGGCACGAGCCGGCCGCCGTCGCCCTGCGTGGCGCCGTACATCGCACCGAGCATCGCGCCCTTCGCCTGCTGCCGGGTCTCGACCGCGCCCGAGGCCACCACGCCGTCGTACAGGTCGCGGCCGTCGCCCGCCGCCGCCATCGCCCGGTCGCCGGACATCGCCGCGAGGACCCGCGGCTCGAGCTGCGCCGCGTCGGCGACCACGAACGTCCAGCCCTCGTCCGCGACGACCGCGGACCGGACCGTCCTCGGGAGCTGCA
>NZ_CP054593.1:247498-283129 GCF_013347165.1 Curtobacterium sp. Csp2
CCTCGCCCGTGCCGGACGCGGCCGCCGCGGCGGCGCGGGCACGGGCGTGGTCGGTGGACGGCACCCCGGCGCAGCAGCGGGCCGTCGAGTCGCGGGCGCGGAGCTGGGGGCGGTTCACCAGGAACTTCGTCGTGCAGGGCACGGCGGCGGAGTGGGCGCTCGCGTGGATGGGGTCCCTGCGCACCCGGCTCCTGACGCGGTTCCCGGGGCCGGTCACCGACGGGCCGCACCTGGTGTTCTTCGTGCACGACGAGCTCGTCGTGCACACCCCGGTCGAGCACGCCGAGTGGGTGGCCGAGCAGGTGCGCGCCGCCGCGGTGGACGCCGGACGCCTGCTGTTCCGGGACTTCCCCGTGGTGTTCCCGCTCACGGTGTCGACCGTCCGCGACTACGGGGCAGCGAAGGACTGACGGCCGCGCCCGGGACGGCCGCGCCCGGCCGGCGCCACCCGCGGCCGTGCGCTCGCAGGTGCGGGCGNGCAGGGTGGGTCGATGCAGCAGCAGCGAGACCACGAGGAGCCGGAGGGCACCGCCGACGCCGTCGCGCGTCGTGTCGTCGACGCCGAGCGCGCCGCCGCCCCGCAGGACCGGCACGTCGGTGACGTCGACCTGACCTCGTGGCGGTCCCGCGCCGGGCACGCCGTCGCCGAGGCCTGGGCGGCGCTCGGCCGACGGTACGGGGCGCTGCCGCTCCTGGTCCTGACGCTCCTGGTCGGCATCGGGATCGCGGTCACGGCGACCTGGGCGGCGTCCGAGGTCTACGACGCCGTCCGCGAGCACGACGACGTCGCCGTGCTCGACCGTCCGGTGCTCGACTGGATGCTCACGATGCGCTCACCGGCGGCCGACCGGCTCGTCACGTGGTGGACCGACATCGCCGGCACGGTCGGGATGCCGATCGTCGCCGTGCTGTTCCTGGTCGCCTTCACGGTCCAGCGGCGCGCCTGGACGCCGCTCGTGCTGCTCGTCGCGGCGAGCGGCGGATCGCTCCTCATGACCATCGCGGGCAAGGACCTGATCGGCCGGGCCCGTCCGCCGCTCGCCGACGCGGTGCCGCCGTACGAGCACTCGCCCTCGTTCCCGTCCGGTCACACGCTCAACGCCACCGTGGTCGTCGGCACGATCGTGTACCTGCTCATCCTGCGCCAGACGCGCACCGTGACCCGGGTGTGGACGATCGTCGTCGGCACCCTGTTCGTGCTGTCGATCGGCGTCTCGCGGGTCTTCCTCGGCCACCACTGGACCACCGACGTCCTGGCGGCGTGGGCCCTCGGTGCGGCCTGGCTGGCGATCGTGATCACCGCGCACCGGCTGTACCTGACGGCCCTGCACCGCGGCGTCGACCCGGTCCGCGGGTCGTCCCCGGTCAGGTCGTCACGGTAGGTTCCGGGGCATGGCAGAACGGGTCTTCGGCGGTCGGTACCGCGTCACCGGGACGCTCGGACACGGTGGCATGGCCTCCGTCTACCGGGCGGTGGACGAGCAGCTCGGCCGCGAGGTGGCGGTCAAGGTCTTCCGCATCGGTGCCGTCGACCACGGGGAGCGCGCCCGCGCCGAGGCCGAGATCCACACGCTCGCGGCGCTCCGCAGCCCCGCGCTCGTCACGCTCTACGACGCGGCGCTCGACGACGACGAGGGCGACTCGTACCTGGTGATGGAGCTCGTGCCCGGGAGCGACCTCGCCACCCGTCTGCACGAAGGTGTCCTCGACCCGACGACCACGGCGCGCCTCGGTGCGCAGGTCGCCGACGGGCTCGCGGCGGTCCACGCGCAGGGCATCGTGCACCGCGACGTGAAGCCCGCGAACGTCCTGCTCGAGAGCGACGGCGAGCACGTGAAGCTCGCCGACTTCGGGATCGCCCTGCTCCGTGACGCCGCCCGGGTGACCGGCACCGGCACCGTGATGGGCACCGCCGCCTACATCTCGCCGGAGCAGGTCACGGGCCACGAGGTCACCGGCAAGGCCGACGTCTACGCGCTCGGCCTCGTGCTGCTCGAGTGCCTGACCGGGAAGCGGCCGTTCCCCGGCAGCGCGGTGGAGTCGGCGACCGCGCGACTCGCCCGCGGCCCGGAGATCGACCAGCACCTGCCGACGGCCTGGCGGACCCTGCTGCACGTGATGACGGCGCAGGACCCCGCCGACCGTCCGAGCGCCGCCGAGGCCGCGCAGCGACTCCGTGCCCTGGGCCGTGACGACGCCGCGCCCGCCACGCAGCTGCTGCCGGCAGGGCCGGGGACGATGACCCGCGCGGCCGGTGGCGCAGCGGGGGCGGCCGCGGGTGCCGCCGGTGCGCTCCTCGGTGCCGGGGCCCCGGACGCAGCGCACGGCGACCAGGCGACGCAGGCGATGCCGACGGGCGGCACGGAAGCGCCCACGCAGGCGTACGACCGGACGGCCGTGCTCGGGCAGCCCGGTCGCGCAGCGGGGCAGGACGACGTCGCGACGACCGTGCTCGGAGCCCAGCGCGGCGGTGCGGGTGCCGGTGCGGCCGGGGCGGCGGCAGCCGGCGGTGCTGCGGCAGGCGGTGCCGCCGCAGGGTCCGGCGCGGGCGGCGGCGGGGCCGCTCGACGGACGGACGACGACGGGCGACGCCGTCGCGGGCCGGTCATCGCGGCGGTGGTCATCGGCATCCTGGTGCTCGCCGGCATCGTCGTCGCGGTCGTCGCCCTGGGCGGTGGCTCGAGCACGCCGGCGCCGACGGAGTCCGGCCAGCCGACCCAGCAGTCGAGCGAACCGGCCGAGGAACCGAGCAGCGAGCCGTCGCAGGAGCAGTCCAGCGAGCCGGAGCAGCAGCCGAGCCAGCCCCAGGAGCAGCCGAGCGAGCCCGAGCAGCAGCCGAGCTCGCCGGCGGACGACCCGACCGTCGGACCCCAGCCGGGCGGGCCCGCCTCGAACCCGGTCCAGTCCCCGCAGGGCGGTACCGATCAGGGCAACGCCGGCCCCGGCAGCAACAGCGGGCCGGGGAACGGCAACGGCAAGGGCAAGGACAAGAAGGACCCGGCCGACACGACGGTCGGCGAGACCCTGCCGACCACGCCGACCGTCGGCTGACGGCGGCTGCGCAGGGGTTTCGTCGACACCCTGGAGGAAATAGGGTCGTCGGGTGCGTGAACTGCGACGGAGCGGTGGCCCGACGACGGCGGTGGCGGCCCGGGACGGGGTCGGTTGGGACTCGGCCGAGGCCTGGCTGCTCGAACGCCCGGCGGGGGAGACGACGGTCGAGGGGGTCCTGCCCGGCTTCGCCGGACGGGCGATCGCACCCGGAGACGAGCTGTCGTGGGTCTGGTTCCCCGAGCGCACCCTGCCGGCCGGTCACGACGAACCCGACGAGGCGGACCTCGCGCACTTCTGGGACGCGACGGCCGCCGGCCTCGACGTCGTCCTGACCGACGGCCGACGGCTGAGCGACACCGCCCGCGACCAGTACGGCGCCGGCCTGACGCCCGCGGCCCAGGCGGCGGCGAAGACGCAGTGGGTCGACCAGTGGAACCGTCGCGCGGTCGACCTCACGCCGTTCGCGGGTGCCGTCGTGGACCGCCTGGAGGCACGGCTCGGCGCCGCCGGACCGGCTGCGGACGACGACGGGGAGCGCCCGGCGCTGCGCGGTTGGTTCGACGCGGTCCGGATCGGACCGGCGCGACCGGAGCCGGCACGGCCGATCGACCACGTCCGCACGACCCGCGGCACGCAGTCGTCGTCGCGGTCCTCGCGCGGCAACACCGCACCGGTCGTCGGGGTGCCGCACGGCGGGGTGCTCGGCCTGCCGATGACCGACGCGTCGAGCAGCCACTGGCCGTACGCGTACCAGGAGCACGCCCGGACGGAGCCGGACGGTCGCGTCCGGTCCACGCTGCAGGGCTTCGCCACGAGCCACCTGCCGTCGCCGTGGATGGCCGACCGTGGGGTGTTCCAGCTCATGCCGTCCCCGCTCGACGAGCCGGACGTCGACCGGGTCGCCCGGGCGCTGGGCTTCGACCACGACGACGAGCAGGACGGACCGCACCGCTACCGCGTCGCCCTCGACCAGGGCGTCACCGCGACGATGACCGCGGGGGAGTTCGCCCTGGGGTTCCGGTTCACCGGCACCCGGGCCGTCGTCCTCGACCACCACGGCCGCGTCGACGACGTCTCCGTGACGATCGACGACGGCACGGCCGTGGTGGAGTGCCTGCTCGACGACCGACCCGGCACCCCGCCGCACCACCTGCACGTCCGGATCGCCGGAGCCACCGCGGACCGCACGGTCGTCCGGGACGGCATGCTCCGCGGCTGGGTGCAGGTCGACGGCGCCGCCGCGGGGCACACCGATGTGGTGCTCGGCATCTCGACGGTCTCGATCGAGGACGCCCGCGCGAACGCCCGTGTCGCCGGGGACGTCGACACGATGTGCGCGCGGGCCGAGGCTGCCTGGACCGCCGCCCTCGGCACGCTCGAGGTCGAGGGAGCGACACCGGACCAGCTCGTCTCGCTGTACTCCGGCCTGTACCGGCTCTTCCTGTTCCCGCTCACCGCGGGGGAGACCGCGCGCGACGGCGTCCCGCGGTACCGCTCCCCGTACGGCGACGTGCTCGCCGAGCCGATCCGCGACGCCCCGGGCCCCGAGGTCGTCGAGGGCAGCCTCAGCACCACGAACGGGTTCTGGGACACCTACCGGACCGCCTGGCCGCTCCTCGCGCTCCTCACCCCGGACCGGGCGGGCGCGCTCGCCGAGGGGGTCGTCGGCCACTTCCGGGACGGCGGATGGACGCCGCGGTGGAGTGCCCCCGGCGCCGAGGACTGCATGACCGGCACCACGAGCGACACGGTCTTCGCGGACCTCGCCGTGAAGGGCCTCACCGGCTTCGACCTGGCGACGGCGTACCGGAGCGCGGTGCGGAACGCGACCGTCCCGGCACGGGACGAGCGCGTCGGGCGGAAGGGGATCCTCCCGGCCGTGTTCCGCGGCCACGTCGACACGGCGACGCACGAGGGAATGAGCTGGACCCTCGACGCGGCGATCAACGACTGGGGTCTCGCGGTGATGGCGGGCCTGCTCGCATCGCGGGCGACGACCGCGGACGACCTGGCCCGGTACGAGGCCGAGGCGGAGTGGTTCGCGCGCCGCTCGCTGCAGTACCGGAACGTGTTCGACGCCGAGCGCGGGTTCTTCGTCGGCCGCGACCCCGACGGCTCGTGGCGGGTGGGGACGGAGTTCGACCCGCGCGACTGGGGCGACGACTACACCGAGACCAACGCCTACGGAACGGCGTTCACCGCACCCCACGACCCGGCGGGCGTCGTCGACCTGCACGGCGGCCCCGAGCGCTTCGACGCGGCGATCGACCGGTTCTTCGCGACCCCGGAGACCGGCGCGACCGTGCACTCGGGGTCCTACGGCTTCGCGATCCACGAGATGACCGAGGCGCGCGACGTCCGGATGGGCATGCTCGGGCTGTCGAACCAGCCGGCGCACCACATCCCGTTCTTCCCGATGGCCACCGGGCGGCACGACCTGGCGCACCGCGTCGTCCGGGAGTGCCTGGAGCGGCTGTTCGTCGGGTCGGACCTCGGGCAGGGGTACCCGGGCGACGAGGACAACGGCGAGATGAGCGCCTGGTACGTCCTCGCGACGATCGGGCTGTACCCGCTGACGCCGTCGACGGGGGCGTACGTGCTCGTGCCGCCGTCGGTCCGGCGGACCGTGCTGCGGCCCGCCGGTGGGGCGTCGGGTGGATCGCCGACGGTGATCGAGGTCACGGGTGACTCGTCGGGCCCGTACGTCGCGTCGGTGACGGTCGACGGCGAACCGTGGACGTCCGTGAGCATCCCGCACGCGGTCGTGGTCGGGGCGTCGCGGATCGTGTTCACGCTGTCCGGCGAGCCCACCGGGTGGGCGGCGGACACCCGGCCGCTGTCCGCGTCCGAGGTGCACGGGTACCGGGACGTGCCGTGGGACCTGCTGCCCGGCGGCGTGACCGGGGCTGCTGGTGCGCCGGTGTCCGGGCCCGCTGCTGCGCTGGTGTCCGGGGCTGCTGCCGCGCTGGCGGACGACACCGGGCGGACCGTGACGGCGCTCGCCGCGGCGTCCGGGGTCGCGTTCGCGGTGCCGGAGGTGCCCGCGTCCCTGTACACCGTCACGGTGGCGGAGCCGGGGTCGTACTCGTGGGAGGTGTCGCTCGGCGAGGCCCGGGCGTCGGTGCGGGACGCCGCGTTCGTGTGGCCGGGGCAGACCCGGGTGTTCCGGTTGCAGGGCGTCGGCACGTCGTTCCGGTTCACCGCGGTGACCGACCTGCGCCTGACGCAGCTCGAGCTCGTCGCGGCGGACGGACAGCGTTGACGCGCCGTCCACCCGCCCGGAGCATGCTGCGACCATGTCGATGAGTGCACCGTTCGATCCGGAACAGCCAGGCGCCGACCTCCCCGTGGACGGTTCGGACGCCGCCGAACTCGAGGTGGAGGAGGACCGCGGGGCCGACGTCGGTCCGGACGCGGCCGATCCCACCCGCGGGCCGGTCGACCACCACGAGGAGGACGAGGCCGGCGGCGGCCCGGTGTTCCGACGCCCGCAGGCGGGTGAGCGGCTGCACCCCGACGACCTCTGAGTCCCCACCGCGTGCTCCCCGCGGATTGCCAAGCGCGGCGGGCATGCTCTCCGGCATGTCGATTGCGAACTCGTTCGACCCGTCGCAGGGTCGTGCGATCCCCGAGGACCAGGTGGACGAGGACGGGCTGGAGCTCGACGCCGAGACGGCGGCCGCGCTCGGGATCTCGTTCGACGTGGTCGGTGGTGCGTCCGCCGACCCGACCCGGGTGTCACCCATGGACGTCGCCGTGCCGAGCGCGCCCCGCGACGCGGACTGAGCCGGGCGCGGGGCCCGGCCGCCGGGTGGTTCGGCGTGCTCCCGCACAACCGGGAGCACGCCGCGCCACGGGATTCCGCGGTTCGGCGTGCTTCCGGTTGTGCGGAGCGCCGCCGACGCCCGGGCGCGCTCAGGGGACGGTGTGGCCCGCGGCGGTGAAGATCCGGTACCACTCCTCGCGGGAGAGCACGACGTCCGACCCGGCAGCGGCGTCCCGGACGCGCTGCGGGTTCGTCGTGCCGAGCACCACCTGGAAGTGCGCGGGGTGTCGGGTGATCCACGCCACGGCGATGCCCGTCGGGGTCACCCCGTGCGCGGCCGCGACCTCGTCGAGCACGTCGTTCAGCTCGGCGTACTGCTCCCGGTCGCCCAGGAACACGCCGTCGAAGAACCCCTTCTGGAACGGCGACCAGGCCTGCAGCGTCACGCCGGTCATCCGTGCGTGGTTCAGGATGTCGTTGTCCCGGTCGATCGACTGGTCGAGGCCGCCCATGTTGGCCGCGACCCCCTGCGCGATGACGTTCGCGTGCGTGATGCTCAGCTGCACCTGGTTGAACGCCAGCGGCTGCCGGACGTGCTGACGGAGCAGGTCGACCTGACCGGGCGTGTGGTTCGAGACGCCGAAGTGGTGCACCTTGCCGGCGGCGTGCAGCTCGTCGAAGGCGCGGGCGACCTCCTCGGGCTCGACCAGGGCGTCGGGCCGGTGCAGCAGCAGGACGTCGACGTAGTCCGTCCGCAGGGCCTCGAGCGACTCGTGCACCGACTCGACGATGTGCTCGTACGAGAAGTCGAAGTACCCCTGCCGGATGCCGACCTTGGTCTGCAGCTGGATCGCCTCGCGCTCCGAGGACGACAGCGTGACGGCCTCGCCGAAGCGGGCCTCGCACCCGTGCCAGCCGCCGTAGATCGCGGCGTGGTCGAACATCGTGACGCCCGCGTCCCGCGAGGCCGTGTACAGCGACCGGATGTCCTCGTCGCTCATGTCGTTGATCCGCATGAGCCCGACGACGACGTCGGACGCGGTGAGGTCGGTCTGTGGCAACTCCAGTGTCTTCACGTGCTCGATCCTGCCAGCCGACCCGCTCCGCAGGCAGGCCCTGCGGGTGCCCGTCGGCGGTGCCGGTCGCGTCCGACGCGACCAGGCGACGGACGGGAGGCGCGTGCCGGGCCGGCACCGCGCCTCCCGTCCGGTGGGGGTGCGGCCCGTCAGCGCGCGCCGACGCGCGTCGGCGTGAGCAGCCCCAGGAACGCGAGGTCGTCCGCGACCTTCGCGATGAGCGCGTGGTCGAGCGACGGGATCGTCGGGGAGCCGAGCGGTCGGACCCGGCGGACCGCGGCGGCGAAGCCGTCGGCGGGGATCGCGGAGCCGGCGTGCGGTGCCTCCGGGACGGCGAACGCGTGCATCAGCGGCAGCACCGATCGGGCGCGGTCCTCGTCCGGCAGGGCCGTCAGGGCCTCCCGGAACCGCGTGACCCACTCGGTGTGGTCCGCGATCCGCTCGACCGGGTGGCCGTCCTCGACCAGCCAGTCGACGAAGGTGTCGAGCGAGACGCCGTCGTCGTGCGGGTTCACGACGTTGTAGGTGTGGTGGCCCGAGGTGACCGCCGCGCCGATCGCGTCGATCGCGGCGGCCGTGAAGTCCGCTGGTAGCCCGTCGTAGTGCGACCGCTGCCGTGAGCCGTCCGGTGCGCGCTGCACGAACGACGCCGGCGCGAGGCCCGTCGCGAGCACGCTCCAGACCAGCCGCGTGAACACGTCGGGCAGGTTCACCTGGCCGCGCCAGCGGGGGTGCGCCAGGACCATGTCGGAGCGGAACACGGCGACGGGGACACCGTGGTGCTCGTGCGCCTCGCGGAGCAGCACCTCGCTCGCCCACTTGCTCGCGCCGTAGCCGTTCGCGTACTCCTCCGCGACCGTCCACTCCGGGATCGTCGTGCGGATGTCCGCCCGTTCGTCGAGCGCAGCCGGGGCGTCGGGTGCGACGTCCTCGGTGGTGCTCGGTCGGGCACCGCCGGCGACGGCGACGCTCGACACGAACGTGACCGGGACGCTCCCGGCGGCGATCGCGAGGCGCAGGACCTCGGCGGTGCCGACCACGTTCGGGCCGAACAGCGCGGAGTACGGCAGCACGTGGTTCACGAGGGCCGCGGCGTGCGCGACGAGGTCCACGCGGGCGGCGAGGTCCCGCCACCGGGCCTCGTCGAGGCCGAGCAGGTGCTCGCTGACGTCACCGGCGACCACCTCGAGCGCGCCGTCGAGCTCGCCGAGCCGCGCGACGAAGGCGGGGTCGGCGGCGAACGCGGCCTCGAGGCGACGTCGGGCGTCCGCGTCGTCGGCACCGCGCACCAGGCAGACCAGGGTGCCGCCGACGGGGGCGAGCCGCTCGAGCCAGTCGATGACCGTGAAGCGTCCGAGGTAGCCGTTGCCGCCGGTGAGCAGGACGGTGCGGGGCCCCGCGTCGGTCCCGGCGTCAGCTGCCCGGTCCGCTGCCGGGTCCGTTGCTGCCCGGCTCGCCGTGGGCCGCCCGACCGGTTCGGGGACGGTGCCGAGCAGCCGGTCGAGGCGCAGGTCCGCCGCGCGCAGCACCGTCGGGTCGGCGCCGTGCACGCGGGCGAGGGTCGGTCGGTCGTCCGCGGCGGACCGCTCGACGAACGCTGCGACGGCGGCGAGGTCGTTCGTCGGGTCGGTGATCACGCCGACGGGGACCTCGGCGTCGAACACGTCCTCGAGGATCCCCGAGAAGGTCAGGGCGGAGAGCGAGTCGCCGCCGAGGTCCGAGAAGCGTGCGGCCGCGGCGGTCTCGGGGGACACCTCGGCGTGCAGGAACTCCTGCGCCGCGCGGACCACGGTGTCGACGACCGGCTCGTCGGCCACGTGCTCGCGGAGGGCCGCGACGAGGGTGCCGCTCTGCTGCGCGTCGACGGCGTCGTACACCGCGGCGAAGCGCTCGCTGTAGCGCTCGGTGAAGCGCGGGCGCAGGAGCTTCCGGGCGTCGGAGAGCATGCCGTTCTCGACCGTGAAGGGGTCCGGCTCGACGATCACGCCGCGGGGCACCTCGTACGGGGCGAGTCCGTGCTCCCGCGCGGTGCGCTGCAGGGCGGCGAGGACGTCGCGCTCGGTCGCCGCCGGGTCGGTGGGGACGACCACGGCGAGCAGGAACGCGTGCCGGCTGTCCCCGTGCAGGGCGACCTGGCGGACCTCGGGAGTGCCGCCGTAGGTCGCCTCGAGCGCGGCGACGGCGACGAACTCGCCCTGCGAGAGCTTGATCACGTTGTTCCGCCGGTCGAGGTACACGTACGTGTCCGGCCCGGTCTGCGCCATCACGTCGCCGGTGCGGTAGAAGCCGTCCTCGTCGAAGACCGCGGCGGTGACGTCCGGGCGGCGGAAGTACCCGGGGATCACGGCCGTGCTCTTCACGAGCAGCTCGCCGCGCGGGTGGGGTCGGTCGGTGGTCCGGTAGCCGAGTTCGGGGACGTCGACGAGCTTGTGCTCGGTGACCGGCGGCTGCTGGACGACCCCGTCGCGCAGGATGCTGCCGGCCTCGGTCGAGCCGTAGAGGTCGTGCAGGGTCGTCCCGAGGCACCCCTCGACGTACGCGCGGAGCTCAGGGGTCAGGGGTGCGCTCGCGCAGATCGCCTGCCGGATCCGTCCGCCGAGCGCTCGGACGCGCAGGTCGGCCTGCACCGCGGCGCGGACGGCGGCCGGGTCGGTCGCGTCCGCATCCGCCCCTGCCCCGGCCAGGCGGCGCTGTTCCTCGCGCTCGCCCTCCTGTCGGATCATCTCGGCCACGCGGGGCACGAGGACGAGCTCGGTCGGGGCGTACACCCGCAGGTCCTCGAACAGCGTCGACAGGTCGGTGGACGTCGCGAGCGCCAGGGTCCCGCCGCGGCCGAGCGTGGCGAGCACGGCGGCGCGTCCGGTGAGGTGGCTCATCGGCAGGTAGGCGTACCCGACGACGTCGGCGGCCGGGGCGGCGGTGGTGTCCGGGGCGGTGCGGTCGCTGCGGTCGGGTCGCAGCGCGTGCCACAGCCGTTCGACCATGGCCCGCGTGTACATCGCGCCCTTCGGGGTGCCGGTGCTCCCGGACGTGTAGAGCAGGAGCGCGAGCGGGTCCTCGCCCGCAGCCGAGTGCCACGGCGTCGGGCGGGACAGGTCGGTGCCCCGACCGACGAGCGCGCCGAGCGTCGGCAGGCCTTGGTCCCCGTACTCGTCGCAGGCGTCCAGCAGCACGGTGCGCACCTCGGCGTCCGACGTCGCGAGCACCGCCCGGGCCGTCGGCAGGTGCTCGGCCGCGACGCCGAGCCACACCGGCTCGGTCTCGTCGACGATCGCCCGGAGCGCCGACACCGGCGCGCTGGTCTGCAGCGGCACGGTCACCGCGCCGAGGATCCAGGCCGCGAGCTCGAGCGTCACGACGTCGGCGGTCGCGGCGCCGAGCACCGCGACCCGGTCGCCCGCCGAGACGGTCTCGCCCAGGACGGCCGCGACCGATCCGGCGCGGTCCCAGAGCTCCCGGAAGCTCGTGTCGGTGACGGTCGTGTCGTCCCGGTGCCGCAGGGCGGTGCGGTCCGCGTGCTGCGCGAACACCGCCTCGACCGACGTGTCGTCGTGGTGCTGGTCCATCGTTCGTCCCTTCGTCGTTCCTCGGGCGCGCCCCTGCGCGTCCGTCTCAGCGCTCGTGGAGCGCTGCCCCCGCCAGCGCTGCCCCCGCCAGCGCCGTCCCCCGGTCAACCGCCCAGTGCCCCGTCGCGGTGAACGCCGGCCCCCGGCGCTCGGTCGCGGTGAAGCTGCCGTCCCGGTGCAGCTCGACGGTCGCGCCGTCGATGCCGAACCAGCCGCCGTGCGCCGCGGTCCGCGCCTTCGCGACCGCTTCGGACGCGGCGAGCAGCACGCTGTCCGGACTCTCAACCCCGATCCGGCGCAGCGCACGCAGACCGGCCGTGACCGGCGTGCTGTCCAGGTCCGCGATGCGTGCGAGCACGCCCGCGGGCAGCGGTGCCGCCGGGGTCGCGTCGATGCCGATGCCGGCGTGCTCGTCGCGGCGTCCGACGGCGCACGCGCGGAGTCCGGTGCAGTGCGTGATCGTGCCGACGACCCCCTCGGGCCAGACGGGCGCGCCGTCCCGCGCGACCGGCAGGGACCCCGCGCCGATCCCGGTCGCCGCCAGGGCGCGGCGGGCGAGCAGCCGTCCGGTCAGGAACTCCGCTCGGCGGGCGGGCAGCGCTCCTGCGACCGCGGCCGCCTCGTCGTCGGCGAGGGTCCCCTCGAGGTCCTGCGTCGCGGTCGCGACGACCACCGAGGCGGGCAGGAGCGCCGACCAGGGGGACCTCCGTCGAAGTTGCACATTGCAATCAGACGCCGGTTCCCTCAGAGTCCCCCGAACGGGGCACGCTGCCGGCGGGGTCGGGGAGCGTCCGCGACGTCGGTCAGGCGGGCAGCACCGCGACGACCGCGTGCCGGTCGCCCCACGCCGCGGTCAAGGTCTCGCCTTCTGGGACCGGGAGACCGACGAGCCGGAGCACCACGAGGTCGCCGTGGTCGGTCCGGACGGTCGTCTCGGTGCCGTCGGTGTGCGCCGCGACCGTCGTCACCGTGGGGGAGACCGCCGCCGTGCCGCTCCCGTGCGCCGTCGCCTCCTTGTCGAGGCGCCCGGTGCCGTCGGCACGCTCGAGCTCGGCCTCGTGGCCGCCCGTCGCGATCGCGCGCCGCACGACGTCGGCGTAGACCGGGTCACCGGCGGCGTCGTACACCCAGCGGCGACCGAGCACGGAGTGGTCCATCTCGGTGACGAGGTGCGCCCGAGCAGCGTCGAGCGGCGCTCCGCGGTACGTCAGCGGGGTGTGCAGGAGCCGGCCGTCCGGGGTCTGCACGAGGAGCACCTCGACGCCGACCTCGCCCGCGGGGTCGTCGAAGCGGAAGCGCGTCACGACCTCGACGGGATCGCCCGCCGTCAGGCCGCTCCACGGCTGGGCCGGGAGCCAGGCGGCGAGGGCCTCGGCCTTGGACGGTCGGAGTGTCGCGCGGTGGATGACGGCCATGGACCGACGCTACCGAGCCGTCGCCTCAGTGCACCGAGAACCCGCCGTCGACGGCGATCGACTGTCCCGTGACGTAGGCGGACCCGGGCCCGGCGAGGAAGACCGCCGCGGCCGCGAAGTCCGAGGCCTCGCCGTTCCGGCCGACGAGCGTGCGGGCCGCGAGCGCGGCGACCCGTTCCGGATCGGCGGAGAGCCGTCGGTTCAGCGCGGTCTGCACGAAACCCGGCACCAGGACGTTGGCGGTGACCTCACGGCCCGACCAGGCCTCTGCCTGCGACCGGACCAGTGCCTCCAGGGCGGCCTTGGAGACCCCGTAGGCGCCGCTCGCGGCGAACGGTCGGTGGGCCTGTTGCGAGCTGATGCCGATGATCCGGCCGTACCCGCGTGCCGCCATGCCCGGCGCGAGCCGCTGCCCGAGGACGAACGGCGCATCGAGGTTCACGGCCATCGTCGCGTCCCAGGTGGCCTCGTCGAGCTCCGGCATCGGCGGGCGCAGGTTGATCCCCGCCGAGTTGACCAGGACGTCGACCTCACCGACGGCATCGGCCAGGGCGTGGGCGCCGCCCCGGGTCGACAGGTCCGCGACGAGACCCGCGGCCGATCCGCCCGCGTGCTCGATCGCGGCGACGGTCTCGTCGATGGTGGAGCGTGTCCGGGCTGCGACCACCACGTGCGCTCCCGCGTCCGCCAGTGCCTCCGCGATCGCCCGCCCGATGCCCGAGCTCCCGCCGGTCACCAGGGCGCGACGTCCGTCCAGACCGAAGAGCTGCTCGAGCGACATCGGGCCAGGGTAGCGACGCTGCGTACGCTGTGGGGGTGCGCGACGACCTGCTCCCCGTGCTCGCCTGCCCCGTCTGCGCCGAGCCGCTCGCCCGCGTCGCCGACGGCTCGGTGGGCTGCGCGACCGGACACCGGTACGACGAGGCGAAGCAGGGCCACCTGACGCTGCTGCCCGCGAAGCGCCGCGCGCTGACCGCGGACACGCCCGCGATGGTCGACGCCCGGCTGCGCTTCCTCGGCCGCGGGCACTACGCCCCGGTGGAGCGGGCGCTCGCCGCGGTGGTCGCCGAGGCGACGGCGCCCGGAGTCGTGCTCGACGTCGGGTCCGGGCCCGGCACGTACCTGGCCCACACCCTCGAGACCGCCGCGGTCGACCGCCTCGGTGTCGCGCTGGACCTGTCCGCGGTGGCGATCCGTCGTGCCGCGCGCATGCACCCGCGGGCGGGAGCCGTCGTCGGGGACGTGACCGAGCGCCTCCCGGCCGTCGACGACGCAGCCGCGGTCGTGCTGGACGTCTTCGCGCCCCGCAACCAGCGGGAGTACGCGCGGGTGCTGCACCCGGCGGGGGTCCTGGCGGTGGTGACCCCGCGGACCGGCCACCTGGCGGAGCTCGCCGAGGCGACCATCGCGGTGGACCCGGAGAAGGAGCGGCGGCTGCACGACTCGTTGACACCGTCGTTCGTGCTGCGGAGCTCGGACGACCTGACGTGGTCGATGGAGCTGACCGCGGACGATGTGCACGACGTGGTGCACATGGGGCCGAGTCACCACCACGTGGACCCGGAGCGGACCTTCGCGTCGGCGACCGTCACGGCGGCGGTGACGGTGAGTACCTGGACGCCGGTGGGCTGACGGCGCTGCGCGTCTGGTGCGCGGCCGGTGCGTTCGTGGAGCAGAAGACGTCGGGTCGCCGGAACGGACCCGACGTCTTCTGCTCCATCGACGACGCGCGCCGACGCAGCCGCGCCGGCGCGCCACCCGCCCCGCCTCAGCCCTGCGGCGCCGCCACGTCCAGCTGCCACACGACCCCGAACCGGTCGCGCAGCTGCCCGGCGAGCGGCGCCCACGGCGACGGCCCGAGCGGCTGCCGCACCTCGGCGCCCTCGGACAGCCCGTCCCAGTACCGGGTGACCTCGTCCGCGTCGTCGCCGTGCACGAAGACGTAGAAGCCGTTCGTGCCCTGGTCGTACGGCTGGTCCGGCCAGACGTCGAACGCCATGATGCGGAAGCCGGCCTCGGTGGTGACCTGGCCGAAGACGATCCGGTCGGCCCAGGCCGGGTCCTGCGACGCGCCCATCTGGCCGTAGGTGGTCGCCTGCACGGTGCCGCCGAAGGCAGCCGCCCAGAAGTCGAGGGCCTCGCGGGCCTGTCCGTCGAAGTTGATGTGGGTCGTGGTCTCGATGCTCATGGGACGAGGATGTCGGGCATTGCGGTCAGATCGTGACCGCTTCTCGGGGCATGATCGTCGACATGTCTGGTCCGTCCTCGCGCATGCTCGCGCTGCTGTCCCTGCTGCAGGTGCACCGCGAGTGGCCGGGCGACGAACTGGCGACCCGACTGGCCGTCAGCCCGCGGACCCTGCGCCGCGACGTCGACCGGCTCCGCGACCTCGGCTACCGGGTCGAGGCCGTACGTGGGCCGGCGGGCGGGTACCGCCTGGGCGCCGGGTCCGACCTGCCGCCGCTGCTCTTCGACGACGAGCAGGCCGTCGCGGTCGCCCTCGCCCTCGCCGTGGCGCCCGCGTCCGGCGCCGACATCGCCGAGGCCGCCGCCCGTGCGCTCACCACCGTCCGACAGGTCATGCCGGAGCACCTCCGGAACCGCGTGGACCTCGTCGACGCCGTCACCGCGCCCGGCACGACGCGCGCGAATCCGGAGGTGCTGGTCGCCGTGAGCGCAGCCGTGCACCGCCACGAGGTCCTGCGCTTCGGCTACGGCGAGCGCGACACCCTGCACCGGGTCGAGCCGCACGCGGTCGTCGCGCGGAGTGGCCGCTGGTACCTGCTCGCGTGGGAGCCCGAGCGCGACGACTGGCGGACCTACCGCGTCGACCGGATCGCGCCGCGGATGCCGACCCGGCTCCCGTTCACCCCGCGTCCGGTGCCGGGCGGGGACGCCGCCGCGTTCGTGTCGGCGCGGTTCCGGGGCTCGGACCGCGACGACGCCTGGCCGTGCACGGGTTCCGTGCTGGTGCGCGCCGAGGACGCGGCGCGGATCGCCCCGTTCCTGCCGGAGGACGCCGTCGTCGAGGCGCTCGACGACGGCCGCAGCCGGGTCACCCGCGGGTCGTGGTCCTGGGACGGGCTCGCGGGAGCGTTCGCCGCGTCCACCGTGCCATTCGCGGTCGAGGGTCCGGACGCGCTCCGCGCCGCGGTCGCCGCGCTCGCGGGACGGCTGCAGGATGCCGTCGGCAGCACACCCCCGTCAGCTCGTCCCTGACCGCCCGGGGCTGGCCCAGAGCGGTTCGCTGAGCCAGGCCGGGTCGGCACCGGTCGACCGGACGTCGATGCCGTCGATCTGCGGGAAGTCAGCCAGCAGCGCCGCGGTGCGCCGCTGCCAGTCGCCGTCGGACGGGACGGACTCGAGCAGGTGCGCGAGCACCGCGAGGACCTCGTAGACCCCGAACCGCTTGGGTGCGGCTCCGGATCCGAGGTGCGCGAGCGTGGGGACCTGCGTCGCACTCGGTCGTTTCGGTGCGGCGACGAGCTTGCGGTTGAACAGCCGGGCGTGGTGCGCCGCGACGTTCCGGACGTAGTTCACGGACGCGAGCCAGCTCCGCATCAGTTGCTTGGTCGGCACCGAGAACGCCGCCGCGACCTCGGTGGCGAGGTCGTTCCGGAGACCGCTGTACAGGCGGCACACCTGCCCCAGTTCGAGCAGCTCCACGACGACCCAGATCGGCATGTGGCCGTCGTACCGCTCGCGGAAGTGCGCGACGAACGACTCGTCCGACCGCGCGCATCGTTCGTCGAGCCGTTCCAGCCACCGCTGGTGTTCGCTGCGCAGGTCCGTACCCGGACGTGGTGCGGTGAAGGCCGTGCTGAAGACCGACCGGTCTTCGTGCGCGAACGGTGCGACCCGGCCGAGGACGTGCGCCAGCCGGGTGCGGACCGCGACCTCCACCCGCTCCACCGCCTCGAGCACGAGCAGACGCAGGGCTCGGTCGAAGGCGATCAGCGCACACGCGTCGTCGAAAGCCGCCGTCGGACGGAACCGCTCCTCGACGAGTGTCGCCGTGCGTCCGTGTTCGTCGGTCACGCTGCGGGACACGCGGAACGGGTAGAGGTAGCCCGTCAACCGGTAGTAGCCGACCTCGGCGAGGACGGCCGCCGCGCGGTCCGGGTCGGTGATCGAGAGGCCGCGTCCGCGCAGAGTCGCAATCTGGTCGTCGATGGACAGCCACGGTTTCGCGTAGGTCACCCCGCCCCCCCAGACGACACAGCCCCGACGAATGCCGCCCGGGCAAGAAAATCGGCCCGAGCCGTGAGGCGAGCGGGCCGATCGTGATGCCGACACGCTAGCAGCGTCCGCCCCTTCCGGCAACGGCGGGGAGGCCGTCGGCAGCGGGCGTTAGGGCGGCGCATGCGTCCGTCAGCAGGCCGTCAGGATCCCGTTAGGACCGGCCTGGAGGCGCGTCACCGGATCCAGCATCGGTTCCGCACCACAAGTGGTGCGGCCCGAACCGCCCGGCTCGGACCCCACAGCAACCCTGGAGTCCCTCGTGTTCGACGTCTTCGTCGTCGCCGGTGTCCTCGCCGTGTTCGGCGTGGTGGCACTCATCGCCAAGGGGGTGGAGCGGCTGTGATCGTCGTCACCATCGCCGCAGCCGTCCTCGGCATCGCCTCGGTCGTCTACCTGGTGTGGGCCCTGGTCCACCCGGAGCGCTTCTGATGGCGGGCTCCATCGCCGACACGTGGGCCGGCATCGCCCAGGTCGCGACCCTCGTCCTGCTCCTCGTCGTCGCCTACCGTCCGGTCGGCGACTGGATGGCGCACGTGTACACCCCGACCAAGCACAGCCGCGTCGAGCGCGGTGTGTACCGGGTGATCGGGGTCGACCCCGACGCCGAGCAGTCCTGGCCCGCGTACCTGCGCGGCGTGCTGCTCTTCAGCGTCGTCGGGGTGTTCGTCGTCTACCTGCTGCAGCGCATCCAGGTCGTGCTGCCGGGCGACCTCGGGCTGCCGAACGTCGGGCCGTCGCTCGCCTTCAACACGGCGGCGTCCTTCGTCACGAACACGAACTGGCAGTCCTACTCGCCCGAGGCCACCCTCGGCTTCTCGGTGCAGATGGCGGGCCTCGCGGTGCAGAACTTCCTGTCCGCGGCGGTCGGCCTCGCGGTGGCCGTCGCCCTGGTCCGCGGGTTCGCCCGCCGCAAGTCGGGCACGCTCGGCAACGTCTGGGTCGACGTGGTGCGCGGCACCGGTCGCCTGCTGCTGCCCGGCGCGTTCGTGTTCGCGATCGTGCTCATCGCGGGCGGCGTCGTGCAGTCCTGGGGTTCCGGGATCGACGTCACCACCCTCGCCGGAGGCACGCAGCACATCCCGGACGGCTTCGTCGCGTCGCAGGAGGCGATCAAGGAGCTCGGCACGAACGGTGGCGGCTACTTCAACGCGAACTCGGCGCACCCGTTCGAGAACCCGCAGGCGTGGACGAGCCTCGTCGAGGTCTTCCTCATGCTCGTCATCCCGTTCTCGCTGCCGCGGACCTTCGGTCGGCTCGTGGGCGACGACCGCCAGGGCTACGCGATCCTCGCCGTGATGGGCGCGATCTTCCTCGTGTCGCTCTCGGTGATGTCGATCGCCGAGCTCGCCGGCGGCGGGACCGCGACCCAGGCGGCCGGTGCCGCGATGGAGGGCAAGGAGGTGCGCTTCGGCATCCTCGGCACGACGCTCTTCGGGACGACGTCCACCGCCACGTCGACGGGCGCCGTGAACGGCATGTTCGACAGCTTCACGCCGGTCGGCGGCATGATGGCGCTCCTCAACATGATGCTCGGCGAGATCAGCCCCGGCGGCGTCGGCTCCGGCCTGTACGGCATGCTCGTGCTCGCCGTCATCACGGTGTTCATCGGCGGACTCCTGGTCGGCCGCACGCCGGAGTACCTCGGCAAGAAGATCCGGGCCCGCGAGATGACCTTCGCGGCCCTGTACATCCTCGTCACGCCGACCCTGGCGCTGCTCGGCACCGGCCTGTCCCTGGTGATCCCGGGCGTCCGGGAGCAGGTCCTCGGCACGAGCCTGTTCAACCCCGGCAACCACGGGCTCTCCGAGCTGCTGTACGCATTCACGTCGGGCGCGAACAACAACGGCTCGGCGTTCGGCGGCCTGACCGCGAACACCACGTGGATGAACTCCGCACTCGGCGTCGTGATGCTGCTCGGTCGGTTCATCCCGATCGCGCTCGTCCTGGCGCTCGCCGGATCGCTCGCCGCCCAGGACAAGGTGCCCGCGACCAGCGGCACGCTGCCGACCCACCGACCGCTGTTCGTCGGCCTGCTCGGCGCCGTCGCGGTGATCGTCACCGCCCTGACCTACTTCCCGGTCCTCGCCCTCGGACCGCTCGCAGAAGCACTCGCCCGATGAAAGCCCAGCCGATGTCCAAGGACACTGCAATGACCACCGCGACCGACGCGCCGGAGACGACCACCGCCTCCAGGCCGACCACCTCGTCCGCCTTCGGACCCCGACAACTGGCGGCGGGCCTCCCGGGTGCCCTGCGCAAGCTGGACCCGCGCCTGATGTGGCGCAACCCCGTCATGTTCATCGTCGAGGTCGGTGCCGCGCTCACCACGGTGACCGCCTTCGTCGAGCCGTCCGTCTTCACCGCCGCGATCGCGGTGTGGCTCTGGCTGACCGTCGTCTTCGCCAACCTGGCCGAGGCCGTTGCCGAGGGCCGGGGCAAGGCGCAGGCCGACACCCTGCGGAAGACCCGGTCCACCACGAGCGCGCAGCGCGTCCGTGGGTACGACGCGACCGGCGACCCTGCCGCCCTGCACGCCGAGACCGAGGAGCTCGCCTCCGTCGACCTCGCCAAGGGGGACGTCGTGGTCGTCGTGGCCGGCGAGGTCGTCCCCGGTGACGGCGACGTCGTCGACGGCATCGCGAGCGTCGACGAGTCGGCCGTCACCGGCGAGTCCGCGCCCGTCATCCGCGAGTCCGGCGGCGACCGCAGCGCCGTGACGGGCGGCACCCGGGTGCTGTCCGACCGGATCGTCGTGCGGATCACCTCGACCCCCGGCGAGACGTTCATCGACCGGATGATCCGCCTGGTCGAGGGTGCGGCTCGGCAGAAGACGCCGAACGAGATCGCGCTGAACATCCTGCTCGCGTCGCTGTCGATCGTGTTCGTGATCGTCTGCCTGACGATGCAGCCCATCGCCGGCCTGGTCGGCGCGACCGTCAGCGTGCCGGTGCTCATCGCCCTGCTCGTCTGCCTCATCCCGACCACCATCGGCGCGCTGCTCTCCGCGATCGGCATCGCCGGCATGGACCGGCTCGTGCAGCACAACGTCCTGGCGATGTCCGGCCGTGCGGTCGAGGCCGCCGGTGACATCACGACCCTGCTGCTCGACAAGACCGGCACGATCACGTACGGCAACCGCCAGGCATCGCGCGTGGTGCCGGTCCCCGGGGTGCCCGAGCGCACGCTGCTCGAGGCCGCCGCGCTGTCGAGCGCCGCGGACAGCACCCCCGAGGGTCGCTCGATCGTGACGCTCGCAGCGGCCGACGGTGTCACGCCGGGCAACCCCGCCGGGGCGACCGAGGTGCCGTTCACCGCGCAGACCCGGATGTCCGGCCTCGACCTGGCCGACGGTGCGCAGATCCGCAAGGGCGCCGCGGCCGCCGTGCTCGCCTGGGCCGGGGACGCCGACCCCGCGGTCGTGGCCGCGGTGGACGCCACGGTCGCCGAGATCTCCGACCAGGGCGGGACGCCGCTCGTCGTCGGACGCCGGGACGCGTCGGGCGCCGTCGCCCTGCTCGGCGTCGTGCACCTGAAGGACGTCGTCAAGGACGGCATGGCAGCCCGGTTCGCCGAGCTCCGGAGCATGGGCATCCGCACGGTGATGATCACCGGCGACAACCCGCGCACCGCGAAGGCGATCGCCGCCGAGGCCGGCGTCGACGACTTCCTCGCCGAGGCCACCCCGGAGGACAAGCTCGCGCTCATCAAGCGGGAGCAGGAAGGCGGCAACCTCGTCGCGATGACCGGTGACGGCACGAACGACGCCCCCGCCCTGGCGCAGGCGGACGTCGGCGTGGCGATGAACACCGGCACCACCGCCGCGAAGGAGGCCGGCAACATGGTCGACCTCGACTCCGACCCGACGAAGCTCATCGACATCGTCCGGATCGGCAAGCAGCTGCTCATCACCCGCGGCGCGCTCACCACCTTCTCCATCGCCAACGACGTCGCGAAGTACTTCGCGATCATCCCGGCCATGTTCCAGGCGGCGTTCCCCGGCCTCGCGGCGCTCAACATCATGGGGCTGCACAGCCCGTCGTCCGCGATCCTGTCCGCGGTCGTCTTCAACGCCCTCGTCATCGTGGCGCTCATCCCGCTCTCCCTGCGGGGCGTGCGCTACCGGGCGGCCTCCGCGTCGTCCGTCCTCGGACGCAACCTGCTCGTCTACGGGCTCGGCGGCGTCATCGTCCCCTTCGTCGGCATCAAGCTGATCGACCTCGTCGTCGGTCTCATCCCGGGGTTCTAGTCCAATGGCATCCGTACGGTCCACCTTCCGCTCCACGGGTGTGGCGATCCGCCTCACCCTCCTGTCCACCGTCGTCCTCGGCCTCGCCTACCCGCTCGCGGTGTGGGGCGTCGGCCAGGCCGCCTTCCACGACCAGGCCAACGGCTCGATGGTCACCGACTCGTCGGGCAAGGTCGTCGGCTCGTCCCTCATCGGGCAGTCGTTCGACGGCAAGGACGCCGACCGGTGGTTCCAGTCGCGTCCGAGCGCCGCGGGCGAGAAGGGCTACGACGCGAACGCCTCGTCCGGCTCGAACCTCGGCCCGTCGAACCCCGACCTGACGAAGGCCGTCGAGGAGCGCCGCGCCGCGCTGGCGAAGGCCGACGGGGTGTCCGCCGCGGACGTCCCCGCCGACGCGGTCACGGCGTCCGGCTCGGGCCTCGACCCCGACATCAGCCCGGAGTACGCGCTCCAGCAGGTGTCCCGGGTGGCCTCGGCCCGCGGGCTGTCCGCCGACGCGGTCCGGAAGCTCGTCGACGAGCACACCGAGTCCCGGCAGCTCGGGTTCCTCGGTGAGCCGGTCGTCAACGTGCTCGAGCTGAACCTGGCGCTCGCCGCGACGCGCTGACCGTTCCCGATGGCACCGTGCGGTCCACGGAGCACGCACCGAACAGCGAGAGGATGACCCCGTGAAGCGAGGCAAACTGCGGGTCCTGCTCGGCGCGGCCCCCGGCGTCGGCAAGACGTTCACGATGCTCGAGGAGGGGCACCGCATGCAGGCCGAGGGCCGCGACGTGGTGGTCGCCGTCGTCGAGACCCACGAGCGTGCCGCCACCGCCGCCCTGGTCGACGGGCTCGAGGTCGTCCCGCGCCGGATCGTCGAGCACCGCGGGGTGTCCCTCGACGACATGGACCTCGACGCCGTCGTCGCCAGGGCCCCCGACGTCGCCCTGGTCGACGAGCTCGCGCACACGAACGCCCCCGGCAGCCAGAACGAGAAGCGGTGGCAGGACGTCGAGGCGCTCCTCGCCGCGGGCATCAGCGTCATCTCGACCGTGAACATCCAGCACATGCAGTCCCTCGGCGACGTCGTCCGCGAGATCACCGGCACGGTGCAGCGCGAGACCGTCCCGGACGCCGTGGTCCGCGCCGCCGACCAGATCGAGGTCGTGGACCTCGCCCCGGCGTCCCTGCGCGAGCGGCTGTCGGACGGGCTGGTCTACCCGGCGGCCCGCATCGACGCGGCCCTGTCGAACTACTTCCGGCTCGGCAACCTCACCGCCCTGCGCGAGATCGCCCTGCTCTGGCTCGCCGACGAGGTCGACGACGCGCTCAAGGCCTACCGCGCCGAGCACGGCATCGACCACCGCTGGGAGACCCGCGAGCGCGTGCTCGTCGCCCTGACCGGTGGCCCCGAGGGCGAGACCCTGCTGCGCCGCGGTGCCCGCATCGCGGCCCGCAGCGCCGGTGGCGAGCTCGCGGCCGTGCACGTCACGACGAACGACGGGCTCCGCGTCCGGCACCCGGGCGCCCTCGGCAAGCAGCGCACCCTGCTCGAACAGCTCGGGGGGACGTACCACCAGGTCGTCGGCGACGACGTGCCGACCACCCTGGTCCGCTTCGCGAAGTCGATCGACGCGACCCAGATCGTCATCGGCGTCAGTCGGCGCACACGGCTGGCCGCCGCGATCACCGGCCCCGGCATCGGCAACACGGTCATCCAGGAGTCCGGCGACATCGACGTGCACGTCGTCACGCACGAACGTGCCGGCGGCGGGTTCGCGCTGCCGAAGCTCGGCGGCAGCCTGTCCCGCGCCCGGATCGTCGCCGCCTTCGCGGTGTCCCTCGTGCTCGGGCCGCTCCTGACCTGGCTCCTTTCGTTCGGCAACGACCCGGACGCCATCACGGTCGACGTGCTGTCGTACCAGCTGCTCGTGCTCGTCGTCGCGCTCACCGGCGGGATGTGGCCCGCGGTCTTCACGGCGGTGTTGTCCGGGCTGAGCCTCGACTTCTTCTTCGTGCAACCCCTCTACATGGTCACCGTCCAGCAGCCGTGGCACCTCGTGGCCCTCGTGATGTACGTGATCAGCGCCGTGCTCGTCAGCTTCGTGGTCGACCGGTCCGCGCGCCGGAGCCGTGCGGCCCGTCGGGCGGCGGCCGAGTCGGGGCTCCTCGTCGGGATCGCCGGCAGCGTCCTCCGCGGCGACGACGCCCTGCAGGCGCTCCTCGACCGGACGCGCGAGGCGTTCGGGTTCACCGGCGTGCGGATCCGGCAGGGCGACGAGGTCCCGGCCACGTCGGGCACGTTCGCGGGCGCGCCGGACGCGACCACGAGCCTCCCGTCCGGTGCCGTCCTGGAGTTCTCCGGCGCCCCCGACGACCCGACCCAGCGCCGCCTGCTGCGGGTCGTCGAGCAGCAGCTCGACGCCGCCGTCGAGCACCGGGAGCTGACCCGCACCGCGGTCGACGCGGAGCGCATCGCGGCCGCGGACCGGGTGCGGAGCGCCATCCTCGCGGCGGTCGGCCACGACGTGCGACGGCCGATCGCGGCCGCGTCGGCGGCCGTGCAGACGCTGCACGCCGCCGACATCGAGCTGTCGCCGGCCGACCGGGAGGCCTTGCTCACCACTGCCGACGAGAGCCTGCGCCAGCTGGCGGGTCTGCTGGCCGACCTGCTCGACGTGAGCCGCGTGCAGGCCGGGGTGCTCGCCGTCACGCCGCTGCCGACCGCCCTCGAGACGGTCGTCGCACCCGCCCTCGACGAACTCGAACTCGGACCGGACGACGTCGACCTCGACCTGCCGGGCGACCTGCCGCCCGTCCTCGCCGACCCCGTGCTGCTGCAGCGCGTCGTCGTGAACCTGCTCGCGAACGCGAGCCGCTACGCGCCGGACGGCACCCGTGTCCGCGTCGCCGCGAGCGCCTTCGGCGGCGGGGTCGAACTCCGCGTCGCCGACCACGGACCCGGCATCCCCGAGGACCGACGCGACGACGTCTTCCAGCCGTTCCAGCGGCTCGGTGACACCGACAACGACACCGGCCTCGGGCTGGGACTCGCGCTCGCGCGCGGGTTCACCGAGGGCATGGGCGGCACGATCGAGGTCGACGACACCCCCGGCGGCGGCCTGACCGTCGTCGTGCGGCTGCCGATCGCCGGACACCTGGGAGTGGATGTCAAGTGAGCACGAAGGTCCTCATCGCGGACGACGACGCGCAGCTCGTCCGTGCGCTCTCGGTGACGCTCGCCGCCCGCGGGTACGAGGTCGCGACCGCCCGCGACGGCCGTGCCGCGATCGACGCCGTGATCACCGAGCGCCCGGACATCGTGATGCTCGACCTCGGCATGCCGCGGCTCGACGGCATCGGTGTGCTCGAGGGCATCCGCGCCTGGTCCCAGGTGCCCGTGCTCGTGCTCTCCGGGCGGACGGACTCGTCCGACAAGGTCGACGCACTCGACGCCGGGGCGGACGACTACGTGACGAAGCCCTTCCAGATGGACGAGCTGCTCGCCCGCCTCCGGGCCCTCGGCCGCCGGCAGGCCACCGCCGCGGCGACCGCCGGTGCGACCCCGACCGTGGTGATCGGGGAGCTCGTGGTGGACCTCGTCGCGAAGCAGGTCACCCCGCCGTCCGGCCCAGCGATCCGGCTGACGCCGACCGAGTGGCGGCTCCTCGAGGTGCTCGTGACGAACCCCGGGCGGCTCATGACCCGCGAGATGCTCCTGACCGAGGTGTGGGGTCCGACGCACGGGAACGACTCCGGGTACCTGCGGCTGTACATGGCGCAGCTGCGGCGGAAGCTCGAGCCCGAGCCGTCGCACCCGCGGTACCTGGTGACGGAGTCGGGGATGGGGTACCGGTTCGCGCCGAACGGGGGTGGGGGCCTTCCGTCCTGAGCTGCGCCCGACGCGCGTCGACGCGGCCGACGTCCCGGAGCTCCACGCCTTCCTGACCGCGTGCGACCTGACGGTCGCCGGACTCGCCGAACCCTCGGTCCGCCTGTGGGTGGTCCGGGACGCGGCCGGCTCCGTCGTCGCCTCCACCGGGTACGAGACGGGGTCGGACGGGAGGCACGTCCTCCTGCGCAGCGTCGCCGTCGGTCCGGCGCTCCGCGGCTCCGGCACGGGGACGGCGCTGGCAGGGTTCGCTCCCGCCGACCGCGAGGAGCTCGCCACCGTGCTCGCCGGGACGACCCAGGTCGAGCTGTTCCGTGCGAGCGGACAGCTCGGGCGCGAGGTGGCGTGGAGTCGGCCGCTCGGGCGGTGAAGCGGTCCCCGCCCTGCGTCGACAGCACCCGCCCGGCGGTCCCTTAGGCGCGTCCAAGGCAGCAGCGGGCGTCCGCGAACCTCCGCGCCGCACGCTCGGGACATGACCGAGACGATCCCCGCCGAGCGACCCCGCCTGCTGCCACCACGCACCCGCCCCCACGGTGTCCGGGAGCGCCTGGTCGGTCTCGTCCGGGGCCGGGCCGACGCCGCCCGGTGGGAGCGTCCGGCGTTCCTCGGCCTGCTGCTCGCGACGGGCGTGCTCTACGTCGTGAACCTCAGCGTGAACGGCTGGGCGAACGCGTTCTACACGGCGGCCGTCCAGGCGGGCAGCCAGAGCTGGGAGGCGTTCTTCTACGGGTCCTCCGACGCCGCGAACGCGATCACGGTCGACAAGCCACCGGCGTTCCTGTGGGTGATCGGCATCTCGGTGCGGCTGTTCGGGCTGAACTCGTGGGCGGTCCTCGTGCCGCAGGCGCTGATGGGGGTCGCGTCGGTCGCGGTCCTGTACCGGATCGTCCGGCGGCGGTTCTCGGCCGGGGCCGCGCTCCTCGCCGGGGCGGTGCTCGCCACGACGCCGGTGGCGACGCTGATGTTCCGCTACGACAACCCCGACGCGCTGCTCGTGCTGCTGACCGTCGGCGCGATCGCCCTGACTCTGCGCGGTGTCGAATCGGGCCGGATGCGCTGGGTGGTCTGGGCCGGGGTGCTCGTCGGGCTCGGGTTCCTGACGAAGCAGCTGCAGGCGTTCCTCGTGCTCCCGCCGCTCGTCGGCGTGTACCTCGTCGCGTCGCCCCGGCCGGTCCTCCGGCGGATCGGGCACCTGCTCGCCGCGGCGCTCGCCGTCGTGGTGTCCGCCGGGTGGTGGGTCGCGATCGTCGAGCTCGTGCCGGCGTCGGCCCGGCCGTACGTCGGCGGCTCGCAGACGAACAGCTTCCTCGAGCTGACCTTCGGCTACAACGGCCTCGGTCGGGTCACGGGCGACGAGACCGGCAGCGTCGTCCCCGGCGGCACCACCGGTGCGGGGTCGTGGGGATCGACCGGGCTGACTCGGCTGTTCGGTTCGGAGTTCGGCACGCAGGTCACGTGGCTCCTGCCGACCGCGCTCGCCCTGTTCGTGGTCGCCCTCGTCGCGGTCGGGGTCCGGCGGCGGACCGACCCGCGGCTCGCGACCGTGCTCGTGCTGGGCGGGTCCCTGCTCGTCACGGGCCTGGTGTTCAGCTTCATGGGCGGGATCTTCCACCCCTACTACACGGTGGCCCTCGCGCCGTACATCGCCGGACTGGTCGGCGTCGGCGCCGGACTGCTCTGGCAGCGCCGGGGCGAGCTCGCCTGGCGCATGGTCGCCGCGGCCGTCGTGGCGCTCTCCGGGGCGTGGTCGTTCGCCCTGCTGTCCCAGGCGTCGTCGTGGCAGCCCTGGATCCGGTGGGTGGTCGTGGCCGCGACCCTCGCCGGGGCGGTGCTCGTCCTGCTGCCGCCGCGGGGTCGTGGTCTCGCCGGTGCCACGGTCGCCACCGTGCTCGTCGCGGCGTTGCTCGGTCCGACGGCGTTCTCGGTGCAGACCACCACGGTCGGGCACACCGGGGCGCTGCCGACGGCCGGACCGAGCGTCTCGTCCGGCGGCTTCGGCGGCGGTCGCGGCGGTGCCCCCGGTGGGCAGGGCGGCCCCGGCGGCCAGGGCGGGCCCGGTGGGCAGACCGGGACCGGCGGCCAGGGCGGCCCCGGAAGCCAGAACGGGACCGGGACGGCTGGGCAGGGAGGCCCCGGCGGGGCGACGGGCGCGACGGTACCCGGCGGCCAGGCCGACGGCGGCTCGCAGACGCAGACGCAGGGCCAGGCACCCACCCGCGGCACCGGCGGCGGCATGAACCTGCTCGGCGGGTCCACCGAGGTGTCGGACGCCGTGGTGTCCGCCCTGAGCGCCGACGCCGACGACTACACCTGGGCGGCCGCCACGGTCGGGTCGAACAGCGCCGCCAGCTACCAACTCGCGACGGGCGACCCGGTGATGGCGATCGGCGGCTACAACGGCACCGACCCCGCGCCGACCCTGAAGGAGTTCCAGCGGCTCGTCGCGGCGGGGAAGATCCACTGGTTCGTCGGCGGCAGCTCGGGCGCCGGGGGCTCGAACAGCAGCGGGAGCGAGGCCGCCGAGCAGATCGCCGAGTGGGTCGCCGCGCACTACGAGGCCGAGACGGTCGACGGCGTCACGATGTACGACCTGACGCCGACCTCCTGACCCCGACTGGCCGCCCGGGTCCCGCGCGGCCACATCGGTGGAGCAGAAGACGTCGGGTGGCCCCGGGCACACCCGACGTCTTCTGCTCCACCACGGCCCGGGGGCGTCCAGGAAGGTGCTGCCGGCGGCGGCCCGGCGGTGGCGGCGGTACCGTCGAGCCGTGACGATCGCGCTCCGCCGGGTGACGGCCGACGACTGGGCCACGTGGCGCCCCGTCCGGCTCGCCGCCCTCACCGACGCCCCGGAGGCCTTCGGCTCCCGGCTCGCCGACTGGCTGGACGCCCCCGAGGCCCGCTGGCGCGGCCGACTGTCGCTGCCGGGCGCGGTCGACCTGCTCGCGGTCGAGCACGACCGGTCACCCGAGCAGGCGCCCGAGCGCACGCCCGACTCCGACCCCGCGCCCGGCCGCTCCGTCGGCATGGCGACCGGCGTCCCGTCCGCGGACGACCCCGCGGTCGCCGAACTCATCTCGATGTGGGTCGCTCCAGAGGCCCGCGGCCAGGGCGTCGCCCGCACGCTCATCAACGCCGTCGCCCGAGCGATGGCCGAGCACGGTGCCGCTCGCCTCGAGCTCTCCGTGATGCCCGACAACCACCGTGCCCGACGGACCTACGAGCGCGCCGGCTTCACCCTGACCGACACCCCGGGCGACGAACTCCCGGACGGCCGGCACGAGCTCGTGATGGTCCGCGGGCTCGCAGCCGAGCGCACCCTGCTCGCCTACGAACGCGGATCCGACCGCTACGCCGAGCGCACCGACGACCACCGCGCGGGCCTCGTCGACGACCTGCTGGCCCTGGTCCCCGCCGGGTCGCACGTGCTCGAGCTCGGGTCCGGCCCGGGTCGGGACGCGGACGCCCTCGAGGCCGCGGGTCTCCGCGTCGACCGCACCGACGGCGCCGCCGCCTTCGTCGACCGTCTCCGGGCGGCCGGACACGACGCGCGCCTGCTCGACGTCCGGGACGACGACGGCCCTCGCGACGCGGGCGGGGTCCTGACGCCCTGGGGCGGCCCGTACGACGCCGTGTTCGCCAACGCCGTCCTGCTACACGTGGACCGGGACGACACCCGCCCAGTGCTCGACCGCGCCCGCCGCGCGGTCCGCCCCGGCGGCGTCCTCGCCGCCACGGTCAAGCGCGGCGACCGCGACGGGTGGAGCGACCGCAAGCTCGACGATCCCCGCTGGTTCACCTACTGGACCGAGGACGCCCTCGCCGCCGTGGTCACCGCCGCCGGCTGGCGCGGGGTCACCGTCCGCGAGAGCACCCGTCCCGGCGCCGACGAGCGCTGGTTGACCGTCACGGCCCACCGGCCGGAGGAGGACTGACCGTGCACCGTGCCCGCAGGTGGACCGCCTGGACCCTGGCCGTCGTCGTGCTGCTCGCGGTGGTGTTCCTCGTGTACGCCAACACCGTCATGCAGGGCACCCGGAGCGCTGCGCTGCAGGTGTGGCGCGACGACCGCGTGGCGGTCCGTGACGTCGGCGACGCCGTGCTGATGACCCCGACCGGCACCGCGGACGGGACCGGCATCGTGTTCATCCCCGGCGCGAAGGTCGATCCGTACGCGTACATGGCGACGTTCCGGCAGGTCGTCGCCGCGGGGACGACGGTCGTCATCACGAAGCCGACGCTGAACCTGGCGTTCTTCGACACCCGCCCGCTCGCGACGTTCGAGGCGCACGCCCCGCGCGTCACGACGTGGGCCGTCGGCGGGCACTCCCTCGGCGGGGTCCGCGCGTGCCAGCTCGCGCAGGACGCCGACGGCCTGCTGCTCCTCGGCAGCTACTGCGCGAACGACATCGCCCGCTCGTACATCGACGTCCTCAGCGTCTCCGGGTCGCGGGACGGGCTGTCGACGCCGGACAAGGTCGCCGCTGCGCGCGACCAGCTGCCCACCACCGCGCGGATGGTCGAGGTCCAGGGCGCGAACCACGCCGACTTCGGCGCCTACGGCGACCAGCCCGGCGACCGGCCGGCGACGATCTCGCGGTCTGAGGCGCGCGCCCAGATCAGCGCGGCGATCGAGGACTGGGTGCGCACGCTCCGCGGCCGCACCCTGCGTTGACGCGACCGCTCGAGGCGAGCGGCTGACGGACGGGAGGTACGGGGCGGGGTCGACCCGTGCCTCCCGTCCGTCATCCACGCACCTTGGTGCGCGTTCCTGCCCATCGCACCCGACATGGGAGACCGATCCGCGCGTCGGAGGACGGGAGGAACGACGTTCGACGCGCGGAACGGCACCCGATGCGCGGAACGGCAACCGTCGCGCGGATCGGCACCCGGTGAACGGTTCTCCACACCTGCCCGGCGAGCCTGGGTGTCCGGGCTGGAGCGGTCCTAGACTCGATCCGAGCCGAACCGACCACCGCGAGCAGAGGATCCCCGATGACGATGCCGGACCGGCGCACCCCCGCGCGACTCGCCGACACGCGAGCGCTCCTGTTCGACCTCGACGGCGTCCTCACGCCGACGGCCGACGTGCACATGCGTGCCTGGAGCCGGCTGTTCACCCCGTACCTGGCCGCACACGGCGTCGCGCCGTACACCGAGCAGGACTACTTCGACTCGATCGACGGCAAGCCCCGCTACGACGGGGTCCGCTCGTTGCTCGCCTCGCGCGGGATCGAGCTGCCCGAGGGCACCCCGGACGACGCCCCCGACGCCGACACGGTGTGCGGGCTCGGCAACCGCAAGAACGCCGAGTTCACCGCCGAGCTGACCGAGCACGGCGTCGAGCCGTACCCGGGCTCCCTGCGCTTCCTCACCGCCGCGATCGACGCCGGGGTGCAGGTCGCCGTGGTGTCGAGCTCCGCGAACGCCACCCAGGTGCTCCGCACGGCGGGCATCCTCGACCGCTTCCCGGTCGTCGTCGACGGGCTCGTCGCGCGGCAGGACGGCCTCGCCGGCAAGCCCGCGCCGGACACGTACCTCGACGCCGCGGAGCGCCTCGGACGGACCGCCGCCGAGTGCGTCGTGGTCGAGGACGCCACGAGCGGCGTCGAAGCCGGCCGGAACGGTGCCTTCGGCCTGGTCGTCGGTGTCGACCGCGGCGCCGGCGCGGACGCCCTCCGCGCGCACGGTGCCGACGTCGTCGTCAGCGACCTCGACGAGCTCGTCGACCAGCTCCCCGCCTGACCACGCGACCCCATCGCGGCACCACCCCACCCACCCCGCACTCCCTCCCACGGAGCACACTGCATGAACCCCATCACCTCCGACCCCCTGGACCGCGTCCGCTACCCGGTGGACGAGTGGGCGCTCGTCGAGACCGAGTACGCCCCCGACGAGCAGGGCGTCGCGGAGACGAACTTCGCCGTCGGCAACGGGTACCTGGGCCTCCGCGGCAACCTCGACGAGGGCCGCGGCGGCGTCCAGTACGGCACGTACGTCAACGGCTTCCACGAGACGTGGCCGATCCGGCACGCCGAGGACGCGTTCGGCTTCGCCAAGACCGGACAGACCATCATCAACGCACCGGACGCCAAGGTGATCCGGCTCTACGTCGACGACGAGCCGCTCGTCCTGGCCGAGGCCGACATCCTGCGGCACACCCGGCGCCTCGACTTCCGCGGCGGGTACCTGTACCGCGAGACGGAGTGGTCGACGCCGTCCGGCAAGCGGGTGCTCATCCGCTCCCGCCGGCTGGTGTCCTTCACCGACCGGCACCTGGCGGTCATCGACTACGAGGTGACCGTGCTCGACGCGGACGCCTCGCTCCTGCTGTCGAGCCAGGTCCTGAACCGCCAGGACGTCCAGGACGAGTACCACGCGGGCATGCGCGCCGCGGCGAACGCCTTCGACCCGCGCAAGGCCGAGGCGTTCACCGAGCGCGTGCTCGAGCCGAAGCTCAAGCGCAGCACCGCCGGCCGATCCCTGCTGGGCTACCAGGCCGCGAGCTCGGGCATGACCATCTGCGTCGGGGTCGAGCACCACCTGGAGACCGACAACCACTGGGACGAGAGCTCCTCGATCGAGGACGACCTCGCCAAGCACGTCTACCGGGTGCAGGCACGCCGGGGCGTCCCGACGCGGCTGGTGAAGCACCTCGTCTACCACACGTCCCGCGGCGTGCCGGCGCGTGAACTCGGCGACCGCTGCGACCGGACGCTCGACCGGGCCCGCGCCGAGACGGTCGACCAGACGTTCGACAAGCAGCGCGCCTGGATGGACGACTACTGGACCCGCAGCGACGCCGAGATCCCCGGGCAGCCGGAGATCCAGCAGGCCGTCCGCTGGAACCTGTTCATGCTCGCGCAGGCGACCGCTCGGACCGACGGGCACGGCATCGCGGCGAAGGGCGTCACCGGGTCCGGGTACGGCGGGCACTACTTCTGGGACATGGAGATCTACGTCCTGCCGTTCCTGTCGTACACGGCACCGATCGCCGCCCGGAACGCGCTGCGCTTCCGCTACAACATGCTCGACGCCGCCCGCTCCCGGGCCCGCGAGCTGAACCAGCGCGGGGCCCTGTTCCCGTGGCGGACGATCAACGGCGAAGAGTCCAGCGCGTACTACGCCGCGGGTACCGCGCAGTACCACATCGACGCGGACATCGCCCACGCGCTCATGCAGTACGTGCGCGCCTCGGGGGACCGCGACTTCCTCAAGCGCGGAGCGATCGACATCCTGGTCGAGACCGCCCGGCTGTGGGCGGACCTGGGCTTCTGGCGCTCGAACGGCGACAAGAAGTTCCACATCGACGGCGTCACCGGGCCGGACGAGTACACGACGGTCGTCGACGACAACCTCTACACGAACGTCATGGCCCGGGCGAACCTGTGGTTCGCCGTCAACGCCTGCCACGAGCTCGCCGTCGACGACCCGGAGGAGTACGGCCGCATGGTCCGGCGTACCGGACTCGACCCGGCCGAGGTCGTCGAGTGGGAGCACGCCGCCGAGTCGATGGAGATCCCGTTCGACCCGCACCGCGGCATCCACCCCCAGGACGCCCAGTTCCTCGACAAGGAGCTCTGGGACCTCGAGAACACGCCCGACTCCAAGCGCCCCCTGCTGCTGCACTACCACCCGCTGGTGATCTACCGGTTCCAGGTGCTCAAGCAGGCGGACGTCGTGCTCGCGCTGTTCCTGCAGGGTCACGAGTTCACCGCGGCCGAGAAGCGCCGGGACTTCGACTACTACGACGCCCTGACGACCGGCGACTCGACCCTGTCCGCGGTCGTCCAGTCGATCATGGCGGCCGAGGTCGGCTACCACGACCTGGCGGCGCAGTACTTCCAGACGGCGCTGTACGTCGACCTCGCCGACCTGCACGGCAACACCGCGGACGGTGTGCACATCGCCTCGACGGGTGGCATCTGGGGTGCGCTCGTCAACGGCTTCGGCGGCATGCGCGACCACGGCGGACGGATGTCGTTCAACCCGCGCCTGCCGAAGGACTGGGACCGCCTGACCTACCGCCTGACGGTGCACGGCTCTCGGATCCGCGTCGACCTCGAGGAAGAGCAGATGACCTTCACGGTCGAGACCGGCGACGGCTTCACCGCGTGGGTGCACAACCAGCAGTGGGAGGTCCCGGCCGGCGAGCCGACCGTCGTCCCGCTGCCGCACCACGGGCCGCGGATGAGCGGGCACGCGCCGACGACCAGCGACATCCAGGGCACGTTGCGCGCGGACGGCTCGGTCATCACCGCGTCGATCCCGACCATCTCGCTCGACCGCGCGTTCGAGATCGACGAGACCACCGCCTGACGGCGGCCGGCACGACGGCGGCCGGCACGACGGCGGCCGGCACGACGGCGGACGGACCGGAGGCGCGGTGCGGGTCCGTCCCGCACCGCGCCTCGTCCGTCGGGTCCGGCTGGCAACGCCCCCAGCCGTGCCCGGGCACCGTGGTCCCCCGTGCCCGCCCGGGCCGACGGCGTCTCCTGCGGCACTGACCGTGCAACGAGAGGAGACACACATGGACGAGCGGTTCGCGGGCAAGGTCGCGATCGTCACCGGAGCGGGATCGGGGATCGGGGAGGCCACCGCGCGCGCCTTCGTCGACGAGGGCGCCGCCGTGCTCCTGGTGGACAGCGTCGAGGAGAAGGTCCGGGCCGTCGCCGACTCGCTGCCGACGGGCCGCGCGGTCGCCGTGCGCGCCGACGTGGCCGACCCGGCAGCGTGGGAGACGATCGTGTCCGCAGCGGTCGACCGCTGGGACCGGGTCGACGTCCTCGTGAACAACGCGGGGACCTTCACCTCGGGCGACATCACCGACATCGAGCCGGACGAGTGGCGCCGGGTCATCGACACGGACCTGTCGAGCGTGTTCTACGGCACCCGTGCGGCGCTGCCGTTCCTCCGCGAGACGAAGGGGTCCGTCGTCAACACCTCGTCGGTGTCCGGGACGGACGCGGACTGGCGGATGAGCCCGTACAACGCCGCGAAGGGCGGCGTGACGAACTTCACGAAGGCCGCGGCGCTCGACAACGGGCAGTTCGGCGTGCGGGTGAACGCCGTCGCGCCCGGGCTCGTCTGGACGGACATGACCCAGCAGCAGGCGGAGGACGAGGAACTCCAGCACGCGTTCGCCGAGCGGGTGTCGCTCGGCCGCGGTGGGCGGCCCGAGGAGGTCGCCGCCGTGATCCTGTTCCTGGCGAGCGACGCCGCGAGCTACGTCACGGGCGCTGTGCTGCCCGTCGACGGTGGCACGACCGCGAGCAACGGGCAGCCCGCGCAGTCCTGAGCGCGGCGAATCAGTCCTCGACGTCGGCGACGACCTCGACCTTCACGCGCTCCGCGTCCTCGAGGAACGCCGCGTGGTGGTCGGGTCCACCGGCGTGCGGGTGCCGGTCCTCGTAGAGCCGTCGCCACCCGTGCCCCGGCGCCCCGGTCCAGATCCGTGCGACGTCGGCGGCGCTCCCGCCGTGCAGCGCGAGGTGGCTGAGGCCCGGCCGGCGTCGATCGTGTCCGCCGGGGAGCGGGGCGCGCTCCAGGACGAGGTACGTGTGGTCCAGTCGCCAGCTCCGGCCGTCCGGCCACTCCTGGAACGGCGCCGACCCGAGCGCGTCGAGCAGCCAGCCCCACGAGCGGACGGCGGCGTCGAGGTCCGCGACGCGGAACTCGACGTGGTGGAGACCGCGGCGGGTCACAGGAGCTTCCGGAGGGTGTTCGTGTTGCGGGTCGTCGTCGTGCGCTTGAAGCGTGCGGCGGCGGCCCGTCTCGCGAACGCGGTGTCGGTGCTGGAGCCCTTCGGGCACGACCAGTACACGACGCCGTCGCCCCGCGCGACCCGCTCCACCGACTCGTCGACGGTCAGGTCCTCGAGCAGGGCGTCGAGCGCCGGGGCCGCTGAACCGAACACGACGTAGTCGTGCCGGTCGGGACCGGACGGGAACGGGAAGCCGTCGACGATCGCGGCGAGCCGTCCGTGCGGGACGAGCACGATCCAGGCGTCGTAGCCGAACCGGTCGCGCAAGGCCTGCTCGACGGCGCCCGTGACCGAGGCGGCGTCCCCGTCCGCGGTGAACACGACGTTGCCCGACGCGAGCACCGTGCGCACGTCCTCGTACCCGAGCTCGCGGAACAGCGCCGCGAGCTCCGCGCTCCGGATCGTGATCCCGTTGACGTTCACCCCGCGCAGCAGCGCGACCCACCTGGCCATGTCGGCACCGTAGCGCGCTCGCCCGACGCGGGGCGATCCTCCAGTCCGATCCACAAGAAGTGTTGCGCAACGATTCTTGTGGATCTATCGTCGAGTCATGGACGTCCAGCGACTCGACGACGCAGCCCACATGCGGGCGCTCGCCCACCCGACCCGGCTGCGCATCGTCGGGCTGC
>NZ_CP054593.1:283139-291280 GCF_013347165.1 Curtobacterium sp. Csp2
GAACGCCACCCAGGTGCTCCGCACGGCGGGGAGCTGGTCGACGAGCTCGTCGAGGTCGCTGACGACGACGTCGGCACCGTGCGCGCGGAGGGCGTCCGCGCCGGCGCCGCGGTCGACACCGACGACCAGGCCGAAGGCACCGTTCCGGCCGGCTTCGACGCCGCTCGTGGCGTCCTCGACCACGACGCACTCGGCGGCGGTCCGTCCGAGGCGCTCCGCGGCGTCGAGGTACGTGTCCGGCGCGGGCTTGCCGGCGAGGCCGTCCTGCCGCGCGACGAGCCCGTCGACGACGACCGGGAAGCGGTCGAGGATGCCCGCCGTGCGGAGCACCTGGGTGGCGTTCGCGGAGCTCGACACCACGGCGACCTGCACCCCGGCGTCGATCGCGGCGGTGAGGAAGCGCAGGGAGCCCGGGTACGGCTCGACGCCGTGCTCGGTCAGCTCGGCGGTGAACTCGGCGTTCTTGCGGTTGCCGAGCCCGCACACCGTGTCGGCGTCGGGGGCGTCGTCCGGGGTGCCCTCGGGCAGCTCGATCCCGCGCGAGGCGAGCAACGAGCGGACCCCGTCGTAGCGGGGCTTGCCGTCGATCGAGTCGAAGTAGTCCTGCTCGGTGTACGGCGCGACGCCGTGTGCGGCCAGGTACGGGGTGAACAGCCGGCTCCAGGCACGCATGTGCACGTCGGCCGTCGGCGTGAGGACGCCGTCGAGGTCGAACAGGAGCGCTCGCGTGTCGGCGAGTCGCGCGGGGGTGCGCCGGTCCGGCATCGTCATCGGGGATCCTCTGCTCGCGGTGGTCGGTTCGGCTCGGATCGAGTCTAGGACCGCTCCAGCCCGGACACCCCGCACTCCCTCCCACGGAGCACACTGCATGAACCCCATCACCTCCGACCCCCTGGACCGCGTCCGCTACCCGGTGGACGAGTGGGCGCTCGTCGAGACCGAGTACGCCCCCGACGAGCAGGGCGTCGCGGAGACGAACTTCGCCGTCGGCAACGGGTACCTGGGCCTCCGCGGCAACCTCGACGAGGGCCGCGGCGGCGTCCAGTACGGCACGTACGTCAACGGCTTCCACGAGACGTGGCCGATCCGGCACGCCGAGGACGCGTTCGGCTTCGCCAAGACCGGACAGACCATCATCAACGCACCGGACGCCAAGGTGATCCGGCTCTACGTCGACGACGAGCCGCTCGTCCTGGCCGAGGCCGACATCCTGCGGCACACCCGGCGCCTCGACTTCCGCGGCGGGTACCTGTACCGCGAGACGGAGTGGTCGACGCCGTCCGGCAAGCGGGTGCTCATCCGCTCCCGCCGGCTGGTGTCCTTCACCGACCGGCACCTGGCGGTCATCGACTACGAGGTGACCGTGCTCGACGCGGACGCCTCGCTCCTGCTGTCGAGCCAGGTCCTGAACCGCCAGGACGTCCAGGACGAGTACCACGCGGGCATGCGCGCCGCGGCGAACGCCTTCGACCCGCGCAAGGCCGAGGCGTTCACCGAGCGCGTGCTCGAGCCGAAGCTCAAGCGCAGCACCGCCGGCCGATCCCTGCTGGGCTACCAGGCCGCGAGCTCGGGCATGACCATCTGCGTCGGGGTCGAGCACCACCTGGAGACCGACAACCACTGGGACGAGAGCTCCTCGATCGAGGACGACCTCGCCAAGCACGTCTACCGGGTGCAGGCACGCCGGGGCGTCCCGACGCGGCTGGTGAAGCACCTCGTCTACCACACGTCCCGCGGCGTGCCGGCGCGTGAACTCGGCGACCGCTGCGACCGGACGCTCGACCGGGCCCGCGCCGAGACGGTCGACCAGACGTTCGACAAGCAGCGCGCCTGGATGGACGACTACTGGACCCGCAGCGACGCCGAGATCCCCGGGCAGCCGGAGATCCAGCAGGCCGTCCGCTGGAACCTGTTCATGCTCGCGCAGGCGACCGCTCGGACCGACGGGCACGGCATCGCGGCGAAGGGCGTCACCGGGTCCGGGTACGGCGGGCACTACTTCTGGGACATGGAGATCTACGTCCTGCCGTTCCTGTCGTACACGGCACCGATCGCCGCCCGGAACGCGCTGCGCTTCCGCTACAACATGCTCGACGCCGCCCGCTCCCGGGCCCGCGAGCTGAACCAGCGCGGGGCCCTGTTCCCGTGGCGGACGATCAACGGCGAAGAGTCCAGCGCGTACTACGCCGCGGGTACCGCGCAGTACCACATCGACGCGGACATCGCCCACGCGCTCATGCAGTACGTGCGCGCCTCGGGGGACCGCGACTTCCTCAAGCGCGGAGCGATCGACATCCTGGTCGAGACCGCCCGGCTGTGGGCGGACCTGGGCTTCTGGCGCTCGAACGGCGACAAGAAGTTCCACATCGACGGCGTCACCGGGCCGGACGAGTACACGACGGTCGTCGACGACAACCTCTACACGAACGTCATGGCCCGGGCGAACCTGTGGTTCGCCGTCAACGCCTGCCACGAGCTCGCCGTCGACGACCCGGAGGAGTACGGCCGCATGGTCCGGCGTACCGGACTCGACCCGGCCGAGGTCGTCGAGTGGGAGCACGCCGCCGAGTCGATGGAGATCCCGTTCGACCCGCACCGCGGCATCCACCCCCAGGACGCCCAGTTCCTCGACAAGGAGCTCTGGGACCTCGAGAACACGCCCGACTCCAAGCGCCCCCTGCTGCTGCACTACCACCCGCTGGTGATCTACCGGTTCCAGGTGCTCAAGCAGGCGGACGTCGTGCTCGCGCTGTTCCTGCAGGGTCACGAGTTCACCGCGGCCGAGAAGCGCCGGGACTTCGACTACTACGACGCCCTGACGACCGGCGACTCGACCCTGTCCGCGGTCGTCCAGTCGATCATGGCGGCCGAGGTCGGCTACCACGACCTGGCGGCGCAGTACTTCCAGACGGCGCTGTACGTCGACCTCGCCGACCTGCACGGCAACACCGCGGACGGTGTGCACATCGCCTCGACGGGTGGCATCTGGGGTGCGCTCGTCAACGGCTTCGGCGGCATGCGCGACCACGGCGGACGGATGTCGTTCAACCCGCGCCTGCCGAAGGACTGGGACCGCCTGACCTACCGCCTGACGGTGCACGGCTCTCGGATCCGCGTCGACCTCGAGGAAGAGCAGATGACCTTCACGGTCGAGACCGGCGACGGCTTCACCGCGTGGGTGCACAACCAGCAGTGGGAGGTCCCGGCCGGCGAGCCGACCGTCGTCCCGCTGCCGCACCACGGGCCGCGGATGAGCGGGCACGCGCCGACGACCAGCGACATCCAGGGCACGTTGCGCGCGGACGGCTCGGTCATCACCGCGTCGATCCCGACCATCTCGCTCGACCGCGCGTTCGAGATCGACGAGACCACCGCCTGACGGCGGCCGGCACGACGGCGGCCGGCACGACGGCGGCCGGCACGACGGCGGACGGACCGGAGGCGCGGTGCGGGTCCGTCCCGCACCGCGCCTCGTCCGTCGGGTCCGGCTGGCAACGCCCCCAGCCGTGCCCGGGCACCGTGGTCCCCCGTGCCCGCCCGGGCCGACGGCGTCTCCTGCGGCACTGACCGTGCAACGAGAGGAGACACACATGGACGAGCGGTTCGCGGGCAAGGTCGCGATCGTCACCGGAGCGGGATCGGGGATCGGGGAGGCCACCGCGCGCGCCTTCGTCGACGAGGGCGCCGCCGTGCTCCTGGTGGACAGCGTCGAGGAGAAGGTCCGGGCCGTCGCCGACTCGCTGCCGACGGGCCGCGCGGTCGCCGTGCGCGCCGACGTGGCCGACCCGGCAGCGTGGGAGACGATCGTGTCCGCAGCGGTCGACCGCTGGGACCGGGTCGACGTCCTCGTGAACAACGCGGGGACCTTCACCTCGGGCGACATCACCGACATCGAGCCGGACGAGTGGCGCCGGGTCATCGACACGGACCTGTCGAGCGTGTTCTACGGCACCCGTGCGGCGCTGCCGTTCCTCCGCGAGACGAAGGGGTCCGTCGTCAACACCTCGTCGGTGTCCGGGACGGACGCGGACTGGCGGATGAGCCCGTACAACGCCGCGAAGGGCGGCGTGACGAACTTCACGAAGGCCGCGGCGCTCGACAACGGGCAGTTCGGCGTGCGGGTGAACGCCGTCGCGCCCGGGCTCGTCTGGACGGACATGACCCAGCAGCAGGCGGAGGACGAGGAACTCCAGCACGCGTTCGCCGAGCGGGTGTCGCTCGGCCGCGGTGGGCGGCCCGAGGAGGTCGCCGCCGTGATCCTGTTCCTGGCGAGCGACGCCGCGAGCTACGTCACGGGCGCTGTGCTGCCCGTCGACGGTGGCACGACCGCGAGCAACGGGCAGCCCGCGCAGTCCTGAGCGCGGCGAATCAGTCCTCGACGTCGGCGACGACCTCGACCTTCACGCGCTCCGCGTCCTCGAGGAACGCCGCGTGGTGGTCGGGTCCACCGGCGTGCGGGTGCCGGTCCTCGTAGAGCCGTCGCCACCCGTGCCCCGGCGCCCCGGTCCAGATCCGTGCGACGTCGGCGGCGCTCCCGCCGTGCAGCGCGAGGTGGCTGAGGCCCGGCCGGCGTCGATCGTGTCCGCCGGGGAGCGGGGCGCGCTCCAGGACGAGGTACGTGTGGTCCAGTCGCCAGCTCCGGCCGTCCGGCCACTCCTGGAACGGCGCCGACCCGAGCGCGTCGAGCAGCCAGCCCCACGAGCGGACGGCGGCGTCGAGGTCCGCGACGCGGAACTCGACGTGGTGGAGACCGCGGCGGGTCACAGGAGCTTCCGGAGGGTGTTCGTGTTGCGGGTCGTCGTCGTGCGCTTGAAGCGTGCGGCGGCGGCCCGTCTCGCGAACGCGGTGTCGGTGCTGGAGCCCTTCGGGCACGACCAGTACACGACGCCGTCGCCCCGCGCGACCCGCTCCACCGACTCGTCGACGGTCAGGTCCTCGAGCAGGGCGTCGAGCGCCGGGGCCGCTGAACCGAACACGACGTAGTCGTGCCGGTCGGGACCGGACGGGAACGGGAAGCCGTCGACGATCGCGGCGAGCCGTCCGTGCGGGACGAGCACGATCCAGGCGTCGTAGCCGAACCGGTCGCGCAAGGCCTGCTCGACGGCGCCCGTGACCGAGGCGGCGTCCCCGTCCGCGGTGAACACGACGTTGCCCGACGCGAGCACCGTGCGCACGTCCTCGTACCCGAGCTCGCGGAACAGCGCCGCGAGCTCCGCGCTCCGGATCGTGATCCCGTTGACGTTCACCCCGCGCAGCAGCGCGACCCACCTGGCCATGTCGGCACCGTAGCGCGCTCGCCCGACGCGGGGCGATCCTCCAGTCCGATCCACAAGAAGTGTTGCGCAACGATTCTTGTGGATCTATCGTCGAGTCATGGACGTCCAGCGACTCGACGACGCAGCCCACATGCGGGCGCTCGCCCACCCGACCCGGCTGCGCATCGTCGGGCTGCTGCGCTCCGGCGGTCCGCAGACCGCCGCGATGCTCGGGGAGCAGGTGGACGAGGCGCCCGGGACGATCAGCTACCACTGCGGGCGACTCGCGACCGCTGGCTTCATCGAACCCGCGCCGGAACTCGGCACCGACCGACGTGAGCGCTGGTGGCGGGCCACGGCGCAGCACACGTCGTGGAACCTGGCCGACGCGTTCGACGACCCCGACCGGATGCTCGCCGCCACGGCGCTCGACCACACCGTCGCCCAGGCGTACGCCGACGAGTACCGGGCGTTCATCGACCACGTCCCGGCACTCGGTCGCGAGTGGGTCGCGGCCTCGAACAGCGGCGACCGGGTGCTCCGGCTGACGGTGGACGAACTGCGGGACCTCGGCGCCGAACTGCAGGGCGTGCTCGACCGGTGGGAGGCCGTCAGCGCGGACCACGTGGCGGGCGACGGCTCCGAGCGTGTGACGGCGGTCGTGCAGAGCTACCGGTCGGCACGGCCGTGAACGCGCGGTGGCGGCTGCGGTCGCTCCTCGCGGTGCAGGTCGTCTCGCGCACGGGCAACGTCGCGACGACCATCGCGGTGCCGTTCGTGGTGCTCTCGCGCGGTGGGTCCGCGACCGACGTCGGCATCGCGGCGTTCGCGGCGACGGTGCCGATCGTGCTCGGCGGGGCGTTCGGCGGCGTGCTCGTGGAGCGGTTCGGGTTCGTCCGGTCGAGCGTGGTGTCGGACCTCGTCAGCGCGGTGACCCTCGCCGCGGTCCCCCTCCTGGCGTGGACGGTCGGGCTGCCTTCGTGGGGACTGCTCGTGCTCGTGTTCCTCGGCGGCTTGTTCGACACCCCGGGGGAGTCCGGGCGACGGGTGCTCCTGCCGGGGCTCGCGACGGCCGCGGGTGTCCCGCTCGAACGGGCGGTCGGGCACTTCGAGGCGTCCGTCCGGTTCTCCGTGCTGCTCGGTGCGCCGGCTGCCGGGCTGCTCGTCGGGGCCGTCGGACCGCTGCCGGCGCTGGCGGTCACCGCGTCGGTCTTCGCGGCGGCGGCGGTGCTCGCGGTGCTGACGCTCCGCGGGGCGACGGTGCACCCGGCGCCGGACGCGGCGCCGGCCGAGCGTTCCGCGGGCTACTGGCGGGACCTCGGGGCCGGGCTGCGGTTCTGCGTGCGGGACCCGCTGTTCCGGCTCGTGATCGCCCTGGTGCTCGTGACGAACCTGCTCGACGCCGCACGGTCCACAGCGCTGCTCCCGCTCTACGCCGACCGGGTGCTCGACGGCGCACAGTCGCTCGGCATCGTCAGCGGGACCTACGGCGGGGCGGCGTTCCTCGGGTCGCTCGCGTTCGGGTACGTGGCGCACCGGCTGCCGCGCCGGATCACGTTCGTGGTCTGCTTCGTGCTCGCCGGCGGGCCGTCGCTCGTGGTGCCGGCACTCGGGCTCGGGCTGCCGTGGATGCTCGGTGCGTGCGCGGTGTCCGGGCTCGCGGCCGGGGCGCTCAACCCCATCCTCGGCGCCGTCGAGCTCGAGCGGATCCCGGGGCCGATGCGGGCCCGGGTGTTCGGGTTGCTCTCCGCGGGGTCGTGGGCGGGCATCCCCCTCGGCGGGCTCTTCGGCGGGATCGCGGCGGACGGCATCGGCGTGACGGCGACGTTCGGTGTCGTGGCGGTGGTCTACACGGTGGTCACGCTGTCGCCGTTGCTCGGGGGGTCGTGGCGGTTGATGGAGCGGCGTGCGGCCGAGGCCCCAGCGCGGCTCCCGGTGCCGGTCTCGACTCCGTCGGCGTGAGGCGGAGCGGGGCTGTGCCGGGTCGGCTGCGCTCCGCACAACCGGAAGCACGGCGCACCATGGACTCCCGCGGCGCGGCGTGCTTCCGGCTGTGCGGGAGCACTCCGACCCACCGGGCGCCGAATCGCTCGGAGCGCCCCGAGCACCGCTCCGGTAGACGGGGTGCATGACTGACGAGCGACACGACGACGGCCAGGGTCCCGACGACGCGCACCAGGTACCGGAGGGGGTGTCCGAGGCGACCGTCGAGGCCCTCGGCACGCTGTCGGCCGCCCTCGAGGTGCTCGAGCACGCCCGTGGCCTGCTCTACGGGTTCCACCGGCTGACGGGGACGGCGGACCTCAACCTCGGGGACGCCGTCGAGCAGCTCCGGAAGGCGGGTCACACCGAGCTCGCGGAGCGGATCGACACCGAGCTGGTGGGGCGGAACGTCATCGACGGGCGGTGGACGTTCCAGATCGTCGAGGACTACGACGACAACTACTACGCGCTCGCCAAGGAGCTCGAGCAGACCGCACGCGACCAGCTCGTCGGTGGGAAGCGCCACCTGTACGAGGCGAGCATGAAGGAGGACCGGCGCACGGACGGCCGTCGCCGCCACGAGGCCAAGCCGGCGGACCTGCGGGACTGACCCCGAGCCTCCAGGCCGGACTGCCGGACTGCCGGACTGCCGGACTGCCCCTCCGCGAAACGCAACGTGGGCGGCTCCGCGCCGCGACATTCCGCTGCGCGGAGCCGCCCACGTTGCGTTTCGCGGAGGGGCAGTCCGGCCGTCCGGCCGTCCCGCAGTCCGGCCCGGAGGCTCGGGGCCAGTCCCGCCGGTCCGCCCGCTTGGCCTCCTGGCGGCGCCGCCCCTCCCCGCGCCCGGCCTCCTTCCTGCCCGCCCCCGCCCGGCGGTGCCTCCCACCCCCCCACTCGGCCCCC
>NZ_CP054593.1:291290-296058 GCF_013347165.1 Curtobacterium sp. Csp2
CGAGCACGATCCAGGCGTCGTAGCCGAACCGGTCGCGCAAGGCCTGCTCGACGGCGCCCGTGACCGAGGCGGCGTCCCCGTCCGCGGTGAACACGACGTTGCCCGACGCGAGCACCGTGCGCACGTCCTCGTACCCGAGCTCGCGGAACAGCGCCGCGAGCTCCGCGCTCCGGATCGTGATCCCGTTGACGTTCACCCCGCGCAGCAGCGCGACCCACCTGGCCATGTCGGCACCGTAGCGCGCTCGCCCGACGCGGGGCGATCCTCCAGTCCGATCCACAAGAAGTGTTGCGCAACGATTCTTGTGGATCTATCGTCGAGTCATGGACGTCCAGCGACTCGACGACGCAGCCCACATGCGGGCGCTCGCCCACCCGACCCGGCTGCGCATCGTCGGGCTGCTGCGCTCCGGCGGTCCGCAGACCGCCGCGATGCTCGGGGAGCAGGTGGACGAGGCGCCCGGGACGATCAGCTACCACTGCGGGCGACTCGCGACCGCTGGCTTCATCGAACCCGCGCCGGAACTCGGCACCGACCGACGTGAGCGCTGGTGGCGGGCCACGGCGCAGCACACGTCGTGGAACCTGGCCGACGCGTTCGACGACCCCGACCGGATGCTCGCCGCCACGGCGCTCGACCACACCGTCGCCCAGGCGTACGCCGACGAGTACCGGGCGTTCATCGACCACGTCCCGGCACTCGGTCGCGAGTGGGTCGCGGCCTCGAACAGCGGCGACCGGGTGCTCCGGCTGACGGTGGACGAACTGCGGGACCTCGGCGCCGAACTGCAGGGCGTGCTCGACCGGTGGGAGGCCGTCAGCGCGGACCACGTGGCGGGCGACGGCTCCGAGCGTGTGACGGCGGTCGTGCAGAGCTACCGGTCGGCACGGCCGTGAACGCGCGGTGGCGGCTGCGGTCGCTCCTCGCGGTGCAGGTCGTCTCGCGCACGGGCAACGTCGCGACGACCATCGCGGTGCCGTTCGTGGTGCTCTCGCGCGGTGGGTCCGCGACCGACGTCGGCATCGCGGCGTTCGCGGCGACGGTGCCGATCGTGCTCGGCGGGGCGTTCGGCGGCGTGCTCGTGGAGCGGTTCGGGTTCGTCCGGTCGAGCGTGGTGTCGGACCTCGTCAGCGCGGTGACCCTCGCCGCGGTCCCCCTCCTGGCGTGGACGGTCGGGCTGCCTTCGTGGGGACTGCTCGTGCTCGTGTTCCTCGGCGGCTTGTTCGACACCCCGGGGGAGTCCGGGCGACGGGTGCTCCTGCCGGGGCTCGCGACGGCCGCGGGTGTCCCGCTCGAACGGGCGGTCGGGCACTTCGAGGCGTCCGTCCGGTTCTCCGTGCTGCTCGGTGCGCCGGCTGCCGGGCTGCTCGTCGGGGCCGTCGGACCGCTGCCGGCGCTGGCGGTCACCGCGTCGGTCTTCGCGGCGGCGGCGGTGCTCGCGGTGCTGACGCTCCGCGGGGCGACGGTGCACCCGGCGCCGGACGCGGCGCCGGCCGAGCGTTCCGCGGGCTACTGGCGGGACCTCGGGGCCGGGCTGCGGTTCTGCGTGCGGGACCCGCTGTTCCGGCTCGTGATCGCCCTGGTGCTCGTGACGAACCTGCTCGACGCCGCACGGTCCACAGCGCTGCTCCCGCTCTACGCCGACCGGGTGCTCGACGGCGCACAGTCGCTCGGCATCGTCAGCGGGACCTACGGCGGGGCGGCGTTCCTCGGGTCGCTCGCGTTCGGGTACGTGGCGCACCGGCTGCCGCGCCGGATCACGTTCGTGGTCTGCTTCGTGCTCGCCGGCGGGCCGTCGCTCGTGGTGCCGGCACTCGGGCTCGGGCTGCCGTGGATGCTCGGTGCGTGCGCGGTGTCCGGGCTCGCGGCCGGGGCGCTCAACCCCATCCTCGGCGCCGTCGAGCTCGAGCGGATCCCGGGGCCGATGCGGGCCCGGGTGTTCGGGTTGCTCTCCGCGGGGTCGTGGGCGGGCATCCCCCTCGGCGGGCTCTTCGGCGGGATCGCGGCGGACGGCATCGGCGTGACGGCGACGTTCGGTGTCGTGGCGGTGGTCTACACGGTGGTCACGCTGTCGCCGTTGCTCGGGGGGTCGTGGCGGTTGATGGAGCGGCGTGCGGCCGAGGCCCCAGCGCGGCTCCCGGTGCCGGTCTCGACTCCGTCGGCGTGAGGCGGAGCGGGGCTGTGCCGGGTCGGCTGCGCTCCGCACAACCGGAAGCACGGCGCACCATGGACTCCCGCGGCGCGGCGTGCTTCCGGCTGTGCGGGAGCACTCCGACCCACCGGGCGCCGAATCGCTCGGAGCGCCCCGAGCACCGCTCCGGTAGACGGGGTGCATGACTGACGAGCGACACGACGACGGCCAGGGTCCCGACGACGCGCACCAGGTACCGGAGGGGGTGTCCGAGGCGACCGTCGAGGCCCTCGGCACGCTGTCGGCCGCCCTCGAGGTGCTCGAGCACGCCCGTGGCCTGCTCTACGGGTTCCACCGGCTGACGGGGACGGCGGACCTCAACCTCGGGGACGCCGTCGAGCAGCTCCGGAAGGCGGGTCACACCGAGCTCGCGGAGCGGATCGACACCGAGCTGGTGGGGCGGAACGTCATCGACGGGCGGTGGACGTTCCAGATCGTCGAGGACTACGACGACAACTACTACGCGCTCGCCAAGGAGCTCGAGCAGACCGCACGCGACCAGCTCGTCGGTGGGAAGCGCCACCTGTACGAGGCGAGCATGAAGGAGGACCGGCGCACGGACGGCCGTCGCCGCCACGAGGCCAAGCCGGCGGACCTGCGGGACTGACCCCGAGCCTCCAGGCCGGACTGCCGGACTGCCGGACTGCCGGACTGCCCCTCCGCGAAACGCAACGTGGGCGGCTCCGCGCAGCGGAATGTCGCTGCGAGGAACCGCCCACGTTGCGTCTTGCGGGACGAGCCGGGACGAGCCGCCGGGACGGACCGGCGAGCCGGCCCCGCTACCCCACCCCGAGCAGGGCCTCGAGCGGGCCGCGCGCGAAGTACAGCAGGAAGCCCGCGGCGACGACGTAGAGCAGCCACGACACCTCGCGCCCGCGGCCGGACAGCAGCTTGATGAGCACCCAGCTGATGAAGCCCGCACCGATGCCGTTCGCGATCGAGTACGTCAGCGGCATCACGACGATCGTCAGGAACGCCGGCAGCGCCGCCCCGAAGTCCGTCCACTCGATGTCCTTCACCTGCGCCACCATGAGCGCACCGACGACGACGAGTCCGGCGGCCGCGACCTCGAGCGGCACGACCTGCGTCAACGGGGTCAGGAACATCGACGCCAGGAACAGCAGCCCCGTCACGACCGAGGCCATGCCCGTGCGGGCGCCCTCGCCGATGCCCGACGCGGAGTCGATGAACACCGTGTTCGACGACACCGAGGCACCACCGCCGGCGATCGCCCCGGCACCCTCGACGACGAGCGCGGACTTCAGGCGCGGGAAGGTCCCGTCGGGCTTCGCGACCCCGGCGGCCTTCGCCAGCCCGGTCATCGTGCCCATGGCGTCGAAGAAGTTCGTGAACACGAGCGTGAAGACGAGCATCGACGCGGCGACCGGACCGATGCGGGTGAACGCCCCGAACACGTCCGCGTGCCCGACGAGCGACAGGTCCGGCAGCGCGAAGAACGCACTCGGCAGCCCCGGTGCGTTGAGGTTCCAGCCGGTCGGCGAGTCCACCGAGGTCGGGACCTTGAAGATCGCCTGCAGGACGATCGCGACGATCGTCGTGCCGATGATGCCGATGAGCAGCGCGCCCTTGACCTTGCGCGCCATGAGCGTGCCGATGACGACCAGGCCGATCAGGAACACGATCGTCGGCAGGGCCGCGACGGAGCCGTCCTCGCCGAGCTGCAGCGGCGGCGACGCGTTCTTCGTGGTGCGCACGAAGCCCGAGTCGACGAGCCCGATGAAGGCGATGAACAGGCCGATGCCGACCGTGATCGCGGCCTTGAGCTGCGCGGGCACCGCCGTGAAGATCATCGTCCGGATGCCGGTCAGCGCCAGGATGACGATCACCACGCCGTTGATGACGACCAGGCCCATCGCCTCGGCCCACGTCACCTGGTGCACGACGCTCACGGCGAGGAACGAGTTGATCCCGAGCCCCGCTGCGATGCCGAACGGCAGGTTCGCGACGAGACCCATCGCGATCGTCATGACCCCGGCGACGAGGCCGGTGGCCGCGGCGACCTGGGCGTTCTGCAGCCAGCCACCGAGGACGTCGTGCGGCGCCTGGTCCTGGCTGAACCCACCGAGGATGAGCGGGTTGAGGATGACGATGTACGCCATCGTCACGAACGAGACGAGGCCACCACGGACCTCGCGGGGGATGCTCGACCCGCGCTGCGTGATCGAGAAGAAGCGGTCGAGGCCGGATGCGAAGCGGTTCCGGGGCGGGGTGTCGGTCTGCTGGGCGCTCACCGAAGGAGTTTACAGAACGCTGGGAGTGCGGGGATGCTCGACCCGCGCTGCGTGATCGAGAAGAAGCGGTCGAGGCCGGATGCGAAGCGGTTCCGGGGCGGGGTGTCGGTCTGCTGGGCGCTCACCGAAGGAGTTTACAGAACGCTGGGAGTGCGGCGGGTCGCCCCGGTTCGGCACCCCCCAGCCGGGGGCGGGGGACACCGCCGGGAGGCTCGTGGCCCGCTGCTCGGGCGGCATGCGTCCGCCCCCCGGTCGTTCCCCGGTCCCGCCGCCGGCCCCCGTCCCGCGCCGCGCAGCGCGCTCGCCTCCGCCCGCCCCGCGGCTC
>NZ_CP054593.1:296068-320084 GCF_013347165.1 Curtobacterium sp. Csp2
CCCCGAGGGGTACCTGCGCGGTGCCGCCCTGCTCGGGGTCCCCGCCGAGCGGTGCCTGGCGTTCGAGGACGCCCCCGCCGGGGTCGAGGCCGCGCTCGCGTCCGGTGCCACCACGGTCGTCGTCGGGACCCTCTCGGCGCCGGTGACCGAGGGGCTGCCGCGCATCGCGGGGTACGACGGGCTCACGGTCGAGCGCGAAGGGGCCGGTTTCCGCGTCCGCGGCTGAACGTCGGCTCCGGACTGCGAACGGGTGGGGCGGTGCGGTGCGGTGCGGTGCCGAGTCTCGTGGTGGCGGACATGACTCGCGCTCCGGGACGCGAGTCTCGTCCGCCGGGCCGAGTCTCGGCGCGGCTAGGGTCGACGGTGTGATCGACGTCGTGGTGTCCGGGGTCCTGTTCGACATGGACGGGACGCTCGTCGACTCGACCACGGTGGTCGAGGCCGCGTGGGGTCGCTTCGGCGCGGAGCATGGCATCGCACCAGCCGAGATCCTCGCCTTCTCGCACGGTCGGCAGACGATCGACACCGTGCAGCGCTTCCTGCCGCACCTGTCGCCGGAGGACCAGCACGCGATCGTCGCGACGATGATCGCCGCCGAGATCGACTCCACCGACGGCATCGTCGAGGTCCCCGGCGCCGCCGCCTTCGTCCGGCGACTGCTCGACGCGGGGGTCCCGATCGCGCTCGTGACGAGTGCCCCGCGGGACCTCGCAGTCAAGCGCATGGTCGCGGCCGGGGTCCCCGTGCCCGAGGCCCTCGTGCCGTCGGAGGACGCCGAGCGGAGCAAGCCGCACCCCGAGGGGTACCTGCGCGGTGCCGCCCTGCTCGGGGTCCCCGCCGAGCGGTGCCTGGCGTTCGAGGACGCCCCCGCCGGGGTCGAGGCCGCGCTCGCGTCCGGTGCCACCACGGTCGTCGTCGGGACCCTCTCGGCGCCGGTGACCGAGGGGCTGCCGCGCATCGCGGGGTACGACGGGCTCACGGTCGAGCGCGAAGGGGCCGGTTTCCGCGTCCGCGGCTGAACGTCGGCTCCGGACTGCGAACGCGTCCAGCGCTCCCCGACGACGGTGGTGGTTGCGGTCAGGACCCTCGACCGCAGGTGTGGCCGGACGATCCCGGCCCGGAAGGAGCGACCATGGCAGCCCTCGACGGCAAGAAGATCCTCGTCATCGCGACGAACTACGGCGTGGAGCAGGACGAGATCGTCGTCCCCACCGACCAGCTCCGTGAGCGCGGCGCGGACGTGACCGTCGCCGCGCAGGAGTCCGGCTCGATCGAGACCCTCGTCGGCGACAAGGACCCGGGCAAGTCGGTGTCCGTCGACACCACCATCGGCAGTGTCAGCGGTGCTGGCGAATACGACGCACTCGTCGTCCCCGGCGGCACGATCAACGCCGACACCATCCGCCAGGACGCGGACGCGGTCGCCCTCGTCAAGGCGTTCGCCGAGGCCGGCAAGCCCGTCGCGGCGATCTGCCACGGGCCGTGGACGCTCATCGAGGCCGGCGTGGTCTCCGGCAGGACGATCACCTCGTTCCCGTCGCTCCAGACCGACGTGCGGAACGCCGGTGCGGAGTGGGTCGACCAGGAGGTCCAGGCCGACGGCGGCCTCATCACCTCGCGGAACCCCGACGACCTGCCCGCGTTCGTCGACGCGATCGAGCAGGCGCTCACCGCCTGACGCCGCCAGCACGCGGTTCAGGGCAGCGGCACGGGGCGGGTCGTCCGGAGCACCGCGGGTCCGAGGGTCAGCACCCCGTCGGACTCCGGGTCGCACCGGACCCCGCCCCGTCCCCGCATCGCACGGAACGCCCCCGGTGCGACCTCGTGGTCCATCCAGGCGCACGGGTTCGCCGGGCGGTACCCGCGGAACAGCACGGGCTCCTCGCCGGGGACCTGGAGCGAGAACGGCTCCCCGTGCAGCGCCTCGACGTCCGCGCCGCGGAGCACCACGTTCCGCCGGGTCGCCGCCGGGTCCACCGCCGCGCCGAGGGAGCGGCCGACCTCCTCGAGCCCCTCGACGCCGATGACCGTCACGGTGGCGTGCACGTGGGCCCGGGCGGCGAAGTACCGGTCGCCGACGATGCCCAGTCCCGCCCGGAGCTCGATCCGATCGCGGAGCTCGGGACCGTCGGCCGGCAGCGCCCCGTCCGCCGGGCGCCCCTCGTAGCGGTGCCGGGGTGACGCGAGGAGCAGGACGACCTCCACGGGGGTCTCGACGCGCAGGTCCTCGGCCACGCGCCCACCGTAGTCGTCGTGGCCGTGGCGCGCGCTCCAGCGGTCCTGGCGGTCGGCGGTCGTGGTGGTTCCGGCGGACTCGGCTGTCCTGCCGAGACCCCGCGGTCCTCGTGAGACGCCCCGTTCCCGGCGAGACGCCGCGAGTTCCGGAGGCGTCTCGGCGCGTTGGGGGCGTCTCGCGCGACCGAGTCGGGGCCGGCAGCGTCCACCGGCCGCCCGGTCATCGGTGGCCGTCGCTGCCGTGTCCGATTCCCGCCAGTCACTGTCGCCGGCCCGTGTCAGGGTTGCCGCATGACCAGCACCGCGGACGACACCCTGCACGCCGAGCGCTACCGCGTCGTCGCCTCCCGCGACGCGCGGTTCGACGGTCAGTTCGTCACCGCCGTGCACTCGACGGGCATCTACTGCCGACCGTCCTGCCCCGCCCGCACCCCGCGCGCGTCGGGGGTCACCTTCTTCCGCACCAGCGCTGCGGCGCACCTCGCCGGGTACCGCGCGTGCAAGCGGTGCCTGCCGGAGGCGACGCCGGGCAGCCCCGAGTGGGACCTGCGCGAAGACGTCGCCGGCCGGGCCATGCGGCTGGTGCTCGACGGGGTGGTGGAGCGCGAGGGCGTCCCCGGCCTCGCCGCTCGCGTCGGCTACTCGGAACGGCAGCTCGGTCGCATCATGACGACCGAGCTCGGTGCGGGACCGAAGGCGCTCAGCCGCGCACACCGCGCGCAGACCGCCCGCGCGTTGCTCACCTCGTCCGACCTCTCCGTTGCGGACGTCGCCTTCGCGGCGGGCTTCGCGAGCGTCCGACAGTTCAACGACACCATCCGCGAGGTCTTCGCCGTCACCCCCTCGCAGCTCCGCGCTCGCCGCGTGCTCCGCCCGGTCGAGGACGGCTGGCTGCACGTGCACCTGCCGGCCCGTGCACCGTTCGACGCACAGGGCCTGCTCGACTGGCACGCGCTCCACGCGCTCGCCGGGCTCGAGCAGGTGGAGCGGGACGACACGGGGCGGGTCACCTCGTACGGGCGGCTGGTCGACCTGCCAGGAGGCCCGGCTCGCTTCACGGCGTCGGCCTCGGCCACGCGGCCGGCCGGCCCCGCCGCGGGGCGGACCGGCATCGACCTGCGGGTGCGACTCACCACCCTGTCCGACCTGCCGACGCTCGTCGCGCGGGTGCGCTCGCTGTTCGACCTCGACGCCGATCCGGAGGCGGTGGACGCGGTCCTCGCGGCCGTCCCGGAGCTCGCACCGGCGGTGGCCCGTGTCCCGGGGATCCGGCTGCCGGGGCACGCCGACGCGGACGAGGTCCTGTTCCGCACCCTCATCGGCCAGCAGGTGTCGGTCGCCGCCGCACGTACGGCGCAGACCCGACTCGTGGCCGCGCTCGGCGCACCGGTGCCCGACGACCTGGTGCCGGGCGGTCGACTGTTCCCGACGGCTGCGGTGATCGCGGAGCACGGTCGCGAGGTCCTCCGGGGCCCGGCGGCGCGCGTGGACACCATCATCCGAGTGGCCGAGGCGCTCGCGGTCGGCACGCTCGTCGTCGACGCCGGGCAGTCCCTCGACGAGCTCCGGGACGGGCTCCTCGCGGTGAAGGGCATCGGCCCCTGGACCGCCGACTACGTGGCACTGCGGGTCCGGCACCACCCCGACGTGTTCCTCCACAGCGACCTCGCCGTGCGGAACGGTGCACAGGAACTCGGACTGCCCGGTGCGGCGCGCGAGCTCTCCGTACGGTCGGAGCAGGTGGCGCCGTGGCGGAGCTACCTGACGATGCACTGCTGGCGGCCGATCGTCGACCGGGCGGCCGCCGTCGCCGAGACGAGCGCGCGGGCCGCGGCGGCAGCCGCCGAACGAAGCTGACAAACGAGCCAGCTCGACGCTGATCAACGAGGAGGACGATCGATGACCGACGCCATCATCCAGACACTGGACACGCCAGACGGGCCCTTCACCGTGCTCGAGGACTCGGAGGGCCGCGTGCTCGCCTCGGGGTGGACCGACGACGCCGAGCGCATCGTCGCCCGGCTGGCCGACCGACACCGACCCGAGCGCGTGGTCGACGGCACCGTCCGCGCTGCCGAGGCGGTGGACGCCTTCTACGACGGGCAGGTCGAGCACGCCATGCAGGTGCCCGTGCGGCAGTTCGGCACGGACCTCTTCGCCGAGGGGTGGCGACAGCTCCGGGCGATCCCGGCCGGGTCCGTGCTCACCTACACCGAGCTCGCGAGTGCCATGGGTCGGCCCGACGCGATCCGAGCTGCCGCGAGCGTGTGCGCGAGGAACGCCCCGGCGCTCTTCGTGCCGTGTCACCGGGTCCTCCGGTCGGACGGCACCCTCGGCGGGTTCGCGTGGGGCCTCGACGTCAAGCGGTCCCTGCTCGAGCGGGAGTCGGTGGGCGCGACGGCGCTGGTGTGACGGGTACTGGCCGTCCTCCCCCTGCTTGCGGGTGGTGACGCGGACCGGGGCGCCTGCCATGCTCTCGGTACCGACACCAGCACGGTCCGTCCCGAGGACCCGACGCAGCGCCGTCGCACCACCCCGAGGACACCCATGCACGACGACCGTTCCCGCACCCCCGAGCACGCGGTGGGGCCTCCCGGAGCGCCCGGCGCCCCGGGGAGCGCCATCGCGCCGGCCCCGCTCCCGGCCGGGCACCTCTCGCCCGGGCAGCCCTCGGCCGGGCAGCCCTCGGCCGGACACTTCTCGGTCGGGCACCTCGACCGGATCGTGCACTCGGCGGACGGCACGCCGCTCGCCGTCTCCGAGGCCGGCTCCGGTCCGACCCTGCTCGTCGTCGGCGGCGCCTTCGACCACCACGGCACGCCGACGGTGGACCGGCTCGTCCGGGCACTCCGCGACCGCTACCGGGTCGTCACGTACGACCGGCGCGGCCGGGGCGCGAGCGGAGACACCGCCCCGTGGTCGATCGAGCGCGAGATCGAGGACATGGCGGCGGTCGTCACCTCGGTCCCCGGTCCCGTCGACGCGCTCGGCACGTGTGTCGGTGCGGGCCTCGTCCTCCGTGGACTCGCGGCCGGCGTCCCGCTCCGGCGCGCGGTGCTCTGGGAACCGCCGTACCGCGCGACCGTCGACCCGCACGCCGACGACGTCCTGCTCGCGGACGTCCTCGACGAGCACGTCGCCGCGGGCCACCGCGGGCAGGCGGTGCGGGCGTTCCTCGCCCAGGTCCTCGGCCTGCCGATGGGCCAGGTCACCGCCGCGCGGCTCCGACCGCGGCTGTGGCGGGCCCTCCTCGCCGACGCCCACGTGCTCTCCCGCGACGTCCGGGTCCTCGGCGGACTGGCGGTCCCGCAGCGCGTCGCCGAAGCGGTGGGCGTCCCGGTGCTCGTCGCCGCGGGGGACGCCGGGGTCGAGTGGATGCGTGCAGCAGCTGCGGCGCTCGCCGAGGCCGTGCCGGGTTCGCGGTCCCTCGTCGTCCCGGGACAGGGGCACGTGCCCGACCCCGTGGTCCTCGGGCACCTGGTCGACCGCTTCACGGGAGTCGACGCACCGAGCGTCGATCCAGGGGACACCGACGCGCACTGACCGACCGGCTGCTGCGAGAGGATGGTGCGGTGACTGCTCCCCGCCTCGGCCTGCTGCTCGACGTCGACGGACCGATCGCCAGCCCGGTGACCCGGACCATCGCGATCCCGTCCATCGTCGAGGACCTCGTCGCCCTCGCCGCCGAGGGCATCCCGATCGTCTTCAACACCGGTCGGAGCGACGCCTTCATCCGGCAGGAGGTCGTCGGTCCGCTGCTCGCCGGCGGTCTGGCCGAGGGTACCCGGGTGCACGCCGTGTGCGAGAAGGGCGCCGTCTGGTGCTCCATCGGACCGCAGTACGACGGCGGCATGGGTGAGCTGACGGTCGCCGAGGACCTCGCGCTCCCACGCGACTTCGCGGACGAGATGCGCGAGCTCGTCCGGGCCGAGTACGCCGACCTGGTGTTCTTCGACGAGACGAAGCGCGCGATGGTGTCGATCGAGCAGCGCGTCGAGGTGCCGAACGCGACCTACCTGGCACGCCAAGCCGACTTCGACGCACAGGCGATGGCGGCGCTCGTGCGTCGGGGCCTCGGCGTGCGCCGCCTCGACGACGTCCGGCCGGACGCCGACGGTGCCGTGCAGTGGCGCATCGACCCGACGATCATCTCGACCGACGTCGAGTCGGACCGGTCCGGCAAGGACCTCGGCGCGGAGCGGTCGCTCGAGCTGCTGTCGGCGGACGGCGAGCTGCCGGTCACCTGGCGGACGGTCGGGGACTCGCGCAGCGACTACGCGATGGCGGACTGGCTGCACGCGAACGGCCACGAGGTCGCCCACGTCGACGTCCGACCCGCCGACGGGGTCCTCGCGACGCCGTACCCGGTGCTCACCGCTCCGGACGGGATCATCCACGACGAGGCGGGCGCACGCTTCCTCACGGAATGGCGCCGCGCCGCTTGACCGGTCCCGCGTGGGGCTGCAGCCGACGCGCCCACCCGGCCCCGTGCAGGACCGCAGCCGACGCGCCCACCCGGCCCCGTGCCTCCCGTCCGAGACGCCGTCGTCTCCGCGAGACGCCCCGCTCGAGCCGAGACGCCGCCCCGTCCCACGGCGTCTCGCCGGCTTGGCGGCGTCTCGCCGACCTGGCGGCGTCTCGCCGACCTCGCGTGGCCCGACCGCCGCCGCCCAACCCCCGCCCCGCGACGCCCGGACCGTTTGCGGACCGGGGTGGTACACCAGTACCCTTCCGGGGTCCACCGCCAGACCGATGACGGGAACCTCCCATGGCACTCCGCACCAAGTCGATCGAGGCCTCGCTGGCCGACTCCGAGGAGCAGGGCCGGTCACTCAAACGGTCCCTCAAGACGTTCGACATCGCCGCGATGGGCATCGCGGTCGCGGTCGGCGCCGGCATCTTCTCCGTCGGCGCGAACGCCGCCGCCAACTTCGCCGGACCGAGCGTCATCATCTCGTTCCTGCTCGCCGCCGTCACGTGCGGCCTGGCGATCATGTGCTACGCCGAGTTCGCGTCGACGATCCCGGTCGCCGGCTCGGCGTACACGTTCACCTACGCGACCATGGGCGAGCTCCTCGCCTGGATCGTCGGGTGGGACCTCATCCTCGAGACCCTCACCGCGAGCGCCGTCATCGCGAAGTACTGGGGCATCTACCTCAGCACCGCGTTCGGGGTGTTCGGCATCGACCTGCCCGACACGATCCAGCTCGGCCCGATCGGCTTCACGTGGGGGCCGGTGCTCATCGTCGGCCTGTTCACCGTGCTGCTGGCGTTCGGCACGCGCCTGTCGAGCCGGGTGTCCGCGGTCATCACGGTCATCAAGGTCGCGATCGTCGTCTTCGTCATCGTCGCCGGGGCGTTCTTCGTCAAGGCCGCGAACTTCGCGCCCTTCGTCCCGCCGGCCGAGCCGACCAAGGGTGCCGAGGGCGGCGTCCTGACGCAGTCGCTCGTGTCCTTCGTCACGGGCTCCGCGCCCGCGCAGTACGGGGTGTTCGGGCTGCTCGCTGCGGCCTCGCTCGTGTTCTTCGCGTTCATCGGCTTCGACGTCGTCGCGACGAGCGCCGAGGAGACCGAGAACCCGCAGAAGACCCTGCCCCGCGGCATCTTCATCGGGCTCGGCATCGTCACGCTGCTCTACGTCGGCGTCAGCATCGTCATCACCGGCATGGTCTCGTACCGGCGCCTGGCGGAGGAGGACGCCCCGTCCCTCGCCTCGGCCTTCGACATCGTGGGCCTGCCGTGGGCGGCGGGGATCATCGCGATCGGTTCGCTGATTGGCCTCACCACCGTCGTGATGGTGCTGCTGCTCGGCCTGTCGCGCATCGTGTTCTCGATGAGCCGTGACGGCCTGCTGCCCCGTTGGTTCTCGAAGACGAACCCGAAGACGCAGACCCCGGTCCGGGTGCAGGTCGTCGCGGGTGTGGTCGTGGCGTTCATCGCCGGGTTCACCGCGGTCGAACGTCTCGAGGGCATGATCAACATCGGCACGCTCTCCGCCTTCGTCCTCGTGTCGATCGGCATCGTCGTGCTCCGCAAGACCCGTCCGGACGCGCCCCGCGCCTTCCGGGTGCCGTGGTCGCCGGTGCTCCCGATCATCTCGGCGGTGCTGTGCTTCTGGCTCATGCTCAACCTCGAGGTCGAGACGTGGCTGCGGTTCATCGTGTGGCTGGCGATCGGCTTCGCGATCTACTTCGGGTACAGCCGTCGGCACAGCCGGGTGGGCAAGGGCCTGCAGTAGGCGGCGCCTGCGACTCGTCCTCGGCACAACGCGAAGCACTCCGCGCCACGGGTTTCCGTGGCGCGGAGTGCTTTCGGTTGTGCGCGCGCACGACACGCCGCAGCCCGCCACGCGGCGCGCTGCGGTCGGCCCGCGCTACGCGCCGACGGCCAGCGCGACGCCGAACGACAGCATCACGACGGCGACCAGGCCGTCGAACACGCGCCAGGTGGGCGGCCGGGCGAACAGCGGCCGCAGTAGCCGCCCGCCGAACCCGAGGGCACCGAACCACAGGCAGCTCGCCGCCACGGCCCCGATCGTCCACCACCAGCGGTCGTCGACGCCCTGCTGGTTCGCCACCGACCCGAGGAACACGAGCGTGTCGAGGTACACGTGCGGGTTCGCCCACGTGAACACGAGCATGGTCAGGACCGCGGCCCGCATCGTCGGTGCGGCCGGGCGCGTGGTCACCCCACCCCGGCTGGGAGGCGCGACCCCCGTCCGCCCCGCCGGCTCGGCCGTCGGGCCGGTCGCCGACGCGCTGGTCGCGGACGTGCTGGGCGCAGTCGCGTTGGGCGCCGGGATGCTGGTCCGGGTCTGCCCGGCGGGTGCCGCTGCCGGTGCCGGCACCCCGTCGTCGTCCGCTGCCTGCTCGACGCGCATCGCATCCCCGGACGGCCGCAGCGCGCGCTTCGCCGCGAGGGCCCCGTAGGCCAGCAGGAACGCCGCCCCCACGAAGCGGATGACGACGACCGCGACGGGGAAGCGCTCGACGACCACCCCGACGCCGAGGACGCCCGCCAGGATGAGCACCGCGTCCGACACCGCGCACACCACGACGGAGGCCGCGACCACCCGGACCGACGCGGTCACCGCGAGCCGGAGCAGGTAGGTGTTCTGGACGCCGATCGCCACGATCAGCGCGAGTCCGGTGCCGAGGCCGGCGAGCAGGGGGAGGAGCGCGTTCACCCGTCCGACGCTAGGGCTGCCGCGACCTGCAGGCCAGCTCACGTTCCTGTAGCACCGTAAGCTCAGCTGCATGCTCCGGCTGCAGCGCGACCACCTCGAGACCCTGCTCGCCGCGGTCGACCACGGCACCCTCGACGCCGCGGCACGGGCGCTGTCGATCACCCCGTCGGCGGTGTCGCAGCGGATCAAGGCGATGGAGCAGCAGCTCGGCCGGGTCCTGCTCCAGCGGACGACCCCGGTGGCGCCGACCGCCGACGGCGAGGTCGTCCTCCGACACGCGCGGCAGGCGCGGCTGCTCGACGACGAGACCGCACGGGCGCTCGGGGTGGGTCCCGGTGGGGACGCAGCGCTGCCGGTGGTACCCTCAGTCGCCCTCGCCGTGAACGCCGACTCCCTCGGCACGTGGTTCCTCGACGCGCTCGCCCTCGTCCGTGCGGACACCGAGGTGGTGTTCGACCTGCACCGCGAGGACCAGGACCGCACCGCCGAGCTCCTGCGTGCCGGCACCGTGATGGCGGCGGTCACCGCCGAGGCCGACCCGGTCCAGGGCTGCTCGTCCGTGCTGCTCGGCGTCGACCGGTACCGCGCCGTGGCGTCCCCGGCCTTCGTCGCCCGGTACCTGGACGGCGCGGACACCGAGCGACGGATGACCGACCGGCTCGACCGGGTCCCGCTCGTCGACTACGACCGCGACGACGACCTGCAGCAGGGGTACCTCCGCCGGGTCCTCGGGCACGCCCCCGGCGGTCCGCGCCACTTCGTCCCGACCTCGGCCGACTTCGCCCGCGCGGTGACGCTCGGGTTCGGCTGGGGGATGCTCCCCGAGGCGCAGTGCCTGCAGGGTCTGCGGGAGGGCTCGCTCGTCGAGCTCACCCCGGGCCGACGGGCCGACGTGGCGCTCTGGTGGCAGCGGTGGAACCTGGCGTCCCCGTTGCTCGAGCGCGTGACGGACGCCGTGCGGACGACCGCGCGGGAGTGGCTGCACCAGCCTGCCTGACGGGGCTCAGGCGGTCGCGCGCCAGCGGAGCCCGTCGACGAGCAGGCCGACCAGGTGCTGGCTCTGCTCGACGGTGGGTGCGCCGTGGCACAGGTCGGCGACCGCGCGGAGCAGCTGGGTCGCGTCGAGGTCGCTCCGGATGGTTCCAGCGGCCGAGGCGGCGTCGAGCAGCCCGGTCAACGCGCCGCCGAGCCGGTCGATGAACCACGGGTGCAGGCCCTCGAACGCCGGGTCCCCGGACTGCAGGGCGGCCGCGAGACCGCGCTTCGTGGCGACGAACCCGGTGAAGCGCTGCAGCCACCGGGCGAGCGCCTCGTCCGGCTCGTGCTCGGCGCTGAGTTCAGCAGCAGCGTCCGCGCAGTCCTCGACGGCCTGGCGGAACACCGCGACGACCAGGTCGGACCGCTGGGGGAAGTGCCGGTAGAGCGTGCCCACACCGACCCCGGCGCGTTCGGCGACCACCCGGGCGGGGGCGTCGACGCCCTGCTCGGCGAAGACCGCACGGGCGGTGTCCACGAGGGCGTCGAGGTTGCGGCGGGCGTCGGCGCGCACGGGGCCTCCGGTCGGTGGGTGTCGGGATGCGCGGTCCGACCGCGCGGGGCTTGCGGAAACGGAACAGCGTTCCGTATGGTTCCGGAAGAGCGTTCCGGTTCCGTCCACGATACGGCACGGGAGCACCGGGCGCCACGGACAGGAGGCACTCCCATGCAGTACCGCACCCTCGGCCGCACCGGCATCCAGGTCAGCCCCTTCGCACTCGGCGCGATGATGCTCGGCACGGACGGCCGGATCGGCAACGGCGACGAGCAGGACTCGATCCGCATCGTCCACCGCGCCCTCGACGCCGGCATCAACCTCATCGACACCGCGGACCGCTACTCACAGGGCGGGTCCGAGACGCTGATCGGCAAGGCGATCGCGGGCCGCCGGGACGACGTCGTGCTCGCGACGAAGTTCAACGGCCCGATGGGCGACGACCCCAACCGGCGCGGCAACTCCCGACGCTGGATCACCCGCGCGGTCGAGGACTCGCTCCGCCGACTGCAGACCGACCACATCGACCTGTACCAGGCGCACCGCGCGGACGACACCGTCGACCTCGAGGAGACCCTGTCCGCCCTCACCGACCTCGTGCGGAGCGGCAAGGTCCGGGCGATCGGCAGCTCGGACTTCCCGGCGTCGATGCAGGTCGAGGCACAGTGGACCTCGGAACGCCGCGGCCTCGAGCGCTTCCGCTCCGAGCAGCCGACCTACTCGATCCTCAACCGCGGCATCGAGCGCGAGGTGCTGCCCGTCGCCCAGCGGTACGGGATGGGCGCGCTGGTGTGGAGCCCGCTCGCCGGCGGCATGCTGACCGGACGCTTCCGGAAGGGGCAGCAGAGCGACCTCGCCCGCGTCGGGATGTTCCGGCACAACCAGGACGCGCGCCGGATCGACGCCGTGGAGCAGGTGGCGGCGCTGTCCGAGGACACCGGCATCCCGATGACGCACCTGGCGCTGGCGTTCGCGATCGCCCACCCCGGGGTGACGAGCGCGCTGATCGGCCCGCGCTCGACGGAGCAACTCGACGACCTGCTCGCCGCGGCCGACGTCGCACTGTCCGACGAGGTCCTCGACCGCATCGACGCGATCGTCCCGCCCGGAGCCGACGTCTCCCGGCTCGACCAGCAGTACGAGCCGCCGGCGATCACCCGGCAGGAGCTCCGGCGCCGCCCGCTCGCCGAGCGCTCCGCCGCCTGACCCCTCCCTCCCCCCCCTCGCAAGACGCAACGTCGGCGGATGCTCGCAGCGCGATACCGCTGCGAGNATCCGCCGACGTTGCGTTTCGCGGAACGCGCCGCCGCGGAACGCCGCCCCGCCCGACACGCGCGCCCGGCGCCGGGGCGTGCGGGAATGCGGGAAACCGCAAGGATCGGCGCTCCGGTGCCGAGTTCACCCGCTGGACACACGGCGCGGCCGACCGGCTCGTAGTGTCGACCAGACCGACGGCGACGGGCCGTCGCCGCACGACCGCTCACGACACACCGAACAGCGCGTCCGCACCCTCGGACGCCGTCCCCCCCCGATGCCGGGTCCCTAGCCCCGGCACCGAACCCATGTCGCCACAGTCGCCGACGCCCGTCTCGCGTACCGTCGGCGTCCCCGCCTGCCGGTCGCGAGTCTCTCCCGACCCGACAGGAGAACCGCCATGTCCGCACCCACGGACCTCCGCCGACCGCGCCCGGACGCGGTGCCGAACCCGCCGTACCGGCGGAACTCGCCCCCGCGGTCGCCCGACGTCGGCGAACCCGCGGACACGGCCGCGGCCCCGAGTGCGGGCGCGACCGCCGCGCCGAACGAGTCGCGCACGACGGGTGCTCCGTTCCTGTCCAGCACGCCCCGCGACCGGGTCCGTCGCCGCGCCCTGGGCGAAGCCGTCCCGCACGTGCGCCCCCGCTCCGAGATCCGCGCGCACAGCCCGGTCATGGTGCTCATCGTGCTCGTGGCGACGCTCGGCGTCATGGCGTACGCGGTGTTCCTGCTCGACCCAGCCAATCGCGGCGACTTCCTGCCGTACGGCCTGGTGATCGTCGCGGAGAGCGTCCTCGTCGGCCAGGCCCTGCTGTCGATGTGGACGATCCTGTCCGGCGGCGCCGACCCGCGCGACTTCGGGTTCCACCACACCCAGGACACGCTGTTCGACCGCGACGCCGTCGCCCGTGACGGCCTGTCCGACCAGCCGCACCGCTGGCCGATGCACGTCCGCGGCCGCCGGGTCGAGGTCGACGTGTTCATCACGGTCTACGGCGAGGAGCTGTCGAAGATCGCCGCGACCGTGCAGGCCGCCCTCGCGATGCGCGGCGAGCACCGCACATGGGTGCTCGACGACGGACGGAGCGACGAGGTGCAGGCGCTCGCCGCCGAGCTCGGCGCCCGCTACGTCCGCCGCCTGTCCTCGCACGGCGCGAAGGCCGGCAACATCAACCACGCCCTGACCCTCGCGAAGGGCGACTACTTCGCGGTGTTCGACGCCGACTTCGTGCCGAAGCCCGACTTCCTGTTCGAGACGGTCCCGTTCTTCGCGGACGACGGCATCGCGTTCGTGCAGACGCCGCAGACGTACGGCAACCTGCACAACCTGGTGTCCCGCGGCGCCGGCTACATGCAGACCGTGTTCTACAAGTTCATCCAGCCCGGCCGCAACCGCTTCAACGCGGCGTTCTGCGTCGGCACGAACGTCGTCTTCCGCCGCAGCGCGATCGACGAGGTCGGCGGCATCCACACCGACTCGAAGTCCGAGGACGTCTGGACCAGCCTGATGCTCCACGAGCGCGGGTGGAAGTCCGTCTTCATCCCGATGACCCTGGCCGTCGGTGACGCCCCGGAGACCATCGAGGGCTTCACGAAGCAGCAGCTCCGCTGGGCCACCGGCGGGTTCGAGATCCTGCTCACGCACTTCCCGTTCAACCCGAAGCACCGGCTGTCGATGGACCAGCGGCTGCAGTACCTCGTCACCGCGAGCTTCTACCTGACGGGCATCGTCCCCGGGCTGCTGCTCCTCGTGCCGCCGCTGGAGATCTTCTTCGACCTGCGCCCGATGAACCTGTCGATCGGCCCGGGCGAGTGGGTGCTGTTCTACCTCGGCTTCTACCTGATGCAGGTGCTGCTCGCGTTCTACGCCCTCGGGTCGTTCCGGTACGAGACGCTGCTGCTCGCGGCGGTGTCGTTCCCGATCTACGCGAGCGCCCTCTGGAACGTCCTCTGCGGCAAGGAGCAGGCCTGGCACGTCACCGGCGCGAACCGCGGCCGGACCCCGTCGCCGTTCAACTTCATCGTCCCGCAGGTCCTGGTGTTCGTCTTCCTGTCGCTGACGAGCGTGGTCGCCGTGTGGCGGGACGAACACAACGGCCAGTTCACCCTGGCGACGGCCTGGAACATCACGAACACCCTCGTGTTCCTCGCCTTCATCGTGGCCGCGTTCCGCGAGCAGGCCCGGAACCGCGTCGCCGACCGCGAGCGCGCCCGCGGCGGCGTCGCCCGCCCGACCCTCGCCGTGGCGCAGGCCCCCGCCCGCCCGGTCCGGACGACCGTCGTCCGACCCGACATCCTCGAACCCCAGCGCGCCGCGATCGCCGGCGTCGCGACGCAGGACGGACACCGCGCATGACCTGGACCAACCGACTCCGACTGTTCGGCGGCCTGCTGGTCGTCCTGGTGGTCGTCGCCGCCTGCACCCTGGTGTTCAACCAGCGGCAGAGCGCCGTCGCCAGCACCTCCGCCGCGATCGCCGCGCAGGAGTACGCCGTGGGCACCGACTACGGCGGCACCGTGACGCAGGAGTACGTCGAGGAGGGCGACACCGTCCAGAAGGGCGCGAAGCTGATCCAGGTGCAGAGCCTGCAGCTCGCACAGGACATCCGGAAGGGCGTCGTCGGGGCGGACACCCAGACGAGCGCCTACGACATCGGCGAGGACGGGCTCATCACGTTCAAGGCCGAGGTCTCGGGCACGATCGCGAAGATCGACGTGAAGACCGGCGGCTACGTGCAGGCCGGTTCCGAGCTCGGCACGATCCACAAGGCGGACAGCCTGTTCGTGACGTCGAACTTCACCGTCACGCCCCGCGACTACGGCCGGATCCGCACCGGCGCCGAGGTCGAGCTCCGCCTGCCCGACGACCGCACCGTCACGGGTCGCGTCAAGAGCGTCAGCGTCGAGACGAACGCCGACGGCCAGGCGAAGACCACCGTCGACGTGGAGAGCCGCGAGCTGTCCGCCTCGCCGTCCTCGGGGATCACGAGCCCCGGCACGCCGGTCGACGCCACGCTGCACCTGCAGGACGACGGCGAGCTCGCCGGGGTCACGGACATGGTCCGGGACTTCTCCCGCCAGATCGGGCTGTAGCCGGTGCGCCCCGCGTCCCGGACCGACGGGGCGGGCCCGACCCGTGCCTCCCGTCCGGTCCTGCTGGTCACCCTGGTGACGGCCGTCACCCTCCTGGTCACCGCGTGCACCGGGCCGGGAGGCACGGATCACCCGACCCCGTCGGCCTCTGCCACCGACCAGGCGGCCCAGGCGCGCGCGGTCGCCGCCCTGGGTGACGTCACGTCCTCCACCGCGGGGACGATGCGCCTGGCGGACGGGCTGTTGCCCCCGACGAACCGGTGGTTCTCCGGGCTCGTGTTCGGCGCGGCACCGCAGCCGGTGTTCCCGTCACCGATCTCGTGGCAGGTCACGAGCGGCGGGTTCGCCGCCGGGCTGCCGGACGTCACCGCGACCGAGAAGACCATCGCGGGCGGCGCCGTGCCGCAGGTCGGCTTCGACCTCGGCGCGACGAGCACCCTGGTGTCGGCGTACGACGCGGTGTCGGTGACCGTCGAACACCGCGACGGCGACACCGTGCTCGGCCACTCCGTCGTCGCCGAGGGCTCACCGCTCGTGACCTACACGGCCGCACGCGACGGGCAGCTCCGCGCCACCACGCCGCTCACCCGCACCGGTGACGGCACCGCGACCATGACCGGCGGCGGCCGCACCTGGCAGGTCGTCGTCCGCGACGGCACCGTCGACGCCTCCGGGATCGCGCTGCGGGAGGGCGGCTCGGTCGTCCTGCTGCCGACCCCGGACGGGGCGAGCGCGTCCCAGGTCGCACGGCTCATCGCGGCCGCGCGGCCCCTCGTCGGCACGACCCTCGAACGCAGCGCGACCCGGTCCACGCAGCGCACCACGCTCGGCTACGACTTCGGCGGCGGTGCGGGCGTCCTCGTCCCCCAGGCCGGTCAGGGCACGTCCGGCCTGTCGTGCACCGGGCTGGAGGTCGCGACCATCACCGGGCCCGCCCCGGTCTGCACCGGCACCGCCCTGCGGTTCTCGGCGGAGACCGTGCAACCCGACGACCGTCTCGACCTGTCCGGGCTCTCCGCGGCGGACCGCACCACGCTCACCGACCAGGTCCGCGAGGACGCCGCCGGGGTCGACCCGTCGTCGTACGCCGCCGACACCTACGGCGGCGGCAAGGACCTGTACCGCGTCGCGACGCTGTACCGGCTCGCGGTCGGGCTCGGTCTCGACGACCAGGCGGCGGCGCTGAAGTCGTCGATCGTCAGCGAGCTCGACCAGTGGTTCGACGCGTCCGGCTGCGGCGACCGCAGCGCCCGGTGCTTCCGGTACGACCCGACCGTGCACGGGCTCGTCGGGCAGCAGCCGTCCTTCGGGTCCGACGAGTTCAACGACCACCACTTCCACTACGGCTACCTGCTGTCCGCGGCGGCGATGGTCGCGGACGGGGACGACGCGCTCGTGTCCCGGTGGCGGACGGTCGCCGACCTGGTCGCGGCGGACATCGCCTCGCCGACGCAGACGACGTCCTTCCCGGCGCTCCGCGTCTACGACCCGTACGCGCAGCACTCGTGGGCATCGGGGTACTCGCCCTTCGCGGACGGCAACAACCAGGAGTCCGCCTCCGAGGCGGTGTCCGCCTGGAACGGCGTCGCCCGCTGGGGCACGGTGTCCGGTTCGGCGTCCCTGCGCTCGGTCGGCACCTGGCTGCTGTCGAACGAGGCGGCGTCGGCCCAGCGCGACGTCCTCGACCCGGACCTGTCCGCCTTCCCGGGCTTCACGCACCGGGTGGTGTCCCTGAACTGGGGCGGCAAGCGCGACCACGCGACGTGGTTCAGCGCCGCGGCGGCGGCCCCCGCCGGGATCGAACTCATCCCGATGCCCGCGACGGCGGGGGAGTACGCCGGCGCCGGTGGTCGGGCGCAGATCCAGCGGGTCCTCGACGAGGCGGTGCCGGACGGCCGCTACGACGTGCAGTTCGGCGACTACCTGCTCATGTACCGGGCGCTCGGCGGGAAGTCGGACGCGGCGGCGGCGCTCGCGGCGGCGAAGCGGTTGCCGGACGCGGTCGTCGACGCGGCGAACTCGCGGTCGTACCTGTACGCGTGGATCATGACGCGGACCTGACGCGGCGCGCCGGCGGGATCACGCGGGCCGGCAGGCTGCCGGGTGCCGTGGGCCGGCGCTGCGGCCGCTCCCGCTACGTCTGGCAGCGTGGGCACCAGTAGGTGTCGCGCAGGGTCAGCTCGGAGTCGCCGAGCTCACCGTGCCGGATCGGCGTCCCGCACCGCAGGCAGGGCTTGCCGGCCCGTCCGTACACCCAGAAGCGCCGACCCGGGCGGTCGACGCCCGTCGTCACGCGGGCGTTGCGGTCGCGGTTCGCCAGGATGAGCCGGCTCGCGAGCGCGATCGTCCGCGCCGGGTCCTGCACCTGCCCGACCGGCCGCGTCGGCAGCACACCGCGCAGGAAGCACAGCTCGTTCCGGTACACGTTGCCCAGGCCCGCGAGCACCCGTTGGTCGAGCAACGCCAGTCCGACGGGGCGGTCCGGTTCGGCCGTGAGGTTCGCGAGCGCCCGGTCGGCGTCCCAGTCCGGGCCGAGCAGGTCCGGCCCCAGGTGTCCGACGACCTCGGACTCCTGCTCGCGCGGGACCACCTCGAGCACCCCGAGGGTGAAGCCCACGGTGGACACGTCCTCGGCGTCCAGCACCACGCGTGCCTGGTGCGCCGGCCGTCGCCAGCGCTCACCCGGGGCGTAGACGTCCCACCGCCCCTCCATCTTCAGGTGCGAGTGCACGGTCAGGTCGCCGATCCGGTGGAGCAGGTGCTTGCCGCGCGGGACGACCTCGTCGACGGTCCGACCGACCAGGTCGAGCGTCGCGAACGCGGGCACCCGGAAGTCCGAGCGGGTCAGGACCTTGCCGGCGAGGGCGGTGTGCAGTCGGCGGGCGGCCCGGAAGACGGTGTCACCCTCGGGCACGGCACGGCCTTCCGCTCGGAGTCGCTCCGGTCGTGCTCGGTTCAGACACGGAGCCGCACCCCCTGCGGCGTCGCCGTGAAGCCCGCCTCGCGCAGGGCGCTGCCGAGCGGGCTCTCGAGGACGAACTCCCCGTCCACCCGCTCGACCGCGAGCTTCCGGAGCCCCGAACGCACCACCGCGGCGATGGACCGTGCCGCCGCGAGCAGGTCCGCCGGGTCGTCGGTGAACGTCAGGACGGACTTCCCGCCCCGTTCGACGTAGACCACCAGGCGGCCGTCGACGGTCGTGACCAGCGCGCCGGCCTTCCGTCCGGGACGGTGCCCACGGGTCTTGCCCGTGCCGGTGGAGGCAGCTGCGGCTCGCACCGTGCTGGTGCTGGTGCTGGTGCCGGCGGCCACGGCGTCGGCGTCGGCGCCGTCGGCCGCGCCCGTGGTGTCCGCCGGGTCGCCGTCGGACGGCCACGGCAGCGCCGCACCGTACGGGTTCGCGGGGTCGGTCGCGGCGAGGGTCAGCGCCTGGCGCTCCCGGTCGGCGTCGGCACGCTCGTCGTCGTCCAGGTCCCGCGCGTACGTCCGGAGCCGGTCGACCGTGGGGCTCGTCGCGAACTGCGCCGCCCCGAGTCCCTCGACGAAGTACCCGCGGCGGGCCCGACCGGACTCCTCGAACCGGCTGAGCACCCGGTACACGCCGGCGAATCCGCCCCGCACGCCCTCGACCTGCACGGCACCCCGGGTCACGACGCCGTACCGCTCGAGCAGCTGCTCCGCGGTCGCGGCGGCGCGGACGGTGCCGTCGGACTCGGCGAGCGGCAGCAGCGACCACCGGCCGCCGACCGACGGCGGACCGGACTGCGTCGGGAGCGTCGGGCGTCGCCGGCCGCGGTACGGCCGGGAGCGCGGCGCGCTCGTGCTCTTCGCCTTCCCGCCGAGCATCGCGCGGAGCGGGGCGAAGGTGTCGTTCGTGATCTGTCCAGCCCAGACGAGGTCCCACAGCGCCGTCGCCAGGGCGGTGTCGTCCGTGCTGCCGACCGCCTGGCCGAGCTGCCGGAAGAAGTACGCGCCGCCGCCGGCGAGTGCGCCGAGCACGTCGCGCTGGAGCTCGGTGGTCTCGTCGCCCGAGGGCTCGGCGAGCGTCGTCTCCGCCGTGTCCGCCAGGTGGAGTCGGACCCACCCGTCGTTGCCGGGGAGCGTGCCACCGCCGGACCACAGGACCTCGCCCGTGGCGGTGAGCTCGTCGAGCATGCTCGTCGAGTAGTCGCTGACCCGGGCGGGCAGCACGAGGGTCTCCCATGCGCTCGCGGGCAGGGCGACGCCGGCGAGCTGGTCGATCACCTGCAGGACACCGTCCACGCCGCGCAGCCCACCGCGGGTCCCCGGGGTGTGCACGTGCTGCCACGCGGGCAGGAAGCGCGCGAGGGTGTCCGGCGACACCGGCTCGACCTCGTGCCGCAGGGCCGCGAGCGACTTCGTGCGGATGCGGCGGAGCACCTCGGCCTCGCACCACTCCGCACCCTGTCGGTCCGGCCGGAACTCGCCCTCGACGACCCGGCGGTCGGCGACGAGTCGGCGCAGGGTGTCCTGGACGACCGCGACGCCGAGCCCGAGGCGCCCGGCGGCGTCCTGCAACGAGAACGGTCCGTGCGACCGCGCGTACCGGCCGACCAGGTCGCCGAGGGGGTCGGCGACGGGCTCGACGAACGCGGTCGGGACGCCGATCGGCAGCGGGACCCCGAGGGCGTCCCGCAGGCGCGAGGCGTCCTCGATCACCGCCCAGCGGGTCGTCCCGGCCTGGCTGAAGGAGAGCACCCGCCGGTCGCGCTCGAGCGACTCGAGGGCGGTCCGCACCGTGGCTTCCGCCGCCTGCTGGTCGGCCGCGTCGGCGAGCCAGCTGCGTGCCGTCAGCTCCGGCAGGTCGAGCGCCCCGACGAGCCGGAGCACGTCGACGATGCCCTCGGCGTCCCGCGCACGACGGTCGGGCGACAGCCGCTGCAGGTCACGTTCGACGGAGGCGATCACCTCGGGGTCGAGCAGCTCCCGGAGCTCGGCGCGCCCGAGCAGCTCGCCGAGGAGCGTCGAGTCGAGCGACAGCGCCGCGGCCCGGCGCTCGGCGAGCGGGGAGTCGCCCTCGTACATGAACGCCGCGACGTACCCGAACAGGATCGACCGGGCGAACGGTGACGGCTGCTCGGTCTCACGCTCGACCAGGCGGATGCGGCGCTCGCCGATCTGGTCCGCGATGCCGAGCAGCGCGGGGACGTCGTACACGTCCTGCAGGACCTCGCGTACGGTCTCGAGGACGATCGGGAACGTCGGGTACTTCTGCGCGACCTCGAGCAGCTGCGAGGCGCGCTGGCGCTGCTGCCAGAGCGGTGACCGCTGCCCGGGGTTCCGGCGCGGCAGCAGCAGGGCGCGCGCCGCGCACTCGCGGAAGCGCGCGGCGAACAGCGCCGAGCCGCCGACCTCGTCCGTCACGACGGCTTCGAGGTCGTCGCGCTCGAACACGAACAGGTCGGCCCCCGGCGGCTCGGCGTCGGTCTCCGGGATCCGGACGACGATCCCGTCGTCGGCGGCCATCGCGTCGCCGTCGATCCCGTGTCGTTCGCGGAGCCGGGCGCCCACGGCCAGGGCCCACGGGGCGTGCACCTGCATCCCGTACGGCGAGTGCAGGATGAGCCGCCAGTCGCCGAGCTCGTCACGGAACCGCTCGACCACCAGGGTCGTGTCGTTCGGGACGTGTCCGGTGGCCTCGCGCTGCTCGCGGAGGAAGGTCAGCAGGTTCGTGACGGCGCGGTCGTCCAGCCCACCGGCGGCCACCCGTGCGCGGGCGTCCTCGTCCGAGGCGCCCTCGACCTCGCGGACGAACGCACCCGTCGCCTTGCCGAGCTCGGCGGGCCGGCCGATGCCGTCGCCCTTCCAGAACGGGACGCGTCCCGGCTGCCCGAACGCCGGGCTGACGAGCACCCGGTCGTGGGTGATCTCCTCGATGCGCCAGCTCGTCGCGCCGAGGGCGAACACGTCGCCGACCCGGGACTCGTAGACCATCTCCTCGTCGAGCTCGCCGACGCGGGACGCCTTCTCGCCGACCATGAACACGCCGAACATGCCGCGGTCGGGGATCGTGCCACCGCTCGTGACCGCGAGCCGCTGCGCTCCCGGTCGCCCGGTCAGGGTGCCGTGCACGCGGTCCCACACCAGGCGCGGCCGGAGCTCGGCGAACTCGTCGCTCGGGTAGCGCCCCGTCACCAGGTCGAGCGTCGCCTCGAACGCGGAGCGCGGCAAGGAGCTGAAGGGGGCACTCCGCCGGACGAGCTCGAACCAGTGCTCGACGTCGACGGTGTCGATCGCACCGGCGGCGACGGTGTGCTGTGCGAGGACGTCGAGGGGGTTCGCGGGTACCGAGATCGACTCGATCTGCCCGGACACCATGCGCTCGACGGTGACCGCGCTGTTCACGAGGTCGGCGCGGTGCTTCGGGAACAGCACACCGCGGGAGATCTCGCCGACCTGGTGTCCCGCGCGGCCGACGCGCTGCAGGCCGCTCGCCACGGACGGCGGTGCCTCGACCTGCACGACGAGGTCGACCTCGCCCATGTCGATGCCGAGCTCGAGCGAGCTCGTCGCGACGACGCAGCGCAGGCGCCCGGACTTCAGGTCGTCCTCGATGATCGCGCGCTGGTCCTTCGACACCGAGCCGTGGTGCGCCCGGGCGAGCACCGGGACCGCCGGGTCGGACCCGCCGCCGTCGGTCTGCCCGGACTGCCCGATCACCTGCGCCGGCGGCCGCTTCGGCTGCGCGACGGGAGCGTGCGCGGACGCGCGACCGGGCGACTGCCCGACCGGTCCGGCCCCAGCACCGCCCGGTCCGGACCCGGCACCGGCAGCACCGACGGCCGCCGGTTCGCGCACGTCCCGCGCCGCCAGCACCCGTTCCTCGTGGATCTCGTTCAACCGCGCGGTCAGGCGTTCGGCGAGTCGTCGGGAGTTCGCGAACACGATCGTCGACCGGTGCTCCTCGACCAGGTCGACGACCCGTTCCTCGACGTGGGGCCAGATCGAGCCGTTCGTCGGCGACTCGGTGGCATCGGCGCCGACCGGAGGCGCGCCGAGCTCGGTCATGTCGTCGACCGGCACGACGACCCGCAGGTCGAAGGTCTTCTGCGCGGGCGGCGCGATGATCGTGACGGGTGCCCGGCCGCCGAGGAACCGAGCGACCTCCTCCGCGGGCCGCACGGTGGCGGACAGACCGATGCGCTGCACGGGCGCGTCGAGCAGGTCGTCGAGCCGCTCGAGCGACACGGCGAGGTGCGCCCCGCGCTTCGAGGACGCGACCGCGTGCACCTCGTCCACGATCACGGTGTCGACGTTCACCAGGGTCGCGCGCGCCGCGGAGGTGAGCATGAGGTACAGCGACTCGGGCGTCGTGATGAGGATGTCCGGCGGCTGGCGGAGCAGGCGCTGCCGGTCGGCGGACGGGGTGTCCCCGCTCCGGACCCCGACGGTGACCTCGGGCGGCTCCGTGCCGAGCCGCCGGGCCGTCTGCGTGATGCCGACCAGCGGACTGCGGAGGTTCCGCTCGACGTCCACCCCGAGGGCCTTGAGCGGCGAGACGTAGAGCACCCGCGTGCGCTGCTTGGCGGGTGGACGGTCCGTCGCGCTGATGAGCCGGTCGATCGACCACAGGAACGACGCCAGGGTCTTGCCGGACCCGGTCGGGGCGATCACCAGCGCGTGCTGCCCGGTCGACACGGCGTCCCAGGCGCCGGCCTGCGCGGCGGTCGGGGCGGCGAACGCGCCGCGGAACCACTCCGCGGTCGCGGGGGAGAAGCGCTCGAGGACGTCCGTCATGGTCCGTCCCATCCTGCCCGCGGCCACCGACAGCGGGCCAAGCAAGACCGATGCTTGACATCGCGATAGTTAGCGATCTATCGTTGACGCATCGCGACACGCACACAATAGGTCGCGAGCCCACTTCACCCGACACACAGAAGGAGTCCTCATGCACACCATGCACGACGACCAGATGCACGACCGCCGCGACCAGCGCGGCACCGGTCCGCGCGGCCCCCGCTTCGGCGGCGCGCGGCAGCACCACGGGCACGGCTTCCCCGGCCGCGACCGCGGTGACCACGACCACGGCGGACGCGGTGGCTTCGGTCCCGGGTTCGGCGGACGCGGCTTCGGCCCGGGCTTCGGTCCCGGGTTCGGCGGCGGCCCCGGCTTCGGCCGCGAACGCCGTCGTCGCGGCGACGTCCGTCTCGCGATCCTCGGCCTCCTCGCCGAGGGCCCGCAGAACGGCTACGCCGTGATCAAGACCATCGCCGAGCGCACCGGCGGCGCCTGGAAGCCGAGCCCCGGCTCGGTCTACCCGACGCTCCAGCAGCTCGTGGACGAGGACCTCGTCGTCTCGACCGGCGACGGGCGCAAGACGCTGTTCGAGCTCACCGAGGCGGGCAGGGCCGAGGCCGCGGCCAAGGCGGACGAGATCGCCGCGGCGTTCGACGCCGCCCCGGGCATGCCGGACACGCAGCGTGAGTTCGTCGAAGCACTCCGGAAGACCATGGGCGTGCTGCACGTGTACCGGTCGAACGCGACCGACGAGCAGACGAAGGCGGCCACCGCGAAGATCGACCAGCTCCGCAAGGACCTGCTGCAGATCCTCGCGGACTAGCGGCTCGCGTCCGACGCGACACGACGACGGCCGGGAGGCACGTGGCGGGCCCGCCACGTGCCTCCCGGCCGATCCGCAGCACCTGCGCAAACCGCACGCGGGATACCCCAGGGGGGGACCACGTTGCTCCCGG
>NZ_CP054593.1:320094-336303 GCF_013347165.1 Curtobacterium sp. Csp2
CCCCTCGCCCCGTCACCTCCTCGCCCCGTCGATGGAGCAGAAGCCGTCGCGTGCACGGAGGCGACCCGACGTCGTCTGCTCCATCGACGGGGCGGACGGAGGGGCCGCGACCTCCGCTGCCCGCGTCAGTCGGCGTCGACGAAGGCGGCGACGTCGGCGAGCTCCGCGGCCGACACCGCGTGTGCCAGTCCCGCGTACGTGCGGTCGGTGACGTCCGTGTGCGCGGCGGCCCACGCCTGCGTGCGTGCGGTCGCCTCCGCCGGGATCACCGGGTCCAGGTCGCCGTGCCCCAGGAACACCCGGGGGCGGATCGTCGCCACGGCCTCGTCGCGGGAGTCCGCGACCCCCGGCACGACGAAGCCGGACAGCGACACCGCGAACGCGAACGCCCCCGGTCGCGCGCGCAGGAGCTGCAGCGCCATCGAGCCACCCTGCGAGAACCCGAGCAGTCCGATACGGGGGTGGTCGGCCGCGACGTCGTCGATCCACGCGAGGACCTCGTCGACGGCATCGTCCACCGGACCCACCGCGGGGGAGCCCGGTGTCCCGAGCGGGTACCAGGAGAACCCGGGACCCCACGGCATCGGCGCGCGCAGCGACGCGGCCGTCCACGCGGGCGGGAGCGCGGGTGCGATCCCGAGCAGGTCCCGCTCGTTCGAGCCCACCCCGTGCAGCAGGACGAGCAGCGGCGTCCCCGCCCGCTCGTCGGCCGGCCGGGTCCACTGCACGACGTCCGCATCGATCACGTGGACGACGCTAGCCGTCCACGGCGACCGCGGCGTGCGCCGAACTCGCCGGGGCGACTGGTAGACACGGTGCATGGCCTCGCTGCGCACCCCCGACCCCGACTCCGGCTGGCTGTCCGACGAGGAGCTCGCGAACATCCGCCGGCGCCTGCCGATCTGCTACGTCGAGGCGCTGCCCGTCCGCACCGACGGCCTCGGCGTGGTGACCGAGGTGGGCGTGCTGCTGCGCGTCTCGCCGAGCGGGTCGATCGCCCGGACGCTCGTCTCCGGCCGCGTGATGTTCGGCGAGTCGATCCGGACCGCGCTGTTCCGGCACCTCGAGAAGGACCTCGGTCCGATGGCGTTCCCGCAGCTCCCCGCGAGCCCGACGCCCTTCACGGTCGCCGAGTACTTCCCGCTCCCCGGCGCCTCGGTGTTCACCGACGAGCGGCAGCACGCGATCTCCCTCGCGTACGTCGTGCCCGTGACGGGGACGTGCGAGCCGCGTCAGGACGCCCTCGAGCTCACGTGGATGAGCCCGATCGAGGCGGCCTCCGACGCCGTCGCCGAGGAGATGGAGGGCGGTCGCGGCGCCCTGCTCCGTGCGGGCCTGGCGTCCGTCGGGGCCCTGCACTAGCGGGACCCGCCCGCTGCCCGCGCGGCCTCCGCCCGCCGCACCCGCACACGACGAAGCCCCCGGGACCGATCGATTCCGGGGGCTTCGCAGCGCGGTCGCTGGGACCGGCTTCAGTGCTTGTCGTTGCGGAGGCTGTCCGCGACGCCGTGCGCCGCGTCCTTGACGTCGTCGACGCCCTGCTTGGCCGACGCCTTGGCCTGGTCGGTCTGACCCTCGGCCTTCAGCTTGTCGTTGCCGGTCAGGTTGCCGAGGCCCTCCTTGACCTTGCCGACGAGCTTCTCCCCGGTGTGGTTGTTGTCTTCGCTGCCAGCCATACGGTCTCCTTCCAACGACGGACGATTCCCCGTCAGCCGCTCGCGCGGCGTCCGGTGCAGGAGAACCTACGCCGCCGGACGACCGTGCTCGCACTCGGCGTCCAGGTTCGGACGTACCGGCCCACGGCCCGGGACCGCGCAGGCGACCCGGGACCGTTCAGCGGCGGTCAGCTCAGTGGCGGTCGGCCGACCCCGCGGGACGCGAGGCCCGACGCGAGCCGCTGCGACGCCGCGCGCCGCCCGACTCCGAACCGGCGCTGCGCCCACCGACGTACCCGCCCTCGGACGACCACACGGCGCTCGACCCGCCGCGCACGACGTCGCTCGAGGCACGACGACCGGAGCCGCCGCGACGCTGCCCACCGGTCGCCGGGGCTGCGCTCGCCGGAGCCGCGGCGGCACCGCGACCCGAGGCCGACCGGCCGCCGCGCCCGTTGCCGGACCGGCCCGACGTGCCGGACGCACCGGTCGAGGCGGGCTGGGCCGCGCCTCCCGACCGTCCGCCGCGACCACGGCGACGACCGCCGCCCTCGCTGCCGGAGCCGGCCGACTCAGCACGCGGCGCGCGCTGGCGCTGCTGCTGGACCGGCTGCTCCTCGACGTGCCGGATCGGTGCGACCTCGCCGACGAGCTCGGTCACCGCGGGGGACGTCGCCGTCACCTGCTGCGGCTTCACCGAGATCGCGGCCGCGCGCATCATCTGCGCGACGTCGCGGCGCTCCGCCGGCAGCGTCACGGTCACGACGTCACCGGACGAACCGGCACGCGCGGTGCGGCCCGAACGGTGCAGGTACGCCTTGTGCTCGGTCGGTGGGTCGACGTGCACGACGAGCTCGACGTGGTCGACGTGCACGCCACGGGCGGCGACGTCGGTGGCGACGAGCACGAGGGCCTCGCCGGACGAGAACTTCGCGAGGTTCCGCTCCCGGGCGCCCTGCGACAGGTTGCCCTGCAGGTCGACGGCCGGGATGCCCTGGCTGGTCAGCTGCTTGGCGAGGCGCTTGGCGTGGTGCTTCGTGCGCATGAAGAGGATGCGGCGACCGGTGCCCGAGGCGAGCGTGCGGACGAGGTCCTTCTTCGCGTCGGCGTCGGCGACCTCGAACAGGTGGTGGGTCATCGCCTCGACCGGGCTGGTCTCGTCGTCGACGGAGTGCATGACCGGGCTGTGCAGGAACTTCTTGACGAGCTTGTCCACGCCGTTGTCGAGCGTCGCCGAGAACAGCAGGCGCTGCCCCTGCTCCGGCGTCGCCTGCATGATCTTCGTCACGCCGGGCAGGAAGCCCATGTCGGCCATGTGGTCGGCCTCGTCGAGGACGGTGACCTCGATGCCGTCCAGGTGCACGTGGCCCTGCTGCATGAGGTCGGCGAGGCGACCGGGGCAGGCGACGACGACGTCGACGCCACCGCGGAGCGCGTCGACCTGCCGGCCCTGGCCGACACCGCCGAAGATCGTGGTGGTGTTCAGGCCCATCGCCTTCGCCAGCGGGGCGAGGGTCGCGTCGATCTGCGTCGCGAGCTCCCGCGTCGGGGCGAGCACGAGCGCACGGGGGCGACCGGCGCGACGCCCGCGGGGCGAGGCCGCCAGGCGTGCGGCGAGCGGGATCGCGAACGCGATCGTCTTGCCGGAACCGGTGCGGCCGCGGCCGAGCACGTCCTTGCCCCGCAGGGAGTCGGGGAGCGTGTGAACCTGGATCGGGAACGCCGTCTTCTTGCCCTGCTGGACGAGGACGTCGACCATCGGCGCCGGGACGCCCAGGTCGGAGAAACGGACGGAGGAGGGGGATGCGGTCATGGTGACCTTTCGGGCCGGCACGTGCCGGCCGTGGGCGCGCTCGTGGTCGGCGCGCGGGCGGGATCCCCGCATCAGCGTGGCTGACGCGGTCGCCGCAGCAGAGAGCCTGGCACCGGATGTGACGGTGCGTGATCATCGACCGGATGAGGGTCGGGAGTCCGGGGCGTCCGTACGACGCACGAGGCGATCGGCGCCTCGAGTACCCCCAGCATAGCGGGCGACCCGTGATCGCGGGGATGTCCGTTCGCCGAGCGCGTGCGATGATCCCGGAGTGCGCCCCCGCAGGACCCCGCTGACCCCGACCAAGGCTGCCGTCGCCGCGGTGGTGACGGCCGTCCTCGTCGCCCTCGGTGCAGCGGCCTGTGCGGGCGGCGGCGCACCGACCGCGACCGCGCCGATCGGCCGGGCCCCGGCTCCCACCGGGTCCGCGGCGGTCCGGGCCTTCCCGGTGTCCGGGCTGCCGGACTACCAGCTCGGCGGTCCCTACGAGCCCCCGACCGGCGTGACGATCGTCGAGCGCGACAGCACCGCGCACCCGGCGGCCGGCACGTACTCGATCTGCTACGTGAACGGCTTCCAGACCCAGCCCGACGAGACCGACGCCTGGCTGTCCGACCACCCGGACGCGGTCCTCCGGGACGACGACGGCGAGCCCGTCTCGGACCCCGGCTGGCCGGACGAGGTGCTCCTCGACACCACCACCGCCGCGAAGCGTGCCGAGGTCGTGGACGTCCTACGGCGTGACGTCGCACGGTGTGCCGACCGCGGGTTCGACGCCGTCGAGTACGACAACCTCGACTCGTGGACCCGCTCCGGGAAGCGCCTGACGCGGGCGGACAACCTCGCGCTGGCGTCGGCGCTCGTGCGGCTCGGGCACGAGCACGGCCTGGCGGTCGGGCAGAAGAACACCCCGCAGCTCGGGACGTCGGGACGCACGGCGACGGGCTTCGACTTCGTCGTCTCCGAGGAGTGCGTCCAGTACCAGGAGTGCGGCGCGTACACGGCGGCCTACGGGGACCGCGTGCTCGACGTCGAGTACGCGGACGCGCTCGACCGGTCGTGGTCGTCGGTGTGCGCGATGCGCGACCGTCCGCCGATGACGATCCTGCGGGACCGCGACCTGGTCACCCCCGACGACGACGCGTACGTCTTCGAGCACTGCTGACCGCGCCGGTCCTGTCCGCTTCCGTCCCGCAAGACGCAACGTGGGCGGTTTCCCGCAGCGCGATGTCGCTGCGAGCAACCGCCCACGTTGCGTCTTGCGATCGGGAGTGCGGGTGACGGCCTGGAGGATCGGGGCCGGGTCGCGCGGACCGGTCGCGTCAGGCGGGCCAGGCCTCACGTAGGGCGGCTGCCGCCTGGTCGGCGGACAGGCCTGCCTCGCGCGCCACGGCCACGAGGGCGCGTGCGGCCTCGGCGACGCTGTCCGGCACGGCCGCCGGGCGCACCACCCGGGTCCCGGCGCCGCGTGCGGTGTGCACGAGACCCGCCTCCTCGAGCAGCTGGTACGCCCGGGCGACCGTCCCGGCGGCCAGCCCGAGCTCCTCGGCCAGCGCCCGGACGCTCGGCAGCCGCTCGCCGTCCACCAGGTAGCCGGCTCCGATCTGGGCCGCGATCTGCGACCGCACCTGCTCGAACGGCGGCACCCGGCCGCCGGCGTCCAGAGCCACGAGTCCCGTCATGCGCTCCACCCTTGCGTCCCGTTCCTGCGTTCGGTCAGAAGTCGTACTGCTCGCCGACCGGGATCGGCACGGCGACGGTGTTCCCGGGCGGCGCGAGCGGGCACGCCCACGCCGGGTCGTACGCGCACGAGGGGTTGTACGCGAAGTTGAAGTCGAGCACGAGCTCGCCGTCGTCGCCCCCGAGGTCCGCGCCCTTGATCGTGTCGAGCAGGTACCGGCCGCCGCCGTAGGTCCCGCGCGCACGACCGGCGCTCGCGTCCTTGACCGGGACGAACACGCCGCCCGCGTAGCCGCCGTGCGACCACACGTCGAGCGAGCCGATGCCGGGGAGCCGGACGACGCCGAGCCGGTCGAAGTGCACCGTGCCGTCCGTCCCCGTCTCGACGTCCATCGCCAGTGCCTCGGCGGGCTCGATGCGGGCCCGGAAGCGCCACTCGGGGTCGTAGTCCGGCACGGGCAGGGCCTCGAAGTCGCGGGCGTCCTCGTCCAGCAGCGGACTCGCCGGGTGCTCGCCGAACATGGCGTCGCGGGTCTCCCGCCACATCGCGTGCGCGGTCTCCGGGTCCGAGGTGGCGCGGACCCGTCGGTACAGGTCGAAGGTCATCCGCCGCCAGTCCACGGTGGCCAGCGTGCTGTGCACGCGGTCACGGGCCCTCGGCTCCTGCGTCTGGCTCACGGGTCGAGCGTACGCCGCGGTCCGTCGACGGTGCCAACGCCGCGGCGACCTCGGGCGGCGATCGTCAGCGCGGGGCCCGCCAGGTCGGTGCGAGCTGTCGCATCCGGAGCGCCCGCCACTGCCAGATCACCCACATGCCCGGCCAGAGCGCGAGCCCGAGGATCGCCGGACGCATCCGGTAGGTCAGGCGGTCGAGCAGCAGGGTCCGGCCGTCGCCGAGGTCGACCGTGGCCATCCGGTGTGCCATGTCCATCCGGCCGAACAGTCCGGACACGCCGCCGCCGTTGTCCCGCTGCACCGGGACGCCCTGGACCTCGTACAGGTCGATGTCGACGTGCGTGTCCCCGCTCGGCACGACGCCGAACACCGCGGCCGTGATCGGCTCGGCCCTACCAGGGGTCCAGCGCTCCGGGAACCCACCAGCCGCGCGCGACCGGTAGACCAGGAACGGCTTCGTGACGGCGACCATCACCGACGGCGACAGCAGGGCGTCGCGGACGGCGTCGACCGGGGCGTCGAGGACGATGCGGAGACCGACGTGCATGCCGGTGACGGTACGCGGCGACGCTGGGACGCCGGGGTCGGGCCGGCACCGGCCTTCGGAGGAGCCGGGTTCAGGCGTGTCGGGCAGCGCGGCGACGCGAGCCCTCGGCACGGTCCCGGGTGCGCAGCCGCTCGGACAGGGCGAGGCGCACGGTCGGCCACTCGGCCGCGGTGATCGAGAACACCACGGTGTCGCGGAGCGTGCCGTCGCGACCGATCGAGTGACTGCGGAGGACGCCGTCCTGCTTCGCTCCGAGCGAGGCGATCGCCGCGCGTGACTGGTGGTTGTGCCAGTGCGTGCGGAACTCCACCGCGATGCACTGCCAGGCGTCGAACGCGTGCGAGAGCAGGAGCAGCTTCGCCTCGGTGTTGATCCCGGTGCGCTGGGCCGCCCGGGCCAGGAACGTGTGGCCGATCTCGACCCGGCGGTTCACGGTGTCGACGTTCATGAAGGTCGTCGCCCCGACCACGCGCCCGGTCGGCCGGTCCCGCACGGCGAAGGGCAGCATCCGCCCCGCGGCGTGCTCGGCGAGACGACGCTCGATCTCGGCGTCGACCGCGTCGGGGGCGGGCACCGACGTGTACCAGGTGCGCCAGAGGTCGCCGTCCGAGACCGCCGTCCGCAGGTCCTCCGCGTGCTCGGCCTCGAGGGGCTCGAGGGTGACGCGGTCGCCGTGCAGGGTGGGGACGGTGGCGATCTCCATGGTCACCGATCCTACGGTCGGGCGATGGGTGCCGAGGCTGCTCGACCACACCTGTGGAGACCGGGCCTGTGGGAACGGACAGCCGGACCGCGGCCGCTATCGTGTCGCGGGTGGCAGCACGCATGCAGGAGCAGTACCAGGTCCGGTTCGCGTGGGGGACGCCCGGCGCCGAGCGCATCGCCCGGGACGCGCACCTCGTCGTCTGGGTGGACGTCCTCCCGGACCGCCGCGGCACCGCACCCGTCGAACGGCTGCGCGCCCTGCGCGCCGCGGTGACGGGCGTGCCGGACGGCCCAGAGGTCGTGCTCGGCCACCTCGGCGACGCGACCGCCGTCGCGGAACGCGTGACGCGCCTCCAGGCCGAGCGTGGTGACCGGTGCGTGGTCGCGATCGTCGCCGCCGGGCGCACGCACGCGCATCCCGACGCCGCCGACGACGCGGGCGAGACGGCGGACCGCGCTGATGCACCCGACCAGGCCGTCGAGGACCTGCTGGCCGCCGGTGCCGTGGTCGACGCCCTCGTCGCGGTCGGCATCGACCACACTTCACCGGAGGCCGCCGCCGCGTGTGCCGCGTTCACGGGACTGCGCCGAGCGGTCCGGCACCTCGTCAGCGCGGCCGAGGGGGCCGCGGTCCTGGACCCGGAGGACGTGCGGACGGCGCTCGCCGCCGGACCGGACCTCGTCACGCTGCGACCGGCCGCGCAGCGGGAATCGGGTCCGCGCGCGTAGCGTTCCCGATCGCAGGCGTCGACCGGGCGCCGCGAGTGGAGGAGCACGTCATGAAGGCAGTCGTCGGCGACACCGTGATCGCGGAGGCCCCGCAGGAGGACCTCATCCAGATCGAGGGGAACTGGTACTTCCCGCCGTCGAGCGTGAAGCCCGAGTTCTTCAGCGAGAGCGACACCCAGTACCACTGCCCGTGGAAGGGCGACACGCAGTACTACACGGTCACCGTGGACGGGCAGCCGCTCCCGGACCGCGCGTGGTCGTACCCGACGCCGATCCCGTCGTCCTTCGACCGCGTCGGCAAGGACTACTCCGGGTACTACGCGTTCTGGAAGGACGTCCGCGTCGTCGACTGACGCGGTGTCCGAGCCGCTGGTCGCGCTCAGCCGGTGACGGTGAGCGCGACCAGTGTCACGTTCAGGGCCACGATCACGAGCGCGATGACCGCTGCGACGACCCGGGTCGCCACGGCGTTGACGTCGGTCCCCATGACGCTCCGCCGCGAGGTGTAGACGACCAGCGGCACGATCGCGAACGCGATGCCGAAGCTCAGGACGACCTGGCTCACCACGAGCAGCATCGTCGGGTCCACCCCCGCCGCGAGCAGGACGAGCGCGGGCACCAGCGTCACGAGCCGACGGACCAGGAGCGGCACGCGGACGTGCAGCAGTCCGTGCATGATCTCGGCACCGGCCATGCAGCCGACCGAGGTCGAGGCCAGCCCGGACGCCAGGAGTCCGACCGCGAACAGTACGTCGACGACCGGGCCGACGTTCGTCTCGATCGCCCGCTGTGCACCGGGGATGGTGTCCGTGCCGGCGACCCCCGGCAGCGTCGCCGCGGCGAGGACGAGCATGCAGATGTTCACGCCGCCGGCCACCACGAGCGCGAGGGCGACGTCCCACCGCGTCGCGACGAGCACCCGGCGTCGCTCGGGTCCGGCCGGGACGTCGCCGTGGCGATCCCGGGCGAGGGCCGAGTGCAGGTACACGGCGTGCGGCATCACGGTCGCGCCGAGCATCGACGCCGCGAGCAGCACCGAGCCGGAGTCCTCGAAGCGCGGGACGAGCCCGCCGAGCAGCTCCGTCGGGGACACCGGCGCGACGAGCAGCCCGGCGCAGAAGCCGACCGTCAGGATCGCGAGCATCGTCGTGACGACGGCCTCGAAGGTGCGGGTGCCGCGGCGGCTGTGCAGCGTCAGGATGAGCATCGACACGATCCCGGTGACGAGTCCGCCGGCGACGAGCGGCAGCCCGAAGAGCAGGTGCAGGGCGAGTGCCCCACCGATCACCTCGGCCACGTCGGTCGCGGCGGCGACGACCTCGGCCTGGGCCCAGAACAGCAGCCGAGGGGTGCGGCGCATCCGGAGGCCCAGGTGCTCCGGGAGGGACCGCCCGGTCACGACGCCGAGCTTCGCGGACAGGTACTGCACGACGACGGCACTCGCGTTCGCGGCGACGAGCACCCAGAGCAGCAGGTAGCCGTACTGCGCCCCGGCCGTGAGGTTCGCGGCGACGTTGCCGGGATCGACGTAGGCGATGGCGGCGACGAACGCGGGGCCGAGCAGCGTCAGGCCGGCGGCGCGCTTCGCGGGCGTGCGCTCAGCGGCACGCGGCGGGGTCGAGACGTCGGACATGCCCCCAGCATGCCAGAGGATTCGGCATGCCGAATCTTTTTGTTCGGACTGCGTTCTGGTGGCTCAGGCCGGGTCAGGCCGCCGCGCGCCGTGCCCGGTGCGCCCGCACCTTCGCCCGGTTGCCGCACCGCTGCATCGAGCACCAGCGCCGGGTCCCGCCGCGCGAGGAGTCGTAGAACACCAGGCCGCAGTCGTCGGCCGAGCACCGGCTCAGCCGGGTGGCCTGCCCGTCCGCCGCGAGGTCGTCGAAGCCCACCTCGGTGAACAGGGCGACCGCATCCCGCGCGACGCTCGACAGCGCCTGCGCCAGTCGGACCCGGTTCGCGCCGGCGCGACGACGCCCGCCGGGCAGGCTCGGCGGCACGTCGGGCAGCGCGGCGAACAGGTTCACGGTGTCGATGTCGTCCGGGGCCGGACGGGTCCGACCGGTGCCCGCGCGGAGCCCGGCGCCGATCGCGGTCCGCTCGGCGGCGGTGGACGCGGGGGCCGGAGCGGCGGCGACCGCGAGGCGGCCGATCGCGGCCCGGAGTGCCCGGGCGTCCTGCAGCTCCCGCGCGGTCGCGCCGACGTCGATCGGCTCGGTGTGGTCGCCGAGCCACTCGTCCAGGTCGGCCGGGGTCACGAGCAGCTCGCCGAGCCGGGCACGGGGGCGCCGGGCGTCGGGGTCGTCCGCGAAGCCGCCGGTGTGCGCGAAGTCCAGGGCGATCCGTCCGGCGTCGAAGAACCACGACGACCCGCTGTCCGTCCGGATGTGCTGCCCTGTGTGCATCCGTCCAGGCTAACGGCTCCCCGGCGCGCCTCCACCGGTGGACCCGATCATGCGGTAGCCGCGCGGCGCTCCCACGTGATGAGGTTCCGCGGGTCGAACCGCCGGGAGCACGTCGCGCACGCGAGCGGCCGGGTCGGGATGCGGTACCGGAAGTGCTCGTGCCCGGCGGGGCACGTGCCGACCCACGGCGCGAGCTCCGAGGCCACGGGCCCGGCGTACAGCCGCGATCCGGTGTACCCGATGCCGGCGGCCGTCCGGCGCCAGGTGGGGCCGTGCCCGGCCCGGGGTCCCGCCAGGGCGTGCGCGACCTCGTGGAGCAGGACCTGCTCGACGTCGGCGTCCGACACCCGTGCGGTGATGTGCCGGCTCACGGTGATCCGGTGCCGGCCGAAGTCGCACTGTCCGGCCCGGGTCTTCGCGTGGTCGAACGCGAACGTCCACGTGCCGGGCCCGAGGTGGGCGGCGATGAGCTCCTCCGCTCGCCGTCGGACGACGTCGGGAGCGGTCACCGCAGGTCGTCGCCGCGGTCGTCCCGCGGTGCCTGGCCCTTCTGCGCGGCCTTCGCGGCGATCCGGCCCCAGATGTCGTCGGCGTCGGTCCGGGCGGCGTCGGGAGCGCCGAGCACCCGGCGGCGCACCGGGGGAACCTGCTTCACGGGCTCGGCGACGCGGGTGGTGGGCGTCTCGTCCTCGGCCCGGCGTGCGGCGACCTCACGGGCCGTGCGGGGCTGCTCCGTCTGCTCCCGCGGCTGCGCGGCGACCGCGCGGAGCGCCGCCTCGATCGCCGTCTGCAGGGCGTCGGTGCGCTCGGACGGGGCACCGGCCTGCCGGAACGCCTGGTACGCCCGGGACAGTGCGGACCGGGCCTCGTCGAACCGCGAGAGCTCGAACAGCGACCAGCCCTCGAGCTCGGCGGCGGCGCCCTCGAGCTCCGGCCACTCCTCGGTCCTGGCGGTGTCCCGGGCCATGGCGGCCTCGGACGCGGCACGCTCGTAGCGCCCGAGGTCGTGCAGCACGTGGGCACGTCGGATCCGCGAGGCGACCTTGTCGGACCGCTCCCCGGTGAACATCGTCAGCCGGAAGACCTCCTCCGCGACCACGAGCGACTCGTCGAGCCGCCCGAGCAGCCGGAGGAGCTCGGCACGCTCGGCGAGCGCCTCGGTGCTGCGGCTCTGCCCGAGGTCACGGAGGCGCTGCTGCACGGCCTCGGCGTCGACGGCGGGGCGCAGGCTGATCGGCGCGAAGGTGCTCCCCGGGCTGACCCCGGCGGTCACCGGAGCGGCATGGCGGGGCTCCCGGGCGCTGTCGGCGCGGTCGGGCTGCTGGCGGTCGTCGGGCGGGAGGGACATCGGTTCGAGGGTAGCCGCGGCACCCCGTGAGCGGGCGGTGCCACGCGCACGGGGGGCACGAGACGCGACGACGGCCCGCCCTGCGCGCGCAGGACGGGCCGTGGTCTCGCGGTCCGGATCAGGTCAGCTGCGAGCCGAGCGCCACGGCGAAGACGATGTACAGCACCACCGGACCCAGGACGGCGAGGACCACGGCGACGACGCCGAACGCGCGCCCGCGCTTGGTGACGATGGCGATGATGCCCTGCACCAGCGCCCAGAGCCCGAGCACCGTGCCGATGAGGATCGCGATGCCGGCACCACCGCTGCTGGTGAGGATCGTCGGGTCGTTCATCAGCTGGCGCTGCAGGTCCTCCTGCCCCGACTGGGTCGCCGCGGACCCGTTCAGGATCGCGTCGCGGATGGCGCTGTTCGCGCCGAACGCAGAGCCGAACACCGTGCCCGCAACGACCGCGAGGACGACGGCCACGAGGGCGAGCACGAACGCCACGACGCCGACGGTCTTCTTCTTGCGCTTCGGCTCGTCGTACGACTGCCACGCCGGGGCGTTCGCGCTGGTCGGTGCGGCCGCGGCGGCGTAGGGCTGGTGCGACCCGTGCTGCTCGCCCCACGTGGGGGAGTCGGCCGGGCGGCCGTCACGGTCGCCGTGCTGCTCGCCCCACCGCGGCGCATCGGATCGCTCGCCGTACCGCGGAGCGTCCGCTCGCTCGTCGCTGCGCTCCCCGTACCGCGGGGCGTCGTCGCGCTCGCCGTAGCGGGGCAGGTCCCCGGCGCGGTCGGCCGACCCGTGCTGCGGTGCCTCGCCCCAGCTCGGTGCGCGGCCGTCGCCCGTCCGGTCCTCGTTGCTCCGGTCGTCGTTCGTCATCAGGGGACTCCCTTGCTCGGTCGCGCTGCTGCGCGGTCGTGTCCCCCATCCTGGCAGCCGACGTCCGCCCGCGACCGGATCCGTCCGACCGGACGCGCGGACCGTGTCCCCCGGGTGGTCCGGCCGGTACCGCCACCCACCGCAGCGGCATCCGCCGCCCCGGCCTGGAGGATCGTGGCCGCGCCCCCCCGCCGCGCGCGCCCGCCCGGCGTCAGCCCCCGAACACGCTCCGGTTCGGCTCCGGCGACGCCACCGCCGTCTGGTCCGTGACGACCGGTGCCCCGGCCGTGAACGCCCGGAGCTCGGCCCCGTGCACGACCTTCGACGGCAGCGGGTCGGACGAGTACCGGCGGGGCATGTCGGCCACGGGCAGCTCGGACGGCGAGCCGAGCAGCACGATGTTCCCGAACCGCCGGCCCTTGAGCATCCCGGTGTCCGCGACGGCCGCCACCGAGGGCAGCACCGCCTGCAGGGTCGCCGCCTGCCCCCGGGCGAAGGCCAGCCCGGCGCCGTCCGCGACGTTCACCGCGACGATCCCGGTGGGCGACAGGAACTCGGCGACCGACCGGTAGAACTCGACACTCGTCACGTGCGCCGGGATCCGCGAGCCGCCGAAGACGTCGACGACCGCCAGGTCCACGGTGCCGCGGAGCCCGGCGGGCAGCTTGCCCACGACCTCGCGGGCATCGCCGTACCGGACGCGGATCGACGCCCCTCGGGGGAACGGCAGGGCCTCGCGGACGTGGTCCACCAGGTCCCGCTCGAGCTCGACGACCTGCTGCCGGGACCCCGGCCGGGTCACCGCGACGTAGCGGGGGAGCGTCAGGGCGCCCGCGCCGAGGTGCAGCGCCGTGATCGGCCCACCGGGGAGCAGGTCGATCGCGTGCCCGATCCGCCGGATGTACTCGAAGGCCAGGTGCGTCGGGTCCTCGAGGTCGACGTGCGACTGCGGCGTCCCGTCGACGACGAGCGTGAAGGACCCCGGGCGGTGCCGGTCCGGCTCGACCGAGGCCCACCCTGCACCGATCCGGAACCCGTCGAACGCATCTGCCATGCCCCCATGGAACACCACCGCCGATCCCCACCCGGACCACCACCCACGGGTGGTGTGCTCGCCGCCGTCCGCTCGCGAGGCTGGTGTCACCGGTCGGGGCCCCCCGCCGGTCGACCACCGGAAGGGGACACCGTGTCCGTCCAGCTCCTCGCGAACATCGTCATCGGCCTCGCCCTCGTCGGGTTCCTCGCGTACCGCCAGGCCACCTGGCAGTACCTCGACCCGGCCCGGGTCTGGCGGACGCCGCTCGTCCTCGGCGTCGTCGGGATCGTGGTGCTCGCGCAGTCCGCCGCCGCGGTGACGACGCTCGACGTGCTGTTCCTGGGCATCGAGGCCCTCGTGAGCGTCGCCGCCGGCCTGGCGATGGGCGGCATGACGCGCTTCCGGACCGCCGCTGTGGCCGACGACGAGGGCCGCACGCTGCAGGCCCGCACGGGCTGGGCCGGGGCCGGGCTCTGGCTGCTGCTCATCGTCGTCCGGGTCGGTCTCGACGTGCTCGGCGGCCACCTCGGCGCGCACCTGCTGACCTCCACGGGTGCGATCCTCCTGGTCCTCGCGCTCAACCGGGCCGCCCGTGCCCTGGTCGTCGACCAGCGGATCCCGCGTGCCGCCCGCGGCATGATGGTCCGGTGACCGCCGGACCCGGACCCACGAGGACCGCCGCCCGGACCGACCCCGTGCGGGGCCGGTCCGGCTCCGCGCTCACCCGCGTCCTCAACCTGTCCGGCATCGTGGTCGTCGGGTACTGGTTCGTCCGCGCCGTGCTCGATGACGGAGCCCCCGCGTGGGTGTTGATCCTCGGGGTGGTGGCGCTCGCCGCGTGGCTGCTGCGGGTCGTTGCCCGGACCGAGCGGGTGCTCCTCGTCGCGACCTGGTGCATGGTCGTCGCCGGCTCCGCGGTCGTCGTCCCCTCGCGCACCGTGATGATCGCGATCCCGCTGGTCGCCGTCGTCGTGATCAGCGCGAGTCGGCTGCAGCCGGTGTGGGCCGGTCCGGTCGCGGCGGTCGTCGCCGTGGTCCTCGTCGCGGGGACCGCCGTGGTTGCGGGCGCCTCGGTGTCGGTCGTCCTCGGCACCGGCGCGGGCGTGCTGCTCGCCGCCGTGGTCGGCTTCAGCCGCCGGCAGCTCCGGGTCGCCGAGGAGCGCACGCGCCAGGCCGAGGCCGAGCAGCAGCGCGCTCAGCTCCTGGCGGACCGGGCGCGCACCGCGCGGGACGTGCACGACGTGCTCGCGCACTCCCTCGGCGGGCTCGTGCTCCAGCTCGACGCGGTGGAGGCCCTGCTCGAGGCCGGCCGCGTCGACGAGGCCACCCGCCGCGCCGGAGCCGCCCGCGCCCTCGCCGCGAGCGGACTCGCCGAGGCGCGGCGGGCCGTGCACGCGCTGCGCGACGACACCGTCCCGCCCGCCCCGGAGCAGCCGACGGACCTGTCCGCGCTGGTCGCGGCGCACCGCTCCTTCGGCGGGACCCTCACCACGCACGGCGACCAGGCGCTCGCCGCCGTCGACGCTGCCCACCGGCACGTCGTGGTCGCGGCCGTCCGGGAGGCACTGAGCAACGCCCGCAGGCACGCCCCCGGCCGACCCGTGGTGCTGTCGGTCGACCGGGACGGCTCCGCGGTGCGGGTCACCGTGACGAACCCCCTCGACCCCGCCGGGGGAGCGGGCGGTCCCGGCGACGGACACGGGCTCGCCGGGATGCGGGAGCGCTTCGCCGAGCTCGGCGACGACTCGGCGGTCGAGGCCGGTGCAGCTGGTCCCGAGTTCGTCGTCACGATGCGGGTGCCGGCGGTGACCGCGTGACGGTCCGGGTGCTCGTGGTGGACGACCAGGCGATCGTGCGGGACGGTCTGGTGACGGTGCTGTCGCTCGTCCCCGACCTGCAGGTGGTGGGCGAGGCGGCGGACGGCGCCGAGGCGATCGCGATGGTCGCCGCCGACCCGCCGGACGTCGTGCTCATGGACCTGCGGATGCCCGGGACGGACGGCCCGACCGCGACGGCGTCGATCGCCCGGTCGCACCCGGGCGTCGCGGTGCTCGTGCTGACCACCTACGCCGACGACGACTCCATCGTCGGCGCGCTCCGCGCCGGTGCGCGCGGGTACCTCACGAAGGACGCCGGACGCGCGGAGCTCGCGACGGCGATCCGGGCGGTCGCGACCGGGCAGGCCACCTTCGACGCCGAGGTCGGCGCGCGCCTCGTCGCCCAGCTCGCCGCCCCGACCCCGACCGCACCGAGTACGCACGCTCCGACCGGGTTGCGGGACCGCTTCCCGGAGCTGACCCCGCGCGAGGCGGACGTGCTCGAACGCATCGCGGCCGGCCGGACGAACCCGGAGATCGCCGCCGAGCTGTTCCTGACCGTCCCCACCGTGAAGTCCTACGTCAACCAGGTCTTCGCGAAGCTCGGCGTCCGCACCCGCGCGGAGGCCGTCGCCCTCGTCCTGCGCTGACCCCGGCGCGACACCACGGCCGACCCAGCCGACGTCAAGGGTCGTCACGTACCGTTCACCCGGTCGTCATCCGACAGGTGTCGAGCAATCCGCCTGTCGACGTGACCACGACGCGGCCAGGACCCCCACCGCACGCCACCCTCCCCACGCGGGGGCTCCGTCATCGAGCACGGCGCGGACGAACCAGTACCCGACGACCACGATGCCGGACAGGTTGAGGACGCGGGTGAGCGCGGAGCCGGACCGGCCCCGCACGGGGTCGGTCCGGGCGGCGGTCCTCGTGGGTC
>NZ_CP054593.1:336313-399874 GCF_013347165.1 Curtobacterium sp. Csp2
GACCCGCTAGTGTTTTTTTTTTCCGAGAAGAGAGGGGCATGCGAGATGCGCAGGAGTCCCGGGGGCTCGGAGATGTGTATAAGAGCAGGGGCCTGGGGCGGGCCCTCCGCGGGGCCCCGGAGCCGCCGGCGGCTGAAGCCGACCACGGCGGCGAGCAGCACGCCCGCGCCGGTGCCGAGGACGACCGACACCGAGGCGCCCGCAACCACGGCGGTCCCCGCGACGAGGACCACGGCGACGACCGCCGCGACCGGCCCCACCCGCAGGAGTACCCCGTGACCGACACCGTGAACGTCCCGACGTTCCGCCTCGCCGAGGCGACCCGACCCACCCGGACCACCCGTGCCTCCCGGCCGACCACCACCCACGCGCCGGTGGCCGCCGACGGCGAATCGGCACCCACCTGGATGCGCGCGCTCGGCGCGGTCCTGCTGCTCGGCGGCGGTGCGCTGACCGCTGCCGTGCTCGGCTGGCCCGGTGACGCACCGGAGGTCGCGCTCCTGGTGCCCGGTGTCGTGGCGCTCGTCGGCGGTGCCCTGCTGCTCCTCGCGCGGACGCGCATCGCGGTGACCGACACCGAGGTCGTGCTGCGCTTCCGGCCCCTCCCCGCACGCCGGATCGACCGTCGGCGGATCGCCGACGTCGCGGTCGTCGAGGCGGACGCGGCCACCTACGGCGGGCTCGGCCTGCGCGTCCGACGGGGCGTCCGTGCCCTCATCCTGACGCCCGGACGGGGCGTGCGCATCACGGACGACCGCGGCCGCGTGACGTTCGTGCGGGCCGCGGAGCCGGAGCGCGTCCTGCACGCGCTCGACGACTGAGATCGGGCCCGGCGCCGGGTGGCCAGCGCCTTATACACGCCTGCGACGAATCCGGTCAAGCCAGGACTGGACAGCGCGGGTCAGGGCGACCTATGATTGCAGTTCGCGCTCCCTGGCATTCGTGTGTCGTCATATTGCGGTCGAACACGCGCCCTGGTGCAGCCGGTCCCGTATATGGCGGCGGGTCCCGCTCACCGATCTTCGCACAAGTCCAACCGGACGCTCGTCCGGCTGTGCACCGTGTGTCGGTCCCGGGGTCGCGCCGAGCGATCAATCCACTCACCTACGTGCTGCTCGTCAGTACCGGCCCGACGGGGCCTACCGGAGGTCACACCCTTGGCTGCTGCGCCCAACGCATCCACCAACCCCAAGAACGGTCGCAACCACTCGCGACTCTCGTTCGCCAAGATCACGGACACGCTCACGGTCCCTGATCTGCTCGCACTCCAGACGGAGAGCTTCGACTGGCTCGTCGGCAACGACGTCTGGAAGGCCCGCCTCGCCGAGGGACAGGAGCAGGGTCGCACCGACCTCGCACTGCACTCCGGCCTCGAGGAGATCTTCGAGGAGATCTCCCCGATCGAGGACCTCGGCGAGACGATGCAGCTCTCGTTCACGTCCCCGGAGCTCGAGGACCCGAAGTACTCCATCGACGAGTGCAAGGAGCGTGGCAAGACCTACGCCGCTCCGCTCTACGTCAACGCCGAGTTCATGAACCACATGACCGGTGAGATCAAGACGCAGACCGTCTTCATGGGCGACTTCCCGCTCATGACCGAGCGCGGCACGTTCATCATCAACGGCACCGAGCGCGTCGTCGTCTCGCAGCTCGTCCGCTCGCCGGGCGTGTACTTCGAGCGCCAGCAGGAGAAGACGTCCGACAAGGACATCTACTCCGCGCGCATCATCCCCTCGCGCGGTGCCTGGCTCGAGTTCGAGATCGACAAGCGCGACCAGGTGGGCGTGCGCATCGACCGCAAGCGCAAGCAGTCCGTGACCGTCTTCCTCAAGGCCCTCGGCCTGACGAGCGAGGAGATCATGGAGGAGTTCCAGGGCTTCGCCTCGATCGAGTCGACGCTCGAGAAGGACGCCGTCCTGACGAAGGAAGAGGCGCTCAAGGACATCTACCGCAAGCTGCGTCCGGGCGAGCAGGTCGCCGCCGAGGCCGCGCGTGCGCTCCTCGACAACTTCTACTTCAACCCGAAGCGCTACGACCTGGCCAAGGTCGGTCGCTACAAGCTCGACCGCAAGCTCGGCATCGACGCGCCGCTGTCGGACTCGGTGCTCTCCGTGCAGGACATCGTCCGCACGATCAAGTACCTCGTCTCGCTGCACGCCGAGAAGACCACGCTCGACGGTGTCCGCGACGGCGAGCCCGTCCAGCTCCGCCTCGACGTGGACGACATCGACCACTTCGGCAACCGTCGCATCCGCGCGGTGGGCGAGCTCATCCAGAACCAGGTCCGCACGGGTCTGTCCCGCATGGAGCGCGTCGTCCGCGAGCGCATGACCACGCAGGACATCGAGGCCATCACGCCGCAGACGCTCATCAACGTGCGTCCCGTCGTGGCTGCGATCAAGGAGTTCTTCGGGACGTCCCAGCTGTCGCAGTTCATGGACCAGAACAACCCGCTCGCGGGTCTGACGCACAAGCGTCGCCTGTCGGCCCTCGGCCCGGGTGGTCTGTCCCGTGAGCGTACCGGCGTCGAGGTCCGCGACGTCCACCCGTCGCACTACGGCCGCATGTGCCCGATCGAGACCCCGGAAGGCCCGAACATCGGCCTGATCGGCTCGCTCGCGTCCTTCGGTCGGATCAACTCGTTCGGCTTCATCGAGACGCCGTACCGCCGGGTCGTGAACGGTCAGGTCACCACCCAGATCGACTACCTGACGGCATCGGAAGAGGACGACTTCGTCGTCGCCCAGGCCAACGCGCCGCTCACCGACTCCTTCCACTTCGCGGACGACAAGGTCCTCGTGCGGAAGAAGGGCGGCGAGGTCGAGCTCGTCGGCAAGGACGAGGTCGACTACATGGACGTCTCGCCGCGCCAGATGGTGTCGGTCGCGACCTCGCTCATCCCGTTCCTCGAGCACGACGACGCGAACCGCGCCCTCATGGGTGCGAACATGCAGCGCCAGGCCGTGCCGCTCCTGCGTTCCGAGTCGCCGCTCGTCGGCACCGGCATGGAGGGCTACACCGCCATCGACGCCGGTGACGTCGTCACCGCCGACAAGGCCGGTGTGGTCTCCGAGGTCTCGGCCGACGCCGTGACCCTGCAGCTCGACGAGGGCGGCACGCAGACCTACTACCTGCGCAAGTTCGACCGCTCGAACCAGGGCACGAGCTACAACCACCGCGTCATCGTCTCCTCAGGCGAGCGCGTGGAGCAGGGCGAGGTCATCGCCGACGGCCCCGCGACGGAGAACGGCGAGCTCGCGCTCGGCAAGAACCTCCTCGTCGCGTTCATGCCGTGGGAGGGCTACAACTACGAGGACGCGATGATCCTGTCGCAGAACCTCGTGAAGGACGACACGCTCTCCTCGATCCACATCGAGGAGTACGAGGTCGACGCCCGCGACACCAAGCTCGGCAAGGAAGAGATCACCCGCGACCTGCCGAACGTCAGCCCGGACCTCCTGGCCGACCTCGACGAGCGCGGCATCATCCGCATCGGTGCCGAGGTCCGCCCCGGCGACATCCTGGTCGGCAAGGTCACGCCGAAGGGCGAGACCGAGCTCTCCGCCGAGGAGCGCCTGCTCCGTGCGATCTTCAACGAGAAGTCGCGCGAGGTGCGCGACACCTCGCTGAAGGTGCCCCACGGTGAAGAGGGCACGATCATCGGCGTCAAGGTCTTCGACGCCCAGGACGGTGACGACGAGCTCGGCTCCGGTGTGAACCAGCGCGTGGTCGTCTACATCGCCCAGAAGCGCAAGATCACCGCCGGTGACAAGCTCGCCGGTCGTCACGGCAACAAGGGCGTCATCTCGACGATCCTGCCGGTCGAGGACATGCCGTTCCTGGCGGACGGCACCCCGGTCGACATCGTGCTCAACCCGCTCGGCGTCCCCGGCCGCATGAACTTCGGCCAGGTCCTCGAGATCCACCTCGGGTGGCTCGCGAAGCAGGGCTGGAACGTCGAGGGCATCCAGGAGTGGGCGTCCGCCCTCCCCGAGGCCGCCCGCCACGCGGAGCCCGGCACGAAGGTCGCCACCCCGGTGTTCGACGGTGCGTACGAGCGCGAGATCGAGGGCCTCCTCGACTCCACGCTCCCGAACCGCGACGGGGAGCGCCTGATCGGCTCCTCCGGCAAGGCGCAGCTCTTCGACGGCCGCTCCGGCGAGCCGTTCCCGGAGCCCGTCTCGGTCGGCTACATGTACATCCTCAAGCTGCACCACCTGGTCGATGACAAGATCCACGCCCGTTCGACCGGTCCGTACTCGATGATCACGCAGCAGCCGCTGGGTGGTAAGGCGCAGTTCGGTGGCCAGCGATTCGGTGAGATGGAGGTGTGGGCGCTCGAAGCGTACGGCGCCGCCTACGCCCTCCAGGAGCTCCTGACGATCAAGTCCGACGACATCCTCGGCCGCGTGAAGGTCTACGAGGCGATCGTCAAGGGCGAGAACATCCAGGAGCCGGGCATCCCCGAGTCGTTCAAGGTCCTCATGAAGGAGATGCAGTCGCTCTGCCTGAACGTCGAGGTCCTCTCGGCAGACGGCCAGGCGGTCAGCCTCCGCGACACGGACGACGAGGTCTTCCGTGCCGCTGAAGAGCTCGGCATCAACATCTCCTCGCGGTTCGAGTCGTCCTCCGTCGACGACATCTGATCCCCGCCCGCACCGACACGTCTCGAACTCAGCAAGAGAGAAGAACATTGCTCGAAGCAACTTCCTTTGACGCCATCCGGATCGGTCTCGCGACCGCCGAGGACATCCGTCAGTGGTCGTACGGCGAGGTCAAGAAGCCGGAGACCATCAACTACCGCACCCTGAAGCCCGAGAAGGACGGTCTGTTCGGCGAGCAGATCTTCGGTCCGTCCCGGGACTGGGAGTGCGCCTGCGGCAAGTACAAGCGCGTGCGCTTCAAGGGCATCGTGTGCGAGCGCTGCGGCGTCGAGGTCACCAAGTCCTCGGTCCGTCGTGAGCGCATGGGCCACATCGAGCTCGCCGCCCCCGTCACGCACATCTGGTACTTCAAGGGCGTCCCGTCGCGCCTCGGGTACCTCCTCGACATGGCGCCGAAGGACCTCGAGAAGGTCATCTACTTCGCGGCGTACATGATCATCGACATCGATGAAGAGGGCCGTCACGCCGACATGCCCGGTCTCGAGAACGAGATGCGCCTCGAGATCAAGAACCTCGAGGGTCAGCGCGACTCGATCATCGCCGACCGCCTCAAGAAGCTCGAGGACGACCTCGCAGCGCTCGAGGAAGAGGGCGCCAAGGCCGACGTGAAGCGCCGGACCAAGGACACCGCCGAGAAGGAGATGTCCCAGGTCCGCAAGTCCTTCGACGAGGACATCACCCGCCTCGAGCGCGTGTGGGAGGACTTCCGCAACCTCAAGGTGGGCGACCTCAAGCCCGAGGACGCCGTCTTCCACGAGCTCCAGGACCGCTTCGGGATCTACTTCGACGCCTACATGGGCGCCGAGGCGATCAAGCTGCGGCTCGAGGCGTTCGACCTGGCCGCCGAGGCCGAGGCGCTGCGCCTGCAGATCGCCGAGGGCAAGGGCCAGAAGAAGATCCGCGCGATCAAGCGTCTGCGCGTCGTCAGCTCCTTCCTCGCCACCGGCAACTCGCCGGCCGCGATGGTGCTCGACGTCGTGCCGGTCATCCCGCCGGAGCTCCGCCCGATGGTGCAGCTCGACGGTGGCCGCTTCGCCACGTCGGACCTCAACGACCTCTACCGTCGTGTGATCAACCGCAACAACCGTCTCCGCCGCCTGCTCGACCTCGGTGCCCCCGAGATCATCGTGAACAACGAGAAGCGCATGCTGCAGGAAGCGGTCGACGCGCTGTTCGACAACGGTCGTCGTGGTCGTCCGGTCACGGGTACCGGCAACCGCGCCCTGAAGTCCCTGAGCGACATGCTCAAGGGCAAGCAGGGTCGTTTCCGCCAGAACCTGCTCGGCAAGCGCGTCGACTACTCGGGCCGTTCGGTCATCATCGTCGGCCCGCAGCTCAAGCTGCACCAGTGCGGTCTGCCGAAGCAGATGGCGCTCGAGCTGTTCAAGCCGTTCGTCATCAAGCGCCTGATCGACCTGTCGCACGCGCAGAACATCAAGTCGGCCAAGCGCATGGTCGAGCGTTCGCGTCCGCAGGTGTGGGACGTGCTCGAGGAGATCATCCGCGAGCGCCCCGTGCTGCTGAACCGTGCGCCGACGCTGCACCGTCTGGGCATCCAGGCGTTCGAGCCGCAGCTCGTCGAGGGCAAGGCCATCCAGCTCCACCCGCTCGTGTGTGCTGCGTTCAACGCGGACTTCGACGGTGACCAGATGGCCGTGCACCTGCCGCTGTCGGTCGAGGCCCAGGCCGAGGCCCGCATCCTGATGCTCGCGTCGAACAACATCCTCAAGCCGTCGGACGGCCGTCCGGTGACCCTGCCCGCACAGGACATGATCATCGGTCTGCACCACCTGACGACCGTCCGCGAGGGCGCCGTCGGTGAGGGCCGTTCGTTCTCCTCGGTCGCCGAGGCGATCATGGCGAAGGACCAGAACACGCTGGACCTCAACGCGATGGTGAAGATCCGCATGTCGGGTGTCCACTTCGCCGAGGGCGAGGCTCCCGAGGGCTACGAGGTGGGTCAGTCGATCCTCCTCGAGACCACGCTGGGCCGCGCGCTCTTCAACGAGACCCTGCCGGCGGACTACCCGTTCGTGCAGCGCGTCACCGACAAGGGCACCCTCTCCGCGATCGTCAACGACCTCGCCGAGCGCTACTCCAAGACCGAGACGGCCGCCGCGCTGGACCGGATCAAGGACGCGGGCTTCTACTGGGGCACGCGCTCCGGTGTGACCGTCGCGCTCTCCGACGTCGTGACGCCGCCGCGCAAGAAGGAGATCATCGCGGGCTACGAGGTCCAGGCCGCCAAGGTCCAGGGCGAGTTCGACAAGGGTCTGATCACCGACGCGGAGCGCCGCGCCGACCTGATCAAGATCTGGACCGAGGCCACGAACGAGATCGCGCAGGAGATGCGCGACAACTTCCCGATCGACAACACCATCAACCGCATGGTGTCGTCGGGTGCTCGTGGTAACTGGCTGCAGGTGCGCAACATCGCCGGTATGCGTGGTCTGGTGAACAACCCGAAGGGTGAGATCATCGCCCGCCCGATCATCAACTCGTACCGCGAGGGCCTGACCGTGGCGGAGTACTTCATCGCCACGCACGGTGCGCGCAAGGGCCTGGCGGACACGGCTCTCCGCACCGCCGACTCGGGCTACCTGACGCGTCGTCTCGTCGACGTCTCGCAGGACGTCATCATCCGTGAGGACGACTGCGGCACGACCCGTGGCCTCGAGCTGCCGATCGCGACCAAGGGCGAGGACGGCAAGCTCGTCCGCGACCCGCGCGTCGAGAACACGGTGTACTCGCGCACCCTGGCCGTCGAGGCCGTGGACGCGAACGGCACCGTGGTGGCCGAGGCCGGTTCGGACGTCGGTGACGTCCTGCTGGACACGCTGCTCGAGGCCGGTGTCGAGAGCATCAAGGTGCGCTCGGTCCTGACCTGCGAGTCCGCCGTCGGTGTCTGCGCGAAGTGCTACGGCCGTTCGCTCGCCACGGGCAACCTCGTCGACATCGGCGAGGCGGTCGGCATCATCGCCGCCCAGTCCATCGGTGAGCCCGGTACCCAGCTGACGATGCGTACCTTCCACACGGGTGGTTCGGCCTCGGCCGACGACATCACGCAGGGTCTGCCCCGCGTGACGGAGCTCTTCGAGGCCCGCACCCCGAAGGGCGCGTCCCCGATCGCCGAGGCCCCCGGCCGCGTCACGATCGAGGACACGGACAAGGGTCGTCGGATCATCCTCACGCCGGACAACGGCGACGAACCGTTCATCTACCCGGTGCTCAAGCGTGCGACCCTCCTCATCGAGGACGGCCAGCACGTCGAGCTCGGCGAGCAGTTCATCGCCGGCACGGTGGACCCGAAGGAGGTCCTCCGGGTCAAGGGTGTGCGCGAGGTCCAGAAGCACCTCGTCAACGGTGTGCAGGACGTGTACGGCTCGCAGGGCGTGCCGATCCACGACAAGCACATCGAGGTCATCGTCCGTCAGATGCTCCGCAAGGTCACCGTCGTCGACCACGGCGACACCGACCTGCTGCCGGGTGAGCTCGTCGACCGGTCGCGCTACAACGCGCTGAACCGTGCGGCGCTGCAGGAGGGTCGCAAGACCGCCTCGGCTCGCCAGGAGGTCATGGGCATCACGAAGGCGTCCCTCGCGACCGAGTCGTGGCTGTCCGCCGCGTCCTTCCAGGAGACCACCCGCGTCCTCACGCAGGCGGCCATGGAGGGCAAGCAGGACCACCTCGTCGGCCTCAAGGAGAACGTCATCATCGGTAAGCTCATCCCCGCCGGGACGGGCCTCAGCCGGTACCGTGACGTGGACGTCGCCGCGACCGAGGAAGCCAAGGCGGAGCGGTACCCCAACCGCATCTTCGCCGACGACTCCTCGTTCTCGGACGCCGACCTGAGCTTCGTCGACTTCGACAGCTTCTCGTCGGACGACTTCACGCCGGGCACCTACAACTGAGCCTGAGCTGAACCCGGAAGGCCCCCGCATCCTCGGATGCGGGGGCCTTCCTCGTTGTCCGACCGGAAGTCACGTCGTCGGATCGGGAAACGGACTGGAGGATCGTGGCGGGCCCCGCCACGATCCTCCAGTCCGCCGGTCAGGCCGTCCGGCCCTTCTCGTCGACGAGCGAGTACAGGCTGAGCACGTTCCCGTCGGGGTCGCGGACGTCGAACCAGTCGACGGCACCGTCGACGCACTCGACCGGGCCGACGTCGATCCCGAGGGACCCGATGCGCGCGTGCTGCGCGCGGACGTCGTCGACGCCGAAGCGGACGGTCGCGGGGCGCTGCTCGGCGTCCGCGGCGGCGTACAACTGCAGCCAGATGCCGCCGATCTCGTACTCGACGACGCCGTCCTCCGGCTCGAGGTCGGGATCGGTGCGCTGGAACACGGCGCCGTACCAGAGGCACGACGCCTCGACGTCGCTGACGGGCAACCCCACGGTCACGCTCGTGATGTCCATGTCTCATCATGTCCCGCGGGTCCGGTCCGCGTCGAGGGTCGGACGCTGAACGTTCCTCCACAGCCGAATGCTCGGCGCCGTCCGTCCACAGACCGCAGGCGGGGGTCACCGTCGCGTGGTCCGCCACCGCAGGATCGACGCATGGACGTCACCCGACAGCACCCGGCACCCCTGCTCTGGGGCCACCGGACACCCCGTCGCCCCCTCGTTGTGGGACTGCGGTCCCCGCGTTCCGCGGCCCTAGCGTGGACGAGCGCCGCGACGTCGCTGCGCCGACACCCGAACCCGAGCTCGACCCGAAGGAGTTCCCGGGGCACATGGCCACGCTCTCCGAGATCCTCATCCTCAACGGCGCCCTGCCGATCGAACACCTCGACTCCATGACCGGAGACGAGGAGATCGACGAACGGTCCATCCGCGCGCTCGTCGACCAGGGCGTCGTGAGCGAGGCGCAGTACATCACCGCCCGCGCCGCGTCGCACAACTCCCGCACGGTCCCGCTCACCGACTACCCGGTCGACGGCACCGCGGTGTCGATGCTCCCCGCGGCGCTCTGCCGGCGGCACGGCGTGCTCGGCATCGGGTTCGAGGGCGAGACCCTCGTGCTCGCGATGGTCAACCCGACGAACGTGCTCGCGATCGACGACGCCCGCACCGCGTCCGGCCGGACCGTGAAGCCGCTGCAGGTCGACGAGCGCGAGCTGCAGTCCGCGCTCGACCGCTACCTGCGCGCCGACGACGAGCTGAACGACCTGACCTCGTCCCTCGAGGAAGAAGCGTCCGCGCAGGCGAACCAGCAGGTGGACCTGACCGACGGTGCGCTCGACGACGTCCCGATCGTCCGGTTCGTGAACCTGCTCGTGTCCCAGGCGATCCAGGACCACGCCTCGGACATCCACATCGAGCCCGGGGAGCACGAGGTCCGGGTGCGTTACCGCATCGACGGCGTGCTGCACGAGATGGCACCGGCGCCGAAGAACATCCAGAACGGCGTCATCAGCCGGCTCAAGATCATGAGCGACATCGACATCGCCGAGCGTCGGAAGCCGCAGGACGGTCGCATGTCGGTGCGGCACGGCGGCCGTCAGATCGACCTGCGCGTGGCGACGCTCCCCACGGTGTGGGGCGAGAAGGTCGTCATGCGGATCCTCGACAACACGAACACGTCGATGACCCTGACCGACCTCAACCTGCTCGAGCAGAACTTCGCGGCGTACCAGCGGTCCTACTCGAAGCCGTACGGCATGATCCTGGTCACCGGGCCCACCGGCTCGGGCAAGTCGACCACGCTCTACACGACCCTCAACGCCGTCGCCCGTCCGGAGATCAACGTGATCACGGTCGAGGACCCGGTCGAGTACCGGATGGCCGGCATCAACCAGGTGCAGGTCAACCCGAAGGCCGGGCTGACCTTCGCCTCGGCGCTGCGGTCGATCCTGCGATCCGACCCGGACGTGGTGCTCCTCGGCGAGATCCGTGACCACGAGACGGCGCAGATCGCGATCGAGGCGTCGCTGACCGGCCACCTCGTGCTCTCGACGCTGCACACGAACGACGCCCCGTCGGCCGTCACGCGGCTCACCGAGATGGACATCGAACCGTTCCTGGTCGGGTCCGCGCTCGACTCCGTCGTCGCGCAGCGCCTCGCCCGCCGGCTCTGCGACCGCTGCAAGGCGCCCGCGCAGTACACGCCGGCGCAGCTGCAGGCGCTCGGGTTCCTCGCGTCGGACGTCGACACCGTGCCGGAGTTCTTCGGGCCGGTCGGCTGCGCCGTCTGCTCGAACACCGGGTACCGGGGCCGCATCGCCCTGCACGAGGTCATGACCGTCACCGAGGAGATCGAGCGGCTCGCGGTCGCGCGGGCGTCGAGCGCCGAGATCGGCCGGGTCGCGCAGCAGCAGGGCATGCTGACGCTCCGTCAGGACGGGTGGGAGAAGGTCCTGCGCGGGATGACGAGCGTCGACGAGATCCTCCGCGTGGTCGCGTAGGCGCAGCAGGGACGACAGGACGATGGACGAATCCGTGTACGACATCGAGGCGGGCGACGACCCCGTCGCCGGCTGGCACCCCGGGCAGCCGGGCAACGAGGTCGGTGGCCGCCGTGCCGCACGCCTCGCCGCCGCTGCGGCGGAGGCGGCCGCGTGGACCCCGACGTCGCCCGACGTCGTCGCGCCCGCTGCCCCGGTCGCCGGCGGCGCGGTGTACGACCTGTCCGCAGAGCTCCACCCGTCGGACGAGCAGCCCTGGTACGTGCCCGGGAGCACCGGCGGCGGCGCGGCCGGTGCCCCGGGGCCGAGCTCGCTCGTCGGAGGTGCCGCCGCGGTGCCGGTGGCGCAGCCGCAGGCTGCGCCGGCAACGCCGCCGGCGGCCGTTCCCGCCTCGACGGCGTCGTACGGGTACCCCGACGCGGTGACCCAGCACCTGCCGGTGGTGCCCGCGGAACCGACCACGATCCTCCCGGCCGTGCCCGTCGCGCACCAGCCGGCCGTCGGCGGTGTCGCGCACACCGAGATCGGCTTCACCCGCCACGCGCGCGAGGTCGCGGACGCCGACCTCGTGACCGCGCTCGCGCAGGTGGTCTACCAGGACGCCTCCGACCTGCACGTCACCGCGGACGCGCCACCGACCGTCCGCGTCGACGGGTCCCTCCGTCCCGCCGTCCCCGGCGGACCGTGGTCCCGAAACAAGGTGATCGCCGCGCTGAAGACGCTCCTGACCCCCGAGCAGGCCGGCCAGTTCGACCACGAGCAGGAGCTCGACTTCGCGTACTCGCTGTCGCCGGAGTACCGCTTCCGTGTGAACTACTACCAGCAGCGGGGCAACTGGGGCGCGGCCTTCCGCATCATCCCCACGCAGATCAAGACGCTCAAGCAGCTCGGCATCCCCGACCACGTCGGCGCGTTCGCGAAGCTCCCGCGCGGCCTCGTGCTCGTCACCGGACCGACCGGCTCCGGCAAGTCGACGACCCTCGCGGCGCTCATCGACCTGGTCAACGAGACCCGCGCCGACCACATCGTGACGGTCGAGGACCCGATCGAGTTCATGCACGACCACAAGAAGGCGATCATCAACCAGCGCGAGGTCGGCGCCGACACGCACTCGTTCGCCGCCGCGCTGAAGCACGTCCTCCGGCAGGACCCCGACGTCATCCTGATCGGCGAGCTCCGCGACCTCGAGACCATCTCCGTCGCGCTGACCGCCGCCGAGACCGGACACCTGGTGTTCGCCACCCTGCACACGCAGAGCGCCCCCGGCACGATCGACCGTGTCATCGACGTCTTCCCCCCGCACCAGCAGGGCCAGATCCGGACGCAGCTCGCGGCGACGCTCGAGGGCGTCGTCTGCCAGACGCTCGTGCCGAAGGCCAACGGCTCCGGCCGGGTCGTCGCGACCGAGATCATGCGGACCACCCCGGCGATCGCGAACCTGGTCCGCGAGGGCAAGACCTACCAGATCACCTCGGCCATGCAGGCCGGGCGGGACAGCGGCATGCACACAATGGACCAGGACCTCGCCGAGCTCGTCAACGTCGGCACCATCACGCGCGCCGCCGCGATGGAGAAGGTGCAGGACGAGGACGGCTTCGACCGCCTGGTGCAGCGCGTGGAGTCGCCGTCCGACTCGTCCGCGGCGGCGATCGCCGCCTCGGAGATCGACTTCGGCGACAAGTTCTCGGGGGGCCACTGATGTCGCTCGCGTACGACTACCGGGGACGGGACGGCAACGGGAAGCTCGTCAAGGGACGGCTCGACGCCGCGTCCGAGGGTGCCGTCGTCCAGCGGCTCCGAGGGATGGGCGTCTCGCCGATCGCGATCTCCGAGGCGAAGCCGGGCACCGGGCTGCAGACCGAGATCAAGATCCCGGGCTTCGAGCGGGGCGTCGGGCTGAAGGAGCTCGCGATCATGTCGCGGCAGGCCTCGACGATGCTGTCCTCGGGGCTCTCCCTGCTCCGGGCCCTCACGATCCTCGCCGACCAGACCGAGAGCAAGAAGCTCAAGGAGATCCTCGGCAAGGTGCGGGACGACGTCGAGCGCGGCGTCTCGTTCTCGGACGCGGTCGGCAAGTACCCGGTGGACTTCCCGCCGATCATGATCAACATGATCCGGGCGGGGGAGACCGGCGGCTTCCTCGACCAGGCGATGGACTCGATCGCGACGAACTTCGAGAAGGAGCACAAGCTCCGTTCGACGATCAAGTCCGCGATGACCTACCCCGTCGTGGTCCTCGTGATGTCGCTGGTCGCGGTCGTGGTGATGCTCGTCTTCATCGTGCCGATCTTCCAGAAGATGTTCGCGTCGCTCGGGGGGCAGTTGCCGCTGCCGACGCTGCTGCTCGTCTACGCCTCGAACGCGATGGTGTGGGTCGGGCCGATCCTCGTCGCCGCGGTCGTCGCCGGCTGGTTCTGGTGGCGCGCGAAGCAGCACACCGATGCCGTCCGCGCCGTCGTCGACCCGCTGCGACTGAAGCTCCCGGTCTTCGGCGCGCTCAACCGCAAGATCGTCATCGCACGCTTCGCCCGGAACTTCTCGAACATGATCGGCGCCGGCGTGCCGATCCTGCAGGCGCTGCAGATCGTCGGCGAGGTCTCGAACAACTTCACGGTCCAGCGCGCGCTGGAGCGGGTCGCCGAAGCGGTCCGGAAGGGCGAGTCGATCGCAGAACCCCTGGCGCGCGAGAGCGTGTTCCCGGAGATGGTCTCGCAGATGGTCGCGGTCGGCGAGGACGCCGGTTCCCTCGAGGTGATGCTGGAGAAGATCGCGGTCTTCTACGACAACGAGGTGGAATCCACGACCGAGGCGTTGACCGCATTGATCGAGCCATTGTTGATCGCATTCTTGGGTGTCGTGGTCGGCGGCATGATCATCGCGCTGTACCTGCCGATCTTCAAGATCTCGTCGCTCATCCACTGAGGCGTATGCCCCGTTCAGGGGTGGTTTGGTCGCTGCCTGGCCCCGGTAATGGGGGTATTTCGCTGGCGTTCCACCCCCCGTTCTCGGGATTATGCCCGGAAAGTGCCGTCAATACGCTTGACGGCGGCGGCAGCACAGCCCCCGACCCACCCGAATGCATTCTTGAAAGAATGGAACAACCATGTACTTCGCGCTGCTGGGCAAGCTCAACGCTCGCCGCAACGAGATCGCCAAGGAGTCCGACAAGGGCTTCACGCTCATCGAGCTCCTGGTGGTCGTGATCATCATCGGCATCCTCGCCGCGATCGCCATCCCGGTGTACCTCGGCGTGCAGAACAACGCGCGTGACTCGGGTGTGCAGAACGACGTGTCGAACCTCAAGACGGCGGTCGTGAGCATCTCGACCCAGAACAGCAACACGCTGCCCGCCAACCTGTCCACGAAGGCCGCCTCTGGGCTCAACGCTGCGGGCGTGACCGGCGGCCAGACCTGGTCCGCCGCCGGCGCGACCTTCAGCGACGCCGAAGCGCAGCTCGTCTACTCCGGCTCGGGGACGTCGTTCTGCGTGATGGGCATCAGCTCGACCGGCAAGTCCTTCGCCGCGACGGAGAGCGCCGGCGTCAAGGCCGGGAGCTGCTCCGGCACCTCGTTCTCGGCCGCGAACGCGACCGTCACGCCGTAACACCCGTCGCACGGGGGTCGAGCGATCCGCTCGGCCCCCGTCCGCGCGTCGAACCGGGAAGGAGACAGTGGTGAACACCAAGGAACGACCGCGTGACGCGGGCTTCACGCTCGTCGAGGTCATCGTGGCCATCACCGTCTTCGGCGTCATCATCGCGGGCGCCCTCGTCGGCATCGCCTCCGTGATGCGCATCACCTCGGACAACTCCGCCCGCGCGCAGGCCGTGAACCTCGCCGCGGGGGCGATCGACACCGCCCGCATCCAGGCGCAGACGAACATCACCGGAATGGCCGGCAGCACCGAGACGCCGCAGGTCGACGGCCGCACCTACACGGTGCGCCGGACCCTCGACTGGCAGTACACCGACGGCACCACGAATCGCTGCTCCGCGTCCGCCGCCGGCACCACCGCACAGCTCCTGTTCCTCAACGTGCACATCAAGGTCACGTGGCCCGGCATGGGCTCGGCGGCTCCGGTCACGCAGGAGACCGTCTTCTCGCCCTCCACCAAGATCAACGACCCGACCCTCGGCACGATCCTCGTGCAGGTGCAGTCGATCACCGGGAGCGGTGGGACCGCGGGCGTGCCCGTGTCCGTCGTCCCGACGCCGCTCGCCGACGTGCCCGGCAACACCGCGCTCGCGCTCGCGACCCAGCCGACGGTGACGAACGCCGACGGGTGCACCGTCGCCATCAAGGTCGTCCCCGGCACGTACACGGTCACGCTCGGCGGTCCGGGTGGGGCGCAGTACCGGGACCAGGACCAGCAGGCCGCCCCGACGAAGACCGTCGTCGTCAAGGCCGGGCAGTCCGGTGGGGCGTCCTTCACGTACGACCCGGCGATCGCCGTCGCGATGCAGTACGCGAGCAACACGCCGGGTGCGATGCTGCCGACGAACCTCACGACCTCGTTCGTGTCGACCTACGGGGTCGCCCGGCTGACCGGGACGCCCGCCACGCAGTACCTCAGCCCGATCCCGTCGGGCTACGTCGTCTACCCGGGGATCTACGACTCGAACACGACGAACGGTGACGGTACCGTCAACGCGAGCAGTTGCCTATCGACCGACCCGACCGCCTGGCCGAAGGCGTCCGACGGACGGATCGGCAAGACCCCGACACCGGCGGTCTCGAAGGACCAGCTCACCGCGGCGGTCGCCACCGGTGCCGTCACGGTGACGATCAACCGGTCGGACACGGTCCTGACCGCGACGACGGCCGCACCGGCGAACGGCGATCCCGGCTGCCGGGTGACCCAGCGCTACACGTTCGCCCGCGCGGCGTCGGGCACGTCCGGCACGACCGACGTCACCCTCGCGCTGCCGTACGGGACCTGGTCGGTGACGGCCCAGAAGGATGCGACCTCACTGCCGCGGAACGTGACCGCGAAGGGGCTCCTCGGGGTCCTCCTGAACACCGGGTCCGTGACCCTCGACCCCCGGGTCGCGCCGTGAACCGCCTCGCGCGCACGGTCCTCGACCGCGTCCGCCGCGACGACCGCGGGTTGACCCTCGTGGAGCTCCTCATCGCGATGGGTCTCTTCGCCGTCCTGCTCGCGATCGTCGGCGGCACCTTCTACTCGATCACCACGGCGACGACGTTCGCGGCGGCGCGTGACCAGAACGGTCGGGCCGCGTCGACCGCCATGAACGAGGTCGTCCGCAAGGTGCGTTCCGCCGCGGACAACCCGCGTCTCGGGACGAGCGACGCCCCGGCCTTCGCCGTCGCGGGCACGAACACGGTGCAGTTCACGACCCTGGTCGCGACCGGGCGGACCGCGGCGCCCCAGCAGGTCCGCTTCACGGTCGGCTCCTCGGGCACACTGACCGAGCAGATCGTCCCCGGGATCACGACCGACAACGCGTACTACACGTTCCCCGGATCCGGCACGACGACGACGATCACCTCGTCGATCGAGGTCCCGGCCGCCGGGGCCACCCCGGTGTTCGAGTACCTGCAGCTCTCCGGTGCCACCCTGACCCCCGATCCGTCGACCGGTTTGCTCTCCGCGGCCCAGCTGGGTCAGATCGCGTTCGTCCGCGTCACGCTCCGGGTGTCGTCGTCGGCGAGCACCCTGCAGAACGGCACGACCCTCCGGAACACCATCGGTCTGCCGAACCTCCTCGACCCGACAGGGGACCAGTCGTGATCCGCCTCCGACGCGCACTGCACCTCGACGCGCTCCGCGACGAACGGGGCATGGCCCTCGCGATCGCCATCATCTTCGGGACGGTCGTGGTGTTCATGATCGCCACCGCGACCACGGTCGCCGTCGCCGGGATCAAGAAGTCCTCGTCCGACTCCGACTGGAACGCCGCGCTCAGTGCTGCCTACGCCGGGGTCCAGGACTACGAGGCGCGGCTCTCGAACGACACCGGGTACACCCAGTACGGGAACCCCGCCGCGCCCTTCTCCTCGACGAGCACGGCACTGACGCTCCCCACGGGGCTCGCCAGCAACCCCGCGTTCGGTACCGGTGCGACCGGCACCTGGGCGACGGTCCCGGGAGGCGACGGTCGCTCCGCCTACCGGTACGAGGTCGACGCCTCGAAGTACCTCGACACGGGGAGCATCCGGATCCGGGCCACGGGGAAGGTCGGCTCCGCCGTCCGGTCCGTCGTGGCGAGCATCCGCCAGCAGGGCTTCATCGACTTCCTGTACTTCACCGACTACGAGATCCAGGACCCGGTGCTCACGGGGGTCCCACAGTCGTGCGTCAAGCATGCGTGGGAGGGACGTCCCGCGATCCGGAACGGCAACCAGTGCGGGGAGATCGCGTTCTCCGGCGGGGACACCATCGACGGTCCGGCGCACTCGAACGACACGATGCGCATCTGCCAGGCGAGCTTCACGAAGCAGATCACGACGTCGAACCCGACCAGCGGCCTCCGGTACAACCCGGTGGACTCGAACGGCGTGTCCTGCTCCGGGCAGTCCTTCCCCGCGGGGGTGACGCAACCGGCCTTCACGTCGACGATCGGCATGCCGTCGACGAACGCGCAGCAGAAGTCCGCCACCCAGTACAACACCGTCGCGTCGGCGACCCGCACGCCCGGATGCATGTACACCGGTCCGACGGACATCACCTTCAACGCGGACGGCACCATGACCGTGCGCTCGCCGTGGTCGAAGATGACGAGGACCGACGCGACGAACCCCCTACAGGGCACCGCGCCGGCGGCGTGCGGCAAGCCCGGCACCGGTGCCGGTGCGCTCGGTTCGAGCGCCGGCGCGACCGTCCCGGTCCCGGCGAACAACCTCGTGTACGTCCAGAACGTGCCCCAGGCGGGCGACGTGAACGCGTCCTCGACGACCGCGCTGCCGGACACCTGCAACCAGGGCAACGGGGTCGGGTACCCGCGCGCCGGCGAGGTGCAACTGAGCTCGTCCCCGTGCAGCTACGGTTCCCGGTCCGGCGATGCGTTCGTGCACGGCGTCGTCGACGGGCAGGTGACCGTGGCCGCGGAGAACTACCTCTACGTGACGGGCGACACCACCTACGAGGACCGCGGCTCCGACATGCTCGGGCTCACCGCCACCAACGCCGTCATGGTCTGGAACCCCGTGCAGAACTCGGCGTGCGGACGGAGCACGTGCGTGACATCGATGCTCGGGGACACCGACCGCGAGATCGACGCGGCCATCATCTCGGCGGCGCACACCTTCCAGGTCCAGAACTACGCTTACGGCGGCGACCGCGGCACCCTCACCATCTTCGGGGCGATCGCGCAGAAGTTCCGCGGTGTCGTGCGCTCCGGGTCGAGCGGGTACCGGAAGGCCTACTCCTACGACGCGCGGCTGCAGCACTCGGCGCCGCCGAGCTTCCTCAACCCGGTGACGACGACGTACGGCGTCACGACGATGGGTGAGGTCTCCGCGGCGTACGCGGTGTCCGGTGCGTGCGTCCAGCGAGCGGGGGTGTGCGTGTGAACGCCCTGCAACCGCTCGCGCCGACCATCGTGTGCCTCGCGGCGGTCCTCGGGCTGCTCGTCGGCTCGTTCCTCAACGTCGTGGTGCACCGCGTGCCGGCCGGGCTGTCGGTCGTACGGCCCGCGAGCTCGTGCGCGGCGTGCCGAGCCGAGATCCGCGCGTTCGACAACGTCCCGGTGCTGTCGTGGATCGTCCTCCGTGGCGCCTGTCGCGACTGCGGATCGCGCATCTCGGCGCGGTACCCGCTCGTCGAGGCGGGTACGAGCGCGTCGTTCGCACTGGTCACCGGCGGAGTCCTCGCATCCGGGGTCGTGCACGCAGCGCCCGCGGGTCCGACCCTGGTGCTGCTCGTCGGGCTGCTGTACCTGATGGCCGTGTCGATCTCGTTGGCGTTGATCGACCTCGACACGCACCGGCTGCCCGACGCGATCGTGCTCCCCGCGTACCCGGTGCTCGGGGTCCTGCTCGCGACGACCTCCGCGACGACGGGGGACTGGGGTGCACTCCTGCGGGCCGTCGGCGGTGCAGCGATCATGTTCGTCCTGTACCTCGCCCTCGCCGTGGTCGTCCCGGGCGGGATGGGCATGGGTGACGTGAAGCTCGCGGGCGTCCTCGGGCTGGTGCTGGCGTACCTCGGATGGGGACCCCTCGCAGTGGGAGCTTTCGGGGGGTTCGCCCTCGGCGCTACGTTCGCCATCGGCCTGCTCGTGACCCGTCGCGCAGCGCGTGGGAGCGGCATCCCGTTCGGGCCCTGGATGCTCGGCGGGGCATGGCTCGGCATCCTCCTCGGCACGCCGCTGTGGAACGCGTACCTCGGCCTCATCGGCCTCACCTGATCACGAGCGGAAGAACGAGCAATGGCGAAGAACGTCGTCGGGATCGACATCGGCAGCACATCCATCCGTGCCGTCGAGGTCGCGCGGACCCGCGGGAACGCCCCGTCCATCCTCCGCATCGCAGAGGTCCCGCTGCCGATCGGGTCGACCAGTCGCGGTGAGGTCCTCGAGCCGAACACCGTCGCCGCCGCGCTCCGGGAGCTGTGGGCCGTCGGTCGTTTCCGGACCAAGGACGTCGCGCTCGGCATGGGCAACCAGCGGGTGCTCTCGCGGGACCTCACCGTCCCCAAGGCGCCGCTGGCACAGATCCGTGAGTCGCTCCCGTTCCAGGTCCAGGACCTCCTCCCGGTCCCGGTGGGCGAGGCCATCCTCGACTTCTACCCGATCGCCGAGGGCAGCGGCGAGGGCGGACCCGTCGTGCACGGCCTGCTCGTGGCCGCCATCAAGGACGCCGTGCTCGCCAACGTCCGAGCCGTCCAGCTCGCCGGTCTCCACCCGGTCGGCGTCGACCTGATCCCGTTCGCCCTCAGCCGCGTGCTCGCACCCACCGACGTCCCGGCCGCCGCCATCGTCGAGCTCGGCGGCAACGCCACCACCGTGGTCATCGCCCGCCACGGGGTCCCGCACTTCGTCCGGATCATCCCGACCGGCGGCGACGAGGTCACGAAGCAGATCGCCGTGCGGCTCGAGATCTCCCTCGAGCAGGCCGAGGTCGTGAAGCGCTGGATCGGCACCGGGGCGCGGGCGCAGACCGCCGACGACGTCCGCGCCGCCGCGGTCGTCCGCGAAGCCACGAACGAGCTCATCGCGAGCATCCGCAACACGCTGAACTACTTCGTGAACACGAAGGGCGACGGCGCGCCGATCGCACGGCTCGTCCTCGCCGGGGCGGGCAGCGGCCTGCCGGGCTTCGGCGAGGCCCTGGCCGAGACGACCGGCGTCCCGACCGTCGTGGGAGACCCCTTCACGGGCGTCCACTGGGCGCGGAGCATCGCGCCGGAGGTCGTGGCCGAACGCGGGCAGTCGATGGCGGTGGCCTGGGGCCTCGCCGCGGGAGGACGAGCAGCATGACCGGCACGATGGAACGGCTCCGCGCAGTCCGACCGACCTCGTCGGCCGCCAAGCTCGTGTCCGACCACGAGAAGCGCTCGAGGCAGCAGAACCGCCGGGCTCCCCGGGACCTCGTCGTCGGTGGCTCGCCCCGGGTCGACCTCCTCCCCACCGAGGTGCTCGTCGACCGTCGCCAGCGCGTCGTCGTCCGCCGGGTCTGGTTCGGGGTGGCCGTGGTCGCCGCGCTCGTGCTCGTCGGGACCGGGATGACGGCGCTGGACCAGATGACCTCGGCCAGCCAGCTCCGGACGGCCCAGAGCGAGGGCACCGCGCTGCTGCAGCAGCAGGGACAGTACTCGGACGTCCGCGACGTCGAGGGGCGCTCCGACCTCGTCCGTTCGGCGCAGGCGGTCGGCGGAGCGACGGAGATCGACTGGGCTGCGTACCTGCAGAGCGCCCAGGACTCGCTGCCCGCCGGTGTGGCCATCACCGGGGTGACCGTCGACTCGGCGTCGCCGCTCGCGCCGTACACGCAGGCGGACGCCCCGCTGCAGGGTGTCCGGATCGCCACGGTCACCTTCGACGCGGACAGCCCGACGCTGCCCTCGATCCCGGACTGGCTGGACCGCGTGCGTGGGCTGAAGGGGTTCGTCGACGCGAACGCGAACGCCGTGTCGCGTGTCGACGAGGACGGCCACTACACGGTGAACATGACCGTGCACGTGAACGAAGCCGCCTACGACGGCAAGTACGAGGAGCGAGCGAAGTGACCAGGAACCGGCTCCACCTCGTCGTGGCACTCGTCATCGGCAGCGTCGTCCTCGTCGGCGGGTTCTTCCTCGGCGTGCAACCTCAGCTGGCCGCCGCCGCGGCGAACCGGCAGCAGCAGGCGTCCATCGAGGCGACGAACGAGACCTACCGGAGCGAACTCGCCCGACTCGCGGAGCAGTCGAAGGAGCTTCCGAGCAAGCAGCAGGAGCTCGCGACGCTCGAGGCCTCCGTCCCGTCGACCCCCGCCACCGCAGCCTTCTACAAGGAGATCGACGCGGTCGCGTCCTCGTCCGGCGTCACGGTAACGGGCATCACGACGGCGTGGGCGGCCGCGTACGCACCGCCGGCGTCGACCGGGACGACCGGTGGAGTACCTGCGTCCACCGGCACGAGCGCGACCCCGGCGCCCAGCGGCGAGCCGACGGCCGCTGCGCCGACGTCGCCCGTGGCCCCGGCGACGAAGACGGACAGCCGCATCACCGGCGCCAACTTCTCGACCATCGCGGTGAGCATCGACGTCTCGGGGTCGTTCGCGCAGGCGCTGCAGTTCACCAAGGGCGTGCAGAGCGGAGAGCGCCTGTTCCTCGTCAACGGCATCACCTCGCAGAAGCAGGAGACCGCGGCCGACGCGTCCGCTGCCCCGACCGCAGGCGGGACCACCTGGACCCTCTCGGGGTTCGTGTACGTCCTCGCTGATGCGAGCCGCCCAGGTGTCGCAGGCGACCGAGAACGCGTCCGCGACCGCCTCGCCGACCCCTTCCGCCACCGCCACCCCCGCCGGCTGACATCCCCTCGGAACCCACCCCGCGAAGTGGGTGCGCCACGCCACGCCGCACCCACTTCCGCGACACCCGTCGGTGTGCCTACGATGCTCCCGACGTCGCACTCGCGACTGCTCACCCCCCTCTCGGACGGTCGCCTCTGGACGGCCGTTCCTCGTCGTGCCCGGAGTCGCGCGTGTTGGTCGGAATCGTGGAGTTCCTCGGTTGGTTCGGAGCCGTAACCGTCCTTGCTGGTTACCTGTTGTTCTCGCTCGGGAAGATCCCCAACGGGCCGCTGTACCAGGTGTTCAACCTCGTCGGAGGACTGTCGGTGGCGATCAACGTCGCGGCCCACCACGCGATCCCGTCGACCATCGTGAACGGCATCTGGGCGGTCGTCGCGGTCGTCGTGCTGGTCCGGATGGGGCGCGCGCGCCGAGCCCGGGTGCGTGCCGGCCGGTCCACGACCGAGCCCGTCGTCCTGCACGCGGAGCCGCCGACGACGACCGCGGTCCTGCCGGTCGTCGGACCCGCGCTCCGCGACCACCAGGCGGAGCCGCTCGCGCCCGCCCGGGCCGAGCCGCGCCTCCAGACCGGGCCGCTCCCCGCGGCCGAGCCGCGCCTCCAGACCGAGTCCGCGCCCACCGTGCCGATCACCGGGTCCATCCCGGTGATCACCGCGACCATCGCGCTCGCCCTCGTCGCCGCAGCGAACGAGCAGGCGGCGCAGGACCAGGCGACCCAGGACGAGGTGCCTCAGGGGCAGGGCCACGCGACCCAGGATCAGGACGGAACCGCACGGGCGCCGATGCCGGCCGACCAGCCCGCCCGCCCCTGAACCGGCCCGATCGCGCAGCCGGACGCCCCCGTGGGCGGCCCGGCGGTACGATCGCCCCATGTCCCGGTGGCTGATCGCGACGATGACGTCGGTCCTCTTCATCGCGCTCGTCATCGCGGTGACGGGCTTCGAGGCCCTGCTTGCCGACGTCGAGGCGATCCCCCAACCGGACGCGACCGCGTACCTGGGCCCGGCGATGGTCCTCGGGGCCGGCGTGGTGGTCTTCGTCACGACGGCCGCCGGCATCCGCGAGGGCAACCCCGGTGTGACCGGACTCGTGGCCGCCGCGTCGACGTACCTCGTGATGCTCGCGGTCGGTTCGTTCGGTTACTCCATGGTCCGCGGCGACGCGACCGAGCTCCTCGTGTTCCCGGCCGGCTCGGCGCTGAGCCCGTTCGTCGTCGGCTCGGTCGTCGTGGCGCTGCTCTGCGTCGTCGGCGGCATCGCGGCGGCGCGACACCAGGCCCGCACCGCACCGCAGCAGGCCCCGGCGGACTCCGACCACCGCTGACGGGCGAGGACGGGGTGCGCGGAGACCGCAGCCCGGTCCGACGTCGTCCCCCGGCGGTAGGATCCCGGAGCACGCACGCACCAGGCACGACGGGGGACGCATGACCGAGCAGCGACAGGCGGCCGACTGGGCCGCGACACCGCACGTCGACACCATCAGGGGCACGGCCGAGCAGCCGGTCGCACCCCGACCGGTGCCGCCCGGACGGCGCCTCGGTCGCGGTCCGCTCATCAGCATCATCGCCGGCGGGGCCGCGATCGTGCTGCTGGCCGTCGCCGGGATCGTCGGCTACTCCGTCGGCACCTCCTCGCATTCGCCCGACCGTCCGGTCCGCGCCTTCCTCGACGACCTGACCGCTGGTCGCGTGGACGACGCCCTGTCGGCAGCGGGCATCGAGCACGGCAAGAACGACGTGCTCCTCACGGACGCCGCGTACGCCAAGGCCTCCGGGCGGGTGACCGGCTACCGGATCGCCGCGACCGACACCGCCGGCGACACCGCCCGCGTCCGCGCCTACCTGAAGCAGGGCGGCCGCGACGTCGCCGCGACGTTCACGCTCGACAAGACGGGCACCGACTGGGGCGTCTTCCCGGTCTGGGACCTCGAGGCGCCCCGCCTCGGACAGGTGCAGGTGGCGGTGAGCGGCCCCAGCGGCACCGCGGTCCGCGTCGCCGATCAGAAGGTCGCGACGTCGAAGGACGGCATCGCGACGCTCAAGGCCCTGCCGGGGGAGTACTCGATCGCCGTCGACGGCGGCAAGTGGTTCACCGCGGACGCCCAGCGCACGACCGTGTCGGGCTTCGGCGGTGCCGGGGGATCGGTGCCGGTCACGCTGCAGACGACCCTCACCGACGCCGGCCAGCAGGCCGCGAAGGACGCGGTCGACAAGTGGGTCGACGGCTGCATCGCCTCGACCGAGACGGCGCCGCCCGGGTGCAGCTTCTACGCCTACGGCGAGGACCCGGCCTACACGTACACGAACCAGAAGTGGACGCTCGAGTCCCGTCCGGTCGTCGCGGTCAGCGACTGGGTCTCCCGCGGCTGGCTGGTCTCGACCACCACCAACGGGCGCGCGAAGTTCACGGCGGACATCTCGAACTCCGCCGGCACCGGCACGGCCTCGGCGGGTCCGATGAACGTCAACGCGAGCGGCTACATCACGGGCTTCACCGACCAGGGGGCGACGTTCGTCTCGGCCGTCGGCAACGGCTCGTCGGACTCCGGCTCCTGACCCGGCACCCGTCCGGCGGGTGGTCGGGTCCCCGGCCTGGAGGCACGACCCACCCCCGCGGATCGGCTCGCCTCCGCCGTCGGGCGGGCAACCGACCGACCGTACCCGCTCCGGCGCGCAGGTGGTGCGCGCCACGACGCGCCCGGATTGATTTCGCCCGACCGCGCGGGTAGGCTCTCCCGGGTGTGCGCCCTCGGGCGCGCCCGAAATCCCGGGTCGGCATCGTCGGCTCGGACATCCATCCCCGCCCCCTCCGCCGTCAGGCGGCGATCGGCGTGGGATGAGGAAGCCAGCGGAACGCGCTGGCCAGAGCACGAGCGAAGAACCAGGAGAACAGTTGCCTACCATCCAGCAGCTCGTTCGCAAGGGCCGCACGCCGAAGGTCGTCAAGACCAAGGCGCCGGCACTGAAGGCGAACCCCCAGCAGCGTGGTGTCTGCACCCGCGTCTACACCACCACCCCCAAGAAGCCGAACTCGGCCCTGCGCAAGGTCGCTCGTGTCAAGCTCTCGAACGGCACCGAGGTCACGGCCTACATCCCCGGTGAGGGCCACAACCTGCAGGAGCACTCGATGGTGCTCGTCCGCGGCGGTCGTGTGAAGGACCTCCCCGGCGTGCGCTACAAGATCATCCGTGGTGCCCTGGACACCCAGGCCGTCAAGAACCGTAAGCAGGCCCGCAGCCGCTACGGCGCGAAGAAGGGTTGAGTTAGATGCCTCGCAAGGGTCCCGCCCCGAAGCGTCCCGTCGTCGCCGACCCGGTGTACGGCGCGCCGATCGTGTCGCAGCTCGTCAACAAAATCCTCCTGGACGGCAAGAAGGGCCTCGCCGAGCGCATCGTCTACGATGCACTCGAAGGCGTCACCGCCAAGAACCAGCAGGATGCCGTCGCGACGCTGAAGAAGGCGCTCGACAACGTCCGTCCGACCCTCGAGGTCCGCAGCCGCCGCGTCGGCGGCTCGACCTACCAGGTGCCGGTCGAGGTCAAGCCGCACCGCGCGAACACCCTCGCGCTCCGCTGGCTCACCTCGTACGCCAAGGCCCGTCGCGAGAAGACGATGACCGAGCGTCTCATGAACGAGATCCTCGACGCGTCGAACGGTCTCGGTGCCGCGGTCAAGCGCCGTGAGGACACGCACAAGATGGCCGAGTCGAACAAGGCCTTCGCCCACTACCGCTGGTAAGTCCGGCCGGTAGTCCCGGCACCGGGAGGGCGTCGGCGGTCAAGAACCCCGGCGCCCTCCCGGACGCCAACCTCTCCTACAACTCTTCCGGAGGAACCTGTGGCACAGGACGTGCTCACCGACCTGAACAAGGTCCGCAACATCGGCATCATGGCGCACATCGATGCCGGCAAGACCACGACGACCGAGCGCATCCTGTTCTACACGGGCATCACGCACAAGATCGGTGAGGTCCACGACGGCGCCGCGACGATGGACTGGATGGCGCAGGAGCAGGAGCGCGGCATCACGATCACGTCGGCCGCGACGACCTGCTTCTGGGACAACAACCAGATCAACATCATCGACACCCCCGGTCACGTGGACTTCACGGTCGAGGTGGAGCGTTCGCTCCGCGTCCTCGACGGTGCCGTCGCCGTCTTCGACGGCAAGGAGGGCGTCGAGCCCCAGTCCGAGACCGTGTGGCGTCAGGCGGACAAGTACGACGTCCCCCGCATCTGCTTCGTCAACAAGATGGACAAGCTCGGCGCGGACTTCTACTTCACCGTCGACACGATCATCAACCGCCTCGGCGCTGAGCCCCTCGTGCTCCAGCTCCCGATCGGTGCCGAGAACGACTTCGTCGGCGTCGTCGACCTCATCGAGATGCACGCCAAGGTCTGGCCCGGCGATGCCAAGGGTGACGTCACCATGGGTGCCCAGTACGAGGTCCAGGAGATCCCCGCGGACCTCCAGGCCCGTGCTGAGGAGTACCGCGCGAAGCTGATCGAGCGCGTCGCCGAGACCGACGACGCCCTGCTCGAGAAGTTCTTCGGTGGCGAGGAGCTCACCAAGGCCGAGATCAAGGGCGCGATCCGCAAGCTCACGATCGCCTCCGAGGTCTACCCGGTCCTCTGTGGTTCGGCCTTCAAGAACCGCGGTGTCCAGCCGATGCTCGACGCGGTCATCGACTACCTCCCGTCCCCGCTCGACGTGCCGCCGATGATCGGTCACGACGTCAAGGACGAAGAGAAGGAGATCATCCGGAAGCCCGACGCCACCGAGCCGTTCTCGGCCCTGGCGTTCAAGGTCGCGGTGCACCCGTTCTTCGGTCGTCTGACCTACGTCCGCGTGTACTCCGGCTCGATCGAGTCCGGTGCCCAGGTCGTCAACTCGACCAAGGGCAAGAAGGAGCGCATCGGCAAGATCTTCCAGATGCACTCCAACAAGGAGAACCCGGTCGACAACGTCACCGCCGGGCACATCTACGCGGTCATCGGCCTCAAGGACACCACCACCGGTGACACCCTGTGCGACCCGACCAACCAGGTCGTCCTCGAGTCGATGACGTTCCCGGAGCCGGTCATCGAGGTCGCCATCGAGCCGAACACGAAGGCCGACCAGGAGAAGCTCTCCACGGCCATCCAGAAGCTCGCCGAAGAGGACCCGACGTTCCGCGTCGAGCTCAACGCCGAGACCGGTCAGACGACGATCAAGGGAATGGGCGAGCTCCACCTCGACATCCTCGTCGACCGCATGAAGCGCGAGTTCAAGGTCGAGGCCAGCGTCGGCAAGCCGCAGGTCGCGTACCGCGAGACCCTGACCAAGGTCGTCGAGCGCTACGACTACACGCACAAGAAGCAGACCGGTGGTTCCGGCCAGTTCGCGAAGGTGCAGATCGCCCTCGAGCCGATGGAAGTCACGGCCGAGAAGGTCTACGAGTTCGAGAACGCCGTCACCGGTGGTCGCGTCCCGCGTGAGTACATCCCCTCGGTCGACGCCGGTATCCAGGACGCCATGCAGGTCGGCATCCTGGCCGGGTACCCGACCGTCGGCGTGAAGGCCATCCTCAAGGACGGCGCGGCGCACGACGTCGACTCGTCCGAGATGGCGTTCAAGATCGCCGGTTCCATCGCCTACAAGGAGGCCGCCCGCAAGGCCGGCCCCGCCATCCTCGAGCCGATCATGGCCGTCGAGGTGCGTACTCCGGAGGAGTACATGGGCGACGTCATCGGTGACCTCAACTCCCGTCGTGGCCAGATCGCCTCGATGGAGGACGCCTCGGGCGTCAAGGTGGTCCGCGCGAGCGTTCCGCTGTCCGAGATGTTCGGCTACGTCGGGGACCTGCGGTCCAAGACCTCTGGTCGTGCGGTCTACTCGATGACCTTCGAGACCTACAGCCAGGTCCCGGCCAAGGTCGCCGAGGAGATCATCGCGAAGAACAGCGGAGAGTAACGCTCCGGCGTTCTCTCCACAGGCGAGGGTGCCCGGCGACGGGCCCCTCGCCACCAAGTACAGTAATGACACACACCCTGCACGCCAACGGTCTCGCGACCGGGGGCTTGCTCTCCGAGTCCTGAGGAGGACCCACAGTGGCCAAGGCCAAGTTCGAGCGGACCAAGCCGCACGTCAACATCGGAACCATCGGTCACGTCGACCACGGCAAGACCACGCTCACGGCGGCGATCACCAAGGTTCTGCACGACCAGTACCCGGACCTCAACGAGGCCCGTGACTTCGCACAGATCGACAGCGCTCCCGAGGAGCGCGACCGCGGCATCACGATCAACATCTCCCACGTCGAGTACCAGACGGAGAAGCGTCACTACGCTCACGTCGACGCTCCGGGTCACGCTGACTACGTGAAGAACATGATCACGGGTGCGGCGCAGATGGACGGCGCGATCCTCGTGGTCGCCGCCACCGACGGCCCGATGCCCCAGACGCGTGAGCACGTGCTGCTCGCCCGCCAGGTCGGCGTCCCCTACATCGTCGTCGCGCTGAACAAGTCCGACATGGTGGACGACGAGGAGATCCTGGAGCTCGTCGAGCTCGAGGTCCGTGAGCTCCTCGGCTCGCAGGAGTTCGACGAGGACGCCCCCGTCGTGCAGGTCTCGGCGCTCAAGGCGCTCGAGGGCGACGAGAAGTGGGTCAAGTCCGTCCAGGACCTGATGGCCGCCGTCGACGAGAACGTCCCGGACCCGGTGCGCGCCACCGACCAGCCGTTCCTCATGCCGATCGAGGACGTCTTCACGATCACCGGTCGTGGCACCGTCGTCACCGGTCGTGTCGAGCGTGGCACGCTCGACCTCAACTCCGAGGTCGAGATCGTCGGCATCCGCCCGACGCAGAAGACCACGGTCACGGGCATCGAGATGTTCCGCAAGCTGCTCGACAAGGCCGAGGCCGGTGACAACACCGGTCTGCTCATCCGTGGCCTCAAGCGCGAGGACGTGGAGCGCGGCCAGGTCGTCGTCAAGCCGGGTTCGGTCACGCCGCACACGGACTTCAAGGCGAACGCCTACATCCTGACCAAGGACGAGGGCGGCCGTCACAACCCGTTCTACGCGAACTACCGTCCGCAGTTCTACTTCCGCACCACGGACGTCACCGGCGTCATCACGCTGCCCGAGGGCACCGAGATGGTCATGCCCGGCGACACCGTCTCCATGACCGTCGAGCTGATCCAGCCGATCGCCATGGAGGCCGGCCTCCGCTTCGCCATCCGTGAGGGTGGTCGTACGGTCGGTGCCGGTACGGTCGAGGAGATCATCAAGTAACTCCGTCCAACGGAGTACTGCGCAAGCGGGGTCGGGCCTTCGGGTCCGGCCCCGCTTCGTCGTTCCGACGGCATCTGCTCGTCCGGCGGTGGCAGTCCGTGGTCCGTCCCAGGTGTGCACGTGTTGCATCGGTGCGGTGACCCGTCTCCGCCGATCCGCGACCAACGGCCGCGGCTACCACCGTGTCCGCAGCGGTCGCGGCTTCTCGTACCGCGACCCGGACGGCAACACCGTCACCGACCCCGAGGTGCGCCAGCGGCTCGAGGACCTCGTGATCCCGCCGGCGTGGGACGACGTCTGGATCTCGCCGTACGAGAACGGGCACGTCCTCGCGACGGGCATCGACGGAGCCGGTCGCCGGCAGTACATGTACCACCCGTCGTGGCGGGAGCGGATGGACCGGATCAAGTACGACCGGGCCCTCGCGCTGGCGGAGTCACTGCCCGGCGCGCGTCGGATGGTGACGCAGGACCTCCGCCGACCGGAGCCCGACCGTCGACGCGCACTGGCCGCGGCGTTCCGGATGCTCGACCAGGGATCGCTCCGGGTGGGCTCGGAGCGCTACGCGACCGAGCACGGGAGCCGTGGGCTCTCGACGCTCCTGTGCGCGCACGCCCACGTCTCGGGGAACGACATCGAGCTCGACTTCCCGGGCAAGAGCGGGCAGGAGTGGTCCTCGACGATCCACGACGCCGACCTGGCGCGGGTGATCGCCGGGATGAAGCGCCGTGGGGCGAACGCCCGGCTGCTGGCCTTCCGGGAGCGTCGCGGCGCCGAGTGGGAGCCGCTCGCCGCCGAGGACATCAACGAGTACGTCAAGGAGCGCGCCGGCGACGCGTTCACCGCGAAGGACTTCCGGACCCTGCACGGGACCGTGGCGGCAGCGGTCGACCTGGCGAAGACCGGCACGCAGCCCAGCCAGGCGAAGCGGAAGAAGGCGGTGTCGCACGCGGTGAAGGCCGCCAGCGAGGAACTCGGCAACACCCCGACCGTGTGCCGGCAGAGCTACATCGACCCGCGGCTGCTCGATGCGTACGAGCACGGCGAGACGATCGACCCGGCGCGGCTGCACGCAGCGGAGTCCGAGGTGCGCGCCCTGCTCTACCGCCAGTGACGCCGTCCCGCTCTGACGACGACGGGCGGTGACCGCGTGCGCCGGATCATGACGTACGGTTGGACACCGTGCCCGACCACCCCCACACGGGCACGGAAGGACCCTCCCCAGTCGTGACCGACGAGTGCATCCACGGTTTCCCCACCGAGCTCTGCGACATCTGCTCCCCCCGCCAGCGCGAGACGCCGGCGGTCCCCACCACGCCGGCGCCCCGCCGGACCCGCATCACCACCGACCTCCGATCCACCCCCGCGCCCGCGCGCGGCTCCTCGTCGCTGCGGTCGCCCGCTGCGCCCGAGCTGCCGGAACCCCGTGACTTCGCGTCGCTCCGGGCGCACCACGCCACCCACGTCGACAACCTCGCGTCGATCGTCGCCGAGGGCGCGATCCTCGCGGCCGACGCGGCGACACCCGCGGTCGACGTCAGCTCCCCGGCCACCCGCGCCGCACGCGCGGACGCGTCCGCGCCGAACGGCGGTCCGGTGTCCGGGCACGTGACGTTCTCGCTCTCGCCCGACGCCACGCGGTGGGACGAGCTCCGCCGCGGCGCCGAGGGGGAGCGGTGGTCCGACGCCGCCCGACGCACACGTGCGGTCGAGTACGTCGTCCTCGTCGTGCCCGTCTCCGCCTTCGGCGCCTCGGTGATCGTCGCCGACCAGGACGCCGACGCCGAGGACGTCCGGTTCGCCGTCGGCCCCGCGGCCGCGACGAACCTCATCCGCCGCACGGACTTCACCGACCCGGAGATGCACGGCCTCGAACTGCTCGCCGGGCCGCGCGTGCCGCTGTCCTCGGTCGCCGTGATCGGCGTCCCGAACGACCGCGTCCGCCAGCAGGTCAAGACGCTCCTGGCCGAGCAGGGGGGCCGCGCGCCCCGCGTCGCGGTGTTCCCGCCGTGGTTCGTGCCGCCCGTGGTGGACGCCGACTAGGCGTCCGGAGCATCGCCAGCGCACCCTCCCGACCACGTCGGGAGGGTGCGCTGCGTGACGGGGGTGATCCGATCCTCCAGGCCGGTCCGAAGTCCGCGGATCCGGGCCCGTGAGCCGGCCGCGACACGCCACGAATTCGCGACACGCCCGGGTTGCACGCTTGGCGTGCCTGTGCGAGACTTGTCCGGTTCCGAATTCCGCGGGCGTTCGCGCGCGCAGGATCACTGCTCTGGCAGTGCACAACCCCTCCGTCCAGCGGAGCTGGGTTGGGCCGCAGGCAGCAGAACACGATCGAATCCCCACCACGGTGTGCGGCACTGCTGTGCCACGGCGCCGGGGAAGCGACATGCCCACGCTGGACGGCCCCGGTCGCCCTGCGCGGTTGACAGGAGAACAGCGGTCATCCCCAGCGGATGCGGCCGGTTGGTTCAGGAAAACAGCCAAGCCCTGCAGGAATGCACGGCACGGCGGCGTCAGGCGGCCCGAGGGTGCGCGGCGCAGAGAGGACAAGAGACACATGGCGGGACAGAAGATCCGCATCCGGCTCAAGTCGTACGACCACGAGGTCATCGACACGTCGGCCCGGAAGATCGTCGACACGGTGACCCGTGCCGGTGCGACCGTGGTCGGCCCGGTGCCGCTCCCCACCGAGAAGAACGTGGTCACCGTGATCCGTTCGCCCCACAAGTACAAGGACTCGCGCGAGCACTTCGAGAAGCGCACGCACAAGCGGGTCATCGACATCGTCGACCCGACGCCGAAGGCCGTCGACTCGCTCATGCGACTCGACCTCCCGGCGGACGTCAACATCGAGATCAAGCTGTAAGGGGGCTGGACTGATGGCGAACTCAACCAAGACCGTCAAGGGCCTCCTCGGCAAGAAGCTCGGGATGACCCAGGTGTGGGACGAGAACAACAAGTTCATCCCCGTCACCGTGATCGAGGTCGGCCCGAACGTGGTCACCCAGATCCGCAACGTCGAGCGCGACGGCTACGAGGCGATCCAGATCGCCGCCGGTGCGATCGACCCGCGCAAGGTCAACAAGCCGGCTGCCGGCCACTTCGAGGCTGCTGGTGTGACCCCGCGTCGCACCCTCACCGAGATCCGCACCAACGACTCCGCCGAGTACTCGCTCGGCCAGGAGCTCACCGTCGACACCTTCGAGGCCGGCCAGAAGGTCGACGTCGTCGGGACGTCGAAGGGCAAGGGCTTCGCTGGTGTCATGAAGCGCCACGGCTTCGCCGGTGTGTCCGCTTCGCACGGTGCGCACCGCAACCACCGCAAGCCCGGTTCGATCGGTGCCTCGTCGACCCCGTCGCGTGTCTTCAAGGGCATGCGCATGGCTGGTCGCATGGGTGGCGAGCGCGTGACCGTCCTCAACCTCACGGTGCACGCCGTCGACGCCGAGAAGGGTCTGCTGCTCGTCAAGGGCGCCGTCCCCGGTGCTCGTGGCCGCTCCGTCTTCGTCCGTACCGCCGTGAAGGGTAAGTGATCATGGCCACCGAGACCGCAACCACGATCGACGTCCTCGACGCGACCGGAGCCGTCGCCGGCAGCATCGAGCTGCCCGCCGAGCTCTTCGACGTCGAGACGAACGTCCCGCTGATCCACCAGGTCGTCACCGCGCAGCTCGCAGCCGCGCGTCAGGGCACCCACAAGACCAAGAACCGCGGCGAGGTCCGCGGTGCTGGTCGCAAGCCGTTCAAGCAGAAGGGCACCGGCCGCTCCCGTCAGGGTTCGGTCCGCGCACCGGAGCACACCGGCGGTGGCGTCGTCCACGGACCGACCCCGCGCGACTACTCGCAGCGCACCCCGAAGAAGATGATCGCCGCTGCGCTGCTCGGCTCGCTCTCGGACCGCGCCCGCGGTGGCCGCATCTCCGCTGTGGAGGGCTTCGTCGCGGCTGAGACGCCGTCGACCAAGACCGCCCGCACGCTCATCGAGAAGGTCGCGCCCGTCAAGAACGTGCTCGTCGTGCTCGAGTCGGACGACGAGCTCACGCTCAAGTCCGTCCGCAACCTGCCGAACGTCCACGCGCTCTCGTACGGCCAGCTCAACGCCTACGACGTGCTCAAGGCCGACGCCCTCGTCTTCAGCAAGAGCGCCCTCGACGCATTCATCGCGTCGAAGACCGCGAAGGAGATCTCCGCATGAGCGGCTTCAACAAGGACCCGCGCGACATCATCATCTCGCCGGTCGTCTCGGAGAAGAGCTACGGCCTGATCGACCAGGGCAAGTACACGTTCATCGTGGACCCCCGTTCGAACAAGACCGAGATCAAGCTCGCCATCGAGAAGATCTTCGACGTCAAGGTCGCGAGCATCAACACGCTGAACCGTCCGGGCAAGACCCGTCGCACGAAGTTCGGCCTGGGCAAGCGCAAGGACACCAAGCGTGCCATCGTGACGCTCAAGTCCGGTTCGATCGACATCTTCACGGCTGTCGGCTGAGGACCAGAGGGATAAATCATGGCTATTCGTAACTACAAGCCGACGACCCCTGGTCGTCGCGGCTCGTCGGTCGCCGACTTCGCTGAGATCACCCGTTCGACGCCGGAGAAGTCGCTGCTTCGTCCGCTGCCGAAGACCGGTGGCCGCAACAGCTCCGGCCGCATCACGACCCGTCACATCGGTGGTGGCCACAAGCGCCAGTACCGCGTGATCGACTTCCGTCGTCACGACAAGGACGGCGTCGACGCCAAGGTCGCGCACATCGAGTACGACCCGAACCGCACGGCGCGCATCGCGCTCCTGCACTACGTGGACGGCACGAAGCGCTACATCATCGCGCCGAACAAGCTCAAGCAGGGCGACGTCGTCGAGCAGGGTCCCGGCGCGGACATCAAGCCCGGCAACAACCTGCCGCTGCGCAACATCCCGGTCGGTACCGTGATCCACGCGATCGAGCTCCGTCCCGGTGGCGGCGCGAAGATGGCCCGGTCCGCCGGTGCCTCGGTGCGTCTCGTCGCCAAGGACGGCCCCTACGCGCAGCTCCGTCTGCCGTCGGGCGAGGTCCGCAACGTCGACGCCCGCTGCCGCGCCACCATCGGCGAGGTCGGCAACGCCGAGCAGTCCAACATCAACTGGGGCAAGGCCGGCCGCATGCGTTGGAAGGGCGTCCGCCCGACCGTGCGTGGTGTCGCGATGAACCCGGTCGACCACCCGCACGGTGGTGGTGAGGGCAAGACGTCCGGTGGTCGTCACCCCGTCAGCCCCTGGGGCCAGGCCGAGGGTCGCACGCGCAAGCCGAACAAGCCGAGCGACAAGCTCATCGTCCGTCGGCGTAACGCCGGCAAGAAGCGCAAGTAGGAGTTCAGAAGATGCCACGCAGTCTGAAGAAGGGCCCCTTCGTCGACGAGCACCTGCTCCGCAAGGTCGTCACGCAGAACGAGGCCAACACCAAGAACGTGATCCGTACGTGGTCGCGTCGCTCGATGATCGTCCCGAACATGCTCGGACACACGATCGCCGTGCACGACGGCCGCAAGCACATCCCGGTGTTCGTCACCGAGTCGATGGTCGGTCACAAGCTCGGCGAGTTCGCGCCGACCCGCACCTTCCGTGGTCACGTGAAGGACGACAAGAAGGGCCGTCGCCGCTAACGCGGGGACGCAGAGGAGGAACGAAATGGTGGAGTCGATCGCACGCGTGCGACACATCCGCGTCACGCCTCAGAAGGCCCGTCGCGTCATCGAGCTGATCCGCGGCAAGCAGGCCCACGAGGCGCTCGCCATCCTGAAGTTCGCCCCGCAGGCCGCTTCGGAGCCCGTGTACAAGCTGGTCGCCTCGGCGATCGCGAACGCCCGGGTGAAGGCGGACTCGACGAACAGCTTCCTGGACGAGCGCGACCTCTACGTGAGCCGCGTCTTCGTCGACGAGGGAACGACCCTGAAGCGGTTCCAGCCGCGCGCCCAGGGCCGCGCCTTCCGGATCAACAAGCGCACCTCCCACATCACGGTCGTCCTCGCGACGCCGGATGAGGTCGAGGCTGCCGCCACGAGCAAGAAGGCGAGCAACTAATGGGCCAGAAGGTCAACCCGTACGGTTTCCGTCTCGGGATCACGACGGACCACGTCTCGCACTGGTTCACCGACAGCACGAAGGCCGGTCAGCGCTACGCCGACTACGTGGCCGAGGACATCAAGGTGCGCGAGTACCTGAAGAAGACCCTCGACCGCGCCGGTGTCGCCCGCATCGAGCTCGAGCGCACCCGTGACCGCGTCCGCGTGGACATCCACACGGCGCGTCCGGGCATCGTCATCGGCCGCCGCGGCGCCGAGGCGGAGCGCGTCCGCAGCGAGCTGGAGAAGCTCACCAAGAAGCAGATCCAGCTCAACATCCTCGAGGTCAAGAACCCCGAGACCGAGGCCCAGCTCGTCGCGCAGGGTATCGCCGAGCAGCTCTCCGCTCGTGTCGCGTTCCGTCGCGCCATGCGCAAGGGCCTGCAGGGTGCACAGCGCGCCGGCGCCAAGGGTGTCCGGATCCAGGTGTCGGGCCGCCTCGGCGGCGCCGAGATGTCCCGCTCGGAGTTCTACCGCGAGGGCCGCGTGCCCCTGCACACGCTCCGCGCGAACATCGACTACGGCTTCTACGAGGCTCGGACCACCTTCGGCCGCATCGGCGTGAAGGTCTGGATCTACAAGGGCGACATCACGAACAAGGAGCTCGCTCGCGAGCAGGCGAACCAGCGTTCGTCGCGCCCGGAGCGTCGTGGCGGCCCCCGTGGCGAGCGCGGCGACCGCCGTGGCGGCGACCGTGGCGGCCGTCAGCAGCAGGCCCCGCAGGACGCGCCGGCCGGCGCAGGAGTTGAGGCGTAACCATGCTTATTCCCCGTCGAGTCAAGCACCGCAAGCAGCACCACCCGAAGCGTTCGGGTCAGGCCACCGGCGGTACCAAGGTCAGCTTCGGCGACTTCGGTATCCAGGCCCTCACCCCGGCCTACGTGACGAACCGGCAGATCGAGTCCGCTCGTATCGCCATGACGCGTCACATCAAGCGTGGCGGCAAGGTGTGGATCAACATCTACCCGGACCGTCCGCTGACCAAGAAGCCGGCTGAGACCCGCATGGGTTCCGGTAAGGGCTCGCCCGAGTGGTGGGTCGCCAACGTCAAGCCGGGTCGTGTGCTCTTCGAGCTCTCCGGCGTCAACGAGGACATCGCCCGCGAGGCGCTGACCCGTGCAATCCACAAGCTGCCCCTCAAGGCACGCATCATCAAGCGCGAGGAGGGCGACGCGTAATGGCGATCGGTTCCAAGGAGCTCCGTCCGACGGAGCTCGACACGTTCGAGAACGAGCGTCTCGCTGACGAGCTCAAGAAGGCCAAGGAGGAACTCTTCAACCTCCGCTTCCAGTCGGCCACCGGCCAGCTGGAGAGCCACGGTCGTCTCCGTGCCGTCAAGCGCGACATCGCACGCATCTACACCGTCCTCCGCGAGCGCGAGCTCGGCATCCGTGCCACCCCCGCGCCCGTCGAGACCGCCACCAAGGCCAAGAAGACGACGAAGAAGGCTGACAAGGCCGCCGAGTCGACCGAGGCCGCTACCGCCGAGGAGAACTGATGGCGAACGAAGAGAAGAACTCCGCCGCCTCGACCCGCGGCTACCGCAAGACGCGTCGCGGCTACGTGACGAGCGACAAGATGGACAAGACCATCGTGGTCGAGGTCGAGGACCGCGTGAAGCACGCGCTCTACGGCAAGATCATCCGCCGCACGTCCAAGGTGAAGGCCCACGACGAGCTCGGCACCGCGGGTGTCGGCGACCTCGTCGTGATCAGCGAGACCCGTCCCCTCAGCGCCTCCAAGCGCTGGCGCCTGGTCGAGATCCTCGAGAAGGCCAAGTAGGCCCCGGCCTGCTTCGGAATAGGAGACAGCAGTGATTCAGCAGGAATCCCGCCTGAAGGTCGCCGACAACACGGGTGCCAAGGAGATCTTGACCATCCGCGTGCTCGGTGGCTCGGGTCGTCGCTACGCCGGTCTCGGTGACGTCATCGTCGCCACGGTGAAGGACGCCATCCCCGGCGGCAACGTGAAGAAGGGTGACGTCGTCAAGGCGGTCATCGTTCGCACCAAGAAGGAGACCCGTCGCCAGGACGGCTCCTACATCAAGTTCGACGAGAACGCGGCAGTGATCCTCAAGGCCGACGGCGACCCGCGCGGTACGCGCATCTTCGGTCCGGTCGGTCGTGAGCTCCGTGACAAGAAGTTCATGAAGATCATCTCGCTCGCGCCGGAGGTGCTGTAAGCCATGGCGAACATCAAGAAGGGTGACCTCGTCCAGGTCATCACGGGCGCCAAGCAGGAGCGTGGCGGCGACCGTGGCAAGCAGGGCAAGGTCATCGAGGTCCTCAAGGACAAGAACCGGGTCGTCGTCGAGGGCGTGAACTTCGTCACGAAGCACGTCCGCGTCGGCCAGACGCAGCGCGGTTCGAAGACCGGTGGCATCGAGCAGCACGAGGCTCCGATCCACGTCTCGAACGTCGCGATCGTCGACCCGAAGACCAAGAAGCCGACCCGCGTCGGTTTCCGTACCGAACAGGTGGAGAAGGACGGCGTCACCAAGACCGTCCGCGTCCGCTACGCCAAGAAGTCGGGTGAGAAGCTCTGATGACCGACACGACTGCCGCGCCGGAGACCAAGGTCGAGCCGCGCCTCAAGCAGAAGTACAAGAACGAGATCAAGGCTGCCCTCACCGAGCAGTTCGGGTACGCGAACGTCAACCAGGTCCCCGGCCTGGTCAAGGTCGTCGTGAACACGGGCGTCGGCGAGGCGGCTCGCGACTCGAAGATCATCGAGGGGGCCGTCAAGGACCTCACGGCGATCACGGGTCAGAAGCCGGTCGTGACCAAGGCCCGCAAGTCCATCGCGCAGTTCAAGCTGCGTGAGGGCCAGGCCATCGGCGCGCACGTCACCCTCCGCGGTGACCGCGCGTGGGAGTTCATCGACCGCCTCGTCACCCTCGCCCTGCCCCGCATCCGCGACTTCCGCGGACTCAGCGACAAGCAGTTCGACGGCAACGGCAACTACACGTTCGGTCTCACGGAGCAGTCGATGTTCCACGAGATCGACCAGGACCGCATCGACCGCGTGCGTGGTTTCGACATCACCGTCGTGACCACCGCGAAGACGGACGACGAGGGCCGCGCGCTGCTCCGCCAGCTCGGGTTCCCGTTCCGTTCTGCCGAGCAGACGGTCTAAGATACTTCGGGCGGTGCGGGCCGGAGGATTCACGTCCTCCGGCCCGCACCCTTGAACACACCGATCCCGGGGAACCGCTCCGGGATCACCCCGATCGCTCAGGTCGGCATTCGTGGAACGGGTGTCGAAACCAGGCGAAGAATGGACGACCATCATGACGATGACCGATCCGGTCGCAGACATGCTGACCAGATTGCGGAACGCGAACTCGGCGCACCACGACGCCGTCTCGCTTCCCAGCTCCAAGCTGAAGAAGAACATCGCCGAGATCCTCAAGCGCGAGGGTTACATCAGCGAGTGGAAGATCGAGGACGCCCGCGTGGGCCAGACCCTCACGATCGACCTCAAGTACGGCCCCGAGCGCGAGCGTTCGATCGCCGGCATCAAGCGCGTCTCGAAGCCCGGTCTCCGGGTCTACGCGAAGTCGACGGAGATCCCCCAGGTCCTCGGTGGCCTCGGCGTGGCGATCCTCTCGACCTCCTCGGGACTGCTCACCGACCGTGAAGCCGAGCAGAAGGGCGTGGGTGGGGAAGTCCTCGCCTACGTGTGGTGATCGACAATGTCTCGAATCGGACGTCTCCCCATCGACATCCCCGCCGGCGTCACCGTCTCCATCGACGGCCAGACCGTGGCGGTCAAGGGCCCCAAGGGTGAGCTCGCGCTCACCGTTGCCGAGCCCATCCAGGCCAAGGTCGAGGAGAACCAGGTCCTCGTCACCCGCCCGGACGACGAGCGTGAGTCCCGTGCCCTGCACGGCCTGACCCGCACGCTCATCGCGAACAACATCCTCGGCGTGACCCAGGGCTACTCCAAGGGCCTCGAGGTCGTCGGCACCGGTTACCGCGTGCAGGCCAAGGGCAGCAACGTCGAGTTCGCGCTCGGGTACTCCCACCCCATCACGGTCGAGCCGCCGGCGGGCATCAGCTTCGCCGTCGAGGGCAACAACAAGCTCACCGTGTCGGGCATCGACAAGCAGGCCGTCGGCGAGGTGGCTGCCAACATCCGCAAGCTGCGCAAGCCCGAGCCCTACAAGGGCAAGGGTGTCCGCTACGCCGGCGAGATCGTGCGCCGCAAGGCCGGAAAGTCAGGTAAGTGATCATGGCTCTCGGTATCCGAGGAAAGAGCAAGTCGGCCGCCAAGGCGCGCCGTCACAACCGTCTCCGCAAGAAGATCACCGGCACCGAGTCGCGTCCGCGTCTCGCTGTCTTCCGGTCGTCGCGTCACGTGTTCGTCCAGGTCATCGACGACGCGCAGGGCCACACGCTGGCCAGCGCCTCGACGATGGAGGCCGACCTCCGTTCGTTCGACGGCGACAAGACGGCCAAGGCCCGTCGCGTCGGCGAGCTCCTCGCCGAGCGCGCGAAGGCCGCCGGCGTCGAGGCCGTGGTCTTCGACCGCGGTGGTAGCAAGTACGCCGGTCGCGTCGCCGCGATCGCCGATGGTGCCCGTGAAGGAGGGCTGAACCTGTGAGCGACATCGCGAACAACAACGAAGCGGCCGAGACCAAGGCCCCGGCAGCCGACGCTGCTGCGGTCGCCGAGCGTCCGGTCGAGACCGCCGCGGGCTCTGCGTCCAACAACCGCGACAACGCCGACCAGCGCGGCCGTCGTGGCGGCGGGCGTGACCGTCAGCAGGGTCGTGACCGCAACAACCGCGGTGGCGACAGCCAGTTCCTCGAGCGCGTGGTGACCATCAACCGCGTCTCGAAGGTCGTCAAGGGTGGTCGTCGCTTCAGCTTCACGGCGCTCGTCGTCGTCGGTGACGGCAACGGCCTCGTCGGTGTCGGCTACGGCAAGGCGAAGGAAGTCCCGACCGCGATCTCGAAGGGCGTCGAGGAGGCGAAGAAGAACTTCTTCCGCGTCCCCCGCGTCGGCAACACCATCCCGCACCCGGTGCAGGGTGAGGCCGCTGCCGGTGTCGTCCTGCTGCGTCCGGCCGCTGCCGGTACCGGTGTCATCGCCGGTGGTCCGGTCCGCGCCGTGCTCGAGTGCGCCGGCATCCACGACGTCCTGAGCAAGTCGCTCGGTTCGTCGAACACCATCAACATCGTGCACGCGACCGTCGAGGCGCTGCAGCAGCTCGAGGAGCCCCGCGCCGTCGCGAGCCGTCGTGGCCTCGACGTCGACCGGGTCGTCCCGGCTCGTCTGCTCCACGCCGAGGCCGCGGCCCTGCGTGCCGCGACCGAGAAGGCAGGTGCGTGATGGCGATGCTGAAGATCACGCAGACGAAGTCCGTTATCAGCGAGAAGCAGTACCAGCGCGACACCCTGCGCAGCCTGGGCCTCAAGCGCATCGGCCGTACGGTCCTGCGTGAGGACAACGCCCAGAACCGCGGGTACATCGCGACGGTCGCGCACCTCGTGAAGGTCGAGGAGGTCGACGCATGAGCGACGAGAAGAACGAGCGCGTGCAGGTGCTGAAGCTGCACCACCTCCGCCCCGCTGCGGGCGCCAAGAAGGACCGCACCCGTGTGGGTCGCGGTGAGGGCTCGAAGGGCAAGACCGCGGGCCGTGGCACCAAGGGTCAGAAGGCCCGCTACCAGGTCAAGGTCGGCTTCGAGGGTGGGCAGATGCCGCTGCACATGCGCACCCCGAAGCTCCGCGGGTTCAAGAACCCGTTCCGCGTCGAGTACCAGGTCGTGAACCTGGACAAGATCGCGGAGCTCTACCCCAACGGTGGCGACGTCACCGTCGCGGACCTGGTCGCCAAGGGCGCCGTCCGCAAGAACGAGAAGGTCAAGGTTCTCGGTCAGGGTGACATCAGCGTGAAGCTCACGGTCTCGGTCGACAAGGTCTCGGCGTCCGCCGCCGAGAAGATCGTGGCTGCTGGCGGCACCGTCTCCCAGTAACCCCCGTCGGCGGCCCGTGCGTTTGCGCACGGGCCGCCGTTACGGTTTCCTTGACAGTGGCCGTCGTCCGACGGCCGGGTCGGCGCTGCCGACCGAACCGTGACGAGCCCGCTCGGGCCGTGCGGTCCCAGAAGTTCGGAGTCCTCGTGTTCAGAGCGGTCGCGCGCATCATGCGCACCCCAGATCTTCGCAAGAAGATCGGCTTCACCCTCGCGATCATCGCGCTGTTCCGCCTGGGGTCGTACATCCCCGCACCGTTCGTCGACTACGCCTCGGTGCAGAGCTGCCTCGCGAGCGCCTCGTCCTCCGGCGGGCTCTACGACCTGATCAACCTGTTCTCCGGTGGCGCGCTGCTGAAGCTCTCGGTCTTCGCGCTCGGGATCATGCCGTACATCACGTCGTCGATCATCGTGCAGCTGCTGCGCGTCGTGATCCCGCACTTCGACGCCCTCTACAAGGAGGGCCAGTCCGGCCAGGCGAAGCTGACGCAGTACACGCGCTACCTCACCATCGCGCTCGGCGTGCTGCAGTCCACGACGCTCATCACGGTCGCCCGCTCGGGTGCCCTGTTCGGCACGAACGCCTCGGCCTCCTGCTCGTCGATCATCTCGAACGACAGCTGGTACGCGATCATGCTGATGGTCGTCACGCTGACCGCCGGTACCGGCCTCATCATGTGGATGGGCGAGCTCGTCACCGAGCGCGGCATCGGCAACGGCATGTCGCTCCTCATCTTCACGTCGATCGCGGCGCAGTTCCCGTCGGCGCTCTGGGCGATCGAGCAGTCGCAGTCGTTCGAGCTGTTCCTGTTCGTCATCCTCGTCGGACTGGTCATCATGATGGCCGTCGTGTTCGTCGAGCAGTCGCAGCGACGCATCCCCGTCCAGTACGCCAAGCGCATGGTCGGTCGACGCACCTACGGCGGCAACAACACCTACATCCCGATCAAGGTGAACATGGCCGGCGTCGTGCCCGTCATCTTCGCCTCGTCGCTGCTGTACCTGCCGGCCCTGGTCGCGCAGTTCAACCAGCCGTCCGACGGCTCCGAGCCGGCGGCCTGGGTGACCTGGATCCAGAACAACCTGACCTCGGGTGACAACTGGTTCTACATGGTCCTGTACTTCCTGCTCATCGTCGGCTTCACGTACTTCTACGTCGCGATCACCTTCAACCCCGAAGAGGTCGCCGACAACATGAAGAAGTACGGCGGCTTCATCCCGGGCATCCGGGCCGGCCGTCCGACGGCCGAGTACCTCGACTTCGTCCTGACCCGGGTGACGTTGCCCGGCTCGCTCTACCTCGGTCTCATCGCGCTCATCCCGCTGGCAGCACTGGCGCTGTTCGGCGCGAACCAGAACTTCCCGTTCGGCGGCGCGAGCATCCTCATCATCGTGGGTGTCGGTCTCGAGACCGTGAAGCAGATCGACTCGCAGCTGCAGCAACGTCACTACGAAGGGCTTCTCCGTTGAGCGCACGCCTCATCATCGTCGGACCTCCCGGAGCCGGGAAGGGCACCCAGGCCGGTCGCATCGCCGAGTCGTTCGGAATCCCCGCGATCTCGACGGGTGACATCTTCCGCAAGAACGTCTCCGAGGGCACGCCGCTCGGTGTGCAGGCGAAGGCGATCATGGACGCGGGCAACTACGTCCCGGACGAGCTGACCAACGAACTCGTGAAGTCCCGGCTGTCCGAGTCCGACGCCGAGCAGGGCTTCCTGCTCGACGGGTACCCCCGCACGGTCGGCCAGGTCGCGTACCTCGACGCGCTGCTCGCCGAGCAGGGCACCGGGATCGACGCGGTCGTGCAGCTCGTCGCGGACCAGGACGAGCTCGTGGGCCGGCTGCTCAAGCGCGCCGAGGATCAGGGTCGCAGCGACGACAACGAGGAGACCATCCGCCGTCGGCAGGAGGTCTACACGAACGAGACCGCCCCGATCGTGGCGACCTACGCCGACCGCGGTCTCGTGGTCGAGGTGGACGGTCTCGGCGGCATCGACGAGGTCGGCGACCGCATCCAGTCCGCGCTCGTCTCGCGCGGCCTCGGCGCCGGCGTCTGACCCGCGGGCGTCTGACCACCCTCGTGCGTCGTCGCAAGCCGTCGATCTACAAGACCCCGGACGAGCTCCGGGCGATGGTGCGCCCCGGTCTGCTGACCGAGGCGGCCCTGACAGCCGTCCGTGCGGCGATCCGTCCCGGCGTCACGACCGGTGAGCTCGACGCGATCGCCGAGCGCACCATCCGGGACGGCGGCGGCGTCCCGAACTTCCAGCTCGTGCCGGGGTACCGGCACACGCTCTGCGTCTCGGTCAACGACGAGGTCGTCCACGGCATCCCGGGGGAGCGCGTCGTCCAGCCCGGCGACATCGTGTCGGTGGACGCCGGCGCCGAGGTCGACGGGTGGAACGGCGACAGCGCGTTCACGCTCGTGGTGCCCGGGGGCGACGCGGCGCGCACGGCCGCTCGGCAGACGCTCTGCGACACGACGGAGCGTGCGCTCTGGCACGGGATAGCGGCCCTCGCGCACGCTCGGAACCTCAACGAGGTGGGCGCGGTCATCGAGGACGCCATCGACGAGACCGGTGCCTGGGGCATCATCGAGGACTTCACCGGGCACGGCATCGGCCGCTCGATGCACGAGGACCCACCCGTCTTCAACTACCGGGTCCGCGGCGCTGGTCCGGCGGTCCGGCCCGGTCTCGTGGTCGCGATCGAGCCGATGGTCACCGCCGGGACGATCGACAGTTCGACGGACGACGACGACTGGACGATCCGCACGCTCGACGGCTCGGACGCGGCGCACTGGGAGCACACCGTCGCGGTGCACGCCGACGGCATCTGGGTCACGACTGCCTCGGACGGCGGTGCGGCCGGTCTCGAGCCGCTCGGCGTGACACCGGTCCCCGTCCCGTAGCGCGGCTCGCCCCCGACTCTGGTCCGGCGACGGCCTGGAGGCACGTCCCACCCGGCGCGCGCCCGCTGCGGTCCGCCGGCGTCCGCGGCTCGCGGCGTGCGGTGTCCCTCGGGCGAGTCTCGGCCCGACGGACACGACTCGCGCTCCGGGAGGCGAGTCTCGTCCGTCAGCGCGAGACTCGCGCCCGTCCGCCCGCCGCCCGCTCGGCCGGAGGACGCCCCCGACCGGTGCGGTCAGTTGCCCACGGAGCAGGTCTGCTCGGAGGCGCTCTGCCCGGTGATGCTCGAGGGCAGCGGGGTCGCGCTCGGCGTCGACGTCGCGGCGGTCCCGCCCGTGGCCGGTGCGGAGGACGATCCGGTGGCCGGTGCTCCCGTCGCCGGGGCCTCGGTCGGTGTGGGTGTCGAGCCCGCTGCCGGGGTCCCGCCCGCGTCGGGCGCCTCGGCGGACGCGCGGCCCGTGGTCGAGTCGGTCAGCGAGGTCTTCTGGTCCTGCTGCAGCGCGACGTTGAGCGCGTGCGCGGGTTCCTCGGACACGAGCACGTGCGCGGAGTCCGACGGGTCGTCGACCACGGGGTACTGCACGAACAGCATGTTCGACGTGCTCATGCCGCGGAGGGTCGAGGCGAGCCCGACGAGGGTGCGGGTCTGCGCGAGGCCGTCGGACAGGGTCATGTTCGACAGGGCCGCCCCGGCGAGCTTGTAGAGCAGGATCGGGTTCGAGAGCGTGCCGTCCGAGGTCACCTTGCGCAGGAGCGCGGACAGGAAGACCTGCTGCGAACTGATCCGGGCGAGGTCACTGCCGTCGCCGACACCGTGCCGGCTGCGGAGGAACGCGAGCGCGTCCTGGCCGGTGAGCGTGTGCTGGCCGGCGGAGAGCTGCAGCCCCGTGTAGGTGTCGTCGATCGGCTTCGCGACGCAGACGTCGACGCCGCCGAGCGCGTTCGACATCTCGATGACGCCGTCGAACGTGATGAGGCCGGCGTACGGGATGGTCAGGCCGGTCAGGTTCTCCACCGTGTCGACCACGCACGAGACGCCGCCGTGGCCGAGGGACTCGTTGATGAGCTCGCTGCTCGCGGCGGGGTAGGTCGTCCCGGTCTGCGGGTTCGTGCACGCCGGGATCGGCACCTTCAGGTCGCGGGGGAAGCTGACGGCCGTGAGCTGCTGGTGGTCCTGCGAGATGTGGACCAGGATCGTGACGTCGTTCCGGGCGCCCTCGACGTCCTCGTCCGAGTCGAACTGCCCGATCCGGGTGTCGCTGCCGATGAGCAGGATGTTCGCGCCGCCCTTGATCGCGGTGATGTCCGCGACCTTCGCCGTGTTCTGGTCGTCCTTGCTCAGCTGCACGGTGTGCGGCGCGGTTGCGAGCTGTGCTCCCGCGATCGCCGCCACGCTCGTCCCGCTCACGAGCACCACCGCCAGGGCCGAGGCGACGACGGTGGCGGCGGTCGCCCACCCGCGACGGCGCGGCAGGCGCCCGTGGCTGGCGATGGGGCGGCGGGGCGCGTTCGGCACGTGGTCTCCGTTCGGTGGTCCGGCGTCGGCAGCGGCCGCGCGACCGGGTCGTCGGCCAGGCTACGGTCGGGACCGTCGCCGGGACCCCGGAGCGGCCCGTCAAACCACTGTGGAACGCTCAGGGAGCCAGCGGAAGCCCCACTCGTGGGGTCCGCGCGTGCGGGCCTGCCGTGCTGCACTTGGCAATCGCGGGTCTATCACATAAGGTTGATCTTTGGTGTGCCATGCCCAGCGGCGTGGCGCCCGACCCGCAGACCGGCTCGGGGATCACACCGGTTCATCCAACCAAGCGACAGTGAGGCTATGGCCAAGAAAGACGGCGTCATCGAGATCGAGGGCTCGGTGCTCGAAGCTCTGCCCAACGCGATGTTCCGCGTTGAGCTGACCAACGGACACAAGGTCCTCGCGCACATCTCCGGGAAGATGCGCCAGCACTACATCCGCATCCTCCCCGAGGACCGCGTGATCGTGGAGCTGAGCCCGTACGACCTGACCCGCGGCCGGATCGTCTACCGCTACAAGTGATCCGCGAGCTGGAAAGGAACGGCTCGGCGAACCCGCCGGGCACGAAGCCAGCGAGCACGAGGAAACAACCATGAAGGTCAACCCCAGCGTCAAGCCCATCTGCGAGCACTGCCGAGTGATCCGCCGGAAGGGCCGCGTCATGGTGATCTGCAAGAGCAACCCGCGCCACAAGCAGCGCCAGGGCTGAGCTCCCAGCAGGACCCACAACTCAACACTGAACACGCAGTACCAGATCCCGCGGCTCCGGCCACGGGGGACACCTCGGGGCGGAGGCCCGGGCACCGGTACTGCGCCACACCTCCATCGACAACAGGAGCAGCCAGCACATGGCACGTCTAGCAGGCGTCGACATCCCGCGCGAGAAGCGCGTGGAGATCGCACTCACGTACATCTACGGCGTCGGCCGTACCCGCGCGGTCCAGGCACTCGCCGAGACCGGTATCTCCGGTGACATCCGCGTCAAGGACCTGACCGACGACCAGCTCGTCGCCCTCCGTGACTTCATCGAGGGCAACTACAAGGTGGAGGGTGACCTCCGCCGCGAGGTCGCCGCCGACATCCGCCGCAAGGTCGAGATCGGTAGCTACGAGGGTCTCCGCCACCGTCGTGGTCTCCCGGTGCGCGGTCAGCGCACCAAGACCAACGCGCGTACCCGCAAGGGACCGAAGCGCACCGTGGCAGGCAAGAAGAAGGCCCGATAGGAGATCATCATGGCTACCCCCAAGACTGCCGCGCGCAAGCCGCGTCGCAAGGAGAAGAAGAACGTCGCCGTGGGCCAGGCCCACATCAAGAGCACGTTCAACAACACCATCGTCAGCATCACCGACCCGTCGGGTGCCGTCCTCAGCTGGGCGTCCTCGGGTGCCGTGGGCTTCAAGGGTTCGCGCAAGTCGACGCCGTTCGCGGCGCAGCTCGCCGCCGAGTCCGCTGCCCGTCAGGCGCAGGAGCACGGTGTCAAGAAGGTCGACGTCTTCGTCAAGGGCCCGGGCTCGGGTCGCGAGACCGCGATCCGCTCGCTCCAGGCCGCTGGCCTCGAGGTCGGCTCGATCAACGACGTCACCCCCCAGGCGCACAACGGCTGCCGTCCGCCGAAGCGCCGCCGCGTCTGACGCGAGGAGCAACCGGCCGTCCCCCGCTCGTGCCCGCAACGGGAGCGAGCGGGGCCGGCCATTCCTGGTCGTTCGATCGCACACGCCGGGCCCTCCCGGCCCGACCGTGCGCGTGATCACAACTCAACAGACCCGTCGGGGCCCGGTCGGCCCCGTCGTACCGCCGAGTGTCATATAGCGGACACTCCGCCGAAAGGAATCCCACAGTGCTCATTGCACAGCGCCCCACCCTGACCGAGGAGTCGATCTCCGAGTACCGCTCGCGATTCGTCATCGAGCCGCTCGAGCCGGGCTTCGGTTACACCCTCGGCAACTCGCTGCGCCGCACGCTCCTCTCCTCGATCCCCGGCGCGGCCGTCACCAGCATCCGCATCGACGGTGTCCTCCACGAGTTCAGCACCGTGCCCGGTGTCAAGGAAGACGTCACCGAGATCATCCTCAACATCAAGAGCCTCGTCGTCTCCTCGGAGCACGACGAGCCGATCACCGCGTACCTGCGCAAGCAGGGTGCCGGTCAGGTCACCGCAGCGGACATCTCCGCTCCGGCCGGTGTCGAGATCCACAACCCGGACCTCGTCATCGCGACCCTGAACGACACCGCGCGGTTCGAGCTCGAGCTGACGATCGAGCGTGGCCGTGGCTACGTGTCGGCCACGCAGAACCGTTCCGAGTTCAGCGAGGCCGGTCAGATCCCGATCGACTCGATCTACTCGCCGGTCCTCAAGGTCACCTACCGCGTCGAGGCGACGCGTGCCGGTGAGCGCACGGACTTCGACCGCCTGGTCGTCGACGTCGAGACGAAGCCGGCGATCTCGCCGCGCGACGCCATCGCGTCGGCCGGCCGCACGCTGGTCGAGCTGTTCGGTCTTGCTCGCGAGCTGAACACGGCGGCCGAGGGCATCGAGATCGGCCCCGCGCCGGTCGACGCGGTGCTCTCGAACGAGCTGCAGACCCCGATCGAGGACCTCGACCTGTCGGTCCGCAGCTACAACTGCCTCAAGCGGGAGGGCATCAACACGGTGTCCGAGCTCGTCGCCCTGTCGGAGACGCAGCTCATGAACATCCGCAACTTCGGTCAGAAGTCGGTGGACGAGGTCAAGGACAAGCTCACCGAGCTCGGCCTGTCCCTCAAGGACACCGTCCCCGGATTCGACGGCGCCCACTTCTACAGCGGGTACGACGAGGACGAGTCCAACTGACCTCGCGCGAACGCGCACGCGCGCTGACGCGCGCACCACTTTCACCACTGGAGAACTGACATGCCGAAGCCCACCAAGGGCCCCCGCCTCGGTGGCGGTCCCGCCCACGAGCGCCTGCTGCTGAGCAACCTCGCCAACGCCCTGTTCACGCACGGTCGCATCACGACCACCGAGACGAAGGCCAAGCGCCTTCGTCCGGTCGCCGAGCGTCTCATCACGTTCGCGAAGCGTGGCGACCTGCACGCGCGTCGTCGCGTGATCAGCATCCTGCGCGACAAGTCCGTCGTGCACACGCTGTTCACCGAGATCGCCCCGCAGGTCGAGGACCGTCAGGGCGGCTACACCCGCATCACGAAGCTCGGCTTCCGCAAGGGTGACAACGCGCCGCTCGCCTCGATCGAGCTCGTGCTCGAGCCGGTCTCGGGGGGGCCCGCTCCGGTCAAGCGCTACGCCGCCCCGGCTGCTGCCGCGCCGGCCGCCGCCGAGACCCCTGCCGAGGAGGCCCCGGTCGAGGAGACCGAGACCACCGAGGAGTCGGCCCCGGTCGAGACCGAGAACGAGACCGCGGCTGCTGCCGAGGTCGAGGACGACGCCGCCGCCAAGGGCGACGACGCCGAGGCTGACGACACCAAGTAAGGCACCGCACCTCACCGAGGAAGCCCCCGCGACGCACGTCGCGGGGGCTTCCTCGCGTTCCGGGGGTGACCGCAGGGCGGACGGGAGGCACGGGGCGGGCCCGCCACGTGCCTCCCGTCCGGATGGGTTCACAGCGCCCCGCACGTACCGTGGCCGCGTCATGGCACGAGCAGAGCGGATCACGGGCGCGGGGCGCCGCGTGTGGCAGTGGAGCCGCGACTCGGGGACGCAGCCGCGGCTGCTGCTCGCGGCGAAGGCCGCGCTCGCGGCCGTGATCGCGTGGACGCTGGCGAAGTACGCCCCCGGGGTCGCCGCCGAGTACCCGTACTACGCGCCGCTCGGGGCCATCGTCGCGATGCGGACGACCGTGTTCGCCGGCATCCGTGCGGGGGTGCAGACGCTCGTGGGGATCACGCTCGGGATCCTCATCGCCGGGTTCACGATGCTCGTCGGTGACCCGGGGGTGATCGCCGTCGCGCTCGTGGTCGGGCTCGGGGTGCTCGTGAGCGGGTTCCGGGTCCTCGGAGAGGGGTACTCGTGGGTGCCGATGGCGGCGCTCTTCGTGCTGCTCGTCGGCGGGGGCAACGCCGAGAACTACTCGTTCGCGTACGTCGTGCAGATGGGGATCGGGATCGCCATCGGCCTCGCGGTGAACTTCGCGATCGTGCCGCCGCTGCACTTCTGGGACGCGGAACGGCGCATCGACCAGGTGAACGGGGTCCTGGCGGAGCACCTGGACGACCTCGCCGACGTCCTCGACGCGGGCGAGCCCGACGTGCACGCGTGGGACCGGCAGCAGGCGAAGCTCGACCGGGCGATCGCGGACGTGCGGGACCGGGTGTCGGTCGCGCAGGAGAGCCGCCGGATGAACCCGCGCTCGGCCCTCCGCGGCTCGCGGGCCCGGCTCGCCACCGACGGTGCCCGGTTCCGTGCCCTGGAACGAGCCGCTTGGTACACGACGGACCTCACCGAACTCGTGGCCAGCTCGGGTCCGGTCGCGGACAGCCTCGGGCGCCCGGACCCGGCGTTCGCCGAACCGTTCGCGGCGGCGCTCCGCCAGGTCGCCTGCGTGGTTCGCGGAGAGTGCCCGGAGGACGAGGGTGACCGTGCGATCGTGCGGCTCGAGGAGGCGCTCGACGCCAGCCGCTCGAACCCCTCGCACGTGACCGTCACCTCGAGTGCGATCATCGCCCTGCGTGGGGTGCTCGAGTCGGAGAAGCGCGCGACCGAGGACGTCGACACGAAGACGGGACCGTTCGGCCGGAAGCGGTGACGGCACCGGCTCCGTAGACTCCGACCGTGCCGAACGACTGCCGGATCAGCGTGCTCGGGCCCGTGTCGGTCAGCGATCGGTCCGGGGTGCCGACGGCCGTGCCGGGTGCGCTCGCGCGGGTGTTCCTCGTCGCGCTGGTGCTCGCCCGGGGGCAGACCCTGACGACCGAGGCGCTCATCGACGAGCTGTGGCCGGAGGAGCGTCCCCGGGGCGCCCGTGCGGCCCTGCAGACGCTCGTGTCCCGGCTCCGCCGGAGCGTGGCGGACGGCCTGGTCGTCTCGACGAGTACCGGGTACGCGCTCGGTGGCGGCGACGACGGCGACATCGATCTCCTCCGCGCCGAGCGTGCGGCTGCGAGCGACGATCCGGCCGCCATCCGTGCGGCGCTCGACGCCTGGCGCGGCGACCCGGGATCGGACGTCGAGGGAACTGCGGGCGAGGAGCTCGCCGACCGCGCGGCCGCAGTGCGTCGTGCGCTCCGACGACGGCTCGCGGGGCTCCTGCTCGACGCCGGTGACACCGCCGAGGCCGCCGCGGTCTGGCTCGCGGAGACCACCGCGGACCCCTTCGACGAGGTGGCGGTGGCCGGGTGCATGCACGCCCTCGCCGCGGACGGCCGGGTGACCGAGGCGCTCGCCATGTTCGCGGCGCACCGGGACCGCCTGGTCGAGGAGCTCGGCGCCGATCCCTCCGCCGAGCTCGTGCGACTGAACGCCGACCTGCTCCGCCGCTCAGTCCCGACCGCAGGGGCCGCGCGACGGATCGGCCTCCGGGCCGCGCCGAACGCCCTGGTCGGGCGCGAGGTCGACCTCGCCGCCGTCACGGACCTGCTGGCGCACCACCGGCTCGTCACGGTGCTCGGTGCCGGCGGTCTCGGCAAGACCCGGCTCGCGCAGGCCGTCGCGGCGGGGCTCCCCGCGACGACGGCGGTCGTGGTGTGCGAGCTCGCCCCGCTGACCGACGCCGACGACCTGCTGCCGGCGCTCGCGGCACTGCTCGGGATCGCTGAGGTGCGCTCGGCGCGGTCGATCCGGGACGCCGTCACCACGGACCTGCGCAGCCGCGTCGTCGGGGTGCTCGACGACGGGCCGACCGTGCTCGTGCTCGACAACTGCGAGCACCTCGTCGCCGGGGTCGCACGGCAGACCGCCGAGCTGCTCGCCGCGGCGCCGTCGCTCCGGGTGCTCGCGACCTCGCGCGCACCGCTCGCCGTCGCCGGCGAGGTCGTGGCCCCCCTCGCCCCGCTCCCCGTCGCCGAGGACGGGGCCGCCGTCCGGCTCTTCACGGACCGTGCCCGCGCGGCCCGCCCCGGAGCGGTGCTGCCGGTCGACGCGGTCCGGCGCATCTGCACCCGGCTGGACGGGTCCCCGCTCGCGATCGAGCTCGCCGCCGCGCGCGTCCGCGGCATGAGCGTCGAGGAGGTCGAACGCCGGCTCGACGACCGGTTCGCCCTGCTCCGCGGCGGCGACCGCAGCGCCCCCGAACGACACCGCACGCTGCTCGCGGTGATCGAGTGGAGCTGGCGGCTCCTCGACCCCGGGGCGCAGGAGCTCCTGACCCGGCTCGCGCTCTTCCCCGACGGGGTCCCCGTCGACGCCGTCCAGGCCGTGGCGCCGGGCGGGGACGACCTCGCGGCGTTCGACGACCTCGCCGAGCTCGTGGAGCAGTCCCTCGTGCAGCTCGTCGAGACCGAGGGCGAGCCGGTGCGCTACCGGCTGCTCGAGACCGTCCGCGAGTTCGGGGCCGCACGGCTGACCGACCGTGGCGCGATCGACGACGTCCGCGCCGCGATGACGTCCTGGGGCCGCGGGTTCTCGGCGGCGCGGAACCTGTTCGCCACCTCCGGTCCCGCGCAGCTCGTCGCGTTCCGGGAGGTCCGGCGGGAGGCCGAGAACCTCGTGACGCTGCTCCGGTGGGCGCTCCGGGACGACGACGTCCCGACGGTCGCGCACGTGTTCGCGGCGCTCGCCGGGTACTGGACGTTCCGCGGTACCCACGGCGAGGTCGTCGCCGCCGCCCCGGACGTCGTGGCCCTGCTCCGCGACCGACCCGTCGCGCCGGACGCCCGCGCGGCGACCGTCGTCTCGCTCGTCCTCTGCGGCGCCTCGGCGGCGTTCGGCGACCTGCGGACGAGCGCCCGGGCGATCTCGACGCTCCGACGGCTGCGGCGGACCGGCACGACCGGGTTCCCGGTGCTCGACGCCGAGACCGACCTGCTCCTGTCACTCGGCCGACCGGTCGAGGGGTCGGCCCTCCTCGCGCGCCTGCGGGAGGACCGCGACCCCGGGGTGGCCTGCCTCGCGCACATGCTCAGCGCACCGCTCGCCGAGAACGCCGGGGAACCGGAGGCGGCCTTCCGGTACGCCCGACGCGCCGCCGAGCTGTCGGCCGTGACCGGGGACGCGTGGACGAGCGGCTCGGCGGCGGTGACGCTCACGCAGCTGCACGCCCAGGGCGGCCGCTACGCCGAGGCCCTCGCCACCGCCGAGGCGGCCCGCGAGCAGCTCGAGCGGTTCGGCGCCGACGACGACCTGTACGAGATCAGCTGGACGGTCGGGCTCGCCTCGGCCGCCACCGGCGACCTGCACCGGGCCCGCACGATCGCCGAGGACCTGCGCCTGCGCCCGGTGACCCTCCGGGGTGGACCGCAGGACGGTGCGGCGCAGGTGGGGGTGCTCGCGCTCGCGATCGACGCCGAGTGTGCGCGGTGGGCGGGCGACCCGGACCGCGCGGCCGCGGCGTACACCGCGGCGTGGGACCTGCTGCGGGACCCCCGCACGCGCGCGGTGCACTGGCGGTTGATGGCCGGCGCGGCCCGCATCGCCGCCGTCGACGAACGCGAACGAGCACGTGTACGCGGGCGCGAGCGCGAACGCGAACGCGAGCACGAACCCGAACGCGACCGCGGAAGTGGACCCGACCGCGCCGCGGACGCGAGCCGGTCCGACGGGGCCGGCACGCGCCTCCCGGCCGGCGAACGCGACGTCGCACGCCGTCTGCGGACCGGGGCCCTCGTCCAGCTGCGCCTGCGGTCCGCGTGGCTCGACATGCCGGTCGTCGGGACCGCCCTGCTCGGCCTGGCGATCGCGCTGCTGCGGGACGGCCGCACGGCGGACGCGGCCCGCTGCTGGGCGGTCGCCACGCGGGTCGGCACCCGGCAGGACTACGCCGTCCTCGCGCACGCACGGGTCCGACCGCTCCTGGTGGCCGGTGTCGGCGAGCAGGCACTGGCGGACGCGGAGACGACCTCGTCCGGTTGGGGGCCGGACGAGGTCGTCGTGCGGACGCGGGCGCTCCTCGAGGAGCTCCGCGTCGAGCGGTGAGGCGCACCGCGCAGCGGGTGCGTCAGGCCTTCCGCATGTAGGCGCGGACCGTCAGCGGCGCGAACACCGCGACGATGACCGCGGCGCCGAGCAGGCTGAGCCACAGGTCGCCGCTGACGGTGCCGTGGTTCACCAGGTCGCGGACCGCCGTGATGAGGTGCGAGACCGGGTTGACCTCGGTGAACCACCGGAGCCACGCGGGCAGCGTGTTCGTCGGGACGAACGCGTTCGACAGGAACGTCAGCGGGAAGAGCACGAGGTTCGCGATGCCGGACACGCTCGACGCGGTGCGGGCGATGACGCCGAAGTACGCGAAGACCCAGCTGATCGCCCACGCGACCACGATCACGAGCAGGGCGGCGAGCAGCACCGCACCGAGGCCGCCGGCCGGGCGCAGGCCCATCACGATGCCGACCACGAAGGTGATCGTCGTGGCGATCGCGTACCGGACGGTGTCGGCGAGCAGGGCGCCGGCCAACGGGGCGATGCGGGCGATCGGCAGCGATCGGAAGCGGTCGAAGACGCCCTTGTCCATGTCCTCGCGGAGCTGGACACCGGTGACGACCGACGACGTGATCGCCGTCTGCACGAGGATGCCGGGGATGATCACGGGCAGGTAGCTGCCGACGTCGCCGGAGATCGCGCCGCCGAAGATGTACGTGAACATCACGGTGAAGACGATCGGCATGAGCGTCACGTCGAACAGCTGCTCGGGCGTCCGACGGATCTTGACGAGGCCGCGGTACGCCATCGTGAACGACTGGCGGACCGTGGCCGCGAGGCCGGAGCCGCCGACGCCCGGACGCGGGGTGACCCGGGGCGCGGCGGTGGTGGTGGGTTCGAGGACGGTGGTCATGCGAGGCTCCCTTCGAGCGCGCGCTCGGTCTCGGCCTGGTCGTCCGGGGACGACGGCGAACCGGTGATGGTGAGGAACACCTCGTCGAGCGTCGGCTTCTGCACGCTCATCTCGGCGAGGGAGACACCCGCGTCGCGGAACGACACGAGCAGGTCGGTGACGCGGTCGGGCGCCGTCATCGGTGCGGTCAGGCGCGCGCCCTCCGGGCTGACCACGGCTGGCGTGCCGAGCACTCGCTCGACGAGCGCGGCCGCCGTCGCGAGGGACCCCGGATCGGCGTCCGCCAGGCGCAGCTGCAGCGAGGCCGTGCCGACCGAGGACTTCAGGTCGTCGGCGGTGCCCTCGGCGACGACGCGGCCGTGGTCGATCACGGCGATGCGGTCGGCGAGCTGGTCGGCCTCGTCGAGGTACTGCGTCGTGAGCAGCACGGTCGACCCGGTCGCGACGAGCTCCCGGATCGTGTCCCACATCTGCGCGCGGGTCCGCGGGTCGAGCCCCGTGGTCGGCTCGTCGAGGAAGATCAGCGGCGGCTGCGCGATCAGGCTCGCCGCCAGGTCGAGGCGCCGACGCATGCCGCCGGAGAACGCCTTGAGGGGTCGGGAGGCCGCCTCGGTCAGGCCGAACCGCTCGAGCATCTCGGTCGCCTTGCGCTTCGCGTCGCCGCGGGACAGGCCGAGCAGCCGCGCGAAGATGACGAGGTTCTCGGTGGCGCTGAGGGTCTCGTCGACGCTCGCGTACTGCCCCGTCACGCCGATCAGGGAGCGGACGGCCTGCGGCTCGCGGCGGACGTCGTGGCCGAAGACGCGGGCCTCGCCGCCGTCCGGCTTCAGCAGGGTCGCGAGCATCGAGATGGTGGTCGTCTTGCCGGCGCCGTTCGGCCCGAGCACGCCGTAGACGGTCCCGGCCTCCACACGGAGGTCGACGCCGTCCACGGCGCGGTTCGACCCGAAGGTCTTGACGAGGCCGGTTGCCTCGACCGCGAGGGGGGTGGTGGTCATCGGGATGGTCCTTTCGTCGATGTCGAGGTCGATGGTGCCGAGGGGCGCTCACGCGCCACTGACGTGGCACTGACACGGGCTGACACGCGCTGACACCGGCTCGCGGTCGCGCGGCACGGCGACCGCCGGACGGGAGGCGCGCCTCGCCCCCGGTACGCTCGCTCGCGTGGACGAGACGGTCGGTTCGGCAGCGGTGCGGGTGCGCCTGGACGTCGCGTACGACGGAGCCGCGTTCTCGGGGTGGGCCCGGCAGCCGGGCCTGCGGACCGTGCAGGGGGCGCTCGAGGACGCACTCGCGACGGTGTTCACCCGGTGGGGCGCGCCGCCGCTCCTGACCGTCGCGGGACGCACCGACGCGGGGGTGCACGCGACCGGACAGGTCGCGCACCTGGACCTGTCGGCGGAACAGTGGGGGGCGCTGACCCGACCCCGCCGGTCGGCGCCGGACGGGCCGCCGCGGACGTCGCTCGACGGGCTCGTCAAGCGGCTGAACGGGCTCGCCGGGCGCACCGGGGACGTCGTGGTGACGCGGGCGTCGGTCGCGCCGGACGGGTTCGACGCCCGGTTCTCCCCGCTCTGGCGGCGCTACGAGTACCGGGTCGCGGACGCCGAGGTCGGTCGCGATCCGCGTCGTCGGGGGCACACGCTCTGGCACCCGACGCGGCTGGACCCGGTGGCGATGGAGCGCGGTGCGCTGACGCTGCTCGGCCTGCACGACTTCGCGACCTTCTGCAAGCCGCGCGAGGGCGCGACCACGATCCGGACGCTGCAGGAGTTCCGCTGGGACCGCGAGCCGGACGGCGTGCTGGTGGCGCGCCTCCAGGCCGACGCCTTCTGTCACTCCATGGTGCGCGCGATGGTCGGCGCGACCATCGCCGTGGGGGAGGGCCGCTTCGGCCCGGACCGGCTCGAGGAACTCCGGGTCGCCGAGCAGCGGACCAGCGCCTTCGCGGTCGCGCCCGCCGTCGGACTCACCCTGACCGAGGTCGGGTACCCGGCCGACGACGAACTCGCGGCCCGCGCGTCGCAGACGCGTGCGCGGCGGACGGACGACGAGCCGGACGCCGGTACCGTCGGGGCATGAGCTCCCGCGAACCCCGGTCCGTCGTCTCCGTCGCCCCCGGGGTCGTCTTCGTCGAGGGGCCGGTCTCGAACTGGGTCGTGCTCGCGGAGGAGGACGGCGTCGCCCTCATCGACGCGGGCTACCCGGCGGACAGCGACCTCGTGCTCGAGACCGTGCGCTGGGCCGGGCACGACCTCGCCGACCTGCGGCGTGTGTACGTCACCCACGGGCACGTCGACCACGTCGGTGGGATCCCGGGCATCCTCGAGCGGCACCCGCACGTGCAGGTCCTCGCGCACGCCGACGAGCTCGACAACGTCCGCGGACCCGAGCGGCAGCAGGTGACCCCGGCCGAGATCGGGGGACGGCTCGCCGCACCCCGGACGCTCCGCTGGCTCGCCCGCGCCCTGCGCTCCGACGCCCTCCGCCCCACGACCGTGCCGTCCGTCCGCGCCTTCACCGGGGCCGACTTCGCCGGGCGGGCGATCACGCCGCTGCCGGCCGACGGGCACACCGACGGGTCGACGGCCTACCTGCTGCCGGCGGCGGACGCGATCGTCACGGGCGACGCCGTCGTGTCGCACCACGACACGCAGCCCGCGTCGTGGTCGCCCCGGCCGCGGATGATCACGCCGTTCTTCACCGCCGACCAGGAGCGTGCGCTCGAGTCGGCGCGGGCGCTGCCGATGCCGGGCGTGCTGCTGCCGGGGCACGGGCCCGCGGTGCACCGGGTCGGGCGGGAGTGGGTGCCGGTCGCGCACTGACCGCGCGGCGGGGTGGCCCCCGGCGAGGGGTGGACCGGATCGTTCACCTGCCGGAAACCTGAGCGACCCGACAGGTGGCTAGCGTGCTGGGGTCCCCCTCCTCCTCCCGAAGGTCAGCATGCCCAAGACCCTGCGGCGCACCGTGTTGTGCGCCACCGTGGCGGCGACGCTCGTCGCCGCTCCCCTCGTGTCCGTCTCGACCGCACTGGCGAACCCCGCCGGCACCGGGCTGGTGATCGGCGAGGCGTACCTGAAGGGCGGCAGCGCGAACCAGCCCTTCACGAACAAGTTCGTCGAGCTCGAGAACCCCACCGACGCGGCCGTCAGCGTCGACGGCTGGTCGCTGCAGTACCGCTCCGCGACGAGCACAGCGGCACCGTCGGCGACGAACGTCGGCAAGCTGTCCGGCTCCGTCCCGGCGCACGGCTCGTACCTCGTGCAGATGGGGTCGAACGGCACCGTCGGCCAGGCGCTGCCGACCGCGGACGCCGTGACCGGCCTCAACCCGTCGGGCTCCTCCGGCACGCTCGTGCTCTCGGACGGCCAGACGCCGCTCGCGCTCCCCGCCGGCACGGTCGCCGCGGGGACGGCCGGCGTCGTCGACGTGCTCGGCTACGGCACCTCGAACACGTTCGAGACGGCTGCCGCGACCACGGGCACGGGCAACACCGTCCCCGACGCGCTGACCCGGACGGACGCCGCGGACACCGACGCGAACGCCCTGGACTTCTCGCTCACCGCGACGATCACCCCCCGGAACGCCGGCGGCCAGGGCGGCGGCACGACCCCGACCGACCCGGGCACCCCGACCGACCCCGGGACGCCGACGACACCGGCCGAGCAGGTCACCATCGCGCAGCTGCAGGGCACCGGCGCGTCCTCGCCCTTCGTCGGCAAGAGCGTCACCACCGACGGCGTCGTCACCGCCGTCTACGCGACCGGTGGTCTGAACGGCTACACGGTGCAGACCGCGGGGACCGGCGGTGCGCTGGACCTCGCCACCCACACCGCGTCGGACGCCGTCTTCGTGTTCTCCGCGTCGACCGTCGGCAGCGTCGCGATCGGTGACGCCGTGCGCCTCACCGGCACGGTCGCCGAGTACAACGGCCTCACCGAGCTCGAGGTGCCCTCGACCGCCGGCCTCACGAAGCTCCCCGCAGCCGGTGTCGTGCAGCCGATCCCGGCCACGCTGACGTTCCCCCGCACCGACGCGCAGCGCGAGTCGCTCGAGAGCATGCTCGTCGCACCGCAGGGTGACTACACCGTCGCCGACAACTACACGACGAACCAGTACGGCGAGGTCACGCTCGCCACCGGGACGAAGCGGCTCGTCCAGCCGACCGAGGTCGCCCGTCCGGGCAGTGCCGAGGCCGCCGCGGTCGCCGCCGACAACGCCGCCCGCAAGGTGGTCCTCGACGACGGCGCGAGCACGAACTTCCTCAGCGCCGCGAACCAGTCGGTGCCGGTGTCGTGGCTCACCCAGGGTCCGGTGACGGTCGGTGCCGCGACGACCTTCACGAAGCCGGTGGTGCTCGACTACCGGAACGACGCGTGGAAGTTCCAGCCGACCACGCCGATCACGGGCGCCACCCCCGCGGCGGACCTGCCGGCGACGTTCTCGAACGTCCGCACCGCGGCACCCGAGCAGGTCGGCGGCGACCTCAAGCTCGCCGGCTTCAACGTGCTCAACTACTTCCCGACGACCGGCGACCAGCTCACCGGGTGCACGTACTACACCGACCGTGACGGCGACCCCGTGACCGTCCGCGGCGGCTGCGACGCCCGTGGCGCTGCGAACGCCGACGACCTCGCCCGCCAGCAGGTCAAGATCGTCAAGGCGATCAACGGCCTGGGCGCCGACGTGGTGTCGCTCGAGGAGATCGAGAACTCGGCCCGCTTCGGGCAGGATCGCGACGCGGCCGTGGCGACGCTCGTCGCCGCGCTGAACGCCGCGACCGGTCAGGACACCTGGGCGTACGTGAAGTCGCCCGCGAAGGTGCCCGCGAGCGAGGACGTCATCCGTCTCGCGCTCATCTACAAGCAGGACCGCGTCGCGCCCGTCGGCGAGTCGACGATCCTGGACGACCCGGCCTTCGTCAACGCCCGCCAGCCCGTCGCCGACGCGTTCCGCCCGGTCGGCGGCACCGCGGACGACGACTTCCTGGTGATCGCGAACCACTTCAAGTCGAAGGGCTCCGGCACCGGGGCCGACGCCGACCAGGGCGACGGGCAGGGCGCGTCGAACCAGTCGCGCGTCCGGCAGGCCACGGCGCTCGCCGCGTTCTCGACCGCGGAGCAGGCGAAGTACGGCACGGACCGCGTGTTCATGCTCGGTGACTTCAACGCCTACAGCGAGGAGGACCCGATGGTCGTCCTGCGGGACGCCGGCTACACCGACCTCGGCCCGGCCGCGGACGCGTCGGAGTACTCCTACGTGTTCAGCGGCCTGAGCGGCTCGCTCGACCACGTGCTCGCGTCGCCCGCCGCGCTCGAGGACGTCACGGGCGTGGACATCTGGAACATCAACTCGGTCGAGTCGGTGGGCCTCGAGTACAGCCGCTACGACTACAACGTCACGGACCTGTACCGCGACGACGTGTACCGCGCGAGCGACCACGACCCGATCCTGGTCGGGTTCGACGTGGCCTCCGGCGACACCACCGAGCCCGGTGACGGGGACGGTGACGGCGGCACCCCCGGCAACGGGAACGGCGGCACCCCCGGCAACGGCAACGGCAACGGCAACGGGAACGGCGGCGGCAACGGCACCGGCAGCGGCGGCGGGATCGGCACCGGAACGCCCGTCGCCCCGGACGCCGACTCGCTGACGGACGGCAACCGCGGCGGCGTCACGGGCCCGGCCTCGGCCCGCGCCGGCGAGACCATCACGGTCGGCGTCGGGACCGCCCGCGCCGGTGAGCGCATCTCGGTCTGGCTGTACTCCGAACCCGTGCTCCTCGGCACCCCCGTGGTCGCCGCCGACGGCACCGTCCGGGTCACCGTGCCGGCCGGCACCACGACCGGGGCGCACCGCCTCGCCGTGACCGCCGCGGACGGTTCACTGGTCGGTTGGACGCCGATCCGCATCGACCCCGCCACGGGCGCACTCGCCTTCACCGGCACGGAGCTCTCCGGCGGGATCGCGGCAGCGCTGCTCCTGCTCGCCGCCGGCACCGGCGTGCTCGTCGCTCGCCGTCGTCGGACGGCACGCGCCGCCTGACACGTCGCGCTCGAGCCCCACAGGGACGTCCCCGCTGTCGACCGACAGCGGGGACGTCGTCCGTCGCGGGGGCGCGCACGGGTCCGCCCCGGATGCGGTGGGCAGCGCGGGTCACGACGCGACCGAGCGGCAGACGGGAGGCGCGTGGCGGGCCCGCCCCGTGCCTCCAGGCCGGCGCGTGGTTGCCGTGGTGAGCCGCGTCGGGTAGGCTCTCTCCTTGGTCTGTGCGCCCCGTGCGCCGGACAGTCAGATGAGCCCTCCACCGGGCAGTTCCGCGTGCATCGCACGAGGAACACCCACCGGAGCGGGATTCACGGACTCCTCACCTCGACACGAAAGCAGCACTCCTGTGACTCGTACGTTCTCCCCGAAGCCGGCAGACGTCCAGCACGACTGGATCGTCATCGACGCGACCGACGTCGTCCTCGGCCGCCTCGCCACCCACGCCGCGGCGCTCCTGCGCGGCAAGCACAAGGCCACCTTCGCCCAGCACATGGACATGGGTGACCACGTCATCATCATCAACGCGGACAAGGTCGCCCTCACCGGCTCCAAGCTCGCGAAGAAGGTCTACTACCGTCACTCGGGCTACCCGGGCGGCCTCACCGCGACCTCCTACCCGGAGATGCTCGAGAAGCACCCGACCCGCGCCGTCGAGAAGGCGATCCGCGGCATGCTGCCGAAGAACACCCTCGGCCGTGAGCAGCTCAAGAAGCTGAAGGTCTACGCCGGCCCGGAGCACCCGCACGCCGCGCAGCAGCCCAAGGCGTACACCTTCGACCAGGTCGCACAGTAGTTCCGGCCACGACGACTTCAAGGACTGATTCAACTCATGGCACAGATCGCTGACTCCCTCGACCAGACCCCGGAGAGCTTCACGACCGAGAGCGCGCCCGTCGCGTCCGAGGCCGCTCCCCGCCAGATCCTCAACGTCTCGGGCGGTGCCGTCGGGCGCCGCAAGGAGGCCATCGCACGCGTCCGCCTCGTCCCCGGTGGCGGCACCTTCACGGTGAACGGCCGCACGCTCGAGGACTACTTCCCGAACAAGCTGCACCAGCAGCTCATCAACGACCCGTTCAAGGTGCTCGAGCTCCTCGGCGCCTACGACGTCACCGCCCGCATCACCGGTGGTGGCCCCTCGGGCCAGGCCGGTGCGCTCCGCCTCGCCATCGCGCGTGCGCTGAACGAGATCGACCGCGAGAACAACCGCGCCACCCTCAAGAAGGCCGGCTTCCTCACCCGTGACGCCCGCGTCATCGAGCGCAAGAAGGCCGGTCTCAAGAAGGCCCGCAAGGCGTCGCAGTTCTCGAAGCGCTAGTCGCCTGGCGAACCCGATCGCAATGCCGCGTCTGTTCGGTACCGACGGTGTTCGTGGTCTCGCCAACGGCGAGCTGACGGCCGCGCTGGCTCTGGGTCTCGCCCAGGCCAGCGCGGCCGTGCTCACGCACGGACACCATGCGGACGCCCGCCGGGCGTCCGGTCGACCGCGCCCGCGCGCGGTCCTGGCGCGCGACCCGCGCGTCTCCGGCGAGTTCCTCGGTGCCGCGGTCGCGGCCGGGCTCGCCTCCGCCGGCGTCGACGTGCTCGACGCCGGGGTCATCCCCACCCCCGCGGCGGCCTTCCTGGTCGCCGACATCGACGCCGACTTCGGCGTGATGATCTCCGCGTCGCACAACCCGGCGCCGGACAACGGGATCAAGTTCTTCGCCACGGGCGGCCGGAAGCTCCCGGACGAGGTCGAGGACCGCATCGAGGCGGCCATGCACGACCAGTCCGCACCGACCCCGACCGGCGGCGACGTCGGCCGGATCACGCGCTTCGCCGACGCCGAGGACCGCTACGTCGTGCACCTGCTCGGCACGCTTCCGCACCGGCTCGACGGCATCCACGTCGTGCTCGACTGCGCGAACGGTGCCGCAGCCGGCGTCTCGCCCGAGGTGTTCGTCAACGCCGGTGCCCGGGTGACGCTCATCGGCGCCGACCCGGACGGCATGAACATCAACGACGGCGTGGGCTCGACGCACATCGACAACCTCGCCGCCGCGGTGCTCGAGGCCGGAGCGGACGTCGGCATCGCGCATGACGGCGACGCCGACCGGTGCCTCGCGGTCGACGCCGCCGGCAACGCGATCGACGGCGACCAGATCATGGCGATCCTCGCGCTGTCCCTGCAGGAGCGGGGGCTGCTGGCCTCCGACACGCTCGTGGCCACCGTCATGTCGAACCTCGGGCTCAAGCGGGCCATGGCGGACGCGGGCATCACGGTGCTCGAGACCGGCGTGGGTGACCGCTACGTGCTCGAGAAGATGACCGAGGGCGGGTTCTCGCTCGGCGGCGAGCAGTCCGGGCACATCATCTTCAGCGACCACGCGACCACCGGGGACGGCGTCCTGACGGGGCTGCACCTCGTCGCGGAGATGGCGCGCACGGGCAAGACCCTGCAGGAGCTCGCGTCGTGCATGACCGTGTTCCCGCAGGTGCTGCTCAACGTCCGCGGGGTCGACCGCCACGGGCTCGACGACCAGGGCGTGCAGGACGCGGTGACCGCCGCCTCTGCCGCGCTCGGGGACGCCGGACGCGTGTTGCTCCGTCCGTCGGGCACCGAGCCCGTCGTGCGCGTGATGGTCGAGGCCGCCTCGCAGGACGAGGCCCAGCGCGTCGCCGAGGAACTGGCGGCCGTCGTGTCCGACCGATTGGCGCTCGACGCCGCGTAGGGCGGGTCGAGCCACCTCCGTAGCTCCCGCGAAACGCAACGAGGGCGGTTC
>NZ_CP054593.1:399884-507003 GCF_013347165.1 Curtobacterium sp. Csp2
GTACGCGAAGACCCAGCTGATCGCCCACGCGACCACGATCACGAGCAGGGCGGTCCCGACGACCGGCATGTCGAGCCACGCGGACCGCAGGCGCAGCTGGACGAGGGCCCCGGTCCGCAGACGGCGTGCGACGTCGCGTTCGCCGGCCGGGAGGCGCGTGCCGGCCCCGTCGGACCGGCTCGCGTCCGCGGCGCGGTCGGGTCCACTTCCGCGGTCGCGTTCGGGTTCGTGCTCGCGTTCGCGTTCGCGCTCGCGCCCGCGTACACGTGCTCGTTCGCGTTCGTCGACGGCGGCGATGCGGGCCGCGCCGGCCATCAACCGCCAGTGCACCGCGCGCGTGCGGGGGTCCCGCAGCAGGTCCCACGCCGCGGTGTACGCCGCGGCCGCGCGGTCCGGGTCGCCCGCCCACCGCGCACACTCGGCGTCGATCGCGAGCGCGAGCACGAACCCGAACGCGACCGCGGAAGTGGACCCGACCGCGCCGCGGACGCGAGCCGGTCCGACGGGGCCGGCACGCGCCTCCCGGCCGGCGAACGCGACGTCGCACGCCGTCTGCGGACCGGGGCCCTCGTCCAGCTGCGCCTGCGGTCCGCGTGGCTCGACATGCCGGTCGTCGGGACCGCCCTGCTCGGCCTGGCGATCGCGCTGCTGCGGGACGGCCGCACGGCGGACGCGGCCCGCTGCTGGGCGGTCGCCACGCGGGTCGGCACCCGGCAGGACTACGCCGTCCTCGCGCACGCACGGGTCCGACCGCTCCTGGTGGCCGGTGTCGGCGAGCAGGCACTGGCGGACGCGGAGACGACCTCGTCCGGTTGGGGGCCGGACGAGGTCGTCGTGCGGACGCGGGCGCTCCTCGAGGAGCTCCGCGTCGAGCGGTGAGGCGCACCGCGCAGCGGGTGCGTCAGGCCTTCCGCATGTAGGCGCGGACCGTCAGCGGCGCGAACACCGCGACGATGACCGCGGCGCCGAGCAGGCTGAGCCACAGGTCGCCGCTGACGGTGCCGTGGTTCACCAGGTCGCGGACCGCCGTGATGAGGTGCGAGACCGGGTTGACCTCGGTGAACCACCGGAGCCACGCGGGCAGCGTGTTCGTCGGGACGAACGCGTTCGACAGGAACGTCAGCGGGAAGAGCACGAGGTTCGCGATGCCGGACACGCTCGACGCGGTGCGGGCGATGACGCCGAAGTACGCGAAGACCCAGCTGATCGCCCACGCGACCACGATCACGAGCAGGGCGGCGAGCAGCACCGCACCGAGGCCGCCGGCCGGGCGCAGGCCCATCACGATGCCGACCACGAAGGTGATCGTCGTGGCGATCGCGTACCGGACGGTGTCGGCGAGCAGGGCGCCGGCCAACGGGGCGATGCGGGCGATCGGCAGCGATCGGAAGCGGTCGAAGACGCCCTTGTCCATGTCCTCGCGGAGCTGGACACCGGTGACGACCGACGACGTGATCGCCGTCTGCACGAGGATGCCGGGGATGATCACGGGCAGGTAGCTGCCGACGTCGCCGGAGATCGCGCCGCCGAAGATGTACGTGAACATCACGGTGAAGACGATCGGCATGAGCGTCACGTCGAACAGCTGCTCGGGCGTCCGACGGATCTTGACGAGGCCGCGGTACGCCATCGTGAACGACTGGCGGACCGTGGCCGCGAGGCCGGAGCCGCCGACGCCCGGACGCGGGGTGACCCGGGGCGCGGCGGTGGTGGTGGGTTCGAGGACGGTGGTCATGCGAGGCTCCCTTCGAGCGCGCGCTCGGTCTCGGCCTGGTCGTCCGGGGACGACGGCGAACCGGTGATGGTGAGGAACACCTCGTCGAGCGTCGGCTTCTGCACGCTCATCTCGGCGAGGGAGACACCCGCGTCGCGGAACGACACGAGCAGGTCGGTGACGCGGTCGGGCGCCGTCATCGGTGCGGTCAGGCGCGCGCCCTCCGGGCTGACCACGGCTGGCGTGCCGAGCACTCGCTCGACGAGCGCGGCCGCCGTCGCGAGGGACCCCGGATCGGCGTCCGCCAGGCGCAGCTGCAGCGAGGCCGTGCCGACCGAGGACTTCAGGTCGTCGGCGGTGCCCTCGGCGACGACGCGGCCGTGGTCGATCACGGCGATGCGGTCGGCGAGCTGGTCGGCCTCGTCGAGGTACTGCGTCGTGAGCAGCACGGTCGACCCGGTCGCGACGAGCTCCCGGATCGTGTCCCACATCTGCGCGCGGGTCCGCGGGTCGAGCCCCGTGGTCGGCTCGTCGAGGAAGATCAGCGGCGGCTGCGCGATCAGGCTCGCCGCCAGGTCGAGGCGCCGACGCATGCCGCCGGAGAACGCCTTGAGGGGTCGGGAGGCCGCCTCGGTCAGGCCGAACCGCTCGAGCATCTCGGTCGCCTTGCGCTTCGCGTCGCCGCGGGACAGGCCGAGCAGCCGCGCGAAGATGACGAGGTTCTCGGTGGCGCTGAGGGTCTCGTCGACGCTCGCGTACTGCCCCGTCACGCCGATCAGGGAGCGGACGGCCTGCGGCTCGCGGCGGACGTCGTGGCCGAAGACGCGGGCCTCGCCGCCGTCCGGCTTCAGCAGGGTCGCGAGCATCGAGATGGTGGTCGTCTTGCCGGCGCCGTTCGGCCCGAGCACGCCGTAGACGGTCCCGGCCTCCACACGGAGGTCGACGCCGTCCACGGCGCGGTTCGACCCGAAGGTCTTGACGAGGCCGGTTGCCTCGACCGCGAGGGGGGTGGTGGTCATCGGGATGGTCCTTTCGTCGATGTCGAGGTCGATGGTGCCGAGGGGCGCTCACGCGCCACTGACGTGGCACTGACACGGGCTGACACGCGCTGACACCGGCTCGCGGTCGCGCGGCACGGCGACCGCCGGACGGGAGGCGCGCCTCGCCCCCGGTACGCTCGCTCGCGTGGACGAGACGGTCGGTTCGGCAGCGGTGCGGGTGCGCCTGGACGTCGCGTACGACGGAGCCGCGTTCTCGGGGTGGGCCCGGCAGCCGGGCCTGCGGACCGTGCAGGGGGCGCTCGAGGACGCACTCGCGACGGTGTTCACCCGGTGGGGCGCGCCGCCGCTCCTGACCGTCGCGGGACGCACCGACGCGGGGGTGCACGCGACCGGACAGGTCGCGCACCTGGACCTGTCGGCGGAACAGTGGGGGGCGCTGACCCGACCCCGCCGGTCGGCGCCGGACGGGCCGCCGCGGACGTCGCTCGACGGGCTCGTCAAGCGGCTGAACGGGCTCGCCGGGCGCACCGGGGACGTCGTGGTGACGCGGGCGTCGGTCGCGCCGGACGGGTTCGACGCCCGGTTCTCCCCGCTCTGGCGGCGCTACGAGTACCGGGTCGCGGACGCCGAGGTCGGTCGCGATCCGCGTCGTCGGGGGCACACGCTCTGGCACCCGACGCGGCTGGACCCGGTGGCGATGGAGCGCGGTGCGCTGACGCTGCTCGGCCTGCACGACTTCGCGACCTTCTGCAAGCCGCGCGAGGGCGCGACCACGATCCGGACGCTGCAGGAGTTCCGCTGGGACCGCGAGCCGGACGGCGTGCTGGTGGCGCGCCTCCAGGCCGACGCCTTCTGTCACTCCATGGTGCGCGCGATGGTCGGCGCGACCATCGCCGTGGGGGAGGGCCGCTTCGGCCCGGACCGGCTCGAGGAACTCCGGGTCGCCGAGCAGCGGACCAGCGCCTTCGCGGTCGCGCCCGCCGTCGGACTCACCCTGACCGAGGTCGGGTACCCGGCCGACGACGAACTCGCGGCCCGCGCGTCGCAGACGCGTGCGCGGCGGACGGACGACGAGCCGGACGCCGGTACCGTCGGGGCATGAGCTCCCGCGAACCCCGGTCCGTCGTCTCCGTCGCCCCCGGGGTCGTCTTCGTCGAGGGGCCGGTCTCGAACTGGGTCGTGCTCGCGGAGGAGGACGGCGTCGCCCTCATCGACGCGGGCTACCCGGCGGACAGCGACCTCGTGCTCGAGACCGTGCGCTGGGCCGGGCACGACCTCGCCGACCTGCGGCGTGTGTACGTCACCCACGGGCACGTCGACCACGTCGGTGGGATCCCGGGCATCCTCGAGCGGCACCCGCACGTGCAGGTCCTCGCGCACGCCGACGAGCTCGACAACGTCCGCGGACCCGAGCGGCAGCAGGTGACCCCGGCCGAGATCGGGGGACGGCTCGCCGCACCCCGGACGCTCCGCTGGCTCGCCCGCGCCCTGCGCTCCGACGCCCTCCGCCCCACGACCGTGCCGTCCGTCCGCGCCTTCACCGGGGCCGACTTCGCCGGGCGGGCGATCACGCCGCTGCCGGCCGACGGGCACACCGACGGGTCGACGGCCTACCTGCTGCCGGCGGCGGACGCGATCGTCACGGGCGACGCCGTCGTGTCGCACCACGACACGCAGCCCGCGTCGTGGTCGCCCCGGCCGCGGATGATCACGCCGTTCTTCACCGCCGACCAGGAGCGTGCGCTCGAGTCGGCGCGGGCGCTGCCGATGCCGGGCGTGCTGCTGCCGGGGCACGGGCCCGCGGTGCACCGGGTCGGGCGGGAGTGGGTGCCGGTCGCGCACTGACCGCGCGGCGGGGTGGCCCCCGGCGAGGGGTGGACCGGATCGTTCACCTGCCGGAAACCTGAGCGACCCGACAGGTGGCTAGCGTGCTGGGGTCCCCCTCCTCCTCCCGAAGGTCAGCATGCCCAAGACCCTGCGGCGCACCGTGTTGTGCGCCACCGTGGCGGCGACGCTCGTCGCCGCTCCCCTCGTGTCCGTCTCGACCGCACTGGCGAACCCCGCCGGCACCGGGCTGGTGATCGGCGAGGCGTACCTGAAGGGCGGCAGCGCGAACCAGCCCTTCACGAACAAGTTCGTCGAGCTCGAGAACCCCACCGACGCGGCCGTCAGCGTCGACGGCTGGTCGCTGCAGTACCGCTCCGCGACGAGCACAGCGGCACCGTCGGCGACGAACGTCGGCAAGCTGTCCGGCTCCGTCCCGGCGCACGGCTCGTACCTCGTGCAGATGGGGTCGAACGGCACCGTCGGCCAGGCGCTGCCGACCGCGGACGCCGTGACCGGCCTCAACCCGTCGGGCTCCTCCGGCACGCTCGTGCTCTCGGACGGCCAGACGCCGCTCGCGCTCCCCGCCGGCACGGTCGCCGCGGGGACGGCCGGCGTCGTCGACGTGCTCGGCTACGGCACCTCGAACACGTTCGAGACGGCTGCCGCGACCACGGGCACGGGCAACACCGTCCCCGACGCGCTGACCCGGACGGACGCCGCGGACACCGACGCGAACGCCCTGGACTTCTCGCTCACCGCGACGATCACCCCCCGGAACGCCGGCGGCCAGGGCGGCGGCACGACCCCGACCGACCCGGGCACCCCGACCGACCCCGGGACGCCGACGACACCGGCCGAGCAGGTCACCATCGCGCAGCTGCAGGGCACCGGCGCGTCCTCGCCCTTCGTCGGCAAGAGCGTCACCACCGACGGCGTCGTCACCGCCGTCTACGCGACCGGTGGTCTGAACGGCTACACGGTGCAGACCGCGGGGACCGGCGGTGCGCTGGACCTCGCCACCCACACCGCGTCGGACGCCGTCTTCGTGTTCTCCGCGTCGACCGTCGGCAGCGTCGCGATCGGTGACGCCGTGCGCCTCACCGGCACGGTCGCCGAGTACAACGGCCTCACCGAGCTCGAGGTGCCCTCGACCGCCGGCCTCACGAAGCTCCCCGCAGCCGGTGTCGTGCAGCCGATCCCGGCCACGCTGACGTTCCCCCGCACCGACGCGCAGCGCGAGTCGCTCGAGAGCATGCTCGTCGCACCGCAGGGTGACTACACCGTCGCCGACAACTACACGACGAACCAGTACGGCGAGGTCACGCTCGCCACCGGGACGAAGCGGCTCGTCCAGCCGACCGAGGTCGCCCGTCCGGGCAGTGCCGAGGCCGCCGCGGTCGCCGCCGACAACGCCGCCCGCAAGGTGGTCCTCGACGACGGCGCGAGCACGAACTTCCTCAGCGCCGCGAACCAGTCGGTGCCGGTGTCGTGGCTCACCCAGGGTCCGGTGACGGTCGGTGCCGCGACGACCTTCACGAAGCCGGTGGTGCTCGACTACCGGAACGACGCGTGGAAGTTCCAGCCGACCACGCCGATCACGGGCGCCACCCCCGCGGCGGACCTGCCGGCGACGTTCTCGAACGTCCGCACCGCGGCACCCGAGCAGGTCGGCGGCGACCTCAAGCTCGCCGGCTTCAACGTGCTCAACTACTTCCCGACGACCGGCGACCAGCTCACCGGGTGCACGTACTACACCGACCGTGACGGCGACCCCGTGACCGTCCGCGGCGGCTGCGACGCCCGTGGCGCTGCGAACGCCGACGACCTCGCCCGCCAGCAGGTCAAGATCGTCAAGGCGATCAACGGCCTGGGCGCCGACGTGGTGTCGCTCGAGGAGATCGAGAACTCGGCCCGCTTCGGGCAGGATCGCGACGCGGCCGTGGCGACGCTCGTCGCCGCGCTGAACGCCGCGACCGGTCAGGACACCTGGGCGTACGTGAAGTCGCCCGCGAAGGTGCCCGCGAGCGAGGACGTCATCCGTCTCGCGCTCATCTACAAGCAGGACCGCGTCGCGCCCGTCGGCGAGTCGACGATCCTGGACGACCCGGCCTTCGTCAACGCCCGCCAGCCCGTCGCCGACGCGTTCCGCCCGGTCGGCGGCACCGCGGACGACGACTTCCTGGTGATCGCGAACCACTTCAAGTCGAAGGGCTCCGGCACCGGGGCCGACGCCGACCAGGGCGACGGGCAGGGCGCGTCGAACCAGTCGCGCGTCCGGCAGGCCACGGCGCTCGCCGCGTTCTCGACCGCGGAGCAGGCGAAGTACGGCACGGACCGCGTGTTCATGCTCGGTGACTTCAACGCCTACAGCGAGGAGGACCCGATGGTCGTCCTGCGGGACGCCGGCTACACCGACCTCGGCCCGGCCGCGGACGCGTCGGAGTACTCCTACGTGTTCAGCGGCCTGAGCGGCTCGCTCGACCACGTGCTCGCGTCGCCCGCCGCGCTCGAGGACGTCACGGGCGTGGACATCTGGAACATCAACTCGGTCGAGTCGGTGGGCCTCGAGTACAGCCGCTACGACTACAACGTCACGGACCTGTACCGCGACGACGTGTACCGCGCGAGCGACCACGACCCGATCCTGGTCGGGTTCGACGTGGCCTCCGGCGACACCACCGAGCCCGGTGACGGGGACGGTGACGGCGGCACCCCCGGCAACGGGAACGGCGGCACCCCCGGCAACGGCAACGGCAACGGCAACGGGAACGGCGGCGGCAACGGCACCGGCAGCGGCGGCGGGATCGGCACCGGAACGCCCGTCGCCCCGGACGCCGACTCGCTGACGGACGGCAACCGCGGCGGCGTCACGGGCCCGGCCTCGGCCCGCGCCGGCGAGACCATCACGGTCGGCGTCGGGACCGCCCGCGCCGGTGAGCGCATCTCGGTCTGGCTGTACTCCGAACCCGTGCTCCTCGGCACCCCCGTGGTCGCCGCCGACGGCACCGTCCGGGTCACCGTGCCGGCCGGCACCACGACCGGGGCGCACCGCCTCGCCGTGACCGCCGCGGACGGTTCACTGGTCGGTTGGACGCCGATCCGCATCGACCCCGCCACGGGCGCACTCGCCTTCACCGGCACGGAGCTCTCCGGCGGGATCGCGGCAGCGCTGCTCCTGCTCGCCGCCGGCACCGGCGTGCTCGTCGCTCGCCGTCGTCGGACGGCACGCGCCGCCTGACACGTCGCGCTCGAGCCCCACAGGGACGTCCCCGCTGTCGACCGACAGCGGGGACGTCGTCCGTCGCGGGGGCGCGCACGGGTCCGCCCCGGATGCGGTGGGCAGCGCGGGTCACGACGCGACCGAGCGGCAGACGGGAGGCGCGTGGCGGGCCCGCCCCGTGCCTCCAGGCCGGCGCGTGGTTGCCGTGGTGAGCCGCGTCGGGTAGGCTCTCTCCTTGGTCTGTGCGCCCCGTGCGCCGGACAGTCAGATGAGCCCTCCACCGGGCAGTTCCGCGTGCATCGCACGAGGAACACCCACCGGAGCGGGATTCACGGACTCCTCACCTCGACACGAAAGCAGCACTCCTGTGACTCGTACGTTCTCCCCGAAGCCGGCAGACGTCCAGCACGACTGGATCGTCATCGACGCGACCGACGTCGTCCTCGGCCGCCTCGCCACCCACGCCGCGGCGCTCCTGCGCGGCAAGCACAAGGCCACCTTCGCCCAGCACATGGACATGGGTGACCACGTCATCATCATCAACGCGGACAAGGTCGCCCTCACCGGCTCCAAGCTCGCGAAGAAGGTCTACTACCGTCACTCGGGCTACCCGGGCGGCCTCACCGCGACCTCCTACCCGGAGATGCTCGAGAAGCACCCGACCCGCGCCGTCGAGAAGGCGATCCGCGGCATGCTGCCGAAGAACACCCTCGGCCGTGAGCAGCTCAAGAAGCTGAAGGTCTACGCCGGCCCGGAGCACCCGCACGCCGCGCAGCAGCCCAAGGCGTACACCTTCGACCAGGTCGCACAGTAGTTCCGGCCACGACGACTTCAAGGACTGATTCAACTCATGGCACAGATCGCTGACTCCCTCGACCAGACCCCGGAGAGCTTCACGACCGAGAGCGCGCCCGTCGCGTCCGAGGCCGCTCCCCGCCAGATCCTCAACGTCTCGGGCGGTGCCGTCGGGCGCCGCAAGGAGGCCATCGCACGCGTCCGCCTCGTCCCCGGTGGCGGCACCTTCACGGTGAACGGCCGCACGCTCGAGGACTACTTCCCGAACAAGCTGCACCAGCAGCTCATCAACGACCCGTTCAAGGTGCTCGAGCTCCTCGGCGCCTACGACGTCACCGCCCGCATCACCGGTGGTGGCCCCTCGGGCCAGGCCGGTGCGCTCCGCCTCGCCATCGCGCGTGCGCTGAACGAGATCGACCGCGAGAACAACCGCGCCACCCTCAAGAAGGCCGGCTTCCTCACCCGTGACGCCCGCGTCATCGAGCGCAAGAAGGCCGGTCTCAAGAAGGCCCGCAAGGCGTCGCAGTTCTCGAAGCGCTAGTCGCCTGGCGAACCCGATCGCAATGCCGCGTCTGTTCGGTACCGACGGTGTTCGTGGTCTCGCCAACGGCGAGCTGACGGCCGCGCTGGCTCTGGGTCTCGCCCAGGCCAGCGCGGCCGTGCTCACGCACGGACACCATGCGGACGCCCGCCGGGCGTCCGGTCGACCGCGCCCGCGCGCGGTCCTGGCGCGCGACCCGCGCGTCTCCGGCGAGTTCCTCGGTGCCGCGGTCGCGGCCGGGCTCGCCTCCGCCGGCGTCGACGTGCTCGACGCCGGGGTCATCCCCACCCCCGCGGCGGCCTTCCTGGTCGCCGACATCGACGCCGACTTCGGCGTGATGATCTCCGCGTCGCACAACCCGGCGCCGGACAACGGGATCAAGTTCTTCGCCACGGGCGGCCGGAAGCTCCCGGACGAGGTCGAGGACCGCATCGAGGCGGCCATGCACGACCAGTCCGCACCGACCCCGACCGGCGGCGACGTCGGCCGGATCACGCGCTTCGCCGACGCCGAGGACCGCTACGTCGTGCACCTGCTCGGCACGCTTCCGCACCGGCTCGACGGCATCCACGTCGTGCTCGACTGCGCGAACGGTGCCGCAGCCGGCGTCTCGCCCGAGGTGTTCGTCAACGCCGGTGCCCGGGTGACGCTCATCGGCGCCGACCCGGACGGCATGAACATCAACGACGGCGTGGGCTCGACGCACATCGACAACCTCGCCGCCGCGGTGCTCGAGGCCGGAGCGGACGTCGGCATCGCGCATGACGGCGACGCCGACCGGTGCCTCGCGGTCGACGCCGCCGGCAACGCGATCGACGGCGACCAGATCATGGCGATCCTCGCGCTGTCCCTGCAGGAGCGGGGGCTGCTGGCCTCCGACACGCTCGTGGCCACCGTCATGTCGAACCTCGGGCTCAAGCGGGCCATGGCGGACGCGGGCATCACGGTGCTCGAGACCGGCGTGGGTGACCGCTACGTGCTCGAGAAGATGACCGAGGGCGGGTTCTCGCTCGGCGGCGAGCAGTCCGGGCACATCATCTTCAGCGACCACGCGACCACCGGGGACGGCGTCCTGACGGGGCTGCACCTCGTCGCGGAGATGGCGCGCACGGGCAAGACCCTGCAGGAGCTCGCGTCGTGCATGACCGTGTTCCCGCAGGTGCTGCTCAACGTCCGCGGGGTCGACCGCCACGGGCTCGACGACCAGGGCGTGCAGGACGCGGTGACCGCCGCCTCTGCCGCGCTCGGGGACGCCGGACGCGTGTTGCTCCGTCCGTCGGGCACCGAGCCCGTCGTGCGCGTGATGGTCGAGGCCGCCTCGCAGGACGAGGCCCAGCGCGTCGCCGAGGAACTGGCGGCCGTCGTGTCCGACCGATTGGCGCTCGACGCCGCGTAGGGCGGGTCGAGCCACCTCCGTAGCTCCCGCGAAACGCAACGAGGGCGGTTCCTCGCAGCGGTACTCCGCTGCGAGGAACCGCCCTCGTTGCGTCTTGCGAGCGGGCGCCCGGCGGTTCAGATCTTGCGGAGCAACACCGACGACACCTCGTGGTTCGCGCCCTTGCGGAGCACCAGGGTCGCCCGGGAGCGGGTCGGCAGCACGTTCTCGAGCAGGTTCGGCTCGTTGATCGCCCGCCAGACGTCGGTCGCGGTGCGCACGGCGTCCTCGCGGGACAGCGAGGCGAACCGGTGGAAGAACGAGTCCGGGCTCGAGAACGCCTGCTCCTGCAGGGCCAGGAACCGGTCGACGTACCAGGACTCGATGTCCCGGGTCTTCGCGTCGACGTAGATCGTGAAGTCGAACAGGTCGGACAGGGCGAGCCGCCCGTGCACCGGCGGCGCGAGCACGTTCAGCCCCTCGACGATGAGGACGTCCGGCTGCCGCACCACGATCTCGGCGTCGGGCACGATGTCGTAGACCAGGTGCGAGTAGTACGGCGCCCGCACCTCGGCCGCGCCGCTCTTCACCTGGCTCACGAAGCGCAGCAGCGCCCGCCGGTCGTACGACTCCGGGAAGCCCTTGCGGTCCATGATCCCGCGGCGCTCGAGCTCGGCGTTCGGGTACAGGAACCCGTCCGTCGTCACGAGCTCGACGCGCGGGGTGTCCGGCCAGCGCTTCGTCAGCTCGCGCAGCAGGCGGGCGACGGTGGACTTGCCGACCGCGACGGACCCCGCGACCCCGATCACGAAGGGCGTGCGTCCGGCGCGTTCCCCCAGGAACCGGCTGGTCTCGGCGTGCAGGTTCCGTGCGCCGGCCGCGTAGAGCGTGAGCAGCCGGGACAGCGGCAGGTAGACCTCCTGCACCTCGCGGATGTCGAGCCGGTCCCCGAGGCCGCGCAGCTGCACGATCTCGGTCTCGGTGAGCGAGAGGTGCTCCTTCGGCGCGAGCTGCGACCACTCGTCGCGCGGGATCTCCACGAACGGGGTCGGGTGCGCGACGGTGGCTTCCGGGATCGGCATGGGCACGAGCGTACCGACGGGAGGCGCGGATCACGTCAGCCGACCGGCCCGCGTGATCCGTGCCTCCCGTCCGGTGTGGCGGTGCGCGTCCGGCGGTCGCGCGCCGGTCGGGCGGTCCGAGCCGGTCAGGCGGGCAGGGCCGCCTCGATGGCGGCGACGACCTCGGGGGCGTCCGGCTTCGTCGTGGGACGGAAGCGGGTGACCGTGCCGTCCGGCGCGACCAGGAACTTCTCGAAGTTCCAGCTGACCCGGCCGGCCTTGCCGGACGCGTCGGGGGTCTCCTTGAGCGCCTGGTAGAGCGGGTGTGCGCCCTTGCCGTTCACCTTGACCTTCTCGGACATCGGGAACGTGACGCCCCAGGTCGTGGAGCAGTACTCGTCGATCGCCTCGGACGAGCCGAGCTCCTGCAGGAACTGGTTGCTCGGGAAGCCGAGCACCGTGAAGCCGCGCGGCCCGTACTGCCGCTGCAGTGCCTCGAGCTGTTCGTACTGCGGTGCGAGCCCGCAGCGGGACGCGACGTTCACCACGAGCACGGCCTTGTCCGCGAACTGCCCGAACGTGGTCTGCTCACCGTGCAGCGTCGTGATCGCGATGTCGTCGAAACGTCCCATGGTCCAAACGGTATCCCCAGTCCTGCGAGCGTGCAGGGTTGCTCCCCAGGCAGACCGTAGGATCGGTCGCATGTGTGGAATCGTGGGCTACGTCGGCACCAAGAGCAGCCAGGAGGTCCTCCTCGGCGGTCTCCGTCGTCTCGAGTACCGCGGCTACGACTCGGCCGGGATCGCGGTCGTCGACGGGTCGCACGACCTGGCCTCCGCGAAGAAGGCCGGCAAGCTGCAGGCCCTCGTCGACGAGCTCGCCGAGCACCCGATCGCGGACGGCGGCACGGGCATCGGGCACACCCGCTGGGCGACGCACGGCGGCCCGACCGACGGCAACGCGCACCCGCACCTGGCGGACGGCGGCAAGCTCGCGCTCATCCACAACGGCATCATCGAGAACTTCGCCCCGCTGAAGGACGAGCTCCTGGCCGAGGGCGTCACGTTCACGAGCGAGACCGACACCGAGGTCGCCGCGCACCTGGTCGGCCGGGCGTACCGCGAGACCGGTGACCTGACCTCCGCCATGCAGCAGGTCGTGCAGCGGCTCGAGGGTGCGTTCACGCTCCTCGTCGTGCACGCCGACCAGCCCGGCGTCGTCGTCGGTGCCCGCCGGAACTCGCCGCTCGTGGTGGGGCTGGGCGACGGCGAGAACTTCATGGGCTCGGACGTCGCGGCGTTCGTCGCGTACACGCAGCGTGCCCTCGCGATCGGCCAGGACGAGATCGCCACGATCCGTCCGGAGGGCGTCGAGGTCGTGCACTTCGACGGCACCCCGGCCACCCCGGAGGAGTTCGAGGTCAGCTGGGACGCCTCGGCCGCCGACAAGGGCGGCTGGTCATCCTTCATGGCGAAGGAGATCAGCGAGGAGCCCGAGGCCGTCGCGAAGACGATCCTCGGCCGCGTGCACGACGGCGCGGTGACGCTCACCGACCTCGACCCGATCGCGGACCGCCTGGCCACCGTCGACCGCGTCATCGTCATCGCCTGCGGCACCGCCGCCTACGCCGGCATCCTCGGCAAGTACGCCATCGAGCAGTGGGCCCGCGTCCCGGTCGAGGTCGAGCTCGCCCACGAGTTCCGGTACCGCGACCCGGTCCTCGACGAGCGCACCCTCGTCGTCTCGATCAGCCAGTCCGGCGAGACCATGGACACGCTCATGGCCGTGAAGTACGCGCGGGAGCAGGGCGCGCAGGTCCTGTCGATCTGCAACACCCAGGGCGCCACCATCCCGCGCGAGTCCGACGCGGTGATCTACACGCACGCCGGGCCCGAGGTCGCAGTGGCCTCGACGAAGGCGTTCATCGCCCAGGGCGTCGCGCTCTACCTGCTCGGGCTGCACCTCGCGACCCTGCGCGGGACGCTGACGGCCGAGCAGATCGCGGAGCAGGTCGCCGAGCTCGAGGGGCTCGCGCCGAAGCTGCAGCAGACCATCGACGACGCCGCCGGGGTCAGCGAGCTGGCGAAGTGGATGGCGGACACCCGCAGCGTGCTGTTCCTCGGCCGGCACGTCGGCTACCCGATCGCGCTCGAGGGCGCGCTGAAGCTCAAGGAGCTCGCGTACATCCACGCCGAGGGCTTCGCCGCCGGCGAGCTCAAGCACGGTCCGATCGCCCTGATCGAGCCCGGTCAGATCGTCTTCGTCATCGTGCCGTCCCCCCGCGACCCGCGGTCCCTGCACCCGAAGGTCGTCTCGAACATCCAGGAGATCCGCGCCCGCGGCGCCCGGGTGATCGCGATCGCCGAGGAAGGCGACGCCGCCGTGCTCCCCTTCGCGGACGAGGTCCTGCGGATCCCGCTCGCGACGCCGCTCTTCGAGCCGCTCCTCGCCGTCGCGCCGCTGCACATGTTCGGCATGGAGCTCGCCGCGGCCAAGGGCCTCGACGTCGACCAGCCGCGCAACCTCGCGAAGTCGGTCACCGTCGAGTAGTCGCACGATGATCATCGGCATCGGGGTGGACGTCGTCGACCTGGACCGGTTCGAGCGGGTGCTCGACCGGACTCCGGCGATGCGCACGCGGCTGTTCACCCCGTCGGAGCTCCTGCGCGACGGCGAACCGCGGCCGAGTGCGTCGCTCGCGGCCCGGTTCGCCGCGAAGGAGGCGCTCATCAAGGCCTTCGGGTCGAGCGCCGGGCTCAGCTGGCAGGACCTCGAGGTCGTATCCGACGACCAGCGGAACCCGTCGCTGACGCTCCGGAGCGGGGCGCAGGACGTCGCCGACCGGCGCGGGGTGTCGAGCGTGCACCTGTCGCTGTCGCACGATGGTGGGATCGCCACGGCGTTCGTGGTCATCGAAGGGGCAGGGGACAGGGTGTGAGTGCGTTCACCGGCATCACGGTCGACCGGGAGGCCTTGATCGCCAACTACGCGACGGTCGCCGAACGGGTGGCCCCGTCCGGCGTCATCGCGGTCGTCAAGGCGAACGGCTACGGCCACGGCGCCGTCGACGCCGCCCGGGCCTTCGTGGACGCCGGCGCGGAGTGGCTCGGCGTCGCCGACCTCGACGAGGGCATCGCGCTCCGGCAGGCCGGCATCGACGAGGGAGTCCGGATCCTCGCGTGGCTGCACGCCCCGGACGAGGACTTCCGTCGCGCCGCCCGGTACGACGTCACGCCCGCGGTGTCGAGCGTCGACCAGCTCGCCGCGGCCGCCGACGCCGAGGTCCCGGTCGTGCACCTCTGCGTGGACACCGGCCTGAGCCGCAACGGCGCGGTGGAGTCCGAGTGGGCCGAGCTGTTCGCGACGGCCGGTCGGATCGCCCGCGGCGGTGGCCGGACGCGGATCGAGGGCCTCATGTCGCACCTGTCGAACGCGTCCCGCGCGGACGACCTCGACCAGGACGCCGCGTTCCAGCGCGCGCTCGACGGTCTCGCCGCGAACGGCGTCGTGCCGGATGTCGTGCACCTCGCCGCGAGCGCTGCGAGCATCGCGGTGCCGGAGACCCGACGGGACGCCGCACGGGTCGGGATCGCGCTGTACGGGCTGAGCCCCTTCGCCGACCGCTCGTCCGCCGACCTCGGGCTCCGGCCCGCGATGCGCGTGACGGCCGCGGTGCTCCGCACGGTGCCGGTGCGTGCGGGCGAGGGCGTCAGCTACGGCTACACCTGGCGTGCCGAGCACGACACCCGCCTGGCGGTGATCGGACTCGGGTACGCCGACGGCTTCGACCGGGCGTCCGGCGGACACGTCTCGGTGCGGATCGGCGACCGGCGGTTCCCGGTCGTCGGCCGGGTCGCGATGAACGCGATGCACATCGACGTCGGCGACGCGGACGTGCGGGTCGGCGACGAGGTCGTGCTCTGGGGCGACCCGGCCGACGGCGACCCCGCGATCGAGGAGTGGGCGGACGCGATCGGCACCATCAACTACGAGGTGGCCGCACGGGTCGGCCGCAGCGTGGAACGGAGGACGACGTGAACGCGCCGCTGCGCCGGGCCCGGATCGACCTCGACGCCTACCGGTCGAACCTCGACCTGGTCCGGGAGTGGATGGACCCGGTCGAGGTCATGGCGATCATGAAGGCCGACGCGTACGGCCACGGTCTCGAGCCGATCGCGCTCGCCGCGGTGGACGCCGGGGTCCGGTGGATCGGCGTGCTCACGGTCCCCGCTGCCCTGCGCCTGCGGGCGATCGGCGTCGGCGAGGACGTCCGGCTGTTCACGTGGCAGCACGACCCGGCACTCGACTTCCGCGACGCGATCGACTCCGCGGTGGACCTCGGCGTCTCGAACGCCGCCGAACTGCAGCGGGTCGTCGACGCGGTCGACCAGCGCCCCGCGCGCGTGCACCTCGGCGTCGACACCGGGCTGCACCGCGACGGCGCGACCGCGGAGACCTGGCCCGACCTCGTCGCGCTGGCGGTCGACGCGCAGCGTGCCGGACGCATCGAGGTCGTCGCTGCGTACACGCACCTCGCCGAGTCCTCGGACGACGACGACAGCGCCGCCGTCGCGTTGTTCGACGCCGCGGTCGAGCAGGCCGAGGACCTCGGGCTCGACGTCCCGATGGAGCACGTCGCCGCGTCGCTCGCCGGCCTCGAGCGCAAGGAGTTCCGGAAGGACATGGTCCGGATGGGGGCGAACCTGTTCGGCATGCCTGGAGCCGACGGCGTCTCCGCGGCGGACCTCGGGCTCGAGCCCGTGATGACCCTGACGGCCTCGGTCGCGAAGACCAAGCGGGTCCCGGTCGACACCGGGGTCTCCTACGACTACACGTACCGCACGACCAGCGAGACGACCCTCGCGCTCGTGCCCGTCGGCTACGCGGACGGTGTGCCGCGCCGGGCGCAGGGACGTGTCGAGGTGTCGATCGGCGGCCGTCGGTACCCCATCGCGGGCCGGGTCGCGATGGACCAGTTCCTGGTCGACGTCGGTGACGACGACGTCCGCGTCGGCGACCCCGTCGTGCTGTTCGGGACGGGCGAGCACGGTGAGATGACGGTCCTGGAGTTCGGTGCTGCGGTCGACTCCATCGGCGAGGAGGTCACGTGCCGCATCGGCGCCCGCGTGCCCCGCGAGTACGTCGGCCACGAGGTCGAGGGCCGCGTCGGCTCGTGGCTCCGCGGCGACCACCACCACCGCGGCGACCACCAGGCGCACGGGACGCACGCGTGACCGCCGCGCCGCGGGTGCTGCTCGACACGACGGTGTCGACGACCGACGAGATGTCCGCGCTCGGTGCCCGGCTCGCCGGGGTCCTGCGCGCGGGGGACCTCGTCGTCCTGACCGGGCCGCTCGGCGCCGGGAAGACCACGATGACGCGGGGCCTCGGCGCCGCGCTCGGAGCCCGGGGGCAGGTGTCGAGCCCGACGTTCGTGCTCGCCAGGACCCACCCGACGACGGCCGGCCCCGACCTGGTGCACGTCGACGCCTACCGGCTGTCCGACCCGGTCGAGCTCGACGACCTCGACCTCGACTGGGACGGTTCGATCGTCGTCGTCGAGTGGGGTCGCGGGTTCGTCGACGGGATCTCGGACGACGTGCTCGACGTCGAGATCGTCCGGGCGACCGGCGGCGACACCGCCGATCCAGAGCGCGCCGCGTCGGCGGCGCCGCTCGACCCGGACGACGTCCCCGACGAGCCGCGTCGGGTGATCGTCACCGCGACCGGCCCGCGCTGGGCCGACGTCACGCTCTGACCTCGCCGACCGAGCCGTCGAGCGGATCGAAGAAGAAGTCCGCGGAGGTCGGGTCGTCGATCGGCAGCCACCCGAGCCGGGCCTCGACCATCGCAGCGTGTTCCGCCGGCGGCGTGAGCCCCCTCCGACGCCACTGCCCCGGGTCCCCTCGAGCATCCACGACCACGGCCGCACCCCTCCTGCGGTGCTCCGGGACCGGCGTCCGCTGGAACATCACCGGCCAGCATCCTCGTCGCTGCGACGACGGGGTACAACCTCCGGGCTCAGGGCTTCCAGGAGGCGATCGTCACCCAGTCGATGTACAGGTGCCCCTTCTTCCCCCAGTTCCCGGTCTGGAACATGAAGCGGTGCGGGGTGGTCGCCACGTCGCGGGTCACGGTCTGCAGGACCCGGCCGTCCATCGAGTACGTCACCGATCGGCCCGGGATCCACTGCACCGAGTACGTGTGCCAGTCGCGCCACGACGCCTTGGTGGCGACGGCGATCGCCGACGCCTCCTTGCCGGGCGTCATCGAGTGGTGGAACGCGTACGGCACCTGGTCGAAGTTCCCCTCGGGGAAGTCCATCTCGCCGTCCGCCCACACGTTCGACTTCGGCCAGACGATGAACGCCGCCCCGTTCCCGTCGCCACCCGTCGCCCGCGCCCGCACGGTGAAGGTCCCACCGACGTAGTCCCAGGCGCCGCGCTGCGTCCCGAAGGTGCCGGCGGCACCGCGCTTCCCGTCCAGCGTGACGTCGAGCACCCCGTCGTGCGCGCTGACCTGCGAGCCGGACCAGTACTTGCCGTCGCCCATCCCGTCCGGGTAGGGCTGCCACGCGTTCGCGTACCGCTTCGCGAACGGACCGTTGGCGGCCGCCGGCGTGGTGAAGTCCTCGCGGAACGTCTGCGTGAACGTCCCGGTCGGCGTCGCCGGTGTCCCCGCCTGGGCGACGGACCCGGTCGTGAGCGGCGCGGCGACGAGGACCGCGGTGAGGAGGACCGTCGCGACGGACGCCCTGGTGGTGCGCTGCATGTGCTGCTCCCTCGGGCGCGGACCGTCCCTGGGTCCGCACCGCGCAGACCGACCCGAACGGCCTGCACCGTGGATTGTCGGCTTCCGAGCGTCGGCTGGGAGCGGTCGGGGATGCCCCAGTGCAGGGGCAGAACGCCCGCTGTCCGCACTTCGGGTGACCGGTCGCCGGACGCCTACGATGGACGGGTGCTCCTCGCCATCGACACGTCCGCCGGTACCTCCGTCGCCGTCGTCGACCCCGCCACCGGGCGCGCGGTCGCCGAGCGCAGCACCGACGACTCCCGTCGGCACGCCGAGGTGGTCGGCCCCTTCCTGGCCGAGGTCCTGACCGAGGCCGGCATCACCGGCGCCGACGTGACCGGCGTCGTCGCCGGCACGGGGCCCGGCCCCTTCACGGGCCTCCGCGTCGGCATCGCCGCCGCCCGCACCTTCGCCGCGGCACGCGGCGTCCCCGTCCTGCCCCTCGTCAGCCACGACGCCGTGGCCGCCGACCAGTCGGCCGACGGCCCGTTCGTCGTCCTCACGGACGCGCGCCGCCGCGAGGTCTACTGGAGCGCCTACGACGAGACCGGGACGCGGGTCGCGGGTCCTGGTCTCGCGAAGCCCGCGGACCTGGACGAGGCGATCCGTGCCTCCCGTCCGGACGCGGTGGGCTGGGACCGCGTGACGGTCGCGACCATCCCGGCCTGGAGGCTCGGGGCGCTCGCCGCGGACAAGCTCGCGTCCGGCGCGCCCTTCGCAGACGACACCGCGCTCTACCTGCGCGACCCCGACGTGACGATGCCGGGAGCGCCCAAGCGGGTAGTCCGGTGAGCGAGCTGCCCGACGGGCTGCGGTTGCGCCGGGCGGTCCCGCAGGACCTCGACGACGTGATGTGGCTCGAGCACGCCTCGTTCCCGACCGATGCCTGGTCGGCGGCGCAGATGGCCGGCGAGCTGTGGTCCCCGCACGGGTACTACGTCGTGCTCGAGACCACCGACAGCGGGGCGCCCACCGTCATCGGTTACGCGGGGCTGTCGTCGTTGGCGGGGAACCCCGTCGCGGACGTGCAGACCATCGCGGTCGCGGCCGAGCACCGGGGGAGGGGCCTCGGCAAGGTCCTCTTCACCGAACTGCTCGACGAAGCCCGCCGTCGCGACGTCCACGAGGTCTTCCTCGAGGTCCGCGCCGACAACCCGGTGGCACAGGCGATGTACACGGCCGCCGGCTTCGAGCAGATCGCCGTCCGTCCCCGCTACTACCAGCCGGACGGCGTCGACGCGTGGGTGATGCGGGCGACGATCCCGCAGCGCCCGGCGACGCCCGCCTCGACCGGCATCGGACCCATCGGACAGGAGACCCTCGGTGAGCGCGAATGAACCCCTGGTGCTCGGCATCGAGACGAGCTGCGCCACGGATGACGACACAGCACCGGGGTCGGGTCCCCTGGTGCTCGGCATCGAGACGAGCTGCGACGAGACCGGCGTGGGCATCGTCCGCGGGACCACCCTGCTCGCGAACGTCATCGCGTCGAGCATGGAGGAGCACGCCCGGTACGGCGGGGTCGTCCCGGAGGTCGCGGCCCGTGCGCACCTCGAGGCGATGACCCCGACCCTGCACGAGGCGCTCCGGCGCGCGGGCGTCACGCTCGACGAGCTCGACGCCGTCGCGGTCACCGCCGGCCCGGGCCTCGCGGGTGCCCTCATGGTCGGCGTCGGTGCGGCGAAGGCCCTCGCGGTCGCCACCGGCAAGCCGCTGTACGGCGTGAACCACCTCGTCGGGCACGTCGGCGCGGACGTGCTCCGGGCCGACGACTCCGCGATCGAGCTGCCGACCGTCGCGCTCCTGGTCTCCGGCGGGCACACGTCGCTGCTGCTCGTCCGCGACCTGGTCGGCGACGTCGAGCTGCTCGGCGAGACGATCGACGACGCCGCGGGCGAGGCGTTCGACAAGGTGGCACGGCTCCTCGGGCTGCCGTACCCCGGCGGCCCGCAGATCGACCGCGCCGCTGCCGACGGCGACCCGACGGCCATCCGGTTCCCCCGGGGCCTGACGCTGCCGAAGGACATGGCGGCGCACCGCTACGACTTCTCGTTCTCCGGGCTGAAGACCGCCGTCGCACGCTGGGTCGAGAAGTGCCGCGACGAGGGTCGCGAGGTGCCGGTCGCGGACGTCGCCGCGAGCTTCCGCGAGGCCGTGGTCGACGTGCTCCTGACGAAGGCGCTCGCCGCGTGCCGGGACACCGGCGTCGACCGACTGCTGCTCGGCGGTGGCGTCGTCGCGAACGCGCGGCTGCGGGCCGTCGCCCAGGAACGGTGCGCGGCCGCCGGGGTCGCGCTGCGCATCCCGCCGTTCGACCTGTGCACCGACAACGGCGCGATGATCGCGGCGGTCGGGGCGCGGCTCGTCGCCGAGGGGCACGCGCCGAGCGACCTCGGGTTCGCCGCGGACTCGACGCTGCCGGTGACGACCGTCCAGGTCTGACGCCCGTCCTGGTCCGACGGAGGGTCGGGCAGCCCGGGGCGCTGAACCCGCTGCGGGTCCTTGTGGGAGGATTCAGGTCGGGCGTCGACCGACCAGGCGCCGAGAGGGGTGGACCGGTGTCCGATCAGAACCAGTGGCCGAAGCCGGACGAGTCGTCGAACGCGTCGAACTCGACCGGGTCCTCGAACCCGACGTCGAGCGCGTCCGGGTCCCAGGCGCCGCAGTCCGCGCCCCGGTCGGCTCCGCAGTACCCGTACTCGGCACCCGGCCAGCAGCAGAACCCGTACGGCCAGCCGCAGCAGCAGTCGAACCCCTACGCGCAGCCGCAGCAGCAGTCGAACCCGTACCAGCAGCCGTCCGGTGCCCAGTACGGCCAGCAGCAGGGCGGCCAGTACGGTCAGCAGCCGAGCAACCCGTACGCCCAGCCGCAGCAGCAGTCGAACCCGTACGCGGCGTCCTACGCCTCCACCGGGTACCAGCCCTACGCGCAGCGCCCGAAGACGAACACCCTCGCGGTGCTCTCGATCGTGTTCGGTCTCGGGGCGATCCCGCTGTTCTTCATGGCGATCCTGCTCGGCCCCGCCGGCGCGATCCTCGGCCACATCGCCCTCGGCAAGATCAAGCAGAACGGTGAGGGCGGCCGTGCCCTCGCCCTGACCGGCATCATCGCCGGCTGGGTGATGACCGGATTCTGGATCCTGTGGATCATCGCGCTCGTGGTCTTCGCCGGCTTCAGCAGCTCGTACTCCGACCCCTACGGCTACGACTCCGGCGCCTTCGTCGGCTGACGAACCCGGACGACCACGGCGACGGGCCCCGCGCAACCACGCGGGGCCCGTCGTCGTCCGTGGCGGGCTCAGCCGGCCACGTCGACGAGCCGCTCGCACAGGATCGCCGTGTGTCGTCCCTCCAGGCGGGTGAGCACGAGCGTGACCGCGCGCCGGCCCCGCAGCCGCAGCCGCTTCCGGAACTGCGCCGGGTCGACGTCCACACCCCGCTTCTTGATCTCGACGGTGCCCACGTCCTCCGCCGCCAGGCGTGCCGCGAGCTGCTTCACGTCGAGCGGCATCGTGTCGAGCACCCGGAAGCCCTGCGCGAACGGCGTCGCCACCGCACGGTCCGAGGTCACGTACGCGATGCCCTCGGACAGCATCCGGCCGTCGAGCGACCGGGCGAGGTCCCCGATCAGCCGCGCGCGGATCACCGCGCCGTCCGGCTCGTACAGGTAGTCGCCGACGGGGCCGACCTCGACGTCCTCGGTGTCCCCGGGAGCGGTCAGCTCCGCGGTGCCGTGTGCGCCGATGACCGTCGCGGCACGTCGGATGCCTGGGCGGGCGAGGGGACCGGACCAGAGCACGAGCTCGACGACCTCGCGGTCGACGGAGACCCACTGCGCCTCGAGCGTGTCCGGGATGAGGTCGCGGTCGATGCCCGGCCCGAGCTTGACGCCCGTCGGGGTCGTCGTCGCGGCCGCGAAGACCGTGTCGAGCGACGGCGACCAGTCGTCCGGGTCCGCCAGCCGCCGGGTGTTCGCGTGCCCGGCGGTCCGACGGGCCGGGTCCATCCACACGCCGTCCACCCGACCGAGGTCGAACCCGGCCGCGTCGCCGAGCTCCACCCGGGCGTTCGGCCACGGCGCGAGGTTGTGCGTCGCGACGGCCGCCGTGACCTCGTCCCGGTCGACGGCGGTGACGTCGAGGTCGAGCGCGGCCATCGCCAGCGCATCGCCGCCGATCCCGCAGCCGAGGTCGGCGACCCGCGTGAGTCCGGCGCCGACGAAGCGTCCGGCGTGCAACGCGGCGACCTGCAGCCGGGTCGCCTGCTCGAGTCCGGCCTCGGTGAAGAGCATGCGCCCGGCGAAGTCGCCGAACTTGCCGCGGGCCCGCTGTCGGAGTCGCGCCTGGGTGAGCACGGCGGCGACGAGCCCCGGGTCGTGGCCCTCGGCGCGGAGCCGGGAGACGACGCGGACGATCTCGCCGCCGTCGGAGATGCCGGGGGTACGGTCGAGCAGGGCCATCCCCTCGGGGGTCAGCAGCTGTGCGAGATCGGCGGCGTCCACGCCTCGATCCTCCCAGGTCGCCGAGAGGGCCGGAGCCGCCTGGCACTCGGATTGACCGAGTGCCAGACTGTCCCTAGACTCGCGTTGGCACTCTCCTGTGCGTAGTGCCAACCGGTTCCCATCTGTACCGAGTCAGTACCGAGAAAGAAGAGGTCACCGTGGCCGTCACCATCAAGCCGCTCGAGGATCGCATCGTCATCCGCCAGGTCGAGGCGGAGCAGACCACTGCTTCCGGCCTGGTCATCCCGGACACCGCGAAGGAGAAGCCCCAGGAGGGCGAGGTCGTCGCCGTGGGCCCCGGTCGCATCGACGACAACGGCAACCGCGTGCCGCTCGACGTCGCCGTCGGCGACAAGGTCATCTACTCGAAGTACGGCGGCACCGAGGTCAAGTACTCGGGCGAGGACCTGCTGGTCCTCTCGGCTCGCGACGTCCTCGCGGTCATCGAGCGCTGACACCCAGCACCTGACGAACGCCCCGCACGGCTCCGGCCGGCGGGGCGTTCGTGCGTGCAGCACGCGTCCAGCGGGCGTGCAGCTCGCGTCCGACACACGTCCGGTGCGCCTTCCGGCCGGGAGGCACGGTGCCGGTCCGTCGCGTCGGTCCGGCTTCCTAGGATGGTTCCGTGAGTGAACCGACCCCGACGCGCCCCGCCCGCTCCGAGGCATCCGTCGGTGTCGTCCAGGCGATCGTTGCGTACGGGCTGTGGGGACTCATGCCGCTGCTCTTCGCGGCGATGGCCCCCGCCGGCGCGTTCGAGATCGTCGCGTGGCGGATCGTCTTCGGGCTGGTCTTCTGCGCCGTCGCGATCGCCGTCACCCGCTCGTGGCTCCGCACCCGCTCCCTGCTCGCCCAGCGCCGGGTGATGCTCGTGATGGGCCTCGCGGCCGTCCTCATCCTGGTCAACTGGACCGTGTACGTCGCCGCAACGACGACGGGCCACACGGTCGAGGCCGCCCTCGGGTACTTCATCAACCCGCTCGTGACGATCGCCCTCGGGATCGTGGTGCTCCGCGAACGGCTCCGTGCGGCGCAGTGGGCCGCGGTCGGCATCAGCATCGTGGCGGTCGTCGTCATCGCCGTCGGCTACGGCCAGGTCCCGTGGATCTCGCTGACACTGGCGTTCTCGTTCGGGTTGTACGGGCTGGTGAAGAAGCGCGTCGGCGGGACGGTCGACGCGCTGAGCGGGCTGACGATCGAGACGCTCTGGCTCCTGCCGATCGCCGTGGGCGCGCTCGTCGTGCTCGGGGTCACCGGCCTCGGCGGTGGGGTGACCTTCACGAGCGAGGGCTGGCCGCACGTCCTCGTCACGGTGCTGACCGGGCCCGCGACGGCCGTGCCGCTGCTGCTCTTCGCGTCCTCGGCGCGGCGGGTGAGCCTGTCCACGCTCGGGTTGACGCAGTACCTGGCGCCGGTGATGCAGCTGCTCGTCGGGGTCGTCGTGCAGCACGAGGCGATGCCGCCGGCGCGTTGGATCGGCTTCGGGATCGTGTGGGTGGCGCTCGTCGTGCTCACGGTCGACAGCTTCGCGGCGGCCCGGGCAGCCAGGCGCCGGACGCTCGTACCCACGGCGGCCGAGCCGGTCTGACGGGACCGACCCGTGCCTCCAGGCCGGCGCCGACCGTCTGCCGGAGTGGCGGGCGCACGCAACAGTCCCCCGCGGATGATCCGCGGGGGACTGTCGTCCTTGCAGGGGTGTTACTTCGAGACCGAGCCCTGGATGGCGCTCTGGTACACGGGCTTGTTGTCACCGTCGAACTTGTAGATGCCGATGTAGGCGCTCGACGGGTCGTTGTTCTCGTCGAACGGACCGATGCCGGACGGGCCGGTGTAATGGATGTCCTTGCCCTCGTCGAGCAGCTTCTTGCAGTCGGCGAAGGTGGTGCACTCGGTCCCGCCGTCGGCGCCGGACACCGCGGCCATGTTCTTCTGGATGGTGCCGGAGTCGGTGCCCTTGCCCTTCACCGCGGCGAGTGCGGCGAGCGTCGTGGCGTCGTAGGACTCGGCCGCGTACGAGTAGTCCGCGAGCGGCTTGCCGGCGGTCTTCTGGTAGTAGTCCGACAGGCGCTGCTTCAGCTCGTCCTTCGGGCTCGCGCCGGGGATGGTGCCCTGTGCGCCCTCGAGGGTGCCCTTGTCGAAGTCCTTCGAGTAGTCCGCGGTGTTGCCGTCGGACATGTAGATCTTCGCCATGTCCGCGTTCTGCGACTTGAGCTCGGGGATGATCGACTTCGTCTCGTCGAAGGCGAGCACGACGATCGCGTCCGGCTTCGTGGCGAGCGCCGCGGTGACCTCGGACGAGAACGTCGTCTGTCCGGGCGGGAACTCCTGCCCCTTGCCCTTGCCGCCGTAGACGACCTGGCCGCCGGAGGCCTCGATGGCCTTCTGGACGGTGTCGCGGAGACCCGTGCCGTACGTGTCGTTGAAGACCAGGAACGCGACCTTGGCGTTGCCGTCACCCGTGACGAGCTGGCCGAGCGCCGAACCCTGCACCGAGTCCGGCGGAGCGGTCCGGTAGTAGTACGACGAGTAGCCGGAGAGCGAGGTCGCCGTGTTCGCGGGCGAGATCTCCACGATGCAGTTGCTCGTCAGCTGGTCGATGACGTTGAGCGTGACGCTCGAGGACTCGGCGCCGATCGCGACCGGGACCTTGGCGTTCACGAGCTTCGTCGCCGCCGAGCTCGACACGGTCATGTCGTTGCTGTCGCCGGAGTCCGTCGCCGGGTCGATGCTGACGTCCTTGTCGAGCACGCCGCCCGCGGCGTTGATGTCCTCGACGGCCAGGCCCACACCGGACTCGGCCGGCGGGTTCAGGTACGACAGGGTGCCGGTGAGGGGCAGGATCGTGCCGATCTTGAGCGCGTCGGTGCCCGGGGTGTCGGGCGCCTTGCAGCTCGCGGCCGGGTCCTTCTTCGCGCCGCTCGCCGAGGCGGAGGAGTCGGTCCCGGCGCTGCCGGTGGTGGAACACGCGGCGAGGAGGAGCGCTGCCGCTCCCGCCACTGCCAGTGCCGTGGTGGCACGGGTGGTTCTGGTCATCCGTGGAGCCCTTTCTCTGCGCGTGAGGCGTCCGACATCGGGTCGAGTGCCGCACCTCCGCGTGGGTTGCCGAGAAAACTAGGGCCGATGTGTTTCGCGTGTGTGTCCGTCGACCTCCCCTGGACGTTTCGTTACAGACCCGTGACTCATCTGAGCGGCTGCACCGGAACCCCTGATGAGGAGTCCGTCCGGACGGTTCCGCACCGGTGGAGCGGTCCTTCCGGGACACTCGCTCGTCGTCGGGCCGGCGCCGGATGGTCGAGACGCACGCGTCCCGTCGAGACGCCTCCTTCCCGCCGCGACGCCGCCACGGGCGAGGGCGTCTCGAGCACCTGGGGGCGTCGCGTGGACGGCGGGGTGCCCCCGGAGCATCACCTGGGCCGCGCCACCCACCCGCGTCCGAGCGGCACGCCCGCTGCCAGGAGCACGTGGGCGAGGAGGATGGGGTCGCCTGCCTCGCGCATGCCCCACCGCGCGAAGCCGGACACCTGGGGGAGTCGTCGGAGCGCGTCCTCCCGTCGCTTCTCGGCCCACAGCACGTCCCGGTCGTCGTACTTGACGCGACCGTCGAACTCGCCGACGACCCCGACGTCCGGCCACCAGAAGTCGACCCGGAAACGTCCGGCGTCCGTCGCGAACTCCTGCTGCAGGATCGGCGGCGGGACACGGAGGTCCTGCATGGTGACGCGGCTGCTCGACTCACCAGGCGACTCCGACGCGTCGTCGGCCAGGTCCAGTGCAGATCTCGCCACGCGGTTGCCGCGCCGACCCGCGCGCTGGTCGAACGCTCGCTGCAGTGCCGAACGGTCCGTGTGCCCGGTGTGCAGGACGTGGTCGAGGACGACGACACCGTGCCGGAGCGGAACGGTGTGCGCGATGTCGGTCACGGTCCGCAGCAGGGACGTCACGGGCGTCCCCGAGAGCTCTGCGGTCTCGTCCGGGGCGATCTGACCCGCGTGCCGGACGACGCCGCGGCCGACGTGGGTCTTGGTGATGCCCGGGTCGATGACGTGCAGCCGCGAGTCCCACCGTCCGAGTTCCGGGAGCCCCCAGAGCGCCCCGGCGGACCGGTGGGATGCGACGACGCGGCGTTGCAGGCCAGCGATCCGGGAACGCACGACCAACTGCCGTCGCCCGAGCGCGTCCAGGGCTTCCCACTCCCGGCGCTCGACAGCTGCGCCGTGGAACAGACGGACCGGGTCTGCCAGGTCGGCGGGACGACGCACGACCACCGGTCGGCCGGGCCGGGAGGTGGGGATCGATGTCATGGCGACCACACTGACGCGACCACACGTCGGTCGGTGGCGGACGGGGCGGACCTGTGGAGTGCCTCCCGTCCGGGTGGGGCGGTGGAGGACGACGCGAGACGGCCTGATGACGACGAGACGCCCCCGAACGCGCGAGACGCCCCCGAAAACGGGGGCGTCTCGCGCGATCGAGGGCGTCTCGTGCAGAAGGGTCCACGAGCCGAGCCGGGCCGGGGGTCAGCCGCGGTAGTTCGGGGCCTCGACGACCATCTTGATGTCGTGGGGGTGCGACTCCTTGAGCCCCGCGGCCGTGATGCGGACGAACTTGCCGCGGGCCTTGAGCTCGGGGACGGTGCGACCGCCGACGTAGAACATCGACTGACGCAGGCCGCCGACGAGCTGGTAAACGGCGTTCGCCACGGAGCCGCGGTAGGGGACCTGGCCCTCGATGCCCTCGGGGATGAGCTTCTCGTCCGAGGGGACGTCGGCCTGGAAGTAGCGGTCCTTCGAGTACGACGTCTTCTCGCCGCGGGTCTGCAGGGCGCCGAGGGAGCCCATCCCGCGGTAGGCCTTGTACTGCTTGCCGCCGACGAACACCAGGTCACCGGGGGACTCGTCGGTGCCGGCGAGGAGCGAGCCGAGCATCACGGTGTCCGCACCCGCGACCAGGGCCTTGGCGATGTCGCCCGAGTACTGCAGGCCGCCGTCGGCGATGACCGGCACGCCGGCCTCTCGCGCGGCGAGCGACGCCTCGTACACGGCGGTGACCTGCGGCACGCCGACACCCGCGACGACGCGCGTGGTGCAGATCGAACCAGGGCCGACGCCGACCTTGACCGCGTCGACACCGGCGTCGATGAGCGCCTGCGCGCCCTGCCGCGTCGCGACGTTGCCACCGATCACGTCGATGCCGGCGAACGAGGCGTCCGCCTTCAGGCGACGGACCATGTCGAGGACGCCCTCGCTCTCGCCGTTCGCGGTGTCGACCACGAGCACGTCGACGCCCGCGTCGCGCAGGGCCTCGGCGCGCTGCCAGGCGTCACCGAAGAAGCCGATGGCCGCGCCCACCCGCAGGCGGCCCTCGTCGTCCTTCGTGGCGTCCGGGTACTTCTCGCTCTTGTCGAAGTCCTTGACGGTGATGAGGCCGCGGAGCTTGCCGTCGGCGTCCACCAGGGGGAGCTTCTCGATCTTGTGCTGCGCGAAGATCGCCACGGCGTCCTCGGGGTCGATGCCCTCGAGCGCGGTGACGAGCGGCGCCTTGGTCATGACGTCGCGGACGAGCGTGGTGGCCATCTCGAACGGGGCGACGAAGCGCATGTCCCGGTTCGTGATGATGCCGACGAGCGTGCCGTCCGACTCGACGACCGGCAGGCCGGAGACACGGAACTGGCCGCAGATCGCGTCGACGTCGGCGACGGTCGCGTCCGGGGTCGTGGTGACCGGGTTCGTGATCATGCCGGACTCGGAGCGCTTGACCTTGTCGATGTACGCCGCCTGGTCCTCGATCGACATGTTGCGGTGCAGGATGCCGATGCCGCCCTGACGAGCCATCGCGATCGCCATCCGGGCCTCGGTCACGGTGTCCATCGCGGCGGAGAGCAGCGGGACGTTGACCGAGATGCGCTTGGTGAGCCGGGACGTCGTGGACGCCTCGCTCGGGATGACGTCGGTGTGTCCCGGCAGGAGCATGACGTCGTCGTACGTGAGTCCGATGAATCCGAACGGATCCGGCTGGTCCATGGGTCCCCTTCGTGGGCGAGGTGAAGTGGTGGGCACCGGGGCGCGTCGTCGGGTTCCCGATGGGCCATGGTAACGCGCGCGGTACACGTGCCATTCCGAAGGCTCCGCCAGGCAGACCGCACAGACACGCCCGAGCCGAGCCGCGCCCGGCCGTGTCCGGGTGCGCGAGACGATTGCTGAGAATCCTGTACCGACCGGACGGGCGGATTGGTGCGGATCGACAGGGCATCGGTCACGAAAGCAGCACGATTTGTGCAGGAGACGTGACGGAAACACGGGGGACACAAAAAATCCCTAGGGTCCTCGACTATCCGAACGAGAGGCTCATCCGTGGGTTCCATCACTCCCCCGGGGTCAGCGCTCATGCGCCGGCTCCGCCGCGGGGCTCCAGGTCGCAGTCGCCTGGTCCTCGCCGCCGTGCTCTTCCTCGCCTTCCTCGCCACCTTCGCCGTCGACTGGGCAGTGTCGCCCGCGGCGGAGGCGGCGACGAGCACCACCAGCAGCACCAGCAGCGTCACCGCCGGCAGCGTCACCGCCAGCAGCAGCAGCCCGGCCAGCGCCCCAGCGAGCGCCCCGGCCAGCACCGGGCCCTGCACCGTGAGCCCCACCAACGGCTGCATCCGGGGCACCATCCTCGACTCCGAGCGGAAGCCCGCGAAGGGCATCGACGTCGACGTGTCCGGCCCCGGCGGCTTCGCGCAGACCGCGTCCACCGACGACACCGGCCGCTGGTCCGTGAGCGTAACGACGGCCGGTCAGTACACGGTGAGCGTCGACCAGGGATCGCTGCCGAAGGGCCAGTACCTGACGAACGCCGCGGACGCCGACCGCAAGGTCAACGCCACGCTGAACGCCAACGTCGGGCAGATCTTCCAGCTCTCCGACCAGCAGGGCGCGACGACCGACACCGACTCGTCGAGCCTGACGTTCGCCCGGGCCTGGCAGCAGCTCGCCTCCGGCATCCGGCTCGGCCTGCTCATCGCCCTCGCGTCGGTCGGCCTCTCGCTGATCTACGGCACGACCGGCCTGTCGAGCTTCTCGCACGGCGAGCAGGTGACCCTCGGCGGTCTGCTCGCCTACGTCTTCGCGAACCAGCTCGGGTGGAACATCTGGGTGACCGGGATCGTGGTCACGCTGCTCTGCGCGGCCACCGGCTACCTGCAGGACGCCGCGATCTGGAAGCCACTGCGCCGCAAGCGGATCAGCCTGACGCAGCTCATGATCGTGACGATCGGTCTGTCGATCGCCGCCCAGTACGCGTTCCAGTACTTCTTCGGTGCCTCGACGGTCCGCATCCAGCAGGGCAACCCGGAGACGGTCACGTTCGCCGGTCTCACCCTGACGGTGCAGTCCTACGTCGCGATGGCGATCGCGCTCGTCGTGCTCGTCGGCACCGGGCTCTTCCTCGCGAAGACCCGCTTCGGCCGGGCCACCCGCGCGGTCTCGGACAACCCCGCGCTCGCCGCGGCGTCCGGCATCGACGTCGACCGGGTGATCCGGTTCGTGTGGACGCTCGCCGCCGGCCTCGCGGGCCTTTCCGGCGTGATGCTCGGCCTCGTGCTGAACGGCGTGAACTGGCAGACCGGTCTCCAGCTGCTCCTGCTCATGTTCGCGTCGGTCACGCTCGGCGGCCTCGGCACCGCGTACGGCGCCCTCGTCGGCTCGATGATCATCGGCGTCGTCGTCGAGCTCACCAACCTCGTGCTCCCCGGCGACTTCAAGTACGCCACGGCGCTCGTCATCCTCATCCTCATCCTGCTGTTCCGGCCGCAGGGCATCTTCGGTCGCGCCGAGCGCATCGGCTAAGGGAGCTGCGACATGGACTACATCCTGAACCTGCTCAGCTCGCTGACGCAGGAGGCCCTCGCCCCCACCACGGCGGCGTTCGCCCTGGCCGCGATCGGGCTGAACGTGCACTTCGGCCTCACCGGCCTGATCAACATGGGCCAGGCGGCGTTCCTGCTGCTCGGCGCCTACGGCTTCGCGATCTCCATCACGAACGGCCTGCCCTTCGTCGTCGCCGTGCTGGTGGCGCTCGCCGTCGCGATCGTCTTCGCGGTGATCCTCGGCATCCCGACGCTGCGGTTGCGCGGCGACTACCTGGCGATCGTGACGATCTCCGGCGCCGAGATCATCCGCATGGTCGGCCGCTCGAGCCTGCTGACCAGCACGACCGGCGGCTCGAACGGCATCGCCGGCTCGGCGTACCGCGACCCGTTCAACGCGCTCAGCCCGCTGCCCGACGGCACCACGAGCATCCTGTGGTTCACGTACTCGAACAACGGCGTCAACGGCTGGTGGATCCGCATCGCGGCCTGGGGCCTCGTCGCCCTGTTCACCCTGGTGCTCTTCCTGCTCATGCGCAGCCCGTGGGGCCGTGTCGTGAAGGCCATCCGCGAGGACGAGGACGCCGTCCGCTCCCTCGGCAAGAACGTCTACTCGTACAAGATGCAGGCGCTCGTGTTCGGTGGCGCGCTCGGTGCGGTCGCCGGGGTGATCTACGTCCTGCCGAGTTCGGTGCAGCCGGACGCGATGGGCCGGTCGATGACCTTCTTCATCTGGACGGCGCTCATCCTCGGCGGTGCGGCGACGGTCTTCGGCCCGGTCCTCGGCGCCGTGCTCTTCTTCGTGGTCCGCCTGTTCATCCGGACCCTCGCGGGGGACTTCATCCCCGACTCGATCATGAACGCCCAGCAGGCCGAGCAGTTCTCCTACGTGCTCGTCGGCGTCGCGCTCATGCTCCTCATCGTGTTCCGTCCACAGGGACTCCTCGGCAACAAGAAGGAGCTGACGTTCAGTGTCTGAGCCGTACGCCCACAGCAAGACCGACCCGATCCTCATGGTCGACACGGTCACCCGCCACTTCGGGGGCATGACCGCGGTCGACGTCGACCACCTCGAGGTGCAGCGCGGCACCATCACGGCGCTGATCGGCCCGAACGGTGCCGGGAAGACGACCTTCTTCAACCTGCTCACCGGGTTCGACAAGCCGAGCCCGGGCGCCCGCACGACGTTCGACGGCACGACCCTGCAGAAGACCAGCGCGACCCACATCGCGAACAAGGGCATGGTCCGCACGTTCCAGCTGACGAAGGCGCTGAGCCGCCTCACCGTCATGCAGAACATGCTGCTCGGCGCCCGCGACCAGCCCGGCGAGAACTTCTTCGCCGCCCTCGTCAAGCCGCTCTGGTCGAAGCGCGAGCAGGAGATCACCGCCAAGGCCGAGGACCTGCTCGCCCGGTTCAAGCTGCTCGAGAAGAAGGACGACTACGCGGGGTCCCTCTCCGGCGGCCAGCGGAAGCTGCTCGAGATGGCCCGGGCGCTGATGTCCGACCCGACGATGATCATGCTCGACGAGCCGATGGCCGGCGTGAACCCGGCGCTGACCCAGTCGCTGCTCGGGCACATCAAGTCCCTGCGCGACGACGGCATGACCGTGCTGTTCGTGGAGCACGACATGCACATGGTCCGGCACATCTCGGACTGGGTCGTCGTGATGGCCGAGGGCAAGGTCGTCGCCGAGGGGCCGGCCGACACCGTGATGGACGACCGCGCGGTCATCGACGCGTACCTCGGTGCGCACCACGACACGGACCTGGGCGACGACGCGCTCCTCACCGAGGAGACCTACGAGGAACTCGCCGAAGAGGTCAAGGAAGAAGACGAGCAGGAGGCGACCCGATGACCGACGCAACGAACGCAGCCGACGCGAGCCGCGCCTCCAGTCCGTCTCCGGTGGCCACCCTGGACCGCGAGCCGGTCCTCAGCGCCAAGAACCTCGTCGCGGGCTACCTGCCCGGGGTCAACATCCTGAACGGCTGCGACCTGGACTGCTACCCGGGCGAGCTCATCGGCATCATCGGCCCGAACGGCGCCGGGAAGTCGACGCTCCTCAAGGCGCTGTTCGGCCTCGTGTCCATCCGCGAGGGCTCGGTCACGCTGCAGGGCGAGGACATCACGAACCTCCGGGCGAACAAGCTCGTGCAGGCCGGCGTCGGCTTCGTCCCGCAGACGAACAACGTCTTCCCCTCGCTCTCCATCGAGGAGAACCTGCAGATGGGCCTGTACCTGCGCCCGAAGAAGTTCGCGGAGCGGCTCGAGGTCATCTACGACCTGTTCCCCGTCCTCGGCCAGCGTCGTACGCAGCGGGCGGGCTCCCTGTCCGGTGGTGAGCGGCAGTCCGTCGCGATGGCGCGTGCCCTGATGATGGACCCGAAGGTGCTGCTGCTCGACGAGCCCTCCGCGGGACTGTCGCCGGTGCGCCAGGACGAGACCTTCATCCGCACCCGCAGGATCAACAAGGCCGGGGTGTCGATCATCATGGTCGAGCAGAACGCGCGACGCTGTCTGCAGATCTGCGATCGTGGGTACGTGCTCGACCAGGGGCGGAACGCGTACTCGGGCACCGGGCGGGAGCTCGCCGACGACCCGAAGGTCATCGAGCTCTACCTGGGGACGCTCGCCAAGGACGTCGACGAGGCGCGCTAGCGTCACGTCGACACACGGGTACCGCTGTGGGGGTGGTACCCGTCCCGGACGGGGTCGCGCTGGCTGCTGTCGCGCCGCGCGGCCCCGTTCCACGAACCGGTCCGGTCACACGCCGTCCCGCGCCGGGCGCGTGGTGCGGAACCGGCCTGGAGGCACGACCCGCCCCCGCCACTCGGCTAGCGTGACGCGGGTGCGCACCCCCGGCCCCCTCGTGCTCGACGCCCTCGTCTGGGTGGTCTTCGCCGCGCTCTTCGTCGGCGCCGCCCTGCTCGTGAAGGTCGCCGCGGTGCTCCTCGTCGTCCTCGCCGTGCTCGCGCTCCTGCTCGGGCTCGTCCTGCGGGTGCTGCGGAACCGGCGGGCCCGACGCACCCGCCCGCGGGACGGGACCGCCCGCTAGGCTTGCCCGGTGACTGAAGTCGAGATCGGTGCAGGCAAGCGCGGCCATCGGGCGTACGCGTTCGACGACATCGCGGTGGTCCCTTCGCGGCGCACCCGCGACCCGCACGACGTGAGCGTGCAGTGGTCGATCGACGCGTTCACGTTCGCGTCGCCGATCCTGTCCGCGCCGATGGACTCCGTGTCCTCGCCGGCGACGGTCATCCAGATGGGCAAGCTCGGGATCCTCGGCGTGCTCGACCTCGAGGGCCTCTGGACCCGCTACGAGGACCCGACGCCGTTCTACGAGGAGATCAAGACCCTCACCGACGGCAACGTCACCCGTCGCATGCAGGAGATCTACTCGGAGCCGGTCAAGGCCGAGCTGATCACCGCGCGCCTGGCCGAGATCCGCGCCGCCGGGGTCCCGGTCGCCGGGTCGCTCAGCCCGCAGCGCACGCAGGAGTTCTCGCAGACCGTCGTCGACGCCGGGGTCGACCTGTTCGTCATCCGCGGCACCACGGTCTCCGCCGAGCACGTCTCCCAGAACCAGGAGCCGCTCAACCTCAAGAAGTTCATCTACGAGCTCGACGTCCCGGTGATCGTCGGCGGTGCCTCGACGTACACGTCGGCGCTGCACCTCATGCGCACCGGCGCCGCGGGCGTCCTCGTCGGCTTCGGCGGCGGTGCGGCGTCGACCACCCGTGCGGCGCTCGGCATCCACGCGCCGATGGCCACCGCGGTCGCGGACGTCGCCGGTGCCCGTCGCGACTACATGGACGAGTCCGGCGGCCGGTACGTGCACGTCATCGCGGACGGCGGCCTCGACACCGCCGGCGACATCGTCAAGGCCATCGCGGTCGGCGCGGACGCGGTCATGCTCGGCACCGCCCTGGCCCGCGCGACCGAGGCCCCCGGTGGCGGCTTCCACTGGGGTGCCGAGGCGCACCACCCGGAGCTGCCCCGCGGCCGCCGGGTCGAGGTCGGCCAGATCGCTCCGCTCGAGAACGTCCTGAACGGCCCGACCCCGTCGTGGGACGGCCGCGCCAACCTGGTCGGCGCCCTGCGTCGATCGATGGCCACCACCGGATACTCCGACGTCAAGGAGTTCCAGCGAGTAGAAGTGGTCGTGGCGCCGTACCACCAGCAGTGACGGCGGTCCCCGTGCACCTGCGCGGGTGACGTCCCGGCGCCGACCGTGCCGGGCCTGGCCCGGCGCAGCACGCGCGCGGAGGCCGGCTCCGTGCGTGGACCCGCACGGAGGCGACGATGGCGAAGGCACCCACCAGCACGAGCACCGGCACCAGCACGGGCCCCGGACCGGACGGGCGGAACGCCGCTCCCGGGCGGGGCGTGCCGTCGAGCGGCGGCGTCGGGTTCGACCCGACCGCGAAGCTCGGGCCGGACGAACGCGCGGCGACGATCGAGGCGCTGAAGACCAAGGAGCTCGACGTCCTGGTCGTCGGCGGCGGCATCGTCGGTGGCGGCAGCGCGCTCGACGCCGTGACCCGCGGGCTGAGCGTCGGGATCGTCGAGGCCCGCGACTGGGGATCCGGCACGTCGAGCCGCTCGTCGAAGCTCGTGCACGGCGGCATCCGCTACCTCGAGCAGCTCAACTTCGCGCTCGTCCGCGAGGCCCTGATCGAGCGCGGCCTGCTCCTGCAGCGCATCGCCCCGCACCTGGTGAAGCCGGTCCGCTTCCTGTACCCGCTCAACCACCGCGTGTGGGAGCGCTTCTACATCGGCATCGGCATGGCGATGTACGACGTCTTCAGCTGGTCCGGCGGCCGTCCCCCGGGGGTCCCGCACCACCGGCACCTCAGCCGCAAGCAGGTCCTCCGGAACATGCCCGGCCTGAGGAAGGACGCCTTCATCGGCGGCATGACCTACTACGACGCGCAGGTCGACGACGCCCGCTACGTCGCGTCGCTCGTCCGGACCGCCGCCTCGTACGGGGCGCTCGCGGCCAGCCGGGTCCGGATCGAGGGGTTCATCAAGGTCGGGGAGCGGGTCGTCGGGGCGCACGCGCACGACATCCAGACGGGCGAGAAGTTCGACATCCGGGCGAAGCAGGTCGTCAACGCCACGGGCGTCTGGACCGACGACACCCAGGCGATGATCGGTACGCGCGGGCAGTTCAAGGTGCGGGCGTCGAAGGGCGTGCACCTGGTGATCCCGCGGGACCGCTTCCAGTCGAACACCGGCATGATCCTGCGCACCGAGAAGAGCGTGCTGTTCGTCATCCCGTGGGGCCGGCACTGGCTCGTCGGCACGACGGACACCGACTGGAACCTCGACAAGGCGCACCCCGCTGCCACCGCGGCGGACATCGACTACATCCTCGAGCACGTCAACAAGGTGCTCGCGGTCCCGCTCACCCGCGAGGACGTCGAGGGCGTCTACGCCGGGCTCCGGCCGCTCCTGGCGGGGGAGTCCGACCAGACCTCGCAGCTCAGCCGCGAGCACGTCGTCGCGCACACCGTCCCCGGGCTCGTCGTCGTGGCCGGCGGCAAGTGGACGACCTACCGCGTGATGGGCAAGGACGCCATCGACGAGGCCGTCGCCGCGCTGGACGGCAAGATCCCGGCGTCGACGACCGAGGACATCCCGCTCGTCGGTGCCGAGGGCTACCCGGCGGCCTGGAACCGCCGCGGTCGCACCGCCCGGTCGTACGGGCTGCACAAGGTGCGCATCGAGCACCTGCTCAACCGGTACGGCACGCTCGCGACCGAGGTCCTGGCGCTCGTGAAGCAGGACCCGTCCCTCGGCGAGCCGCTGCCCCAGGCCGACGACTACATCGGCGCCGAGGTGGTCTACGCGGCCTCGCACGAGGGTGCCCTGCACCTGGAGGACGTCCTCGCCCGCCGCACCCGCATCTCGATCGAGGCCTGGGACCGCGGCGAGTCGGCGGCGCCGGTCGCGGCGAAGCTCATGGCCGACGTCCTCGGCTGGGACCAGGAGACGACCGAGAACGAGGTCGCGAACTACCTGAAGCGCGTCGCCGCGGAGCGCGAGTCGCAGCTGCAGCCCGACGACGAGTCCGCGGACCGCGTGCGGCTCGAGGCGCCGGACATCGCGTTCGGGTTCGACGAGGACGACGTGGTCGTGGGCGGCGGCCGGTCGAGCGGCGCCGAGGGCGCGAAGGCGTCGGACGAGCAGGTCGTCGGCGAGAAGACGAGCGAACCCAAGTGAGCACGTGACGGACGGGAGGCACGTGGCGGGTCCGCCACGCGCCTCCCGCCCGTCGTCAGCCTGCGGTCCGCGACCGGCGCGCGGTCCGCACCGCCGTCGCGACGAGCACCACCGGGATGCCCGCCAGCGCGACCAGGCTGACGGTGAAGAGCACCTGCCCGGACCACGCGTGCACCGCGCCGGAGACCCCGAACGCGTCGGCGACGTCCATCCCCAGGAAGAACCCGCTCTGGAACACGGCCGCTGCACCGAACGCGAGCAGCGCGAGGTGGCAGACCGCGACGACCGGGAGCGGCATGCGCTGCCGGAGCCCCACGACCGCGACGCCGACCGCCATCGCAACCCCGGTGCCCGCGCTCACGAGCACGCCCACGACGTCCTGGGTCGTGCTGAGCCCGATCGCGTCGACGCCCGCGTAGATCGAGCGGAGCGACCGACCCGGGACGGCGGCGAGCGGATCGAGCACCAGGGCGTGCACCGCGAGCAGTGCCGCGTACCCGATCACGAGCACCATCCCGCCGACGGCCGTCACCCGCGTCCACGCCGTCCGAGTCCACCCCATCCCCGCACCCTACGGCCGGAATGCCGGGAACCAGCCGGTGGTTATCATCGGGGTACTCACCAAGGGAGCCATCATGGTCGACGTCCATCGCGTCAAACTCCCCGGAGTCGGCGTGCTGCACAGCTTCTACACCGACGACGGTGGCAAGTGCGGGGTCATCACGCACCGGTCGGGGCACTCCGACCTCATCTCGTTCGCCGACGTCTCGGACGGCGCGGACAAGTCCGAGAAGGTCTCGCTGCGCCTGAGCGAGGACGAGGCGCACACCCTCGCCGAACTGCTCGGCGGCACCCGCATCACCGAGGGCCTCGACAAGCTCGACGAGATCCCCGGCCTGTCCATCGACTGGTTCAGCGTGGACTACGACGACGCGATCGCCGGCAAGCCCCTCGGCGACCTGCACGACTCCGGCTTCATCGGCCTCACCGTCGTCGCGGTCGTCCGCGGTGACAGCGCGAACCCCGCGCCCTCCTCCGACTTCGCCGTGTTCCCCGGTGACACCATCGTCGTCGCGGGTGCTCCCGAGAAGGTCGCGAAGGCGTTCTCCTTCTACCGCAGCGGACAGCTGGCGGCCGCGGCCGCCGAGGCGCCGCCCGGGAGCTAGCCGGTGCGCCTGGGTGGTGAGCTGCTGACCATCGGCGGCCTGTTCATCATCGCCTACGTCCTCGGACGCCTGGGCAAGACCATCGGTCTGCCCGCCATCCCGATCTACATGGTCGTCGGGCTCATCGCGAGCCCGCACACCCCGTGGATCGGGCTGAGCGTCGAGTCCCACACGATCGAGCTGATCGCGACGTTCGGACTCGTGCTCCTGCTCTTCAACCTGGGGTTGGAGTTCGACCAGGAGGAGTTCTACGGCAACGCCGGGAAGCTCCTGGTCTCCGGTGGCACGTACGTCGCCATCAACATGGGCATCGGGTTCGCCTTCGGGTTCTCGCTCGGCTGGGGCACCCGAGAAGCCCTGATCATCGCGGGCATGACGGCGACGTCGTCGAGTGCGATCGTGACGAAGCTCCTCATCGAGCTGCGGCGCCTGGCGAACGACGAGACGCCGATGATCCTCGGCGTCACCGTGATCGAGGACGTCTTCATCGCCATCTACCTGGCGATCGTCTCCGTGGTGCTCTCCGGCGACACGAACGTCTGGGGCGTGGTCGGCAAGCTCGGCCTCGCGTTCGGGTTCCTCGTCGTGATGTTCACGCTCGCCCGGTTCGCCGGCAAGTGGGTGTCGAAGATCTTCGCCACCCGCGACGACGAGCTGTTCACCGTGCTGTTCTTCGGCCTCGCCGTGATGTTCGGCGGCATCGGCGACCTGCTCGGTGTGACGGACGCGATCGGTGCGTTCGTGATCGGCCTGCTCTGCGGCGCGACCCGCTACCGGGACCGCATCGAGCAGCTCGCCCTGCCGATGCGCGACGTGTTCGCGGCCTTCTTCTTCGTGAACTTCGGGCTCGGGCTCGACGTGTCCACCTTCGGTGAGGTGCTCTGGCCCGTCCTCGGAGCGATCGGCATGACGGTCGTGCTCAACGCGGTCGCGGGGCAGATCGTCGCCCGGATGAACGGGTTCAACGTCCAGCAGGGGATCAACACCGCGGTCATCCTGGTGAACCGTGGCGAGTTCGCGCTGATCCTCGCGACGCTCTCGGCTGCCGCCGGCCTGGAGGAACGGATCACCGCGTTCGCGGGCCTCTACGTCCTCGTCATGGCCGTCCTGGGACCGCTGCTCGCCGTGAACTCGGACCGGATCGGCCGCCTCGTGGTGCGCCCCGCCCGCGTGGCGCGGCTGCGCCAGCGCCTGCGCGCGCGGCTCGGCGGCTCCGGGGCCCGCGGGTCGGGTGCCGGGATCCCGGCGGGGCCGTCGCTCGACGCGGCGATCGACACCGCGGCCGAGGCCGGCGTCGCCGACCAGGACGCGGCCGCCGCCGCTCGTCGTGCCGAACGCGACCGGCAGTTCGCGGAGGAGTTCGCCCTCGTGGAGGCGGCTGGTAGGGAAGAGCGCGACAATGGAGCGTCCGACCCGGCCTCGAGCGACCCCGTCACGTCGCCGGTCGACGTCCCCGCCGAGCGCCCGAAGCGCCCGGCTCGCCAGCGTGACCCGGAGTACTGATACAGATGTGGGCCGTTGCCCGACGACCGAAGTGGATCGCGCTGCTCGTGCTGGCGCTCGTGCTCGCGGGGGTGTTCGCCGGGCTGGGCAAGTGGCAGCTCGAGCGGAGCATCGCGAACGGCACCCCGCTGCCGGAGACCACCGAGACGCAGAAGCCGTTGCAGGACGTGACCCAGCCGGGGCAGGCCGCGTCGGAGACGATCGCCGGGCAGAAGGTCAGCGTCACCGGTCGCTTCGTCGCCGGTGACACCACGCTGCTGACCGGCCGCTCCGGCGGCGGGACGTACCAGACGGTCGGCCACCTGGTGGACGCGGCGAGCGGCGCGAGCGTGCCCGTCGTGATCGGGTGGGCGGACGAGCGTCGCGCGGCCGAGGCCGGCGGGGAGCGCGTGGCCGACGGCGCCGAGCTCACGGTCGAGGGCCGCTACTACCCGGCCGAGTCGCCCGACCAGGACGCGTACACCAAGGGCGAGTTCTCGGCGGTGGCGCCGGCGCGGTTCGTGAACACGTGGAAGGCGTTCGACGACCGGATGTACATCGGCTACGTCGTCGCCGACGGCAGCACCGCGAAGGCGGCCGACCTCGGCACCATCGCCGACCGGGCCCCCACGCGCGAGGTCCAGTTCGACTGGCTCAACCTGTTCTACGCGATCGAGTGGGTCGTCTTCGCCGGCTTCGCCGTGTTCCTCTGGTACCGCTTCGTGAAGGACGCCTGGGAACGTGAGCAGGAGGACGCTCAGGACGCCGCAGCGGCCACCGAGCCCGCTCCGGCGCACCGGTAGGATCGAGGCCATGGCTCTGACCGTCCGAACCCGCGACATCCCGAAGATCCCGGGAGCCGTCAAGTGGTACCGCGTCTCGGCGTACATCACCGGTGTGCTGCTGCTGGCCCTCGTCATCGAGGTGATCATCAAGTACACGCCGCTGCAGCTCGAGATGCAGCTCGGCAACGGGCCGTTCTTCGTGCCGAACGGCACCGCCGGCGAAGCACCAGGCACGTTCAACCTGTCGATCGCGATCCTCATCGCGCACGGCTGGCTGTACGTCCTCTACCTGTTCACGGACTTCCGCCTCTGGAGCATCATGCGCTGGAAGCCGTCGCGCTTCCTGCTCATCGCCCTCGGCGGCATCATCCCGTTCATGTCCTTCGTGGTCGAGCACCGCATGCAGCAGAAGGCCATGGACACCTACCACGAGCTGACCGCTGCCCAGCAGCGTGAGAAGGAGGCCGCTCGGTGAGCGAGACCGACCAGCGACCCGTCCTCGTCGTCGACTTCGGTGCGCAGTACGCGCAGCTGATCGCCCGACGTGTGCGCGAGGCGAACGTCTACAGCGAGATCGTCCCCCACTCCATCACCGTGGACGAGGTCAAGGCGAAGGACCCGGCGGCCATCGTGCTCTCCGGCGGCCCCTCGTCCGTCTACGAAGCAGGTGCCCCGGCACTCGACGGCGAGATCCTGGAACTCGGTGTCCCCGTGCTCGGCATCTGCTACGGCTTCCAGGCCATGGCGAAGTCGCTCGGTGGCGAGGTCGCACAGACCGGCCAGCGCGAGTACGGCGCGACCGACGTCACCGTGACCGGGACCGACAGCGTCCTGCTCGGTGACCAGCCGGCGTCCCAGGTCACGTGGATGTCGCACGGCGACTCCGTGGCGAAGGCGCCGGATGGCTTCGAGGTCCTCGCGTCGAGCGCCTCGACCCCGGTCGCCGCCTTCGCGTCCGACGAGCGCAAGCTCTACGGCGTGCAGTGGCACCCCGAGGTCAAGCACTCCGCGTTCGGCCAGGCCGTCCTCGAGAACTTCCTGCACCGTGCCGCCGGACTCCCGGGCGACTGGAACTCGAACAACGTCATCGAGGAGCAGGTCGCCCGCATCCGGGAGCAGGTCGGCTCCGCACGGGTCATCGCCGGGCTCTCCGGCGGCGTCGACTCCGCCGTGGCCGCGGCCCTGGTGCACAAGGCCGTCGGCGACCAGCTCACGTGCGTCTTCGTCGACCACGGGCTCCTGCGCGCCGATGAGCGCAAGCAGGTGGAGGAGGACTACGTCGCCTCGACCGGTGTCCGGCTCGTCACGGTGGACGCGGAGCAGCAGTTCCTCGACGCCCTGGCCGGCGTGAGCGACCCGGAGCAGAAGCGCAAGATCATCGGCCGCGAGTTCATCCGCACGTTCGAGGCGGCCGCCGAGGCCCTCGTGCTCGAGGCGCGCGGAGACGACGAGGCCGGCGAGGTCAAGTTCCTCGTGCAGGGCACGCTCTACCCCGACGTCGTCGAGTCCGGCGGCGGTTCGGGCACGGCGAACATCAAGTCGCACCACAACGTCGGCGGGCTGCCGGAGGACATGACCTTCGAGCTCGTCGAGCCGCTGCGCACCCTGTTCAAGGACGAGGTCCGTGCGGTCGGTCGCGAGCTCGGGCTCCCCGAGGTGATCGTCGGCCGCCAGCCGTTCCCCGGTCCGGGGCTCGGCATCCGCATCGTGGGCGAGGTCACTGCGGAGCGGCTCGACCTGCTCCGTGCCGCGGACAAGATCGCGCGCGAGGAACTCACCGCGGCCGGCCTCGACGAGGAGATCTGGCAGTGCCCGGTCGTCCTGCTCGCCGACGTCCGCTCCGTGGGCGTCCAGGGCGACGGCCGTACCTACGGCCACCCGATCGTGCTCCGTCCGGTCTCGTCCGAGGACGCCATGACCGCGGACTGGACGCGCCTGCCGTACGACACCCTCGCGAAGATCTCGAACCGCATCACGAACGAGGTGCCCGACGTCAACCGGGTCGTGCTCGACGTCACGTCGAAGCCGCCGGGGACGATCGAGTGGGAGTAGTCGCTCCCTGACCTGCCGAGGGCCCGGTGCGCGCTGCGTGCCGGGCCCTCGTGCGTGCGGGTGGGGCGCCGACCGTGCCACTTCTGTCACGCTCGAGGCCCGCCGGCGACCGGAAGCGCACACAGGACGACACGCACGCGGCATGTCCTGCACGCTCGCGGCGCGCGCTGGGCCACCCGGTGCCCGCGCTGGCAGAATCCGCCCCTCGGGAACGCCGAAGGGCCCCGGCGGTGCCGGGGCCCTTCGGTCGTGGTCGAGCGGCGCGCTAGTTGCGCTGGCTGCTCGCGATGATGGCGAGGATGCGCAGGATCTCGAGGTACAGCCACACCAGGGTGACGATGAGCCCGAACGCCGCCGTCCACGCGTAGATCTTCGGGGCGCCGCGCTGGACGCCGGTCTTGATCTGGTCGAAGTCGAGGACCAGCGAGTACGCCGCCATGATCACCACGAAGATGCCGATCAGCACCCCGAGCGGGATGCCGAAGACCGTCACACCGAGGAGTCCGAACGCGGTGTTCGTCACACCGGTCCACATCAGGACGAGGTTCACGAGCGAGAACGCCATGTAGCCGACGATCGCGACGAGGAAGAAGCGCGTGGCCTTGGGCGTCGCACGGACCTTGCCGGACGTGAACAGCAGCAGCGTGACGGCGAAGACACCGAGGGTGCCGAAGACCGCCTGCGTCACGATGCCGTCGAACGCCGAGTTGTAGTAGCCGGAGATACCACCGACGAACAGCCCCTCGAAGAACGCGTACGTCAGGACCAGTCCCGGCGACGGCTTCTTCTTGAAGGTGTTCACGAGCGCGAGCACGAAGCCCACGACCGCGCCGACGATCCAGACGATCGGGGGCAGGTTCCACCCGGCGACCGCGCCGACGAGGAGCACGCCGAAGGCCAGGAGCGTCTTGACGATGGTGTCCTCGTACGACATCCGGTCCGTGTCGACGGTGTTCGCCGACGGGCGGTCGTACATGTACTGCAGCTGCTCGGGCGTCATGCCGCCCTGCTGCGGGTACTGCCCCTGCTTCGGGGTCTGTCCCCAGCCCGCCTGCTGCTGACCAGCGCCGCTGACGCCCCAGGCGCCACGCCCCTGGTCGTTGAAGGCGGGGGACTGGTCGAAACCGGGCTTGAAGGCCATGGTGTCCTCTTCCTTGGAGATTCGAGTCCTCTCAGCCTAGAGGCGCTGCGCCGCGGAAGGCTGAGGATTCGCGGCGAGCGGAAGCGGGTCCTGACGGGCCCGACACCCGAAGACTATGGGGGTGGTCTGCGAGCGCACCCCGAGCTGGCCGAACGATCGCCGATCACCTGCGACGGCTCGCAGCAGCGGCCGGTCGCGCGACACCGCCCGGTCACGGCGGGGCGGTACGGTTCGGCGCATGACCCGTGTGATCGCCCACCGCGGCGCCTCCGGCCACCGGCCCGAGCACTCCCGGAGCGCCTACGAGCTCGCCGTCGAGCTCGGTGCCGACGCCATCGAGCCGGACCTCGTGCCGACGCGGGACGGCGTGCTCGTCCTGCGCCACGAGAACGAGGTGTCCGGCACGACGGACGTCGCGGACCACCCCGAGTTCGCGCACCTGCGGACGACGAAGACCGTCGACGGCCAGGTGGTCACCGGGTGGTTCACCGAGGACTTCACGTGGGACGAGCTCCGCACGCTGCGGGTCCGCGAGCGCCTCCCGGCCCTGCGGCCCGCGTCCGCAGCGTACGACGGGCAGGAGGGCGTGCTCCGGCTCGAGGACCTGCTCGGCATCCTCGACGCGGCACCTCGGCCCGTCGGGCTCGTCGCCGAGGTGAAGCACGCCACCTTCTTCGATCAGGCCGGCTTCCCGATGGCGCAGCTGCTCGACGACGCACTCGGGGCCGCCGGCTGGCGCGGCGACGACCGCCTGACCGTCGAGTCGTTCGAGAAGACGGTGCTCCGGCAGCTCGGCGCGCGGGGGACGGGTGGCCGGCTCGTGTACCTCCAGGAGGCTCGTGGCAGCGCCGCGGACGAGGTCGCCGCCCACGGGTCGGCGGCTCCGTCGTGGGCGTCCGAGCGGACCGACGAGGCCCTGGCCGGCTTCGCCGCGGAGTTCCACGGGATCAGCGTCGACCTGAAGACCCTGATGGCGGGGACCGACACCGCGGCCGTGGACGACCCCCGACCGGTGCGGAGCGCGATCGTCGACCGGGCGCACGCGGCGGGGCTCGCGGTCTACACCTGGACCCTGCGGCCGGAGAACCGGTTCCTGCCGGCGCCGCTCCGCCGGGGCGGTGACGTCGCCGCACACGGGGACTGGGAGCGCTGGTTCACCTCGGTGCTGCGGACCGGCGTCGACGGTGTGTTCGCGGACCACCCTGACCTTGCGGCGCGGGCCCGGTCACTGGTCGGCGGCAGCGCGGACTGAGACGTCGGGGTCCCCCGCGGGCTCGACGTCGACCGGGTGCCCCGTACGCCGCGCGGCGATCGCGGCTGCAGCGCTCGCTGCGACCCCGACGACCGCGGCGAAGGCCGGGAGCGGAGCCCACAGCGGCGAGCCCCAGGACGCGCTCGGCACGACGATGCAGAGCGCCGCGAGGGCACCGGCGAGCACCGCGTGCGCGACGACGTGCACGCCACGGGGGAGCGCGTACCGGGTGATCGCCCAGCCGAGCAGCCACGTGCACAGACCATCCAGCACCAGCTCCGCTCGACGAGCGCCACGGCGTCCCAGGCGGTCCACGTCCTCATGCCCCACAGCCTGGACGCTCGAGGGACGCACCCGGGTCCCCGAGGACCGCGCTGTGTCCCCCGGTCCATCGACCGCTGCGGCTGTCGGAGGGCGCGCCTAGACTGACCCGGTCATGACGATCGTGCTCGAGCCCTTCGACCAGTCCCCCGAGCCGGGCGCGGGCAACCGCGCCGGCGGGTACGACGACCCCTTCACCGCGGGTCTCAACCCCCAGCAGAAGGAAGCCGTCGAGTACCGCGGCGAGTCCCTGCTCATCGTCGCGGGCGCCGGCTCCGGCAAGACGAGCGTGCTCACCCGCCGGATCGCCCTGCTGCTCGCCAACCGCGAGGCGTGGCCGTCGCAGATCCTCGCGATCACGTTCACGAACAAGGCCGCGGCCGAGATGCGCGAGCGCGTGCAGGCCCTCGTCGGGCAGGCTGCCGAGGGCATGTGGATCTCGACGTTCCACTCGGCGTGCGTGCGGATCCTCCGTCGCGAAGCGGAGCGGTTCGGGTTCCCGCAGTCGTTCACCATCTACGACTCCGCTGACTCCCGCGCGCTCCTCAAGCGGATCATCAAGGAGCTCGAGGCGGACTCGCTCGGGCTGACCGTCGGGGCTGCGGCGTCGAAGATCTCGAAGCTCAAGAACGAGCTGCAGGACATCGACACGTACGCGCGCAACATCAACGCGAACGACCCGCAAGAGGTCATGTTCACCGAGGTGTTCCGTCGGTACACGAACGAGCTGCGTCGGGCGAACGCGTTCGACTTCGACGACCTCATCGGGCAGACGGTGTTCCTGTTCCGGGCGTTCCCCGAGGTCGCCGCGCTGTACCAGCGACGCTTCCGGTTCGTGCTCGTCGACGAGTACCAGGACACGAACCACGCGCAGTACGCGCTCATCCGCGAGCTCACGCGTCCGGTGCCCGTCGAGCAGGTGGACAAGCTCGAGGACGCCGGCCAGCACGTCGAGCGCATGCGGGAGGCCGACGGGTCGATCGCCCCGGCGTCCCTGACGGTCGTCGGCGACTCGGACCAGTCGATCTACGCGTTCCGCGGGGCCGACATCCGCAACATCGTCGAGTTCGAGCGGGACTTCCCGAACTCGAAGGTCATCCTGCTCGAGCAGAACTACCGGTCGACGCAGACCATCCTCGACGCTGCGAACGCCGTCATCGCGAACAACTTCGACCGGCAGGCCAAGAACCTGTTCACCGACGTCGGCGCCGGCGACAAGATCATCGGGTTCACGGGCTACACCGGTCACGACGAGGCCCAGTTCGTCGCGGACGAGATCCAGCGGCTGCACGACGACGGGACGTCCTACCGCGACATGGCCGTCTTCTACCGCACGAACTCGCAGACCCGTGCGCTCGAGGAGATCTTCATCCGCGCGGCGATCCCGTACCGGGTGCTCGGCGGCACCAAGTTCTACGAGCGCGCCGAGATCAAGGACGCGATGGCGTACCTGATCACCGTCGCCAACCCGGCCGACCCGCTCTCGCTCCGCCGCATCCTCAACGTGCCGAAGCGTGGCATCGGTGCGGTGACCGAGACGGCGCTGCAGCGGTACGCCGACGAGCACGAGACGTCGATGCGCGACGCCCTGCGGCACGCGGACGAGCTCGGGTTCGGCCCGAAGGTGCGGACCGCGATCACGTCCTTCGCGGCGCTGCTGGACGACGTGGCCTCGCGCGCGGCGACGCAGCCGGTCGTGGACACCCTGACGCAGCTGCTCGACGGCTCCGGGCTGCTCGAGAACCTGCGGAAGTCGCCCGACGCCCAGGACGCCGCGCGCGCCGACAACATCGACGAGCTCGTGGCCGTGACGCGGGAGTTCCAGAAGAACAACCCCGAGGGCACGCTGTCCGACTTCCTGACCGAGGTGTCCCTCGTCGCGGCGGCGGACGAGCTCGACGACTCGTCGGGCACCGTGTCGCTCATGACGCTGCACACGGCGAAGGGCCTGGAGTACGACGCGGTGTTCCTCACCGGCGTCGAGGAAGACCTGCTCCCGCACCGGATGTCGGCGAACGAACCGGGTGGTCCGAGCGAGGAACGCCGACTGTTCTACGTCGGCATCACCCGGGCCAAGAAGTCCCTCTTCCTGTCCCTGGCGATGACCCGCGCGCAGTTCGGCGACGTCAACGTGGCGATGCCGTCCCGCTTCCTGCAGGAGATCCCCGAGGGGCTCATCGAGTGGAAGCAGTCGCCCGGCATGGCGAACAGCCGCGGTGGCACCGAGCCCCGGGCCCTCAACGCCCGGCGCGGCGGTGGGCTCGGCGGCGGTCCGTCCGGCGGGGGTGGCTACCGCGGTGGTGGCGGCTTCGGCGGCGGGTCGTACGACCGTGCGGCGGCTGCGGCGAAGACCCGTCCCAAGACGGAGTGGGCGAACCGAGTGTCCGGGCAGGTCCGGGACAACGGCGACATGGAGCTCGCCCCTGGCGACCGGATCTCGCACGTCGACTTCGGTCAGGGCACGGTGTCGGCGGTCACGGGCCAGGGCGCGAAGCGCATCGCGGAGATCGCGTTCGACTCCGCGGGGCGCAAGAAGCTCCTGATCAAGATCGCGCCCATCGAGAAGCTCTGACGCCGAGGCGCACCGCCCCGGGGAGCTCGACCCGAGGCGCTCGGTCCGGACGAAGCCAGCGCTGACCGCGCGGACCGCACGTCAGCGCACCATCCGGACCGCGTCCATGCCGCTCGGTCCGATCGGCACGTGCTTCGCGGCACCGTCCCGCTCAAAGCCGTTCCGGCGGTAGAAGGCCTCGGCGCGCGGGTTGCCCTCCGCGACCCAGAGGAACGCCGGCTCGGCACCGACCGCGGCGTCGAGCAACGCCTGCCCGGCGCCGGACGCGTGGTGGGCGGCGAGGACGTAGATCCCCTCGAGTTCCCGGTCCCGCACCGCGGGCTCCTCGCGCCCGGGGCCGGCGGACGCCCACCCGACGACGGCGCCGTCGCGCTCGGCGACCACGACGGTCAGGCCCGGCTCGACGACCAGTCCCTCCCACCGGGCTGCCCGGGCGTCGACGTCGAGCGCGGCCAGGTACGCCGCGGGCAGCAGGTGCGCGTACGCCTCCTGCCAGGCCCGCACGTGCACCTCGGCGATCGCCCGGGCGTCCCCCGGCTCGGCCGGTCGGACGGTCACTGCGCCTGCGTTCCCCATCCGCCGACGCTACCGCGCGCCGGCACCGCCGTGTCGAACCAGATTCCCGACGTCGAACCAGATGCCGGCCGTGGTTCGACGTCGGAAACGTGGTTCGGAGCCGGAGCCGGAGCCGGAGCCGGAGCCGGAGCCGGAGCCGGAGCCGGAGCCGGAACCCCGGCGCCTCCGCTACGGCTGCAGCCGCGCCGCGTCCCAGCCCTCGCCCGCGCGGACGTACTGCAGCCGCCGGTGCATCCGGTCGCGGCTGCCGTGCCAGAACTCCACGACCTCGGGCTCGAGCCGCCACGCGACCCACCCCTCCGGGCGCGGGACAGCGTCGTCGGTCTCGGACAGGAGCACGTTCGCGTCGTCGATCAGGTCCTGCAGGGTCCGGGGCTCGAGCACGGCGGACTGGTCGGCGATCGCGGTCGCGGCGCGGGACTTCGGCGAGCGGTCGGCGAACAGTGCGTCGGACTCGTCGTCGGAGAGTTGCACCGCCCGGCCCTCGAACCGGAGCTGCTGCATCGTCTCGCGCCAGTACACCTGGAGCGCGGCGTGCGGGTTCTCGGCGAGCTGCCGCCCCTTGGGGCTGAGCGTCGAGGTGCCGAACACGAGCCCGCGGTCCTCCAGCCGCTTCACGTCGACCGTGCGGGCGCTCACCCGGCCGTCCGCCCCCGCCGTCGCGAGGGTCATCGACATCGGCTCGGACACGTCGCGCGACGTGGCGTCGTCCAGCCACCGCCGGGCCAGGTCGATCGGGGACGACGGCGGCGCGTCGAACTCGGGCAGGTGCAGGGAGTCGTCACCGGACAGCGAAGCGGACATGGCACCAGCCAACCGCGCTCAGTCCGCCCACGTCCAGGTCGCCGGGGGACGCCCGCCCCGCGTGCCCGCCGTCGCCGCGGCGGTGGCCCGCACGAGCGCCGGGTTCGTCCGCAGGGAGCGGTTGAGGTTGCCGGCGTCTGGTGCGCTGCCGTGCAGCGCCGCGTGCAGCTGCGCCGCCGCGGACGTCGGGAACACCTCGCCGAGCAGGGCGCGCGTCAGCGGGACGTCGCGCCACAGCCGGGTCCGCACCTGGTCGACGGCCGTCCGGACGATCGCGTCGTGGTCGAACGGGAGGCGCGGGTCACCCTGGTCGGGTCGCCGCCAGACCGCGGGCGGTGCGTCCACCCCCGGGTCGACGACCGCCAGGAACGCGATGCTGATGGCGGTGTCCCGCGGGTCGCGGGACGGTCCGTCGAACGCACCGACCTGCGCGAGGTGCCGGACCGCAGCCGCGTCGATCCCGGTCTTGGTCCGCAGTGCGCGTCGCGCGCCGTCCACGAGGCGTTCCGCAGCGTCCAGGAGCACGCCGGGGAGTGCCTCCAGGCCGGCGAACGGGTCGTACGCCCGCCGCGCGGTGGCGACCCGCAGACCGTCCGCCGTCGTGAACGACACCGGGACGACGTCGATCGCGATGAGCGGTTGGTCGCGGGCCACCGTGGCGGCGTCGGTCACACCGTCGCCCGGCGGGCGGCCCGGGCCGCCCGCTCGGTGCGGAGCACCTGTCGGACGTCCGCGAAGGACTGGTGGACCTGGAAGCGGCCGTCGACCCAGACCGGCTGGAGGAGGCTCGTGGCCTCGTCCTCGGGCGTGGCCTGGTCGGTCTGGCGGATCTCGCCGTCCGCGTCGCGGTGCAGCGCGATGCGGCCCTTCGCGCTCTTCTTGCCGCTGCCGGTCTTCGGGTCCTTCTGGATGTCGACCGGCTGGCCGTCGACGAGCGCCCACGTCGCCTTCACCGCGCTGCCGAGGTTGTCGCGGGTCATGTACTGGTACGTGTACGAGCCGATGCCGAGCACGATGTTGTCGCTCGCGTAGCCCTTGGCGGCCAGGCGCTCGTAGATGCGGTGCGCACGGTCGAGCGTGATGCTGTCGCCGTAGATCACGCCGATGTGCTGGTCGAGGACCTTGTAACCCTCCGCGTTGACGGTGTGGCCGAACAGCTCGTCGAGGAGCTCGACGACGCCCTTCTCCTCGTGGGTGCGGCCGTCGCGGAGGAGCACGTCCCGCGGGACGCTGTGCACCGTGCCGGTGACGATGTCGACCGGGTCGCCCGAGTCCGGGCGGATGACGAGCTTGCCGTCGCGGGCCGTGATGCGGTCCTTGAGCTGCGGGAGCGTCTCGGTGATGACCTTGAACAGGTCGAAGCCGTCGCTCACCGCCGAGACGATGCCGGTCGGGTAGACGTCGAGGATCTGCTCGAAGGTCTCGAGCTCGCCGTCGGCACCCCGGACGCACATCACGCTGTGCTCGGTGGCGGGCACGCTCGCCGCGACCCAGCCGTTGTCGCCGGGGTAGTAGCGGTCGATGAAGTCGAGCGAGGGCATCGAGTCGGTGCCGAGGAACGAGAGCAGGTGCCCCGCGCCGCCGGCCGCCGCGGACTCGATGCTCGACTGCCCGCGGAACGAGAAGTCGTGCGCGGCGAAGTCGATGCTCGCCGGGTCGGCGCCGGTGCGCTCGGCCCACTCCTCCATGAGGTCGCGGTAGGCCAGGGCCTTCGTCGCGACGGTGGACGGGTGCCAGATCGAGGCGGACAGTGCGGTCTCGATGTAGTTCGGGAGCCAGAAGAACTCGTCGACGGTGTTCTCGACCGTCAGGGTGGCGACGCCGATCGGCGCGAGGGTGCCCTCGGGGAGGGCGCGGATCTCGAGCGGCAGGTAGCCGAGGCGGTGCAGGGCGCGGACGTGGTCGACCCCGATGTGGTTCGGGCCGAAGTAGCCCTGCAGTGCCTGCTCGAACAGGTCGGCGACGGTGTCCTCGTCCGCGGCGAAGAACGGTGCCCACGCCTCGACGAGGTACCGCTGCACGAACGCCTGCAGCCCGAAGACCACGGCGTGCGTCGACTCGGGCATGTGCGCGTTCGAGCGGTTCGTCCAGTTGATCAGGATCCGGGTCGTGCCCTGCGGGTAGACCTCCCGGTGCGAGTGCTTGTAGCCGTCGACGGCGAGCAGCGGGGCGATCGGGCTCGCGGTGGTGGCGCGGGGCTCGAGGCCCGTCGTCGTGGTGGTGCGGGGCTCGAGGCCCGTCGTCGTGGTGGTGCTGTCGGTGTTCGTCATCGGATCTCCTTCGTGAGGTACGGGCGGAGCGGGACGGTCCGCAGACCGGGAACGGTGTTCTGGGCCGGGTAGCTGTCGGTCGTGACGATCTCGCCGAAGTGCTCGGCGAGCTGCGGAGCCCGGCCGGAGAACACCCCGTGCGAGACCCAGAGGCCCAGGCGCTCCTTCGGCAGGCCGGTCGAGCCGGCGAGGCCCGTGAACGTGCCGCCGCCGTCGCAGATGTCGTCGACGACCAGGAACCGGCCGTCCGCCGGGAGTGGCTCGCACGTGAAGCCGTCGAGCTTGCCGGTGTCCGGGTTGCGGTGCTTCTCGGCGCGGTACAGCGGCAGCCCGCAGGACTCGGCGACCGCGGTGGCACGGGCGACCGCACCCTTGTCCGGGGCGATGATCCCCGTGTACGCGTCCCCTTCGACGTCGAGCACGGCATCGCGGACGACCTGCTCGCTCGTGACCACCGTGAGGTTGTCGACGAGGTCGACGATCACGGGGGAGTGCGGGTCGAAGGCGATCACCTGGTCGATGTGGAAGCCGTTGAGGACGTCCGCGTAGACCTTCGCGCCGAACGGGAGCCCACGGTCCTGGCGGGCGCCGGGCAGGTACGGGACGAGGGCGACGGACCTGCTGCCGCGCTGCCGGACCGCGTCCGCCCACATGCCGAGCATGACGAGGTCGTCGCCGCTGGTGCCGCGCAGGGTCGCGATCTCGGTGGCCGCCCCCGCGTCGGCGTCGTCCACGATCTTGACGTGGGCTTCACCGGCGGGGAACCGCATGGTGGAGAACGTCGGTGTCGTCGGTGTGCCCTGGGCGTCCCAGGTGCTGAGTTCGACTGCCATGACCCGACCGTACCACGGTATTTGTCGCTATGACAAGAAAGAGTCGACGATTCGCTGACCGGCCTCGGCGAGCTGGGCTTCGATGCTCGTCGCGGTGTGGAGCCGGAAGGACGGCGAGCCGTCCTTCGGCACCACGAACGGGCCGTTCCCGACGAGCCGGAGGAGGACGTCGCCGGTCTCGTACCAGGCTCGGCTGTCGAAGAGCACGATCCACCAGTCCTCGGTCTCGACGTGGGCACGGTCCCAGACGAGGTCCCGGACGTCGGCGTGCTCCGCGACGAACCGCTCCCGAGCATCCGCGAGCGTGAGGTCCGGGCGAGCCGTGACGGCCGTTCGCCCCGCAAGGGTGACTCGTGCAGCGCGGCGCCACCGAGGCGGCACGGCGTCGAGCGACGTGACGACGAGGACCTCGGGATGCGGACGAGGGCCGAGTTCGACTGCGGCACGCGTCACCCACGACTCCGGATCCGGATCGATGACGAGGGTCAGGCTGTGCGTCGACGGTGCCGCAGCGAAGAGCTCGAACGCGGCGTCCTGTGCGGACACCCGTACGACCGCCTCCGCCCAGATGCCACGCGACGCGGTCAGTGCCGACGCATGGATCGCGCTCGACGCGTACGGCAAGAGCTGCCGCTGACGTCCTGGCCGCTCCGTGACCGAGAGGCCCTCCGCGGAACCCGAGGCAGCGTCCACCTGGACCGCGTAGCGCCCGCTGCGCTCGTCTGCTGCCAGGTCCTTCCGGCGGACGACGCGGGTCGCGACGCCGCGGTCAGCAGGACGGTCGGAAGCGATCGCGTAGGCGAACACTGCTGAGCGGCCCCGGTCGAAGGGCAGCCGAACCGGCTGGCCTCGGTCGTCGACGGCGAGGTGCAACTCGTCCGGGACGGGCACCGCAGGCAGGACGCTCGAACGGCTCGTGGTCACGTCCACGGTCCTTCGCGGCGACGCTGCTCCGCGCTCGACCGTCGAGCCCAGCGGAGCTCCGCTCGAACCCAGCGTCGCCGGTACGCGGCGACGAGGTGGTCGGCACGCGGGTGGGAGGCGAGTGAGAGCACCTGGTCGAAGTAGTCACGTGCACCGTTCCGGAACCACGTCGCACCGGGACCCAGCTGTTCGACGAAGCGCCCGGTGTGCGGCCAGTGGAAGAGCTCGCCGTCGAACGACGGGTGGGCCGGGAACCGTGTGTGGACGAGCGAAGCCCGCTCGGTCAGCCGTTGCGTGTCGATGGGGTGGTCGAAGAGGCTGCCGTACGCCCAGCGTGGTTCCGGCGCCAGACCGCCCCGGAGGTCACCGCGACCGTCGAGGCGGTGGTCGAGAACGAAACGACGTCGACCACCGACGTGCTCGTCGATGTCCGGGTGGAGGACGTCGAGGATCAGTGCGAGGGCCGCCGCGGGGGCGACGTACGGAGCCATGTCCGTTCCGGCCCAGTCGCCGTCCTCGACTCCGTCCCGCTCGATGATGAGCCGCCCGTCCTCGGCGAACCGGCGGTCCCGGACCGGGCCGACCCAGATGAACGACGGCGGTCCGTCCAGGGCGACGTCGGCTCCTCCGGGGAACGGGCCGCCCGCCGCGGCGACCGCGACCTTCTGCGGGCCGGGCACGACGGCATGGGGCTGCCGCTGCTCCAGGGTCGTGTGCGAACTCCGGAGGGTCATGACCGCTCGCGGAGACTCGCGAACCACGCCTCGGTGGCTGTTCGCTGCTCGTCGACCGTCGCGAGGTCCTCGTCGTTCGGCGCGAGGGCGTCACGGGTCGGGAAGTCGGCAGGCAGACCGGATCGCACTCGGTACACCTGCGTTCCGGCGCTCATCTGTCGGCTCATCCGGCTCACGACGGCGTCTCTGCGAGCGCCCTCCACCGCGAGCAACCAGCCGGAGGCCTCCAGCGCTCGCCGGACACTCTCGAGCGCGGAGAACACGTCCGACCCGTGTCCTCGCCAGCGCTCGTCGCCCGAAGCGACGGTGATCACCTGGTCGGTCCCCGCTGTCTCGTGGGTCACGAAGGCCAGTCGGCGCTCACCCGACCCGATGAGCTCCCGCTCGAGCGTCTCACGCACGCGGTGTCGCCGGGACGAAGAGCGCAGCCGGCAGCAGCGCGGTGCCGAGGGGGTGCGGGTTCACCTCGAGCGCGATGCCGTTCGCGGCGACGTCCACGAGCGCAGACCCGCTCACCGTGCGGAAGTCCGCCTCGATGTCCGCGTGGTGGGGTGCGGAGGAGAAGGCCTGCAGGCGGCGGGGACGATCACCCTCGGCATCGAGCACGTAGAACCCGGCCGAGTCCGGACCGAAGACGTCGAACTCGAGCAGTCGGAAGGCCGCGACGAACTCGTCGGGGCGCACCTCGTCGCGGCTGAGTCCGGCGAGCAAGGTCACGAACTCGTCGTCGGCGACCTCGGCCATGCGAGCGACCGGGCTCTGGACGTAGTTGGGATTCGCGCGGAACGCACCGGCCGGCCGACCGTCCGGTCCACGCTCCCACGCACCGAGGATCGCGGTCGGTGGTACCTCGCCGGCGGGATCGTAGGCCGGGTCGATCTCGTAGATCCAACCGCTCACGGTCTGCCCGGTGCGGTTCGTCATGACGCTCCCTTCCCGATGAACTGGGCGAGTCTCGAGGGGTTCGGGATCCATTCACCCAGCTGCCCACCGGGGAGGACCGGATGTGCTCCGGTGACGTACTGGGGTTGCACCCCTCCTGGGAAGGCTATCTCCTGCTCGTGCGGGAACGGCGAGCGTGCCCCGAGCGTCGCGTTCACGTCGACACCGTGCCCAGGGTCCGCGATGGTGTAGCGGTAGTCCGTCGGCCACTGCTTGAAGAGCGACGGATCGGTCGTCGTGCTGACGTACTGCGACGGCGGGTTCCGGGCGGCGTACTCCCACAGGTCGACGTCGCCGTCCGGGCGGTGCGGGGTGAACCCGTGTTCGAAGATCTCCGAGGGGTCGCGGTTGTCCGACCGCCAGAGCGGACGTGTGCCCCCACGGACGCGGAGGCGGACAGCGTCACGGATCGCGATGTACGAGCGCCGACCGCGAGCAACGGCATCGGTCGCGCGGGCGACGACCACGCGCCCTGATGCGAGGACGCGCTCCCCGGCGCGAGCCATCCCCGCCATGCCGCGTGCGATGCCGCCCATGCCTCGGGCGTACTTGCCCACGCTCGCCAGGCGTCCGAGGGCACCGGCCGCGGGGACGCAGTCGATGAGGGCGAAGGCGAGGTCCCACCCGTCGGCCCTGCCCTGGCTCATCTTGTACAACGTGTCCGCGAGGACCACGAGCGCGATCGCGGCGATGACCAGTGTCCAGGGGCCGGGGATGATCATCGCGATGATCCCACCGACCGCGACGACGACCTTCGCGACCGACACGATCGTCTCCCACGCCTCGGACCCGAAGACCTGATCCCAGAAGGACTGCTTCCCCAGGCCCGCGTCGGCGGCCTCACCGATCTTCGTCGCGGTACGCCGCTCCCCGTCCTCCCAGTCACCCTTCGCGTCGGCGACGAGTCGTTTCGCGGCGTCGATGCGGGACTGCGCCGCGGCGATGTCGCCCTGCGCACTCGAGACGGAACCCTGCGCGACGGCGGTGTTGTCCGACGCGGCCCGCACCTGCGCCGGCGTCGGCACCTCCACCCCGGCAGGCACCTCCGACCCGGCCGGGTACTGGTCGGCAACCTGCGACAGGCTCCGGGCCGCGGTCTGGTAGTGCGACAGGGTCGACTGCGCGTCGCTCAACCGGCTCTGTGCGGCGGTGAGGTCCCCGGCGGCGTCCTTCGCGTCCGCGAGGGCACCATCAGCCCGGTACTGGGTGTCATCGACCACGTCCGCCCACCCCGACAACGCCGACGCTGCCAGCGCGTACGAGTCGACGAGCTTGGACAGGTCCGACGGGGTGTCCTGGATCGCGTCGACGAACACGTCGGCGGCTGCACCCTCCCAGTCGGTCAGCCACCCGGAGCCCTTCACCGAGTTCAGGCGAGTGGACGCGTCCGACGCGGCGTCGGAGATGCGCTGGTACTCCCGACCCATCATCCGGATCGTCGCCGGATCACCCTTGACCGGATCATCACCCTGATCGACGACATCCCAACCGGTGGGGCGTGCCACGGCTACTGCGCCCGAGCGGCAGCGGGACCGCCGCCGCCGTTCTCGTCGTTCACCTGCAGCGCGTGTGCGAGCTGCGCGTCGGTCTCGGTGTAGGTCTGCACCGAGGAGCCGAGCATGTCCGCCAGGGCCTTCGCGGACTCGCTGATCTTGTCGCGCTTGTCACCCCAGCGGTGGTCGAAGTCGTGCAGCGCGCTCTGCACCGTGCCCGACCCGATCTCGTCGTCGGATGCGTCGACACGCTTGTGTGCCTGCTCGAGCGTGCTGTGCACGGTCGTCAGGTCCTGCTGGAGCTCCCCGAGCCCCGTGAGGTCGACGAGCAGTCTGTCCGCCACGAAGTGTCCCCTCCCGGATCACGAACCACGAACCACGTCGACCCTGTGCCCCACGGGAACCGCGGGGCACAGGGTCGACGACGATGTCAGCCCTTGAGGCCGGAAGCGAGCGACTCGTCGGTGTCCGACAGGGTCTGCGACGCCTTGGAGAGGAACGAGGAGAGGCCGTCGAGACCCTGGATGGTCTGCGTGACGCCGCGGTTGAACTCGTCGTAGGACTCACCGAACGCGACGGACGACTTGTCCGTGACGTAGCCGTCCGAGATGAGCTGCTGGATCTTGCGCTGGAGGGCCGACAGACGGTCCTCGATGTCGGCCTGGCCGGCCTTGAGGTCCGAGGCCGCGGCCTCGAGGTCTGCGTACGAGACGTTGATGTTCGCCACGGTGTGACTCCCTTTCCCCGGAGTTTCGAGATGACCCCCCAACGGGGCGCACGAGAGGGGACATTACCATCGTGACACCAGGTGTAGTCAACGCTACGGGGGAAGACATGGCCTTCACGTTCACGATGGTCGACCGGGAGAGCGGCCAGACCGCGAACGTCTACGTCGACGGCGACGACACGCGACCGGTCGGCGACGTCGTGGCCGAGGCCGAACGGCTCATCGCGACCGACGTCACGACCTCCGGCCGCACCCCGACGTACTTCGTCGGCGAGCGGCCGCTCGACCTGCGCGCCCCGGTCGCCGAGTCGGGCGTCCGGTCGGGCGTCGTCGTGTCCCGCAGCACCGAGCAGGTCCCGCCGGCACCCCTCCGACCGCTCACCGACGCCGAGGTCAGGATCGTGTCCGGACTGCACGCCGGGACCGCCGTGCGCGTCTCGAACGGCACCGTGGTCGTCGGGACCCACCCGTCCGCGCACGTCCGCGTCCCGGTCGGCGCGACCGGTGCCGCCGTCGCCGAGGCCGACGGCACCGCCGCCGTCCCCGCCGTGGCGCTCCTGGTGACCGTGGCGGCCGACGGTGTCCGGGTCCGCCCGGCGAACGGGTTCGCGGGGGCCCTGCTCGACGGCGTCCCCGTGACCGAGGACGTCGCGTGGCCGGAGTCCGCGCTGCTGTCGGTCGGCAGCGTGCTCCTCGGCGTCGCCCGACCGGCGGACCGCGGCGCGCACCTGTCGCTCTCCGACGACGGCTCGGCGCTCGAGTACAACCGCCCGCCCCGGCTCCTTCCCCCGGACGAGCACACCCGCTACCAGCTGCCGGCACCGCCGACCGAGCCGCCGGCCCGGGCGCTGCCGATCCTGATGGCGCTCGCCCCGATGGGCATGGCGGTCATGTTCGTGTCCACCACGGGCCGCTGGATCTACCTGCTCATCGCGCTGCTCTCGCCGATCCTGATGATCATCACGGGGCTGCAGGGCCGTCGGCAGGGGAAGAAGACGTACCGGCAGCGCGTCGCGGAGTACGAGGACACCAAGGCGAGGATCGAGGCGGACGCGACCGAGAGCCTCCAGTCCGAACGCGCGCGCTGGATCGCGAGCGCCCCCGACCCGGCCGTGGTCTACGACACCGCGATCACGCCGCTGCCCCGTCTGTGGGAGCGGCGGCGCACCGACCCCGACCACCTGCTGGTGCGCGTCGGGACCGCGACCCAGCGGTCCGAGGTGACCATCGAGGACCCGGAGCAGCTCTCCCACAAGCGGACCGTCGCCTGGGACGCGGCCGACGTGCCGGTCCGGATCCGGCTCGCCGAACGGGGCGTGATCGGCATCGCCGGACCCGACGACGACGCCCGTCGTCTCGCGAACTGGGTCGTCGCGCAGCTGGCGACCCTGCAGAGTCCGAAGGACGTCTCCTTCACGCTCCTGACGGACAGCACCCGCACGGCGCTGTGGGAGTGGATGTCGTGGCTGCCGCACGTGCGCCGCACCGGCGCCGACCAGCCCATGACGAGCATCGCGACCGACGCCGCGTCGACCGCACGCGCGATCGCCGAGCTCGTCGCCCTGATCGAGGCGCGGAAGGAGGCCGGCATCGGGAAGAAGACCCCGCCGGCCGACGAGGTGGTCGTCGTGATGGACGGGGCGCGTCGCCTCCGCGCGATGCCGTCGCTCGTGCAGGTGCTCAAGGAGGGGCCGGCCGTCGGCGTGTTCAGCGTGTGCCTCGACCTGGACGAACGACTGCTGCCCGAGGAGTGCGACGCCGTCGTGGTCGTACACGACGACCGGCTCCGGGTCACCCAGCAGCGCACCGAGCGCATCGACGACGCCCGACCCGACCTGGTCGACCAGGACTGGCTCGAGTGGGTCGCCCGCTCGCTCTCCCCGATCGTCGACGCGAGCCCGGACGTCGAGGACGGCGCCATCCCGTCGTCCTCGCGGCTGCTCGACGTGCTCGGGCTCGAGCCGCCGACGTCCGACGCCGTGCAGGCGCGGTGGCTCCTCGGCGGCCGCAGCACGACCGCCGTCGTGGGGGAGTCGATCGACGGCGCGTTCGCGATCGACCTGCGGAACGACGGGCCGCACGGACTGGTCGCCGGGACCACCGGGTCCGGCAAGTCCGAGCTGCTGCAGACCATCGTCGCGTCGCTCGCCGTGGCGAACCGGCCGGACGAGATGAACTTCGTGCTCGTCGACTACAAGGGCGGCGCCGCGTTCAAGGACTGCGTGGACCTGCCGCACACCGTCGGCATGGTCACGGACCTCGACACGCACCAGGTGGAGCGGGCGCTCGAGTCGCTCGGCGCCGAGCTGCGGACGCGGGAGCACGCGCTCGCGGAGGTCGGGGCCAAGGACCTCGAGGACTACCAGGACCTGCAGGCCAAGCGCGCGGGTACCGACCAGGCGGTGCCGAGCATGCCGCGGCTGCTCATCGTCATCGACGAGTTCGCCTCGCTCGCCCGGGAGCTGCCGGACTTCGTGAAGGGTCTGGTGAACATCGCCCAGCGCGGCCGGTCGCTCGGCATCCACCTGATCCTCGCGACCCAGCGCCCCGGCGGCGTCGTGTCCCCGGAGATCCGCGCGAACACCAACCTGCGCATCGCCCTGCGGGTCACCGACCAGTCGGAGAGCCAGGACGTCATCGGCGCGAACGACGCCGCCCGGATCGCGAAGGCGACGCCGGGTCGCGCGTACGTGCGGCTCGGCGCCGCCTCGCTGCTGCCCTTCCAGTCCGGTCGCGTGGGCGGCCGGCGGCCCGGCAGCGACAGCCTGGAGGCACGCCCCGCGTTGGTCCGGGAGCTCACCTTCTCGTCGCTCAGCCAGCCGGCGCCGCGTCCGGCCGCCGTCGAGGTCGCCGCGACCGACGTGGAGGTCACCGACCTGAGCGTCCTCGTCGGCACCATCCGCGAGGCGACGCGTGCGATCGGCACACCCCCGCAGCGGAAGCCCTGGCTGCCCCCGCTCCCCGGCGTCGTCGGTCTGGACGACGTCGAGGCCGTCGGGACCGACGACCTCGGGCCGCTCGCCGTGGCCTGGGGCATCGAGGACCACCCGGCGGACCAGCGCCAGCGGCCCGCGGTGTTCGACCTGGACGAGGACGGGCACCTGTTCGTCATCGGGTCGCCGCGCTCCGGCCGCAGCCAGACCCTCCGGACGCTGGCCGGCGCGATGGCACTGCGACTCGGCGTCGGGGACGTCCACATGTACGGCATCGACTGCGGCAACGGGGCGCTGCTCGCGCTCGCCGGGCTCCCGCACTGCGGGGCCGTCGTGCAGCGGCACGAGCCCGAGCGGGTGTCGCGGCTGCTCGGCATCCTGCTCCGCACGGTGCAGGAGCGGCAGGCTGCGTTCGCCGCCGGCGGGTACTCCTCGATCGCCGAGCAGCGGTCCGACGAGCACACCACCCCGCTGCCGCACGTCGTCGTGTTCCTGGACCAGTGGGAGAGCTTCACGGCGACGCTGGGCGACGCCGAGAACGGGGCGCTGCACGACGCCGTCCAGACCCTGCTGCGCGAGGGCGTCGGGGTCGGCGTGCACCTCTTGGTGTCGGGTGACCGGACCCTGACCTCTGGGCGGATGTCGAGCCAGGTCGAGCGGAAGCTGCTCCTCGCGCTCGCCGACCGCGGGGACTACAACTACGAGGGCATCAACGGGAAGAAACTGCCGGAGGAGATCCCACCGGGCCGCGGCTTCCGGAACGCGACCGCGACCGAGACCCAGGTCGCGGTGCTGCCGGGCGGCCTCGGCGGACGCGACCAGGCCGCGGCGCTCCGCGACGTCGGTGCCGAGGTGCGGCGCCACGTGCAGCCGGGCACGCCGAAGCCGTTCCGGATCGACGTGCTGCCGCGGTCGATCACGCTCGACGACGCGTTGCAGCACCTGCCCGAGGAGCACGCCGTGCCCGGTCGGGTCGCGCTCGGCGTCGGCGGGGACGAGCTCACGCTGTTCACGCACGACTTCGTGCAGGACACCCCCGTCTTCATCGTCGGCGGCAGCGCGCGGTCGGGCAAGAGCTCGGCGCTCCTGGCGATGGCGCAGCACGTGCTCGCCTCGGGCGGAGCGGTCGTCGCGGTCACGCCGCGGGACTCCGCGCTGCGCGGACTCGACGGCACCGCGGGCGTCTCACTCGTGACGGACGCGGGTATCGGCGCCGAGGGGCTGTCGGCGCTCGTCGACGCGACCGCGGACCGGTTCACGCTCCTGCTCGTGGACGACGCCGAGGCGCTCAAGGAGAGCCCCGCGGAGCCGGTCTTCCGGGCCGTGATGGACTCCGACCGCGGGCGCTCGGTGGGCCTGGTGATCGCCGGCGACGTCGAGGGCGTGGCGAGCGGGTTCCGCGGGTGGCAGGTCGACGCGAAGAAGGCGCGGCGGGGGATGCTGCTCGCGCCGCTCAGCACCGTCGACGGGGACCTGATCGGCACGAAGCTCTCGAAGAGCCTCGTGACGCAGGACCGCGTGGTCGGTCGGGCGCTGCTGAACGACGCCGACCAGGTGCTGCGGCTCGTGCAGGTGCCGGGTCGGGCCTGACCGGCCCGCGCCGGTCGGCCCGTGCCTGGCCGGCGGGTGCCGGCTCAGGCGCCGACGGCCTCGATGAACGTCGGGGGCACGGCCAGGGCGAGGGTCACGCGGTCGTGGCCCTCGGCGAACTCGACCCCGGCGGCATGCGCCGCTGCGGCGTCGATCCGCAGCAGCACCGGGTGCGGGTCCTTCCGACGCCCGGCCTGCAGCGCGAGCTCCTGATCGGTGGTGAGGTGCGCGTACTGCCGCCCCATCGGCAGCAGGCCGTCCCGGAGGATCGCGGTCGCGGCGTCGGTCGAGGTCGCGTGCCACAGCACCGGCTGCGGGGTGATCGACGGCTTGACGATCCGCTCGTCGGTGGAGTGTCCGTACTGCGCGCGGATCCGGTCGCCCTCGATCACGAAGCGCTGCTTGTCCGACTCCGCGACGACCCGGCGGACGTCGTCACCCGTGACCTCGACCCTGGCGGCCTGGAGTCCGCGCACCAGGTCGTCGAGCGGCACGCTGCCGTCGGACCCGAGCGCGAGGCCGTAGGCCTCGGGCTCGTGCCGGAGGGCGTGCGACATCGCCTTGCTGATCACTGTGTCTCGTCGTGCCACCGGATCAGTCTTCCTCGGATTCCTGTTCGGCGAGCCAGGTGGTACTTCAGCCCCGCAGCGCCTCGTCCACCAGCCCCACCACCGGCTCCGCCCGCAGCGTGTGCCCGCCGAACACCACGGTGTCCCCCGGCGCGACGACCGTCCGCTGCGCCGGGGCCAGCACGGTCGTCGGGACCCCGGGGCGGCGGAGCTCGACGCCGTTCGCCGACCCCGCGTCGAGCACCCAGAAGGACCCCTCGGCGCCGAACCCGAACTCCAGGTGCGTCCGGCTCAGCAGCCGCTCGGGGTCCGCGAGGGCGATGACGTGGTCGTGTCCGCCGTCGGGGTGCGCGCTCGCGGGGTCGCGGCCGATCAGCCCCGTCCCGGACACCGTCACGCGCTGTTCGTCGTCGAGCACGAGGACCGCGCCGGCCCGCTGCCGCGCGGGACCGGCGTCACGCCCGGCGGCGGCACCGCCGAGGGGGCGCTCCGGCAGGCGTGCGACGGTCGCCCGGACACGGTCGGCGGAGGCCCGCGGCGCCGGCGGGGGTGTGAGCACGGCACGGGCGAGTTCGCCGCGGTCGGCCATCCGGGCGAGGTCGGCGTCGGTGACGTGCTCGACGACCGGCTCGGCGGGACGCCGGCGCCGGCGGCGGAACGGCCAGATCCGCATCAGACGGCTCCGTCGCCGTCGCCGGGGCCAGGGTCGCCGACGGTCGCGGAGTCCAGGAGCTCGAACGTGTCGGTCACGGTCTCGAACAGCTCCAGGAGCGGCTCGGCCAGGTCGGTCGCGGGCGAGGACACGCTCACGAGCGCCACCTGACCGTCCGCGGGCACGAAGGTCTGCATGAGCACGACGTCGAACGAGCCGCGGTCGTCCGGCGCCTGCACGGTCGAGACACCCCACACGCGCGGGACCCGACCGACCCGGGGGACGTCGTGCACGTCGACGTGCATGCCGTCGTCGGCACCGCCGAGTGCCGCCACGTGGTCGGTCAGGCTGCCGAGCGGGTCCTCGGACCCCGCGGGTGCGGGGAGCACGCTGACGGTGAGTGCCCCGGAGACGATGCCGTCCTCGCTCGGCTCGGCGAAGGCCGCGCAGTACCGTGCACCGCTGTCCCACGCCGACCGGGCGAAGCGGCGGAGCACCCGGACGATCTCGGTCCGGTGGTCCCACAGGTCGCGGTGCTCGACGATCCGCTCCTGCACGAGGGCGCTGATCCGGTCGTCGCGGCGGTCCGGTTCGACGGGCAGCTCGAACCAGGACCGGGGGACCGTGATGGCGAAGTGGTCGGCCGGCATGCCCGCTACCGTACCGCGCGGTACCGGGCGGCCGTCCGGTGCATCGCCCGCAGCAGCAGGGGCCCCGGGAGCCGCAGGAGCGCCGCCGGCACCGCGCGGCGGACACCTCGGACGAGCCGGACGGCCCGTCGGAAGCGCCGCTGTTCGCGCGGTCCCCAGGGGAACCCGTACGCAGTGCGCAGGGCTCCGGGCAGCATCCCGACCGTGACGATCCGGACGAGCGGCATCGCGGCCCGCACCCACGCGGGGGCGAAGCGCGGGTGGAGCAGGTCCCGGACGATCCCCCTGGCGTCGTCGGTGACGGTGAGCGTCGGCAGCGTCGCGGCCCAGTACCGGTCGAAGTCGGCGACGTCGCGGAACCAGTCCGCGGCTGGCACCCGCAACGCGGTCGCGATCGGCGCGTAGGCCGCGAGCACGTCCTCGGCCCGGTCCGGACCGAGCGGGTCGCCGAACAGTTCGTGGGCGCGGCGGGCGGAGTCGAAGAGGGTCGCCGCGACCCACAGCTGCCGCTCGACGTCGTCCGCGCCGGCGACGGGCCGGTGCGCGTGCTCGACGAAGGCGGTCGCCACGGCGGCGTCGGCGTCTGTGCCGATCACGACGGCGTATACGAACATCAGGGTGTGGGCGAGCCGCTGCTGCGGTCGCCGCGCGAAGTCGGAGTGCCGTCGGACCCCCGCCGCGACGACCGGGTCCGCGATCTGCAGCAGGATGGCGCGGCCGCCGGCCGCGACGGGCGTGCTGTCGGCCAGCCAGTCCCGTAGGGCACGGTCCGCGACCCGGCCGGTTGTCGGACGGGAGGCACGCCACCGGTCGTGCGCCGTGCCTCCAGGCCGTCGACCGGTCACGTCGCGGACCCGCTCCCGCGCGCCCGCAGTACCGGGACCACGTCCAGGAGGACGGCGGCGACGAGACCGACGCCACCGGCGATCGCTGCTGCGGTGACGCGGCCGGCGACGGTGTCGCCGGTGCCGGAAGCGGACACGGTGGCGGCGAGCGTGGTTCCTGCGAGCACGCCGGCGACGAGCCAGATGGCGGGGAGCGGCCAGGCGCGGGTCGGGCAACCGGTCACGACGGCGATCACGATCCCGGCGACGGCGAGCGCCACCCACGTGGCCGGGCCGTCACCGCGGACGAGCGTGTGCGCGCCGGCGGCCACCAGCAGGAGCGCGGCGAGGGCGAGCAGCCTCGCGACCGCAGGGACGCGGCGGACGGCGCCACGGACACGACGGAGCACGGGCGGCAACCTACCGTCCCGTGCTCCGTCGGTGCCGTGCTGCGTCAGAGCGGCTTCGTGCCGAGGTCGCCGCCGAGGTCCGGACGGTCCTCGTCCTCGTCGTGCTCCCAGAGGTCCGGGGAGCCCTCGCGCGGGGCGCCGCCGGTGGGGCCGTCGTCCGAGCCGTCGCCGACCTGCGGCTCGACGGTCTCGCCCGCGACCGCGTCGTTCGTGACGGTCTCCAGGGACTCCTCGGACTCGTCGACCTCGTACGGCCCGACGTGCTCGCGGTCCACGTCGTCGGCGCGGCGCTCCTGGGCGTCGAAGTCGTCGACGGGGCTGATGCCGGGGTCGCTCATGGTGGCTCCTTGTCGTTCGCCCGATCGGGCGCGTTCGGTGGTCCTCCGGTGTACGCCGGGCGCCTGACGGGGCGTCCGGGATGCGCACTCCCGGCCCGGCTTCGCGTCGCGTTCACCCGGCGGACACCTGCGGGACACGGACGCGGGGCACACTCGCCGTGCTCGGGGGAGTGGAGCGCGGTCGCCGACGGGTGGTCGAGCGACCGCGCCTTCCCCCTGTGCTCGGTGTCCCGGGTTCAGACCCGCTCGAGCAGGTGCCGCTCCTCGACGTCGGCCAGGGCCAGCGTCTTGTACCCGGCCGACTCGAAGAAGACGGTCACCCGGTCGTCCTCGGTGCTCATCACGGTGCCGTGGCCCCACTGCGCGTGCTCGACCGCCGACTCCGGCGGCCAGACGTCGTCGTGCGCACCTTCGGCGCCGTGCGCCCCCTGCTCGTAGGCGCTGCCCGACGTGCAGGTGTCGCAGTTCCCGCACGGCTCGGCGAGCTCGCCGCCGAAGTAGCCGAGCAGGAACTGGCGGCGGCAGCCGGTGGTCTCGGCGAACCGCCGCATCATCGCGATCCGGGACTGCTCGACCTGCTCGCGCTCCTCGGCGCGGGTGGTCGCACGCTTCGCGGCCTCGGCGGCGGAGTGCGGCGCGTCCGCGGCGCGGGTGATCCCGTCGGCGCCGTCGTCGAGCACGCCGGCCTCGACGAGGGTGTTCACCGCACGGCCCGCGGTCCGGGTCGACAGGCCGGACGCGTCGGCGAGGGCCGACCGGGCGATCGACCCGTCCGCGGGGACCGCGTCGAACACGGCGCGGAGCGACGCGGGCTTCGGGGTGCCGGTCGCGAAGAACCGGCGGAGGCCCAGGTCCTCGGCGCGGTAGTGCAGGGTCGCCGTCGCCGGGGCGCCGTCCCGTCCCGCACGGCCGATCTCCTGGTAGTGCGCGTCCACGGACTCGGCGACGTCGGCGTGCAGCACGAACCGGACGTCCGGCTTGTCGATGCCCATGCCGAAGGCGCTCGTCGCGACGACCACGTCGACCTCGCCGTCGTGGAAGGCGTGCAGGACGGCGTCACGGTCCTGGACGCGCATGCCCGCGTGGTACGGCCGGGCGTCCTTGCCGCGGGCACGGAGGGCGTCGGCGTACTCGTCGGTCTCCTTCCGGGTCGCGACGTAGACGATGCCGGTGCCGGTCGCCGCGGCGGCCTGCTCGACCACGGCCGCGCGCTTCTCGTCGGCGTCGGCGTAGCGCTCGACCTCGATGCGGATGCCCGGGCGGTCGAACCCGGCGGACAGCACGAGCGGGTCGCGCATGCCGAGGCGCGCGACGACGTCCTCGCGGACCGGGGCCGAGCCCGTCGCGGTGAGGGCGAGGACCGGCGGACGGCCGAGGCGCTCCGCAGCCTCGCCGAGGGCCAGGTACGCGGGGCGGAAGTCGTGTCCCCACGAGGACACGCAGTGCGCCTCGTCGACGGCGAGCAGGGAGACGCCCGCCGCGGCCAGTCGCTCGACGACGTCGTCCTTCGCGAGCTGCTCCGGCGCGAGGAACACGTAGCGGACGTCCCCGGCGGCGATGGCGTCCCACGCGTCCTCGACCTCGGCGGCCCGCTTGGTCGCGTTCACGGCCACGGCACGCGGGGCGTCCGGGTGCCGCTGCAGACCGACGACCTGGTCCTCCTGCAGCGCCACGAGCGGCGAGACCACGACCACGAGCCCGTCGAGCGCGAGCCCGGCGACCTGGTAGATCGCGGACTTCCCCGAGCCGGTCGGCATGAGGGCGAGGGCGTCGCGGCCGGCCAGGACGGCGTCGATGACCGTGGCCTGGGCGTCGCGGAGGTCCCAGCCGAAGACGTCGGCGGCGCGGGTACGGAGTGCGGTGTCCATCGGGCCCACCGTGCCCGGGTGCGGCTGGAGGTCCTCCCCGCGTGGCGCGTCGCGGCCATCCGGATCCGCGCACCGGGCGTCCACGCTGCGGCAGTAGGGTGGTCGCGGCCGTTGTCTCGACATCGAGCGACCCTCGACGTTGAGTGCGCGACCCGATGACCGATGCCGATCGCACGAACCGTGCGGGAAGAAGAACAGCGTGGATCTTTTCGAGTACCAGGCCAGGGACCTCTTCGAGTCCTACGGCGTCCCTGTGCTGCAGGGCATCATCGCCGACACCCCTGAGGAGGCGAAGGCAGCGGCCGAGAAGATCGGCGGCGTGGTCGTCGTCAAGGCCCAGGTGAAGGTCGGCGGCCGCGGCAAGGCCGGCGGCGTCAAGGTCGCGAAGACCCCGGACGAGGCGTACGAGCACGCGCAGGCGATCCTCGGCCTCGACATCAAGGGCCACACCGTCCAGCGCGTGATGGTCGCCCAGGGCGCCGACATCGCCGAGGAGTTCTACTTCTCGGTGCTGCTCGACCGGGCGAACCGCTCGTACCTGTCCCTCGTCAGCGTCGAGGGCGGCATGGAGATCGAGCAGCTCGCGGTCGAGAAGCCCGAGGCGCTCGCCCGCGTCGAGGTGAACCCGCTGACCGGGATCAACAAGGAAGCCGCGCTCGACATCGCCCGCCAGGCGAACTTCCCGGCGGAGCTGCGGGACCAGGTCGCCGACGTCTTCGTGCAGCTCTACGACGTCTTCGCCGGCGAGGACGCCACCCTGGTCGAGGTCAACCCCCTCGTCCGCACGGGCGACGGCCAGATCCTGGCGCTCGACGGCAAGGTCTCGCTCGACGAGAACGCCGACTTCCGGCACCAGGAGCACGCGCAGCTCGAGGACACCGCGAGCGAGGACCCGCTCGAGGCCAAGGCGAAGGCCCACGGCCTGAACTACGTCAAGCTCGACGGCCAGGTCGGCGTGATCGGCAACGGCGCGGGGCTCGTCATGTCGACGCTCGACGTCGTCGCCTACGCCGGTGAGCGCCACGGCGGCGTGAAGCCCGCCAACTTCCTCGACATCGGCGGCGGCGCCTCGGCCGAGGTCATGGCGAACGGCCTCGACGTCATCCTCGGCGACCCGCAGGTCAAGAGCGTGTTCGTGAACGTCTTCGGCGGCATCACCGCCTGCGACGCCGTCGCGAACGGCATCGTCGCCGCGCTCGGCATCCTCGGCGACGCGGCCACCAAGCCGCTCGTCGTGCGCCTGGACGGCAACAACGTGGACGAGGGCCGTCGGATCCTGGCGGAGGCCGCGCACCCGCTGGTCACCGTCGCCGCGACCATGGACGATGCGGCCGAGCAGGCCGCCGAGCTCGCCGCGGCCGCGGCGTAAGGAGCACCAGAGCAATGTCGATCTTCCTCAACAAGGACTCGAAGGTCATCGTCCAGGGCATCACCGGCGGTGAGGGCACGAAGCACACCGCGCTCATGCTCAAGGCCGGTACGAACGTCGTCGGCGGCGTGAACGCCCGCAAGGCCGGCACGACCGTCACGCACGGCGACGTCGAGCTGCCCGTGTTCGGCTCGGTGCGCGAGGCCATCGACACCACCGGTGCCGACGTCTCGATCGTGTTCGTCCCCCCGGCGTTCGCGAAGGACGCCGTGATGGAGGCCATCGACGCCGAGATCCCCCTCGTCGTCGTCATCACCGAGGGCATCCCGGTGCAGGACTCCGCCGAGTTCTGGGCGCACGCGAAGGCCCTCGGCGGGAAGACCCGCATCATCGGCCCGAACTGCCCCGGCATCATCACGCCCGGGGAGTCGCTCGTCGGCATCACCCCGGCGACGATCACCGGCAAGGGCCCGATCGGCCTCGTGTCGAAGTCCGGCACCCTGACCTACCAGATGATGTACGAGCTGCGTGACCTGGGCTTCTCGACCGCCATCGGCATCGGCGGCGACCCGGTCATCGGGACGACGCACATCGACGCGCTCGCCGCGTTCGAGGCCGATCCGGAGACCACCGCGATCGTGATGATCGGCGAGATCGGCGGCGACGCCGAGGAGCGCGCGGCCGACTACATCAAGGCGCACGTCACGAAGCCGGTCGTCGGCTACGTCGCGGGCTTCACCGCGCCCGAGGGCAAGACGATGGGACACGCGGGCGCCATCGTGTCCGGTTCCGCGGGCACGGCCGAGGCGAAGAAGCAGGCCCTCGAGGCCGCGGGCGTGAAGGTCGGCAAGACGCCGTCCGAGACGGCCGCGCTGCTGCGCGAGGTGGTCGCCGCCTCGTAGGCGGTCCGGTCACCCGACCCCACGACGCAACGGGAGGCACGGTGCGGGCCCGCACGCCTCCCTCGCAGGCTCGGTCGGCGCGCCCCGCGCAACGCTTCGCGTTGCCGCTGAGCGGGGCGCGCCCGTCCGTCCGTGGTCGCGTGGATGTCCACGGGTGCCGCGCGGCTCGCCCGCGCCGGCCCGGGCGGCACGTACCCTGGCCCGGATGAACCGCCTGGGAACCGCACTGCTGGCCGCCGTCGAGGCGATCGTGACGGTCGGCGTGGGCATCGGCATCGCGCTCGTCCCGCTGACGCTCCTCTGGGGATTCGAGTACGGCCTGCAGGTCGACTGGGACGTCTTCTGGAAGGCGACCGGCAGCGTCTGGCTCGTCGGCCACGGTGTCGACGTGACCTTCCGGCTCGGTTCCGCGGTGGCCGGCGCGTCCGGGGTGGACGGCGCCGCCGCCCCCATCCACGTGACCCTCGCGGCGCTCGGGTTCGCGGTCGTGACCGCCTGGCTCGGCGGTCGGGCCGGACGACGGTTCGCCGAGACCGAGCACCGGACGACGGGCCTGCTCGTCGGCACCGGGGTCGTCGCGGCCCTCGGCCTCGCGGTCGCACTGTCCTCACGGTCGGCGGCCACCGACCCCACCGTCTGGCAGGCCGTCGTGCTGCCCGCGCTGTGGTTCGCCGTCCCCGCGCTCGTGACGTCCGAGGTCTGCCGCGTGCGCCGCGGGCTGCCGGCGGACCCCCTGGCCCGTCGGGTGCTCGTGCTCGTCGAGCGGATCCCCGGGCGGTGGCGCACGCTCGCCGGGTTCGGGCTCCGCGCGGGCACGGCCGCCACCGCCGTGGTCGTCGCCGTCGCGGCGCTCCTGGTCGGGCTGGTCCTGCTCGCCTCGTTCGCCGACGTCATCGCCCTGTACGAGCGCTCGCACGCGGGGGTCGTCGGCGGCATCGCGCTGACCGTCGGGCAGCTCGCCTTCGTGCCCGACCTGGTCGGCTGGGCCACCGCGTGGCTCGTCGGACCCGGCTTCGCGATCGGCACCGGCTCGAGCGTCTCGCCGATCGGCACCGTGCTCGGCCCGATCCCGGGCCTGCCCGTGTTCGGCGCGCTCCCCGCGGCCGGCCACACCTTCGGTCTGCTCTGGGTGCTCGTGCCCGTCGTGGCCGGGTTCGTCGTCGGCGGTCTGCTCCGGCCGCGGCTCGTGCGGGCGCTCGGCGCCGACGACTCCGCGCTGCACCGGGCGCTCGCCGGGGTGGCGACCGGCGTGGTCGCCGGGGTGCTGACCGGCGTGGCCACCGGGCTGACCGCCGGGTCGTTCGGGCCCGGTCGTCTCGCACAGGCCGGTCCGGACGGACTCGTCGTCGGGTTGTTCGCGGCCCTCGAGGTCGGCGTGCCCGCGGTCGTCGCGCTCGCGATCGGCAGCGACCTCGTCCGGCTGCCCGAGCGCGGCTGGGGCCGGGAGCGCTGGCACGAGGCGGACGACGACGTCCCGGCGGACGAGACCGCTGCCGACGCCGCTGACGATGCGCGGGCCGGATCGCTCCTCGCGGCCCTCGACGACGCCGGCGCGGGACGGTCCACGCAGTCGCACCGGTTCGTGGTGCACGAGGCGCACGACGCCGCCACCCGTGCCGCGGCGGACGACCACCCGACCGAGCCTATCCACGACGAACCGGCACCGGCGGACGAGCCGACGCCTTCGCCGGCACCGGCCCCGTCTCCGTCACGGGAGCCGTCGCCGGAGCCCGAGCCGGAGTCCGACGCGGTGCCGCTCCCGGCCTGGGCGCGCACGGACGCCGTCGCGGCGGAGCGCATCGAGCCCGCTCCGTCGTCGCACGGGGCGACCGCGCCGTCCCGCGGCGGTGTGAGCAGCCTGCGCGACCGACTCCGGGGCGCCGCCGACGGCGTCCGGAGCCGTGCCGGGGACCTGCGCGACCGCGTCACGGGTTCGGACGCCGACCGCCCCGGGGGCCCCGCGGACGAACCGCTCCCGCACGCGCCGGGCACCGAGCAGCAGCCCGCGTTCCCGTGGAGCACCGAGGAGTTCGTCGCCGGCCGGCACGACGACACCGGCACCGACCTGACCGACACCGACCTGACCGACACCGACGTGGACGGCACGGGATCCGAGGGCACCGCGGAGCCGGCGCGGACGGCCCGCCCTCCGCGCTGGGACACGACCGACCAGATCGCCGAGGACGAGCTGCCCTGGTGGCGCCGTCCGAAGCACGACGCGTAGTCCGCCGCGCACCGCCGCTAGGCTGGTCCCCGTGCTCGAACTGGTCGTCCTGATCTCCGGTACCGGGTCGAACCTGCGGGCACTGCTCCAGGCGACCACCGATGCCGAGTACCCCGCACGCGTCGTCGCGATCGGGGCCGACCGCGACGCCGAGGGCCTGGGGCTCGGCGAGGAGTTCGGCATCCCGACCTTCACGGTCCCGTTCTCCCGCTTCGCCACGCGCGAGGACTGGGGCGCCGAACTCGCCGCCCAGATCCGCCCGTGGTCGCCCGACCTGCTCGTGCTGTCCGGCCTCATGCGCCTGCTCCCGTACCAGGTCGTGTCGGAGTTCGCCCCCGCGATCATCAACACCCACCCGGCGTACCTGCCCGAGTTCCCCGGCGCGCACGGCGTCCGGGACGCGCTCGCGGCCGGGGTCGACCAGACCGGCGCGAGCGTGATCCAGGTCGACGACGGCGTCGACACCGGGCCGATCCTCGCCCAGGAGCGCATCCCGGTGCTGCCGGGCGACACCGAGTCGACGCTGCACGACCGCATCAAGCCGGTCGAACGCCGACTCCTCATCCAGACGATCCTCGACATCGCCAACGGCACCACCGACCTGAAGGGCACCCCGAGCGCATGAGCGTGCACGCCGCCGATCCCAGCCTCTACCGCCACCGCGACGTCGTCCCCGTGCGGCGCGCGCTGATCTCGGTGAGCGACAAGAGCGGCCTGCTCGAGCTCGCCGGGGCCCTCGCCGACGCCGGTGTGGAGCTCGTCTCGACGGGCAGCACCGCGCAGACGATCCGCGACGCCGGGTACGCCGTGACCGACGTGTCGAGCGTCACCGGGTTCCCGGAGTCGCTCGACGGCCGCGTCAAGACCCTGCACCCGGCCGTGCACGCGGGACTCCTCGCCGACCTGCGCCTGGCGTCGCACGAGCGGCAGCTCGGGGACCTCGGCATCGCGCCGTTCGAGCTCGTCGTGGTGAACCTGTACCCGTTCGTCGAGACGGTGGCCTCGGGCGCCGACGCGGCCACGGTCGTCGAGAACGTCGACATCGGCGGCCCCGCGATGGTCCGGGCGTCCGCGAAGAACCACCCGAACGTGGCGATCGTCGTCTCGCCGTCCTCGTACGCCGAGGTCGTCGAGGCCGTCCGCGCCGGGGGGACGACGCTCGAGCTCCGGAAGCGCCTCGCCGCGCAGGCCTTCGCCCACACCGCCGCGTACGACACCGCCGTGGCGTCGTACTTCGCGACCGACGTGGTCGAGCAGGCCGCGGCACCGACGGTCGACGGCGACGTCGCGACCCCGGGCGCGTTCGACGACGAGCTCCGGCTGCAGGCCGAGCTCCGTGCGACCCTCCGCTACGGCGAGAACGCCCACCAGGCGGCCGCGCTGTACACGACCGCCGACGGCACGGGCATCGCCCAGGCGACCCAGCTGCACGGCAAGGAGATGTCGTACAACAACTACGTCGACGCCGACGCCGCCGTCCGGGCCGCGTACGACTTCGACACCCCCGCCGTCGCGATCATCAAGCACGCGAACCCGTGCGGCATCGCGATCGCCCCGGCCGACGCCCTCGACCCGATCGCCTCGGCGCACGCGGCGGCCCACGCCTGCGACCCGCTGTCGGCGTTCGGTGGAGTCATCGCGGCGAACCGCCCGGTGACGAAGCAGATGGCCGAGACGGTCAAGGACATCTTCACCGAGGTCGTCGTGGCCCCCGGCTTCGACCCCGAGGCCCTCGAGATCCTGTCGCAGAAGAAGAACATCCGCCTGCTCACGCTGCCGACGGACTTCGCGCTCGCCGAGCACGAGGTGAAGCAGATCTCCGGCGGCTTCCTCGTGCAGGACGCCGACCGCTTCACCGGCTTCGACCAGTCCACGTGGGACCTCGTCGCGGGGGAGCCGGCGGACGACGCGACCCTCGCCGACCTGGCCTTCGCGTGGAAGGCCAGCCGTGCGGTGAAGTCGAACGGGATCCTGCTCGCCGACCGCGGCGCGAGCGTCGGCGTCGGCATGGGCCAGGTCAACCGGGTCGACTCCTGCCACCTGGCCGTCACGCGCGCTGGCGAGCGGGCCGCGGGGAGCGTCGCCGCGTCCGACGCCTTCTTCCCGTTCGCCGACGGCCTGCAGGTGCTGCTCGACGCCGGGGTCCGCGCGGTCGCCCAGCCGGGCGGCAGCGTCCGCGACGCCGAGGTGATCGCGGCGGCGCAGGCGGCCGGCGTGACCATGTACTTCACGGGCGAGCGCCACTTCTTCCACTGACCGACGCCGACCGGCGCTGACCGACGCTGACCGACGCCGACCGACGCCGACCGGCGATGATCGACCCGCTCGGACGGAATCGACACCGCGTCCAACAACAGGAATCTTCCTCGGATCCGTTGCGCAACACGTCCGCCCGGGAATAGTCTGCAAGGCTCCGCAACAGGTGCTGACGATCCCCGACGGATCGGCGGCAGCGCGGACACAACGGTGACGAAGACGACGACTGGAGTGACGATGGACACGACGACCGGCACAGTGGCGACGGCTGCCCGGACGGGTCTCGTGTCCCTCGTGGGGACCACTCCCGCTCCGCGACCCCGGTACCGCGCGCACATGCCGCGACGGACCCCGGCCGCGGCCGCCGTCTAGCCAGGCCCCTCCCACGGCCCCGTGCCCGACGACCGCCGTCGGCGAGCACGGACCACCCGCTGAGAACCCGGGGGACCACTACGTCCCCCGGCGCCCTCCGGCCCGGTCGACGTCACGCGACGTGACGGCGACGGCGCGCGACCACGCGCCCGGCCGACGACCACCACGCAACGCCCACCGTGCCTCCCGGCCGGACCGCCACCCACCGACGTGACCAGTCGGCGGCAGCGGCGACCAGACCGGGCGGACGCGGCACGACGCACGAGGACGCAACCCATGTCCAAGACGCCAGACCAGGCGCGCCCGTCCACCGACCGTCCCTCCACGCTGCGCGCGCTCGCGCGCATCTGGCCCTACGTCCGACCGCACAGCGGTCGCCTGCTCGGCGGCATGGCCGTCGCGATGGGCGCCTCGCTCGTGGCCCTCGCCATCCCCTACGTCCTGCAGGGGCTCGTCGACGGCCCGCTCTCGAGCGGCGACCGGAACCTCATCCTGCCCGCCGGGCTCGCCGTCCTGGCGCTCGGCGTGCTCGAGGCGTTCTTCATCGCCGCCCGTCGGCGGATGGTGATGCGTCCCTCGACGCGGATCGAGTCGAGCATGCGCAACGCGCTGTACAACAAGCTGCAGGACCTGCCGGTCGCGTTCCACGACCGCTGGGAGTCCGGGCAGCTGCTGTCCCGCTCGGTGTCCGACCTGTCGCTCATCCGACGCTGGCTGGCATTCGGCGTGGTGCTGCTCGTCGTGAACAGCGTCACGATCGTGGTGGGCTTCGTCGTGCTGTTCAGCTTCGGCTGGCTGCTCGGCCTGGTCTTCCTCGTCGCGTGCGTGCCGATCTGGGTCACCGCGATCCTGTTCGAGCGCCGCTACTCGATCATCACGCGCCGCTCCCAGGACCAGGTCGGCGACCTCGCGACGAGCGTCGAGCAGTCGGTGCACGGCATCCGCGTGCTCAAGGCGTTCGGCCGGGGCCGGTCGAAGCTCGACGAGTTCACCGAGCAGGCCGAGGCGCTGCGCGGCACCGAGATCGAGAAGTCCCGGGCGATCGCGGGCCTGTGGCTCTGGCTGCTCCTCGTGCCGGACGTCGCCTTCGCGCTCTGCCTGCTCGCCGGCATCTGGCTCGCGTCGCAGGGCGAGCTCACCGTGGGGCAACTGTTCGCGTTCTTCGCGACCGCGACCGTGCTGCGGTTCCCGATCGAATCGATCGGCTTCCTGCTCTCGATGACGTTCGACACCCGCACGGCGGTCGACCGGTACTTCGAGGTGATGGACTCCGAGAACACGATCCAGGACCCGGAGCACCCGCGGACGGTCGCCGAGCCGCACGGGGCGCTGTCGTTCAACGACGTGCACTTCCGGTACCAGGACTCGCCGGCGCAGTTCCCGGACCTGGTGAACGGCGTCCAGCTGGAGCTCCAGCCGGGCGAGACCATGGCGCTCGTCGGCCTGACCGGGTGCGGCAAGACCACGCTCCTGTCGCTCGTGCCGCGGCTCTACGACGTGACCGGCGGCTCGATCACGATCGACGGCGTCGACATCCGCGACCTCACCAGGGAGGAACTCCGGCGGCACGTCGGCGTCGCGTTCGAGGACGCCACGCTCTTCTCGACGAGCGTGCGGGACAACGTCCTGCTCGGTCGCCCGGACCTGTCCGGCGACGAGGCGGAGCGGATCATGCGCGAGGCGCTCGAGATCGCGCAGGCGTCCTTCGTCGACGAGCTCCCGGAGGGCGTCGACACCCGCGTCGGGGAAGAGGGCCTGTCGCTCTCCGGCGGTCAGCGGCAGCGTCTGGCGCTGGCCCGGGCGATCGCGGCGCGGCCGTCGGTGCTCGTGCTCGACGACCCGTTGTCGGCGCTCGACGTCGACACCGAGGCGCGGGTCGAGGCCGGGCTCCGCCGGGTCCTCGCGGACACCACGTCGCTCATCGTCGCCCACCGCCCGTCCACCGTGACCCTCGCCGACCGCGTGGCCCTCATGGAGAACGGCCGGATCACCGCCGTCGGCACCCACTCGGAGCTGATGGCCACCAACGAGCACTACCGCTACGTCATCTCCTCGCTCGACGAGGACGATGCGCCCGCCCGAGAGGAGGCGATGGCATGAGCCAGCAGACGGATCCCACGCAGGGTGCGACCCCGCAGGTGGTCGACCCCCAGCCGGGAGGCACGGTGCCGGTCGCGCACGCCGGCACCGGCACGCAGGCGGCCGAGGCAGCAGCCCCCGTCACCGCGTCGATCACGGTGCACGGGGTGCGCGGCGAGGAGCGCAACGACTTCACGAAGGCGGAGAGCGCGCGGCTGCGCCGACGCTCGCTCGCGCTCCTCGGGTCGCTCGCGGCGCCCCTGAAGGCACGGCTCTGGGGCATCGCGGTCGTCGTGGTCGTCTCGACGGCGGGGCAGGTGGCCGGCCCGGCGCTCGTCGCGTGGGGCATCGACAACGCCCTGCCCGCCGTGCTCGACCGGTCCGACTGGACCCCGGCGTTCGTGGTGGTCGCGCTGTACGTGACGATCGCGGTCGTCGGTGCGGTGCTGACCGCCTGGTACACCGTGCTCGCGGCGCGGATCAGCCAGGCGATCCTGCTCGACCTGCGGAAGCGCGTGTTCCTGCACACGCAGCGGCTCTCGCTCGAGTTCCACGAGACGTACACGTCCGGCCGGATCATCTCCCGCCAGACGAGCGACCTCGACTCGATCCGCGAGCTGCTCGACTCCGGGCTGAACCAGCTCATCCAGGGCGTGCTGTACATGGTGTTCACGGCGATCGCGCTCGTCGTGCTCGACCCGACGTCCGGGATCGTGCTCGCCGTGTCGCTCGTGCCGCTGTGGTTCCTGACCCGGTGGTTCCAGAAGCGGTCGCAGACGCTGTTCCGGGCCACCCGCACGACCTCGGCGCGGGTCATCGTGCACTTCGTCGAGACGATGACCGGCATCCGGGCCGTCCAGGCGTTCCGGAAGGAGTCGCGGAACAAGGACGAGTACGGCGGCTACGTCGAGACGTACCGCCAGGCGAACTCGAAGGTGTTCAACCTGTTCGGGACGTTCGACCCCGGACTGGTGCTCATCGGCAACGCGTGCCTCGCGGCGGTCGTCATCGTCGGCGGCTACCGGGTCGTCGGCGGGTCGCTCGAGATCGGGGCGCTGCTCGCCGTCGCGCTCTACGCCAAGCGGTTCTTCGACCCCGCCGAAGAGCTCGCGATGTTCTACAACGGGTACCAGTCGGCCTCGGCGGCGATGGAGAAGATCTCCGGCGTCCTCGAGGAGCAGCCGTCCGTGCCGGACCCGGTGAAGCCGACGAAGCTGCCGGACGCCTCGGGGCGGATGGACTTCGACGGCGTCGAGTTCGCGTACAACGCCGACAAGGTCGTGCTGCCCGAGTTCACGCTGCACATCCCGGCGGGGCAGACCATCGCGCTCGTCGGGTCCACCGGTGCCGGGAAGTCGACGCTCGCCAAGCTGATGGCGCGGTTCTACGACCCGTCCGCCGGGGCGGTGCGGCTCGACGGCGTCGACCTGCGCGACCTCGACCCGAAGGACATGCGCCGCGCGATCGTCATGGTCACGCAGGAGGCCTACCTGTTCTCCGGCTCGGTGGCGGACAACATCGCGCTCGGCAAGCCCGGTGCGACCCGTGCCGAGGTGGAGCGGGCGGCGAAGGCCGTCGGCGCGCACGAGTTCGTGATGGCGCTGCCGGACGGGTACGACACCGACGTGAACAAGCGCGGCGGCCGGGTGTCGGCCGGGCAGCGCCAGCTGCTCTCGTTCGCCCGGGCGTTCATCGCCGACCCGAAGGTGCTCATCCTCGACGAGGCCACCGCGTCGCTCGACATCCCGTCCGAGCGGCTCGTGCAGGAGGGGCTTGAGACGCTGCTCGCCGACCGGACCGCGGTGATCATCGCGCACCGGCTGTCGACCGTGGCGATCGCGCACCGGGTGCTCGTGATGGAGCACGGCCGGATCGTCGAGGACGGCACCCCGGCGGACCTCATCGCGGGGACCGGCCGGTTCGCCCAGCTGCACGCGGCCTGGCGCGACTCGCTCGTGTGACGCCCGTCGGGCTGCACGCACGTGGTTGTCTTGGGACATGAGCAACGACAGCGTGCAGCCCGGCGGCGTCGCCCTGCGCGACCCCTTCTACGGGGCACCCTTCACCGAGGCGGTCCGGCGGTTCTGGCGGAAGTACACCGTGTTCACCGGCCGGGCGTCCCGCTCGGAGTTCTGGTGGTGGTGGGTCACGTCGTTCGTGGTCGGCCTGGTGCTGCAGCTCGTGCCGCAGGCGTTCACCCCGGGCTCCCCGGTGCTCGAGAACCCGGTCGGCTCGTACCTGTTCGTGCTGTGGGGGCTCGTCACGCTGATCGGCTCGCTCGCCCTCGGCGCCCGGCGCCTGCACGACGCGAACCTGTCCGGCTTCTGGCAGTTCCTGCACGTCGTCGTCGGGATCGGCTCGCTCGTGCTGCTCGTCATGTTCCTCCTGCCCAGGAACCCGAAGGGCGAGCGTTTCCACTGACCCCGTTGCCGGCGGGCGGCGCCGTTCAGAACGGGTCGTCCGCGTCCGTGGTCGGCGACCAGCGCGCACGACGCATGTCGATCCTCCAGGCCGAGGCGCCCTGCACGAGCGGCGTCCCCTCCGCCCGGTAGTGCTCGAGCGCGCGGGCTTCGTGCCGGACCGGCGGCAGTCCACCGGACCGCACCACGCGCCACCACGGCAGGTCAGAGCCCTCGTGCGCCATCACCTTGCCGACCGCACGCGACGCACGCGACCCCAGGGCGGCGGCGACGTCGCCGTACGTCATCACGTGCGCTGGTGGGATCAACCGGACCACCTCGGCGACGGCGGCACCGAAGTCCGACTCGTCCACACCGGCCCCCTGGCTGGCGGGACTACAGGGACAGTGCGGCGAAGTGGTCGCCGTACTGCGTCTCGCGCACGACCGAGAAGCCCAGGGCGCGGAAGAACGCCTCCGGACCGACCTCGCCACCGGGCTCGTACACGACGGTCAGGCGCCCGAACCCGCGGCTCCGCGCCTCGTCCGCCAGGCCGTGCACGGCGAAGCGCCCGACACCGCGGCCCTGGGCGTCCCCGGCGACGTGCACGCGCCAGATCGCGCTCCGGAGCTCTTCGTCCGCGTTGTCCTCGTCGAAGGTGCCGACGATCACGCCGACGACCCGGTCCCCGTCGAGCACGACGCGGGTCCAGGCCGAGCTGGGCTTCACGTCGGACTCCGCGACCGCGTAGGTCTGCGGCTGCACGAACTCCTCCTGCCCCGGCTTGAGCGTCAGGGAGTTCGCTGCGGCGGCGGTGGACGCGGAGAGTTCTTCGAGGCGCAGGTCGGACATGGGGTCAGGCTAGCGGTGCTCCCCGACCGGGGGCCAGGACGGTGACACGACCGTTGCACGTCCGTTGCAGCGCCGTCCGGACCGCGCGGTATGGTCGCGGGATGGTGGAGCACCGGCGTGGGGCGAACCTGCCGTCGATCGGCGGGTTCAACCGCACCGTCGTGCTCGACGCGGTCCGCCGGTCGCCGGACGGCCTGAGCCGCGTGGAGCTCGCCGCCCGCACGGGCCTGAGCGCGCAGACGGTCTCGAACGTCACCCGGTTCCTCATCGAGGCGGGGATGATCGTCGAGTCGGGCACGGTCGTCGCCGGGCGCGGGAAGCCGCGGACGATCCTGCGGCTCGAGGCCTCGAGCCGGTACGCCGTCGGGGTGCACGTCGACCCCGCGGTGGTCACGTACGTGCTGCTCGACCTGGCCGGCACGGTGCTCGCCGAGACGACGACCTCGACGCCGTCCGCACCATCGCGACCGCCATCGACGGCCTGGTCGCGGGTGCGGGCATCGCGGTCGAGGCGGTGCTCGGCGTCGGCATCGCGAGCCCGGGCCCCATCGACGTGGACGCGGGCGTCGTGCTCGACCCGCCCTTCCTGCCCCGGTGGCGCGACGTCCCGCTGCGCGACGCGCTCGCCGAGGCCACCGGGTTCCCGGTGCTCCTCGAGAAGGACGTCACCGCCGCGGTCGTCGGCGAGATGTTCCTGGCGGGGGAGTCGTCCGCCCGGAACTTCGCGTTCGTGTACTTCGGCACGGGGTTCGGCGTCGGACTCGTCGTCGACCACGAACCGGTGCGCGGGGTCGGCTCGAACGCCGGGGACGCCGGGCACATCATGGTCGACCAGGGCGGCCTCGCGGGCACCCCGGACGGATCGGGCGCCCGGGGTGAGGTCGGTGCCGCCGTCGCCCCCGACCGGCTCGTGGAGGTCGCTCGCTCACGGGGGTTGGCACTCGGCGATCCCGCACGCGAGGACGACGCCGCCGCCGTCCAACGGGCGTGGGCCGCGCTCGGCGAGGCGATCGACGCCGACGACCCGGTCGCGGTGACGCTCGCGGCCGAGGCCGGCACCGTGATGGGGAACGCCGTCGTGCTCATCGTGAACCTGCTCGACATCGACCGTGTCGTGTTCGGCGGTCCGTTCTGGTCGCGGATCGCACCCGTCGCCCTGCCGGCCGCCCGGCAGGCGGTCGTCGGGTCGCCGCTGCTGGTGCCGAAGCACCCGGTGGTGGTGCAGGACAGCGGTCGGGGCGCGGACGTGGCGGCCGTCGGCGCGGCCTGCCTGGTCCTCGACGCGGCACTGTCACCGCGCGCGAGCGCGCTGCTGATCCGGCGCTGACGCCTGAACCGGCGCTGACGCCTGGTCGGCGCTGACACATGGTCGGCGCTGACGCCTGGTCGGCGCTGACGCGGACGGGAGGCACGGTGCCGGTCCGGCGCGCGCCTTCCGCTGGTCAGGGTGTGGGTCAGGCGGCGCCGAGCACCTTCCGCCAGGTCGCGGTCAGGGTGTCGTACTCGTCGTCCGACAGGAGGTCGCGCACCCCGGTGGCGAGGACCGCCGACCGGACGGCCTCCTCGGCCCCGGCGCGGTCGCGGAGGTGCGCGTCGGAGTGCTTCACCGCTCGTCCGGCCGCCTGCGCGGCCTCGATCTCGTCGACCCGGCCGGCGGCACCGGCGGCGTCGAGCGCGTGCTGCCACGCGGCGAGCAGGTCGGCGTTCGTCACCATGCGGCCGTCTGCCCCGCCCTGGATCGCGAGCGACGCGCTCGCCTCCGGCACGACGATCTGCTCGTCGGCCTTCCAGGCGACGTCGAGGGCCTCGGCCTCCTCGGCGGTGATGCGTCCTGCGCGGTCGATCATCGACTGCAGTGCGGTGTTGGTGGTGTCGTCCGTCACGGTTCCCTCTCCGACCGAGCGCGCTCGCGGGGTCCGCTCCATCCTGTCGGCGTCCCCTGAGAAGCGGCACCGGTCACCGCCCGGGGCGCGACACCTGTCGTTCACCTGGTCGCCACCGGACGGACGCCGGGATGCTGAACAGTCGTGCAGGTCCCCCCGACCTCCCTGAGAAGGACCCTGCATGCGCACCCCTGCCCTGCGGCTCGGCGCCGGCCTCGCGACGGGCATCGCCCTCGCCGCCGGAGTGCTGACCGCGACCCCCGCCGCCGCCGCGGTCGGTGACGACGACCCCACCGTCGGCGCCCGCGTCACCACCGGGCCCGCCGCCGGACTCGCGATCAACGAGGTGGAGTCGAACGCCGACGACACGGACTGGGTCGAGCTGGTGAACACCTCGTCCGCCACGATCGACCTGAGCGGCTGGCGCTTCCTCGACTCCGACTCGTCGCACGCCGCGTACGTGCTGCCGCAGGGGTCGACGGTCGCCGCCGGCGGGTACCTCGTCGTCGACCAGGAGACCACGACCCGCCCCGGCTTCGACTTCGGGCTCGGCGGTGCCGACGCGATCCGGCTCTACGACACCGCCGGTGCGCTGACGCTGCGGTACGCGTGGAGCACGCACGCGGCCGTCACGTACGGCAGCTGCCCGGACGGCTCCGGCACGCTCGTCGACACGACCGCGTCGACCAAGGGGAAGCCGAACGACTGCTCGTCGCCGGTCCGCATCAACGAGGTCGAGTCGCAGGACGGCACCCCGGGCGACTGGGTCGAGCTGACGAACGTCGGGACGACCACGGTCGACCTCGGCGGGTACGTGCTCCGGGACAGCGAGGACGACCACGCGTGGACGATCCCGGCGGGCACCACCGTCGCGCCGGGTGGCTTCACGGTGCTCGACGAGGCCCGGTTCGGCTTCGGGCTCGGCAAGGCGGACGCCGTCCGGCTGTCCGACCCCCGGGGCGTCCTGGTGGACTCGTACTCGTGGACGGCGCACGCCGCGACGACGTACGGACGGAACCCGGACGGGACCGGTGCCTTCGCCGAGACCGCCGAGTCGACGAAGGGCGCGGCGAACCGCTTCGCGGGGTCCGTGACCGCCGAGGCGTGGCCCGGCGGCCCGGACGAGACCGTCCTGGACGCCGAGGACACCTTCGCCGGAGACCTGAGCGGCCTCGACTGGGCGCCCTCCGCCACCTCGGCGGACGGTCAGCTGTGGGCCGTGCAGAACGGTGACGGCCTGCTCTACCACCTGGCCCCGGACGGTCGGGGCGGCTGGGCGCCGACGAACGCCGCGGGCGTCGACCTGCGGTACGCAGACGGCACGGGAACGCCCGACGCCGAGGGCATCACCGTCACGGCCGACGACCCCGGCGCGGTCTACGTGTCGACCGAGCGCGACAACGACGTGTCGAAGGTGAGCCGCCCCGCGGTCCTGCGCTTCGCGACCGCCGACGGCTCCGAGTCGGTGCTGCGCGCGACGGACGAGTGGAACCTCGCCGCGGACTTCCCTGGTCTCGGCGCGAACGCCGGGCTCGAGGGCGTGACCTGGGTGCCGGACGCGTGGCTGACGTCCCACGGGTTCGTCGACCAGCACACCGGTGCGGCCTACGCGCCCACCGCGTACCCGGGGCACGGCGACGGACTCTTCCTGATCGGGGTCGAGGGCACCGCGAGCGTGTACGCCTACGCGCTGATGGACGACGGGTCGTTCCAGCGCGTCGCCGAGATCGCGACGCCGTTCTCCCTCGTCGCCGACGTGCAGTTCGACCCGACGCTCGACGCGCTCTGGGTCGTCTGCGACGAGGCCTGCTCCGGGCGCACCGCGCTGTTCGACGTGCAGGACGGGGCGTTCACGCTCGCGACGCTGTACGAGGCGCCGGCGAACGCCGACCGAGGGCTCGCCAACGAGGGCTTTGCGATCTCGGGGCGGTGCGTGGACCACGCCCGAGCCACGTTCTACGCCGACGACAACGACACCGACGGATTCTCGCTGCGGACCGGGACGTACCCGTGCGACGCGTCGACGGAGCCGGGTGACGGCGGGACGCCCGCGCCTGGTGACGGCGGCACGCCCGCTCCGGGTGACGGCGGCACGCCTTCGCCGGGAGCGGGTGGCGGAACCCCCACGCCGACCCCGACCGCCTCTGGCCCGACCACCCCGACCACCCCGACGGCCCCGGTCGCGCCGGACGCCTCATCGCTGACGGAGGGGAACCGCGGCTCGGTGTCGGCGCCGTCGGTGGTCCGAGCCGGATCCTCGGTGACGATCTCCGTCGGGGCGCAGTACGCCGGTGAGCGTGTCGCGGTCTGGCTGTTCTCCGAGCCTCGACTCCTCGGGACGCCGGTCGTCGCCGCGGACGGCACCGTGACGGTGGTCGTCCCCGCCGACGTCCCGGCCGGGCAGCACCGCATCGTGGTCACGGCGTCCGACGGCACGGTGCTCGGCTGGACGGCCGTGACGATCGACCCGGCGACGGGTGCGCTCGCCCTCACCGGCGCCGAGCTGGGCGGAGGGATCGCTGCGGCGCTCCTGCTCCTGGCGGCCGGGACCGGTGTCCTCGTGGCCGGGCGTCGCCGGTCGGTCGTCGCGCAGGCCTGACCCGCTCCACCGCTCGCCGACGCCCCCGTCGTCCTTCCGGACGGCGGGGGCGTCCGTGTCCGGGTCGCGCGGTAGCGTCGGGGGATGCGCACCGAGGTCCTCCGCTACACCGCCTTCGCCGCCGAGCCCGGGGGCGGCAACCCCGCGGGGATCGTGCTCGACGCCGAGGAGATGACCGACGACGAGATGCTCGCCGTCGCGCAGCGGGTGGGGTACCCCGAGACCGCCTTCGTGGTCGCGCGGACCCCGGACGGCGCCCGCGTGCGCTACTTCTCGCCGGCCGCCGAGGTCCCCTTCTGCGGGCACGCCACCGTCGCCACCGCCGTCGTGCTCGCCGAGCGCGACGGGACCGGAGCCCGGGTGTTCTCCACCGCTGCCGGGGACGTCGCGGTCGACGCCACGACCGCACCCGACGGCAGCGTGCAGGTCGCGATGACGAGCGTCGAACCCGACACCCGGCCGATCGACCCCGTGCGGTGGGAGCGGCTCGCCGCCGTGCTCGGACTCGTCGACGGTGACGTCGCCGAGGGCTTCCCCGTGCTCGAGGCCTTCGCCGGCAACTGGCACCCGGTCGTCGTCCTGGCCGACGAGGACCTGTTCCACCAGTTCCGGTTCGACCCCGCGGCGCTCGCCGCCCTGAAGCACGAGTACGGGTGGGCGGGCACCGTGACCGTCCTGCACCGCACCGGCCCGCTCGCGTTCGAGGCACGCAACCTGTTCCCCGCCGGCCGCATCACCGAGGACCCGGCGACCGGTTCCGCGGCGGCGTCCACGGGCGCCTACCTGCGTGCGATCGGCGCGGTGTCGCCCGGGAGCCGCGTCGTGATCCGGCAGGGTCGACACGTCGGGCGTCCGAGCGTGCTGCTCGTCGACGTGCCCGAGTTCGGCGGCATCACGGTGATCGGCGGCGCCACGCCCATCGCCTGACCCGGGTCCGGCTGCACGTTCCTTCCCATCGCAGGCGCAATGGGAGGCACTTCCGCGCGTAGGAGGTCGTTCCACCCGCCCTCCGACGCGCGGATCGCCCTCCGACGCGCGGATCGCCCTCCGACGCGCGGATCGGCCTCCCACGCGCGGATCGGCCTCCACCTCGCGCGCGCCCGCGCCGTGACCGAGCCGTGACGAAAAGTGCTTGACACGATTAAGTCCACACGCTGTACTAATCCTGCGCGCGGGTGACGGAGCCCGCGGACATCCCGTGCAAAGGAGCACCGATGAAACGCCGCACCCGAATCATCGCCGGCCTCGCAGCCGTGGCAGTCGCCGCGGTCGGGCTGGCGGGCTGTTCCAGCTCGGGCTCTGCCTCGAGCGACACCATCAAGATCGCGTACCAGAAGTTCGGTGCCTTCCAGCAGCTCGATGCGCAGATGAAGGAGGTCAAGACCGAGTACGAGAAGGCGAACCCGGGCAAGAAGGTCACCCTCGTCCCGATCCAGGCCCAGGGCAACGACTACTACACGAAGCTCGCGCTCATGAACAAGGCGCCCGCGACGGCCCCGGACGTCATGTACGAGGACACCTTCCTCATCAAGTCCGACGCCGAGGCCGGCTACCTGCTGCCCCTCGACGACTACGTGGCGAAGTGGAAGGACTGGGACCAGTTCTACGACAACGCCAAGCAGGCCGGCCAGGGCGACGACGGCAAGATCTACGGCGTCTCGATGGGCACCGACACCCGGGCGCTCTGGTACAACAAGGACATCTTCAAGAAGGTCGGCCTGCCCGTCCCGTGGGAGCCCAAGACCTGGGACGACGTGCTCGCCGCCGCGAAGACGATCAAGGAGAAGGACTCGGGCGTCATCCCGTTCAACATCTACTCCGGCAAGGCGCAGGGCGAAGCGTCCACCATGCAGGGCTTCGAGATGCTCCTGTACGGCGCGGAGGGCGACGGCAACACCCTCTACAAGGACAAGAAGTGGGTCGTCGGCTCGAAGCAGTTCGAGGACTCCCTGAAGTTCGTGAAGGACGTCTACCAGGGCGGCCTCGGCCCGACCCCGCAGCAGGCGCTCGACACCAACGTCGGCACGACGATCGCGCAGACGTGGCTGCCGCAGGGCAAGCTCGCGATCGACCTCGACGGCTCGTGGCAGTCCGGCACGTGGCTCGAGTCCGGCACCGCTCCGTGGAAGGAGTGGAACGACGTGATGGGTCAGGCGGCCTTCCCGACGCAGAACGGCCAGGAGCCCGGCTACAACTCGATGTCCGGTGGCTGGACGCTCGCGGTCGGCAAGAACTCCAAGAACCCGAAGGCGGCGTTCGACTTCATCTCGACCTTCCTGAGCAAGGACGGCTCGCTGAAGTACGACACCGAGAACAGCCAGATCGCGGTCCGCAAGGACGTCGCCGAGGACCCGGAGTACACCGGCGCCAACCCGACGTTCAAGTTCTTCTCGGGGCTGGTTCAGCACACCAACTTCCGTCCCGCGACGAGCGACTACTCGCAGGTCTCGAACGCCATCCAGGTCGCGATGGAGTCCGTCATGACCGGGCAGCAGACACCCGCCGAAGCCGCCAAGGCCTACGACCAGTCGGTCGAACAGGTGGTCGGCCAGAAGAACACCGTCGACGTCGGATAGTCAGCCGGCCACACGGCGGACTGGAGGCGCGGTGCCACACCGCCCCGCGCCTCCAGTCCGTCCCTCCCCACCTTCGGAACCCTCTGGCGCACCCGAAAGGCAACCACCCGTGTCCAGCACCCCCCTCGCGCCGACGCTGTCGGCGCCCGGTGCGCCGAAGCGCACCGATCCGCCGACGCCGCGTCGACGGCGCTCCCTGCGGAAGGCGACCCGAGCGGTCCCGCTCCTGCCGGCCGTCGTCCTGCTCGTCATCTTCCTGCTCGGCCCCGTCATCTCGTCGTTCTACGGGTCCTTCACCAACTCCGCGCTGACCGGCGCGAGTGCCGCGAACCAGCAGTTCGTCGGGCTGAAGAACTACGTCGAGCTCTTCCAGGACCCGGACTTCCCGAAGTCCGTCGTCCTGACGATCGTGTTCCTGCTCGCCTCGGCGGTCGTGGGCCAGAACGTCCTCGGGCTCGGCCTGGCGCTCCTCATGCGCAGCGCGAACAAGGTGGTCCGCGCGATCGTCGGCACGTTCGTCGTCGCGGCGTGGGTCCTGCCGGAGATCGTCGCCTCGTTCGCGGCGTACGCGTTCTTCAACGACACCGGCACGCTCAACACGTTCCTGGCCTCGATCGGGATCAGCGGGCCGAACTGGCTCTACACGTACCCGATGCTCGCCGTGATCCTCGCGAACATCTGGCGCGGCACCGCGTTCTCGATGCTCGTCTACTCCGCCGCCGTGCAGGAGGTGCCCGAGGAGATCACCGAGTCCGCCGAGATGGACGGCGCGGCCGGCTGGCAGCGACTCGTCTACATCACGCTGCCGGTCATCCGCCGGTCGATCTCGACGAACCTCATGCTCACGACGCTGCAGACGCTGTCGGTCTTCACGCTCATCTTCGTGATGACGGGCGGCGGCCCCGGCACGAACTCGTCGACGCTGCCGATCCTGGCGTACCAGGAGGCGTTCAAGTTCTCGCAGCTCGGTTTCGGGACCGCGATCGCGACGATCCTGCTCGTGGTCGGCGCGGTCTTCTCGATCATCTACATCAAGGCCCTCAAGCCGGAGGTGGACTGACCATGGCGCTCACCGCCGACCGTCCCGTGTCCAACGTCACCCGCTCGGTGACGGCCCCCGGTGCGCTGCACATGACCTCGCCGCGCGGCCGCACCATGCGCTGGGTGTCGAACGTCGTGCTGCTCGTCATCGCGGTCTGCTTCGCGGTGCCGCTGCTGTGGCTCGTGCTCGCCTCGTTCGACACGCAGGCGTCGCTGTCCGTGAAGCTCCCGACGCAGTTCACGCTCGACAACTTCACGAAGGTGCTCACGCCCGAGCTGTCGTTCATCCCGCTCGGCAACAGCCTGCTGCTCTCCGGTGGGACCGCGGTCGTCACGGTCGTCGTCGCGATCCTCGCCGCGTACCCGCTGTCCCGCTACAAGATGCGGGTCAACAAGCCGTTCCTGTACAGCATCCTGTTCGGCACCGGCCTGCCCATCACCGCGATGATGGTGCCGGTCTACGCGCTGTTCGTGTCGCTGAACCTGATCGACAACGTGTGGGGCTGCATCTTCTTCCTCGCCGCCACGAGCCTGCCGATGGCGATCTGGATGGCGAAGAACTTCATGGACTCGGTGCCGATCTCCCTCGAGGAGGCCGCCTGGACCGACGGCGCCTCGATGTTCACCACGCTGTGGCGGATCGTCATCCCGCTCATGCGCCCGGGCATCGCCGTCGTGTTCATCTTCGTGTTCATCCAGGCGTGGGGGAACTTCTTCGTCCCGTTCGTCCTGCTGCTCTCGCCCGACAAGGTGCCCGCCGCGGTGAGCATCTTCAACTTCTTCGGGCAGAACGGAGCCGTCGCGTACGGGCAGCTCGCCGCGTTCTCGATCGTCTACTCCGTGCCCGTCATCGCCCTCTACGTCCTCGTCTCGCGCGGCCTCGGCGGGGCGAACGCCCTCGCCGGCGGCATCAAGGGCTGACGCCCGTCCGCACTGCTGGCCCCGCGCCACTGCTGGAAAGGAACCACCTCCATGCACCACGACGAACCGCTCGTCGAAGCTCGCATCGCCCGCCTCGTCCGGGACCGCATCGACCCCGCGGTGCTCCGCCGCTCGGCCCCGGTCACGATCGAGGCCTGGCAGGTGCCGGACGAGCCCGTGCCCTTCGCCGAGGCCGTCGCCGCCGAGTACACGCCCTTCCACGTCGGTGACGCCTGGGGCGGCCGGCCGTGGGGGACGACCTGGTTCCGGGTCCGCGGCACCGTCCCGTCGGACTTCGGGGTCGAACCGGGCACCACGGTCGAGCTCCGCGTCGACCTCGGCTTCTCGAAGCGCCAGCCGGGCTTCCAGGCCGAGGGCCTCGCGTGGCGACCGGACGGCACGACGATCAAGGGCATCGAGCCGCTGAACGACACCCTGCCGGTCGAGCCCGGCCCGGACGGTTCGTTCGAGCTGTACGTCGAAGCCGCCGCGAACCCGGACATCGGCGGCGACGACTTCCAGGGCGCGACCCCGCTCGGATCGCGGTCGACGGCCGGAACGGAACCGATCTACCGCCTGCGGGCACTCGAGCTCGTCGAACGCGACGACACCGTGTGGGAGCTGCAGCAGGACTTCTGGGTCCTCCGGGGCCTGATGACCGAACTGCCCACGGACGGCACCCGCGGCGCGGACGTCCTGCGCGGACTCGAACGCGCGGCGGACACCCTCGACCCCGACGACGTCGCCGGCACCGCAGCCGCCACCCGCGAGGTCCTCGCACCCCTCCTGGCCGTCGGCGCCGCGGGATCGGCCGGGCGCGCGATCGCCGTCGGGCACGCGCACATCGACTCCGCCTGGCTCTGGCCGGTGCGCGAGACGATCCGGAAGTGCGCGCGCACCTTCTCGAACGTGCTCGACCTGATGGACCGCGACCCGGACTTCACGTTCGCGTGCTCCTCGGCGCAGCAGTACGCCTGGATCCGCGACGGCTACCCGTCGATCTGGGAGCGCATCAAGCAGCGCGTCGCCGAGGGCCGGTGGATCCCGGTCGGCGGCATGTGGGTCGAGTCGGACACGAACCTTCCCGGCGGCGAGGCCCTCGCCCGGCAGTTCGTCGCCGGCAAGCGCCTGTTCCTCGAGGAGTTCGGCGTCGACACCCCCGAGGCCTGGCTGCCCGACTCGTTCGGCTACTCGGGCGCGCTGCCGCAGATCGTCCGCGCCGCCGGCTCGAAGTGGTTCGTCACGCAGAAGCCCTCGTGGAACGAGACGAACGTCATCCCCCACACCTCGTTCCACTGGGAGGGCATCGACGGCTCGCGCGTCCTGACGCACCTGCCCCCGGCCGACACCTACAACTCGGACGTCTCGCCCGAGGACCTGCACCGCGGGGAGCGCCAGAACAAGGAGCGCGGCGTCGCGAACACCTCGATGCTCCTCTACGGCTTCGGCGACGGCGGCGGTGGTCCCACGCGCGAGATGGTCGCCGCGGCCCGCCGGCAGCACGACCTGGACGGCTCGCCCCGCGTCGACCTCGGCACCCCGGCGCAGGTGTTCGAGGAGCTCGAGCGCGTGCTGCCGGAGCCCGCGGTGTGGTCGGGCGAGATGTACCTCGAGTTCCACCGCGGCACGTACACGTCGCAGATCCGCACGAAGCAGGGCAACCGCCGCTCCGAGCACCTGCTGCGCGAGGCCGAGCTCTGGGCCGCGACCGCCGCGGTCCGGCACGGCGCCGAGTACCCGTACGACGAGCTCGAGTCGGTCTGGCACACCGTGCTCCTGCAGCAGTTCCACGACATCCTGCCTGGTTCCTCGATCGCCTGGGTCTACGAGAACGCCGAGGCCGAGTACGCCCGGGTCGCCGAGGTGCTCGAGGAGCTCATCGGCACGGCGACGACCGCGCTCGCGAGCGGCGGGGCGACGGCGCTCGCCGGGGTCGGCGCAGCGCGGGCAGGTGCGGGCGTGGGCGCGCTGCTCGACGCTCCCACCGAGGCCGGAACGGCCGGCGGCGCCGCAGGCCGGGGAGCCTCCGGTGGCGGCGCTGACGGTGTCGTGCGCTTCAACGCCTCGCCCGTCACCGCGGGTGGGGTGACCGCCCTGGGTGGTTCCCCGTCGTCCGCGGCGGAGGCCGTGCCTCCCGTCCGGAGCGGTGACCGTTTCGTCTTCGAGACCGGCGTCGTCACGGCGACCATCGACGCAGACGGCCACGTCGTCTCGCACGTCGAGCGTGCGACCGGACGCGACGCCGTCGCGCCGGGCGCCGTCGCCGCGCAGTACACGGTGTTCCGGGACACCCCGAACCAGTGGGAGGCGTGGGACATCGACCGCGCCTACCAGCGGAACGGGACGGTCCTGTCCGCGACGGGCGTCGAGGTCGACGGGACCACACTCGTGGTGACGCGGCCGTTCGGCTCGTCGTCGGTCACCACCCGCTACTCGGCGGTGGCGGGCCAGCCCGAGCTGCACATCGAGACCGAGGTCGAGTGGCACGAGCGGCAGAAGCTCCTCAAGCTCGCGTTCCCGCTCGACGTGCGCGCGGCCTCGGCGTCGAGCGAGATCCAGTTCGGGCACATCGACCGGCCGACGCACCAGAACACGTCGTGGGACATGGCGCGCTTCGAGACGTCGGCGCACCGGTGGGTGCACGTCGCGGAGCCGGGCTTCGGCGTCGCGGTCGCCAACGACTCGACGTACGGACACGACATCACCCGCTCCACCCGTGCCGACGGCGGCACCACGACGCTCGTGCGCGAGTCCCTGCTCCGCGCGCCGACCTTCCCGGACCCGCACGCCGACCAGGGACACCACGTGTTCCGCACGGTGCTGCGCGTCGGGGCCTCGGTGCTCGACGCGGCGGACTCCGGCTACCGGCTCAACCTGCCGGTGCGGTCGGTGCCGGGGTCGGCGACCGTCGACCCGCTCGTGACGGTGTCGTCGCCGCAGGTGTTCGTCGAGGCGGTCAAGCTCGCCGAGGACCGCTCCGGGGACGTCGTCGTGCGGCTGTACGAGGCGACCGGCGGACGCGCTGCGGACGTCGGGGTGTCGTTCGGCTTCGACGTCGACGCCGTCGAGGCGGTGGACCTGCTCGAGCGGCCGCTCGGGTCGGGGACGTGGGAGGCGGGGGAGCCCGTCGTGCTCACGCTGCGCCCGTTCGAGATCGTCACGCTGCGGGTGCGGCGGGGCTGATCGGCGGGTCGGCCGCGCAGGACCGCGGCGCCGGGCGGGGTCGGGTGCCCCCGCCCGGCGCCGTGTTGCGTGGGGGTGGTCCCGATCCTGATCCGCGCGTCCGCCGATCCGCGCGTCCGCCGATCCGCGCTTAGGATGCCGATCCGCTCGTCGGGTGCCGATCCGCGCGAGGGAGGTCAGGAGTTCCTGCCTCCCTTGCGCGGATCGGCATCCCAGGTCGTCTGCGATGGGCTCGAACGTCACTCCTCCACACGGGCAACGGCCTGGAGGCGCGTCCACAGCCCGCCCCGTCGCTCACCGACGAGCGTCGTCAGACCGCGATCGTGGTCGGTATGGAGACACCACTCGCGATCTTCCGGGCGAGCCCGCTGCAGGACGCCGGGCGGTCCGGAGCCACGTTGCGGCGCCGGGCCGCCTCCCACGGCCCTGACCGTCTCGTCCGCGTCGGACCGAACGCGTTCGTCCGTGGTGCGGACTGGGACGCCGCCGGTCCGCGCCGGCGGTACGTCACCCGCGTCTTCGCCCGCCTGGGACGACGGAGCGTCGCCGCTGTCGGCTCCCATGCCTCGGCGGTCGCGGTGCACGGACTGCCCCTGCCGGGCCCGTGGCCGGACGACGTGCACCTCACCGTCCCGAAGTCGCACTACCGGAGCGGCACCCGAGGGCTGGTCCTGCACACCAGACCGGTCTCGTCCGCGCACCTCGTCGAGCACGGCGGCGTGCGCTTCACCTCCGTCGCGAGGACCGTGGCGGACATCGCCCTGCTCGGCGACGTCCGGACGGCGGTGGTGGTCGCCGACGCTGCACTGCGCGCCGGAGTCGAGCGGGCGAGCATCGTGCAGGCGCTCGGGGGCACTGCGAAGGACCGGGGTCGTGCCGTCGCCACTCGTGCCGTCGAGCTCGCCGACCCGCGGTCGGGTTCGGCCGCCGAGTCACTGGCACGGGTCGTGTTCCGCGAGATGGGCCTGCCGAAGCCGGTGCTCCAGCAACCCTTCGTCGTCGGAGGGCGCCGGTACGAGGTCGACTTCTGGTTCCCCGAGCAGGGCGTCATCGTCGAGGTGGACGGCCGAGCGAAGTACACGCAGGAGCGGTTCCTCGCGGGCCGGACCGCCGACCAGGTGTTCATCGACGAGAAGCGCCGACACGAGGCACTGGTGACGGTGCCGGGTGTCCGACGCATCGTCCGGATCGAGTGGCGCGACCTGTGGGACCTCGACGCGCTGACGAGACGGTTCCGTGCAGCGGGCCTCCCCTGCGCGGTCCGGCCGGTGCGCAGCGCACGAGGTGTCGCCTGACGCAGCATCGGTGGGCGGAGTGAGCCCGGAGCGGTGAGGGAGCACAGCGGCGCCTGGCTAGCGTGACGCCATGGCTGTCAGGGAGATCTGGCTCGTGCGCCACGGGGAGTCGGAGGCGAACGTCGCCGCCGCCCGCGCCGAGGCCGACGGAGCAGACGTGATCGACGCGGGGCACCGGGACGCCGACGTCCCGCTGAGTCCGCTGGGGCGGGAGCAGTCGCGTGCTCTCGGGCGCGAACTCGCGGACCGCGGCGTCGACGACGTCCCGGTACGCCTCTGGGTCTCGCCGTACCTGCGCGCTCAGCAGACGATCGACCTCGCACTCCGGGCCGGCGGGTTGGACGAACCCGGACGGCGGGTCGACGAGCGGCTCCGGGACCGAGAGCTCGGCGTGCTCGACCTGCTCACCGCGCAGGGCGTCCGCAACCGCTACCCGGACGAGGAACGCCGTCGCCAGTGGCTCGGCAAGTACTACCACCGCCCGTCCGGGGGCGAGTCGTGGATCGACGTCATGCTGCGCCTCCGCTCGCTGCTGCACGACGTCGACCGGCTCGACGAACCCGAACGACTGCTCGTCGCCGCGCACGACGCCGTCGTCATGCTCACCGTGGCCGTCTGTCTCGACCTGGACGAACCCGCGCTGATGTCGTTCGCGGCCGAGCACACGGTGGCGAACGCCTCGCTCACACGACTCCGGCGGGACGCCCCCGGGGCCCCGTGGACGCTCGAGGAGTTCTCGGCCGTCGGGCACCTCGACGACGACGAGGTCACCGAGCACAGCGGGCGGAAGGACGACACCCGTGTCTCCTGAGCCGATCACCCCCAACGCCCTGCGGGACTGGCCGCTGCCGGAGCCCGGTGCGGGCAAGTACGGCCGTGGCCAGGTCCTGGTCATCGGTGGCGCGGCTCGGACCCCCGGGGCAGCGATGCTCTCGGCGCTCGCCGCGCTGCGTGTCGGAGCGGGACGGCTCACCCTGGCGGTGGCGACGAGCGTGGCCGCCGAGGTGTCCGTCGCGGTCCCGGAGTCCGGGGTGCAACCACTCGACGAGGACGACGCCGGCCACATCGCCGTCGGAGCGCTGACCGCCGCCGAGGACGATGCCGGCAGCGCGGACGCGGTCCTGGTCGGCCCGGGGCTCGACGAACCGGACGGAGCCCGCGACCTCGTCGGGCGGATCGCCGCCACGGTGGGGCCCGAGACGAAGGTCGTGCTCGACGCCTTCGCGCTCGGTGTCGCAGCGGACGTCGCCGACCAGCTCGAGCCACTGCGCGGCCGCCTCGTGATGACGCCGAACAGCGGCGAGGCCGAGCACCTCCTCGGCCGGGCGTGCGGGGACGACGACGCCGCGGACGCCCGTGCGATCGCCGAGCGGTTCGGGGCCGTCGTCGCGCTGTCCGACGTGATCGCGGCACCGGACGGCCGGGTCTGGGCGAAGGGCACCGGCGCAGGCGGCCTCGGCACGAGCGGCAGCGGCGACGTGTTGTCGGGCGTGGTGGTCGGTCTGCTGGCTCGTGGGGCGGAACCCGAGCAGGCAGCGGCATGGGCGTCGTACGTGCACGCAGCTGCCGGTGACCGTCTCGCCGTGCAGGTCGGGCCGCTCGGCTACCTGGCGAGCGAGCTGCTCACCGAGATCCCGCGCGTGCTGGTCGAACTCGGCGGCTGACCCGTCAGAACCGCCGGGCGTTCGAGCCCATCGCACGTGACATCGGAGGACGTTCCGCGTACAGGGGGCAGGAACGAACGACACCCTACGAGCGATTCGGTCTCCTACGCGCGGATCGGCCGACCTCGCGCGGATCGGTGCGGCAGCCCGGCGACCACGCACCCGACCCCGCTCAGCCGCGCAGGGACTCGACGGCCTTGTCGATGCGGCGCTGGCGGGTCTCGGGGGCCTTCGCCTGCACGACCGGGTCGACGAGCGCGCGCTGCCGTGAGTTCGACAGGGTCTCGAAGGCGGCACGAACGCCGGCGTCGTCGAACGCCGAGGCCAGGTCGTCCGGCACCTCGACCGAGCGCGGGAGCGTGTCGACCTCGAGCGTGACCTCGACGGTGTCCCCCGCGGCGACCCCCGCGGCGGTGCGGTGCTCGGCCGACAGCGGGACGAGCGACTGGCCGCCCATCACCCCGATCGTCGACCGGTAGGTGTAGCCCCCGTCGATCGTGACCACCACGGCCGGTCGACCCCCGGCACCGAGTGCCGCGACGACCTCCGGCGGGACGGGCAACCCGGTGGCGCTCTTCCGCGCCTGCAGGACCGTCGTCGTGAACTGCATCCGTGCCTCCAGACCGAGGACGCGCCATCGGCGCGGGCGCCACCGGAGCGAACAAGGGAACGAGCGAACAAGCGAAACCGTACAGCCGCACCCGCTGTTCCGCCACCGTTCACCACCGCAGCACTGCTCGGAAACCGGCCCCGTCCACGATCGTCCAGAACGCGGCGCCGCCCCCACCGGCCCGCCCGAACCGCACCCGCAGCACCCCACCCCACAGCACCCGAAAGGCGCACCCCGTGCAGCACACCCGCACCCTGGCCGGCCTCGCCCTGGCCGCCGCCGCAGTCGTCACCCTCGCCGGCTGCTCGGCGACGAGCAGCGCGTCGACGTCGAGCGACACCGACTGGAAGACCGCGACGAGCGCCCAGTCCGCCGGCGGCATGGACGCCCTCGTCAAGGCCGCGAAGGCCGAGGGCAAGCTCAACGTCATCGCCCTCCCGCCGACCTGGGCGAACTACGGCAAGATCATCGACGGCTTCGAGAAGAAGTACCCCGGCATCACGATCAACTCGGCGAACCCCAACGGGTCGAGCGCCGACGAGATCGCCGCCGTGAAGTCGCAGAAGGGCCAGTCCACCGCCCCCGACGTGCTCGACCTCGGCAACGCGGTGATGCAGCAGAACCTCGGGCTGCTCACCGACTACAAGGTCGCGAACTGGTCGGACATCCCCGACACCCTCAAGGACAAGGACGGCAAGTGGACCCGTGACTACACGGGCCTGATGTCGATCGGCTACGACTCCTCGAAGATCAAGGAGGCGCCGAAGGACCTGAACGACCTGCTCGGCAGCGAGTACAAGGGGAAGGTCTCGATCGCGGGGGACCCCACGCAGGCGAACCAGGCCGCCTCCGCGGTCTACCTCGCAGCGCTCGAGAACGGCGGCTCCGCGGACGACATCACCAAGGGCGTCGAGTTCTTCGGCAAGCTCAAGCAGGCCGGCAACTTCCAGAACGTGCTGCCCTCGCAGGCGACGGTGGCCTCGGGTGAGACCCCGGTCGTCGTCCAGTGGTCGTACAACAACCTCGCGTGGGGCCCGGCGGCCGGTGCATCGGGGAACAAGAACTGGAAGACGGTCGTCCCCGAGGGTCAGGCCCTCGGCTCGTACTACTCGCAGGCGATCAACAAGGACGCCCCGCACCCGGCGGCCGCGCGCCTCTGGCAGGAGTACATCGCCAGCCCCGAGGCACAGAACCTGTACCTGCAGGCCGGTGCCTTCCCGTCGACCCTCGCCGCCATGGAGCAGTCCGGCAAGGTCGACAAGGACGCCCTCGAGCAGGCCGGCGGCATGCCGAAGGACTACGTCGAGCTGACGGACGCGCAGGTCACCGAGGCCGCGAAGGTCCTGGCGGCCAAGTGGTCCGCCACGATGGGGTCCTAGTCCCGTGACCACGGCACCAGCGGCGGGAGCGCGCAGCACCGGGACGCCCGGCCCGGGACCGGGGACGGTGGGCACGGCCCCCGTCACCGCGGGCCCGGCCGCCACGAGCACCGCCCCCGCCGCCGGTGCCGACGTCGGAACCCGCAGGACCACGACGACCGCGGCGGGCCTCCGCGCCCGCCGCGGCCCCGGCCTCGCCTGGCTCGGGCTCACCCCCTTCGCCGTCTACGTCCTGCTGTTCCTCGCCGTGCCGGCCGTCATCGCGGTCAGCAGCGGGTTCTTCACGGGCGACGGCGCGTTCACGCTCGCGAACCTCGCCGCGTTCGCGGACCCGTCCGTCCTCCGTGCCTTCGGCGGCTCGTTCGGCCTGTCCGCCGTCTCCGCGGTGCTCGGTGCCGTGATCGGGGCCCTCGTCTGCTGGGCGCTCGCCGCGCTCCGACCGGACGGCCTGGTCCGCTCGATGATCGACGCCGCCGCGAGTGTCCTCGCCCAGTTCGGCGGCGTGATGCTCGCGTTCGCCTTCATCGCCACGATCGGCGTCCAGGGCATGGTCACCACGTGGTTGGTGTCCGCGACGGGCGTCGACCTCAACGCGAACGGCGCGTTCCTGTACACGGTCCCCGGACTCGTCCTGCCGTACGTCTACTTCCAGGTGCCCCTCATGGTCCTCACGTTCATGCCCGCCCTCGAGGGCGTCAAGACCCAGTGGGGCGAGGCCGCCGCCACGCTGGGTGCCTCCCGCGCCACGTACTGGCGTCGCATCGCCCTGCCCGTGCTCGCGCCGGCCTTCTGGGGGTCGCTGCTGCTCCTGTTCGCGAACGCGTTCTCGTCGTTCGCGACCGCCGCGGCGCTCATCTCGCAGGGCGGCATCGTCCCGCTGACGATCCGCGCGCAGCTCACGAGCGAGACGATCATCGGCCTGCAGAACGTCGCCGGGGTGCTGGCGCTCGGCATGGTGGTCGTGATGGCGGTCGTGATGGGCGCCTACTCGCTGCTCCAGCGACGGGCTGCGCGGTGGCAGCGGTGACCGCCGTCGGCACGCGTCCGTCCCGTGGTCGGGTGAGCCGGCCGGGAGGCACGCCCCGAGTCCGCCGCTTCGGCGTCGCCCCGTCACGGGTCGCCGCCGCGATCGTGCTCGGCGTGGTCGGCCTCGTGTTCGCCGTCCCGCTCCTCGCGCTCCTGCAGTTCACGTTCCGGCAGGGCACCGACGGGTCGCTGACGCTCGCGCACTACGCCGCGGTCCTCGACCCGGCGAACGCGGGCACCTACCAGCCGGTGTTCGACGGCCTGTCCGCGTCCCTGCTGATCGCCGTCATCACGGTGGCGATCGTGCTGTTCGTCCTCCTGCCCGCGCAGGTCGTCACGGCGCTGCGCTACCCGCGGCTGCGGCGGGTGCTCGAGTTCGTCTGCCTCGTCCCGATCACGGTGCCCCTGGTCGTGCTCGTCGTCGGGTTCATCCCCGTGTACCAGGTGGTCGCGCAGCTCCTCGGCTCGGACGCGTGGACGCTGTCCTTCGCGATCGGGATCGTGGCCCTGCCCTTCGCGTTCCGCCCGGTCGCGACCGCGCTGACCGCCGTCGACGTCACCACCCTGTCCGAGGCGGCCCGCTCACTCGGTGCCTCGTGGTGGACCGTGACGTGGCGGATCCTGCTGCCGAACCTCCGCCGCGGCATCACGGCCGCGTGCTTCCTCACGATCACCGTCGTCCTCGGCGAGTACACGCTCGCCTCGTTCCTGTCCCGGACGACCTTCCAGACCGCGCTCGTGCTCGTCCAGCAGACCGACCCGTACGTCGCCGCGGTGTTCTCGCTCGCCGCACTGCTGTTCGGGTTCGTGCTGCTCGTCCTCATCGGCCGCGTCGGGACGTCCCGCCGGTCCCGCTCCAAGGAGTCAGCATGACCGTCACCGCGCCCGCCGCCCCGTCGTCCCTCGTCACCGAGGGCGCGACCGTAGAGCTCGAGGCCGTCGAGAAGCACTACGGCACGCACCGCGCCCTCGCCGGGCTGTCCCTCCGCATCGAGCCGGGGGAGTTCGTCTCGCTCCTCGGCCCGTCCGGCTGCGGCAAGACCACGGCGCTCCGGGCCCTCGCCGGGCTCGAGGCGATCGACGCCGGCGCGATCCGCATCGACGGCGTCGACGTCGCGCAGACCCCGGTGAACCAGCGCGACATCGGGATGGTGTTCCAGCAGTACTCGCTGTTCCCGCACATGACCGTGCGCCAGAACGTCGCGTTCGGCCTCGAGATGCGGAAGGTCCCCGCTGCCGAGCGTCGCGCCCAGGTCGTCGACGCGCTCGACATGGTGCACCTCGGCGAGTTCGCGGACCGGTACCCGCACCAGCTCTCCGGCGGTCAGCAGCAGCGCGTCGCCCTGGCCCGGGCGCTCGTCACCCGCCCCCGGGTCCTGCTGCTCGACGAGCCGCTCTCCGCCCTCGACGCCAAGGTCCGGGTGTCCCTGCGCGACGAGATCCGCCGCATCCAGAGCGACCTCGGCATCACGACCGTGTTCGTCACCCACGACCAGGAGGAGGCGCTCGCCGTCTCCGACCGGATCGCGGTGATGCACGCCGGGGACGTCGAGCAGGTCGGGACGCCGGAGGAGCTCTACCGCACCCCGACCTCGGCGTTCACGGCGGACTTCGTCGGGCAGTCGAACCGGCTCCGCGGGGACCTGCGCGGCGGCGACGTGTTCGTGTACGGCTTCCGGGTGCCGGCGCTCGACACCGGGGCGGCGGACGGCCCGGTGCTCGCGTACGTCCGGCCGGAGGACGTCGCCTTCGCGTCCGACGGGGTCACCGGCACCGTCGTCGCGTCGAGCTTCCTCGGGTCGATCCGGCGCACCACGGTCCGGCTCGACGACGACACCGTCGTGACCGTCCAGCACGAGGTCGGCGACCGCCGCACCGCCGGGGAGGCCGTCGCGCTCCGGCTGCTTGGCGCCCCGGTCGCGACCGCCCCGATCGCGTAGCCCTCGGGGCCCGACCCGCGCCGTCGTCTCCGGGAGGCGCGTGGCGGGCCCGCACCGTGCCTCCCGTCCGGTGCGCGTCAGCGCTCGAAGCGCGCCGCCTGCTCGCCGGACAGCGCCGCGGCGACCCGCGCCCGCATGTCCGCGCTCATCGCGGGCAGCGCGTCGAGCGGTGCCCAGAACGCCTCGGTGTTCTCGCCGTCGGCCGGGGCCGGCGTGCCGGACACGTACCGGCACGTGAAGACCAGGTCGAGGTACTGCGCACGGTCCCCGTTCGGGTACGTCATCTCGGGCAGGACCTGCACCCACGCCAGGCGTTCGGCGACCGCGACGACGTCGGCCTCCTCGAGGACCTCGCGCTCGGCCGCCACCGCGGGTTCCTCGCCCGGGTCGACGATCCCGGTGACCGGTGTGTACGCCCCGGTGTCGGCACGTCGGACGACCAGGAGTTCGCGGTCGGCGCCTTCGCCGCGGGTGACCACGGCGGTCACGCCGGTCAGCCAGAGCAGGTCGGTGCCGATCTTCTCGCGCAGGGACAGGACGTACTCGGGGGTGGGCATGCCCCCACGCTACCGACGAACCCTGTCGCGAACTGGTCATGACCAGTAGGGTGGGCGCGTGGAGATCATCATCCTGTCCTCGCCGGCCGAGGTCGGTCGCGTCGCCGCCGCCAAGATCGCCTCGGTCGTCGCCGAGAAGCCGTCGGCCGTCGTCGGGCTCGCCACCGGGTCGAGCCCCCAGGGGATCTACGCCGACCTGCGCCGTCGCGTGCAGGCCGGGCAGGTCTCGTTCGCCCAGGCCCGCGGGTTCGCCCTCGACGAGTACGTCGGCATCCCGCTCGACCACCCCGAGTCGTACGCGTCCGTGATCGCCCGCGACGTCGTCGAGCCCCTCGGCTTCGACCCCGCGCGCGTCCGCGTGCCCGACGGCCGGGCCACCGACCTGGCGTTCGCGGCCAAGGAGTACGACGCCGCCATCCGTGCCGCCGGCGGGGTCGACGTGCAGATCCTGGGCATCGGTGCGAACGGGCACATCGGGTTCAACGAGCCGACGTCGTCGTTCGCGTCCCGCACCCGCATCAAGACGCTCGCGCCGTCCACGCGCGAGGCGAACGCCCGGTTCTTCGACTCGCTCGACGACGTCCCCACGCACTGCATGACGCAGGGGCTCGGCACCATCCTCGAGGCACGTGAGCTCGTGCTCGTCGCACAGGGGGCGGCGAAGGCGGACGCGGTCGCCGCGGCGGTCGAGGGGCCGCTGTCGTCGTTCGTGCCGGGGTCGGCGCTGCAGCTGCACGAGCACGCCACCGTGGTGGTCGACGAGGAAGCGGCGGCCGGCCTGCAGCTCGCCGACTACTACCGGTACACGTACGACCACAAGCCGGAGTGGCAGCGGTTCGAGTGACGCCCCGGCCCCGGCCCGGGCCCGCAAAACGCAACGTCGGCGGTTCCTCGCAGCGGTATGTCGCTGCGAGGAACCGCTTCCGTTGCGTCTTGCGGAGGCTGAGCGCCCGGCGAGCAGGGATCAGCGGGCGGCGGACAGGCGTGCGAGGCCCTCGCGCAGCGTCTCCTCGGAGCAGCCGAAGTTGAGCCGGGCGTGCCCGGTGCCCTGGCGTCCGAAGTCCCGCCCGTTCGACAGCGCCACCTTCGCCCTCTCGACCAGGAGCCGAGCGGGCTCGTCGCCCCACGGCAGCGCCCGCAGGTCGAGCCACGCCAGGTAGGACGCCTGCGGCTGCCGGTACCCGGCTCCGGGCAGCGCCGTCCCGAGCTCCTCGGCCAGGACCCGTCGGTTCGCGGCGAGCTCGGCCAGCAGCGACGCCAGCCAGGGTTCACCGTCGCGGAACGCCGCCACGCTCGCGGTGTAGCCGAGGATGCCCGTCCGCTCGACGACCTCGACCGGCAGGCCGTCGAACCACCCGCGGGCACGGTCCGATGCGCCGACCATGAGCGCGCACTTCGTCCCGGCGAGGTTCCAGGCCTTGCTCGCGCTCGTCAGGGCGACCCCGTGCTCGACCGCCTCGGGCCCGCAGGTCAGGAAGGGCGTGAACACCGCGTCGGCGTGGGTGAGCGGCGCGTGGATCTCGTCGGACACCACCACGGCGTCCCACTCCGCCGCGAGCCGGGCCAGCGCGACGAGCGACTCCCGGGGGTACACGAGGCCGAGGGGGTTGTGCGGGTTGCACAGCAGGACCGTCCGGGCGCCGGCCGCGAGCGCCGCGGCGATGCCGTCCAGGTCCATCCGCCAGCCGGCCGTCGTGTCGTACGGGTCCGGGTCGCCGGTCGGCGGGAGCAGCGGCACCTCGGTGACGGTGCCGCCGGCCTCGCGCACGTAGTCCCAGAACGGCGGGTAGACGGGCGGCATCACGACGACCTGGTCACCGGGGGCGATGACCCTGCGGAGCACCTCGACCGCCGCGACCGAGACGTCCGTCGTCGTGCGGACGAGGTCCGGGTCGACCTCCCACCCCCACCGGCGGTCGGCGAAGTCGGCGAACACCTCGGGGAGCACCCGCGTGTGCCCGACGTACCCGGTGTCCCCGGTCGTGACGGCCCGCACGAGGGCGTCCCGGATCGGCTCGGCGGGCATCGAGTCCATCTCGGCGACGAACATCGGCAGCACGTCGGCGGGGTACGCGGTGTACTTCTCGCTCGTGCGGTCGCGGCGGGCATCGAACGGCGAGACCATGACGCTCATGTGCCCAGCCTGGCACCGCGGGCACCGGTCAGGCGAACGTCGCGCCGGTCAGTTCCTCGGACAGGTCCCACAGCCGCGCCGCGTCCGCCTCGCTCCGCAGCGGTCGCCAGAGCGCGTGCCGGCCCGGGGCGCCGCCGACGTTCCCGGGGCCGAGCGGGCCGTGGAGCGCGCCGTCGCGGCCGGCCGGGTCGGTCGCCGCGAGCAGTGCCGGCAGACCCGCCGTGTGCGCGGTCCCGACCAGGAGGCCCCGCGCCGACAGCCACCGGATCGCCCGGACCGACGCGGTGTCCCCGGAACGGCCGAGCTCCGGACGGGCGGCGAGCAGGCTCGTCGGCGCGACGCCGGGGTGCGCGAGGGTGCTCGTCACACCCCAGCCGTGCCGACGGCTGCGTCGGGCGAGTTCGAGCCCGAAGAGCCCGAAGGCGACCTTCGACTGCTGGTAGGCCCGCATGCCGTGGTAGCTGCGCTCCCAGTTCGGGTCGTCCCAGTGCACCGAGCCGCTCCGCGCCGCGGCGCTGATCTGGGAGACGACGTGGCCGCGCGCCGCGCGCAGCAGGGGGAGGAGCCCGGCGACCAGGGCGACGTGCCCGAGGTGGTTCGTGCCGAACTGCAGCTCGAAGCCGTCCTGCGTGGTCTGCCGCTCGGGCGGGGTCATCACGCCCGCGTTGCCGATGAGCAGGTCGACGGGGGTCGCCGCGTCCACCATCGAGCGGGCGAAGGTGCGCACGGAGACGAGCGACGACAGGTCGAGCGTCCCGAGGGTCACCGACGCGCCGGGGTGCTCGCGGAGCACCTGGGCCCGCGCGGCCTCGCCCTTGGCGGTGTTCCGGACCGGCAGGACGACCGCCGCACCTGCTCCGGCGAGGGCGGTGGCGATGCCCAGGCCGATCCCGTCGCTGGCACCGGTCACCACGGCGGTCTGCCCGTCCAGGCGGGGGAGGGAGATCTCGATCGGTCGTCTCGGCACGGTGTGCTCCTCGTCGTCGGCACCCGGTCGTCCCGGGTCGTCCCCAGCGTGCCGCGGCGCCGATCGTCGAACCAGGACCTCTCGGACCGTGGCTCCGGCGTCCGTGTCCCGCGATGATGGGCACGTGATCGATCGACCGGGACTGGGCGCCTTCCTCCGCCGTCGCCGAGCGGCCCTGCAGCCCGCCGACGTCGGCCTGCCACCGGGCCAGCGTCGTCGGACCGACGGCCTGCGGCGCGAGGAGGTCGCGACGCTCTGCCACATGTCGGCCGACTACTACGCCCGGCTCGAGCGGGGCACCGGGCCGCACCCGTCCGAGCAGATGGTCGCCGCGATCGCGCAGGGACTGCACCTGAGCCGGGCCGAGCGGGACCACGTGTTCCGCCTGGCCGGGCACCGGCCGCCGGACCAGGGCGCCGGGACGGACCACGTCGGCCCGGGCATGATGCGGATCTTCGACCGGCTCGTCGACACCCCGGCCGAGGTCGTGTCGGAGCTCGGCGAGACCCTGCTGCAGACACCCCTGGCGGCGGCGCTGTTCGGGGACGCGCGCGAGCGGCAGGGTCGCGCTCGGTCGATCGGGTGGCGGTGGTTCACCGACCCGGAGGCGCGGGCGCTGTTCCCCGTGGAGGACCGGGACGCCACGGGGCGGCTCTACGTCTCGTCACTCCGCGAGATCGCTGCGCGTCGGGGCCCCGGGTCGACCGCGGCCGGGTTGGCCACGGCGCTGCTCGAGCGTTCGGAGGAGTTCCGGGTGCTCTGGGACGAGCAGGAGGTCGGGCTCGTCCCGGGTTCGGTGAAGCGCTACGACCACCCCGACGTGGGGCGGCTCGAGCTGCAGTGCCAGATGCTGCTCGACCCGGAGCAGGCCCACGTTCTGCTCGTCTACACGGCGGAACCGGGGACGGTGAGCCACGAGCGGCTCCGCCTGCTGTCCGTCCTCGCACCCGCCTGAACAGGCACCGCCCGCTCGTCATCGCCGTGTCGTCAGCGCCGTGTGGTCAGGGCAGGTGCTCCCCGGCGCCCCACACCCGCTGTACGTGCAGCTCGGGCGACAGCGCCACGAGGTCGGCCGCGTACCCGGGCGCGATCCGACCCAGCCGGTCGCCGAGCCCGAGCGCGGCGGCGGGGACGGCGGTGAGCGCTCCGACGGCCTGCGGCAGCGACGCCCCCGCTTCCGCCACGGCGAGCCGCAGCGCCCGGTCCTGGGTCAGCGTGGACCCGGCGATCGTGTCCGTGCCGGCGACCCGTGCGACGCCGTCCTCCACGTCCACGGCGAGTGACCCGAGCGCGTACGAGCCGTCCGGCGACCCGGCCGCGGCCATGGCGTCGGTGATGAGCGCGACCCGTCCGGGTGCCCCGCGGAGCAGGACCTTGGCGACGGCGGGGTGCACGTGCACGCCGTCGAGGATGAGCTCGAGCGTCACCCGGTCGTCCTCGAGCGCCGCGGCGATCGGGCCCGGTGCCCGGTGGTGCAGCCCCGGCATGGCGTTGCACGCGTGGGTGAGCAGCGTGGCGCCGGCGTCGAACGCGGCACGGGCCTGGTCGTACGAGCAGACGGTGTGCCCGACGGCGACGACCACCCCGGCGTCGACGAACCGACGGACGGCGTCGATCGCCCCCGGCAGCTCCGGCGCGATCGTGACCTGACGGAGGACCCCGGCGCCGGCGTCGAGCAGGGCGTCGACGACGTCGGGCGTGGGGTCGACCAGGAACGACTCGTTGTGCGCGCCCTTGTTGTGCGGCGACAGGAACGGTCCCTCGAGGTGCGCCCCGAGGACGAGCGGGTCGGTCGCGGCGACGGCGCGGATGCGCTCGAGGGACGCCACGAGCGCGGGCAGCGGGTTCGCGACGAGGGACAGCACCGAGCGGGTCGTGCCGTGTGCGCGGTGCACGGCGAGCGCGGCGTCGAACGCGTCGTCCTCGTAGGCGGCGCCGGCACCCCCGTGGCCGTGGAGGTCGACGAACCCGGGCGTCAGGACGGCGTCACCGAGGTCGAGCACCTCCGTCGCCTCGGGTGCCCCGGTGCCGGAGCCGACCGCCTCGATGACGGCACCGGCGAGCAGGACCCAGCCGTCCGCCGAGGACCCGGCCGCGTCGACGACGTGTGCGGCGCGGACCAGGGTGCGCCGTGCCTCCAGGCCGGAGCCCGGGACGGAACCCGACCCGGAACCCGAGCCCGACACGTCGCTCACGCCGTCTCCCGACGGAACGCGACCACCCCGGACAGCGCGGCCACCACGATGAAGACCAGCCCGACCACCGGGTGCCCGAGCGACACCCACGCCGCACCGGCTGCGATGACGAGCGCGACCTCGACGATCACCTTGCCGACCACGTCGGTGTCGATCGGCGACCGCGGCGACCGGAACAGGAACCACACGACCGCGGCGAACAGCGGCGCCCCGACCATGAACAGCACGCCCGGGAACGGGAACGGCCACGCCAGGTAGCCCCAGTACGCGAGCGACGCCAGGCCGAACGCGCACACGACCACCCGCAGCACGGTCCACGCGGACACGGGCCGGGCCGGGCGACGGGGCGCGGTCGGCTCGGTGGGCGGCGGGACCTCGCCCCAGTCGACCGGGCTCTGCGGTGCGTTCGTCATGTGGTCCTACTTGAAGATGATCGTGCGGGCGCCGTCGAGGAGCACGCGGTCCTCGGCGATCCAGCGCACCGCCTGGGTGAGCGTGCGGGACTCCTCGTCCTGACCGATGGACACGAGCTCGGACGGGTCCTTGGTGTGGTCGACCCGGACCACGTTCTGCTCGATGATCGGGCCTTCGTCGAGGTCGCTCGTCACGAAGTGGGCCGTCGCACCGATGAGCTTGACGCCGCGGGCGTGCGCCTGCCGGTAGGGATTGGCGCCCTTGAAGCCGGGCAGGAACGAGTGGTGGATGTTGACCGCTCGGCCCTGCAGCGCCGCGCAGAGCTCCGGCGACAGGATCTGCATGTAGCGGGCCAGGACGACGAGCTCGATGTCGTGCTCGTCGACGGCGTCGAGGATGCGCTGCTCCATCGCCTGCTTCGAGGCCGCGTCGGTGACGGGCCGGTGCTCGAACGGGACGGAGTAGAACGACGCCAGGCCGGCGAGCTCCGGGTGGTTCGACAGGACGAGCGGGACCTCGATCGGGAGCTGCCCGCCGCGCTGCCGGTAGAGCAGGTCGTTCAGGCAGTGCCCGGCCTTCGACACGAGCACGAGCGTGCGCATCGGCCGGCCGACGACGTCGAGCTGGACGCGGGCGTCGTAGCGTTCGACCACGGGGGCGAGCGCCTGCTCGAAGGCCGCCCGGTCGACGGGGGCCATGACCTGCAGGCGCATGAAGAACGTGTTCGTGTCGGCGCTCGAGAACTGCTGCGACTCGGTGATGTTGCCGTTCGCCGCCACGACGGCTCCGGACACGGCGTGCACGATCCCGGGACGGTCGTCGCAGACGAGCGTGAGGGTCCAGTGCGTCGGGGTCTGGTGCGCGGGGGTCTCGTGCGCGGGGGTCGGGTCGGTCACCGGAACAGGCTACCGGCCGGGGCGGGCACGTTCCGGCGGGGATCGGACGCCGGTTCGGGACATCACGGCCGCCGGGCAGCCGCCGCCGACTGACGGGAGGCCCGTGGTCCGCCCGCCCCGCCGCCCCCGTCAGCGCGTGGTCGCCCGGGCGAGCGCCCGGTCGGCGAGCGTCAGCACGCTGAGGAGCACGCCGACCCCGAGCATCACCCACGCCAGCACGTGCAGGTCCGGCGTGGTGGGCGCCTGCCCGAACACGCCGCCGATCAGCGAGGACGCCGCGATCGCGCCGATGTAGATGCTGGTCCGCGACAGCCCGGCGGCCGTCCCGATGTACTCCGACGGCACGACCTTGTACAGCGCCGCCTGGTTCGACACGGACGCCAGGGCCTGCGGCACCCCGAACAGCGCCGGCACCACGAGCAGCAGCACGAGGGGCGACCCGGCGTGCAGGAGCAACAGGAGCCCCGCACCGAGCAGCGGGGTGAGCGCCGCGACGACGAGGGGCCCGCGGATCGCGGTCCTGCGGGCGACGAGGAACGACACGACCCCGGCGACGACCGCGGCGGGCAGCTGCAG
>NZ_CP054593.1:507013-507136 GCF_013347165.1 Curtobacterium sp. Csp2
CGGACATGGTGCATGTACTCGTACTCACTGAGTACGCTCGCGACTACTGTGTGTAGGTCGTATAGTGGTGATGTTAATGAGAGATATTCTAACGGATCTTGTTGAGTTATGTTTTTTTTTTTC
>NZ_CP054593.1:507146-528120 GCF_013347165.1 Curtobacterium sp. Csp2
AGATGTGTATAAGAGACAGGGGGTCCCGCGGGTCGTGCACCTGTCCGGGGGCGACGCCGCCGAGCACTCGCCGATGCCCTGGGCCGCCCGGACGCCGGTCGCCCCCTGCTCGGCCTGCCGCTCGCTGACCGGGGTGACGAGGAAGAACCGGTCGACGCCCTCGAGCGCCCGGGTCAGGGCGTCGAGGTCGTCGAGGTCCGCGAGCCGCGCGTCGATGCCCCGCGCACGGAGCCGCTCGGCCTGCTCCGTCCGGCGGACGACGGCACGGACCTGGACACCCTCGGCGTGCAGCAGCTCGAGGGTCTTCCCGCCGACGTCGCCGGTGACCCCGGTGATGGCGATGGTCTCGGTCACGGTGCTCCTCCTTCGGTATCAGTTTCCTGTTACTCGACGGTACGCCGGTACCATCGGTGCGTGTCCAGCGACTTCTCGGTGACCCACGACGACGTGGACGCGATCGCCGCGTGGACGGTCGTCCGTGCCGCACGCGAGCTCGCCCGCCGCCTCGACGAGGAACTCGCACCCCTCGGCCTGACCCCCGTCGGCTTCGGTGCCCTCGTGCAGCTCGCCGCCGCCGAGGAGCTCAACCAGGCCGAACTCGCGCGGGCGGTCGGCGTCCGCGCGCAGAGCATGGGCAGCCTGGTCGAGGCGCTCGCGACGCGGGGACTCGTGGCGCGCGGTGCTGCACCCGGACGGGGACGAGCCTCCCGGCTGCACCTGACGGACGCCGGACGCGAGCTGCTCGCTGCGGCCTGGCCACGCGTCCGGGCCAGCAACGCGTGGTTCCCCGACGGCGGCGAGACGGTGGCGCGCACCCTGCGCCCCTTCACGACCCACGGGACGGTCAGCGCGCGAGCGGACGGACTCGCCTGAGCACCGACGCAATCACAAGGCAGCCTTGCAAGTTCTCCTGCTGGAGGAATATCGTTCCGGTGTGGAATCATCCGAGGAGCTCGCCGGCGACCTGCTGACCCTGCACGGGCGGATCCGGCGGACCCTGCTCACCGGCAAGGCCGACGAGGTGACCGCCTCGCAGACCGCTGCGCTCGGCCGGCTGCTGCGCCACGGCGAGTCCACCGTCGCCGACCTCGCCCGGGCCGAGGGGGTCCGTCCGCAGTCCATGGGCGCGACCGTCCAGGCACTCGTCGACCTCGGCCTGGTCGAGCGCCGACCGGACCCGGACGACGGCCGCCGGACGCTCGTCCGCGCGACGGACACCGGCTCCCGCGCGCGCGAGGACGCCTGGGCCACCCGCACCCGCGTGCTCGCCGACCGGCTGGCGGCGCTGCCGGAGGACGACCGCCGGACCGTCGCCCGCGCGCTCGAGATCCTCACCCCGCTCACCGAAGCCTGACCCGGAAGAAGCCCCACCACGTCCACCTCGACCTCCCCCACGCCCACCGTCGCGTCCCCGGACGGCGGCAGCGGCTTCGGCCCGAAACTGCTGATCCCGGTCCTGGTCGGGCCGCTCCTCAACCCGATCAACACGACGATGGTCTCCGTCGCCCTCGCGCCGATCTCGCGGGACCTCGGCATCGGGGCGTCGCAGGCGATCTGGCTCGTCGCCGCGCTGTACCTGGCGAGTGCGGTCGCCCAGCCCACGATGGGGAAGCTCGCCGACCGGTTCGGGCCGAAGAAGGTCTTCCTGACCGGGCTCGTCGTCGTCGGCGTCGCCGGGGTCGTGCCCGAGGTCCTGACCGGGTTCGGCGGTGCGGTGACCGCGCGCGTGCTCATCGGCATCGGCACCTCGTCGGCGTACCCGGCGGCGCTCACCACGCTGCGCCAGCACTCCGCACGGATCGGCAAGCCCACACCACCCCTCGTGCTCGGCGCGCTGTCGATCACCTCGCTCGTGTCCGCCGCCGCCGGACCACCCCTCGGCGGTGCGCTCATCGCGGCGTTCGGGTGGCACGCGATCTTCCTGGTGAACGTCCCCCTGGCGGTCTTCGGGATCGTCGTCGCGGCGATGTGGCTGCCCTCCGACCGGCTCCGCCCGCAGGACACCGACCGGGTGCCGGTCCGCACGGCGCTCGACCCGGTCGGCATGCTGCTCATGACCGGCGCGGTCTCGGCCCTGCTCGTGTTCCTGCTCGACCTGGCCGCCGGGCTGTGGTGGCTGCTCGCCGTCGCGGTCGTGCTCGTCGTCGCCCTCGTCCGGTGGGAGCTCCGTGCGGCGCAGCCGTTCGTCGACGTCCGGCTGCTCGTCCGGAACGGTGCGCTGTCCCGGACCTACGCGCGGCTGTTCCTGACCTACCTGCTCGCCTACACGATGACCTACGGGTTCTCGCAGTGGGTGCAGGACGTCGCGGGCTACCCGAGCGACGTCGCCGGGTACCTGCAGCTGCCCGCCGCGGTCGTCGCCGGGGTCGTGTCGTTCCTCGTCGCCCGCAGGACCGCGATCCGCGGGCCCCTCGTCGTCGCGGCGCTCACCCCGCTGCTCGGTGCGGGGCTCCTGTTGCTCCTGCACGCCGGGTCGCCCCTCGTGCTGCTGCTCGTGGTGCCGGCGCTGTTCGGGGTGCCGCAGGCCCTGGCGTCCGTGTCGAACCAGGCGGCGCTGTACAAGGTCGTGCCGTCGGAGTACATCGGGACGGCCGCCGGGCTGTCGCGGACCAGCATCTACATCGGCGCGATCGCGGCGTCCTCGCTGATCGGCGGCGTGTTCGGGCAGGCGCCCACCACGCCGGACCTGCACGTGCTGGCGTGGGTGATGCTCGGGGTCGGCGTGCTCCTCAGCGTGCTGACGCTCGCCGACCGGGCGCTCGCCCGGGCGACCACGCGCTGACGGGGGCGGCGGGGCGGGCGGACCACGGGCCTCCCGTCAGTCGGCGGCGGCTGCCCGGCGGCCGTGATGTCCCGAACCGGCGTCCGATCCCCGCCGGAACGTGCCCGCCCCGGCCGGTAGCCTGTTCCGGTGACCGACCCGACCCCCGCGCACGAGACCCCCGCGCACCAGACCCCGACGCACTGGACCCTCACGCTCGTCTGCGACGACCGTCCCGGGATCGTGCACGCCGTGTCCGGAGCCGTCGTGGCGGCGAACGGCAACATCACCGAGTCGCAGCAGTTCTCGAGCGCCGACACGAACACGTTCTTCATGCGCCTGCAGGTCATGGCCCCCGTCGACCGGGCGGCCTTCGAGCAGGCGCTCGCCCCCGTGGTCGAACGCTACGACGCCCGCGTCCAGCTCGACGTCGTCGGCCGGCCGATGCGCACGCTCGTGCTCGTGTCGAAGGCCGGGCACTGCCTGAACGACCTGCTCTACCGGCAGCGCGGCGGGCAGCTCCCGATCGAGGTCCCGCTCGTCCTGTCGAACCACCCGGAGCTCGCCGGCCTGGCGTCGTTCTACTCCGTCCCGTTCGAGCACCGGCCCGTCACCGACGCGGCCTCGAAGCAGGCGATGGAGCAGCGCATCCTCGACGCCGTCGACGAGCACGACATCGAGCTCGTCGTCCTGGCCCGCTACATGCAGATCCTGTCGCCGGAGCTCTGCGCGGCGCTGCAGGGCCGAGCGGTCAACATCCACCACTCGTTCCTGCCCGGCTTCAAGGGCGCCAATCCCTACCGGCAGGCGCACGCCCGCGGCGTCAAGCTCATCGGTGCGACGGCCCACTTCGTGACGAGCGACCTCGACGAAGGCCCGATCATCGAGCAGAACGTGGTCCGGGTCGACCACACCAAGGACCCGTCCGAGCTCGTGTCCATCGGTCAGGACGAGGAGTCCCGCACGCTCACCCAGGCGGTGCGCTGGATCGCCGAGGACCGCGTGCTCCTCGACGGCGCCCGCACGATCATCTTCAAGTAGGACCACATGACGAACGCACCGCAGAGCCCGGTCGACTGGGGCGAGGTCCCGCCGCCCACCGAGCCGACCGCGCCCCGTCGCCCGGCCCGGCCCGTGTCCGCGTGGACCGTGCTGCGGGTGGTCGTGTGCGCGTTCGGCCTGGCGTCGCTCGCGTACTGGGGCTACCTGGCGTGGCCGTTCCCGTTCCCGGGCGTGCTGTTCATGGTCGGGGCGCCGCTGTTCGCCGCGGTCGTGTGGTTCCTGTTCCGGTCGCCGCGGTCGCCGATCGACACCGACGTGGTCGGCAAGGTGATCGTCGAGGTCGCGCTCGTCATCGCAGCCGGTGCGGCGTGGGTGTCGCTCGGGCACCCGGTGGTCGGGCTGGTCTTCATCGTGGTGGCCGCGCTGTCCGGGGTGGTCGCGTTCCGTCGGGAGACGGCGTGAGCGACGTGTCGGGCTCGGGTTCCGGGTCGGGTTCCGTCCCGGGCTCCGGCCTGGAGGCACGGCGCACCCTGGTCCGCGCCGCACACGTCGTCGACGCGGCCGGGTCCTCGGCGGACGGCTGGGTCCTGCTCGCCGGTGCCGTCATCGAGGCGGTCGGCTCCGGCACCGGGGCACCCGAGGCGACGGAGGTGCTCGACCTCGGTGACGCCGTCCTGACGCCCGGGTTCGTCGACCTCCACGGCCACGGGGGTGCCGGCGCCGCCTACGAGGACGACGCGTTCGACGCCGCGCTCGCCGTGCACCGCGCACACGGCACGACCCGCTCGGTGCTGTCCCTCGTCGCGAACCCGCTGCCCGCGCTCGTGGCGTCCCTCGAGCGCATCCGCGCCGTCGCCGCGACCGACCCGCTCGTCCTCGGGGCGCACCTCGAGGGACCGTTCCTGTCGCCGCACAACAAGGGCGCGCACAACGAGTCGTTCCTGGTCGACCCCACGCCCGACGTCGTCGACGCCCTGCTCGACGCCGGCGCCGGGGTCCTCCGTCAGGTCACGATCGCGCCGGAGCTGCCGGGGGCGATCGACGCCGTCCGTCGGTTCGTCGACGCCGGGGTGGTCGTCGCCGTCGGGCACACCGTCTGCTCGTACGACCAGGCCCGTGCCGCGTTCGACGCCGGCGCCACGCTGCTCACCCACGCGTGCAACGCCATGCCGGGGCTGCACCACCGGGCACCGGGCCCGATCGCCGCGGCGCTCGAGGACGACCGGGTGACGCTCGAGCTCATCCTCGACGGCGTGCACGTGCACCCCGCCGTCGCCAAGGTCCTGCTCCGCGGGGCACCCGGACGGGTCGCGCTCATCACCGACGCCATGGCCGCGGCCGGGTCGCCGGACGGCTCGTACGCGCTCGGGTCACTCGCCGTGGACGTGGAGGACGGCGTCGCACGGGTCGCCGGCACGGACACGATCGCCGGGTCCACGCTGACCCAGGACCGGGCGCTGCGGCTCGCCGTGGCGGAAGCGGGGGCGTCGCTGCCGCAGGCCGTCGGAGCGCTCACCGCCGTCCCCGCCGCCGCGCTCGGGCTCGGCGACCGGCTGGGTCGGATCGCGCCCGGGTACGCGGCCGACCTCGTGGCGCTGTCGCCCGAGCTGCACGTACAGCGGGTGTGGGGCGCCGGGGAGCACCTGCCCTGACCACACGGCGCTGACGACACGGCGATGACGAGCGGGCGGTGCCTGTTCAGGCGGGTGCGAGGACGGACAGCAGGCGGAGCCGCTCGTGGCTCACCGTCCCCGGTTCCGCCGTGTAGACGAGCAGAACGTGGGCCTGCTCCGGGTCGAGCAGCATCTGGCACTGCAGCTCGAGCCGCCCCACGTCGGGGTGGTCGTAGCGCTTCACCGAACCCGGGACGAGCCCGACCTCCTGCTCGTCCCAGAGCACCCGGAACTCCTCCGAACGCTCGAGCAGCGCCGTGGCCAACCCGGCCGCGGTCGACCCGGGGCCCCGACGCGCAGCGATCTCGCGGAGTGACGAGACGTAGAGCCGCCCCGTGGCGTCCCGGTCCTCCACGGGGAACAGCGCCCGCGCCTCCGGGTCGGTGAACCACCGCCACCCGATCGACCGAGCGCGACCCTGCCGCTCGCGCGCGTCCCCGAACAGCGCCGCCGCCAGGGGTGTCTGCAGCAGGGTCTCGCCGAGCTCCGACACGACCTCGGCCGGGGTGTCGACGAGCCGGTCGAAGATCCGCATCATGCCCGGGCCGACGTGGTCCGTCCCGGCGCCCTGGTCCGGCGGCCGGTGCCCGGCCAGGCGGGGGAGGGAGATCTCGATCGGTCGTCTCGGCACGGTGTGCTCCTCGTCGTCGGCACCCGGTCGTCCCGGGTCGTCCCCAGCGTGCCGAGACGACCGATCGAGATCTCCCTCCCCCGCCTGGACGGGCAGACCGCCGTGGTGACCGGTGCCAGCGACGGGATCGGCCTGGGCATCGCCACCGCCCTCGCCGGAGCAGGTGCGGCGGTCGTCCTGCCGGTCCGGAACACCGCCAAGGGCGAGGCCGCGCGGGCCCAGGTGCTCCGCGAGCACCCCGGCGCGTCGGTGACCCTCGGGACGCTCGACCTGTCGTCGCTCGTCTCCGTGCGCACCTTCGCCCGCTCGATGGTGGACGCGGCGACCCCCGTCGACCTGCTCATCGGCAACGCGGGCGTGATGACCCCGCCCGAGCGGCAGACCACGCAGGACGGCTTCGAGCTGCAGTTCGGCACGAACCACCTCGGGCACGTCGCCCTGGTCGCCGGGCTCCTCCCCCTGCTGCGCGCGGCGCGCGGCCACGTCGTCTCCCAGATCAGCGCCGCGGCGCGGAGCGGCTCGGTGCACTGGGACGACCCGAACTGGGAGCGCAGCTACCACGGCATGCGGGCCTACCAGCAGTCGAAGGTCGCCTTCGGGCTCTTCGGGCTCGAACTCGCCCGACGCAGCCGTCGGCACGGCTGGGGTGTGACGAGCACCCTCGCGCACCCCGGCGTCGCGCCGACGAGCCTGCTCGCCGCCCGTCCGGAGCTCGGCCGTTCCGGGGACACCGCGTCGGTCCGGGCGATCCGGTGGCTGTCGGCGCGGGGCCTCCTGGTCGGGACCGCGCACACGGCGGGTCTGCCGGCACTGCTCGCGGCGACCGACCCGGCCGGCCGCGACGGCGCGCTCCACGGCCCGCTCGGCCCCGGGAACGTCGGCGGCGCCCCGGGCCGGCACGCGCTCTGGCGACCGCTGCGGAGCGAGGCGGACGCGGCGCGGCTGTGGGACCTGTCCGAGGAACTGACCGGCGCGACGTTCGCCTGACCGGTGCCCGCGGTGCCAGGCTGGGCACATGAGCGTCATGGTCTCGCCGTTCGATGCCCGCCGCGACCGCACGAGCGAGAAGTACACCGCGTACCCCGCCGACGTGCTGCCGATGTTCGTCGCCGAGATGGACTCGATGCCCGCCGAGCCGATCCGGGACGCCCTCGTGCGGGCCGTCACGACCGGGGACACCGGGTACGTCGGGCACACGCGGGTGCTCCCCGAGGTGTTCGCCGACTTCGCCGACCGCCGGTGGGGGTGGGAGGTCGACCCGGACCTCGTCCGCACGACGACGGACGTCTCGGTCGCGGCGGTCGAGGTGCTCCGCAGGGTCATCGCCCCCGGTGACCAGGTCGTCGTGATGCCGCCCGTCTACCCGCCGTTCTGGGACTACGTGCGCGAGGCCGGCGGCACCGTCACCGAGGTGCCGCTGCTCCCGCCGACCGGCGACCCGGACCCGTACGACACGACGGCCGGCTGGCGGATGGACCTGGACGGCATCGCCGCGGCGCTCGCGGCCGGCGCCCGGACGGTCCTGCTGTGCAACCCGCACAACCCCCTCGGCCTCGTGTACCCCCGGGAGTCGCTCGTCGCGCTGGCCCGGCTCGCGGCGGAGTGGGACGCCGTGGTGGTGTCCGACGAGATCCACGCGCCGCTCACCCACGCCGACGCGGTGTTCACGCCCTTCCTGACCTGCGGGCCCGAGGCGGTCGAGCACGGGGTCGCCCTGACGAGCGCGAGCAAGGCCTGGAACCTCGCCGGGACGAAGTGCGCGCTCATGGTCGGCGCATCGGACCGTGCCCGCGGGTGGTTCGACGGCCTGCCGGTCGAGGTCGTCGAGCGGACGGGCATCCTCGGCTACACCGCGAGCGTGGCGGCGTTCCGCGACGGTGAACCCTGGCTGGCGTCGCTGCTGGCCGAGCTCGCCGCGAACCGACGGGTCCTGGCCGAGGAGCTCGGGACGGCGCTGCCCGGAGCCGGGTACCGGCAGCCGCAGGCGTCCTACCTGGCGTGGCTCGACCTGCGGGCGCTGCCGTGGGGCGACGAGCCCGCTCGGCTCCTGGTCGAGAGGGCGAAGGTGGCGCTGTCGAACGGGCGGGACTTCGGACGCCAGGGCACCGGGCACGCCCGGCTCAACTTCGGCTGCTCCGAGGAGACGCTGCGCGAGGGCCTCGCACGCCTGTCCGCCGCCCGCTGATCCCTGCTCGCCGGGCGCTCAGCCTCCGCAAGACGCAACGGAAGCGGTTCCTCGCAGCGGTATGTCGCTGCGAGGAACCGCTTCCGTTGCGTCTTGCGGAGGCTGAGCGCCCGGCGAGCAGGGATCAGCGGGCGGCGGACAGGCGTGCGAGGCCCTCGCGCAGCGTCTCCTCGGAGCAGCCGAAGTTGAGCCGGGCGTGCCCGGTGCCCTGGCGTCCGAAGTCCCGCCCGTTCGACAGCGCCACCTTCGCCCTCTCGACCAGGAGCCGAGCGGGCTCGTCGCCCCACGGCAGCGCCCGCAGGTCGAGCCACGCCAGGTAGGACGCCTGCGGCTGCCGGTACCCGGCTCCGGGCAGCGCCGTCCCGAGCTCCTCGGCCAGGACCCGTCGGTTCGCGGCGAGCTCGGCCAGCAGCGACGCCAGCCAGGGTTCACCGTCGCGGAACGCCGCCACGCTCGCGGTGTAGCCGAGGATGCCCGTCCGCTCGACGACCTCGACCGGCAGGCCGTCGAACCACCCGCGGGCACGGTCCGATGCGCCGACCATGAGCGCGCACTTCGTCCCGGCGAGGTTCCAGGCCTTGCTCGCGCTCGTCAGGGCGACCCCGTGCTCGACCGCCTCGGGCCCGCAGGTCAGGAAGGGCGTGAACACCGCGTCGGCGTGGGTGAGCGGCGCGTGGATCTCGTCGGACACCACCACGGCGTCCCACTCCGCCGCGAGCCGGGCCAGCGCGACGAGCGACTCCCGGGGGTACACGAGGCCGAGGGGGTTGTGCGGGTTGCACAGCAGGACCGTCCGGGCGCCGGCCGCGAGCGCCGCGGCGATGCCGTCCAGGTCCATCCGCCAGCCGGCCGTCGTGTCGTACGGGTCCGGGTCGCCGGTCGGCGGGAGCAGCGGCACCTCGGTGACGGTGCCGCCGGCCTCGCGCACGTAGTCCCAGAACGGCGGGTAGACGGGCGGCATCACGACGACCTGGTCACCGGGGGCGATGACCCTGCGGAGCACCTCGACCGCCGCGACCGAGACGTCCGTCGTCGTGCGGACGAGGTCCGGGTCGACCTCCCACCCCCACCGGCGGTCGGCGAAGTCGGCGAACACCTCGGGGAGCACCCGCGTGTGCCCGACGTACCCGGTGTCCCCGGTCGTGACGGCCCGCACGAGGGCGTCCCGGATCGGCTCGGCGGGCATCGAGTCCATCTCGGCGACGAACATCGGCAGCACGTCGGCGGGGTACGCGGTGTACTTCTCGCTCGTGCGGTCGCGGCGGGCATCGAACGGCGAGACCATGACGCTCATGTGCCCAGCCTGGCACCGCGGGCACCGGTCAGGCGAACGTCGCGCCGGTCAGTTCCTCGGACAGGTCCCACAGCCGCGCCGCGTCCGCCTCGCTCCGCAGCGGTCGCCAGAGCGCGTGCCGGCCCGGGGCGCCGCCGACGTTCCCGGGGCCGAGCGGGCCGTGGAGCGCGCCGTCGCGGCCGGCCGGGTCGGTCGCCGCGAGCAGTGCCGGCAGACCCGCCGTGTGCGCGGTCCCGACCAGGAGGCCCCGCGCCGACAGCCACCGGATCGCCCGGACCGACGCGGTGTCCCCGGAACGGCCGAGCTCCGGACGGGCGGCGAGCAGGCTCGTCGGCGCGACGCCGGGGTGCGCGAGGGTGCTCGTCACACCCCAGCCGTGCCGACGGCTGCGTCGGGCGAGTTCGAGCCCGAAGAGCCCGAAGGCGACCTTCGACTGCTGGTAGGCCCGCATGCCGTGGTAGCTGCGCTCCCAGTTCGGGTCGTCCCAGTGCACCGAGCCGCTCCGCGCCGCGGCGCTGATCTGGGAGACGACGTGGCCGCGCGCCGCGCGCAGCAGGGGGAGGAGCCCGGCGACCAGGGCGACGTGCCCGAGGTGGTTCGTGCCGAACTGCAGCTCGAAGCCGTCCTGCGTGGTCTGCCGCTCGGGCGGGGTCATCACGCCCGCGTTGCCGATGAGCAGGTCGACGGGGGTCGCCGCGTCCACCATCGAGCGGGCGAAGGTGCGCACGGAGACGAGCGACGACAGGTCGAGCGTCCCGAGGGTCACCGACGCGCCGGGGTGCTCGCGGAGCACCTGGGCCCGCGCGGCCTCGCCCTTGGCGGTGTTCCGGACCGGCAGGACGACCGCCGCACCTGCTCCGGCGAGGGCGGTGGCGATGCCCAGGCCGATCCCGTCGCTGGCACCGGTCACCACGGCGGTCTGCCCGTCCAGGCGGGGGAGGGAGATCTCGATCGGTCGTCTCGGCACGGTGTGCTCCTCGTCGTCGGCACCCGGTCGTCCCGGGTCGTCCCCAGCGTGCCGCGGCGCCGATCGTCGAACCAGGACCTCTCGGACCGTGGCTCCGGCGTCCGTGTCCCGCGATGATGGGCACGTGATCGATCGACCGGGACTGGGCGCCTTCCTCCGCCGTCGCCGAGCGGCCCTGCAGCCCGCCGACGTCGGCCTGCCACCGGGCCAGCGTCGTCGGACCGACGGCCTGCGGCGCGAGGAGGTCGCGACGCTCTGCCACATGTCGGCCGACTACTACGCCCGGCTCGAGCGGGGCACCGGGCCGCACCCGTCCGAGCAGATGGTCGCCGCGATCGCGCAGGGACTGCACCTGAGCCGGGCCGAGCGGGACCACGTGTTCCGCCTGGCCGGGCACCGGCCGCCGGACCAGGGCGCCGGGACGGACCACGTCGGCCCGGGCATGATGCGGATCTTCGACCGGCTCGTCGACACCCCGGCCGAGGTCGTGTCGGAGCTCGGCGAGACCCTGCTGCAGACACCCCTGGCGGCGGCGCTGTTCGGGGACGCGCGCGAGCGGCAGGGTCGCGCTCGGTCGATCGGGTGGCGGTGGTTCACCGACCCGGAGGCGCGGGCGCTGTTCCCCGTGGAGGACCGGGACGCCACGGGGCGGCTCTACGTCTCGTCACTCCGCGAGATCGCTGCGCGTCGGGGCCCCGGGTCGACCGCGGCCGGGTTGGCCACGGCGCTGCTCGAGCGTTCGGAGGAGTTCCGGGTGCTCTGGGACGAGCAGGAGGTCGGGCTCGTCCCGGGTTCGGTGAAGCGCTACGACCACCCCGACGTGGGGCGGCTCGAGCTGCAGTGCCAGATGCTGCTCGACCCGGAGCAGGCCCACGTTCTGCTCGTCTACACGGCGGAACCGGGGACGGTGAGCCACGAGCGGCTCCGCCTGCTGTCCGTCCTCGCACCCGCCTGAACAGGCACCGCCCGCTCGTCATCGCCGTGTCGTCAGCGCCGTGTGGTCAGGGCAGGTGCTCCCCGGCGCCCCACACCCGCTGTACGTGCAGCTCGGGCGACAGCGCCACGAGGTCGGCCGCGTACCCGGGCGCGATCCGACCCAGCCGGTCGCCGAGCCCGAGCGCGGCGGCGGGGACGGCGGTGAGCGCTCCGACGGCCTGCGGCAGCGACGCCCCCGCTTCCGCCACGGCGAGCCGCAGCGCCCGGTCCTGGGTCAGCGTGGACCCGGCGATCGTGTCCGTGCCGGCGACCCGTGCGACGCCGTCCTCCACGTCCACGGCGAGTGACCCGAGCGCGTACGAGCCGTCCGGCGACCCGGCCGCGGCCATGGCGTCGGTGATGAGCGCGACCCGTCCGGGTGCCCCGCGGAGCAGGACCTTGGCGACGGCGGGGTGCACGTGCACGCCGTCGAGGATGAGCTCGAGCGTCACCCGGTCGTCCTCGAGCGCCGCGGCGATCGGGCCCGGTGCCCGGTGGTGCAGCCCCGGCATGGCGTTGCACGCGTGGGTGAGCAGCGTGGCGCCGGCGTCGAACGCGGCACGGGCCTGGTCGTACGAGCAGACGGTGTGCCCGACGGCGACGACCACCCCGGCGTCGACGAACCGACGGACGGCGTCGATCGCCCCCGGCAGCTCCGGCGCGATCGTGACCTGACGGAGGACCCCGGCGCCGGCGTCGAGCAGGGCGTCGACGACGTCGGGCGTGGGGTCGACCAGGAACGACTCGTTGTGCGCGCCCTTGTTGTGCGGCGACAGGAACGGTCCCTCGAGGTGCGCCCCGAGGACGAGCGGGTCGGTCGCGGCGACGGCGCGGATGCGCTCGAGGGACGCCACGAGCGCGGGCAGCGGGTTCGCGACGAGGGACAGCACCGAGCGGGTCGTGCCGTGTGCGCGGTGCACGGCGAGCGCGGCGTCGAACGCGTCGTCCTCGTAGGCGGCGCCGGCACCCCCGTGGCCGTGGAGGTCGACGAACCCGGGCGTCAGGACGGCGTCACCGAGGTCGAGCACCTCCGTCGCCTCGGGTGCCCCGGTGCCGGAGCCGACCGCCTCGATGACGGCACCGGCGAGCAGGACCCAGCCGTCCGCCGAGGACCCGGCCGCGTCGACGACGTGTGCGGCGCGGACCAGGGTGCGCCGTGCCTCCAGGCCGGAGCCCGGGACGGAACCCGACCCGGAACCCGAGCCCGACACGTCGCTCACGCCGTCTCCCGACGGAACGCGACCACCCCGGACAGCGCGGCCACCACGATGAAGACCAGCCCGACCACCGGGTGCCCGAGCGACACCCACGCCGCACCGGCTGCGATGACGAGCGCGACCTCGACGATCACCTTGCCGACCACGTCGGTGTCGATCGGCGACCGCGGCGACCGGAACAGGAACCACACGACCGCGGCGAACAGCGGCGCCCCGACCATGAACAGCACGCCCGGGAACGGGAACGGCCACGCCAGGTAGCCCCAGTACGCGAGCGACGCCAGGCCGAACGCGCACACGACCACCCGCAGCACGGTCCACGCGGACACGGGCCGGGCCGGGCGACGGGGCGCGGTCGGCTCGGTGGGCGGCGGGACCTCGCCCCAGTCGACCGGGCTCTGCGGTGCGTTCGTCATGTGGTCCTACTTGAAGATGATCGTGCGGGCGCCGTCGAGGAGCACGCGGTCCTCGGCGATCCAGCGCACCGCCTGGGTGAGCGTGCGGGACTCCTCGTCCTGACCGATGGACACGAGCTCGGACGGGTCCTTGGTGTGGTCGACCCGGACCACGTTCTGCTCGATGATCGGGCCTTCGTCGAGGTCGCTCGTCACGAAGTGGGCCGTCGCACCGATGAGCTTGACGCCGCGGGCGTGCGCCTGCCGGTAGGGATTGGCGCCCTTGAAGCCGGGCAGGAACGAGTGGTGGATGTTGACCGCTCGGCCCTGCAGCGCCGCGCAGAGCTCCGGCGACAGGATCTGCATGTAGCGGGCCAGGACGACGAGCTCGATGTCGTGCTCGTCGACGGCGTCGAGGATGCGCTGCTCCATCGCCTGCTTCGAGGCCGCGTCGGTGACGGGCCGGTGCTCGAACGGGACGGAGTAGAACGACGCCAGGCCGGCGAGCTCCGGGTGGTTCGACAGGACGAGCGGGACCTCGATCGGGAGCTGCCCGCCGCGCTGCCGGTAGAGCAGGTCGTTCAGGCAGTGCCCGGCCTTCGACACGAGCACGAGCGTGCGCATCGGCCGGCCGACGACGTCGAGCTGGACGCGGGCGTCGTAGCGTTCGACCACGGGGGCGAGCGCCTGCTCGAAGGCCGCCCGGTCGACGGGGGCCATGACCTGCAGGCGCATGAAGAACGTGTTCGTGTCGGCGCTCGAGAACTGCTGCGACTCGGTGATGTTGCCGTTCGCCGCCACGACGGCTCCGGACACGGCGTGCACGATCCCGGGACGGTCGTCGCAGACGAGCGTGAGGGTCCAGTGCGTCGGGGTCTGGTGCGCGGGGGTCTCGTGCGCGGGGGTCGGGTCGGTCACCGGAACAGGCTACCGGCCGGGGCGGGCACGTTCCGGCGGGGATCGGACGCCGGTTCGGGACATCACGGCCGCCGGGCAGCCGCCGCCGACTGACGGGAGGCCCGTGGTCCGCCCGCCCCGCCGCCCCCGTCAGCGCGTGGTCGCCCGGGCGAGCGCCCGGTCGGCGAGCGTCAGCACGCTGAGGAGCACGCCGACCCCGAGCATCACCCACGCCAGCACGTGCAGGTCCGGCGTGGTGGGCGCCTGCCCGAACACGCCGCCGATCAGCGAGGACGCCGCGATCGCGCCGATGTAGATGCTGGTCCGCGACAGCCCGGCGGCCGTCCCGATGTACTCCGACGGCACGACCTTGTACAGCGCCGCCTGGTTCGACACGGACGCCAGGGCCTGCGGCACCCCGAACAGCGCCGGCACCACGAGCAGCAGCACGAGGGGCGACCCGGCGTGCAGGAGCAACAGGAGCCCCGCACCGAGCAGCGGGGTGAGCGCCGCGACGACGAGGGGCCCGCGGATCGCGGTCCTGCGGGCGACGAGGAACGACACGACCCCGGCGACGACCGCGGCGGGCAGCTGCAGGTACCCGGCGACGTCGCTCGGGTAGCCCGCGACGTCCTGCACCCACTGCGAGAACCCGTAGGTCATCGTGTAGGCGAGCAGGTAGGTCAGGAACAGCCGCGCGTAGGTCCGGGACAGCGCACCGTTCCGGACGAGCAGCCGGACGTCGACGAACGGCTGCGCCGCACGGAGCTCCCACCGGACGAGGGCGACGACGAGCACGACCGCGACGGCGAGCAGCCACCACAGCCCGGCGGCCAGGTCGAGCAGGAACACGAGCAGGGCCGAGACCGCGCCGGTCATGAGCAGCATGCCGACCGGGTCGAGCGCCGTGCGGACCGGCACCCGGTCGGTGTCCTGCGGGCGGAGCCGGTCGGAGGGCAGCCACATCGCCGCGACGACGATCCCGAAGACCGCCAGGGGGACGTTCACCAGGAAGATCGCGTGCCACCCGAACGCCGCGATGAGCGCACCGCCGAGGGGTGGTCCGGCGGCGGCGGACACGAGCGAGGTGATCGACAGCGCGCCGAGCACGAGGGGTGGTGTGGGCTTGCCGATCCGTGCGGAGTGCTGGCGCAGCGTGGTGAGCGCCGCCGGGTACGCCGACGAGGTGCCGATGCCGATGAGCACGCGCGCGGTCACCGCACCGCCGAACCCGGTCAGGACCTCGGGCACGACCCCGGCGACGCCGACGACGACGAGCCCGGTCAGGAAGACCTTCTTCGGCCCGAACCGGTCGGCGAGCTTCCCCATCGTGGGCTGGGCGACCGCACTCGCCAGGTACAGCGCGGCGACGAGCCAGATCGCCTGCGACGCCCCGATGCCGAGGTCCCGCGAGATCGGCGCGAGGGCGACGGAGACCATCGTCGTGTTGATCGGGTTGAGGAGCGGCCCGACCAGGACCGGGATCAGCAGTTTCGGGCCGAAGCCGCTGCCGCCGTCCGGGGACGCGACGGTGGGCGTGGGGGAGGTCGAGGTGGACGTGGTGGGGCTTCTTCCGGGTCAGGCTTCGGTGAGCGGGGTGAGGATCTCGAGCGCGCGGGCGACGGTCCGGCGGTCGTCCTCCGGCAGCGCCGCCAGCCGGTCGGCGAGCACGCGGGTGCGGGTGGCCCAGGCGTCCTCGCGCGCGCGGGAGCCGGTGTCCGTCGCGCGGACGAGCGTCCGGCGGCCGTCGTCCGGGTCCGGTCGGCGCTCGACCAGGCCGAGGTCGACGAGTGCCTGGACGGTCGCGCCCATGGACTGCGGACGGACCCCCTCGGCCCGGGCGAGGTCGGCGACGGTGGACTCGCCGTGGCGCAGCAGCCGGCCGAGCGCAGCGGTCTGCGAGGCGGTCACCTCGTCGGCCTTGCCGGTGAGCAGGGTCCGCCGGATCCGCCCGTGCAGGGTCAGCAGGTCGCCGGCGAGCTCCTCGGATGATTCCACACCGGAACGATATTCCTCCAGCAGGAGAACTTGCAAGGCTGCCTTGTGATTGCGTCGGTGCTCAGGCGAGTCCGTCCGCTCGCGCGCTGACCGTCCCGTGGGTCGTGAAGGGGCGCAGGGTGCGCGCCACCGTCTCGCCGCCGTCGGGGAACCACGCGTTGCTGGCCCGGACGCGTGGCCAGGCCGCAGCGAGCAGCTCGCGTCCGGCGTCCGTCAGGTGCAGCCGGGAGGCTCGTCCCCGTCCGGGTGCAGCACCGCGCGCCACGAGTCCCCGCGTCGCGAGCGCCTCGACCAGGCTGCCCATGCTCTGCGCGCGGACGCCGACCGCCCGCGCGAGTTCGGCCTGGTTGAGCTCCTCGGCGGCGGCGAGCTGCACGAGGGCACCGAAGCCGACGGGGGTCAGGCCGAGGGGTGCGAGTTCCTCGTCGAGGCGGCGGGCGAGCTCGCGTGCGGCACGGACGACCGTCCACGCGGCGATCGCGTCCACGTCGTCGTGGGTCACCGAGAAGTCGCTGGACACGCACCGATGGTACCGGCGTACCGTCGAGTAACAGGAAACTGATACCGAAGGAGGAGCACCGTGACCGAGACCATCGCCATCACCGGGGTCACCGGCGACGTCGGCGGGAAGACCCTCGAGCTGCTGCACGCCGAGGGTGTCCAGGTCCGTGCCGTCGTCCGCCGGACGGAGCAGGCCGAGCGGCTCCGTGCGCGGGGCATCGACGCGCGGCTCGCGGACCTCGACGACCTCGACGCCCTGACCCGGGCGCTCGAGGGCGTCGACCGGTTCTTCCTCGTCACCCCGGTCAGCGAGCGGCAGGCCGAGCAGGGGGCGACCGGCGTCCGGGCGGCCCAGCGCGCGGGGGTCCCGCGGGTCGTGCACCTGTCCGGGGGCGACGCCGCCGAGCACTCGCCGATGCCCTGGGCCGCCGCGGCCTGGCGCACGGACCGGCTGCTCCGCGCGAGCGGGACGGCGTGGACGATCCTGCGCCCGTCGGCCTTCATGACGAACCTGCTGCCCTCCGCGCCGGCGATCCGTCGCGGCTGGTTCCCGCACACCACCGGCCGCGGCCGCGCCGGGTGGATCGACACCGCCGACATCGCCCGCACGGCCGCGACCGTGCTGACGACGGACGGGCACGACGGCACCGAACCGGTGCTCACCGGCCCGGCGTCCCTCGACGCGCACGGCATCGCCGACGAGCTGACCGCCGGCCTCGGGCGACGCGTCCGCCCCCTGCACCTGCCGAGCCGCGTGTACCGCGCGGTGGTCCGCGCCGGCGGCGTGCCCGCCTGGCAGGCCGAGGGCCTCCGCCAGCAGTTCGGGCGGGTGCTCCGACGGGGCCTCGACGGCGTCGACGTGATGCGTGACGACGTCACCCGGATCACCGGGACCGCGCCGCGCCCGCTCCGGGCATGGGCGGCCGACCACCGCGACGACCTGCTCGGGTGAGGTGCGGGGCGGACGTGCCCCGTGCCTCCCGGCCGGTCGTCAGCGCGCGGACGTGAGCGTCGCGACCAGGTGTTCCTGCACGAACCCGAGCCAGTCGTAGACGTCCCGGAGGCCGACACCGGCGTCGCCGGTGTACGACGACTCCTCGGTCGCGGCGTCCACGATGCCGAGCCGCTCGGCGATGGTGAGCCGGAGGTCGGTCAGGCAGCGGAGCCAGGCCTGCTCGTCCTCCTGGGTGAGCACGCCGTCCCGCGCCCCGGTTGCCCACGCCAGGACGACCCCCGCGTTCGTGGTCTTCTGCGCCAGCAGGTCCGACCGCGTGTACTGCGCGAACTCGGCGCTCGCCTCGGGGTCCTGCGGGTAGGCGTCCGGGAACATCCGCGTCGCGACCGGGTCGTCCGACAGGTCGCCGTCGAGCACCTGCTGCAGCTGCTCCGTCAGGCTCGCGAGCAGGGCGCGCTCGTCGGAGGACAGGCCCAGGTGCACGCCGTCCCGCCGTCGCACGAACGGGATCACGCGTCCGCTCCCGGCGCCCGCTCGACCGTGGCCTGCAGGCCGAAGCCGTGCATCGCCTCGACGTGGCGCTCCATGGCCTCGCGCGCGCCGCTCGCGACGATCGCCCGCCCGTCGACGTGCACCTGGCGCATCAGGTGCTCCGCGCGGTCGTGGCTGAAGCCGAAGTAGCTCTGGAAGACGTACGTCACGTAGGACATGAGGTTGACCGGGTCGTCCCAAACCACCGTCGTCCACGGCACGTCGTACCGGGCGCGGAGATCGGTGCGCTCGTCGAGCTCCGGGCTGCTCAGGGTCATGCGACAAGGGTGACACGAACCGACCGGCTCGGTACGATCGACGGGTCGCGACTGGCGTTGGATGGGTCACCATCGGGGAGCGACACCTGACACGGAGCGCGGCCGTACGCCTGGGCCGCGCCCACCCGTCCACCTCGTCGTGCACGCGCGCGACGGAACAGACAACGAGGAGTCCCGTGTCCATCACCGATCTGCCCGCTGCGTCCACGCAGTCGACGTTCAACGCCCCGCTCAGTGCGGTCGACCCCGAGATCGCCAAGGTGCTCGAGCAGGAGCTCGGCCGCCAGCGCGACACCCTCGAGATGATCGCGTCCGAGAACTTCGTCCCGCGCGCCGTGCTCGAGTCGCAGGGCTCCGTCCTGACGAACAAGTACGCCGAGGGCTACCCGGGCAAGCGCTACTACGGCGGCTGCGAGTTCGTCGACGTCGCCGAGCAGCTCGCCATCGACCGGGCGAAGGCCCTGTTCGGCGCCGAGTACGCGAACGTCCAGCCGCACTCCGGCGCCAGCGCGAACGCCGCGGTCCTGCACGCCATCGCCTCCGCCGGGGACACCATCCTGGGCCTCGAGCTCGCCCACGGCGGCCACCTGACCCACGGCATGAAGCTCAACTTCTCCGGCCGCATCTACAACGCCGTGTCGTACGGCGTCGACCCGGAGACGTTCGAGGTCGACTACGACGACATCCGCGCGAAGGCCGTCGAGCACCAGCCCAAGGTGCTCATCGCCGGCTGGTCCGCCTACCCCCGCCAGCTCGACTTCGCGAAGTTCCGCGAGATCGCGGACGAGGTCGGCGCGACCCTCTGGGTGGACATGGCGCACTTCGCGGGCCTCGTCGCCGCGGGCCTGCACCCGTCGCCCCTGCCGCACGCGCACGTCGTGTCGTCGACCGTGCACAAGACCCTCGCCGGTCCGCGCTCGGGCATCATCCTGTCCAACGACGAGTCGCTCTTCAAGAAGCTCAACTCGGCCGTGTTCCCGGGCCAGCAGGGCGGTCCGCTCATGCACGTGATCGCCGCCAAGGCCACCGCGTTCCTGCTCGCCGCGCAGCCCGAGTTCAAGGACCGCCAGGAGCGCACGCTCCGCGGTGCCCGTCTGCTGGCGGACCGCCTCACGCAGGCCGACGCGAAGGCCGCCGGCATCGACGTCCTCACCGGCGGCACCGACGTGCACCTGGTGCTCGTCGACCTGCGCGAGTCCGAGGTCGACGGCAAGCAGGCCGAGGACCTGCTGCACCAGGTCGGCATCACCGTGAACCGCAACTCCGTGCCGTTCGACCCGCGCCCGCCGATGGTCACCTCCGGTGTCCGGATCGGCACCCCGGCGCTGGCGACCCGCGGGTTCGGCGACGCCGAGTTCACCGAGGTCGCCGACATCATCGCGCTGACGCTCATGCCGAACCCGGACATCGCGGCGCTCTCGGCCCGGGTGAAGGCGCTGGCCGACGCGTTCCCGCTGTACGCGTGAGCGCCGCCGTGGCGGACCTGCCTCGGGTGCGCTGGGCGGGAGAGGGCAGCGCCGTCCGCATCGACGGCACCGCCCTCGCCGCCCGCACGCTCGACGACCTGAAGGTCCGCATCGACCGGCTGCACGACCACGGGTTCCGACCCGGTCTCGGCACGATCATGGTCGGCCAGAACCCGGGCTCGGTGTCGTACGTCGCCGGCAAGCACAAGGACTCGGCGCAGATCGGGCTCGACTCGGTCCGCATCGACCTGCCCGAGACCGCTTCGGCGGCCGACATCCGTGCGGCGATCCTGCAGATGAACGACGACCCCCGGGTCACGGCGTTCATCGTGCAGCTCCCGCTGCCGCAGGGCATCGACCCGATCCCGATGCTCGAGCTGATGAACCCGGCGAAGGACGCCGACGGCCTGCACCCGACGAACCTCGGGGAGCTCGTCCTCGCGGTCCCCGGTGGTGCCGGGACGATCGACGCCCCGCTGCCGTGCACCCCACGCGGCATCGTGGCGATGCTCGAGGCGTACGACGTCCCGATCCGGGGTCAGCACGTCACGATCATCGGGCAGGGGCTCACCGTCGGCCGCCCGCTCGGGCTGCTGCTCACCCGGCTCGAGGCCACGGCCACGCTGACGCACTCGCTGACCGAGGACGTCGCCGCCGAGTGCCGTCGCGCGGACATCATCGTCGCCGCGGCCGGGGTCGCCGGACTGGTACAGCCGGACTGGGTGCAGCCGGGAGCGGCCGTGATCGACGTGGGCATCAGCCGCATCGTGGACCAGGACACGGGCAAGGCGAAGCTGCACGGCGACGTCGACCCCGCGGTGGCGTCCGTCGCGGGGTTCCTCTCGCCGACGCCGGGCGGCGTCGGGCCGATGACCCGGGCGATGCTCATGAAGAACGTCGTCGAGGCCGCCGAGCGCCACCTGCACTAGCCGGTGCCGCGGGGGCGGGGCCCTTCGCACAACCGAAAGCAGCTCGCGCCACGGATTTCCGTGGCGCGAGCTGCTTACTGTTGTGCGGAAGCGCGGGCGCCGCCCCCGCGGCACCGGCTAGTGCAGGTGGCGCTCGGCGGCCTCGACGACGTTCTTCATGAGCATCGCCCGGGTCATCGGCCCGACGCCGCCCGGCGTCGGCGAGAGGAACCCCGCGACGGACGCCACCGCGGGGTCGACGTCGCCGTGCAGCTTCGCCTTGCCCGTGTCCTGGTCCACGATGCGGCTGATGCCCACGTCGATCACGGCCGCTCCCGGC
>NZ_CP054593.1:528130-603602 GCF_013347165.1 Curtobacterium sp. Csp2
CCCATGCTCTGCGCGCGGACGCCGACCGCCCGCGCGAGTTCGGCCTGGTTGAGCTCCTCGGCGGCGGCGAGCTGCACGAGGGCACCGAAGCCGACGGGGGTCAGGCCGAGGGGTGCGAGTTCCTCGTCGAGGCGGCGGGCGAGCTCGCGTGCGGCACGGACGACCGTCCACGCGGCGATCGCGTCCACGTCGTCGTGGGTCACCGAGAAGTCGCTGGACACGCACCGATGGTACCGGCGTACCGTCGAGTAACAGGAAACTGATACCGAAGGAGGAGCACCGTGACCGAGACCATCGCCATCACCGGGGTCACCGGCGACGTCGGCGGGAAGACCCTCGAGCTGCTGCACGCCGAGGGTGTCCAGGTCCGTGCCGTCGTCCGCCGGACGGAGCAGGCCGAGCGGCTCCGTGCGCGGGGCATCGACGCGCGGCTCGCGGACCTCGACGACCTCGACGCCCTGACCCGGGCGCTCGAGGGCGTCGACCGGTTCTTCCTCGTCACCCCGGTCAGCGAGCGGCAGGCCGAGCAGGGGGCGACCGGCGTCCGGGCGGCCCAGCGCGCGGGGGTCCCGCGGGTCGTGCACCTGTCCGGGGGCGACGCCGCCGAGCACTCGCCGATGCCCTGGGCCGCCGCGGCCTGGCGCACGGACCGGCTGCTCCGCGCGAGCGGGACGGCGTGGACGATCCTGCGCCCGTCGGCCTTCATGACGAACCTGCTGCCCTCCGCGCCGGCGATCCGTCGCGGCTGGTTCCCGCACACCACCGGCCGCGGCCGCGCCGGGTGGATCGACACCGCCGACATCGCCCGCACGGCCGCGACCGTGCTGACGACGGACGGGCACGACGGCACCGAACCGGTGCTCACCGGCCCGGCGTCCCTCGACGCGCACGGCATCGCCGACGAGCTGACCGCCGGCCTCGGGCGACGCGTCCGCCCCCTGCACCTGCCGAGCCGCGTGTACCGCGCGGTGGTCCGCGCCGGCGGCGTGCCCGCCTGGCAGGCCGAGGGCCTCCGCCAGCAGTTCGGGCGGGTGCTCCGACGGGGCCTCGACGGCGTCGACGTGATGCGTGACGACGTCACCCGGATCACCGGGACCGCGCCGCGCCCGCTCCGGGCATGGGCGGCCGACCACCGCGACGACCTGCTCGGGTGAGGTGCGGGGCGGACGTGCCCCGTGCCTCCCGGCCGGTCGTCAGCGCGCGGACGTGAGCGTCGCGACCAGGTGTTCCTGCACGAACCCGAGCCAGTCGTAGACGTCCCGGAGGCCGACACCGGCGTCGCCGGTGTACGACGACTCCTCGGTCGCGGCGTCCACGATGCCGAGCCGCTCGGCGATGGTGAGCCGGAGGTCGGTCAGGCAGCGGAGCCAGGCCTGCTCGTCCTCCTGGGTGAGCACGCCGTCCCGCGCCCCGGTTGCCCACGCCAGGACGACCCCCGCGTTCGTGGTCTTCTGCGCCAGCAGGTCCGACCGCGTGTACTGCGCGAACTCGGCGCTCGCCTCGGGGTCCTGCGGGTAGGCGTCCGGGAACATCCGCGTCGCGACCGGGTCGTCCGACAGGTCGCCGTCGAGCACCTGCTGCAGCTGCTCCGTCAGGCTCGCGAGCAGGGCGCGCTCGTCGGAGGACAGGCCCAGGTGCACGCCGTCCCGCCGTCGCACGAACGGGATCACGCGTCCGCTCCCGGCGCCCGCTCGACCGTGGCCTGCAGGCCGAAGCCGTGCATCGCCTCGACGTGGCGCTCCATGGCCTCGCGCGCGCCGCTCGCGACGATCGCCCGCCCGTCGACGTGCACCTGGCGCATCAGGTGCTCCGCGCGGTCGTGGCTGAAGCCGAAGTAGCTCTGGAAGACGTACGTCACGTAGGACATGAGGTTGACCGGGTCGTCCCAAACCACCGTCGTCCACGGCACGTCGTACCGGGCGCGGAGATCGGTGCGCTCGTCGAGCTCCGGGCTGCTCAGGGTCATGCGACAAGGGTGACACGAACCGACCGGCTCGGTACGATCGACGGGTCGCGACTGGCGTTGGATGGGTCACCATCGGGGAGCGACACCTGACACGGAGCGCGGCCGTACGCCTGGGCCGCGCCCACCCGTCCACCTCGTCGTGCACGCGCGCGACGGAACAGACAACGAGGAGTCCCGTGTCCATCACCGATCTGCCCGCTGCGTCCACGCAGTCGACGTTCAACGCCCCGCTCAGTGCGGTCGACCCCGAGATCGCCAAGGTGCTCGAGCAGGAGCTCGGCCGCCAGCGCGACACCCTCGAGATGATCGCGTCCGAGAACTTCGTCCCGCGCGCCGTGCTCGAGTCGCAGGGCTCCGTCCTGACGAACAAGTACGCCGAGGGCTACCCGGGCAAGCGCTACTACGGCGGCTGCGAGTTCGTCGACGTCGCCGAGCAGCTCGCCATCGACCGGGCGAAGGCCCTGTTCGGCGCCGAGTACGCGAACGTCCAGCCGCACTCCGGCGCCAGCGCGAACGCCGCGGTCCTGCACGCCATCGCCTCCGCCGGGGACACCATCCTGGGCCTCGAGCTCGCCCACGGCGGCCACCTGACCCACGGCATGAAGCTCAACTTCTCCGGCCGCATCTACAACGCCGTGTCGTACGGCGTCGACCCGGAGACGTTCGAGGTCGACTACGACGACATCCGCGCGAAGGCCGTCGAGCACCAGCCCAAGGTGCTCATCGCCGGCTGGTCCGCCTACCCCCGCCAGCTCGACTTCGCGAAGTTCCGCGAGATCGCGGACGAGGTCGGCGCGACCCTCTGGGTGGACATGGCGCACTTCGCGGGCCTCGTCGCCGCGGGCCTGCACCCGTCGCCCCTGCCGCACGCGCACGTCGTGTCGTCGACCGTGCACAAGACCCTCGCCGGTCCGCGCTCGGGCATCATCCTGTCCAACGACGAGTCGCTCTTCAAGAAGCTCAACTCGGCCGTGTTCCCGGGCCAGCAGGGCGGTCCGCTCATGCACGTGATCGCCGCCAAGGCCACCGCGTTCCTGCTCGCCGCGCAGCCCGAGTTCAAGGACCGCCAGGAGCGCACGCTCCGCGGTGCCCGTCTGCTGGCGGACCGCCTCACGCAGGCCGACGCGAAGGCCGCCGGCATCGACGTCCTCACCGGCGGCACCGACGTGCACCTGGTGCTCGTCGACCTGCGCGAGTCCGAGGTCGACGGCAAGCAGGCCGAGGACCTGCTGCACCAGGTCGGCATCACCGTGAACCGCAACTCCGTGCCGTTCGACCCGCGCCCGCCGATGGTCACCTCCGGTGTCCGGATCGGCACCCCGGCGCTGGCGACCCGCGGGTTCGGCGACGCCGAGTTCACCGAGGTCGCCGACATCATCGCGCTGACGCTCATGCCGAACCCGGACATCGCGGCGCTCTCGGCCCGGGTGAAGGCGCTGGCCGACGCGTTCCCGCTGTACGCGTGAGCGCCGCCGTGGCGGACCTGCCTCGGGTGCGCTGGGCGGGAGAGGGCAGCGCCGTCCGCATCGACGGCACCGCCCTCGCCGCCCGCACGCTCGACGACCTGAAGGTCCGCATCGACCGGCTGCACGACCACGGGTTCCGACCCGGTCTCGGCACGATCATGGTCGGCCAGAACCCGGGCTCGGTGTCGTACGTCGCCGGCAAGCACAAGGACTCGGCGCAGATCGGGCTCGACTCGGTCCGCATCGACCTGCCCGAGACCGCTTCGGCGGCCGACATCCGTGCGGCGATCCTGCAGATGAACGACGACCCCCGGGTCACGGCGTTCATCGTGCAGCTCCCGCTGCCGCAGGGCATCGACCCGATCCCGATGCTCGAGCTGATGAACCCGGCGAAGGACGCCGACGGCCTGCACCCGACGAACCTCGGGGAGCTCGTCCTCGCGGTCCCCGGTGGTGCCGGGACGATCGACGCCCCGCTGCCGTGCACCCCACGCGGCATCGTGGCGATGCTCGAGGCGTACGACGTCCCGATCCGGGGTCAGCACGTCACGATCATCGGGCAGGGGCTCACCGTCGGCCGCCCGCTCGGGCTGCTGCTCACCCGGCTCGAGGCCACGGCCACGCTGACGCACTCGCTGACCGAGGACGTCGCCGCCGAGTGCCGTCGCGCGGACATCATCGTCGCCGCGGCCGGGGTCGCCGGACTGGTACAGCCGGACTGGGTGCAGCCGGGAGCGGCCGTGATCGACGTGGGCATCAGCCGCATCGTGGACCAGGACACGGGCAAGGCGAAGCTGCACGGCGACGTCGACCCCGCGGTGGCGTCCGTCGCGGGGTTCCTCTCGCCGACGCCGGGCGGCGTCGGGCCGATGACCCGGGCGATGCTCATGAAGAACGTCGTCGAGGCCGCCGAGCGCCACCTGCACTAGCCGGTGCCGCGGGGGCGGGGCCCTTCGCACAACCGAAAGCAGCTCGCGCCACGGATTTCCGTGGCGCGAGCTGCTTACTGTTGTGCGGAAGCGCGGGCGCCGCGCCCGCCGCGCCCGCCGCGCGTCAGTCGCGCCGGGCGCCCTGCGCCGCGTGCACCGTGAACACGTTCGGCTCGCGGTACCCGGCCGCGGCGAAGGCGGCCGTGACGGCGTCCGTGATCGTGCCACGGGCCTCCTGGTCGACCAGCGCGATCGCCGCACCGCCGAAGCCGCCACCGGTCATCCGCGCGCCGACCGCACCGTGCGCCATCGCGGTCTCGACCGCCAGGTCGAGCTCCGGCACCGAGATCTCGAAGTCGTCGCGCATCGACTCGTGCGAGGCGACGAGCAGCGACCCGATCGCCCGCGGTCCCTGCTCGCGCAGCGTGCGCACCGTGTCGAGGACGCGCTGGTCCTCGGTCACGATGTGTCGGACGCGACGGAAGGTCTCGTCGTCGAGCAGCTCCTGCGCACGGGGCAGGTCGTCGACGGACACGTCGCGCAGCGCCTCGACGCCCATCGCTGCCGCGCCGCGCTCGCACGAGTCGCGCCGGGCCTTGTAGCCGCCGGTGGCGTGCGCGTGCTCCACGCGGGTGTCGATCACCAGGACCTCGAGGCCGTTCGACTCGAGCGCCAGGTCCACCACGGCGGTGTCGAGCGTCCGGCAGTCCAGGAACACGACCGCGTCCTGCTCGCCGAGGAGCGACGCCGACTGGTCCATGATCCCCGTCGGCGCACCGACGGCGTGGTTCTCGGAGTACTGCCCGACGCGGGCCAGCTGCTTGCGCGAGAGGCCGAGGTCCCACAGGTCGGTGAACGCCAGCGCCACGCCGCACTCGATCGCGGCGCTCGACGACAGGCCCGCGCCGACGGGGACGTCCGACTCGATGAAGACGTCGAAGCCGGACTTGCCGGACAGGTCCGCCCCGGCCTGCTCACGGAGCGCCCACGCGATGCCGAAGACGTACGCCGACCAGCCGCTCATGCGGGACGGGTCGAGTTCGTCGAGGGAGAGCTCGTGCACCGCGTCGGGCTCGAACGCCGACGCGACCCGGAGCAGACGGTCCTCCCGCCGCCCGATCGACGCGACGGTCCGCCGGTCGATCGCGAAGGGCAGGACGTACCCGTCGTTGTAGTCGGTGTGCTCGCCGATCAGGTTGACCCGACCCGGCGCGGAGTACCGCACCGACGGCTCGTACCCGTAGACCTGCTGGAACGTCATGCGCGTTCGATCCCTCCTCGGATGAACTCGGCCGCCTTCTCGGGCACGAGGTCCCCGATCCAGGCGCCCATGGCGGCTTCGCTGCCGGCCAGGAACTTCAACTTGTCCGCCGCCCGACGCGGCGAGGTGATCTGGAGCATCAGGCGCACGGTGTCCCGCGCGACGTGCACGGGGGCCTGGTGCCAGGCGGCGATGTACGGCGTCGGGGTGTCGTACAGCGCGTCGAGTCCGCGGGTCAGGCGCAGGTGCATCGACGCGAGCTCGTCCTTCTCGGCGTCGGTCAGCCCGGCGAAGTCCGGCACGTGCCGGTGCGGGAGCATGTGGACCTCGATCGGCCAGCGCGCGGCGAACGGCACGAACGCCGTGAAGTGCTCGCCCTGCAGCACGACGCGCTCCGAGGCCCGCTCGTTCGCCAGGTGCTGCTCGAACAGGTCCGGACCGAAGCGCTCGATCGACGCGAGCAGGCGCTGCGTGCGCGGGGTGACGTACGGGTACGAGTAGATCTGCCCGTGCGGGTGGTGCAGCGTGACGCCGATCGCCTCGCCGCGGTTCTCGAACGGGAACACCTGCTGGATGCCGGGCAGGGCCGAGAGTGCGGCGGTGCGGTCCGCCCACGCCTCGACCACGGTGCGGGCACGCGACTCCGAGATGGACGCGAACGAGCCGCTCGTCTCGGGGGAGAAGCACACCACCTCGCACCGGCCGACCGACCGCAGCTGGCGGTTCAGGCCGACGTCTGACAGCGACTCGAGCGACTCGGGGGCGTCCTCGGCCTCGAGCAGCGGGCCGAACGACGGTGACCGGTTCTCGAACACCGCGACGTCGTACCGGCTCGGGATCTCGGAGGGGTTCGCGGCCGTCTGCGGCGCGAGCGGGTCCTGGTCGGCGGGCGGCAGGAACACGCGGTTCTGCCGGCTCGCCGCGATCGACACCCACTCGCCCGTCAGGACGTCCTGCCGCATCCGTGCGGTCTCGGGTCGGGGGTCGAGGACACGCTCGTCGATGCTGCGCTCGGCGGGCAGCTGCGTGTCGGCGTCGTCGAAGTAGATGAGCTCGCGGCCGTCGGCGAGCGTCGTCACGCGCTTGGTGATCACCAGACGAGCCTAGCGCCTCCGCGAAGCGTTGCGAAAGGCTCCGTAAGTGCGCGAAACTGCAGTCGTGAGCGCTGACGACTTGTCCTTCCTCGCCGGCGCCCTCCCGGCACCCCTGCGGCAGGACCGCATCGTCTCCATCGTCGAGGGAGCGCCCGGGCTCGTCCGGACCGCCGCCCTGGCCGCGGCCCTGGGCACGAGTGAAGTGACGGTCCGCCAGGACCTCGCCGCGCTCGAACTGGAGGCACGGATCCGGCGAATGCGCGGCGGTGCCGTCCGCCTCGGGGTCACCTCCGGCGAGCGGCCCCTCGAGGAGACCGCGGTCGAGCACCAGGTCGAGAAGGCGGCCATCGGCCGCGCGGCGGCCGACCTCGTCCGCTCCGGCCAGTGCGTCGTGCTCGACGTCGGCACCACCCCCGCCGCGGTGGCGACGGCGCTCGTGGCGCGCGCGGACCTGACCGACCTGACGATCGTGACGAACTCGCTCACCACGGCCCTCGCGCTCGAACCCGCCGTGCCGCGGTTCACCGTCGTCGTCACCGGCGGAACCCTGCGGCCGCTCCAGCACTCGCTCGTCGCGCCGTTCATGGGAGCCGTGCTGCCCGCGATCGCCGCCGACGTCGCATTCATCGGCGGCACCGGGCTCGACGTCGAGCACGGTCTGACGAACGTCAACCTGCCGGAGACCGAGGCGAAGCGGATGCTCGCCGCGACGGCCCGGCGTACCGTCGTGGTGGCGGACGGCTCGAAGTTCGGCCGGGCACACCTCGGTGTCGTCCGTCCGCTCCAGGACATCGACGTCGTCGTCACCGCCGGCACCACGGCGGACGCGGTCGCCCCGATCCGGGCGGCGGGCGTCCGGGTCGTCGTCGCCGACGGGGACGGCACCGCAGCACCAGACGGAAGGAAGGCGACCGCATGACCGCAGCAGCACCCACCGGGGGGCAGTACCACCTCCGGCACGCCGGACAGGACGGGGTCGTCGAGGCCGTCGTCACCGAGGTCGCCGCGGGCATCCGCGAGCTCCGGGTCGCGGGCTTCGACCTGACCGAGCCCTTCCCCGTCACCTCGGCCCCGCCCGGCGCGGACGGCATCGTGCTCGTGCCGTGGCCGAACCGGGTCGCCGGCGCCGTGTGGGAGCTCGACGGGAAGCGGCAGCAACTCGACGTCTCGGAGCCGAAGTACGGCAACGCCTCGCACGGCCTGCTCCGGTTCTCGCCGTACCGCGTCGTCTCGCAGACCGAGTCGGCGATCGAGCAGCAGGCCACGGTCCACCCGCAGCACGGCTGGCCCTTCACGCTCGAGACCCGCGTGCACCACGAGCTCGTCGAGGACGGCATCCGGGTGACGCACACGATCGTCAACCGCTCGGGCGTCCGGGCGCCGTTCGCGGTGGGGGCGCACCCGTACCTGCGGGCGGGCGACACCCCCGCCGAGGACCTCGTCGTGACGCTGGACGCCGCGACCGCCTTCACGGTGGACGCGCAGAAGATCCCGGACGGCACCGTCGCCGTCGAGGGCACGCCCTACGACCTGCGCGCCGGGGTACGGGCCGGGGACGCCGACCTCGACACCGCCTACCGGGACATCACCCCGGACCAGGACGGCGTCCGCCGCACCACGTTGCACGGCCCCGAGGGCGACGGGGTCGAGCTGTGGCAGGACGCGTCGTTCCCCTACGTCCAGGTGTTCACCTCGCGCGAGTTCCCCCGCGGCGACGGCACCGGGCTCGCGGTCGCGGTCGAGCCGATGACCGCGCCGGCGAACGCCCTCAACTCCGGCGAGGGGCTGCGCTGGCTCGAGCCGGACGAGTCGTGGACCGGTACCTGGGGCATCCGCCGCGTCTGGTCCTGAGAGCGCGGCCGGGCGCCGGGCCGGCCGGCTGGCCCCGAGCCTCGCGCTGAGCGACGAGTCTCGCCGCCCGGAGCCCGAGCCGTGTCGCCGGCCGCGAGACTCGGCTCCGCCCGCCCCCGCCCCGGAGCCGGCCCGCACACACGAACGACGAAGGCCGCCCCGGCAGGGGCGGCCTTCGTCGTGTCGTCGTGGGTGGCGCGTCAGGCGCGGCGCATCCGGAGCGCCTCGACCGCCAGTGCCTCGGTGCCGTAGCGGCCGACCTCCTGCGCCCACGCGGGGTCGTCCCCGCGCAGTGCGACGTAGTCCTTGCGCTGCCGGCAGACGTAGCCGAGGACGGTCTGCGCGTTCGCGACCTCGATGAAGTCCTTGCGGATGTGGCGGGTGCTGACCTGCGCGTTGCGGCGCAGGGTGTCGAGCAGGAGCTGGTTGCTCATGCTGGTGTTCGTCGCTGCCGCGAGCTCGACGATGCGGCGCGCGTCACCGGTGGTGCTGGTCTGCGTGGCGTCGATGGGCTCGGTCACGGTGTACCCCGTTCGTTCTGTCGTGGTGCTGTGCTGCAGGACCCGGTGATCGGATCCGGGCACGACACTATCGGCGTCCCGCCAACAATCGGCTGAACGACGACTGAACTGTGCAGAGGACGCGCCATGAACACGCTGTGGACGCGTTGTACCCCACGGCGGCCGCGCGGCGGGCCCGCCGCAGCGCTCAGCGCAGGGTGATCTCCTCCACCGTCGCGGTCACGGTCTGCGGATCGGCGCTCGAGTACCGCGCGGCGCAGGACCAGCGGACCGCCGTGCGCTGCCCGACCTCGTCGCGCTGGACCGAGGACGTGCCGGAGACGTCGAGCACGGTCGCTGCTGACGAGCTGTCCGACGCTTCCCGGACCCCGGAGCCGCGCGTGTCGACGACCTTCCAGGGCGTCTCGTCGTACTGGTCCCGCCACCAGGCGACGATCGCCGGCCCCATCCGCTGCTCGCACGCTGCCCGGGCGACCCCCTGCACGGCGTCGTCCGGCTGTGTGCACCCCGTCAGGCCGACGGACACGAAGGCCCCGAGCGCGAGCGCGACCGAGGTGCCGGCAGCGGTGCGGATGCGCGTGACCACGGCACTCCTCGCGACGGCGTCGACGGTGACGGTGTCGGTGTGGCAACACTGTGGGCCCCGTGGGGCTCGAACCCACGACCCTCGGATTAAAAGTCCGGTGCTCTACCGACTGAGCTAGAGGCCCTCACCCGCAAGGCTAGCGCGTGAGGAACCCCTGCTCGGAACGGACGGGGGACGGGTCAGCTGCGTCGACCGGTCAGGGTGCGCAGCAGCCACAGGACCAGCGCGACGACGAACAGGACGATGCCCACCCAGAGCAGGAACTTCAGGCTCGCTGCGAAGCCACCGACGAACAGCAGGATGACCGCGATCACGGCCAGGATGACGAGCAGGGCGTTCATGGATGGTCCTCTTTCCGACGTCCGACCAGGGGTACCTCCCCGCCGGAGCAAGGTACGCCGATCGACCCGGTTGCGTTCAGGGCGAACGGCACTCGTGGGCGTCACCGGCCGCGCCTACACTCTCCGGGTGCCTCGCGATCACCACCGTCCCGTCCACTTCACCGACCAGGAGTTCGCCGCGATCCAGGGCGGTGACGACCCGGCCGTCGTGAACCGCGTCGCGCACGAGACCGCGAACGCGCTGCTGCACCGTGTGCGGCAGGACCCGGACCCGGCGGTCGTCGAACGCCTCGTGACCTACACGGACGTGCACGGCATCGACGCGATCGCCGAGCTGTGGGCACGGGTGGGCGCACACACCCTGCCGGGGGCGCTCTGGCGGATCTACCTGGTCCGCACCGTGATCCGGCAGAACCCCGAGGAGATCGCCTACTTCTTCCAGCGCGGTGCGGAGCGGATCGGCACGATCGACCAGGCCGTCGCGGGTGCCGAGCAGCCGACGGGCCCGGCGGAGATCCTGACCCTGGCGGACCGGATCCTGCACGGCCTGTACACGGGGGACCTCGCGGTCGCGCTCGATCGCGGTGCCGCGTTCTGCCGGCTGACGGCGGCCGGGGCGACCTCGGTGGCGGACGACGCCGACCTGACCGCCGGCGACCGTGCGAGCGAGCTGACCCGGCGGGCGCTCCGCCTGACGGAGCTCGCGGCCGACCTGACCGAGGCGGCGGCGCTCTGGCGTCGCGACAGCCTCGACTGACACCCGGCGGCACACCGACACGAGTCGCGGCACACGGCGGCGGACGCGGCACACGGCGCCGGAACGGCTCCGGACAGCAGAAGACCGGGCCGCAGAAGCGCCTCTCGGCGCGAGGCCGCTCGAAGCGGCGAATTTTGGAGCCCGGGGCTTGCTGCGGCCCGGCGACACCGAGTCTACGAGAACCGTCCTGAGCACGTGGCCGTGTTCACTCTCGACGGACACGACCACCACCCGGGCGTGCCCCGGACACCGGCACGGGCGAAGCGTGCGCCGGAGCGACGGCACAGCGTCCGAGCGCTCCTCGAACTCCGGGCAATCCGCTCGGAGGAGCGCGCCGAACAGAGGGTGTGACGCTCCTCGCGGACGTCACGGCGGGGTCCGTGCGACCCGGTCCGGTACCCGCCGGTCAATTCCCTGCGGGCCGTGCGGCCCCGCTCACGAGCACGACCCGCCGCGAGGACCCCGACCAGACGACGACCCGCTCCCACAACGGTCCCTGTGAAGCACCGGCACCGCGGGTCACGAACGCACCGAGAGGAGGCGAAACCTGCAATGCTTGCCCTCGTGGAACGCGACACGGAAGCCTGGAGCTCGGCCGAGCCCGCTCCCGCCTCGCCCGACGACCTGCTCGCCCGCGTCGCCGGCGGCGACCAGGCCGCCTTCTCCGACCTGTACGACGCCCTCTCCGGACGCGTCCTCGGCCTCGTGACCCGGCTCCTCCGGGACCGCGCGCAGTCGGAAGAGGTCACACAAGAGGTCTTCCTCGAGGTGTGGCAGCAGGCGACACGCTTCGACCGGTCGCGGGGCACGGCGGCCAGCTGGGTCCTCACCATGGCGCATCGCCGGGCGGTCGACCGGGTCCGCGCCTCGCAGTCCTCGCACGACCGGGACACCAAGATCGGCATCCGCGACCTCGAGTCCGGGTACGACCAGGTGTCCGAATCGGTCGAGATCCGCATCGAGCACGAGCGGGTCAGCCGGGCGCTCGGCAAGCTCACCGAGTTCCAGCGCCAGGCGGTGCAGCTCGCGTACTACGGCGGCTACTCGCACAGCGAGATGGCCGAACGGCTCGGTGTCCCGATCGGCACCGTCAAGACCCGTCTCCGTGACGGGATGATCCGACTCCGAGACGAGATGGGGGTGACGTCATGACCGAACACCACGACGACCCTGCCCTGCTCACCGGGTCGCACGCACTCGACGCCCTGTCGGACGAGGAGCGCGCGCTGCTCGACCACGCCCTCACCACCTCGCCGGCGCTGCAGGCCGAGACCGACTCGCTGCGCGAGACCGCGCTGCAGCTCGCGTACGCCGTCGAGCCGATCGAGCCGCCCGCGTCGCTCAAGGCCTCGCTGATGTCCCAGATCGCGCGGACGCCGCAGGCAGACGCCTGGGCTCCGGCAGACGGTGCCGACAGCGCGGCGGTCCCCGCCGACACACCGGTGGACGACCGGGAGGCACGACCCACCCCCGTCACGTCGGTGGACTCCGACTCGTCCGACGCCACGGACACCCGGTTCGCAGGGGGCCGCGCCGCCGCCACGGCTCGCCGACGCTGGTTCCAGCGTCCGGCCGCCGCCCTCGGTGCCGCGGCTGCCGTCGCGGTCGTGTTCCTCGGTGTCGGCCTGGGCATCGGCGGTGTCGTCGGCACGGGTGAGCAGCCCGGCCCGGGCACCACGCAGGCGTCCGGCACGCTCGACTCGATCTACGCCGCGTCGGACTTCCAGCGGACCACCGCGAAGATGCCCGGCGGCGGATCGGCCACGGTCGTCTGGTCGCACGAGGTCGGCAAGTCGGCCGTCATCCTCGACGGCGTCCAGGAGGCGCCGGCCGGCAAGACCTACGAGCTCTGGTACATCGGCTCCGAGGGCACGAAGGTCGTCCCGGCCGGACTGCTCGACGGTGCCCGTGATGGTGTCCACACCGCCGTCCTCGACGGCAAGCTGAGCAAGGGTGACTCGATCGGCATGACCGTCGAGCCGGCCGGAGGTTCCGACCAGCCGACCTCCGCGCCGGTCATGGCCGTGCCGACCACCAAGGCGTAGCGACCTCGCAGGTCCGACGACCTCGCACGACGGAACTCCGGGACCACGTCCCGGGGTTCCGTCGTTCCCGGCGCGACCGTTGCCAGCGCAACCGAGGAGGCCCGGTGCGCGTCCGTGGCGGACGTGCACCGGGCCTCCAGGCCGTGTGTCAGGTGGGGATCACCCGAAGCGACCCGAGACGTAGTCCTCGGTCGCCTGCACCGACGGGTTCGAGAAGATCGTCGCGGTGTCGTTGTACTCGATGAGCTTGCCGGGCGCACCCGTGCCCGCGATGTTGAAGAACGCGGTCTTGTCGCTGACGCGCGACGCCTGCTGCATGTTGTGCGTCACGATCACGATCGTGAAGTCCTTCTTGAGTTCCTCGATGAGGTCCTCGATCGCGAGCGTCGAGATCGGGTCGAGGGCTGAGCACGGCTCGTCCATCAGGAGCACGTCGGGCTGCACCGCGATCGCACGGGCGATGCAGAGGCGCTGCTGCTGCCCACCGGACAGGCCCATGCCGGGCTTCTCGAGGCGGTCCTTGACCTCGTTCCACAGGTTCGCGCCCTGCAGGGAACGCTCGACGACCTCGTCGCCCTCCGACTTCGAGATGCGCTTGTTGTTGAGCTTCACGCCGGCCAGGACGTTGTCGCGGATCGACATCGTCGGGAACGGGTTCGGGCGCTGGAACACCATGCCGACCTGGCGGCGGACGAGCACGGGGTCGACCCCGGCGCCGTAGAGGTCGTCGCCGTCGACCTTGACCGAGCCCTCGACGTACGCGCCGGGGATGACCTCGTGCATGCGGTTGAGCGTGCGGAGGAAGGTGGACTTGCCGCAGCCGGACGGACCGATGAACGCGGTCACGGTGCGGGGCTCGATCGTCATGTCGACGCCCTCGACCGCCTTGAACTTCGAGTAGTAGACGTTGAGGCCGTCGACCTCGATGCGCTTGGACACGTGGTTTCCTTCGGGGTGGGTGGTCGTTGCCGCGTCGCTGCCGGGTCGGGCTAGCGGGGGAGCTTGGGAGCGAAGAGGCGGGTGATGAAGCGGGCCAGCAGGTTGAGCACCATCACGATCAGGATGAGCAGCAGCGCCGCGGTCCAGGCCCGGTCGACGAACGGCACCGGGTTGGCGCCCTGCTGCGAGTACTGCGTGTACGCGAACACCGGCAGCGTCATCATCGGGTCCCGGAACAGGTCGTAGTTCATGCTCGCGGTGAACCCGGCGGTGACGAGCAGCGGGGCCGTCTCGCCGATGACGCGGGCGATCGAGAGCATGATGCCCGTCGTGATACCGGCGAGGCTCGTGGGGAGCACGACCTTGAGGATCGTCAGGTACTTCGGGACGCCGAGCGCGTACGAGGCCTCGCGGAGCTCCATCGGGACGATCTTCAGGACCTCCTCCGTGGAGCGCACGACGATCGGGATCATCAGGACGCTCAGCGCGACCGAGCCGACGAGACCGAAGCGGGCGCCGGGGCCGAGGAACAGCGCGAACAGCGAGTAGGCGAACAGACCGGCGACGATCGACGGGATGCCCGTCATGACGTCCACGAAGAACGTGATGCCGCGGGCGAGGGCGCCCTTGCCGTACTCGACCAGGTAGATCGAGGTGAGCAGACCGATCGGGACCGAGATGAGCGCCGCGAACAGCGTGATCTCGAGCGTGCCGACCAGGGCGTGGACGGCGCCTCCGCCCTCGGAGATCACGCCGCGCATCGAGTACGAGAAGAACTGCGCGTCGAAGCGGGCCAGGCCGTCCGCCAGGACCGTCCAGAGCAGCGACACGAGCGGCAGCACCGCGATCACGAAGGCCGTGACGACGAGCGAGGTGATGAGGCGGTCGACGGCCTGTCGACCACCCTCGACGATGCGGGAGACGACGACGATGAGCACGTCGAACAGGACCGTGCCGAGGAACAGCGCCGCGACGACGTTGAAGTCCTTGACGGCGCCGCCGGCGTTGAGGAGCGCGAAGACCAGGATCAGGGCGACCCAGGAGCCGACGAGCAGGAGCCACGGGACCGACTTGTGCAGCTTCCCGTTGGCGTAGACGTTGCCGGCCATGCCGGACTGACGGAGGGCGAGGGACATCGGGCGTGACCTCTCAGGAGACCCGCTTGCGCACGATGTAGCGCGCCAGCATGTTGATGACCAGGGTGATGACGAAGAGGATCAGGCCGGACGCGATGAGCGCGTTCAGCGCCGTGCCCGATGCCTCGGCGAACTGCAGCGCGATGTTCGCGGCGATCGTCGAGGGGTTCAGCGAGGTCAGCATCTGGAAGGTGACGTTCGTCGAGACGGAGAGCACGAGGGCGATCGCCATGGTCTCGCCGAGGGCGCGGCCGAGGCCGAGCATGATCGCCGAGACGATGCCGGACTTCGCGAACGGCAGCACCGACAGGCGGATCATCTCCCAGCGCGTGGCGCCGAGGGCCAGGGCGGCCTCCTCGTTGAGGCGCGGTGCCTGCAGGAAGATCTCACGCATCACGGCGGTCATGATCGGGATCGCCATCACGGCGAGCACGATCGAGGCGGTCAGGATCGTGCGGCCGGTGCCGGACACCTGGCCGGAGAACAGCGGGAACCAGCCGAGGTACTCGTTGAGGAACGCGTAGAAGGGCTTCACGAACGGCGCCAGCACCACGATGCCCCACAGGCCGTAGACGACCGACGGGACCGCGGCGAGCAGGTCGATGACGTAGCCGAGGACCGGCGCGACCCGGCGCGGCGCGTAGTGCGAGATGAACAGGGCGATCCCGAGCGCGAGCGGCACGGAGATCACGAGCGCGATGAGCGCGGACCAGACGGTGCCGAAGACGAGCGGACCGACGTAGTCCCAGAAGCTCGTCGCGTTGTTCGGCAGCTGGCCGACCTTGGCGCTGAAGGCGGGGATGCTCTGCCAGACCAGGAAGGCGGCGACGAGCACGAGCACGAAGAGGATCAGGCTGCCCGCGATGACGGAGGCGGCGGAGAAGACCCGGTCGCCGACGCGGACGACGGCCTTCGGCTTGGGGGAGACGGTGGCCCCTGGCTGGGCCGGTGCGGTCGTCATGGGACTCCTGTCGGAGGATCACCCGGGATCGGGGGAGCGGGGAGGTGGGGAGGTGCTGCCGTGACGGGCGAGTGCCCGGACGCCGATCGAGGTGGGTGGGATCGGCGTCCGGGCGCTCAGGGAGTGCTACTTGATGGTGGCGACGGCCTTCGCGGCCTTCTCCGCCAGGTCGGACGAGAGGGCGGCCGACTTGGCCTCCTTCGCGGCCGCGTCCTGCGCGTCCTTCGAGACGACGTAGTCCAGGTAGCCCTTCACGAGCTTGCCGGTGTCGGCGTCCTTGTACTCCTGGCAGGCGATCGCGTAGGAGACGAGGACCAGCGGCCACGCACCCTCGGCGGTGTCCTTGCGGTTGATGTTGATCGCGAGGTCGTTCTCCGAGCGGCCCGACACCGTGTCGGAGTCGGCGACGACCTTCGCAGCACCCTCGGCCGAGATCTCGGTGGCCGTCGAGCCGACCATGAGCTTGGCCTTGTCGAGGTCACCAGCGCCCGAGTCGTCGATGTAGGTGATCGCGTTCGAGGCGCTCGCCATGGCCGAGGCCACACCCGAGGTGCCCTTCGCGCTGTCGCCGACCTGGTAGGGGAAGGTCTGGCTGGGGGCCTCGGTCCAGACGTCCGACGCGTTCGCGGAGACGTACTCCGAGAAGTTCTGCGTGGTGCCGGAGTCGTCCGAGCGGTGGATCACGGTGATGTTCGCGTCCGGCAGGTCGACGCCCTTGTTCAGGTCGGCGATCTCGGAGGCGTTCCACTTGGTGATCTTGCCGGAGAAGATGCCCGCGATGGTCTTCGCGTCGAGCGTCAGCTCCTTGACGCCGTCGACCTTGTAGGCGATGGCGATCGGGGAGATGTAGACCGGGATGTCGATGGCCTTCGAGTCCGCGGCGCACTTGGCGAACGAGCCCGAGAGCTCCTCGTCCTTCAGCGCGGCGTCGGAGCCGGCGAAGTCGGCGGCACCCGAGATGAAGTTCTTGCGGCCGGCGCCGGAGCCGTCCGGCGAGTAGTTCACCGTGACGCCGGAGGCGACGTTCTGGAAGCCGGCGGCCCAGGTGGCCTCGGCGGTCTGCTGTGCCGACGAGCCCGAGCCGGTCAGCGTGCCCTTGAGCGACGAGTAGTCCGTACCGGAGCTCGACGTAGCGGAGGCTCCAGCGCCCGCGCCGCCTTCGTTCGAGGCGCAGGAGGACAGCGCGACGGCGCCGACGACCGCGATCGCCGCGACCGTGCCGATTCGCTTGATGTTCACAGGGGTCCCTTCGGGAATGTCAGTGCAGGTTGGGACCGCTGCTGGTCCCGGGGGCCGGTGCTGACCCGGGAGCGACTGTAGGGACGCGAGGTGACGGGGATCACGACCGCTGATGAACGGGAGGTGAACGAGGGGTTGTGTCCGACGGGGCGCCGTGCGGCGCTCGCGCGTCGGGTGCAGGATCGGGATCGGCGTGCGTGGGGTGGACGCATGCGCATGCATCGGCCTGGAGGCGCGAGGTGCGGCCGCCACGGGCGTCGCGTGGGTGGGTGGTCGGCGCTGGTCGCTGCGCCGACTCGTCGTCAGGCCGGGACGGTGTTGCGGTGCGTCTCGACGGCCACGAGTCGGTCGCCCGCGATGTGCATCACGGCGAAGTCGCCGACCGACAGCATCGCGGCACGGCGGAGGTCGAACCGACGGTCCTCGCCGGCGGTCGACGCGGCGATGCGCGCGATGATGTCCGGCAGGACGGGGCCGTGCGAGCAGAGCACGGTCGACTTCGCCTTCTCGAGGCGTCGACGCACCACGCCCTTGACGTCCGCGGCGCCGCGGTCGTGGGCGTCCTGGCTGATGTCCGGGGTCGCCGAGACGCCCACCTTCGTGCGGGCGGACAGCGGCTCCACGGTCGCGAGGCACCGGGCAGCCGTGCTGCTGACGATCTTCTTCGGCCCGAACGCCGCGACGGGTGCCGCGGCGGCCCGCGCCTGGTTCCGGCCGACGGGGAGCAGCGGCCGGGTCGCGTCGGGGCCGTCCCAGTCCGAACCCGGGACCGTCTTGGCGTGCCGGAGGGCGATGAGGGCGAACGTCCGGTGCTCGCCGGCCGCCACGCGGTCGGCGAACCGGTCGAGGATCGCGACGTCGCGTTCGTAGGTCAGCCGCGAGCGGGCCTGGTCGATCGTGACCCACTCGATCGCCGCGACCTCGTCGTTCGGACGGAACGTGCCGGCGCGGTCGTACTCCTTGCCGGAGACCCGGGCCGACCAGTAGTGCACGACCTTGTCGCGACCGCTCGGCAGGACGTACTCCGCGGTGCCCAGGGGAGCGCCGAGGTGCACGCGGTAGCCGGTCTCCTCCTCGATCTCGCGGACTGCCGTCGTCGGGACGCTCTCACCCGGGTCGACCTTGCCCTTGGCGAAGGAGACGTCGTGGTGGTGGTCGCGGTGCACGAGCAGCACGAGCGGGACGCCCCGGTGCTCACGCCAGACGACCGCGCCCGCCGCGACGACGGGCCCCGTGGGGCCGCCGCTCACCGAGCCGAGCGCTTCCGGGCCGAGATCTTCCGCATGAGGACATTCTGCACGTCGTCGAGTGGGCGGCCGTCCGGGTCGGTGGAGTGCCGCGTCCACTCGCCGTCGGACTCGAGGTGCCACGAGCTCGTCGTCTCGGCCATCGCCAGGTCGAACATCTCCTGCACCTCGGCCACGTGCGCCGGGTCGGACAGGCGCACCAGGGCCTCGACACGGCGGTCGAGGTTGCGGTGCATCATGTCGGCCGAGCCGATGAAGACCACCGGGTCGCCGTCGTTGTGGAACGCGAACGCCCGCGAGTGCTCGAGGTACCGCCCCACGACGCTCCGGACGCGGATCGTCTCGCTGACGCCCTCGATCCCGGGCTTGAGCGAGCAGATGCCGCGGACCCAGACGTCGATCGGGACGCCGGCCTGGCTGGCGAGGTAGAGCGCGTCGATGACCTGCTCGTCGACCATCGAGTTGACCTTGATCCGGATGCCGGAGGGCTTGCCGGCCGCGGCGTTGTCGGCCTCGGCCTGGATCCGCTTCACCAGACCCTTCCGCAGGTGCAGCGGTGCGACGAGGAGCCGCTTGAACTTCTTCTCGATCGCGTAGCCCGACAGCTCGTTGAACAGACGCGTGAGGTCCTTGCCGACGGTGTCGTCCGCGGTGAACAGACCCATGTCCTCGTAGATTCGCGAGGTCTTCGGGTTGTAGTTGCCCGTCCCGATGTGGCTGTAGTGGCGGAGCGTGCCGCCCTCCTGCCGGATCACGAGCACGAGCTTCGAGTGCGTCTTGAGCCCGACCAGGCCGTACACGACGTGCACGCCGGCCTTCTCGAGCTTCCGCGCCCAGCCGATGTTGTTCTGCTCGTCGAACCGCGCCTTGATCTCGACGAGCGCGAGGACCTGCTTGCCCGCGGCGGCCGCGTCGATCAGGGCCTCGACGATGGGGCTGTCGCCGGACGTGCGGTAGAGCGTCTGCTTGATGGCGAGGACGTTCGGGTCCGCCGCGGCCTGCTCCAGGAACGCCTGCACGCTCGTGGCGAAGGACTCGTACGGGTGGTGCACGAGCACGTCGCGGGAGCCGATCGCGCGGAACAGGTCGGGCTTGGTGTTCGGTTCGCCCGGCTGGAACTGCACCGGGGTCGTCGGCACGTGCTTGGGGTAGTGCAGGTCAGGCCGGCTGATCTTCGCGATCTCGAACAGGCCGCCGAGGTCGAGCGGCGACGGCAGTCGGTAGACCTCCTGCTCGGTGATGTCGAGCTCGCGCACGAGCAGGTCGAGGGTCACCGGGTCCATGTCCTCGGTGATCTCGAGACGGATGGGCGGACCGAAGCGGCGGCGGAGGAGCTCGCGCTCGAGTGCCTGGATGAGGTTCTCGGCCTCGTCCTCCTCGATCTCGACGTCCTCGTTCCGCGTCACGCGGAAGACGTGGTGCTCGAGGACCTCCATACCCGGGAACAGGTCGTCGAGGTGGTTCGCGATGAGGTCCTCGAGCGGGATGAACCGCATCCGCCCGCTGCCGTCGTCGGGCAGGGCGATGAAGCGCGAGAAGTTCTGCGGGACCTTGAGGCGCGCGAACTCCTGCCGCTGCGACTTCGGGTTGCGCACGCGCACCGCGAGGTTGAGCGACAGCCCGGAGATGTAGGGGAAGGGGTGCGCAGGGTCGACCGCGAGCGGCATGAGCACCGGGAAGATCTGCTCGTTGAAGTACTCGCGCATGCGGAGCCGATCGGCCTCGTCGAGGTCGGACCAGTGCTCGACGTGGATGCCCGCGGCGTCCAGGTCCGGCTTGAGCGAGTTGATGAACGCGTCGGCGTGCCGGTCCTGCAGCTCGTGCGCCTTCTTGGCGATGTCGCGCAGGACGTCGCTCGGCGCACGACCGACGTTCGTCGGCACCGCGATGCCGGTGTCGATGCGACGCTTCAGGCCGGCGACCCGGACCATGAAGAACTCGTCGAGGTTGGACGCGAAGATCGCCAGGAAGTTCGCCCGTTCGAGCAAGGGCTGCGTCCGGTCCTCGCCCAGCTCGAGCACGCGCTGGTTGAACCGGAGCCAGCTGAGCTCGCGATCGAAGTAGCGGTCCGACGGCAGCGACTCGTGCTCGATCTCGACGACCTCGTCGAAGTCGTCGAGGTCGGGAGCGACGGAGTCGCCGTCGAGCTGCGGTTCGGTGTCCATGTCGCCATCCTGCCACCCGGGGTCTCCGCGGGGGAGCGGGGCGGTGGACGCTGGGGAAACCGGGCGTGAACGACGGCCCTGTGGAGGAGTGTCGGGAACGCTCCAGAGAGTGAGCATCGCTCGACCCCCGAACGGGGGGAGGAAACGTCACGAAATACGAACGGTGACATTGTCGGGTGTTCGTGGGTATGGTGGGCCGCGTCAGAGCCTCCGGGGGGATTCCACTGCGCGGGGGTGCAGCTACGAAACGAAAGAGGTTCACCATGTCGCGTGTGCTCTCCACCGAGCAGGCCAAGTCCGCCATCCGCCAGATCCAGTCGATCGTGAACGGCGGGTTCACCGACCAGATCTCGCAGCTCGACGCCCAGGGCCGCATCCTGTCGGACTCGAACGTCTGGGACGGCCCGCTCGCCTCGACGTTCCGCGGTTCGACCTGGCCCGAGACGAAGGCGGCGCTGGACAAGGCCAAGACCGAGCTCGAGCAGCTCCGCACCCAGCTCGACAAGATCTCGCAGGACATCTTCACCGCGGGCGGCGGCGCGTAGCCACCACCCGACGCCCGGTCCGCCACCTCGGCGGACCGGGCGTCCGCGGTCCGGGGTGGGCCGCGGACGGAGCTCGACCTGCTCCACCAGCACAGCACGACCAGCACGATCACCATCGGGGGACGGATCATGGGCGACCTGCACGGCAACGAACCGGTCGAGTTCGACAACGGCACGGCCGACGCGCTGAGCCAGGCGCTGAACGGTGCGGCGGAGTCGATCGAGGGGCAGGCCGGCAGCCGCCAGTCGTACGTCAGCACCGCCTCCCAAGAGTTCCGCGGCCACTTCTCCGAGCTCTTCGCCGCGAACGCCCAGACCGCCAGGAGCGACGGCTCCGCCATCGCCGCGAACCTGCGCACCGTGGCCGGCTGGGTGGGCCAGATGAAGGCCGCCGCGGAGCGCGAGAACGCCCGACGCAAGACGGCCCGCGACTGGTACGAGCACCACGAGAACCGCTGGGTCGGCGAGGTCGTCGCGGACTGGGTCACCGGCAACGACCAGCCGCCGGAGGTCCACCACGAGGACCCGCCCCGGTTCGCCGACGCGACCGGCCCCGCGACCCCGCGGCAGACCCCGGCGCCCGGCTCCGGTGGCGGTGGCGGTGGTGGCACGTCCTCCGCCCGACCAGCCGACCTCCGCTCGTTCGCCGACGGGAGCCGGGGACTCGACCAGGCCCTCGAGGGCAAGCCCGCGATGCTCCGCGGCAAGCTCGCCGACTTCGCGGACCGCTGCTCCTGGGGGCGGATCGACGCCACCGGGCTCGTCACCGCGTTCGACCAGTGGTTGCAGGCGAACGGCCAGGACGTGACGTGGGCCACCACGATCGCCGACGCCTTCGCCGCTGCCGGTGGTGACGGCGCGGTGTCGAGCGTCGCGGACTCGGCGCTCGCCGCAGCACTGCAGGCGGCTGGCGTCTCGGCGACCCGGTCGGACGTGCAGTTCGACCCGCCCTCCGCCTACGGCGCCCAGCCGACCACCGGGTACTCGATGGACCCGGTCAACACGACGACGGGCAACTTCGTCGAGCCGGAGACCGACCTCGGCTTCACCGGCGCGAGCGCTTCGCTCGCCCTCACCCGCATGTACAACTCACTCGACGAGCACGTCGGGCTGTTCGGCCCTGGTTGGGCATCGGTCCTCGAGACCCGACTCGAGATCGACGACGAGGGCGCGTCCTACGTCGGCGCGGACGGGCGGCAGATCCGGTTCCCGCGGGCGTCCGACGGCTGGGAGCGCGGCGTCGGTGAGAACCGGTGGCTCGCGGCCGAGGGCGACCGGCTCGTGGTCCGCGACAACCGTGGCGGGCGCATCGACTTCACGCCGTCGGGCGTCTGGCTGGGCGAGCGCAGCGGCCCCGGGACCGGCGTCCTGGTCGAGCGCGACCCCGACGGGCTCATCAGCCGACTCGTCCACGACCGCGGACGGTCGATCGACGTCGAGTACCTGGCTGGCCGGGTCGCCGTGGTGCGGAGCTCCGACGGGCGCCGGGTCGAGTACTCGTACGACGACCGTGGGCGACTCGTCGCGGTCACCGACTCTGTGGGCACACGCCGCTACGGGTGGGACGACCACGACCTCGTGCTCACCGTCACGAGTGCCGCCGGGGTCGTCGAGGTCGACAACACCTACGACGAGCGCCGCCGCGTCGTCGAGCAGGTGAGTCCGCACGGTCGCGCCGTCCGCTTCGCCTACCTGCCCGGCCGGGTGACCGTCGTCTCCGACCACGACGGCTCGCGGTCGAACTCCTACATCGCGGACACCAGGGGCCGGCTCGTCGGCGTGCTCGACTCCGACGACCACCGGCAGTCGATGAGCTACGACCGGCACGGGAACCTCGTCTCCGTCACCGAGCGGGACGGGTCGGTCACCGTCCACGCCTACGACGAGCGTGGGCGTCGGACCCGGACGGTCACCCCGACCGGCGGCGACCTCACCTACGGACACGACGACCAGGACCGGACCACGACCGTCGTCGCCGAGTCCGGCGGGGTCGTCACGTACGAGTACCGCGGCGACGACCGGGACCCGTCCGTCATCACGGACCCCGTCGGAGGCCGCACCGAGCTGACCTGGTCGGACGGCGTGCTGACGCGGGTGGTCGACCCGACCGGCGTGGTCCTCGTCCTCGAGCACGACGAGCACGGCGAACTCGTCGCCACCACGAACGCCCTCGGCGACACGGCCCGCATCGACCGCGACGCCGCCGGGCGTCCGACCGTGGCGACCAGCCCGTCGGGGGCCCGCACCGAGTACCGCCACGACGCCGCCGGCCTGCTGGTCGAGCGCCGCGACCCGGACGGCGCGGTCTGGCGCTTCGAGCACACGACCGGTGGGCGCATCTCGGCGGTCACCGATCCCCTCGGTGGGCGGACCGCGTTCGAGTACGGCTCCGACGGCGAGCTCCACGCGACCACGGACCCGCTCGGTCGCCGGGTCGTCCGCTCCTTCGACGACCAGGGCAACCTGGCGACCCTCGCCCTGCCGGGTGACGCGGTCTGGACGTTCGCGCACGACGCGTTGTCGCGCCTCCAGGCCGTCACCGATCCGACGGGAGCGACCTGGCGCCACGAGTACGACGCGAACGGCGTCCTGACCGCGACCGTCGACCCGACGGGCGTCCGTCAGGACGTGAGCCGGGACCCCGCCGCCGGCGTCGCCAAGCTGCAGGACGCGTTCTCGACGACGACCGTGCGCTTCGACGCGTTCGGGCGCCCCGTCGAGTCGACCAGTCCGGACGCCGGATCCGAACTCGTCACCTACGACGCGGCCGGACGCCCGGTGGAGCTCGTCGACGGAGAGGGCGGGCTGACGCGGATCGAGCGCGACCTCGCCGGCCGCGTCACCGCGGTCGTCGCGCCGTCCGGCGCGCGCACGACGTACGAGTACGACGCCTGCGGGCGCCCGTCGGCCGCCGTGGACGCCACCGGAGCACGCACCACGCTGACCTACGACGCCGACTCCCGGGTCGTCGCGCGGACACTCCCCACCGGCGAGGTCGCCCGGACCGCGTACGACGCGGTCGGTCGCGTGGTCGAGCAGACGACGCCCGGAGCGGGGACGAGCCGGTTCCGCTGGGACACGGCCGGGAGGCTCGTCTCGGCCCACGACGCACGCTTCGGTCGGCGCCGGTTCCGCTACGACGCCGCGGGTCAGGTCACCGAGGTGGTCGACGGGCTCGGCGGGGTCACCCACCACGAGTACGACGAGCGCGGTCGGGTGATCGCGACGACCGACCCGGCCGGAGGCGTCACCTGGCGCGAGTACGACGAGGCCGACCGCCTCGTCGCGGTCACCGATCCGCTCGGCCGGCGCACCAGCGTCCGTCGCGATGCCGCGGGCCGGCGGGTCGAGCAGACCGACCCGGACGGGCGGACGACCGCCTGGACGTACGATGCAGCGGGACACGAGCACCAGGTGCTGGTCGACGGTCAGCTGCAGACCGAGGTCGACCGTGACCCGGTCGCCCGCACCGTCGTGGTCACCGACCACACGCGAGGCGCTGGTCGCACCGTCGACCACGAGCTCGAGTACGACCGGCGCGGGCTCCTCGTCCGCCGCAGTCGCGGTGGGGCCGCGATCCGGTGGGAGTACGACGCCGACGGGCACCGGGTCGCCCGTGTCGACCCGTCCGGCCGCCGGACCACATGGGTCCGCGACGCGGTCGGTCGGACGACCGCGCTCGAGCGCGACGGGCTCGGAGCCGCGACCTTCCGACACGACGCCGCGGGTCGGATCGTCGAGGCGGTCACCGGTGAGCTCGTGCAGTCGTGGTCGTACGACCGCGGCGTGCTCGTCGCCCACACCGTGACCTCGCCCGAGGGCGTCACGACGACCCGCACCGAGCGGGACGCCGACGGCCGCATCACCGCCGTCGACGGCCCGGACGGGCGGGTGGAGCACCGGTACGACGCCGCGGGCCAGCTCGTCGCCGCCGGTGACGCACGCTGGGAGTACGAGGCCGGCCGACTGGTCCGCCAGGTGGTCGACGGGGTCGAGACGCGCTTCTCGTACGACCTCGCCGGCGAGCTCGTCGCCTCCGAACAGGACGGTGCCCGCACCGAGTACCGCTACGACGGGCTCGGTCGACGCATCCGGCGGACCGACCCCGACGGCTCGACGGTGGAGTACGCGTGGTCCGACCTCGGGACGCTCGCCGCGGTCGTCGAGCGCGACCCCACCTACGCCGAGGTCGGTCGGGTCGACGTCTGGACGGACGGCCTCGGCGAGCTGGCCGACGTCGGCGGTGCCGAGGCGTGGTGGGACTCCGCGGCGAGCGTGCCGGGGATCGTCTCGCTCGGCGGCACGAGCGTCCTGGACATGCCGGGCGGGGTCGTCGCCATCGACGATGCCTGGACGACCGTGGGGTGGCGCAGCGCGCGGGCCACCGCTGCCGACGACCCGTGGGCGGTGCTCGCAGCGGTCGGCGGGTCGGGGCTCCCCGCAGGCGTCGGGCTCACCGCGGACGGCGGCGTGTCCATCGCTGGACTCGAGTGGCTCGGAGCGCGGGTGTACGACCCCGTGGCGCGGGGCTTCCTGTCGACCGACCCGCTCGCGCCCGTGCTCGGGGCAGCGTGGGCGGCGAACCCGTACTCCTACGCCGGGAACGACCCCGTGCACGCGGTGGACCCGCTCGGGCTGCGGCCGGCGACGGATGCGGACCTGCAGGCGTACCGGGATGCGAACCAGGGTGCGCTCGCGAACCTGCGGGACTGGGCTGACGAGCACTCCGAGGTCATCTCGAACATCGCCATCGGCGTCGGAGTGGTACTCGCCGTGGGCGCGATGTTCACTCCGCTCGGGCCGGTCGTCGCACTGGCCGTGGCTGCTGGCTCGGGAGCAGCGCTCGCGGGCGGCCTGTCGATCAAGAAGAACCGCGGCGACGACGGGCGCGTCGACTGGGGCAAGGTCGGCCTCGACACGCTGATCGGCGGAGCAGCAGGTGCCGCAGGCGGAGGCGCCGCGATCGGCCTCGCGAAGGCGGCCCCAGCCGCTTCAGTCGCATTCGGGTCGGGAGCACGCGGGGTTGCTTCGCAGGTGTTCTCTTCGGCTGGCCGGGGCGCCATCGCCTCCGGCACTTCGGGCGCGGTCAACAACATCGGCGACTACGCGGTGAACGACGAGATCCGCGACAAGAACCTGCTCGGATTCGCCACAGCTGGCGCGACAGGCTTCGGGACCGGCGCAGCATCGAGCCTCGCGGTGGGTCGGGCCGCAGGGCCTCTTGCCGAGGGGCTCGGCGTCACCTCGCCGCTCGGCAAGGAGACTGTCGGCAACCTCGTGTCGATGGGCGTCGGCGGGATCAGCGCCACCGTCAACGAGGCAATTCGCCCAGGTGGCGACACGTCGATCGAGAACCTGGTCCAGACCTTCGGTACGGGCGCGGCGCAAGGTGGGGACGGTCCCACAGTCGGTGTTCATCGGAGATGGTGAGCGCAAGGAGGTACGTTCCGAACATGGCCGATGGGAAACCAGTCGTGACGCGAAGGAAACGAGTAGTCGCGATCGCCATCCTGTTGCTCGTCATCGTCATCCCGGCCCTGTTGTTCTTCGTCATCCCGCTCGGTATGAAGGTCTACGACGACGGTCATCGGATGTCGGTCTCTTGTGGGATCCGAAGCGCAACCACCGGTTCGGAGTCGAGCGGGTCCCTCAAGGGCGGCGGAGCGTCGGGGTCACAGGTGGTCGTCGTGACCGATCAATGCGGCAAGATCCTGCTGCAGGACGGAGTCAATCGGTTCAACGCTGACAGGATCGCTGGAGAGCTCTCCGGTGCTGATCGCGTTCGGTTCACTGTCGGCGCCGCGTCGTACGACATGCGCGCGGTGACCGCTGTGTTCGGGGTGTCGCCGACTGCGTACGCCTACGAGGTCGAACCACGCGGGTGAGTCCGCCGGACAGGGACATCCCATCAGCTCTCGGTCGACGTGGAGTCGCGTCAGCGGGGAGCCGAAGGTCCGGATGTCGTCCCTGCGGGCGGCGCGCACAGAGGGTGAGGAACCATGCCCAGCAACACGGCCGCGACGAAGAGCAGCGCTGCCAAGAAGACGCCAGGTCAGATTGCGCGGGACCGGCTGATCGCAGTCCTCATCCTTCTCGGCGTGGTCGGGGTGCCGGTGCTGGTATTCGGCTTCGGTCCGACCATCCTCGGTACATACGATGATGGGCACTCGATCGACGTGACGTGCCGTGTCGACTCCGCTGTCGGTGAAATCTCATCCTCGCGCTCGACGAAGGGCGCTGGTGGAGCGGAGGTGCAGGTCGCATTCAAGACCTCCTGTGGGAATCTGCTGTACCAGGACGGCGTCACGCGCGCGAACATGACCCGCATCGCGGGGGAAGTCGTAGCGGGCGAACGCTACCGCTTCTCGGTCGGTGGCGGCTCGTTCGAACTACGTGGATTCCTGAAGTTCTTCAAGATTGCTCCCGTCGTTGGTTCCTTTCTCCGAGCGTGAGGTGAAGCTTGAAGTGAACTGGAAGCAGGTCGGGGTGGACGCATCAATAGTCAGCGGAGTCAGCGGAGTCAGCGGAGTCGGCGTCATCGCGGCGGCGGGCCTGTCCGAGCTCGCTTCCCTCGACGGGAGAGCTGCAAATTCTGTTGTCCGGCGAATTTGTCCGACGGTCTTCTTGTCGACAGGAAGAGCTGCCTCGGCATCGGTGGCTTCCGGCGCAAAGACCGGTGCCGTCGACTACGGCATGAACTCCGATGGGTAGCCGAATGTCATTGATGGCCACGTTCAGTCCGTGGCCCAGGGATTCGGGACTGGCGTGCGATTGCGTGTGATCGAGAGCAAGGGCACAGGAGCGCCGTCAAGAGGATCGATGCGCGCAAGAAGGATCATCTTCGGATCCTGGTTGCTAGGGGCAGCCCTCGTCATCTTGGTGATTCTCGTGGCTCCGATCAGTCTGAAGGCCTACGATTCTTCACACCCGATCACGGTGCATTGCCTGGTGCGTTCGGCGATATCGGGTGATGGTTCGTCTCGATCGGTCCGAGGGGTAGGGGCTACATACAATCAAGTGCGCATCGACTCCCCTGATTGCGGAACGCTGTTCATCCGAAGACACGTGACCTCGGGCAATGCGCCGAAGATTGCAGAGAAATTTCAATCCGGGCGCGAATACGAGTTCGTCGTTGGTGCGGCATCTTATCGTTTCAGAGATCAGCTTCGGATGATCAATCAGTCCATTGAAGTTCAGCCCCATGACTGAGCCCGGACACGTCCTACGTCACGACGTCCCATTGGTCGAAGATGACCAGGTACGGCTAGCGGTGCTCGCCTCGGAAAGAGCCCTGGTGCACGGCGCGGTCGCTGATCGTGAGGTCCCGCTCCAGGACGGAGTCAATCGGTTCAACGCTGACAGGATCGCTGAAGAGCTCTCCGCTGCTGATCGCGTTCGGTTCACCATTGGCGGCGTGTCGTACGACATGCGCGCGCTGACCGCAGTGTTCGGGATGTCGCCGACTGCGTACGCCTACGAGGTCGAGCCGTGAGGGTGATCCTGCCGGGCAAGGGGATCTCATCGCCCCTCGGCCGTCACGGACTCGTCGATGTGGTCGTCCGACGGCTCATGACCGGCGGGGGCGAAACAGTCACGAACCCGCAGAAGAACGGACGTGGAAGATGACCCCGCGTACCCCGCGACCCCGGCCCTTGTTCATCGATGTCCTCGCGGCTCTTGTCTGTCTCGCGATCGCGTGGTGGCGGACCTCGAGCCTGGAAAACCAGCCGATGCCGTTCGGACTAGTCTTTGTGTCCGTGGCGGCGGCCCTGTACGGCGTGGGGATCGGCTGGTGGGCGCGGAGCGGTCGACGACGGTCGTTCTCCGTCGTGGGACTGCTGGTGGTCGTCGTCGTGTTCGTGCTGCTCGTGGGTGCGCCGCCGCGACTCGCTGGCACGCGGTGGGCTTGGCTGCTCACCTCGTTCGCAGGGGTCATCATCGGGTCGGGTATCAGGGAATGGGTGGTTGCGCGCGCTTCCGCGGTGGACCCGAAGCGCGGCCGCAGGCGCCCAGGAGGTCGATGATCGTGCGGAGAGTCGTGGACAGGAACAGGGTCGATCGGAGACCCGATCGGGCGCTCGACCGGGAGCTCCTCCTGGGGTACTTCTCGCTGCTCATCCTCGCCCTGCTGGTCGCGGCATTCTGGGCGACCGTGATCCTGAGTCGATCGAACGCCCTCGTCGCTACAGGTGTCGCGTCAGCAGCGGTCCTGCTGGGTCTGGTGGGTGGGCGGAGTCGTCGCCGAGGCGCGCGCGGAGTCACGATGCTCGTCCTCCTCGCCGGCCTCATCACATTTTCCGCACTGGCTGGCCGTGGGCACTCGTACCAGTTCGCCTGGCTCTTCCCGGCATTGACGGGTCTGTTGCTCGCCAGGCCCGAGTGGCCGTGGTGGCGAAGTGACCGCGGAAGAAGCTGATGCGGCGGAGGCGTCCTCGGCGCGGCGCCTGCTGCTGATCCCAGGAGGAGCCGCGAGGTCCGCCGAACAGGGCGTCCTGAGCACGGAACGGAGTACCGCCTTGCCAGCACCTGAACCGCAGTCGCGACCCCCGAAGAATCGGAACAGGCTCGTGTTCGGTCTCCTCGGTGCCGCCGCCTTGTTCACGATCCTCGTGTTCACCTGGAACCAGGGACTCAAGGCGTACGACAGGTCTCATGTCATCCGCGTGGACTGTCTCGTCACTGCCGCGGAGCCGGAGGTCGGCGGATCCACTTCAGGCCGAGGGTCCGGAACCCTGTTCGACCAGATCACCGTCGACTCACCCGACTGCGGATCGCTAACGATCCGTCGAGGGGTCACCGGCGGGAACAAGCAGCAGCTTGCAGAGCGTCTCGGGACGCAGGAAAGGTGGTCGTTCCGGGTCGGAGCGGGGTCCTTCGAGTTGAGGTCCGTCCTCCATCTCCTCGGAGAGCCGGTCATTGCGCAGGGATTCTCGGAGATCAGGGAGCACGAGTGAGAACCCGCCGTTCGGGTGGCGTGGTGAAGAAGAAAGCGCGTCTACCGTCCTCTGACCAGCGGTTCGATCACGGGCAACATCCTGCTCGTCGTGATCGCCGTCGGTGCGGCCTTCGTGCTCGGGCTCTCGCAGGTGAGTCTGTCGGTCGTCCTGCTCAACCTCGCCATTGCTGTGGCAGGAGCGGGCGTGCTCGCGTTCATCGGATCGGGTCGGGCGATCGCGGGCATGGTCCTCCTCTTCTTCCTGGGGCCGGTCCTCACGCGGTTCGTGCTCGATGGCGCGCAGATCTCCGTCCGGGTCTGGTTCATGGGCATCCTCGCCGGCTGGGTGCTGGGCGCCCTGGTGCGTCGGGTCCAGGACCGTGGGCTGCCCGCAAGCGGCGTCGCGGAGTGGCCGGACCTCCGCTGGTGGGTTCGTGGGAGGCGCTTCGAAGAGCGCGACCCCACGCTGGCGCAGGTCGAGGCCAAGGTCCGAGCTCTCGACGGCCGGGACCGAACGCTCGTCATCATGCCTGACGGAGTGCGGGAGCTGGATATCTGCGGCGACGCTGCGACCGGCATCATCGTGTTCCGGACCGAGGACTCAGGTGACGAATCCCGCTGGGGAGTTCCGCTCGGCGCAGAAGTCGACGACGACGATCGGACCGAGACCGCAATGGGGAACGTCTCCGCACCGGTGGCCCGTGGCCTGCTCGTCGACGCACACCAAGCGTCGTCCATCGCTCGGGAGTTCCACGGCGGGAGGAGTGTCGCCGGGCCGGCCGGCACCTTGCGTGGGCAAGCCGTGATGTCCGTCCAACCCTCGCTTCCGTGAAGCGCGAGGCGTCGTTCGCGCGTCGCAAACGGTGCCCGCGCGGACCGCACCGTGCCTCCAGGCCGGTACTTGCCGGACAGCCTCCGATGGTCAGCGCGGCAGACCGCTGACCCACTTCCGGAACGTACGGGCATCGGCGTCGCGGAGCACCGCCGTCGGCGCCTCCTGCGCACCGCGGAGGAGGACGAGGCTCTCCGGCGGTAGACCAGCCACCTGCTGACCTCCGAGCGACGTCGGGTCGACGAGCGCGGGGCTTGCGAGGAACGCAAGCGGCTGCGAGTCGGACTCGGCCACCGCCTGCCGGCCGTCGACGAGCGCCCGGACGTCCGAGGTGTGCAGCACGACCACGTCCCCACCGATGAACAGTCGGATGACCGGACGTGGACGACCCCCTTGGCTGAGCGGGATGTTCGTCCAGTCGGCGCTGGCCGAGACGCCGCGCCACGGCGGGACCGGGAGGGTGGCAGGCCCGAACGCCGCAGGGGCGGGAGCGCTGTCGCGCACGACCCGCTCCTGCAGGTACGCGTCGAGTTCCGCGTACCCCCGCGCCAGTCCCATCACGTGGAACAGCCGTCGTCCGTCTGCCGAGCGCCCCTGGACCCCGCCGTACTGGTTCGCGAGCGGCGCCAGGGTGGCGATCTCGCGCAGGTTGACCCGGCGCTCCTCGTGCAGTCCCTGCCGGACCAACAGGTGGTCCTCCATCGCCAGGATCCGGGTCCGCCGCATCGAGCTCGCGAGCACGATGCCGCCGGTGCCGGCGAGGACGAAGACCACCGCCACGACGACCATCGAGGGCGGTGCGCCCTCGGCGGCGAGTCCGATCACCACGAGGCCCAACAGCCCGCCGACGACGAGCAGCACGATCGCGAGGACGCGGATCACCAGCCACTGCCGACGGCGCAAGCGCACGGTGACGAGCGCGCCGCCCTCGGTCGGCAGCTTCTCGCCGCGGGCTCGCCGACGCCGGTCGCTCCGACGCGTCGCGCTCGTCACGCCCCACGTGATGCCGATCGCCGCGACGAACGCGATGCCGACGGACACGACTGAGATCCACATGTTCGTTCCCCCTGTGATCGGATGACCAGTCAACCGCTCGTGAGGGTGGACTGGTCATCCGATCGTGCAACTCCGAGCGCTTGGAGCACTCGGCGTTCCCCCCATCAACGAAGTGCAGAGTATCAATTCCACGGGATCCGTCAAAGCGGACATCGCGGTGCTGTGGCCCGAACGGGGGTGCTGTGACCTGTGGATGGACGAACCCTCACGGTATTTCAGCGACTAGCATCGGACGCGCTGTCGATTCTTGAGGGGGACGATCGTGGAACTGACGCGCGCCGGGGGAACCGGAGCACGACCGGGTGGTCGGCTGGCCGGGGTGGTCGCGGTGTCGGCCGTCGTCGCGCTGACGTTGGCCGGGTGCACCGCCGACCAACGGCAGGTCGACGATCCGTCCCGGCTGCTGCAGACCGTCGACACGACGCTCACCCCGAACGGCTCGGTCCGCGCCATCTCCGACACGACGATCGCGGTCGGAGCGGACGGGTCCTCGTCGACGACCACCGACCACGACGTCGCCAAGGCGGCGGGCGACCTGCCCCTCCGCATCACGACGCAGTACACGACGACCAAGCGCTCCGGGACCGACCTGTCGGACCTCGACGGCTACTCCGGCCGGGTCGAGGTCGACCTCACGATCGAGAACCTCACGGTCCGGTCGAAGAACCTGACCTACGACGTCGCGGGGTCGTCCCGCACGACCCCCGCCCTGGTCGGGGCGCCGTTCTCCGTCGCCGCGTCGACCGTCCTGCCGGGGGTCGCGCCAGACCGCATCGTGACCCAGGGGGTCGACGGTGGTGCCGCGACCGACGGCGTGGTCAGCACGAACGCCGACGGTGACGCCGTCGTGCAGTGGGGGCGGCTCCTCGCACCGCCGACCTCGGGCGCGAGCAGCACGCTCCACCTCGTCGCCGACGTCAAGGACTTCTCGGCCCCCGCGTTCGACGTGGCCGCCCAGCCCGGCCTGACCACCGACCTGTCGACCGAGGGCGTGCTGAACGGGGCGTTCGGCTCGCAGACGGACTCGGAACTCGCGTTGCAGCGCCGGACCATCGACCTCATCGCGCAGGTGAACGAGGTCCTGGCCCGGGCCGGCGGGACCATCACCGAGGTCCGGACGAACCTCGAGTCCACCTCCCAGACACTCGGCGTGCGCACCGCGGAACGGCTGCAGGAGAGCAGCGCGTCCCTCGCGAGCACGATGCAGTCGCTCGCGGGCGAGCTCGGCTCGCTCAACGGGGACCTCGGCGCGACGGTGCAGACGACGCAGTCGACCGTGCTGCAGCAGCTCCAGCAGACGACGAGCAGCCTCGACGCGCTGCTCGGCGACACCTCCGGCAGGGCGCCCGCACCGGTGCTCGACGGCCGGGGCTGCGCCGCAGCGCCGAAGACCGACGCCGTGGGCGGCAGCGTCTACGGCAACCTGTTGCGCGTCTCCTCCCAGCTCGAGGGCTACGCGCAGGCGAGCGAGCTCTGCAAGCAGCAGGTGAGCACGCAGTTGGCGGCGTCCGTCGGACCGGCCGCGCCGGATGCGACGAGCTGCGCCAGCCAGGAGGATCGTGGTTCGTTGACCTGTGCGCTCTGGGAGTCCTCGGCTGCGGTCAACAGCTCGCTGATCGGGTTGGTCAGCAAGGGGCAGGAGCTGGCGGCGCGGCTGGATCCCGACCTGTCCGACAAGGCGATCGAGCAGTCGACGGCGTTGAACGACCAGCTAGAGACCATCTCCGACATGCTGAAGGCACTCGGGAGCGACGAGACCGGAGCCGTCGGGCAGGCACTCGACGAGCTCGATGCGCTCGTGGCGACGAGCGACCAGGCCGTGCGCCCCGTCCAGGAGTCGGTGGCGAGCATCAACGGCCGTGCCCGTGCCGCGCGCAGCGCCGTCGGAGACGCCACGGACGGCTTCCCGAGCGGGTCGATGCAGGCGCAGAACAGCGCGCTCGCCGACCGGATCTGCCAGCTCGTCGCCCTGAAGGACCTCGACCAGACCGACGCGGACGCGCTGCGCGGGTACCTGACGGCCACGCCGTGCGACGGAGCGCCCGACGGGACGACGCTCCGCCCTGGCTTCCCGTTCTCGACGCCGATGGACGAGCGGCTCACCGCCCAGTCCGAGGCCTGGGACGCGATCGTCGCCGAGACCGACCCCCGGGCCACGACCGGCCTCGGTGCCGCGGTGACCTCGCTGGCGACGGCCGTCGATGCGATCGCGCCGGGTGTGCAGAAGGTCCGCACGGCGGTCGCGCAGGACGGTGGTTCCGTCGAGGGATCGGTCCGTGAGCTGCAGGGCCTGGTGCGGAGCGCCGCCGGGTCGGGTGCGGTCGTGAACGACCAGCTCAAGCAGGTGAGCGACCAGCAGAGCGACCTCCAGGACGCCGTCCGAAAGGCGTTCCAGAAGGCGTCCGACGACTCCGGCAAGCAGGTCAAGGACCTCATCGACGAGCAGGTCCGGAACGTCAGCGGCACCGCCGGGAAGAGCCAGCAGGCCGTCGAGCAGGCGTTCGACCAGTCGATCGCCGGACTCCGCACGACCTCGGGCGAGGTCACGAGCGACTCGAAGGGCACCATCGACGAGCAGAAGGGCGCGCTCGAACAGCAGAGCAGCAGCCTGGCGTCCGCGGTGGACAGCCAGACGGCCGCGAGCCTCCAGCGCATCGATGCGAGCACGAGCGCCTCGGTCCGGGACGTCCAGGGCGCCAGCACGCTGCTGACGGGTGACCTCAACCGCGTGATGCTCGACCTCGGCGACCGCAAGGTCAACGGCTCCGGCATCCTCGGCGCCATGGCGACGAGCGCCGCCAAGTCCGACTCCGCCGACTACCAGCTCGCCCTGGCGTCGCAGAACGCGGCCGGCTACGCGAACGTCCGCGCCGAGGACGTCGCCGGCATCCTGCTCCAGCAGCAGCAGTTCCGGTCGTCGCTCGACGCGGCCGCCAAGCTCCCGGCGTTCCGGCTCGACGTGCCGTCGGGCGCGACCGCCACGACGCTCTACGCCTTCCGGATCGGAGCCGACCGATGAGCCGCACGACCGAGCAACCGGCACCGGGACAGCAGCCAGCACCGGAACTGCAGTCTGCCGAACCGTCCGGCGCCGAGCAGTCCGGCGCCGAACAGCCGACGAACGACCGCACGACGCGACGCTGTCGGCGGACGATCCTCCTCGTGGTGCTCGCGGTCCTCGTCGTCGCCGCCGTGGTGATCGCCGTCGTCGCCGTGCGCTCCGCCGCTGAGACCCCGGCCGAGGCCGTCGCTGCCACCGCGCCCGTACCGGTCCGGGTCGCCCACGTCCCCGACGGCACGAAGATCGGCGTCGTCGTGACCCTCGGCGACGGCGAGGGCTCCGAGTGGGCCGATGCCGCGCAGGGTGCCCTCGTCGCCCAGCGACGGCTGCAGCTCGGTGGCACGACGGTCCAGCTCGTGGCGCAGGACGACGCCGGTTCGACCGACGGCGCACGTGCCGCGGTCGAGACGCTCGCGAAGCAGGGCGTCGCAGGCATCGTCGTCGCATCGTCCGGTCGCCACGTGGACGGCGCGTTCGCGGCTGCGTCGTCGGCCGGGATCCCGGTCGTCGCCCCGTACGCGACCGGCTCGGACGACGCCTGGTCGACGGCGCCCTCGACGGACTCCACGGCGTCCGCGATGCGCTCGGCACTCGGCTCCGCGAAGTCCCCGCTGCTGGTCGACCTCGGGGGCGGAGCACCCTCCGGCCTGCAGGTCGCGCACGTCGTCGATGCGGTCCGCGACGCCGACACGGCCGCGCTCGCGACCACGATCGCCGAGCGCACGGGTGTCGCCGCGCAGACCACCGACACAGCGACCGGTTCCGGCGCCGACGCCCCGGACGCCGCGGACTCCGACGCCGTCGTGCTCAGCGGCCCGGCGGCACGACAGGGTGCCCTCGTCGCGGCGCTCCAGTCCGCGGACGTCACCGCCCCGATCATCCTCACCGCGGACGCCACGAGCCCGACCTTCGCGGCCGCGCTGACCCAGGCCGGCGGCAGCCTGAGCGGCGGCTTCCGGACGGTCGGGGTCGAGACGGACGACGCCCGTGCCCTCCACCCGGACGCCACCGGTCGGTCGATGTCCGCCTTCCTCGGCGGTCTCCGGGTCCTCGCGGACGACGCCGACGCGAAGAACCTCACCGGCGACCGGCCGTTCTCGTCCGTCGCTCCCGTCGCGGACGCACGGAGCCACGACGCCGTCATCGCCCTGGTCCGCGCGGTCGGGACGGCCCGGAGCGACGAGCCGTCCGCGGTCGCCGACGCGCTCGCGACCCTCGACCTCTCCGGCAGTGACGGGCTCGCCGGACCCGATCTGGTGTTCCGCACGCACGAGGCGATGCGCAGCCCGGCCTCGGTGCTCGCGTCGTCCGCGCAGGACCTCGGCCTCCGACCGGCGGCCTCGGACGACTCCGCGGACGCCAGCGGATCGCCGTCCCTCGTCTGGTTCGCCGACGACACGGAGCGCTGACCGCCACCGCGAAGCGCTGACCACCACCGCGAAGCGCTGGCCGACCGCACGGACCGCTGACGAACCACACGAAGCGCTGACCGACGACACGAACGGAGAGGCACGGCATGCGGGTGCTCATCGAGCTCGACGACCGACGCGAGACCGTCGAGGTCGACGGATGGACGGGGGTGGCCACCCTCGGCGCGCTCGTCGCCGCGACCACCGGCACCGTCCTCGACCCTGGTACCCCGCTCGCCGTCGACGGCCACCACACCAGCTCGGACACCCCGCTCCGTGACCTCGTCCTGCTCGAGGGCTCCCGGATCGCCCGCACGGCGCGGGAACGCCCGCGCACGGTCGACGGCTGGAGCGTCACCCTCGCCGGAGGGCTCGACGCCGGCCTGGTCCTCGCCGTGCCGCGGAACCGGAAGCTCGTGGTGGGACGAGCGCCGCAGGCCGACGTGGTCCTGCCGACCGAGAGCGCATCGTGGGAGCACTGCACCGTCGAGCGCGAGGGCGACGGGGTCCGGGTGCGCGACGCCGGCTCGACGAACGGGACGGTCATCGGCGGCGAACGGATCGACGACGAGGGCGTCCTGCTCACCCGCACGACGAGCGTCATCGTCGGCGGCGCCGTGCTGCTGGTCCGCCCGGAGCTGCCGGAGACCACCGTGCCGCCGGCCGGATCGCTGCCGAACCTCACCCCGGCCGCGACGGCGCCGTTCAACCGTCCGCCGCGGCCCGGTCGGGTCGGTGACGCCGAGACGGTCGTCCCGCCGACGCGGAAGGACGTCGCTCCCGCGTCGAAGTTCAGCTGGATCACGGTGGCGGCACCGCTCGTCCTCGCGGGCGCGATGGTCCTGCTCCTCGGTGACGCGCGCTTCGCCCTGTTCGCCCTGCTCAGCCCCGTGACGGCGATCGGCATGTGGTTCGAGCAGAAGCACCGCCGCGCCAAGAACCTCAAGGAAGAGGAGACGCGCTTCGCCGCGGCGGTCGAGACGTTCCGCGGCGAGATCACGGCCGCGGCGGCGGTCGAGGCCGCGCGCCGGCAGGAACTCGTCCCCGATCCGGCCACCGTCGTCCGCCGTGCCGCGCTGCCGACGACCGCGCTCTGGCAGCGCCGCTCGGACGACGACGACTTCCTCAGCCTGCACGCCGGCACGGGTGACGCGCCGTGGCGACCCGAGGTCGACCAGCGCGCCGCGACCACGAAGCTCGAGGACGAGGCCAAGGCCGCGATCGCGGACAGCCGGCTCACCGCGGCGCCCGTGGTGACCGACCTGTCGGACGCCGGGGTCGTCGGGATCGTCGGCGACCGTGACGGCGCCCTCGCCCTCGCGCGCAGCCTGCTCGCCCAGGCGACCGTGCACTGCGGGCCCGCGGACCTGACCGTCGGCGTCTTCTGCGACCGCGGCCGCGAGACGGACTGGTCCTGGGCCTCCTGGCTGCCGCACACCCGTGTGGCGGGCAGCAGCACCGGGGCGCGCTGGATGTCGGCGCAGCGCGACCAGAGCGCCGCGGTCCTCCGCGGCCTGCGCGAGTCGCTCGACGAGCTGCCCACGCCGAACCTGCTCGTCGTCGTCGACTCCGAGGTCCTGACCGAGGGCCGTGACGCCCCGGCGCGCAACCTGCTCGGCCAGGGACGGACGGTCCCAGGGGTGTCGCTGCGTCCGGGGGAGCGTCGGCAGCGCGTCAGCGGCATCGTCATCGCGACGAACGAGCAGCAGCTCCCCGCCGCGTGCACCACGATCATCACGGTCGCGGCGGACGCAGCCGCGACCGTGTACCGGCCGGAGGACCGCACCCGCGTCGAGGACGTCGTGCTCGCGGGGCTGTCGACGGAGACCGCCGAACGGACCGCCCGAGCCGTGGCGCACTTCGACGACCCCGAGCTCACCGTGCCCGGCGCCTCGTTGCCCGCGCTCGTCCGCCTGCCCGAGCTCCTCGCCGTGACCCAGCGCCGCGGGGCCGGCGACACCGCGCTCGACCCGTCGAGCCCCGAGGCGATCCGCGCGGCGTGGGACGCGCGAACGGGCGTCTCGACCCCGATCGGCTCGTCCGAGGGTGGCGTGCTCGAGATCGACCTCGTCCGCGACGGCCCGCACGGCCTGGTCGGCGGGACGACGGGCTCGGGCAAGAGCGAGTTCCTCCGGTCGTTCGTCGCCGGGCTCGCCGCTCGGAACGACCCGACCCGCCTGAACTTCCTGCTCGTCGACTTCAAGGGCGGCGCCGCCTTCGCCGCGTGCGAACGGCTCCCGCACACGATCGGCACCATCAGCAACCTCGACGAGCAGCTCGCCGACCGTGCCATCCGTGCGCTCGAGGCCGAGCTCGAACGACGCCAGCGGGTCTTCGCGACCGCGGGGGCCGACATCGACAACCTCGACGCCTACCTCGCCACCGGTCCGACCGAGCCGATGCCGCGGCTGCTCTTCGTGGTCGACGAGTTCGCCATGCTCGCGAAGGAGTTCCCGGACGTCCTCACGTCCCTCGTCGCGATCGCCGCGGTCGGCCGCACGCTCGGTGTGCACATGGTGCTCGCGACGCAGCGTCCCGCCGGTGTCGTGAGCGAGGACATCCTGGCGAACACGAACCTCCGCGTCGCTCTGCGCGTCCAGAGCCGCGAGGACTCGACGAACGTGATCGGCGTCCCGGCCGCATCGGCGATCGGTCGCCAGCAGACCGGTCGCGCCTTCGTGAAGCTCGGGCAGGACGACATCACGCCGGTGCAGACGGCCCTGGTGACCGGCCGCGCCCGCGACCAGCGCGAGGACCAGCCGGTGACCGCGCGCCCGACCGACGTGTTCGGCGTCCCTGCGCCGATGCCCACGCCGGCGCCGAGTGCGTCGGACGAGACCGACCTCGACGTCCTCATCGACGCGATCCGGCGGGCGAACGACGCCGCCGGGTACGCGCCGCCCCGCCCGATCTGGCCGGAGGCACTGGGCGACCGCGTCGACCTCGACACGCTGCCCGTCAGCACCGCGACCTCCCCGCCTGACAGGAACGTCGTCATCGCCCTCGCCGACGACCCCGACCACCAGCGCCAGGTCCCCGCCGGCTGGGACCTCGACGAGGGCAACCTCATGCTCATGGGCATCCCCGGCAGCGGCACGAGCACGGCCCTCGCGAGCCTCGCCCTGCGCCTCGCCGCCACCCACGACCCCGCCGACCTCGACCTCCTCGTCCTCGACATGGGCGCCGGCGACCTCGCGCCCCTCGCGCGGCTGCCGCACACCACCGCGTACGTCGGCTCCGGTCCGGGCGCCGGGGAGCTGCAGGCGCGGTTCCTCCGTCACCTCCGCGCGGACCTCGAGCGCCGACGGGCCGCCCCGGGCGGTCGGCGCGCGGTCGTGCTCATCGACGGCCTCGCCGCCCTCCGCGACGAGTACCAGGACTTCGAGGGGCAGCTGCTCCTCGACGCACTGCACCGCGTCTACGCCGAGGGCCCCGCGCTCGGCATCTCGTTCGCCGTGTCGACGACCCGCGCCAAGGCGGTGCCGTCAGCGATGGACGAGGTCACCACCCAGAAGTGGCTGTTCCGCCTCGCGGACCCGTACGACTACTCCTCGATCGGCGTCCGCCCGAAGGACGTCCCGCCGCCCGTGCCCGGTCGCTTCATCGACTCGACGATGCGCCTGCAGAGCCACGTCGCGACGCCGACCGTGCCGCTCGACCGGGCCGTCGCCGACGTCGTCGCCGCGTGGCCGGAAGCGCCGACCAAGACCAGCGCCGTCGGACGACTGCCGGACGCCGTCCGTGTGGGCGACCTCGCCGAACCCGCCCGGTTCGACGCCGAGCCCTGGCGCCTCCCCGTCGGCATCGCCGAGGACGACCTCGGCACCGCCGTCCTCGAGGTCTACGACGGCGAGCACGTCCTCGTCGCCGGCCCCGCGCGGTCCGGCAAGTCGACGGTGCTCCTCGCCCTCGCCGACCTCGCCCGCTCTGCCGAGGGCGTCCGTCCCGCCGTGTGGGGGATCTGCGACCGACGGTCGCCCCTCGCCGAAGCACCGCTCGACCGCGTCGCGGTCGGTGCGGACGAGGTCCCCGCACTCCTCGCCGGACTCCGCCTCGAACGCGGGCCGGTCCTGCTGCTCGTCGACGACGCCGAACGGTTCGAGGACGCGGACCAGGGCATCGCGACGCTGCTGACGTCGGAACGACCGGGCCTCTGCGTCGTCGCGGCCGGCCGCTCCGTGGACCTCCGCTCGCTCTACAGCCACTGGACACGACAGGTCCGCAAGAGCCGCTGCGGGGTCCTGCTGCAGCCCGACGTCGACTACGACGGCGAGCTCCTCGGCATCACCCTGCCCCGGCGCGCACCCGTCGCGCTCAGCGCCGGTCGCGGCTACGCCGCGTCGGGCGGGTCGGTCCGCCTCGTGCAGACCGCGTCCTCCGGCGCCTGACCGACCCGGCCCACCGCCGGACGGGAGGCACGGTGCGAGCCCGCCGCGCGCCTCCAGTACCGGGGAGCCACCGCCGGACGGGAGGCACGGCGCCAGCCCGCCACGCGCCTCCCGTCCCAGGGGCCAGGCGCGCCGGGCGATCGAACGCGACGGATCAGTCCCGCGTGGTGATCCCGAACGGCGCGCTCTCGAGGTTCGTGAAGTTCCCCACCGTGGCCCGCACCGTGCACGACGGCGCGACCGACAGCGCCGTCACGACCAGTCCGTCCGACGACACCGCGAGCGCCCCCGAGCACCCGTCGGCGAACCGCACACCGGACTCGCCGCCGGCGACGTCAGTCAGCATCTGCGACGGGCTCCCGGTCGCCGGACTGCGGTAGAGCGGGTTGAGGTCGTCGGCGCCGCTCGGCCACACCGGCACCAGCGTCACCGGGAGCGTGGTCTGGCTGACCGTGCGGTCGGGCGTGCGGACCTCGACGCCCTGCAGCCGCTGCACCGGGTACGCGGTCCCCGTGACCCCGCGGTCGGTCACCGCGGCCGTGGTCGCACTGCCGGCGGCGTCGAGCCACTCCTGCAGCGCCGCCTGGTCGCGGACGCCGGCGAGCCGGACGCTCGCCTGCACGGTGAGGTCCTGGCCGGCGGGGACCTCGACGTCGTCGAGCGCCCACGAGCACGCGGTGCCGACGCCGGTCAGCGACGGCTGGTTGCGCGCCGCGGAGACGCCCTCGCCGGTCCACGTCACCGCGGGGCACGATGCCTTCGCGGTGGCGCCGGGCACCACCTCGAGCAGGGGCCCGCGGAGCGCCACGGACTGCGCGGCGTAGGTGATCGACAGGGTGACCGTGCCGCGCTCCGGGTCGATCGTCGCCTTGCGGGTCGTGGTCAGCCCGGTCGGCAGCGGCCGGTCCTGCTGGTACGCGCTGCCCGCCTGCGCGGTGGCGGCGGGCGTCGACGAGCCCCGACCGGCCAGCGCCCCGGGGAGCCACACGACCCCGCCCACGACGAGCGCGGCGACGAGGACCACACCGAGGGCACCGAGCGCCGCCATCCGGTTCGTCAGCCAGTCCGGGCGCTGCCAGCGGCTCCGCGGCGGTGCCTCGGGTTCGCGGACGACGGGCAACGGCTGCCGGGCGAGCGGGCGGATGACGGTCTGGGAGCCGGCCGGGCCGAGCTCCGGCGCGGGGGAGGCGTCCTCGACCGCCGGGGCCTCTTCCGCCGCCGTGTCCGGTCGGACGCCGCGGACGACGGTCGCGGGCCGCTCGACCTCTTTGAATGACTCCGGGTCAGCGGCCGGGGCGAGTGCCGGGGCCTCCGCCAGCGATCGCGCGAGCCGGCGGAGGGTCGCGGCGGCGTCGGCCGCGGCCGGGCGGGCGCCCGGGTCCTTCGCGAGCAGCGTCGTGAGCGCGGTCCAGAGTGCGTCCGGGACGTCGATGCGGGGCGGGTCCGACGTGACGTGTCGGTAGGCGACGGCGAAGTCGGTGCCGGGGCCGGCGAAGGGCGTGCGGCCGGCGAGGAGCTCGTAGAGCATCACCCCGGCGCCGTACACGTCGGCCGCCGGACCCGCGCGGCCCTGGCTGATCGACTCCGGTGCCATGTACTGCGGCGTGCCGAGGAGCCCGGTGGTCGTGCGTTCGCGGTCCGCCACGACCGAGGCGATGCCGAAGTCCGACACCCGGACGTCGCCCGTCGCACCCGCGGTCCACGCCGTCGCGAGGAGCACGTTGTCGGGCTTCACGTCCCGGTGCGTGACGTCCTGCCCGTGTGCCGCAGCCAGGGCGTCGAGCGTCTCGGCCGTGATGGTCAGCGCGTCGCGGGGCGGCAGCGTGCCGGACGCCCGGAGCAGGTCCCGCGCGGAGCCGCCGTCGACCAGGTCCATGACGATCGCGAGCCGGTCGCCCTCGACCACGAGGTCCCGGACGCGCACGATCGAGGGGTGCTGCAGCCCGAGCAGCACGGTGCGCTCCCGCACGAAGCGCTCGACGATCGCCGGGTCCGCGGCGAGCTCGGCGCGCAGCAGCTTCGCGGCGACGTGCTCGCCCGAGGCGGTGTGCTCGGCACGCCAGACCTCGCCGGTGGCACCCGTGCCGAGCAGGTCGACGAGTCGGTACGAGGCGCCGAGTGGCTCTCCGCGGCCGTACTGTGCCTGGCCCTGCTCCGCCACGATCCCCCCGAGTGCCCCGGTCGACCCCTCGCCGACCGCGCCATGTTACCGGCCGGGACCCGCCGCGTACTGGACGTCGACCGCGTGCTGTGCGAAACCCGATCGGCGGTAGAGCGCGAGTGCCGGCTCGTTGTCGCCCTCAACGTAGAGCGCCGCCGCGGACAGTCCTCGGCCGGTCAGGCGCGAGGCACCGGCGCGCATGAGCACACCCCCGATCCCGCGACCCTGCTGGTCGGGACGGACGGCCACGGCGTAGAACTCTCCGAGGTCGCCCTCGACCTTGAGCCAGCACGACCCGACGAGCTCGCCGGCGTCGTCGCGCAGGAGCAGCAGGTCGTCGCCGGAGAACCACGGCTCGGCCTCGCGGGCACGGAGGTCGTCGAGCGTCATCCGCCCCTGCTCCGGGTGGTGCGCGAACGCGGCGGCGTTCAGGGCGAGCCAGGCGGCCTCGTCCTCGGGGTCCCCGGCGCGGAACGCCTCGAGGGTCCAGCCCGTCGGGACCCGGGGGTCGACGGGGTCGTCGGCGATCGGCGCCCGCAGCTGCAGGAGCGTCCGGACGGCGGTCCACCCGTGCCGTCGGGCGAGGGCCCGGGCAGCGGGGTGGTCCCCGTGCGCCCACGCGAGTCGGGGAGCACCAGCCCCGGACGCGCCACCGACGTCGCCGACGTCGCCGACGTCACCGGCGTCACCGGACGCGAGCACCTGTGCGACCAGGGCCGACCCGATCCCGCGACCACGGGCCTCCCGTGCGACCACGAGCTCCAGCTCGCCGTCACGGACCACGGCGACCCCGCGCTCGTCCCCCACGACGTGCGCGCGTCCCGCGCGCACGTCGACCAGCGTCTGGTCGGAGAAGGGCGGGGCCTCACCATCGGCGGCGGACGCCGCGGCCAGGAGCTCGACGACCGCGAGCACTACTGCCCCGCCAGCCGGTCCGCCTCGTCGTCGTAGACGTTGAAGCGGTAGCCGACGTTCCGGACCGTGCCGATCAGGGACTCGAGGTCCCCGAGCTTCGCGCGGAGTCGCCGGACGTGGACGTCGACGGTGCGGGTGCCGCCGAAGTAGTCGTAGCCCCAGACCTCGCTGAGCAGCTGCTCGCGGGTGAACACGCGGGAGGGGTGCGTGGCGAAGAACCGGAGGAGCTCGAACTCCTTGAAGGTCAGGTCGAGCGGCCGGCCCCGGACCTTGGCGGAGTAGCTCGCCTCGTCGATGACGACGCCGGAGGCCTGGATCTTCGAACCTGTTTGGGTCTTGGCGGCGCGCCCCGTGGTGAGCCGGATGCGGGCGTCGACCTCGGCCGGCCCCGCGGTCTCGAGCACGACGTCGTCGACGTTCCACTCGTTGTTCACGGCGGTCAGGCCGCCCTCGGTCACGACGAGGACGATCGGCGTCGTCGACCCGCTCGTGGCGAGGATCTTGCACAGGGCCTTCGCGCTGACCAGGTCGGTGCGGGCGTCCACGAACATCAGGTCGCTCTGCGGGGCGTTGACCAGCTGTGCCGCCTCGGCGGGCACGTGGCGGATCCGGTGGCTCAGGAGACCGAGACTCGGCAGGACGTCGCCGGGCGCGGCTGAGGTGAGTACCAGGAGCTGGGCCACAGGACCTCCAGGGCGTGGGGGAGTCGTGCACACATCCTAGTGATGCTCGCGAAGCCGGCCCCCGTCCGGCCGGACGGCGACCCGGCACCGAGAAACGACGCCGGACGCCCCGACGCCGGACACCGTGCGCCTGCCATGATGGTCCGCGTGAGCGAGACGGACCAGCCCCTCGACCAGCGTCGCCTGCGTCTGACCTCCGTGCTGCCCGTCTGGCTGCTCGCCGTCGTCGGCGCCGTGCTCGTCCTGACGCTCACGCAGAAGGACTCCTTCGCGTGGCTGCTCCTCGTGTTCGTGCTGTGCGTGCTCGTCAGCTTCGTGCTGCAGCTCATCACCGCGACGAAGGACGGCCTGGTCGAGCGGATCAGCATCGCCTCCTCGGGGGCGTTCGTCGTCGTGCTCGTCACCGCCGTGGTGCTCCTGGCGCGCTGAGGTCCACCGCGTAGACTCGCGGCATGGATTCGCTGCTTGCGCTCGAGCTGTTCTACGTGGGGCTCCTCGGCCTCGCGTCGCTCGCGATCGCGTTCATCTCGGTCGTCGTCGTCGTGAAGCTGTTCAAGGGTCAGCGTTGATCGAACTGCCGGAGGGCCTGGCGCCCGAACTCGTCCCGCTGTCGTGGCTCGTGGGCGTCTGGGAGGGCACCGGCGTCGTCGAGTACCCCGTGGGTGACGAGGACGAGCCCCGGAAGTACGAGTTCGGCCAGCGCGTGAGCTTCAGCCACGACGGCCTGCCGTACCTCAACTACTCCTCGACGACGTGGCTGCTCGACGACGAGCACACGCCGCTCGCCGCGGAGATGGGCTACTGGCGGATCGATCGGCCGAACGAACCCGGCGACCGCGGTCCCGCGATGCTCATGGGTGACGGGCCGACCCCGTTCAGCACGGTGGAGAGCGTCGAGACGCTCCGCAACACCACCGACGGCTTCGACGTGGAAGCCGCGATCATCCACCCGACGGGCGTCAACGAGCTCTACGTCGGACGCGTCAAGAAGGGCCGCATCGACCTGGCGACGGACGCCGTGATGCGCTCGCCGAACGCGAAGGACTACTCCGCGGCCACCCGGCTGTACGGCCTGGTCGAGGGCAAGCTGTTCTGGGCCTGGGACATCGCCGCGCTCGGGCAGCAGCTCACGTCGCACGCCTCGGGGCAGCTCGCGAAGGTCGACTGATGGCCGTCTTCGCCGAGCGACCCGGCTTCGTCGCGTCCGACGCCGGTCCCGCCGCGCACTTCGGCAACCCCACGGGCGAGCAGCGTGCGCTGGCCGCGGGCCGTGCCGTCGTCGAGCTCGGCCTCGGCGTCGTCACGGTGACCGGGCCGGACCGGCTGACCTGGCTCAACTCGATCACGTCGCAGCTGATCACCGGGCTCGCGCCCGGCACGTCCACCGAGACGCTCGTGCTCGACCAGTCCGGTCGCGTCGAGCACGCCGCGCGGGTCGTCGACGACGGCGTGACGACGTGGCTCCTCACCGAGCCGGCCGACGCCGCACCGCTGGCCGCCTGGCTCGACAGCATGCGGTTCATGCTCCGCGTCGAGGTCGCGGACCGCTCCGCCGACTTCGTCACGCTCGGGCGCTTCGCCGGGTCGGCGGTCGCCGACCCGGTGGTCGAGTGGGTCGACCCGTGGGCGTCCGTCACGCCCGGTGGGTGGGGCTACGCCGCACTGGAGGCACATCCCGCCTCCGACTGGACCCTCCGCATCGACGTGGTCACCCCAGAGGCCGCTGCCGACACGGCCGCGTCCGACGTCCCCGCCGCGGGGCTCCTCGCGCTCGAGGCCCTGCGCATCGCCGCCTGGCGTCCCTCGCTGTCCGACGTCGACGAGCGGACGATCCCGCACGAGCTCGACTGGCTCCGCTCCGCCGTGCACCTGTCGAAGGGCTGCTACCGCGGGCAGGAGACGGTCGCCAAGGTCCACAACCTCGGCCACCCGCCGCGCCGCGTCGTGATGCTGCACCTCGACGGGTCGGACGGGGTGCTCCCCGCGCCCGGCGACCCCGTGGTGTCCGACGGGAAGGACGTCGGCCGGCTCACCGCGGCGGCGCTGCACCACGAGCTCGGGCCGATCGGGCTCGCGGTCGTCAAGCGCTCCCTGGACCCGGCGGTGACGCTCGAGCTCACGGTCGACGACGTGGTCGTGACCGCCGCGCAGGAGACCATCGTCCCGCCGGGGGCCGGCGCGACGGCGAACGTGCCGCGCCTGCCCCGGCTCGGAGCCGTCCGGCGCGGCTGAGCAGCGGCGGCCTGCGGCCCGGGCTCAGGCGGGGGCGACGGCCGACCAGGGGACGCTGAGCTCGCCGAGGCGCCACCGGGCCACCCCGTGCAGCACCGGCCATCCACGGTCGCGCATGCCCTGCACCGTCGCGATCCACCGTTGGCGGGGACCGTACGTGCCGAGCGGCGCGGCCACCGCCCACGCGCGGTCGAGGTCGAGCAGGAACGCGTGCACCCGCTCCCCGGGGACGTTCCGGTGGATGAGTGCCTTCGGCAGCCGTTCGGCGACGATGCTCGGCACCTCGAGGCCGGCGACCCGCAACGACACCGTGAAGGTGTGCGGCGCGTGCTCGTCGAGGGTGACCCACGACGCGACCCGCCCGACCTCGTTGCACGTGCCCTCGACGAGCGCCCCGCCCGGCTGCAGGCGGTCCTGCATGATCCGCCACGAGTCGACGACCGCCGACTCGTCGTACTGCCGCAGGACGTTGAACGCCCGGATCACTGCCGGGCGGCGGTCTCCCGGCGTCGGGGTCTCGAACCCGCCGAGCCGGAAGGTCACCCCGTCGCGGGTGCCGGCGTTCGCCAGGGCCACGCGTGCGGGCTCGATCTCGATGCCGGTGACCTCGACGTCCGGACGGACCCGGGCCAGTCGGTCGCGGAGCTCGAGCGTCGTGGTGGGCCGGGCGCCGTACCCGACGTCGGCCACGAGCGGGTCGTCCGTCCGCCGCAGGACCGGGAGCGACGCGATCCACCGGTCGACGCGGCGGAGCCGGTTGTACCCGGTGGTGCCGCGCGTGACGTTCCCGATGGGCATGGGACCAGGCTACGGGGCCGACGCCGCTCGGTAGACTCGGGCGCATGACCTCCACGCTCGTCCTGCTCCGTCACGGCAACAGTGACTGGAACCAGAAGAACCTGTTCACCGGTTGGGTCGACGTCCGACTCAGCGAGCTGGGCGAGAAGGAGGCGAAGCGCGCCGGCGAGCTCATCGCCGGGTCCGGCATCGTGCCGGACGTCCTGTACACGTCGCTCCTGACCCGTGCGATCCAGACCGCCGACATCGCCCTGCTCGAGGCCGACCTCGCGTGGCTGCCGGTCAAGCGCGACTGGCGCCTCAACGAGCGGCACTACGGCGACCTGCAGGGCAAGGACAAGGCGCAGACGCTCGAGCAGTACGGCGAGCAGCAGTTCATGGAGTGGCGCCGCTCGTTCGACGTGCCGCCGCCCCCGATCGCCGACGACGCCGAGTGGTCGCAGGCCGGCGACCGCCGCTACGCCGACCTCGGCGACCAGCTGCCCCGGGCCGAGTCGCTCAAGCTGGTGATCGACCGGCTGCTGCCGTACTGGGAGTCCGACATCACGAAGGACCTCGGTGCGGGCAAGACCGTCCTCGTGACGGCCCACGGCAACTCGCTGCGGGCGCTCGTGAAGCACCTCGACGGCATCTCCGACGACGACATCGCCGGCCTGAACATCCCGACGGGCATCCCGCTCGTGTACGAGCTCGACGACGACTTCCGTCCGACGAAGCCCTCGTACTACCTGGACCCCGAGGCCGCCGCAGCCGGCGCCGCCGCGGTCGCCGCCCAGGGCGCCAAGAAGTAAGCAGCCGCATGCAGAACGCCCCGCCGGTCACCGGCGGGGCGTTCGTCGTCCGCGACGGACCGAGCGGGTCAGACGAAGTGCGACGCGATCTCCTGCACGAGTGCCCCGACGTCGTACGGGTGCGCGGTGTCCACCCGGACGACGGGCACCCCGGGCAGCGCGACCGGACCGGCGTCGCCGTGCTCGTCCCAGAACGCCAGGACGTCGTCGAGGTCGCCGTGCACCTCGTGGCGCACCGGTAGGGTTCCCGGGTCGTACCGGTCGCGCAGCCGGACCTCGGCGGTGGCCCGGTCGACGTCGCACCACACCTCGACGGCGCGCGGTGACGCGGCGGCGGCGAGTCCGGCCTCCAGGCGGTCCCGGTCACGCGACGGCAGCCAGACGGCGTCGAGGACGACCCCGTTCTCGACGGCCCGCGCCATGGACCACATCGTGTCCATCGCGATCCCGCCCAGCGGACGCGAGGCGATCATCGGGCCGACGATGTCGGCGAGCGGCTCCTTGATCCGGTCCTTCGACAGGAAGGGACAGCCGAGCACCTCGGCGAGGGCCGCCCCCACCGTGCTCTTGCCCGAACCGGGCATCCCGTTGACGACGATCGCGACCTGAGCCATGCCACGATCCTCCCAGACCGGGAGCGGTGCGTCAGGCAGGGGAGGCCGTCACCGACGCGGCGCCGGCCCAGTCGCCCGTCGCCAGGTACTCCACCTTCTTCGCGATCGAAACCGCGTGGTCCGCGAAGCGCTCGTGGTAGCGCGAGGCGAGCGTGGCGTCCACCGTGTCGATCGGGTTGCCCTTCCAGGTCTCGCCGAGCACGAAGTCGAAGACGCTGGCGTGCAGCTCGTCGACCTGGTCGTCCTCGTCGCGGATCTCGGCGGAGAGCGCGATGTCCTCGGTGGCGAGCAGGCGGGTGAGCTTCTGCGCCATCGCGACGTCGTGGGCCCCCATCTTCTTGAAGGTGGGGCGCAGGCCCTTCGGCACGACCTTCTCCGGGAAGCGCTGGCGGGCGAGCTGGGCGATGTGCTCGGCCATGTCGCCCATGCGCTCGAGCGACGAGCTGACGCGCAGCGCGGTCACGACGACGCGCAGGTCGCGGGCGACGGGAGCCTGGCGGGCGAGGATGTCGATGGCGACCTCGTCGAGGGCGTTCGCGGCGGCGTCGATCTTGGCGTCGTCGGCGATCACCTCCTCCGCGAGGGCGACGTCGGAGTCGCTGAACGCCTGCGTCGCGCGGGTGATCGCGGACTCGACGAGCCCGGCGATCTCGGTCAGACGCTCTTGGACGTCCTGGAGCTCCTGCTGGAAGACTTCGCGCATGGGGGATGTGCCTCTCTGATGCGTACCGGTCGAGTGTCGTCAGGGCAGGTGAACGAACGGTGACCTGCGGCTGAACACCTCGCGCAGCGGACCCGGAAACACCGTCGCCGGGGGTGAACGGCGTCGGAACCGGACGTGTCCGTCCCTACACTGGCGGCATGGACAACGTGTGGCTCGTGCCACTCTCGATGCTCCTCGGTGGGGTGTTCGGCGCGGGGGTCGTGGTGCTCGTCATCACGGCGGAACGCACCGCCCGTGCCGCCGACGTCGCGGAGCGGACCCTGCCGGACGGCGTCGCCGCGGTGATCGCGACGATGCACAATCCGGCGGTCGTGGTCGACCCGTCGAACACCGTCGTCGCGGCCTCGCCGCAGGCGCTCACGGTCGGGCTGGTGGTGCGGCGGAAGCTCGCGCACCGGGAGCTCGTCGAGCTGGTGGACCGGGTGCGTCGGAGCGGCGAGATGGGGTCGGAGGACCTCGAGCTGCCCCGCGGCCGGAGCGGCGAGCTGATCGGCTACCTGAGCTTCCGGGCGGCGCAGCTCGGCAACCGGTACGTCCTCGTCACGGCCGACGACCTCACCGAGAGCCGCCGCATCGACGAGGTCCGACGGGACTTCGTCGCGAACATCTCGCACGAGCTGAAGACCCCGATCGGCGCGATCGGCCTGCTCGCCGAGACCCTGGTCGTCGCCGCGGACGACCCCGAGCACGTGAAGAAGTTCGCCGGGCAGCTGATGACCGAGTCGGAGCGGCTCGGCGCCCTGACGAAGGACATCATCGAGCTCTCGCGCCTGCAGTCCGTGGACACGCTGGAGAACAGCGAGGAGACCTCGATCGACAAGATCGTGCAGGCCGCCGTCGACGCGAACGAGGTCGTCGCGCGCGCCCGGGACATCGACCTGGTCCGTGCGAAGCGCACGAAGCTCCGCGTGATGGGGGACCCGGGGCTGCTGCAGGTCGCGGTGTCGAACCTCATCGCCAACGCCGTGAAGTACTCGCCGGACCACACCCGCGTCGGCGTGGGCGTCCGGTCGGCGAAGGGCTTCGTCGAGATCGCCGTCACCGACCAGGGCGTCGGCATCCCCGAGGCCGACCTCGACCGCGTGTTCGAGCGGTTCTACCGGGTCGACCCGGCGCGCTCCCGGGCGACCGGCGGCACCGGGCTCGGCCTCGCCATCGTCAAGCACGTCGTCGGCAACCACGGCGGCGACGTGCGCGTCTGGTCGCAGCCCGGCAAGGGCTCGACCTTCACGATCCGTCTCCCCGAGGCGGATCCCGACCTCACCACCGCCCTCGAAGAGCAACTGGAAGAGCAGCCATCGTGACCAAGATCCTCATCGTCGACGACGAGCCGGCCCTGAGCGAGCCCCTGGAGTTCCTCCTGCAGCGGGAGGGCTACGAGACCGCCGTCGCGGCGGACGGCGTGACCGCGCTGTCGAAGTTCGACGCGGAGAACCCGGACCTCGTGCTGCTCGACCTCATGCTCCCGGGCCTCAGCGGCACCGAGGTCTGCCGGCAGATCCGCACGCGGTCGAACGTGCCGATCATCATGCTCACCGCGAAGGACTCCGAGGTGGACATCGTCGTCGGGCTCGAGCTCGGCGCGGACGACTACGTGACGAAGCCGTACTCGACGCGGGAGCTGCTCGCCCGGCTCCGGGCGGTGCTGCGGCGTCGGACCGAGGACGACCCGGGCGACAGCGGGATCCTGCAGGTCGGCGGGATCCGGATGGACGTCGAGCGGCACACGGTGTCGGTGGACGGGTCCGAGACGCCGATGCCGCTCAAGGAGTTCGAGCTGCTCGAGCTGCTGCTCCGGAACGCCGGCCGTGTGCTCACCCGCGGGCAGCTCATCGACCGGGTGTGGGGGTCCGACTACTTCGGGGACACCAAGACGCTCGACGTGCACATCAAGCGGATCCGCTCGAAGATCGAGCGCGTGCCGAGCACACCCGAGATCCTCGTCACCGTCCGCGGCCTCGGCTACCGCATCGAGGGCTGAGCCCGACCCGTCGGCCGTTCCTGGTCGCGTCGCCTCGGCGACGCGGCCGGGTCCGGACGGACTGGAGGCCCGGTGCCGGTTCTCGGAACCGGCCCCGGGCCTCCAGTCTGACGCGCCTGGTGCGCTGTCCGGCGCGCGCTCGCTGGAGTGGGCCCTGCGTCAGTTGCCGGAGCTGGTGGCCTCGCCGGTCGGGGTGGCCCCGTCGGTGGACTCGGTGCCGGCGCCCGGCGTCGCGGTGCGCGTGGGGCTCGGCGACGGTGCGAGGCTCTGGTACTCCTCCATCGCGTTGGTCAGCACGGGGACGCTGGCCGAGACGCCCTCGGCGCCGGAGTACGAGAAGTAGGTCTTGACGAGCGAGCCGGGCCGGGCGTCCGCGCCCTCGAAGACGACCGCCTTCGCGCCGGTCTGCTCGGTGCCCTGCGAGTCGCTGCCCTCCTGGGCGCTCGAGCCCTCGCTGCTCGACACCGTCGGGGTGTTCGTGCCGAGGTCGCGGCGGCTGCCGGCGGGGACGACGACCGTCTGGGTGTCGCCGCCGAGCTCGATCGAGAGCGTGATGTCCTCGGACTCGTCGGTGTTGATGACGGTGCCGATGAAGCGTGCGTCCTCGCCGCGGTCGGAGATGAAGAGCGCGTTGCGGATGTCGAGCTTGCCGGTGGTGACGTTCACGCCGTCGGTGATCTGCTTGATCTCCGTCGTGTGCGCCGGCGACATGAACTCGCAGCCGGTGGCGCCGAGCGCGATGGTTGCCGCAACGGCGACGGACACGAGTACCCGAGCTCGCAAGAGATTCCTCCGGAAGATCACGATGGCGGACCGGACGGTCCGGCACCATCCTAGCGATCACCCGGGTGTGGGTCCGCCCCGGCCCCACTACCCGAAACGCCCTTGTGGTAAACTGGGGGTTCTGGGAACGGAGCCTGATACATGCAATTCGAGGTCGGCGAGACCGTCGTCTACCCCCACCACGGGGCGGCAACCATCTCTGAAGTCAAGACTCGCGTCATCAAGGGCGAGGAGAAGGTCTACCTGAAACTCCGCGTCACGCAGGGTGACCTGACGATCGAGGTCCCGGCGGACAACGTCGACCTGGTCGGCGTCCGCGACGTGATCGGCAAGGAAGGACTCGACAAGGTGTTCGAGGTCCTCCGGGCACCGTTCACCGAGGAACCGACCAACTGGTCGCGCCGCTACAAGGCGAACCTCGAGAAGCTCGCCTCCGGTGACGTCATCAAGGTGTCCGAGGTCGTCCGTGACCTCTGGCGCCGCGACCAGGACCGCGGGCTCTCGGCGGGCGAGAAGCGGATGCTGGCCAAGGCGCGCCAGATCCTGATCTCCGAGCTGGCCCTGGCCGAGAAGACCGACGAGGACAAGGCATCGACCGTCCTCGACGAGGTCCTCGCCTCCTAGCGCGACCAGCACCCTGGCGCCACAGCACGACGACACGACCGCCCTGCTCCCCGGACCCCGGGTGAGCAGGGCGGTCGTCGTCGTCGCGGCCGGCTCCGGGACGCGCCTGGGCATCGGTGACGCGAAGGCCTTCGTGCCGGTCGCCGGCGAACTGATGCTGACCCGGGCGGTGCGGACGGTGTTCACCCTGGCCGAGCCGACCTTCGTGGTCGTCGTCGCGCCGACCGCCCGGTTGGACGAGTGCCGGGCGCTCGTCGCGGCCGTCGCGGGTCCCGCCGCTGCCCTGACGAGCGTGGTCGCCGGTGGCGCCGACCGGCACGCGTCCGTGCAGGCCGGGCTCGACGCGCTGCCCGACGGCATCGAGTGGGTGGGCGTGCACGACGCCGCCCGGTGCCTGACCCCGGCGGCGCAGTTCGCCGCCGTGTTCGAGCGCGCGGAGACGACCGGGGACGGGGTCGTCCCGGCGCTGCCCGTGACCGACACCGTCAAGCGGGTCGAGGGCGACCTGGTGGTCGAGACGGTCGACCGGTCCGCGCTCGTCGGTGTCCAGACCCCGCAGGTGTTCCCGCTGCGGGCCCTCCGGGACGCGTACGCGGCGGCGCAGCGGTCCGAGACCGACGACGCCGGGGTGTTCCGTGCGGCGGGCGGTGTGGTCCGCACGGTCCCCGGGCACGCCGACGCGTTCAAGATCACCACCCGCTGGGACCTCGCACGGGCCGAGGCGATCGTCGCGGGCTCGGCGCTGCCGACGGTCCGCATCGGGCTCGGCGTCGACGTGCACGCGTTCGACGACGCATCGCCCTGCCGCGTCGGCCTGCTCGACTTCCCCGGACAGCCCGGACTCTCCGGCCACAGCGACGGGGACGCCGTGGCGCACGCCGTCTGCGACGCGCTGCTCTCCGCCGGCGGGCTCGGGGACATCGGCGGTCGGTTCGGCACCTCCGACCCCCGGTACGCGGGCGCGTCCGGCGACGTGTTCGTCCGCGGGGCCGTCGAACTGCTCGCGGCGGCGGGTCTCGTGCCGACCTCGGTGACGGTGCAGGTGATCGGCAACCGCCCGCGCATCGGGGCACGGCGGACCGAGATGCAGGACGCCCTCGCCGCGGTCGTCGGGGCACCCGTCGCGGTGTCCGGCACGACGACCGACGGGCTCGGGCTGACCGGACGCGGCGAGGGGCTCGCCGCGATCGCGACCGCCGTGGTGCGCCCCGCCTGACCGCCCGTCCGACGTCCTAGGCTGGGCGGGTGACCGTTCGCCTGTACGACTCCCGCGCCGCAGCCGTCGTCGACCTCGTCCCGCTGGTCGACGGACAGGTGAGCATGTACGTCTGCGGTCCGACGGTGCAGTCGTCGCCGCACATCGGGCACCTGCGCTCGGCGCTCGTGTACGACGTCTGGCGCCGGTGGCTGACCTACCGCGGCTACCACGTCACCCTCGTGCGGAACGTCACGGACATCGACGACAAGGTGCTCGACCTGGCTGCGGGCACCGACGAGCCGTGGTTCGCACGGGCGTACCGCGTCGAGCGGGAGTTCACCACGGCGTACGACGCCCTCGGCATCCTGCCGCCGACGTACGAACCCCGTGCGACCGCGAGCGTGCCGCAGATGCACGACATCATCCAGCGGCTCATCGAGCGCGGGCACGCCTACGCCGCCGCGGACGGCTCCGGCGACGTCTACTTCGACACCGGCAGCTGGGCCGACTACGGCGCCCTGACCCGGCAGCGCCGCGAGGACATGGTGGACGCCGCCGACGCCGACCCGCGCGGCAAGCGGGACCCGCGGGACTTCGCGCTCTGGAAGGGCGCGAAGTCCGGCGAGCCGGCGACCGCGACGTGGGACTCCCCGTGGGGCCCGGGTCGGCCAGGGTGGCACATCGAGTGCTCCGCGATGTCCCGCCGGTACCTCGGTCCGGCGTTCGACGTGCACGGCGGCGGGCTCGACCTGCGCTTCCCGCACCACGAGAACGAGCTCGCGCAGTCGACCGCTGCCGGTGACGGCTTCGCGTCGTACTGGCTGCACAACGGACTCGTGACCGTCGACGGGCAGAAGATGTCGAAGTCGCTCGGCAACTCGATCTTCGCCGCGGACTTCCTCGGCGCCGCCCGGCCGGCGGTCGTCCGGTACTTCCTCGGCGCCGCGCACTACCGCTCGTCGATCGACCACCACGAGGGCTCCCTGGCCGAGGCCGAGGCGGCGTACGACCGGATCGCCGGGTTCCTCGACCGTGCCGCCGGCCGCCTGACCGGGCATCACGCGACGACCGCCGCGGGGGTGCCCGACGCCTTCGCCGCGGCCATGGACGACGACCTCTCGGTGCCCCAGGCCCTCGCCGTGCTGCACGACACCGTGCGCGCCGGGAACGCCGCCCTGGACGCCGACGATGCGGAAGCGCTCGGGGTCGCGTACCATCAGGTGGCCGCGATGGTCGAGGTCCTCGGCATCGACCCGCGAGCGGCCCACTGGTCCGGTGGTGGTCAGGACGTCTCGGCCGCACCGCTCGCCGCGCTCGTCGACCGCCTCGTGCAGGAGCGCGCGGACGCCCGTTCCGCACGGGACTTCGCCACGGCGGACCGCGTGCGCGACGACCTCGCAGCCGCGGGGATCACCATCGAGGACACCGCAGCAGGAACACGCTGGAGCATCGCCTGACAACGGCCGTGCCGGACAGGAGAGAGCAATGAAGAACGTCTCGGGGAGCAAGAAGGGCCGGCCCGGCGCCGTCCGCTCCGGCCGCAAGGGCAACAAGCAGGTCGGCTCCGGCGGCCAGGGCGCGCAGGCGCTCGAGGGGCGCAAGCCCACGCCCAAGGCCGAGGACCGGCCGTACCCCCCCGCCGGCAAGCGCAAGGCCGCCAAGGAGCGCTTCGAGGCCGCTCGGGGTCGCCACGGCGCCTCGAGCTCGCCGCAGCAGCGCACCGGCCGCCCGCCGCAGCGGAAGACCGACGACTCGGAGCTCGTGACCGGACGCAACTCCGTGCTCGAGGCCCTGCGCACGAAGACGCCCTCGACGACGCTCTACGTCGCCGCCCGCATCGAGGTCGACGACCGCGTCAAGGAGATCCTGGCGCTGGCGAACCACCGCGGTGTCCCGATCATGGAGATCATGCGGCCGGAGCTCGACCGCATCACCGGGCACGACAGCGTGCACCAGGGCGTCGCGCTCAAGGTGCCGGCGTACGAGTACGCGGTCGCCGAGGACCTGGCCGAGCGTGCGTTCTCCCGCGACCAGGTGCCGCTCATGGTGGCGCTCGACGGCATCACCGACCCACGGAACCTCGGCGCGATCATCCGCTCGACCGCGGCGTTCGGCGGGCACGGCGTCATCGTGCCGCAGCGTCGCTCGGTCGGGGTGACCGCGTCGGCGTGGAAGACCTCCGCCGGTGCCGCCGCACGCACCCCGGTCGCGATGGCACCGAACCTGACGCAGACCCTGAAGTCGCTCAAGTCGATGGGCCTCTTCGTGCTCGGCCTCGACGGTGACGGTGACGTGGAGCTCGACGCCCTCGAGCTCGCCGACCGGCCGATCGTGATCGTCGTCGGGTCCGAGGGCAAGGGCCTGTCGCGCCTGGTCACCGAGACCTGCGACGCGATCGTCTCGATCCCGATCTCGAGCGCCACGGAGTCGCTCAACGCCGGCATCGCCGCGAGCGTCACGCTGTGGGAGGTCGCCCGGCGCCGACGCGCCCAGTGACGAACGAGCGCTGCGCGCACCACCGCAGTGCGCGAGCGCTGTGCGCACCAGCGCGACCACAGGACGCCCGGTGCCGGTCCACGTGACCGGCACCGGGCCTCCTGTCCGTCCGCCCGCCCGTCTCGCGCCGCGAGCGTTCACGACGTGCCGTGTGCGGTCCGCCGAGCGTGCACGAAGTGTCGGCTGCGGGCCGCGAACGTGACAGATCTGGCCCGCTCGCGGAACGCGAGCGGGCCAGGCGCGCCCCGGAAGGCGCGGGACGGTGCAGGGTCAGACGCTCGCGCGCCAGTCCTCGACGTCCTCCTCGTCGGACGCTGCGTCTGCGTCGTCGAGGACCGGGATCGGCAGCGTCATGGACGAGGTCGGCGGGTTGATCAGCAGGCGCTCGTCGCGGCGGTGCCGGAGCACGTCGTTGATGTACGCGGTCGTGGCCTCGGGGAGGGAGACCGAACGCTCCTCCTCCTGGGACATGTACCAGCGGTGCTCGAGCAGCTCGTGGAAGACCTCGGCGGGCTCGAGCCGTCCGCGCAGGTCCCGGGGGATCGAGCGCACGACGGGTTCGAACACGCGCGAGACCCACTCGTGCGCCACCATCTCCTCGTCGAGCCGGTCCCGGCCGTTGCGCGCCCGGTACGCATCGAGGTCGTTGAGCAGCCGCCGTGCCTGGTTCTCGCCCGCGTCCAGCCCGGTCAGGCGGAGCAACCGGCGCTGGTGGTGCCCGGCGTCCACGACCTTGGGCTGGATCCGCACCTGCGAGCCGCCCTCGGTCGTGTGGATCGACAGCTCCTCGATGTCGAAGCCGAGCGCGTTGAGCCGCTCGACCCGGTCGTTGATGCGCCAGCGCTCCTTGATGTCGAACTGCTCGGTGCCGGTGAGCTCCTTCCAGAGCGTCCGGTACTGCGCCACGATGCGGTTCGACACGTCCACGGCGTCGGCGTTCTCGTCGAGGCGCCCGCCGGCCTCGAGGTCGAGCAGCTCGCCCGCGATGTTGACGCGCGCGACCTCGAGGTCGTTCTCGCGCTGCCCGTTCGACAGTCCGCCGGGGTAGAGCTTGCCGGTCTCGGCGTCGACCAGGTAGGCCGCGAACGCGCCGGCGTCACGGCGGAACAGCGTGTTCGAGAGCGAGACGTCGCCCCAGTAGAAGCCGATCACGTGCAGCCTGACGAGCAGCAGGGCGAGGGCGTCGACGAGTCGCGTCGCCGTCTCCGGGCGGAGGGTCTGCGAGTACAGCGCCCGGTACGGCAGCGAGAAGCGCAGGTGCCGGGTGACGAGCACCGGGTGCAGCGGCTCGCCGTGCTCGTCCACGCGGTTCGTGATGACGGCGACCGGGTCCACGCACGGCACGTCCATGCGCTGCAGCGTCTTGAGCATCTCGTACTCCGCGCGGGCGACCTCTTCGCCGGTCTCCTTCACGGCGGCCACGTACCCGCTCAGGTGCACGAAGCGGACGAGGTGCCGCGAGATGCCCTTCGGGAGCGCGACGATGACGTCGTCCGGCCAGTCCTCGAGCGGCAGGTCCCACGGCAGGTCGAGGAGACCGGGGTCGACGGTGGCTGCGGTGATGGACATGGAGTCGGGCACGGTTGGCTCCTGTTGGTACGGGTGGCTCCTGCTGGTACTGGCGGCTGGCAGACGGGAGGCGCGGTGCCAGCTGGCACCGCGCCTCCTGTCCGGCTGTTCCAGCGTCAGGCGCTGACGACGGCCTTGTCGTCGAGACGCTCGCCCGACTCGGTGTCGAAGGCGTGGACGTGGCCCTGCTTCGGCGCGATCACGATCGTGTCACCGATCGAGGGGTGCGAGCGACCGTCGACACGGGCGACGATGTCGGCGCGCTGGCCGTTCACGTCGGCGTGACCGTACAGGTAGCCGTCGGCGCCGAGCTCCTCGACGACGTCGACCGTGACCGGCAGGCCCTCGCCCGAGGTGGAGACGATGACGTCCTCGGGACGGATGCCGACGGTGATCTGCCCGGCGCGCGCGTTCGACAGCGTGTCGCGGTCGATCGCGTGGTTCAGCGTGCCGAACTTGATCCCGCCCTCGACGACGTCGGCCGGGAGCAGGTTCATGGCGGGCGAACCGATGAAGCCGGCGACGAACACGTTGTTCGGCTTCTCGTACAGGTCGCGCGGGGTGCCGACCTGCTGCAGGATGCCGTCCTTGAGCACCGCGATGCGGTCGCCCATGGTCAGCGCCTCGGTCTGGTCGTGCGTGACGTAGACCGTGGTGACGCCGAGGCGACGCTGCAGCGAGGCGATCTGCGTGCGGGTCTGGACGCGGAGCTTGGCGTCGAGGTTCGACAGCGGCTCGTCCATGAGGAACACCTGCGGCTGACGGACGATGGCGCGGCCCATCGCGACGCGCTGACGCTGACCACCGGAGAGCGCCTTCGGCTTGCGGCCGAGGTACTGCTCGAGGTCGAGGAGCTTGGCGGCCTCCTGCACGCGGGTGGCGCGCTCTTCCTTGCCGACGCCGGCGATCTTGAGCGCGAAGCCCATGTTCTCGGCGACGGTCATGTGCGGGTACAGCGCGTAGTTCTGGAAGACCATCGCGATGTCGCGGTCCTTCGGCGGGACGTCGGTGACGTCGCGCTCGCCGATGCGGATCGCACCGGAGTTGACCTCTTCGAGGCCGGCGAGCATGCGCAGCGAGGTCGACTTGCCGCAGCCGGAGGGGCCGACGAGGACGAGGAACTCGCCGTCGGCGATGTCCAGGTCGAGGGAGTCGACCGCGGGGCGGTTGCCTCCGGGGTAGAGACGGGTTGCCTTGTCGTAGGTGACGGACGCCATGAGCGTTCGATCCTTCCTTCACCGGCAGGTACGTGCCGGACGATCCGTTGTGAAGCGGTTGCCCGTTGGGGCCCCGGATGGTCGCCGTCGACCATCGATGCTCATACAACACGAGTTCCCCGCGCAGCGCCAGTGCCCCGGACGACCTGGTTGGCTGGTCCCAGGAAGGACCACTACGATCGGCGGGTCCGTCCGGCGTGCGGGGGAAGCCGTGCGGACACCAGGATCGACGTGAGGACCATCGACGCATGACCAACCGCCCCGAGGGTGACGCACGCGCCGCGCGCAACGAACGACGAGAGGCCGCCAGGCAGCGCGCCCAGCGGATCCGGACGCAGCAGAAGCGCCGGCAGCGCGGGACCCGGCTCGGCCTGCAGATCGGCCTGGGCGTCGTGCTCGTCGCGGCGGCGGCCGTCGTCACGCTGGTGCTCGTCGACTCGACGCAGCCCGCCGGCCCCGGACCCGCGAACATGTCGCAGGGGGGCATCACCATCGGGCAGGACCTGAAGGCCGTGGGGTCGGGTTCGTCCGCTTCCGCGGACGCCTCGCCGTCGGCCGACCCGAGCGCGACCGCGGCGCCGAGCGTGCGCATCACGATGTACGTCGACTACCTCTGCCCGACCTGCGGCCAGTTCGAGAAGGCGAACGGCGACTACATCGCGAGCCTCGCCGAGTCCGGTGCCGCCACGGTCGACATCCACCCGATCGCGACCCTGTCGAACCGGTCGCAGGGCACGAAGTACTCGCTCCGGGCCGCGAACGCCGCCGCGTGCGTGGCGGACCGCTCGCCCGACCAGTTCTACGCCGTGAACCAGGCGCTCTTCGCCCGCCAGCCGGAGCAGGGCACCGCGGGACTCACCGACGCACAGCTCCAGCGCATCGTGACCGGTGTGGACGGGGTCCGGGACGCCGGTGCGATCCGGGACTGCATCGCCGACCAGACCTTCGCGAAGTGGGTCGACGAGCGGACGACCGCGGTGACGGGTGGCGACGTCCCGGGTTCGGACCTGCAGGACTTCCCCGGGACGCCGCTCGTGCTCGTGAACGGCAAGCAGTACGAGCTCACCTCCCCGATCACCAACGACGACTTCCGCACGTTCGTGGTGTCCGCCGCGGGGGCGACCGAGGGCACGCCGACGCCGACGCCGAGCGCGTCGGCCACGCCGTCCGCCGAGTAGCCGCCCGCTCGGACTCGGGGCCCGCTGCTACAGCGCAGACCCCGGCACGCTGAAGGTGTCGCACCGGGTCGCGCCCTGCTCGTACCCGCGCGTGAACCACGCCTGGCGCTGCGCGCTCGACCCGTGCGTGAACGAGTCCGGGTCGACGCTGCCGGTGGCCCGCTCCTGGATGCTGTCGTCGCCGACCGCGCTCGCGGCCGACAGGGCGTCCCGGATCTGGTCGCTCGTGATCGGCTCGAAGAAGGTCTGCCCGTCGGCGTCCTTCGTCGTCGCGGCCGCGCCCACCCAGGCGCCCGCGTAGCAGTCCGCCTGCAGCTCGACGCGGACGCTCCCCGACGACGCTCCGGTGCCGGACCGGTCGATCGCCGCGAACGTGCCCTGCAGCTGCTGCACGTGGTGGCCCCACTCGTGTGCGACGACGTACATCTGCGCGAGCGGTCCGCCGGACGAACCGTAGCGGGACTGCAGGTCGTCGTAGAACGCGGTGTCGAGGTAGATCGAGCGGTCCGGCGGGCAGTAGAACGGCCCCGTCGCGGCGGACGCCTGCCCGCAGCCGGTGCCCGTCGAGCCGTCGAACAGCACGAAGCCCGGGGTGGTGTAGCCCGTGCCGAGGTCGCGGGACTCCCGGCTCCAGTACGCGTCGAGCGACTCCGCGGCGCCCTCCATCCGGCACTCCACGTCGAGGTTCGCGTCGCGGCCGGTCCGGCACTCGGACGCCGCGTCGACGGTGTCGCCCTGCTGCTGGATCTGGGTGGTCCCGTCGCCGCCGAGGAACGGGGTGAGGTCGACGCCCGTGAACTGCGCGACGAGGAACACCACGATCGCGCCGATGCCCACCGCGCCGCCGCCGATCGCCGCCCCGCGACCGCGGCGCTGCACCTTGCCGCCGGACAGCTTGGAGTCGTCGTTGAAGGTCATGCGCCAGAACGTACCCGCTCGCCGGGTCGGCGCGAAGGGACGGCGAGCAACATGGCCGGCATGGCCGACCTCGACGAACAGCACCCCCTCTTCCTCTTCGCGATGGACCAGCGGTCCTCGCTGCTGGAGCACACCTACGGCGACGACTCCGGTGAGCCGGCCGACGAGGCCGACGCCGAGCGGGTCCGCGCCGGCAAGCAGCTCGTCTACCGCGGTGTGCTCGCGGCGCTGGCCGCCGGCGCGTCCCGGGCGCGCACGGGCGTCCTCGTCGACGAGCGCTACGGCGCCGACGTCGCACGGCTGGTCAAGAAGGCCGGGTTGGTGCTCGCGATGCCGGTCGAGCGGTCGGGTCGGGAGTGGTTCGAGCTGGAGTACGGCGACGACTGGGTCGCGCACGTCGACGCGTTCGACCCGGACTTCGTGAAGGTGCTCGTCCGCGACAACCCCGGCTTCGACGCCGACGAGCGCGCCGCGCAGGCCGAGCGGCTCGCGGGGGTGTCCCGAACCCTGCACGACGCCGGGCGGCCGTTCCTCGTCGAGCTCCTCGTCCCCGCGACGGACGAGCAGCAGCAGGACGGCGGGACGGACTACGACCGCGACGTCCGCCCCGGGCTCGTCGTCGAGGTCGTCGGGTACCTGCAGGAGCACGGCGTCGAGCCGGACGTGTGGAAGCTCGAGGGGCTCGACCGCACCGAGGACGCTCGTCGCGTCGTCGAGGCCGTCCGCGCGGGTGGCCGGGACGGCGTGCAGTGCATCGTGCTCGGTCGGGACGCCCCGGAGGAGCAGCTCGACCACTGGCTCCGGACGGCAGCTCCGGTGGACGGGTTCGTCGGGTTCGCGATCGGGCGGAGCAACTGGGAGGACGCGCTCGACGACGTCGTGCACCAGGGCCTCGACCACGAGGGCGCCGAGCGGCTGATCGCGGCGAACTACCGGCACTTCGTCGACACCTGGCTCGAGGCGCGGTCCGACGTGGTCGACGGGGTGGACGCCGGCGGGCACTGATCCGGCGACACCGTCCCGGTCCCGGGCCGGTCAGGTCCGGACGAGGGGCTCCACGGCCGCGAGCTCGTCGCCGATCCGGACGTCGACCAGTTCGATGCGCCCGGCGAGGGTGGCACCGGGACCCCGCAGGAGCCCCGCCTTCACCGCACCGAAGGTCACCGTCACGTCGGCGTGCAGCACGTTGTCGTCGGCCACGCCGCCCGTGTCGACGTCGATGCCGCTCGGCACGTCCACGGCGACGACGTACGGCGCGCGCTGGTCGCGGGCGAGCTCCCGGACCGCGTCGACGACCTCGCGGGCGGGGGAGCGCAGCGCGGTGGCGCCCTGCACCCCGATGCCGAGGACGCCGTCGAGCAGCAGGTCGGTCCGCTCCGCGGCCTCCGTGGTCACCGCCGCGAGTCGCTCGCCGTCCGGCACGACCGCCGCCCGCAGCACGTCGGCAGCGCCGGCGGCCGCGTCCCCGCCACGGGGCGGGGTCGGACCGGCCAGGAGGCGCGCCCCGGCACCCAGCGCGGCTGCCAGGCCCGCCTCGTGCACGCGTCGGCCGACGCGCACGATCGCCACGTGCCTCCCGGCCGTCGCCAGCCGCGCCGCCGCGAACAGGGCGTCACCGCCGTTGTCGCCGCTGCCGGCGAGGACCAGCACCGAACCGGGCCCGTCCTGCGGACGGATCGCGGGGTCGTCGAGCAGGTCGCCCACGATCCGGGCCAGGCCGTCGGCCGCCCGCTGCATGAGGGGCTCGCCCGCCTCGAGGTGCGGCCGCTCCGCCGCCCGGACCTGATCACCGCCGTAGCCGTCCATGTCGACCACCATGCCCCGGTAGCCTGGTCGCGCCATGTCACTCGTCCCCGAAGCGCCCCGACCCCGTGCCGTGATGTCCACGGACGGGCTGAAGCTCGCCACCTACGACTTCGGTGACCCGGACGCCCCCGTCGTCGTCGCGGTGCACGGCTTCGCGTCGAGCGCGGTGCTCAACTGGCACGCCTCCGGCTGGACCCGCGACCTCGTCCGCGCCGGCTACCGGGTCGTCGCGCTCGACCAGCGTGGCCACGGAGCATCGTCGAAGCCGCACGACCCGTCCGCGTACTCGATGGACCTGCTCGTGGCGGACGTCACCGCGGTCATCGACACCTACCTGCTGTCCGACGTCGCGTACCTCGGGTACTCGCTCGGCGCCCGCGTCGGCTGGCACACCGCCGAGCGGATCCCGGACCGCGTGACCCGCGCCGTCTTCGGCGGCATCCCGGACGCCGACCCGATGCGCCGGGTGGCCGTCGACCAGGCGAAGGCGTACATCGCCGACGGGACCCCCATCGAGGACCGCGTGACGAACGGGTACCTGCAGATGGCCTCCGGGGTGGAGGGGAACGACCTGCGGGCCCTCGTCGCGATGGTGGAGGGGATGCGGGACAGCATCGAGCCGACGCCCGAGAACGCACCCGCGCAGCCGATCCTGATGGCCGCGGGCAGCGAGGACGGGATCAAGGACAGCGCGGTGCGGCTCGCGGCGGCGGCGCCGGACGCGGACTTCTTCGAGATCCCGGGACGGAACCACTTCAACGCCCCGACGTCGCGGGTGTTCCGTGAGCGGGCGATCGCGTTCCTCGGCGCTTCCGTGGACGCCGCAGTGTCCGACGGGCGCTGACAGGTACTCGTGGGTCCTCGCTGACGCAGACGCCCGCGCGTAGCGTCCCCGCCATGGACTACAGACTCCTCGGCAACAGCGGGACATCGGTGTCGACGCTGACCCTCGGCACCATGACGTTCGGCAGCGAAGCCGACGAACCCACCTCGCACCAGATCCTCGACACGTTCGTCGCCGCGGGCGGCACGCTCGTCGACACCGCGGACGTGTACTCCGGCAACGAGTCGGAGCGAATCATCGGCCGCTGGCTCGCCGCGCACCCGACCGAGGCGCAGCAGGTCGTCCTCGCCACCAAGGGGCGCTTCCCGCAGGGCGACGGCCCGAACGACCTCGGCCTGTCCCGTCGGCACCTCCGTGTCGCGCTCGACGCCTCGCTCGAGCGGCTCGGTGTCGAGCACATCGACCTGTACCAGATGCACGCGTGGGACGCCCTCACCCCGATCGAGGAGACCTTGCGCTTCCTCGACGACGCCGTCTCCGCGGGCAAGATCGGCACCTACGGCTTCTCGAACTACCTCGGCTACCAGGTGACGAAGGCCGTGTACGAGGCGAAGGCGCACGGGTGGGCTCCGCCGGTCACCCTGCAGCCGCAGTACAACCTGCTCGTCCGCGACATCGAGCACGAGGTCGTCCCCGCATGCCTGGACGCCGGCATCGGCCTGCTGCCGTGGTCGCCCCTGGCCGGCGGCTGGCTCTCCGGCAAGTACCAGCGCGACGAGGCCCCCACCGGCGCGACCCGGCTCGGCGAGAACCCGCAGCGCGGCATGGAGGCGTGGGAGGCGCGGAACGGCGACGAGCGCACGTGGCAGGTCCTCGACGCGGTGTCCGCCGTGGCCGACGCGCACGGGGCCTCGAGGTCGCAGGTCGCCCTGGCCTGGCTGCTCGCCCGTCCGGCGGTGACGAGCGTCATCCTCGGCGCCCGGACGGTCTCGCAGCTCGAGGACAACCTCGGTGCCGCCGACCTCGTGCTGACGGACGACGAGCTCCGGACGCTCACCGACGCGAGCGCCCCGCGGATCGACGACTACCCGTACGGCACGGCGGGCGTGGCGCAGCGCGAGCGTCGCATCACCGGCGGCCGCTGACCCCGGGCGGCTGCCTGCGGGAACGCAGTCGCGGCGGCCGGATCCTGCACATCCGTGCGGGAAGCCGCGAAGAGTCACCGATCTGTGGACACGTCCCCCGTTGTGGTGTCATCCTCGTCACACGGCCGGCTGGTTACCGCGTCGAGCGCCCGGAACGCCCCCTGATCCGCGTTCCACGCGCCGAAGGGCCCGGATGAGCGATCATCCGGGCCCTTCGCCGTGACCGCGGCCTCAGTCGGCTGCGACGTGGTGCGCCGGTACGGCCGGCTGCCCGCCTGCACGGCGCCCGGCGAGCACCGATCCCATGGACGCCGGCGTCGTCACCGCGAGCGCGGCGCCGACCATCGCGAGGCCGACGAGCAGCAGGACGAACGCCAGCACCGTGCCGCCAGGCGGGTGCCAGGCCTGGGCACCGAGGACCTCGCTCCACGGCGCGGAGACCCCGACGGCGTAACGCCGGAGCACCACCGCGAACGCGACGACCTGCCCCACCGCGGCGAGGACCGGCACCACGACGACGAGCGGTCGCAGGGCACGGGTCCGCAGCACGTCCCGGTCGGCGGCGAGCCCGACCACGATCAGCGTCGCGACGAACAGCGGCAGCCCGTACCGCCCCTGCCAGATGATCCCGTAGTCCGCGGCGCCGATGCCCTGCAGCACGGCGGGCACGAGCACCGTCGCGGCGACGAGGAACACGGTGCCGGGCAGCGCGCGACGGCGGACCGCGAGCCCGGCGAACACGACGAGGCCGATCCCCATCGCCCACGCCGTGACGATCCACGCGGGCAGGGTGGTGTCGAACCAGCCGAACACGCCGACCATCTGCTCGCCCCACTTCGGCGTGAGGGCGAGTGTCTTCAGCGTGCCCTCGACGAAGCCGTAGCGCTCCGGCGACGACGGGATGTAGCCAGCGGGGCCGGCGACGAAGGCCGACCAGAGCACGGCCGGCACGAGCAGGACGACCGCGGCGCCCAGGGCGGTGAGCACGGAGCGACGGCGCAGGAGCCGGAGCGCGGCGGGGACGTCGGTCAGCAGGACCCCGACCACCACGACGACGACCATGAGGGGCGACGACGTGCGCATCGACCCCGCGACGACCCCGCAGACCACCAGCAGGGCGAGCCACCAGTGCAGCCGCCGTCCCGCACCGTCGTGGAGCACGAGCCAGGTCACCGCGGCGAGGGCGGCGCACCCGGCGATCTCGACCGAGCTCGGGTTGACGAGCGCCCCGACGTACACGGTCATCGGGGTGACGGCGACGGCCGCCCACGCGGGCAGGGCGTGGCGGTGCCGGAGCGCCGCCCCGACCAGGACCACCACCGCGGCGAGCGCGGAGACGACCAGCGCGGACACGAGCCGCACCGCCAGGTACCCGTGCGCCCCCTCGACCAGGAGTGTGGGCCAGCCGACGAGCAGGTAGTAGCCGGGGAAGTAGTCGCCGACGCCCGTCGAGACCTCGACGTCCCCGGACGCGGTCGAGAACGCGGGCATGCACGTGGCCGGCTTCGCGGCGTCCCGCGCGGCGCACGGCACCGCACCCTGCGGGTCCGTCACGGCCTGCGGCACGCGCACGGTGGTGATCCCCTGCGCGCCGGTGGGCACACCGGTCCACTGTCCGCGGACCGTCGCCGCAGCCTTCGCGAAGTGGTTCGACTCGTCCGGGCCGTTGCCGATCGGTGTCGCGAGCACCCACGCAGCGGTGAGGAGGAAGACACCGACCCAGGCGACCAGGGCGACGAGCAGCAGACGGGGCCGGTTCACCCCACAACTGTACTGAGGCACGGACGACCGAACCGCAGGTGGTGGAGAGGGCCGGCAGCGGGACTCGAACCCGCAACCCCCGTATTACAAGTACGGTGCGCTACCAATTGCGCCATGCCGGCTGACGCGCCCACTCTACCGGGGCGCGTCGGGGGTCACTCCGCGGCCTCGAAGTTCAGCGAGATCGAGTTCATGCAGTAGCGGTCGCCGGTCGGGGTGCCGAAGCCGTCCGGGAAGACGTGCCCCAGGTGGCCCCCGCAGTTCGCGCAGCGGACCTCGGTGCGGACCATGCCGAGGGACTTGTCCTCGATGAGCTGGACGGCCTCGGGGCGCACCGACTCGTAGAACGACGGCCAGCCGCAGCCGGAGTCGAACTTCGTGCCGCTCTTGAACAGCTCCGCTCCGCAGGCCGCACACGTGTAGACGCCGGCGCGCTCCTCGTCGAGCAGCTCACCGGTCCACGGGCGCTCGGTCCCGGCCTGCCGGAGGACGGCGTACTGGTCCGGGGAGAGCTCCTCGCGCCACTGGGCGTCGGACTTGTCGACGTTGTACGTCATGTGTTCCTCCTGCTTCCGGCCGGGTCGACGGGCTGCCCGGCCACCTCAGTAAACTCGCCACGATGTCCGAGCATTCCGTGCGCCACGCCCGCTGGGACCGTCTGACGACGGACGAACTGTACGGCATCGTCGTCCTCCGGAACCGCGTGTTCGCGCTCGAACAGCGGGTCACGGCAGAGGACTTCGACGGCCGCGACCGTCACCCGGACACCGAGCACTGGTGGTTCGGAGCGGACGACGATCCGGTCGGGTACCTCCGGCTCGTCCGCCCGGCCGCGGGGGAGCCGCACCCCGACGGCACCCCAGCACCGGCGTGGGTCGTCGGTCGGGTCGCGACGCACCCGGACCACCGCGGGCAGGGGATCGCCGACCGGCTGGTCGGCGCGGTGCTCGCCGCCCACGGCGACGAGCCGTTCGTGCTGCACGCGCAGGAGTACGTGGCCGGGCTGTACGAGCGGCACGGGTTCGCCCGCTTCGGCACCCCGTACGACGAGGCCGGCATCCGCCACGTCGGCATGTACCGACCGTGACCGGGACACGGGAGCGGTACGCCGCCTACGCGGAGCGCATCGCCCCGGTCTCACCGTCGTACGCGGCCTGGGCACGCTCGGTGGACGACGACCTGGTCGCGCTCCTGGAGGCGGTGCCGGAGCAGCAGCGGCAGCCCGAGCTGGTCTTCGCGGTCGCCCGGCGGCTCGGCGCGGACCCGGCGGACCCCGGTGCGCTGCGCGCGCTCGGCCGGGAGGCACGCCCCACCCTGGTCGCGGCCCTCGCCGCCGCCACGGTGCAGGCCAACGACCCGCGTCGCCTCGGTCCGGTCGTCCCGGTCCTGCAGGCGCTCGCCGCGGCGACCGAGCGGCCGCTGGGGCTCGTCGACGCGGGCGCCGCTGCCGGGCTCTGCTCGATCCCGGACCGCGTGACGCTCGACCACGTGCCCGGTGACGGGGTGCGCGACGAGCGGGTGCGGGTGCACACCGCGGTCGCGGAGCCGTCGATCCTCCTGACGGTCGCCGTCTCCGGTGCCGTGCCCGCGCCGCGTGCCACGCCGATCCGGATCGGTGCACGCGTGGCCCTCGACCCGAACCCGATCGACCTGGCCGAGCCCGGCGCGTTCGACCGCCTGGTCGAGGCCGTCCCGCCCGAGGCGACGGACCGCACCGCCCTGATGGGTGCGGCGGCGCGCGCGACGCTCGCCGTGCCTCCCGTCCGGATCCGGGGCACGCTGCCCGGTGACCTGGACCGCGCACTCGACGCCCTGCCGGACGACTGCGAACCGGTGGTCCTGACGACCGGGACGCTCGTCTACGTGCCCGGCGCGGACCGGCAGCGGGTGGTCGACCGGCTCCGCGAGCGCGGCGTGCGCTGGGTCGCACTCGAACGGACCGGGATCCTGCGCGGCGTGGCCGCCACCCTGCCCGACGACGTCGACCCCCACGACCCGGACGCGTTCGCGACCCTGTCGCTCGACGGCGTCGCGCTCGCGGTGTCCGACCCGTTCGGCGTCCGCATGCGCTGGTTCCGCGCGCCCGGAGCCTGAACGCGGGCTTCGCGACAGTCCAGGCGCGTACCAGGGTCGGCGTGCCCGCCACCCCTACGATGTGCGAGACCCGTTACCCGACCGTGACCGGAAGTGCCGTGACCACCATCCCCGCCGACGAGCTCAGCGAGCTCGACAAGCACGTGCTCGCCTTCGAGCACGAGCGGGCGCGGCACGACCGCACGAAGGAAGCGGAGATCCGGGTCGAGTTCGACATGTCGCCGGCGCGCTACTACCAGGTGCTGAACCGCGTGATCGACCTGCCGGCGGCGCTCGCGTACGACCCGCAGCTCGTGACGCGACTGCAGCGGCTCCGGCACGCCCGCACCCGTGCCCGCGCGACGCGCTCCTTCGTCGCCCCCGGCACGACGACCGATCCCCGTGAAGAGGAACGATGACCCAGAGATTCCCGCGAGACCGGTTCGACGACGTCACCGACGGCCCCCGGGTCGGGGCGCACCGCGGTGCCCGGCGTCGTGGCCGCGGCTGGATCGCGTTCGCCTGGGCGGCGCTCGCCACCGGGGTGCTCGTGCTCATCGGGGTGCTCGTGCTCGCGCTCCTCAACGGCAGCTACTCGTTCCCGGGGTCGACGTCCTCGCCGGCTCCGTCGTCGTCCGCGTCCGCCTCGGCGCCGGCGACCGGTGAGCCCTCGGGCGAAGCGACCCCGTCGCCGTCCGAGACCCAGGCGCCGACGGCCGCGACCCCCGCCGAGCAGGGTGCCACGAGCGTCGTCGTCCTGAACGGCACCTCGACCACCGGGCTCGCGGCGAAGGGCTCGACCGCGCTGCGGAACGCCGGCTGGCAGGTCCGCTCGACCGGGGACGCCGGGACGACCGGCACCACCGCGACGATCGTGTACTACCAGCAGGAGTCGCAGGCAGCCGTGGCGCAGGGCGTCGCGCAGGCGCTCGGGGTCTCCGCGGTGCAGCAGTCGGCGGCGTTCCCGAACGCCGACGTGACCGTGGTGCTCGGCGCGGACTACGCCGGCTGACACGCTCCCCGCGCCGGGTTCGTTACAGCGGTGTTTCCGGGACGTTGAATTCTGACGGAATCGGCGTGAAAGGGCGTCACAACCCTTGCCACGCCGCGCTTGTTCGGTCAGAGTCATCGCCAGACGACGGCCTGTCGTCCGCACCAACGACGACCCGTCGTCTGCACCAGCACCACCAGGGAGCAAGAGATCATGGCCAACGGAACCGTGAAGTGGTTCAACGCCGAGAAGGGCTTCGGCTTCATCACCGTCGATGGAGGGGGCCAGGACGTGTTCGTGCACTACTCGGCGATCGACATGTCGGGCTACAAGGTCCTCGAGGAGGGCCAGGCGGTGACGTTCGACGTCGGCACCGGCGCGAAGGGGCCGCAGGCCGAGTCGGTCCGCCCCGCCTGAACCGCGACACCCGGAACGCGCCGTCCCCTCGGGGGCGGCGCGTTCGTCGTCCCGGGTGTCCGTCGTGCCGGGCGCGGCCGTGCGGTGCCGGGCGCGACCGCGTCGTGTCGGTGCGTGTCCTGGGAAGACGACCCGTGCCTCCCGGCTGTGTTGCACTCGACCTCGTCGAGTGCCAGAATCGGCGTTGGCACTCGCTCACGCTGAGTGCCAGCACGACCCCCATGACGACGTCCGGGAGGGACGAGAAACTCACATGGCTAAGATCATTGCTTTCGACGAGGAGGCCCGTCGCGGCCTCGAGCGCGGCCTGAACACCCTGGCCGACGCCGTGAAGGTGACGCTCGGCCCGCGCGGCCGCAACGTCGTCCTCGAGAAGAAGTGGGGCGCCCCCACGATCACGAACGACGGTGTCTCCATCGCCAAGGAGATCGAGCTCGACGACCCGTACGAGAAGATCGGTGCGGAGCTCGTCAAGGAGGTCGCGAAGAAGACCGACGACGTCGCCGGTGACGGCACGACGACCGCGACCGTCCTCGCCCAGGCGCTCGTCCGCGAGGGCCTCCGCAACGTCGCCGCCGGTGCCGACCCCGTGTCGCTCAAGCGCGGCATCGAGAAGGCCGTCGCCGCCGTCTCCGACCAGCTCCTCGCCAACGCGAAGGACATCGAGACCAAGGACCAGATCGCCGCGACCGCGTCGATCTCGGCCGCTGACTCCACCATCGGCGAGCTCATCGCCGAGGCGATCGACAAGGTCGGCAAGGAAGGCGTCGTCACCGTCGAGGAGTCGAACACCTTCGGCACCGAGCTCGAGCTGACCGAGGGCATGCGCTTCGACAAGGGCTACCTGTCGCAGTACTTCGTCACGGACCCGGAGCGCCAGGAGGCCGTCTTCGAGGACCCGTACATCCTCATCGTCAACTCGAAGATCTCCAACATCAAGGACCTGCTCCCGGTCGTCGACAAGGTGATCCAGGCGGGCAAGCAGCTCCTCATCATCGCCGAGGACGTCGACGGCGAAGCCCTCGCGACCCTCGTCGTGAACAAGATCCGCGGCATCTTCAAGTCCGTCGCCGTCAAGGCCCCGGGCTTCGGCGACCGTCGCAAGGCCATGCTGCAGGACATCGCGATCCTCACCGGCGGCCAGGTCATCTCGGAAGAGGTCGGCCTCAAGCTCGAGAACGCGACCCTCGACCTGCTCGGCAAGGCCCGCAAGGTCATCATCACCAAGGACGAGACGACCATCGTCGAGGGTGCTGGCGACGAGGACCAGATCGCCGGCCGCGTCAAGCAGATCCGCGGCGAGATCGAGGCGACCGACTCCGACTACGACCGCGAGAAGCTCCAGGAGCGTCTCGCGAAGCTCGCCGGTGGCGTCGCCGTCATCAAGGCGGGTGCCGCGACCGAGGTCGAGCTCAAGGAGCGCAAGCACCGCATCGAGGACGCCGTCCGCAACGCGAAGGCCGCTGTCGAAGAGGGCATCGTCGCCGGTGGTGGCGTCGCCCTCATCCAGGCGTCCGTCGCGCTCGACTCGCTCTCCCTCGAGGGTGACGAGGCGACCGGTGCGAACATCGTCCGCGTCGCGATCGACGCACCGCTCAAGCAGATCGCGCTGAACGCCGGTCTCGAGCCGGGCGTCGTCGCCGCCAAGGTCCGCGAGCTCGAGTCGGGTCACGGCCTCAACGCCGCGACCGGTGAGTACGTCGACCTCGTCGCCGCGGGCATCATCGACCCGGCCAAGGTCACGCGCTCGGCGCTGCAGAACGCTGCATCGATCGCCGGTCTGTTCCTCACGACCGAGGCCGTCGTCGCCGACAAGCCCGAGAAGGCCCCGGCCATGCCGGCCGGTGACCCCACGGGTGGCATGGACTTCTAAAGAGTCCTGACGGAAGGGCTCCGCACGCTGCGCGTGCGGGGCCCTTCCGCGTGCGGGGGGGGTGCCGCCGAGCGGGCCACTTCTGTCGCGGTGGACGTCGCGGGTCGACCGGTTCTGCCCAGTCCGCGTTCTGCACGCGGCATGTCTTGCCCGCTCGCGGCGGGCGCATGGCTTCGCACAGGAGGCCCGTCCTCCGTCGTTCTCCACAGTCACGGCTCCGCGGGGCTGGTTGTGTCAGTGCACGGCCCATGATCGTCGGCATGTCGAAGCCCCGCTCGCTCCCGGTCCCGTTCGGCCAGACCGTGTTCACCGTCGCGGACGCGCTCCGAGCGGGCATCGGCAAGGAGCGGTTGCGGCGCACCGACCTCGTCGTCCCGGTCCACGGCGTCCGCGCTCCCGCGGGAGCCGAGGTCGGGCAGGTCGAAGCGTTGTCGGTCGTGCTACGCGACGGCCAGCGCTTCAGCCACACCACCGCGGCGGGCATCTGGGGCGCGCCGCTCCCTCGCGGCGCCGGCATCGACGACGTCGTCCACGTCTCGTCCGACGGCACGGTCGCCATGCGCCGCCGTGGGGTGGTCGGCCATCGGCTGCCGACGTCGGACGTGCGCGACACCCCGCTGGGCCGGGCCAGTAGCCCGGCGCAGAGCTGGTTCGAGTGCGCTGACCTCCTCTCCGCCGCGGATCTCGTCGTGCTCGGCGACCACATGGTGCGTCGCGATCATGCCCTGGCCACGCCCGACGACCTCGCCGCGTCGATCGTGCCCGGGGCCCGCGGCGTCCGGACCGCGCGCGCAGCGCTCGAGCGCATCCGCGTCGGTGCGGAGTCGGCGATGGAGACGCGGCTCCGGCTCGGGGTGGTCGATGCCGGCTTCCCGGAGCCGGAGCTGAACGTCGACGTCCTCGACGCCGCCGGAACGTTCCTCGGCCGCGTCGACATGGCGTGGCCCGAGTACCGCATCGCGCTGGAGTACGACGGCGACCACCACCGCGATCAGGACACCTGGCGCCGAGACCAGCGTCGCAGCAACGGCTTCACCGTCAACGGGTGGCTCGTCATCCACGCGACCGCGGTCGACGTCGCACGTCCGGCGGTGCTGTTCGAGCGGCTCCGCCGTGCCTTCGCCGATCGAGCGGGCAGGACACGCCGCACGCGATCCGCCGGCTGAGCGATTCCGGTCGGGCGACGGCGACGAGAGGCCCACATGTGGCACGCTCGGCGGGGCGGGCTCGGCGGGGCGAGGCGCGCGGGCCGCGCCGGCGGTGGTGTCAGGCGGCGGGCGTCGGGGTGTAGTCGCGGGGGAGCAGGGGGAGCCAGACGCGGAAGGTGGCGCCGCCGCCCTCGGTGTCGAAGACCTCGACCGACCCGTGGTGCGCCTGCACGATGCCGGAGACGATCGCCAGGCCGAGCCCCGAACCGCCGGTGTCCCGGGCCCGCGAGGTGTCCGCACGCCAGAAGCGCTGAAAGATCTTGTCGCGGAGCTGCGGCGGGATGCCCTCGCCGTGGTCGATCACGTCGATGTGGGCCATCCCGCGCTCGTCGTCCACGCCGATGCCGATCTCGATCGGGTCGTCGTGCTCGGTGAAGCGCATCGCGTTGCCCATCAGGTTCGTGACGACCTGGCGGATCTTGTTCTCCTCCGCCAGCACGATCGGCGGGCGGGCCGGCAGCACGATCGTCGGCAGCGGGGTGGTCTCGTCGGTGGGCACGCCGCCCTCGACGCCCATCGCCCGCGTCCGACGGGCACGCAGCCGCGCGATGGTCTGCCGCGAGAACGCGATCGGCCCGGTGGTGTTCGCCGACGGGGGTGAACCGGGCACCTCGCCGGTGTCGCCCTTCGCCAGGGTCGGTCGCACGGGCTGCGCGACGCTCACCCCGGTGACGGAGTCCTCGACGAGCACCTGGATCTCGCGGTCCGGGTTCGACGCCATCGTGTCGAGGGCGGAGTCGCGGGCGATCGCGACGAGGTCGACCGGTCCGAGCTCCAGCGGCTTCGACTCGTCGATGCGCGCGAGCTGCAGCAGGTCCTGCACGAGCAGGCCCATCCGCTGCGCTTCCTTCTCGATGCGCTCCATGGCCTGCGCCACGTCCTCCTCCTTGCGGAGGGCACCCATCCGGTACAGCTCGGCGTACCCGCGCAGGGACACGAGCGGCGTCCGGAGCTCGTGCGAGGCGTCACCGACGAAGCGGCGCATCTGGTCGATCGTGCGCTCGCGGTCCTCGAACGCCGAGTCGATCCGCTCGAGCATCGCGTTGAGCGAGCGGTTGAGGCGGCCGACCTCGGTGTTCGGGGTGTCCGCCTCGAGACGCTGGTTGAAGTCGCCGGCGGCGAAGCGGGCGGCGGTGTCCTCGACGTCGCGGAGCGGGTCGAAGGTGGCCGTGACGAGGAGCCGGGTGAGCATCGCGCCGAGCAGGATCACCGAGATGCCGAAGCCCAGGAAGATGACCGTGAAGCGGGCGATGGTCTGGTCGGTGTCCGCGCTCGACACCGCGACGAGCACGTAGCCGGTCTCCGAGGTGCCGCTCGACTGGTTCTGCAGCGACGCCGGGATGATCTGCGCACGCCACTCGTGGTTGTGCTGGCTGTCGTACAGCGAGAAGCGCTGCGAGCTCTGCGCGGCTGCCGAGAAGTCGAGCGAGCGGATGTCCGGCCGGCTCGACGCCTTCGTCTGGCAGATCTGGTCGCCGCGGGAGTCGTAAGCCGCGACGTAGGCGCTCTGCGACAGGACGACGGACAGCTTGCAGTACTGCTCGCCGTCGCTGATGTTCTGGCCCTCGAGCTGCTCCGTCGTCTGCTTGACGTTGTTGTCGAGCTGCGACATCAGGTACGTCGACAGCACCGTCATGGTGCCGAGTCCGGCGACGAGGAGCCCGAGCGCGACGAGCAGCACCGTGATCCCGGTGATCTTCGTGCGGAGGGAGATCCCGTCCCACCAGCGGCTCATTCGCGTGTGCATGCTGTCCCGAGGATAAGCGGCGGGCGTCCGGTGGAACCGCTGTCTCTTATACACA
>NZ_CP054593.1:603612-633328 GCF_013347165.1 Curtobacterium sp. Csp2
CCCCGGCACACCCGCCGCTTATCCTCGGGACAGCATGCACACGCGAATGAGCCGCTGGTGGGACGGGATCTCCCTCCGCACGAAGATCACCGGGATCACGGTGCTGCTCGTCGCGCTCGGGCTCCTCGTCGCCGGACTCGGCACCATGACGGTGCTGTCGACGTACCTGATGTCGCAGCTCGACAACAACGTCAAGCAGACGACGGAGCAGCTCGAGGGCCAGAACATCAGCGACGGCGAGCAGTACTGCAAGCTGTCCGTCGTCCTGTCGCAGAGCGCCTACGTCTGGATGATCGGCTCGCTCGAGTACTGGTCGAGCTTGCGGCGCAGGTACGAGATGTAGGACTCGACGATGCCGGCGTCGCCGTTGAAGTCGTACTCCCACACGTGGTCGAGGATCTGCGCCTTCGACAGCACCCGGTTCGGGTTGAGCATGAGGTAGCGGAGGAGCTTGAACTCGGTCGGGGACAGCTCGATCTGCGCGTCGCCGATCGTGACCTCGTGCGTGTCCTGGTCCATCGTGAGCTCGCCGGCGCGGATGATCGCGTCCTCTTCGTCGTTCATCGTGCGACGCAGGATCGCCTTGATGCGCGCGACGATCTCGTCGAGCGAGAACGGCTTCGTGACGTAGTCGTCGCCGCCGACCGTGAGGCCGGTGATCTTGTCCTCGGTGTCGTCCTTCGCGGTGAGGAACAGGATCGGGGAGGTGTACCCGGACGAACGCAGGCGCTTGGTGACGCCGAAGCCGTTCATGTCGGGGAGCATCACGTCGAGGATGATCAGGTCGGGTTCCTCTTCGAGCACGGCCGAGATCGCCTGTGCCCCGTTGCCGACCGCACGGACGGCGAACCCGGCGAAACGCAGCGAGGTCGTGAGGAGGTCGCGGATGTTCGGTTCGTCGTCGACGATCAGGATCTTGGGGCCATCGGTCATGGACACATCCTCTGACCGTTCCCTAGAGGTTTCCTGGGAGCGGCTCGTGTGCCGGCTACGCGGCTGCCTGGACCTGGTCGGCGTCGAGGATGGTGTACGCGTACCCCTGCTCCGCGAGGAACCGCTGCCGGTTCTGTGCGAAGTCCTGGTCGACGGTGTCCCGCGTCACGAGCGTGTAGAACGACGCCGGCAGACCGTCCTTGTTCGGGCGCAGGAGCCGGCCGAGTCGCTGGGCCTCTTCCTGACGGGACCCGAAGGAGCCGGACACCTGGATGGCCACGGTCGCGTCGGGCAGGTCGACGGAGAAGTTCGCGACCTTCGAGACGACCAGGACGTCGATGTCGCCCTGCCGGAACGCCCGGAACAGCCGCTCGCGTTCGTCGACGGGCGTCGCCCCGGTGATCTCCGCGGCGTCGAGCGACTCCGCGAGCGCGTCGAGCTGGTCGATGTACTGCCCGATCACCAGGATCTGCTCGCCGCGGTGCTTCTCGATGAGCTCCCGCACGACCGGGGTCTTCGCCGGTGACGTCGCGGCGAGCCGGTAGCGCTCGTCGTCGCCGGACGCGGCGTACTCCAACCGGTCGGCGTGCGGCAGGTCGATCCGCACCTCGTAGCAGGCGGCGGGGGAGATGTAGCCCTGGGCCTCGATCTCCTTCCACGGGGCGTCGTAGCGCTTCGGCCCGATGAGCGAGAACACGTCGCTCTCGCGGCCGTCCTCGCGCACGAGCGTCGCGGTCAGGCCGAGCCGACGGCGCGCCTGCAGGTCCGCCGTCAGCTTGAACACCGGCGCGGGGAGCAGGTGGACCTCGTCGTAGACGATGAGGCCCCAGTCGAGGGCGTCGAGGAGCGACAGGTGCGTGTACTCGCCCTTCCGGCGGGCGGTGAGGATCTGGTACGTCGCGATCGTGACCGGGCGGATCTCCTTCGACGTGCCCGAGTACTCGCCGATGTCGTCCGCGGTCAGGGTCGTCCGGCGGAGCAGCTCGTCGCGCCACTGCCGCGCGGACACGGTGTTCGTGACGAGGATGAGCGTCGTCGCCTTGACGGTCGCCATCGCACCGGCACCGACCAGCGTCTTGCCGGCGCCGCAGGGCAGCACGACGACGCCGGAGCCCTGCGCGAAGAAGGTGTCGACCGCCTGTTCCTGGTACGGCCGCATGTGCCACGACGCCGTGTCGAGGTCGATCGGGTGCGGCTGCCCGGGTGTGTAGCCGGCGAGGTCCTCGGCCGGCCAGCCGAGCTTCACGAGCTCCTGCTTGACCTGGCCCCGTGCCCACGGCTGCAGCTCGATCTCCGAGGACGACCGCTGGTCGCCGAGCAGCGGCTTGATCCGCTTCGAGCGGGTCACCTCGGCGAGGACGGACGGGTCCTCGGCCGTCAGGAGCAGCACCGGCTGGCGCTCGAGCTCCTCGGTCGGTGAGTTCGCGATCGCCGGGGCGTCCGGACGCTCCTCGCGCCGGATCACGAGCCGTCCGTAGCGCGACACCGTGTCGCGGATGTCCACCGTGACGCTCTGCGGGACCGGGAACTTCGCGAAGCGCTCGAGCGTGCCGATCATCGACTCGGCGTCGTGCCCCGCGGCCCGTGCGTTCCAGAGCCCGAGCCGCGTGATCCGGTACGTGTGCACGTGCTCAGGGGCGCGTTCGAGCTCGGCGAAGGCGGCGAGCTCGTGCCGCGCGTCCTCGGCGTCGGGGTGCGCGACCTCGAGGAGCACGGTGCGGTCGCTCTGCACGATCAGCGGTCCGTTCATGACGGATCAGCCTAGGCGTCGCGGCTGCGAGCTGCCGTGCCCGGCCCGGACGCTGCGCGTCGCGGCCCTCGGCGTCACGCCTCGCTCTCGACCGCCACGACGAGCGACAGCGGCAGGGTGCGTTCGACGTCGACCGCCGTGTCCCGTCCGCGCACACGGCCCGCCGCGACGGAGGTCGGGACGATCGAGACGGGTCGTTCGGATCCGTCCGGCATGCGCACCGTCAGCCGGATCGGGGTCTTCCCCCGCACGGCCAGGTCGATCTGCCGGCCGAGCCACTCCTGCTCCGGCTCCGCCTCGCCGCGCTCGGTCGTCAGCCGCAGCCGCTCGACGAGTGCGTGCGCCGCCTGTTCCGGCGTGCGTCCGGCGGCACGGCGACGGACGGGAGGCACGCCCTGCGTCGCGGGGCGGGCTGCGGCCGTCAGCACGGCCGGGTAGCGCTGGTCCTCGAGCGCTGCGTGCACCACGTGCGCCGGGTGCCGGGTCACGAGGGTCGTCAGGTCGGGCCGCTCCCACGCGAGCTGGCGCAGCTCGGCGTCGACCCCGACCAGGTCGAGCTGGTCCGGCGTGCCGTGCACCCGGGTGCCGACCCCGCCCGGTCCGACGTCGACGACGATGCTGCCGTCGCGTCCGGCGACCTGTTCGACGAGGTAGCCGAGCGGCTGCGGCACGCCCGTGGCGGACAGCCGGTCCAGCAACGCGAGGAGCTCGTCCTTCGTGCTGCCGGCGCGGAGGGCACGGCGGACGGACTCCTCGGACACGCGGTACCGGGCCGCGAGCCCCGGGGCCTCGAGGTCGGCCACCGACCGGAGGGCCGCGTCGTCGGCGGGCGAGAGCGGCCCGGGAGCGATGACCGTCAGGTCGTGCTGCAGGTACACGCCCTCGACCGTGGGTGGCAGGTCGGCGGCCGCGGCGTCGGTGTCCCCGTCGAGCACGGCCCGACCGGTCGGGGTGAGCAGGCCGTCGACCGCGAGCCCGATGGACTCCGCGGTGCCGGCCACGACGAGGAGCTCCGCGTCGAGCCACCGCGCACCGGCCGGGTACGCCCAGCGCCCGAGCGCGACGAGGTCCCGCAGGTCGTCGCCGGCGCTCTCGAGCACGTCGTGCACCGCCGGGTCGAGGGCGTCCCACCATCGCCCGGCGAGCCCGACCCAGCGGTCCGGCCACGGCGCGACGAGCCAGTCGTCGCCCGCCGGTGTGGTGTGCCAGAGCCCTTCGCCGGGGTCGGCGAACCCGACGCGGGCGAGGAGCGCGAGTCGATCGGGCACGACCTCGGGATCGGTGCCGGTGCGCTCGCCGAGGGTCCTGGCGAGCGGCGTCCCGATCCCGCCCTTCACGAGCTCCTTCACGCTCCCGGCGCGGACGGCGCGCAGGAGCTCGGCGAGGACGGTCATCGTCGCGAAGGCGCGTTCGGCACCCGTGGCGCGCGCGCGATCGGGGTCGGCCGCCTGCGTGTCGTCGGCCGACCGCCGGACGCGGGACGGGCCTCCTGTCCGGTCCAGTGCCACGAGGTCGGGGTGGGCGGCCAGGCGGGCCGCGACCGCGTCGTCGACGCCGCCGGAAGCGTCCGCCAGGCCGAGCGCGACGGCGGGGGCGAGTGCGTCACCCGCCTCGCCGTCCCGCAGCGCGAGCAGCGCGGCACGGGGCAGGTGCTCGAGTGCGGCGTCGACGGCGTCGTCGGTCCGGAGCGCCTCGGCGAGGTCGAAGAAGTCGGCGGCGTGCTGCGGACCGGAGTCCGCGAGGACCGCCGCTGGCAGCCGTCGGGCCACGACGAGTCGTTCGAGGTCGTCGTCGGGCGTCGCGCGCAGGCGTGCGGCGAGGTCTGCGGTGGTCGTCATCGTCCGCCGCTCCGGTCGTCGCCGGTCCTCAGCGTGCCGACCGGTTCTCGCGGGCGCGCTTGGACCAGGTGAGTCCGAGGAGGACGAAGACGAGCACCATCCCGATCGGCAGACCGATCAGCGGGATCGCCATGATCACGGGCCAGGGCATCGAACCCTGGGCGCTCGGGACGGTCAGCCACATCACGATCATGGCCGCGATGCACAGGAAGGCGGCGATGAAGATGCCCCCGACCATGAACCCGAGGACGCGTTCGGTACGATTGAACGTCACCGAGGAGTCCGCTGCGTCGCGGGGGGTCCCGGTGGATCGGGTCGGCTTGGCCATCGACCCAGGATATCCGACGCACCACGGCCGTTCCACGACCACGAGGAGTCCACGCATGCCCACCGGCAAGGTCAAGTTCTACGACGACCAGAAGGGGTTCGGGTTCATCTCCGGAGACGACGGTGAATCCGTGTTCCTGCACGCGTCCTCGCTGCCGGACGGTGTCACCTCGGTCAAGCCCGGGACGCGGCTGGAGTACGGCGTCGTCCAGGGCAAGAAGGGCTCGCAGGCGCTGTCCGCCCGCCTGCTCGAGCCCGCACCGTCCCTCGCGAAGATGTCCCGCCGATCGGCCGACGACATGGCCGTCATCGTCGAGGACCTCGTGAAGGAGCTCGACCGCATCAGCGGCGACCTCCGGCACGGTCGCTACCCGAAGAACGGCGAGCGCATCGCCGCGATCCTGCGCCATGTCGCGGACCAGCTGGACGCCTGATGGTGGACGTCACGGAGCTCGCGCGGAAGGCGCTGCTCGAGGTCACGCCGGAGTCCACGGTGGGGCAGCCGGTCGGTACGGTCGACGAGGGCGACGGGGTCGTCTCGGTCCAGTTCTCGAACCGGATGCCCGGGTACCCCGGCTGGCGCTGGACCGTCTCGGTCGCGCAGGTCGAGGGTGACGAGCCGACCGTGCTCGAGGTCGAACTCCTGCCGGGTGACGGCTCGCTGCTCGCGCCGGAGTGGGTGCCGTGGTCCGAGCGGCTCGCCGAGTACCGGGCGGGGCACGACGACGCGGAGGCGGAGTCGGACGAGGACGACGACGAGTCCGACGAGGACGACGACGACGACGAGGACGCGGACTACGAGGACCCGGACGACGACGAGGCGGACGACGACGAGTCCGACGACGACGACGCGTTCGGCGACGAGGACGAGGACGACCTCGAGGAGTCCGACGACGACGAGCTCGACGGGGTCGACGTCGACGCGGCGGACGAGGACGACGACGAGGAGCCCGCTCCGGTGCGCTCCCGTGGCGCCCGACGTCGTGCCGCGCGGGTGCGTCCCGTCGACCCGGACGACGACCTGGAGCTGGACCGGCTCGACCCGACCGAGGTCGACCCGGACCGGCACGCCTGACGCCGGTCTCCGGGTGGCGGCCTCCGACCTCCGCAAGACGCAACGAGGGCGGTTTCCCGCAGCGACATTCCGCTGCGAGGAGCCGCCCTCGTTGCGTTTTGCGAGCCAGCCGGCCCGCGGGGGTCAGCCGCGCAGTGCCTGCACGACGAAGTCGATCGAGCGGACGAGCTGGGCGACGTCGTCCGGGTCGATCGCCGTGAAGGTCGCGACGCGGAGCTGGTTGCGCCCGAGCTTCCGGTACGGCTCGGTGTCGACGATGCCGTTCGCGCGGAGCGTCGCCGCCACGGCCTTGGCGTCGATCGCGTCGTCGAGGTCGATCGTCGCCACGACCTGCGACCGGTGCGCGGGGTCGGTGACGAACGGCGTCGCGTAGTCGACCGACTCCGCCCAGTCGTAGATCGTCGCGGACGACGTCTTCGTGCGGGTGTCCGCCCACGCGAGCCCGCCGGACTGGTTGATCCAGGAGACCTGGTCGTCGAGCATGAGCAGGGTCGCGAGCGCCGGGGTGTTCAGCGTCTGGTCGAGCCGGGAGTTGTCGACCGCGTTCTTGAGCGACAGGAACTCCGGCACGTAGCGGTCGCTCGCGGCGATCCGCTCCACGCGCTCGAGCGCCGCGGGGGAGAACAGTGCGAGCCACAGGCCGCCGTCCGAGGCGAAGTTCTTCTGCGGCGCGAAGTAGTAGACGTCGGTCGCGCTGACGTCGAAGGCCGCACCGCCGGCGGCGCTCGTGGCGTCGACGACGGTCAGGGCACCGGGGTCGCCGCCCGCGCGGACGACGGGGGCCATCACGCCCGTGGACGTCTCGTTGTGCGGGTACGCGTAGAGGTCGACGCCCTCGACCGGCTCGAGTGCGGCGAGGGAGCCACCGGGGGCCTCGACCACGTGCGGGGCCTCGAGCCACGGGGTCGCCGTGGCCTTGGCGAACTTCGAGCCGAACTCGCCGAAGGACAGGTTCTCCGCCCGGCGCTCGACGAGCCCGAACGCGGCGGCGTCCCAGAACGCGGTCGAGCCGCCGTTGCCGAGGACGACCTCGTAGCCGTCGGGGAGCTGGAACAGGTCGGCGAGCCCGCGGCGGACGCTGCCGACGAGGTCCTTGACGGGCTTCTGCCGGTGGGACGTGCCGAGGATCGTCGCCCCGCGCGTCACGAGGGACTCGAGCTGCGCGCCGCGGATCTTGGACGGTCCGCAGCCGAAGCGGCCGTCGGTCGGGAGGAGGTCGGCGGGGATGACGATGTCTGCCATGGAGCGATCCTAGCGAGCGGTGTCCCAGCCCAGCCGACCCTGCACCGGCCGGACGGGGCGGGTGTGGGGCGTGCCTCCAGGCCGGTCGTCGCGTGCCGGACCGGACCCGGATGCACATGACGATCCCTCGGGACGGTCTGTCCCCTGACGGGTGTCGGTCCGTCGCTGTCACCGCGAACAAGTAGTGTGGGGCGCGCTGGAACCGGACCTGAGAGGCGGACCGTGACCGATCTCGTCGACACCACGGAGATGTACCTCCGGACGATCCTCGACCTCGAAGAAGAGGGGATCGTCCCGCTGCGTGCGCGCATCTCCGAGCGCCTCGGTCACTCGGGTCCGACGGTCTCGCAGACCGTCGCCCGGATGGAGCGCGACGGACTCGTCGTCGTCTCCGGCGACCGGCACCTCGAGCTCACGACCGAGGGCCGCTCCCGTGCGACCCACGTGATGCGGAAGCACCGGCTCGCCGAACGCCTGCTGTCCGACGTGATCGGGCTCGACTGGGCGTTCGTGCACGACGAGGCCTGCCGCTGGGAGCACGTGATGAGCGAGCAGGTCGAGGTCCGCCTGCTCGAGATGCTCGGCAACCCGACCGAGTCGCCGTACGGCAACCCGATCCCCGGGCTGGCCGAGATCGGCGGGCCGACCGCCCCGGGGTTCCTCGACGGCGTGCGGAACATCGTCGCCGCGACCGAGGGCACCGACGCCGTCGCGACCGGGGTCGTCCGCCGTCTGGGCGAGCCGGTGCAGTTCGAACCGGAGCTCCTGCACCAGCTGCGGACCGCCGGTGTGATGCCGGGTCGGGTCGCGAGCGTGCAGCGTGCGGGGGCCTACGTGGCCGTCCGCGTCGAGGGCGAGGAGTCGGGCATCGAGCTCCCGACCGAGGTCGCCCAGCACGTCTACATCGAGCACGCCTGACCCTGGCGCGGTTCGCCCACGAGCACCCCTGAGCCTGAGAAAGCCCACAAGGTCACGCAGGTGACAGGCCTCTGATCAGGGATTCGTCATCGTTCCGTTACCGAAGCGCCGTTTCATCTCGACACGGTAACGACGCCCACGTACACTCGTCGAGTCCCGGGTCGCCCACGAGGCCCAGGACCCGTGGCAGGACGTCTCGCGCCCGTCTCCTGCCTCGATCGGAAACGATGACGAACGGATGGGGTTGCACGACCGGGAACACCCGCCCGGCCGTGGTGACGAGACGCCGGAGACACCACTCTTGACGCAGACCGGTTCCGCCGCGGACGGCCAGACCCCCGCGAACCCGACGAACACCGCGAACGCCACCCCCACGGCAGCCGCCCCGCTCACCCGGCGGGCAGCACGCCAGGCCCCCGCGACCACCTCCACCGTCCGCAAGGTGACCCCGGTCCGCGACGCACCGCTCCCCGGCGGTCGTCGTGCCGCGCAGGCCGCCCTCGCCGCCGAGAAGACGAAGGCGAGCGCCACCGCCCGCAAGCGCCGCTTCCTGGCGCCGGTCGTCCTCACCGTCGCGTGCGGCATGTTCGGCACCGTCGCGGTCGCCCCGGCGTTCGCCGCGACGCAGCAGACCGGCTCCGCAGCCGCCACCGCCCAGCGCGAGGTCCGTGCGACCCAGGCGCAGGAGTTCTCCGTGTCGGACGCCGTCGCCCTCGCCGGCACGAACCGCGACGGCTACGGCGCCACCTCGCAGGCGACCCTCGACCAGGAGGCCGCGCAGAAGGCCGCAGCGGACGCCGCCGCCGAGGCAGCGAAGCAGGCCGCGGCGACGCAGGCCGCCCGTGCCGCGACCGCGAAGCAGTACTCGTCGTACAGCGGCCCGAGCGCCGAGCAGATCGCCGCGACCTCGGCGAACACCCCGTTCTCGCTGCCGGCCGTCGTCGCGACCGCCAAGCAGTACATCGGCACGCCGTACGTCTTCGGCGGCGCGGACCCGTCCGGCTTCGACTGCTCGGGCTACGTCATGTACGTCTACGCGCAGTACGGCATCAGCCTCGCGCACTCGGTCCCGCTGCAGGACGCGGCCGGCACCACGATCCCCGAGTCCCAGGCGCAGCCCGGCGACGTCGTCGTCTTCAACGACGGCTCGCACGACGGCTTCTACATGGGCAACGGCATGATCATGGACGCGCCGAAGCCCGGCGGCAAGGTGTCGATCCGCCCGATCTGGACGAGCAGCTACCACATCGTCCGCTTCGGGATCTGACCCCGGCCCTACCCCCCGCGGTGACGACCCGTGTGTCGTTCCCGTGAACACTCCCGGAAACCGGCCCGCACACCCTCGTGCTGGGCCGGTTCCTGACGTAGCCTGATGCTGCACCGGTCCGAACACGGCCCGACCACGGGAGACCTCATGTCAGCGATCCGCACGACCCGCACCACGGGTCGGCGCGCGCTCGTGGACATACGGTCCACCGCCCCCTGCGTGCACCATCACGCCCTGACCTGACGAGAGCACTGCCCATCCGGGTGGTGCTCTTCGTGGTTCCGGGCGTGGTCGCAGACCGCGGTCCCACGTCGGCGTCGCTCGGTCCGACGCACCCGCAGCGCCTGGAAGCCGTCCAGGCACGTCGGAAGGGAACCCATGCGCACTCTCGTCCTCAACGCCGGTTACGAGCCCCTCGCGGTGATCTCGGACCGACGGGCCCTCGTGCTGGTGATGAACCAGAAGGCCGCCATCGTCACCGCCGACGCCGAGCACCCGGTCACCGGGTCGACGTCGTCGTTCGACCGTCCGTCCGTCATCATCCTCACCCGCTACGTGCGCATCCCGCACGCCCGGCTCGTGCCCGTCTCGCGCCGCGGGGTCCTCCGGCGCGACGCGAACCGCTGCGCGTACTGCGACCGGCACGCGACGACGATCGACCACGTGCAGCCGCGGTCCCGCGGCGGGCAGGACACGTGGGAGAACCTCGTCGCCTGCTGCCTGGCGTGCAACAACACCAAGGGCGACCGCACCCCGCAGGAGATGGGATGGCGACTCCGGTTCCGGCCGAAGGCGCCGCACGGTGCCTCGTGGGTGGTCCGCGGCATCGAGCGGCCGCAGTCGGAGTGGGACGAGTACCTGGTCGCCGCATAGCGGCGGCTGCTGACGCAGCCACGGGCGGACGGGAGGCACGGTGCGGCGCCGCCACGTGCCTCCCGTCCGGCGGCGGTCGCGCCCACCGACCGTGGTGGGCCGATCCGCGCGTGGTGGGCTGATCCGCGCGTGGTGGGCTGATCCGCGCGTGGTTGGTCGGGCGTTCCTGCACACCATGCGCGGAACGTCCTCCGATCGCGGGCGTGATGGGAAGGAACGTGCGGGCGTAGCGTGCGCTGCATGAGCGAGACGCCGGAGATCGACGACGCCACCATCGCGGACCTCCGGGCACGCCTCCGGGCGACCCGCTGGCCGGACGCCACCGGTGTGGACGGCTGGTCGCTCGGCGTCGACCTCGACGAACTCCGCCCACTCGTGGCGTACTGGGCCGACGGGTTCGACTTCGACGCGCACCGCGCCGCCCTGGCCGCCCTGCCGTCGCGTCTGGTCGAGGTCGACGGCATCCGGGTGCACGTGCTGCACGCGCGGTCCGGACGAGATGACTCGATCCCGCTGCTGCTCGCGCACGGTTGGCCGGACTCCGGGTGGCGGTACCGGAAGGTGCTGCCGATGCTCGTCGATGCAGGCTTCGACGTCGTCGTCCCGGACATGCCCGGCTACGGGTTCTCCGACGCGCCGCCGCAGGTCCTCGACGCGCGGCAGGTCGCCGGGATGTGGGCGGAGCTCATGACGACGCTCGGGTACGAGCGCTTCGCGGCGTCCGGCGGCGACATCGGCACGCACGTGGTCCGGTACCTCGCGCTCGACCACCCCGACCGGGTCGTCGCGGTGCACCGCATCGACGGCGGACTGGCGTGGCCGGGGCTCGACGCCTCGGCGCTGTCGCCGGCGGAGCGGGCCTTCGTCGACGAGACGGCACGGTGGCGGACCGACGAGGGCGCCTACGCGATGCTGCACCGGACGAAGCCGCAGACCGCGGCGGTGGGGCTGACGGACTCGCCGGCGGGCCTGGCGGCGTGGATCGTCGAGAAGCTGCGGTCGTGGAGCGACTGCAGCGGGGACCTGTGGTCGGTGTACACGCGGGACGAGGTGCTCGCGCTGCTGACCGAGTACTGGGCGACCGCGACGATCGGGTCGTCGATGCGGATGTACCACGCGAACGCGGCGATCCCGGCGGAGCAGCTGGCCCGGCGGGTGGAGGTGCCGTCGGGGTTCTCGGTCTTCCCGGGGGACCTCGTGCGGGCACCGCGGGAGTGGCTCGAGCGGACGACGAACCTCGTGTACCACCACGAACTCGACCGGGGCGGCCACTTCGCGCCGGCCGAGGTGCCGGAGCTGTACGTGTCCGAGGTCCGGACGTTCCTGGAGCCCTACCGCCGCTAGAGTGGACGAGCCAGCCTCTGTAGCTCAACGGAAGAGCAGTTCCGTCCTAAGGAAACGGTTGGGGGTTCGAGTCCCTCCAGGGGCACCAGGTGCACCAAGGCCGCCAGAGCACCGGGACACGATCGATCCACAACCGTCGGCCCGGACGGTAGTGCGGCCCGGCGGACCCGTACGATTGTCCCCGTGTCCAAGGTCCTGAGCAGTCTCCCCGTCGGCGAACGAGTCGGCATCGCGTTCTCCGGAGGTCTCGACACCTCCTGCGCGGTCGCCTGGATGCGCGAGAAGGGAGCGGTGCCCTGCACGTACACGGCCGACATCGGCCAGTACGACGAGCCGGACATCGACGCCGTCCCCGGTCGCGCCCACGAGTACGGCGCGGAGATCGCCCGCCTGGTCGACGCGAAGAGCGCCCTGGTCGAAGAGGGCCTCGTCGCCCTGCAGACCGGTGCCTTCCACATCCGCTCGGGCGGCAAGACGTACTTCAACACGACGCCGCTCGGCCGCGCCGTGACGGGCACGATGCTCGTCCGCGCGATGAAGGAGGACGGCGTCGACATCTGGGGCGACGGCTCCACCTACAAGGGCAACGACATCGAGCGGTTCTACCGCTACGGCCTGATGGCCAACCCGCGGCTCCGCGTCTACAAGCCGTGGCTCGACTCCGAGTTCGTCGAGGAACTCGGCGGCCGCAAGGAGATGAGCGAGTGGCTCGTCGCGCGCGGCTTCCCCTACCGCGACTCCACCGAGAAGGCGTACTCGACCGACGCCAACATCTGGGGCGCCACGCACGAGGCGAAGAGCCTCGAGGAGCTCTCCAGCGGGCTGGACATCGTCGAGCCGATCATGGGCGTCGCCGCCTGGCGCGACGACGTCGACGTCGCGACCGAGGTGGTCTCGGTCCGCTTCGAGGCCGGTCGCCCGGTCGCGATCAACGGGGTCGAGTTCCCGGACGCCGTCGCGCTGGTGTACGAGGCGAACGCCATCGGTGGTCGGCACGGCCTCGGTGCGTCCGACCAGATCGAGAACCGCATCATCGAGGCGAAGAGCCGCGGCATCTACGAGGCGCCGGGCATGGCGCTGCTGCACATCGCCTACGAGCGGCTGCTCAACGCGATCCACAACGAGGACACCGTCGCGGCGTACCACAACGAGGGTCGTCGCCTCGGCCGTCTGATGTACGAGGGCCGATGGCTCGACCCGCAGTCCCTTATGCTGCGCGAATCGCTGCAGCGCTGGGTCGCGTCGGCCGTCACCGGCGAGGTCACGCTCCGCCTGCGTCGCGGGGACGACTACACGATCCTCGACACGACCGGGCCCGCGCTGTCGTACCACCCGGACAAGCTCTCGATGGAGCGCGTCGGGGACGCCGCCTTCGGGCCGGACGACCGGATCGGGCAGCTCACGATGCGGAACCTCGACATCGCGGACTCGCGCGCGCGGCTCGAGCAGTACGCGGCGGCCGGCCTGATCGGCGGCGCGACGGGGGAACTCGTCGGGCAGCTGCAGGCGGGCGAGGCCGAGGAGATCCTCGGCGGCGCGGTCGTGACCTCCGACGCGGACGAGGCGCTCGGGCGGGCGACGGACGCCGCGTCCGAGGGTGCTGCGTTCGACTCCGGGACCGACTGACCCGTCCCGTCGGCTCGACGCCGGACACGACGAAGGGGAGCCACCGCCGCGCGCGGGGGCTCCCCTTCGTGGTGCGTGGGCGGCGTCGGTGCCGCGCCCCGCGCTACCGCCGCTCGGCGGTCTCCGGGCGTTTCTGCCGCCACGGCAGCGCCGGCTGCCCCGGGCCGTCCCACACCTGCACGGCACCCCAGGCCGCGGCCAGCAGCGGCACCGAGATGATCGCGCCGGTGATGCCCGCGAGCACCGTCCCCGCGGTCAGGCCGATCAGGATGACGAGCCCGTGCAGCTTGAGCGTCTTGCCCATCAGGACGGGCTGGAGCAGGTTGCCCTCGAGCTGGTTCACGAGCACCACGATGCCGACGACGATGAGCGCGGCGACGGGGCCGTTCGCGACGAGGGCCACCAGGGCGGCGAGGATGCCGGCGGCGGTCGCGCCGACGATCGGGATGAACGCCGTGATGAAGACGACGACGGCGAGGGGGAGCGCCAGCGGGACCCCGACGATCGCGAGCCCGACGCCGATGCCGATCGCGTCGACTGCGGCGACGCTGGCCGTGCCCCGGACGTACCCGCCGAGGGTCTGCACCACGCGGTCGCCCACGCGGCGCGCCCGCTCGTAGCGGGCACCGGTGAAGGGTCGGAGCAGGAACTCCCAGATCGCCGGACCGTCCTTGAGGAAGAAGAACAGCACGACGATCATCAGCACGAGGCCGGTGAGGAAGTTCGCGGTCGCCGAGGCGCCCGCGAGTGCGCCGGAGCCGAACTGCGAACTGGTCAGGAAGTCCTGGACCCCGTCGACGACCTGGTCCACCTGCTGGTCGGAGATCGCGAACGGCAGGTGGTCGACCGCGTCCTGGAGCTGCTGGAACCCGCTGATCGCGGACTTCTGCAGGTCCGGCCACTGGGCGATCACGGCGACGACGATGAGCCACCCGACGAGCCCGAGCACGACGAGCACACCGAGCAGCACCGCGAGGGTCGCGAGCACCGACGGCACCTTGTGGCGTCGGAGCCAGGAGACCACGGGGTGCATGGCCGACGCGATGATGAGCGCGAGGAGCACCGGGATGGTCACGACGCTCAGCGTCGCCGCGGCGTAGACGATGCCGATCGCGACGACGAGCACCACGATGATCTGCAGGCAGCGGGTCGCGAGGGTGCCGAACGGGTCGGCCCACCTGCGGGCGAAGACACCGGGTGCGGCGTCGGGGCGGGCGGCGTCGGACTGGGCGTCGCTGGGACGGCCGAACAGGGGCATGGGGCTCCTCGTGGTCGTGCGGAGCCACCACGCTACCGGCGCGGCAGCACCTCGGCAGGGTCGCCGCTAACCGCACCCACCTGGACGCGGTCCACCGTCACTCCTACCCTGGAGTCACCGGGTTCTCCTCCAGGTTCCCGTCGTCACGATGCCCTCGCGGTCCGCGAGGTCTGGCACAGCGGGACGGCCCGGTCGGATCCGAGGTCTGCAACTCCTCGATGAAGGGCTGGTCCGCAATGACCGCCACGTACTGCTCGTGCACCGCACACCCCCTCGACTTCTCGGCGGGTCAGACCCGCACCCCGGTCACCTCGTTCGCCACGACCGCCCTGCAGGTGCTCTCGTGACGGCCCGCATCCCGGAGGACTGGCACCGGCACGGCCTCCGGTCCCCGGACGAGGTCGCCGACATCATCTCCGAGCGGATCGGTGGCGCCTCGGACGCGTCCGCGCCCGCCGGCGCGGAGCACGACGAACCGTCGTACGCCGACTTCCTCGGCGAGCAGGTCTGACCCGAGCGCGACCGACGACGCGACGCGACGGGTCCACCTGACGAGACCGCGCGTCGCGACGCGACCACCCAACGGACGGGAGGCACGGTGCCAGCTGGCACCGTGCCTCCCGTCCGTCAGTGCGGTCCGTGGCTGTCACTAGCCGTTCCGCGCGGATCCTTGTAGATTGCTCACGTCTCCGCGAGCCCGGCGGAGGTGCCTCCACATCACCGGTGGAGCGCGGATCAGCGGGGGGCACGGGGTGACCCGTGGCCGCCGGAGAGCGAGGACCCGAGTGCACGACCACGACACCCACCCCCTGGACCGGCACGTCGGCCCGCCCCACGTCGAACGTTTCCGCCTGACCCGCGGCGACGAGACGTTGCGCGTGGTCTGCACCTGCGCGATCGGGACGGACCACGACAACACCATCCGCCCGGAAGGAGCCGCGACCTCGCGGTGAATCCGTGCCGTCCGCGGCCCCGCGCGCGATACTGGAGCGGTGCGTGAACTCCAAGCCGCCATCGCCGCGGACCTCGACGTCCAGCCGACCATCGACCCGGAGCAGGAGATCGCCCGACGCGTCGGGTTCCTCCGGGACTACCTGACCACCACGGGTGCGAAGGGCTTCGTCCTCGCCGTCAGCGGCGGTCAGGACTCCACGCTCGCCGGGCGGCTGACGCAGCTCGCGGTCGAGGGCCTGCGCGCCGACGGGCACCCGGCCGAGTTCGTCACGGTGCGCATGCCGTACCGCGTGCAGGCCGACGAGGACGACGCGCAGCTCGCCCTCCGCTTCATCGCGGCGGACCCGGGCATCGTCGTGAACATCGAGCACGGGGTCGACGGGGTGGTGCAGGACACCACGGCCGCCGGCGTCGAGCTGAGCGACTTCGTCAAGGGCAACGTCAAGGCGCGCATGCGGATGGTCGCGCAGTACGCGGTCGCCGGGCAGCGCGGGCTCCTCGTCGTGGGCACGGACCACGCGGCCGAGGCGGTCACGGGCTTCTTCACGAAGTACGGCGACGGCGGCGTGGACCTCACCCCGCTGACGGGCCTCACGAAGACCCAGGGGCGGCAGCTGCTCGAGCACCTCGGGGCGCCCGCCCGACTCTACGAGAAGGCGCCGACGGCCGACCTGCTCGACGACCTGCCCGGCCAGACGGACGAAGCGAACCTCGGCCTGACCTACGCCGAGATCGACGCGTACCTGCAGGGCCACGACGTCCCGGACGAGGTCGCCGAGGCGATCGAGGCGCGCTACCGCGCGACCGAGCACAAGCGCCAGGTCCCGGCGACGCCCTTCGACGCGTGGTGGCGCCAGGGCTCCTAGTCACCAGGAGGGCGCCGGGTCACCACCGGGGCCACGGACAGGAGGCACGGTGCGGGTCGGTCCCGCACCGTGCCTCCTCGCGTGCTCGGGCTGGTCAGCCGTCGTCGCCGTCGTCGCGTCGCTGCGGGCGCCCGGCGTCCTCGCGCTCGCCGGGACCTGCGTCCGTCCCCGGGTCCGCCTCCGTCGGCTGCGGCGCGCTCGCGGCTGCGGCGTCCCGCTCGGCCGCCAGGCGCTGTTGCCAGACGACGCTGCGGGCCGCGCCCTCGAGCACGTCGTCGACGCTGCTGCCGGTCTTCGCCGCGAGTGCGCCGCTCAGGCCGGCCGTCAGGGTGCCGCCAGCCGATGCCAGGCGCTCGACGACCTGCTCCTGCCGGTCCGTCAAGGGTTCGTCGACCATGCTGTCGATCGTCTCGCGGATGTTCTCCTCGCTGGCGTCGAGTGCGCCGTCGTCCCCGGCGTGCAGGGCGGCGGCCTCGCCGACGACGACGAGTCCGAGCCGTGCGGCGTCGTCCTCCGGGCGTGGGTGTTCGTTCGCGTCGGTCATGGCGGGGACGGTACGCCGGACGGCCTGGACGTGGGACCACCACCGTCCGCTGCCTGAGGAGGCGTGCAGACATGGCAACCTTGCGTTGGTGGCAAACGTGCTGCGGGTGTAAAGTTGCACGGTCTGCAAGAGAGAGTCCCAGGAGGATCGATGTCCACTGCCACCGCACCCGTCGAGGTGCAGCGCGGCCGACCGGAGGCCTCGCCTGCCGCACCCGCGAAGCCGATCATGACGCACCGCCAGATCCTGCTCGTCATCTACGGGCTGATGGCGGGCATGTTCCTGTCCTCGCTCGACCAGACGATCGTCGGCACCGCGATCCGCACCATCGGTGACGACCTGCACGGGCTCGACCAGCAGGCGTGGGTCACGACGGCGTACCTGATCGCGTCGACGATCACCACGCCGATCTACGGGAAGCTCTCCGACGTCTTCGGCCGCCGACCGCTCTACATCTTCGGCATCAGCGTCTTCGTGCTCGGTTCGCTGCTCTCGACCTTCTCGACCTCGATGGTCATGCTCGCCGCCTTCCGGGCGTTCCAGGGCATCGGTGCGGGCGCGCTCATGTCGCTGCCGCTCGCGATCATGGGCGACATCCTCGCGCCCCGGGAGCGTGCGAAGTACCAGGGCTACTTCCTCGCGGTGTTCGGCATCTCGTCGGTCATCGGTCCGCTCATCGGTGGGCTGTTCGCCGGTGCGTCCTCGATCCTCGGGGTCACCGGGTGGCGCTGGGTGTTCCTGGTCAACGTCCCGATCGGCGTCGGTGCGCTCCTCATGGTGATCGCGTTCCTGCACCTGCCGAAGTTCGGCGACGCCGCACGGAAGCCGCGCATCGACTGGTGGGGTGCGACCGCGGTGATCGTGGCCCTCGTGCCGCTGCTGCTCGTGGCCGAGCAGGGCCGCACCTGGGGCTGGGCCTCCGCCGGCTCCATCGCCTGCTACGTCGTCGGCGGACTCGGGATCGTGGCGTTCCTGGTCGCCGAGACGCTCATGCGCGACGACGCGATCATCCCGCTCAAGCTGTTCCGTTCGGGGACGTTCTCGATGGCCACGGTCCTCGGGTTCCTGGTCGGCTTCGCGATGTTCGGTGCCATGCTGACCATCCCGCTGTACCTGCAGATCGTCACGGGGCTCACCCCGACGGAGTCCGGCTTCGCGACCCTGCCGATGATCGGCGGCCTGATGATCGCGTCGATCGCCTCAGGCCAGATCGTGGCGCGCACCGGCCGCTACCGGGTGTTCCCGGTGATCGGGACCGCGCTGGTGTCCGCCGGCTACGTCGTGCTGACGTTCATGACGATCGACAAGCCGCTCTGGTTCCTGATGATCGGCATGTTCCTCATCGGCCTCGGCCTCGGCCAGCTCATGCAGAGCATCACCCTGGCATCGCAGAACTCGGTCCAGCCGCGCGACATGGGCGTGGCGACGTCGTCGGCGACCTTCTTCCGGCAGATCGGCGGGACGCTCGGCACCGCGGTGCTCCTGAGCGTGCTGTTCTCGCTCATGCCGACGAACATCACCGCGGCGACCGCCGACAGGGCGAACCTGACCGGCGCGCTCGACGCGGCCCTGAACCCGACCGTCGCGAGCGCGAAGGTCAACCGGGGCGTGATGGACCAGCTGTGGACACCGATCGTCACCCCGCTCGAGCAGCAGGTGCAGTCCGGGCTCGACCAGGCCACGGCGAAGGTGACCGCGGCGACGGCCGGCGCCCCGGAGGCCGTGCAGCAGCAGGCGCTCGCATCCGCGGCCGACCAGGCGCACGCGTCCGTGCAGGGTGATCGCCTGGTGGTCGACTGGTCGGACACCGCGCAGCGCACCTACTGGGTCGACCAGCTCGCGCCGAAGCTGTCCGACGCGATCTCGTCCGGGTCCGGCAAGGGCGGGAGCGCCGCCGCGGAGACGAGCGACACCTCGTTCCTGAACGGTGCGGACCCCGCGCTGACGAAGCCCTTCATGACGGGCTTCAACGCCTCGGCGGTCACCGTCTACTGGGTCGGCTTCGCGGTGATCCTGCTCGCGTTCGTCCTGAGCTGGTTCTTCAAGGCGCCCCCGCTCCGGAAGAGCTCGGCGCTGCAGGAGCAGGCCGACCGGGCCGGTGGGGCGGAGGACCTCGCCGCGACGGCGGCGGTCCGCGCCTGACCCGATCGCGAGCTGGTGCGTCCCCGCCCGGATGACGCGGTCCGCAGAACGCCCCGTGGCAGCTGCCACGGGGCGTTCTCCGTGTCACCGGTAGGACGACTACGCCGGTCCTGACCGCAGAACGCGGACCGATCGGCTCTTGACAGCAGATACATCCGATGTTTCGATGTCCTCGTTCGGTCGACGGCGACCGGACGGGCAGGAGCAACGATGAGCCGCATCACCGGTCTGCGGGTCCGGGACATCCGGTTCCCGACCTCGCGGGAGCACGACGGGTCGGACGCGATGAACCCCGACCCCGACTACTCCGCGGCGTACGTGGAGGTCACCACGGACGCCGTCGACGGCCTGACCGGTTCGGCGTTCGTGTTCACGATCGGCCGGGGCAACGAGGTGCAGGAGGCCGCGATCGCCGCGCTCCGCGGGCACGTCGTCGGCCGCGACGCCGAGGCACTGCTCGCCGACATGGGCGGCACGTGGCGGAGCATGGTGCACGACTCGCAGCTGCGGTGGCTCGGCCCGGAGAAGGGCGTGATGCACATGGCCATCGGCGCAGTGGTGAACGCGCTGTGGGACCTGAAGGCCAAGCGCGCCGGACTGCCCCTGTGGGCGCTCCTGGCATCGATGTCGCCGGAGGACCTGGTCGACCTGGTCGACTTCCGGTACCTGACCGACGCGATCACCCCGTCCGAGGCCCTCGAGCTGTTCCGCACCGCCGAGCCCCTCCGTGCGGAACGCCGACGCCGGCTCGAGCAGTCCGGCTACCCGGCGTACACGACCACGCCCGGCTGGCTCGGCTACGACGACGACAAGCTCGCCCGCCTGTGCCGCGAGGCGGTTGCCGACGGCTTCACCCAGATCAAGCTCAAGGTCGGCGGCAGCGTCGACGAGGACGTCCGACGTCTCCGGATCGCCCGGCAGGTCGTCGGCCCGGACGTCCGGATCGCGATCGACGCGAACCAGCGGTGGGACGTCGACGAGGCGGTCGAGTGGATCGACCGGCTGCGGGAGTTCGACATCGCCTGGGTCGAGGAACCGACGAGTCCGGACGACGTCCTCGGGCACGCCGAGATCGCCCGCCGCATCGCCCCGGTGCCGGTGGCGACCGGGGAGCACATGGCGAACCGCGTGATCGCGAAGCAGCTCATCCAGGCGGACGCGATGCGGGTGCTGCAGATCGACGCCACCCGGGTCGCCGGCGTCAACGAGAACGTCGCGATCCTGCTCCTCGCCGCCAAGCACGGCGTCCGGGTCTGCCCCCACGCGGGCGGCGTCGGGCTGTGCGAGGCGGTGCAGCACCTGTCGATGTTCGACGCGGTCGCGCTCTCCGGGGCGCTCGAGGACCGCTGCATCGAGTTCGTCGACCACCTGCACGAGCACTTCGTGACCCCGGTCGACGTCCGCGGCGGCCGCTACTGGCCCCCGACCGCCCCGGGCGCCGGCACCGAGATGCTCGCCGACTCCCTCGACGCCCACACCTACCCCGACGGCCCGGTCTGGGCGGCGGCCTCGGCCGCCGACCCGGTCCGCGACACGATCCGCGTCGCCTGAGCCGGACACGTCAGACCGACTCGCCAGACCAACCCCGACACACCCCAGCACCACCACGACGAAGTGGAGACACCGATGCAACGACGTTTCATCGCGGGGCTCGCGGCAGCAGCTGCCGTGACCCTCGTGCTGACCGGCTGTTCCTCCGGCAGCAGCGCCGGCGGCGGCCAGACCGAGGACTCCCTGACCTGGTCCATGTGGATCGCCGGGAAGGAGGACCAGGCCGCTTGGCAGAAGGTCGCCGACACCGTCAAGAGCGACGACGGAATCACCCTGACGATCCAGGGCGCGCCGTTCGAGAACTACTTCACGAAGCTCAGCGCGCAGCTCAGCGGCGGCAGCGCCCAGTGTGTCGTGAGCATGCAGTCCCTGCGCGCCGCGAACTACACCTCGTCGCTCCTGCCGCTCGACGACCTGGCAAAGAAGGACGGGCTCGACCTGTCCGCGTTCGACAGCACCGCGCTCGACGGCATGAAGGTGGACGGCAAGCTCTACGGGCTGCCGTACGACACCGGGCCCATCATGATGTTCTACAACCGGGACCTGTTCAAGCAGGCCGGCGTCGACGAGCCGAAGCCCGGCTGGACCGTCGACCAGTTCGAGGCCGCCGGCGCCGCGCTCAAGGCGAAGGGCATCACCGAGTTCGGCTCCACCGTCAGCGACCTGAACCTCGAGTCGATGATCTACGGTTACAACGGCGGCCGGGTGATCACCGAGGGCGGGAAGATCGACGCCACGGACGCGAAGTTCGCCGAGGGCCTGGACTGGCTCGGCAGCCTGGTGAAGAAGGGCTACGCCACGCAGGCGTCGTCCGACTCGTCCCAGTCGAGCAACGACTTCGCCGCCGGCAAGGTCGCCATGTACACCGACGGTCCGTGGTCGCTCATCAGCCAGAAGGCCAAGGTGCAGTTCGACCTGGGCGTCACGACGCTGCCGAGCGGCACGTCCGGCCCGTCGACCTTCGCGGCCGGCTCGGGCTTCGGCATCTCGAAGCAGTGCAAGTACCCGGAGCAGGCGTTCAAGGCCGTCCAGACGATGACGAGCGAGAAGGTCCTGACCTCGCTCGCCGAGGAGGGCCGCGCCTTCCCGGGACGCACCGCCGCCCAGGCGTCGTGGTACTCCAGCGCCGGCATCGAGGGCGCCGAGGAGGCGCTCAAGGCCGCGCTGGCGAAGTCGTCGCCGCTGCTCGGCAACAAGCAGAGCGACCAGCTCTCGCAGCTCTTCACGCAGTACGCCCTGCAGGCGGTCAACGGGCAGGCCTCGGGGAAGGACACCATGTCCTCCATCTCGGGTCAGCTCGGCTCGCAGTGAGCGAGCCCACCACGTGACGGACTGGAGGCACGGGTCGACCCCGCCCCGTGCCTCCCGTCCGCCCCATCCCGCCACCAGGACCGCGTGAACGACGAGGAGGTCGTCGCATGACCACCATCCAGGACCCACCCGCCGCGGCCGTGCCCGCGGTCGCGACCGCGGTGGCCGGCCCGGCCGCGCCGCGCCGGACCACCGGCGACGCCGAGGGCGTCACGGGCCGCCGCTCGTGGTGGGGCGCCGTGTTCGCGGCACCCCACTCCATCGGGCTCGTCGTCTTCACGGCGTTCCCGATCCTGGCGTCGCTCGTCGTCAGCTTCATGAACTGGCCGATGCTCGGCGAACGCACGTTCGCGGGCGTCGAGAACTACGTCCGCCTGTTCAGCGACCCGGTGTTCCGCACCGTCGCGCTCAACACGACCCTGTTCGTGGTGCTCTACGTGCCGCTCAACCTGGTCGTCTCCCTCGGACTCGCCGCCTGGCTGACGCCGCGGATCGCCGGCCGGCACGTCTTCCGCGTCCTGTTCTTCATCCCGACCATCACGCCGATCGTCGCGAACGTCGTCGTCTGGCGGATGCTGTACCAGCCCGACGGCGCCATCGACGCGACGCTGCAGTCGACCATCGGCGTGCACGCGCCGAACTTCCTGGCCGACCAGCACTGGGCGATGCTCGCGATCGTCGCGATGAGCGTCTGGCAGGGCTTCGGCTACAACATGCTGATCTTCTCGGCGGCGCTCGACGCGGTCCCGGAGAACCAGATCGAGGCGTCGCAGCTCGACGGTGCGAACGCGTGGCAGACGTTCTGGGCGATCAAGTTCCCGCTCATCTCGCCGTCGGTGTTCTTCGCGACGATGATGACGCTCATCACCTCGTTCCAGGTGTTCACGCAGCCCTTCGTCCTGACCAAGGGCGGACCGGGCACCGCGACCGAGACCCTGGTGCAGTACATCTACAACACGGGCTTCCAGAACCAGCAGCTCGGCCTCGCCTCCGCCGGTGCCTGGGTGCTCTTCGTCATCATCCTCGGGATCACGGCCGTCCAGTTCCTCGGACAGAAGCGGTGGGTGCACTATGAGTGAAGCGGTCCGCTCGCGCCTCGGCGCGACCACGTCGAACCGGACGGTCAACCCCCGCGCGGTGGCCCGCACGAAGTCGGCGCCGCGCCCCGGCCGGGTCCGGCACGCGATCGGGTACGTGCTGCTCTGCCTCGTCGCACTGCTGTTCGTCTCGCCGCTCGTGTACATGGTCGCGACGAGCCTGAAGCCAGCCGACCAGGTGTTCACCACGCCGCCGACGCTCTGGGGGCGCTCGCTCGAGTGGGACAACTACGTCCAGGCGTTCACGTACCTGCCGTTCGCGCGGTTCATCCTGAACGGGATCCTCGTCGCGGTGGCCGGCACCGCGATCAACGTGACGGTCGCGGTGCTGTCCGGCTACGCGTTCTCGCGGCTGCGGTGGCGCGGGCGGAACACGGTGTTCGTGCTGTTCCTGGCGACGCTGATGATCCCGCAGGACGTCCTGGTGATCCCGATGTACGTGATGATGCAGGGGTTCGGGTGGGTCGACACCTTCCAGGCGCTCATCATCCCGTGGGCGTTCACGGCCCTCGGCGCGTTCCTGGTGCGGCAGTTCTTCCTGACCGTGCCGCAGGAGCTCGACGACGCGGCGCGCGTGGACGGCGCGGGACCGATCCGCACGTTCTTCTCGGTGATGCTCCCGCTCGCGCGCCCGACCATGGCGGTGCTCGCCGTCTTCTCGTTCATCTCCTACTGGAACTCGTTCCTGTGGCCGCTCGTCGTCGTGAACGACGTCGAGGCGCACGGGACCATCCCGCTCGGGCTCCAGCAGTTCTTCGGCCAGCAGGGTTCCGAGTGGAACCTGGTGATGGCGGCGTCGGTGATCTCGATGCTGCCGACGGTCGTGCTGCTGGTCCTGCTGCAGAAGCACCTCGTCAAGGGCATCGTCACCTCCGGCCTCGGCGGCCGGTGACCACCTCCACCTCCACGAAAGGAACACCGGTCCCATGACCATCACCGCACCCGCCCAGCCGCAGCCCGACACCGACGCCTCCGGCCTGCCCGCGTGGTTCACCCACGACCGGTTCGGCATGTTCATCCACTGGGGCCTCTACGCGCTCCCGGCCCGCCACGAGTGGGTGAAGAACTTCGAGCGGATCACCGACGAGGACTACCAGAAGTACTTCGACCACTTCGACCCGGACCTGTTCGACCCCGCCGACTGGGCCCGCCGCGCCCGCGAGGCCGGGATGAAGTACGTCGTGCTCACCACGAAGCACCACGAGGGCTTCTGCCTGTGGGACACCGCCCTCACCGACTACAAGTCCACGAACACCCGCTTCGGACGGGACATCGTGCGCGAGTTCGTCGACGCCGTCCGCGCCGAGGGGCTCCGGGTCGGCTTCTACCACTCGCTCATCGACTGGCACCACCCGGACTTCACGATCGACGGCGTGCACCCCCGTCGGGACGACAGCCCGGAGGAGATCGCCCGGCTCAACGAGGGCCGGGACATGGCCCGCTACCGCGAGTACCTGCACGGGCAGGTCGAGGAGCTGCTGACCGGCTACGGCCGGATCGACTACCTGTTCTACGACTTCTCGTACCGTGACAACGACCACGAGGACCGCTGGGGCGGCAAGGGCCGCGACGACTGGGGCTCCGAAGAGCTGATGGCGCTGACGAAGCGGCTGCAGCCCGGGATCATCGTCAACGACCGCCTGGACATCCCCGGCGACCTCGTCACGCCCGAGCAGTACCAGCCGGACAAGCCGATGGAGGTCGACGGCGTCCCCGTGCCGTGGGAGGCGTGCCAGACGCTCAACGGCTCGTGGGGCTACGACCGCGACAACCTCAACGTCAAGAGCGTCGACCTGCTCGTCCGGATGCTCGTCGACGGGGTCTCGAACAACGGGAACATGCTGCTCAACGTCGGGCCGACCGGCCGCGGCGAGTTCGACGGGGTGGCGAGGAGGGCGCTCGAGGGCATCGGGGAGTGGATGCGCCGACACGACCGCTCGGTGTACGGCGCCGGACCGTCGTCGTACCGCGCGCCGGCCGGCACGGTCTACACGCAGCGGGGCGACCGGCTCTACCTGCACCTGCTCACCTGGCCGTTCGAGCACGTGCACCTGCCCGACCTCGCCGGCAAGGTGGCGTACGCGCAGCTCCTGAACGACGCGTCCGAGGTGCACTTCCGCGAGATCCCGCCGGGCACCCGCGCGCAGAACACCGGACTCGGCGGCCAGCCCGCGGGGACGCTGACCCTGACGCTGCCGATCGTCCGCCCCGACGTGGCGGTGCCGGTCGTCGAGCTGTTCCTCCGCGACTGATGCAGCGGATCCTCTCCCGCACCAGGTTGCGCGCCGGACACGAGGCCGAGTACGAGCGGGTGCACGCCAGCATCCCGCCCGAGCTCGCCGAACGCCTGCGCGCCGCCGGGGTCGCGAACTGGAGCATCTGGCGCGACGGCCAGGACCTGGTCCACCTCATCGAGGTCGAGGACTACCGTGCGATGCGACGGGCACTGGCCGACGACCCCGTGAACGCGGAGTGGCAGGCCGTGGTCAACCCGCTGCTCGAGGCGGACGACGACTACTCCGGCAACGACGACGGCGTCCCCCTGGTGTGGACGCTCGAAGGGCAGGCATGAGCGACGTGGACCTGGACCGCGGGCCGTTCTGGTTCGGCGGGGCCGGCATCGGGAACCTGTTGCGGGAGGTGTCCGACGACGACGCCCGTGCGACGGTCGACGCGGCGTGGGACGTCGGCGTCCGCGGCTTCGACACCGCCCCGCACTACGGCCTCGGGCTGAGCGAGCGGCGGCTCGGGGCGGCGCTCGCCGGACGGCCGCGGGACGAGTACGCGATCTCGACGAAGGTCGGGCGGCGGCTCGTGCCCGGGCCGGGCGACGGGGTCGACGACGACGGCTTCGCGGTGCCGAACGACCTCGTCCGGCAGTGGGACCCGACCGCCGACGGGGTCCGTCGGTCGCTCGACGAGTCCCTCGACCGGCTCGGCCTCGACCGGGTCGACATCGCGTACCTGCACGACCCCGACGTGTACGACCTGGCGGCCGGGCTGACCCAGGCGCTGCCGGCGCTCGCCGCGCTGCGGGACGAGGGCGTGGTCCGGGCGGTCGGCGTCGGGTCGAACTCGGTGGCTGCGCTGACGGCCGCCGTCGAGACCGGGCTGTGCGACGTCGTCATGCTGGCCGGGCGGTACACGCTGCTCGAACAGCCCGCCGCCGCGCTGGTCGACCGGTGCGCCGAGACCGGCGTGGACGTCGTCGCGGTCGGGGTCTACAACTCCGGGCTGCTCAGCCGTCCGCTGCCGGCGCCGGACACCACGTACGACTACGCCCCGGCCCCGCCCGAGCTGGTCGAGCGGGCGCGGGCGCTCGCCGCGGTGTGCGAACGGCACGGGGTCACGCTGCCCGAGGCCGCGCTGGCGTTCCCGCGTCGTGCCGAGGCCGTCCGAGCCGTGGCGGTCGGTGCGCAGTCGGCGGACCAGGTGCGCGAGAACGCCGCCCGGGCCGCTGCGATGGTGCCCGAGTCGCTGTGGGACGAGCTGCGCGAGGCATCGTTGCTCCCGGCCTGACCCGGCGTGCAGCGGGCCGTGGCCGCCCGCCCGGCATCGCACCCCGCCGCGGACGTCGCACCCCGACCAGACGGGGCGCGATGTCCGTCCGGGGGTGCGGCGGGGACCGCGCCGGAGTGCTCCGCAGCGACGGGACCGGTCATTCGAGGGAACGGCGGAGCCAGCGCTCGACGCCCTCGACGTGTGCGACCACGAGCGACTGCACGAGCTGCGGGTCGCGGCGACGGATGGCCTCGACGATGGCCGCGTGCTCGTCGAGCGTGCGCTGGACGGAGCCGTTCTGCGTCAGGCCCCGCCAGACCCGGACGCGGACGGTCTTGCTCGACAGGGCGTCGAGCAGGCCGGACAGGTACCGGTTGCCGCCGATGCCGGCGATCGTGGAGTGGAAGTGCAGGTCGTGGGCGACGAGGTCCTCGACGCCCGTGTCCTCGCCGACGCTCTGCATGAGCACCGCGAGGTCGTCGACCTGCTGTTCGGTCGCGCGGGCGGTCGCGAGCACGGCGGCCGCGGGCTCGAGGATGCGCCGGACCTCGAGCAGGTCGACGAGGGACCGGTCGTGGTGCATGTCGACGACGAACGACACGGCCTCGAGCAGCACGTTCGGCTCGAGGGACGTGACGTACGTGCCGTCGCCGCGACGGACGTCGAGCACGCGGATGAGCTCGAGTGCCTTCACCGCCTCGCGCAGGCTGTTGCGGGACAGACCGAGCGATTCGCTCAGTTCCTTCTCCGGAGGGAGGCGCTGCCCCGGTCGGAGCTCACCGCTCACGATCATCTGCTGGATGCGTGCGATCGCATCGTCCGTCAACGACGCCACGTCACCACCTCCTGCTGCAGCCCGGCAGCGCCGGGTCGACGGGCCGGACCGCGTACGCGTCCGGACACGCCGAATCTAGCCGATCCGTGCCTCCCGGCCGGCCCCGCCCGCCACGCGCCGTCCGTCACGCGGGTCGGAGACGGAGGGCCTGCATGCCCCCGTCGACCGCGAGGTCGACCCCGGTCGTCGACCGCGCGCTGGGGCTGCTCAGGTAGGCGACCGCCTCGGCGACCTCCTCCGCCGCGACGAGGCGACCGTGCGGCTGCCGTGCCTCGAGCGCGGCACGCTCCGCCTCGGGGTCCGCCGCAGTCGACAGCAGCCGGGCGACCCACGGGGTGTCCGCGGTGCCCGGGTTGACGGCGTTCACGCGGATGCCCTCGCGGAGGTGGTCGGCGGCCATCGCGCGCGTCAGGGCGGCGATCGCGCCCTTCGTGGCCGAGTAGAGCGCGCGCTGCGGCAGCCCGGCGGTCGCGGCGATGGAGCAGGTGTTGACGATCGACGCGGCCGTCGACGCCCGCAGGTGTGGGAGGCACGCGCGCGAGAGCCGCACCGCGCCGAGCACGTTGACCTCGTACACGCGCCGCCACTCGTCGTCCGGGTTGTCCTCGACCGTGCCCTGCGCGCCGATGCCCGCGTTGTTGACGAGCACGTCCAGTCCGCCGAGCTGGTCGACGGCAGCCGCCACGGCGGCCCGGACGGACTCGTCCGACGACACGTCGCACGTGACGGACGGCGCCGACGGGGACGGCCGCAGGTCGAGCACGACGACGGTCGCGCCGCGCTCCTGCAGTGCCGCGACGATCGCGGCGCCGATGCCGGAGGCGCCGCCGGTGACGACGGCGCGGAGTCCCTCGTGCGTCCCGGGCATCACGCAGCCCCCATCGTCTGGCGCTGCGTGCCGAGGCCGTCGATCGAGCACTCGACCACGTCCCCCGGACGGAGGTACGGTGCACCACCGCCGAGGGCGACACCCGCCGGGGTGCCCGTGTTGATGACGTCGCCGGGCTGCAGGACCATGAACTGCGACAGGTACCGGACGACCTCGACCGGGTCGAAGACCATGTCCGCGGTGGTCCCGTCCTGCCGGACCTCGCCGTTCACGGTCAGGCGCATCCGCAGGTCGGCGGGGTCGACGGCGTCCGCCGTGACGAGCCAGGGTCCGAGGGGGTTGAAGGTCTCGCAGGACTTCCCCTTGTCCCACTGCCCGCCGCGCTCCAGTTGGAACGCTCGCTCGGAGACGTCGTTCGCGACGGCGTACCCGGCGATGCACGCTGCGGCGTCGGCGGCGGAGGCGCAGTAGCGCGCGGTCCGCCCGACGACGACCGCGAGCTCGACCTCCCAGTCGGTCTTCTCGCTGCCACGGGGGACGAGCACGGTGTCGTCCGGCCCGACCACGGTCGACGGGTCCTTCATGAAGACGATCGGCTCGGCGGGGATGTCGGCGCCCGTCTCCGCGGCGTGGTCCCGGTAGTTCAGGCCGATGCAGACGACCTTGCCCGGGCGGGCGACCGGGGCGCCGCGGCGCATGGTGTCCGCGCCGGCGAGCTCGGGCAGGTCCCCGGCGTCGCGGGCGTGCCGGACGAGCTGCGCGGGGCCGGGGTCGCTCGCCAGGAACGCTCCCGTGATGTCGGAGGTCAGGCTCCGCAGGTCGAGGACCCGGCCGTCCTCGTCGATGGCCACCGGGATCTCCTCGCCGATCGGGCCGAGTCGTGCGAACTGCATCGTTCCCCGTTCCTCTGGGTGTGCGCGACCGGACGTCGCGCAGACATCCTATGTCTGGCTCGGGTGCTCGACAAGGTACGTCCTGGTGGCGGTGCCGGCGAACACGGTGTCACGCTCGGTGGGGGAGAGGTCGGCGAGGGCGGCCTGCGTGGTGGCGAGCACCGTGGCGTGGTCCGCGACCAGGGCGGAGACGGGCCAGTCCGAGCCCCACATCGTGCGGTCCGGGCCGAAGTGCTCGACGGTCTCGCGGATGTACCGGTGGACGGGGCGCTCCCGCCAGTCCGGGCCGGCCTCGGTGAGGAGTCCGGAGGCCTTCACGACGACGTTCGGGCGGGCAGCGAGGTCGCGCATGCGGGAGCGCCAGGCGTCGGCGGGGCCGGGGTCGCCGGGGCCGAGCGGCCTTCGACCGCTCCGCACGATGGCGGCGCGCGGCACGCTCGGCATCCCCGTGGCCGCCGTGAACGACGCCCGCAGCAAGACCTTCTTCGACAACCGGTACGGCACCGGGCAGTCGACGGTCGCCGCGACGCCCGACCTGGTCGACGGGCTCGCGTCGTCCGCGCACCGCGTCCGGCCGGGAGGCTCGGCGGTCGTCGCCGGGTCCGGTCCCGTCGGCGTGCGCGTCGACGACCGCCTCGGCGCCGGCGTCCCGCAGGAGCAGCACGAGGACCGCGGTCTTCGGTTCGAGCACCATCGACACCCCGACCCGGGTGCCGCGGAGCAGGCCGCCGTCCCGGAGCTC
>NZ_CP054593.1:633338-636728 GCF_013347165.1 Curtobacterium sp. Csp2
GATCGTCGCCTGGAGTGCGGCGGTGCTCCTGGCCTCCCTGGCGGCGATCGTGACCCTTGCCATCCACCACAGGAGATGAACACTGCAGCGCTCTCGAAGCGGTTCACGGCCTTCCTCGTCGGGGGTGCCGCGATCGCCATGATCGCGACGACACTGAGTCCGGTCCCAGCCGAGGCAGCTGCCGTCCGAGACCGCGCGGCTGAGATCGCGGACTTCGAGCAAGCCCTCGTCCAGAACCGACTCGACGAGCTCCCCGCGTCAGAACGCGAGGCGGCGGTCCGTCGAGCTGCTCTCGATGATCACCGAACGTCGAGCGGAGCGACGCTCGACGGATCTACCGCGACGGTGCTCGCGAACGGCAGCGGCTCCGTCGTCAGGATCGGCCTGAAGGGGGCAGGGCTGGAGACCATCTCGAGCCGATCCTCCTTCTTCGACGCAGCTGGTCGCTTGACGACCACGGTCGAGTTCGCCTTCCGAGGGGACGGCGAGGGCGGCGGGAGCCTCGAGGTCTGGCAGGACCGCGAACTGCGCTTCTCGAAGTCGATCACCGCTGCGGAGGCAGAGAAGAGCGTCGCGCTCGCCGCACAGCAGTCACGCGCGTCGGCCGGGTTCTGGGCCAAGCTCAACGACTGCCTGAGCAAGCAGAACGTGAACGCCTGGGCCCTCGCCATCCTCGCCGGGGTGTGCGGTGCCGCTTGCATCGTGACCGCCGGCACGGCGTGCGCGGTCTGCATCGGAGCGTCGATCGGCTTCCCGACGGGCGTCGTCGCGAGCTGTGTGGTCCGCGCGAGCCAGTAGCGAGCGCAGGAAGCGGAGGATCGGGCCCCGTGCCGGACGCATCACTGCCCAGGCAGCCGGGGTGGCGTCGACCGCCAATCCCGATCCTCCGCACCCGCGTTGCTGACCGACCATGCCGGCGCGGACGACCGAGACCACGCCACGGCTTCGGGGCTGCCGTCCCGGCGGTGATGGTGCACGAGCACCGCGACGAGGACGACCACGCCGATCAGGGTCACGACGAGCAACCCGACGACGTACAGCGTCGTCGCGAGCGAGGCCAGCCCGGGCGGCACCGTCCCGGTCTGCGCCGCCGACAGGGGCGTTCCGGTGAACACGAACGCCAGGAGCGTCGACAGGGTGCTGTTGCTGTCCCACAGTCCGTGCAGCACCGAGACGACGACGTACGCGACCGGGATCCACCACGACCAGCGGAGCTTCGCCCCGCCCCGCGCGGCGCCGAACAGCACCGCTCCGAGGATCGCGGTCCAGAGCACGTGCCCGACCGGCGACAGCACGGCCCGCACCACCTCGGTCTGCAGCAGGGACACCAGGTCGATGCCGCGCTCGGTGATCGCCGCGTTGAAGGCGTACCCGGCGGACTCGAACGCCGCGAAGCCCGCGCCGATCGTCGCGCCGAGCAGGGCACCCTGGCCGGCGGTCTTCGGGCGGACGCGCCAGCCGACGAACAGGAGCAGGACGCCCTTGACGAACTCCTCGACGAAGCCCACGACGACGTAGATGAAGGCGCCCTGGCGCAGGTCGGCCTCGAGGAGCGAGGCACCGAGCACGCCGAGGATCCCGCCGACGAAGAACGCCGTGACGAGCTGCATCGTGCTCACGGTCCCGGTCACCCGCTCGATCACGAACAGGACGACCGTGAACGGCACGAGGAAGCTGCCGAGCAGGATGATCGTCGGCACGAGGTTGGTGTTCAACGTCACCACCGTCACGACGATGGTGACGGCCCAGAGCAGGAAGCCGGCGAGCAGGGTCTTCCACCACCAGCCGTGGCGGTGGTGCGGGTGGACGGCGACGTCCGTCGTCAGGGTCATGCGGCCATCGTGCTCCGGCCGCGCCGCCGATGCCGCGGGAATGTCCGGACCTGTACGGACGTACTGTGTGGACATGACTGACGAGACGTTCGACAAGGTGACGATGTTCGGCGCGGACTGGTGCCGCGACTGCCGGCGGTCGAAGGCGCTGCTCGACCGGCTCGGCGTGGACTACGAGTACGTGGACGTCGAGGCGGACCTGTCGGCGGCCGACCGCGCCGAGGCGATCAGCGAGCGGAAGAACATCCCCGTCGTGGTGCTCCCGAACGGCAAGCACTTCGTGGAGCCGTCGGACGCCGAACTCCAGGGCGAGCTCGAGGCGTCCGGCGTGGTCTGACGCCGGCCGCGGGCTCTGCGCGGCCCGAGTCTCGCGCTGAGCGACGAGTCCCGGCCGCGCATTCGCGAGACTCGTCGTCCAGCGCGAGTCTCGGCCACGCCACCAGCCCGCGGGTCGGGAGCGCGCACCCCCGCGCGGACATCGGATGAATCCGGCAGGATGAGCTCGTGATCATCGACGCTCACCACCACCTCTGGGATCCGTCCGACCGGCCGTACCCCTGGATGGACGACTCGGTCGCCCCGCTCCGCCGCCGCTTCGACACGGACGACCTCCGCGCCCTCACGCGAGCCGCCGGCATCGACCGGACGATCGTCGTGCAGGCGGCGCACGACCCCGGCGAGACCGAGTGGCTCCTGACCCAGCCCGCGCCGGTCGCCGGGGTCGTCGGATGGGTGGACCTGACCGCACCGGACGTCGCTGACCGACTGGCCACCCTGACGGAGGGCGCCGGCTCCGACAGCGCCGGCCCCCGCGGTGCGGACCCCGGGCCCCGCCTGGTCGGCATCCGGCACCAGGCCCACGACGAACCCGACCCCGCCCGGGCCGCGTGGGCCTCGGCAGCCGTCCGCCGCTTCGCCGCCGCGACGAACCTGCTCGTCGCCGCCCGCACCTACCGCATCGTCGGTGGCGACCCCCGCGACACCGCCGCGCTCGACGCCCTGCTGACCGGACTCGGCGCCCGTCCGGCCGAGTCGCACGAGCCCGTCGACCAGCTGTGGTGCCTCGGGGACCCCGCCGAGTCGACCGCGGCCGTCGAGCGCGAGGCCGACCGCCCCCGCGGCGCCACCCTCGTCGTGGTGGACGCCGGCCGGTACGTCCCCGCCGTCGACGAGGACGCCTTCGGCCCGGTCGCCCCGGCACGCCCAGGGGTGCTCGCCGTCCCGGCGCTGTCCGACGACGTGTTCCTCGTCTCGACTGGCCGCGACCCCGAGGACGACCCCGCAGCGGCAGCCCGCATCCGCTGGGCCCGGCGCTCGATGCCGGTGTCGCGCGCGGTCGCCGCCGAGCTCCGGGACGGCGGCCTGCTCCGCGGCACCCGGGTCGGGGTGTCGATGGTGCTCGAACCGAAGACCGCGGTCCTCGTGCTGCTCCTGCGGGACGCCGGCGCCGAGGTGGTCGTCTACGCGCACGCCGACGAGACCGACGACGCGGTCGCGCAGGCGCTCCGGGACGCGGGTGTGCCGGTGCACGCGTCGAGCACGGCGACGACCGCCGAGC
>NZ_CP054593.1:636738-684686 GCF_013347165.1 Curtobacterium sp. Csp2
GAGCGCCGCGCGGGCGGTCGCCTCGTCCACCGCGGGGTCGACCGGCACGACGGTGCGGTCGAGCTCGTCGCCGTGCTCGAGCAGCATCCGCACGGCTCCGAGCTGCACCGCGAAGGACAGGTCCATGATCTCGACCGGGTTGCCCTCGGCCGCGCTCGTGTTGACCCCGGCGCCCCCGGCCAGGAGCAGCACGTGGTGGCCGTCCGGCCAGGTCAGGCGCTCCACGCCCGGCGCCGCCGGGACACGGGTCGCCCCGGCGACCAGGGCGTCCTCGACGGCGACCTCGTGGTCGACCCCGCCGGCGACGGACACGACCGCGCCGGCTGCTGCGGCCCGGAGCACCGCATGGTCGATCGTGTCCGGCACCCCGGTCGCGCTCATCACCAGGTCGGCGTCCCGCACCGCGTCGACGAGCGGCGCCACCGCGGAGCCGGCGAACCGGGCCTGCAGGGCCCGGACCGGGTCGACCTCGGCGACCGTCACCCGGAAGCCGAAGGCGCGGAGTACCTGGGCGACCCCCTCGCCGACGGGACCGGACCCGGCGACGACCGCCGAGCCTCCCGGCCGGACGCGGTGCGCGGACGACGCGAGCCCGTCGACCAGGTCGAGCGTCGCGGCGACCGTCGACTGCCCGGTGCCGTACCGGTTGTCGAAGAAGGTCTTGCTGCGGGCGTCGTTCACGGCGGCCACGGGGATGCCGAGCGTGCCGCGCGCCGCCATCGTGCGGAGCGGTCGAAGGCCGCTCGTCGTCTCCTCGGCCGCGCCGAGCATCGTCGGCAGCAGGTCCGGCCGCTCCTGGTGGGCGAGCCGGACGAGGTGCGAGCCGTCGTCGAGCAGGACGTGCGGACGCGTGTCGAGCATCGCGAGCGCGAGGGTCTTCTGCTCGGCGGTCGTCGCCGTGCTCGACGCGTGCACCGGCACACCCGCGTCCCGGAGCGCCTGCGCGACCGCGTCGTCGGTCTCGTCGGCGTGCGCGTAGACGACCACCTCGGCGCCGGCGTCCCGCAGGAGCAGCACGAGGACCGCGGTCTTCGGTTCGAGCACCATCGACACCCCGACCCGGGTGCCGCGGAGCAGGCCGCCGTCCCGGAGCTCGGCGGCGACCGCGCGCGACACCGGCATCGAGCGCCGGGCCCAGCGGATGCGGGCTGCCGCTGCGGGGTCGTCCTCGGGGTCGCGGCCAGTCGAGACGAGGAACACGTCGTCGGACAGCGCCGGGACGGCGAGCACCCCTGGGCGTGCCGGGGCGACCCGTGTCCCGGCGGCGCCGGGCGTGGAGCGCCTGACCTGGCCGGACGGCCACCACGTGCTGCTCCTGCCCGGCGCCGCCGGGACACGGGTCGCCCCGGCGACCAGGGCGTCCTCGACGGCGACCTCGTGGTCGACCCCGCCGGCGACGGACACGACCGCGCCGGCTGCTGCGGCCCGGAGCACCGCATGGTCGATCGTGTCCGGCACCCCGGTCGCGCTCATCACCAGGTCGGCGTCCCGCACCGCGTCGACGAGCGGCGCCACCGCGGAGCCGGCGAACCGGGCCTGCAGGGCCCGGACCGGGTCGACCTCGGCGACCGTCACCCGGAAGCCGAAGGCGCGGAGTACCTGGGCGACCCCCTCGCCGACGGGACCGGACCCGGCGACGACCGCCGAGCCTCCCGGCCGGACGCGGTGCGCGGACGACGCGAGCCCGTCGACCAGGTCGAGCGTCGCGGCGACCGTCGACTGCCCGGTGCCGTACCGGTTGTCGAAGAAGGTCTTGCTGCGGGCGTCGTTCACGGCGGCCACGGGGATGCCGAGCGTGCCGCGCGCCGCCATCGTGCGGAGCGGTCGAAGGCCGCTCGTCGTCTCCTCGGCCGCGCCGAGCATCGTCGGCAGCAGGTCCGGCCGCTCCTGGTGGGCGAGCCGGACGAGGTGCGAGCCGTCGTCGAGCAGGACGTGCGGACGCGTGTCGAGCATCGCGAGCGCGAGGGTCTTCTGCTCGGCGGTCGTCGCCGGGTCCGGTCCCGTCGGCGAGGGGGTCGCCCAGGTACTCCGCGCCTTCGGCTTCCGGGTGACGGTCGCCGAGGTCGACCCGGTCCGGGCCCTGCAGGCCCGGTTCGCCGGCTCCGCGGTGGCGCCGCTCGTCGACGCGGTGCGGGACGCCGACCTGGTGATGAGCGCGACCGGGGTGCCGGACACGATCGACCATGCGGTGCTCCGGGCCGCAGCAGCCGGCGCGGTCGTGTCCGTCGCCGGCGGGGTCGACCACGAGGTCGCCGTCGAGGACGCCCTGGTCGCCGGGGCGACCCGTGTCCCGGCGGCGCCGGGCGTGGAGCGCCTGACCTGGCCGGACGGCCACCACGTGCTGCTCCTGGCCGGGGGCGCCGGGGTCAACACGAGCGCGGCCGAGGGCAACCCGGTCGAGATCATGGACCTGTCCTTCGCGGTGCAGCTCGGAGCCGTGCGGATGCTGCTCGAGCACGGCGACGAGCTCGACCGCACCGTCGTGCCGGTCGACCCCGCGGTGGACGAGGCGACCGCCCGCGCGGCGCTCGCCGCCTGGGGGAGCCGCTGCGATCCTCCCGTCCGTCCCGCCGGCCACCTGCCGGACCGCGAGCCGGACGTCCGCACCCACCGCTTCGGCGACCCGTCGACGGACCACCGGCCGTGAGCGCCGCGCACCCGACCGTCGTCCACTCCGCCCGCGTGGTGGTCCCGATGACCGCGCCGCCCATCGCCGACGGCGCGGTGGCGGTCCGCGACGGTCGGATCCTGCACGTCGGCGACCGCTCCTGGGTCGTCGACCAGCTCGACGGCCAGCCGTTCACCGAGCGGCGGTGGCGGGGCGCCCTGCTGCCCGGGCTCGTGAACGCGCACTCGCACCTGCAGTACACCGGCATGGCGGGTGTCGGGCAGCGGCAGTACCAGGGGTTCGAGGACTGGGCCGCCGCGTTCAACGTCGACTACGCCCGGCCGCACGACTGGCGGGCCGAGGCGTCCGCCGGCGCCGAGGCCTCGCTGCTGGCCGGTGTGACGAGCATCGCGGACATCGTCACCGACATCGAGGCAGCGACCGTCCTCGGCTCGTACGGCCTCGGTGGGATCACCTACTGGGAGGTCATGGACCAGGAGAACCAGGCGTGGCAGGAGCACGGCCGCGCCCAGGTCCTCGACGAGCTCGCGCGCATCCCGACCACGCCCGGCGCCGGACTCTCCCCGCACGCGCCGTACTCGCTCGACGTCGCGCCCCTGCTCGAGCTCCCCGACATCGTGCGGCAGCGCGGACTCCGCCTGCACCTGCACCTCGGCGAGGCCGCGTTCGAGGGCGAGCGGACCGCGCTCGGCCCGGTCCCCGGGCTCGAGGGCGTCGACGGTGTCGGACCGGCCGGGGGCGGACACAGCGCCGACTGGCACCTGGCGAACGTCCCGTCCTTCCGGGCGATGCGCGCGCTCGGGTTCGGCGCGAGCGCCACCGCGTTCGTCGACCGGCTCGGGGTCCTCGGGCCGGACTGCCACATCGCGCACGGCGTGTACGTGACCGCCGCCGACCGGGCCCTGCTCCGGGCACGCGGCACCGCGGTCGCGCTCTGCCCGCGCTCGAACGCCGTCATCGGGCTCGACCCGCCCCCGGTCGCGGACTACCTGCGCGAGGGCAGTCCGATCGCGATCGGCACCGACTCGCTCTCGTCGTCGCCCTCGCTCGACCCGATGGCCGACGTCACGGCCCTGCACCGCATCGCCCGCGCGCAGGGCTACGGCCACCGCGACCTGCACGAACGGCTCCTCGCCGCCGCGAGCCTCGGCGGCGCGCACGCGATGGGCCTGGCCGTCGGGCCGGACCGCGCCGGGCACCTGGCCGTCGGGGCGCGGGCCGACCTGGCCGTGTTCGACGTCGACGCACGCACCGTGCCGGACGCGCTCGCCGAGCTCGTCGAGGACGGTGCCGGTCGCGCCGTCGCCACCGTCGTCCGCGGGGTGGTCCGTGCGAGCGACGGCGTCCTGCACCCGTTCGACGCCGGCACCCCCGTCCCCGTCCCGTGACCGACCGCGTCCGCGCGCTCGTCCGCCACCCCGTCCCCGTCCCCGAGGAGTCCCGATGACCGACACCGCACCCCGTCCCGGCATGGTCCCCCGTCGCACCGTCGACGGCCGCGTGCTCGAGTGGCTCGACGTGCCCCAGCGTGCCGCGGCGCTCGGCATGGACCCGCACCCCGAGGGCGGCTGGTACGTCCGGACGTGGACCTCGCCCTCCGAGGTCGCCACCCCCGCCGGGCAGCGTCCCGCGGCGACGCTCATCCACTTCCTGCTGCCCCCGGGTGAGGCGTCCGCCTGGCACCGGGTGACGAGTGACGAGATCTGGATGTGGCACGGTCCCGACACCGTCGTGCTCGAGCTCGGCGGCAGCGGGGACCAGCCCGAGCCCGGCGACCGCATCACGCTCGGTCCGGACGCCGGCCGGCACCGGCTGCACGACGCGCAGGCGTTCGTCCGCGGCGGGGTCTGGCAGCGGACCCTGCCGAGTGGCGGCGAGGTGCTCCTGAGCTGCATGGTCTCGCCCGGCTTCTCGTTCGACGACTTCACGATGGCGGACCCCGCCTGAGCGGACCCGCGCCCGCCTGCCCGGCCCGTCCCGACCGCCCCGCATGTCACGGGCAGTCGCCGGCGTCGCGCTGGTATCCCACTCGCCGGTACACTGCGTCCTGCCCCCGACCCTCCTGACGAAGGCCCGCCCGTGACCCGCACCCGCCGTCTCTCCCTCGCCGTCGCCACCGCCGCGGTCGCCGCCCTCGCGCTCGCCGCCTGCTCCGCCGGGGGCAGCAGCTCCGCCGACGGCAACGTCACCGCGGGCAAGCTCACGATCGCCACCGGCGACCCGGCGTACTCGCCCTGGGTCGAGGACAACGAGCCGCAGTCCGGCAAGGGCTTCGAGGCCGCCGTGGCGTACGCCGTCGCGAAGGAGATGGGCTACGGCAAGAGCGACGTGGTCTGGAAGCGCAGCACCTTCGACAGCGCGATCGCCCCCGGCCCGAAGGACTGGGACCTCAACGTCCAGCAGTTCTCGATCGACGCCAAGCGCAAGAAGGCCGTCGACATGTCCACGGCGTACTACACGACCACCCAGGCCGTCGTGACCACGACGAAGTCGAAGGCCGCGAAGGACACCACGGTCGCCGCGCTCAAGGGCGACACGATCGGCGTCGCCGCCGGGTCGACGAGCATCCAGAGCGTCAAGGACGTCCTCGGCGTCACCCCGCAGGTGTTCAACTCGAACGACGACGCGGTCCTCGCCCTGAAGTCCGGGCAGATCGACGCCATCGTCACCGACCTGCCGACGGCCTTCTACATGTCCGGCGCGCAGCTCGACGACGGCACGGTCTCGGCGCAGTTCCCGCAGGACGGCACGGGCGACCAGTTCGGCTTCGTGCTGCCGAAGGGTTCCGCGCTGACGAGCAAGGTCGACGAGGCGCTGGCCGCCCTGAAGTCCGACGGCACGCTCGAGCGGCTGCAGACGACCTGGCTCTCCTCGGCGACGAACACCCCCGTCCTGAAGTAGCCCGGTGACCGTCCCCGCAGGCGCCGGCACCCCGGTCGCCACACCAGCGCCGAGCCCGGTGGAGGCCGAGCGCCGGCTGTACCGCCGGCAGCGCGGCCGCCGCTCGGTCGTGGTGTCGGTCGTCTCGACGCTCGTCGTCGTGGTGGTGCTCTGGCTCGGCGTGGTGAACACCCCCGGGTGGGCCGCCGTCCAGCAGTCGTTCTTCGACCCGCAGACCGCCGTCGACGTCTTCCCGCAGGTCCTGCTCGGCCTCTGGCTGAACATCCGGATCCTGTTCTTCGCGAGCATCGGCGTCGCGGTGCTCGGGACGCTGCTCGCGGTCGTCCGGGGCCTGCGGAACCCGGTGTTCTTCCCGCTGCGGATGCTCGCGACGGCGTACACCGACCTGTTCCGCGGCCTGCCGCTCATCATCGTGCTGTACCTGGTCGGCTTCGGCATCCCCGGGCTCGGCATCTTCCCGCGCCAGCCCCCGGAGGTCTGGGGCACCATCGCGATCGTGCTCACCTACTCGTCGTACGTCGCCGAGGTCCTGCGCGCCGGCATGGAGGCCGTGCACCCCTCGCAGCGGCTCGCGGCCCGGTCGCTCGGGCTGTCGCACGCCGGGACGCTCCGGCTCGTCGTGCTGCCGCAGGCGATCCGCAAGGTCACACCCGCGCTCATGAACGACTTCGTGTCGATGCAGAAGGACGTCGGGCTCGTGTCGATCCTGGGCGCCGTGGACGCGGTCCGCAGCGCGCAGATCGCCCAGGCCGAGGCCTACAACTTCACGCCGTACCTGGTCGCCGGACTCCTGTTCGTCGTGATCAGCCTGCCGCTGATCCGCGTCACCGACGCGGTCGCGCGGCGCCAGCAGCGCCGTGAGCAGATCGGAGGGACCGTGTGACCGAGGCATCCGCTGCGGGGGCGGGCCGCGCCTCCCGTCCGATCACCGGCCTGGAGGCAAGTGGTGCGTCCGACGCGTCGGTCCCCGTCCTGGAACTGCGCGGCCTGCGCAAGGCCTTCGGTGGGCACGAGGTCCTGCGCGGCATCGACCTGACCGTGCACCGGCACGAGGTGATCTGCGTCATCGGGGCGTCCGGCTCCGGGAAGTCGACGCTCCTCAAGACCGTGAACCTGCTCGAGGGCATCGACGACGGCGAGGTGCTGCTGCAGGGCACCGACATCGCCGACCCGCGCATCGACGTCGACGCCACCCGGGCGCGCATCGGCGTCGTCTTCCAGCAGTTCAACCTGTTCCCGCACATGCGCGTCCTCGACAACGTGACGCTCGCGTCCCGTCGGGTGCACGGCGTCCCGCGGGCCGAGGCCGAGGCGACGGCCCGGCGGCTGCTCGAGCGGATCGGACTGTCGGACTTCGCGGACGCGTACCCGGACCGGCTCTCCGGCGGGCAGCAGCAGCGCGTCGCGATCGTGCGTGCGGTGGCGACCTCGCCGGAGCTGCTCCTGCTCGACGAGGTGACGAGCGCGCTCGACCCGCAGCTCGTGGGCGAGGTGCTCGACCTGGTGCGCGAGCTCAAGGAGCAGGGTTCGACGATCCTGATGACCACGCACGAGATGCAGTTCGCCCGGAAGGTCGCCGACCGGATCGTGTTCCTGCACCGCGGCGAGGTCGTCGAGCAGGGCACCCCGTCCGACGTGCTCGACCGCCCGCAGCACCCCGCCCTCGTCGAGTTCCTGGCGCGCGTCCACGCCTGACCCGGCGTCCCGCGTCCCCGCGTCTGGCGTTTCGCGAAACGCAACGGTGGCGGTTTCTCGCAGCGGTATGTCGCTGCAAGCAACCGTCGACGTTGCGTCTTGCGGGGGCCCTGCTACGGGCGCAGCAGCACCTTCCCGACCACCTCGCCGTCGCGCACCCGGCGGTGCGCCTCGGCGGCGTCGGCGAGCGGCAGCACGCTGTCCACGACGGGTCGGACGCTGCCGTCGGCGACGAGCGGCCAGACGTGCTCCCGGACCGCGGCGACGATCGCGGCCTTCTCGTCGAGGGGTCGGGCGCGAAGGGTCGTGGCGCTGATCGTCGCGCGCTTCCGCATCATCGCGCCGAAGTCGAGCTCGCCCGTCCTGCCGCTGCCCGCCGCGATGACCGCGATGTGCCCGTTCGGCGCCAGGACGGCGAGGTGCTTCGCCAGGTAGTCCGCGCCGACGACGTCGAGCACGACGTCGACCCCGCGGCCGTCCGTGAACGCCAGGGCCCGCTCGACGAAGTCCTCGGTGCGGTGGTCGACGACCAGGTCCGCGCCGAGCTCCTGCGACGCCCGGACCTTCCGCTCGCCGCCGCTCGTCGCGATCACCCGGACACCCATGGCCTTCGCCAGCAGCACCGCGTGCGAGCCCATCCCGCCGGTGCCGCCGTGCACCAGGAGTGTCTGCCCGGCACGCAGGCCCGCGATCATCCCGAGGTTCGACCAGACCGTGCACGCCGCCTCGGGCAGCGCCGCGGCCTCGACCAGGTCGACGCCGTCCGGGACCGGGAGCACCTGCGCCGCCGGGACCGCCACGAGCGAGGCGTACCCGCCGCCGGACAGCAGGGCGCAGACCCGGTCGCCGACCGCGAACCCGGTCACGCCGTCGCCTAGGGCACGGACGGTGCCGGAGACCTCGAGGCCGAGCACATCCGAAGCGCCGGGCGGCGGCGGGTAGTTCCCGGCGACCTGCTGCAGGTCCGCGTTGTTCACCCCGGCCGCGGCGACCTCGACCAGGACCTCGCCGGGACCGGCCACCGGGTCCGGGAGCTCGTCGAGTCGGGGTGCGCCGTCGTGTGCCGTGATCGCCTGCATGCCCTCGACGCTAGCCCCGGGACCCGCGACCACCTGTGCGTCCGCCATGTACCGTCGACGGCGACCCGCGCACGACCGAGGCGCGGGCACGGACTCCAGGGGGACCCACATGACCAGGAAGACCACCGCACTCGCGACCGCCGCACTCGCCGTCGCACTGCTCGCCGGCTGCTCGGGCGGCGGACCGGGCGGCAACGGCGACGGCAACAGCAGCGGGAGCGGCAGCACGGGACAGAGCAGCGCACCGAAGGCGTCGTCGCAGGCGTCGTCCCAGACGAAGGCCGAGGCCTGCTCCGCCTTCCAGTCGAAGGTCGAGGACGCCGCGAAGGGCCTGCAGTCCCAGGTCTCCGCGCTGCAGTCCGACCCGAACGCCGCCGTCGCGAAGCTCAAGGAGTTCGACCAGTCGCTCTCCGACGGCGTCGACGCCGTGCAGAACACGGACGTGAAGCCGAAGGCCGAGGCGTTCCGCTCCGCCTACGACGAGATGCTCACCCAGATCGAGTCGATCGCGAAGGACCCGAAGTCCGCCGACCTCTCCGCCTTCACCGCGACGACGCAGAAGGTCCAGGACGCGGGCACCGAGTTCCAGAAGGTCTGCACGGCCTGACCCCGGGCCGTACGACGACGCCCCGCCCGGCACCACTGCCGGACGGGGCGTCGCTGCGCCCGTGCCTCAGGCCGCAGGCCGTGCGGCGTCGAGCCGGGCGACGTCCTCGTCGCGGAGCTTCACGGTCGCCGCGACGACCGAGTCCAGGATCGACTGCGGCCGGGACGCCCCGGGGATCGGTACGACGACGTCGCTCTTCCGCAGCTCCCACGCGAGCGCGACGACCTGCGGGGACACCCCGCGCTCCCGGGCGATGACCGCGAAGTCCTCGTACGCGGTGCCCAGGTCCGCGGCCTTCGCGATGCCGCCGAGCGGGCTCCAGGGCAGGAACGCGATGCCGAGCTCGTCGCACAGCTCCAGCTCGGGCTCACTCGACCGGAACGCGGGCGAGAACTGGTTCTGCACCGACGCCAGTCGCCCGCCGAGGACCTCGTTCGCCGTGCGGATCTGGTCCGGGTCGGCGTTCGAGATGCCCGCCATCCGGATGACCCCCTCGTCGAGCAGTTCGGCGAGCGCGCCGACCGAGTCGGCGTACGGGACCGCGGGGTCCGGCCGGTGGAACTGGTACAGCCCGACGGCGTCGACGCCGAGTCGCTTCGCCGAGGCCTTCGCCGCCTCCTTGAGGTACTCCGGCCGACCGTCCTGCGCCCACGGCCCCGCCTCGGGGCGCAGGTGCCCGCCCTTCGTGGCGATGAGCACGGCGTCCGTGTCGCCGTGGAACTCGCGCACCGCCTTGGCGATGAGCGTCTCGTTGTGCCCCACCTCGTCGTGGCCGGCCAGGTGGTAGGCATCCGCGGTGTCGATGAGCGTGACGCCCGCCTCGAGCGCCGCGTGGATGGTCGCGATGGACCGCCGTTCGTCGGGTCGGCCCTCGATGGACATGGGCATGCCGCCCAGCCCGATCGCGCTGACCGACACGTCTCCGATGACTCGTTGCTTCATGTCGCCAGCATGCGCCCGTCCGTCGGGTGCGTGCCCAGTGTGCGCACGGCCTGGAGGCACGGTGCCCGTCCCACGGGCCGGCTCGCGTCCGCCGCCCGGTCCGGTCCGGTCTGGCCGGGTCCGGGGCACGGGGCCGCTCGGTAGCATCGGCGCATGGCGTTCCGGTGGTGGCGACGACGGCGCTCCGAGGCGACCCCCGACACGAGCACACCGGCACCGGCGCCGGCACCCGTCGCGATCGACCCCGTGGCGCTCGCCGAGACGATCGACGCACTCGTCCTGCCCGGCTTCACCCCGTTCGAGGACGTCGTCGAGACGGTCGTCGAGGTGCACGAGGACGAGGTCGACGACCCGGAGACCCTCCGGCCGGTGGTCGAGCGGGCCGTCCGCGACCGCTGGGCCGCGCGCCTGACCGAGCAGCACGCGTGGGAGCCGGGATCCGGACAGTACGAGCGGCTCCGGGACGCCTTCGCCACGCTCCGCGAGCAGGGCTTCGTGACCGGCATGGCGGTCGGCGTCGACCAGGCCGACGGCGTCGCCGAGTGCGCGGACGCCCGGACGCCGGACCCGACCGCGCCGGACAGGCACCGGGAGTGGGCCTACGTGTTCTTCCACCAGCAGGACGCCGAGCGGCTGGCCGAGCCGACTGCGCTGCTGTACCTGGCCTACGGCGCCTTCCGACCGTCGCCCGACCTCGAGCCGGACCACGTCGCGCTCGCGGAGCAGTCCGCCGACGGGCGGGCCGTCCTGGGCCGGCACAGCCGCGTGAGTGCGGCCTCGGCGGTCGTGGCGGCCCTCGTCGACCACGGGCTCGACGCCGACTGGGACGGGCAGACCACGCAGCGCATCACGGTGCGGATCGACCGCTGGCAGAAGCCCCTGCCGGCCTGAGCGTTCCTGGCGGTCAGCGCCGTGCCCAGGCGGGGGCGTGCTCCGGCAGCGGTCCGAACGCCACCGCCCGCGCGTAGAGGCCCCGCGCCGGGGGCACCCACCGGGCGAGCAGCACGGGCAGGAGCGGTGGCCCGTCCTGCAGCCGCCCGGCGAAGGCGCGCTCGAACACCACCCGGTGCAGGAACCGCTGCGCCGTCTGCACCAGGACGGTCGGAGGCGTCCGGCGGCGTTGCACGGCCCGGAGCACCGGGTCGAGGGCCCGGCCGCGCAGCCCCTGCCGGAGTGCGGGGACCAGGGCGGTGGCCGTCGCGACCGCGTCCTGCACCGCCAGGTTGATGCCGACCCCGCCGGCCGGGGACATCGCGTGCGCGGCGTCGCCGATGCAGAGCAGCCCGGGACGCCACCAGCGACGGAGCCGGTCGGTCCGGACGTCGAGCACGTGCACGTCGTCCATCGACCGGAGGCCCTCCACCCGGTCGGCGAAGTCCGGTCGCAGCCGCGCGATCCGCGCCCGGAAGGCCTCGACGCCCGCGGCGCGCAGGGCGGCGTCCGACCCCTTCGGTGCGAAGTACGCGACCTGGTGGTACCCCTGCCGCGGGAAGGCAAGCAGGACGTCCCGACCGGTGAAGGCCGGCACGAGCGCGGTCGCGTCGTCGTCCTCGTGGCGGGGCAGCCGGAACCACCACGTGTCGAACCCGACCGGGAAGCGTCGCGGTCGCAGCCCCGCCGCGGCCCGCAACACCGAGTTCCGGCCGTCGCACGCGATGACCACGTCGGCGCGCAGCTCCTCGGGCTCGCCGCCGTCGCGCGGCGTCAGGTGCACGCCGGTGACCAGCCCGTCCTCCACGATCAGGTCGGAGGCCGCGGTACCCATGGTGATCGAGAACGAGGGCTCCTGGCGCGCCGCGGTGGTGAGCAGGTCGAGCAGGTCCCACTGCGGCACCATCGCGACGTGGTCGTACGGCGGACGGAGCCGCGAGAACTCGCCGAGCACGAGCCGTGACCCGTCCGGCCGGGGCAGCGAGAAGTCGTCGAGGCGCGACTGTGGGAGCGCCCGGAACCGGTCGCCGAGCCCGAGCTCGTCGAGCAGTCGGATGGTCGAGGCGTGCACGGTGTCGCCGCGGAAGTCGCGGTTGAAGTCCTGGTGCGACTCGACGACCCGCACGTCGACGCCGGCCCGGGCGACGAGCAGCCCGAGCACCACACCGGCGGGGCCGCCCCCGACGACGGCGACCGACGTCCGCGAGACCCTCACGGTGCTGCGGTCGCGGTCCCTGCCGTCCCGACACCGTCCGCCGCGTCGGCGAACACCACGCCGCCCCAGGTGATCACGGCGATCGCCAGGACGAAGCCGATCGCGGCGATCCACCACGGCGAGCGCCGCCGGAGCCAGGCGCCGATCGTCAGCACCACGGTCGCGACGCCGACGACGAAGGCGCCGCCGACCGCGATGGCCGTCCCGCCGAGGTAGCCGCCGGGCGAGCACCCGGTCGCGGCGTCGCACCCGGCGGTGGCGGAGACGAGCGCGATGATGCCGACGACCGCCGTGACGAGCGTCATCACGGCGCCGAACACGAGCAGGAGCACGGTCGACACCCGGTCGGCGATGCGCCCGGCGGGGAACAGCGTCGTCCCGCCGCGCGCCCACTCGGCCCGCTGCTGGGCGTCGCGGTCGTGGGGACCGCCGGTGGGCGAGGACTGCGGCGGACCGCCGGGCACGTTCGACCAGGTCATGGGGACCGGTCTACCGCGCCTCGACCCCGAACGCCTGGGCGAGTCGCTGGATCTTCTGCGCACGGCCGAGTCGCGGCAGGTCGGAGCCGTCGCGGATCACCCGGCCCCGGGCCTCGAAGTCGTCGAGGAAGTCCTGCGCCCAGGCCACGTCGGTCGGCGTGGGGGAGATGACCTCGTTGATGACCGGGAGCTGCTCGGTGTCCAGGCAGAGCTTGCCGGTCAGGCCGAGGGACACCGCCACCTGCGACTGCTCGCGCAGGATCGCGTGCGCCGACCCGACCGTCGGGCCGTCGATCGGCCCGGGCAGGTCGCCGACGCGGGACGCCACGACGAGCCGGGAGCGCGGGTACGCCATCGCCATCGTGTCGGCGGAGGTGCCGGTGTCACGGCGGTAGTCGCCGGAGCCGAACGCCAGTCGGAAGGCGCCCTGCGCGCGGGCGATCGACGTCGCCTCCTCGATGCCGAGCGCCGACTCGACGAGCGCGATCACGGGCGTGTGGCCGCCGAGCCGGTGCCACGTGTCGGTGACCTGTGCGGGCGACTCGGTCTTCGCGAGCATGACGCCCTGCAGGCCGGGCAGGCCGCGGAGCTCCTCGACGTCGTCCGCCCAGAAGTCCGTCGTGACGTCGTTGATCCGCACCCAGGCCTCACCGCCGCCGGCGAGCCACGAGGCCACCGTCTGGCGGGCGCCGGGCTTGGCGGCGGGGTCGACCGCGTCCTCGACGTCGAGGATGATCTGGTCGGCCCGGGACCGCTGCGCCCGCTCGAACCGGTCGGCGGCGGTGCCGGGGACGAGGAGCCACGAACGGGAGATCTCGGCGGGGACCGATCGACGCCGATCCGGCGCAGGGGTGGACGTGGTGGTGCGGTCGTCGATGGCCATGTCCACGTTGGTACCACACGCGGGTGGCCGGGGAGCCCGACCGTCCCGGGGCGGCCCGGAATCCCGGAAACCTCGGTTCATTGCCAGAGAGGGCGGTCGCTTCCGCCTACAGTGTCCGATGTGTGGCGAGCGGACAGGGTGACCGACGACGAGGGCGACGCGAACGGCGACGTCCCCGCGCGCGGTCGCGCCGTACCCGCCGACGGCCGGGGGGAGCAGGACGACCAGCAGGTGGAGCAGGGAGCGAACGTCGTGACGGACGAACCGGACCGGACCCTGCGGCCGGAGCTGCAGCTCACGAGTCCGCAGGCGATCAGCCTGGGTGATCCGCGCCTCCAGGCCGGCAACGCCGCGGAACCCGCGTGGGACGCGTGGCGGAAGCAGCTGACCGGGGTCGGCGGCGTCAGCCCGCTCACGCACTTCAGCGACCACCCGCGCACCCGCATCGAGCTCTCGACCACCCACCCGGGTGGCCTCGCGCAGTTCATCACCGGCAAGACCACCCTGCTCTCCAGCCTGATCCGCGACGAGGTGGCGCTCCGCGCCGCCCGCGTCGCCGCCGCCCGGGTCGAGGAGAAGGGCACCGAGCTCGCCACGGTCCGCGGCATCGACGCGGTCGAACTCGGCATCGGCATGGCCGACTGGACGCACGCCGACGAGCACTTCCGCGGCCCCGTGCTGCTCCGCCCGCTGGCCATCCGACGCCACGGCCGCGACTTCGAGGTCCGCCTGCTCGGCGAACCCGTCCTGAACCCGGGCCTCGCCGACGCCCTGCACGAGCAGTACGGCGTCATCCTCGACGCGCAGTCCTTCGTCGCGCTCGCGCAGCAGGACGGCTCGTTCACGCCGAACCCGGTCATCGACCGGCTGCGCGGCCTGACCGCGCACATCCCCGGCTTCTCGGTGCACGCGCGCCTGGTCGTGTCGACCTTCGCCGAGGTCGCGAGCGGCCTGGTCGAGGACACCGAGGACCTGTCGCACCCGGTCCTCGACGCCCTCGCCGGCAACCCGAGCGCCAAGTGGCAGGTCGAGCAGTCGTACCACCCGGTCGAGCAGACGCCGTCCGACGAGCGCAGCCCCGAGACGGACACGCTCCTGCTCGACGCCGACGACGAGCAGGAGAACGTGATCGCGCAGATCACGGCCGGTAACTCGATCGTCGTGAAGACCCTCCCCGGCACCGGTGGCACGCAGACCATCGTGAACGCCCTCGGCGGGCTCGTCGCGGCGAACAAGCGCGTCCTCGTGGTCAGCCCGCGCCGCGCGACCCTGCGGGGGATCGCCGCGCGCTTCGCCGAGGTGCAGCTCCCCGGGGTCGCCGTCACACCGTCCACGCTCCGACGCGACGTCGTCCGCGCGATCGCCCGGAACGAGAAGGCGTCCAGGCCGAACCTCCGCGAGGTCGACGACGCCCTGGTCCGGCTCCGCAAGGTCCTCACGGACTACCGCGGCTCGCTGACCCGGGTCGACCCGCACTTCCGCGTCTCCGTGCTCGACTGCCTGGTCGAGCTCTCGCGGCTCTCGCTCCTGCCGGTGCCGCCGTCGACGACCGCGCGGCTGTCGTCCACCTCGGTGACGAGCATGGTCGAGGGCCGTTCGCGCGTCGCCGAGACCATGGTCAGCGCCGCGAACCTCGGTGAGTTCCGCTACGGTCCCGACGACTCGCCCTGGTACGGCGCGAAGTTCGGCTCGAGCGACGGGGCGCAGCGGGCGCACCGCACCGCGCAGGACCTCGACGCCGACGGGCTGCCGACGCTGCTCCGCCGTGCTCAGGACCTCGTCGCCTCGACGCACATGCGGCAGTTCACGACCATCAACGAGCTCGGCATCTACCTCCGCCTGCTCACCGAGATCCGGGACACGCTGGACCGCTTCCTGCCCGTCGTGTTCGACCGCTCGGTCGCCGAGCTCGTCGCCGCCACCGCCCCGCGCGGCGAGGGCGCCCCGATGTCGTCAACGAACCGGCGCCGGCTGAAGAAGCTCGCGCGCGAGTACGTCCGCCCGGGTGTGCACGTGTCCGACCTGCACGAGGCCCTGACCCGCGTGCAGCAGCAGCGCGTGCTCTGGCAGCGCTACGTCGCCGCCGGCGTGAACCCCGAGGTGCCCACGGGCATCGGGGACGTCCAGGTGCTCTTCTCGAACGTCGTGCAGGACCTCGCGCGCCTGGACGAGCCGCTCGGCCGCACGTCGCGCGAGACCCAGCTGGCCAACCTGCCCATCGACGAGCTCGTCCCCACGATCGCGCGCCTGGCCGAGGAGTCCGACGTCCTGCACAACCTGCAGGAGCGCACCGAGCTCATGCAGACCCTGCGCGACCTGCAGCTCGAGCCGCTCATCACCGACCTGGCGAACCGCCACGTCCCGGACACCCAGGTGCCCGCCGAGCTCGAGCTCGCGTGGTGGCAGTCCGCCCTCGAGACCATGCTCGAGTCCGACCGGGCGCTGCTCGGTGGCAACACCGACATGCTCGACCGCGTCGAGGCGGACTTCCGGCTCGTCGACGACGCGCACGCCGCCGGGGTGTCCCAGGGTCTGGCGTGGCAGCTCGCCGAGAACTGGAAGGTCGGTCTCGTCGACTGGCCGGAAGAGGCGACCGCACTCCGCACCCAGCTCAAGGAGGGCGCGATCACCTCGCGCCTGCTCCAGGACTCCGCGCCGCACCTGTCCCGGTCGATCGCGCCCGTGTGGCTCGCATCGCCGTACGAGGTCGCGCAGATCGCCGACACGATGCCGTTCGACACGGTCATCCTGGTCGACGCCGGCGCCGTCACGATCGCCGAGACCGTCGGCGCGATCCGTCGCGCCCGGCAGACGGTCGCGTTCGGCGACCCGGTGACGCAGACGCCGTCGCCGTTCCGGATCGCCGTCGACCCCGACCACCGCGCCCTGCAGGTGGACGAGGGCACGCTCGACGCCCTGCACGCCGACTCCGCGCTGGCGAAGCTCTCCACGCTGCTGCCGACCCTGTCACTCACTCGGTCGTACCGCGCCGGCGGCGAGGACCTCGCCGAGCTCGTGAACCGGCGCTTCTACGGCGGCCGCATCGAGTCGCTGCCGTGGGCCGGGTCGTTCCTCGGGCACGGGTCGATCGCGATCGACTACGTCAGCGACGGCAAGGCGGTCCCGGACCCCGAGTCCGGCGCCGTCGAGAGCGTCGACGCCGAGGTGGACCGCGTCGTCCGGCTCGTCATGGAGCACGCCCGCACCCGGCCGTCCGAGTCGCTCATGGTCATCACGGCCTCCGCGAAGCACGCCGTCCGCGTCGAGCAGGCGGTCCTGACGGCCGCGCAGGGACACAAGGACCTCACCGAGTTCGTCATCGGCGACCGGGCCGAGCCGTTCATCGTCGCGACCCTCGAGCAGTCGGTCGCGCAGAGCCGCGACCGGGTCGTGTTCTCCATCGGCTACGGCCGGACGCCGCACGGCCGGGTCCTCCGCGACTTCGGGGCGCTCGGCAAGCCGGGCGGGGAGCGCCTGCTCGCCGTCGCGATGACCCGTGCGCGCCGCTCGATGGTCATCGTCACGTGCTTCCAGCCGTCCGACATCGAGGCCGAGCGGATGGGTCACGGCACCGTCGCCCTGGCCGAGATCCTCGCCGAGGTCCGCGCACGCACCACGGCCGAGTACGTGCCGGACGACTCCGACCCGCTGCTCGTCGACCTGGCCCGACGCCTCGAGATGCGCGGCATCCCGGTGGCACTCGGGCACCGCGGGAAGCTCGGCCTGGTGGCCGCGCACGGCGGGGTCTGCGTCACGATCGAGACCGACGCCTCGCTCGTCCGCGGGTCGCTCCGCGAGAGCCTGCGGCTCCGTCCCGAGGTGCTCCGTCGACTCGGCTGGCACTACGTGCGCGTGCACGCCTTCCAGCTGTTCTCCGACCCGGACCGCGTCGCGGACACGGTCGCGTCGGTGCTCGGCGTCGACCGCGGGGCCACCCAGGAGATCAGCATCCCGCCGATCCCGGCGCGCCGATGAGCCGCAGGGCGCACCGGCCCGCGGGGCCGGTGACGCCCGACACGGACCAGCTGGTGGGCACGTGGACGCGGGCCGACGACGCGGCGGACCCCGTGCCTCCCGTCCGGTCAGCGGCTGACGGACCGGAGACGGCGGGCCGGCCTGGAGGCACGGCGCGACCCCGCAGGCGCGTCACCACCCAGCCGGTGCCCGGCAGCGACCCCGCTCCCGCACCGGAACCGCCGCGGCACCGCACGGGGGAGAACGACGACCAGCTCCGCCGCGACGTCCCCCCGCACTGGTGACGGGTAGCCTGGGACGCGATGACTGACACCGTGCGGCAGCGCCCCGACTGGCAGACGTGGCCGAACCTGATCACGGTGGTCCGCTTCCTGCTGATCCCGGTGTTCATCGGGCTCGTCGTCGCACACCACTCGGGCTGGGCCCTGGTGACCCTCGTCGTCCTCGGCGTGAGCGACTGGGCGGACGGGTTCATCGCGCGGAGGTTCGACCAGGGCTCGAAGCTCGGCAAGGCCCTCGACCCGATCGCCGACCGGCTCGCCATCATCGCGATCGTGCTGTCGCTCGTGCTCGTCGGACTGCTGCCGTGGCCGAGCGTCGCGATCATCGTGGTCGTCGACGCGGTGCTGGCGCTGCTGTCCGGGCTGTGGTTCCGGGGCGACCCCGACCTCGACGTCACCTGGACCGGCAAGGTGCGCTCGGCCCTGCTGTTCGTCGGCCTGCCGCTGCTGCTGTTCTCGTCGACGTCGTTCGCGGCCGACCACGACTGGGTACGGGTCACCGCGCTCGTGTTCGTCTGGGCGGGGACGATCGGACACGTCGTCGCGGGCGTGCAGTACGCCAGGGCCCTCGCCGCGAAGCACCGCGCGGAGTCCCGCGCGCGCTGACGCGCCGCCCACCATCGCGGGCGGATCGAACCACGAAACCGACGTGGAACCAGCACACGTGCATGGTTCGACGTCGGTTCCGTGGTTCGGAGCGGGGCGACCGCGGTCGACCCGCGCGCTACAGCTTGGTCGTGCCGGCGATCCCCGGACCCTCGGGCGCGGTCGACGGGGCCACGTGCGCCCCGCCACCCGTACCGACCGCGGCGCCGTTCTGCGTGCGCAGCAGGTCGCGGATCTCGAGCAGCACCTCGACGTCCGTCGGCGGGACGTCCTGCGGCGTCTGCTCCTGGTTCTTCTGCACCCGCTCGAAGGCGAGCTTCTTGAGGTGGTTCACCGGGAGCACGAGTGCGAAGTACACGACCGCCGCGACGATGACGAAGTTGATGACCGCGCCGATCACCGCGCCGAAGTACATCACCGCCTCGCCGCCCGAGACGGTCGGGATCGCGACGGGCAGCGCCTTGTCCAGGCTCGACGCGTTGAAGACCGCGCCGATCGCCGGGTTGATGACGGCGTTGACGATCGCGGTCACGATGGCGGTGAACGCCGCACCGATGACGACCGCGACGGCCAGGTCGATGACGTTCCCGCGGAGCAGGAACTCCTTGAAGCCCTTCACGCGGGCCTCCTTCCGTGTCGAGGAGACCCCACCGTACCGACGGGGACGAGTCCTCGTCAGGAGGCGCTGGGCGCGGCCGGCTTCGACTCGGTCTTCTTCGGTGCGGCCTTCGACGTGCTCGACGAGGAGTCACCGGACGACGAGCCGCCGGACGACGAGCCACCCGACGACGAGCCACCGGACGAGGGCGTCGACCGCGAGTCGGTGCGGTAGAAGCCGCCGCCGTTGAACGTCACGCCGACGGGGGAGAAGACCTTGCGCAGGACGCCCCCGCACACCGGGCACTCGGTGAGTGCGGTGTCGGAGAACGACTGCTTGACGTCGAAGGCGTTGTCGCACGCAGTGCAGCGGTACGAGTAGGTGGGCACCCTAGCTCCGGAAGGTGATGATGCGCGACGGCGTGATGATGCCGTCGACGGGTTCGTCGTGGGCCTCGCGCGGGACCTCGTCGAGGTACTCCGCGTCGAAGATCACAGCATAGACGGGCGGACGGTTCGCCATGGACCCGAGCGTCTTGTCGTAGTAGCCGCGGCCCCAGCCCATCCGGCAGCCGTCCTTCCCGACGGCGGCCGCGGGGGTCAGGATCGCGTCGACGTCGCCGAGCGCGAGCGGGGAGAGCACCTCGCCGACGACCTCGGGCATGCCGGACAGGCCCTCGCGCTCGGACTCGCCGTCGCCGACGGCCCAGTCGAGCAGACCGTCCTCGCGGGTCACCGGCAGGAGCACCCGCACGCCGTGCTCGTGCGCCCAGTTCAGGAACGGTCGCACGTCGGGCTCGTCCGGCGCCGACAGGTACAGCGCGAGGGACCGGACCTGCCGTTCTTCGACGAAGCGCTGCAGGGTCGTGGTCAGGGCGCGGCTGTCGCCGTCCCGTTCGGTCGCGGTCCGGGTGCGCCGGCGCTGCCGGAGCTCGGCCCGCAGGGCTCGCTTCTCGTTCCCGAGGTCGGCGGTCATGGCGAGGAGTCTAGCGAGCGGGCACGATGCGGCTTCCCGCCGCTCGGCGCGGGAAGCCGTGTCCCCAGCAGTGACGACATGCCCCGTGCAGGGGTCATCCGATACGTTCTCGGCATGGGCTTCCAGATTTCGAAGGCGGTGATCCCGGCCGCAGGCCTGGGCACGCGCTTCCTCCCCGCGACCAAGGCGATGCCGAAGGAGATGCTCCCGGTCGTCGACAAGCCGGCGATCCAGTACGTGGTGGAAGAGGCCGTCGGCGCCGGACTCACCGACGTCCTGATGATCACCGGGCGCAACAAGAACGCGCTCGAGAACCACTTCGACCACGTGTCCGAGCTCGAGGAGACCCTGAAGAAGAAGGGCGACCACGAGAAGCTCCAGAAGGTCAACCAGTCGACCGACCTCGCCGACATGCACTACGTCCGCCAGGGCGACCCGCTCGGCCTCGGCCACGCGGTGCTCCGGGCCAAGATGCACGTCGGGCGCGAGCCGTTCGCGGTCCTGCTCGGTGACGACATCATCGACGCCCGCGACCCGCTCCTCAAGCGCATGATCGAGGTCCAGGGCGAGAAGAACGCGACCGTGGTCGCGCTCCTCGAGGTGCCGGCCTCGCAGACCCACATGTACGGCATCGCGACGGTCGAGCAGACCGACACCGACGACGTCGTGAAGATCACCGGCCTGGTCGAGAAGCCCCCGCAGGGCGAAGCCCCCTCGAACCTCGCCATCATCGGCCGCTACGTCATCCGCCCCGAGGTCTTCGACGTCCTCGAGAAGCAGGAGCCGGGCAAGGGCGGCGAGATCCAGCTCACCGACGCCCTCATGAAGATGGCCGGCGCCGAGGAGTGGACCGGCGGCGTGTACGGCGTCGTGTTCCGTGGACGTCGGTACGACACCGGTGACAAACTCGACTACATCAAGGCGATCGTGCAGCTCGCCTCGGACCGCGATGACCTCGGCCCCGACCTCAAGTCGTGGCTCAAGGAGTTCAACGCGGGCGAATAGCCGACCCCGTGCGAACGGGTCCGGGGGTCCTCCCCGGGCCCGTTCGTGCATCCACCCGGCCGACCACCGGGTACCGGAGGAACCACAGCGATGACGACGATCCCGACCCTGTCCCACGGGCGGGTCACCATCCGGCCCCTCCGCCTCCGGGACACGCGCGACCTCGACGTCGCCCTGGCCTCGAACCGCAGCTGGCTCCGGACGTGGGAGGCCACGAACCCGTCCGGCCACGTGTCGACGGACGTCCGAGGCAGCATCCGCGCGCTGCAGGCCAACGCCCGCGCCGGGCTCGGGCTCCCGTTCGCGATGGAGCTCGACGGTCGCTTCGTCGGCCAGCTCAACGTGTCCGGCATCTCCTACGGCTCCCTCGCGAGCGCGTCGATCGGCTACTGGGTCGTCGAGGACGCCGCCGGACACAACGTGACCCCGATCGCCGTCGCGATGGCCGTCGACCACTGCTTCCGGGTCGTCGGCATCCACCGCATCGAGATCTGCATCCGTCCGGAGAACGCCCCGAGCCTGCGGGTCGTCGAGAAGCTCGGCTTCCGGTACGAGGGACTCCGCCGCCGCTACATCCACATCAACGGCGACTGGCGCGACCACTTCTGCTTCGCCCTGGTCGCAGAAGAGGTCCGCGAGGGCGTCCTCGACCGCTGGGTCGCGGGTCGCGTCCCGGCCGGCGTCGGCAGCGTGCCGCTGGCGGCCCGCGACGAGGCCGCCATGCCGCTCGACACCCGTCCCCGCATCCAGTGACCGCGCGCATCCAGTGACGGCCGGGAGGCACGCCCCGCCTCCACCGGATCCGTCGCGACCCGCGCAACACGCGACCGGCAATCACCCGCCAGGGGAACCCGCACCCCTACCGTTGCCCCATGGCAGGTATCGGCTCCTGGGGCGGCGGCATCGTCCTGCTCATCGCGGCCGTGCTCTGGGTCGTCTACCTGATGCCCTCGTGGGCCGCCCGACGCCAGTACCTCGCCACCGAGCGCAACGCCATCCGGCTGCAGCAGACCCTCCGCATCCTCGCCCAGACCGCTGAGCTGCCGGACGAGGTCCGCGTCGAGATGAACGCCCGGTCGCTGGCCGAGGCGCAGCGCGTCGCGCGGTCCGAGGAAGCGAAGCGCGCCGCGATCGTCCGCGCCCACGAGGCCGCTCGGCAGCGTGAGATCACCCGGCGACTCGCCGAGCAGCAGCCCCAGCTCGAGCGTGTGTCGGCCGTCCCCGCACTGACCGCCCGTCGGATGCGACGGTCCCGGCTCGGCGCGACGACCTTCGGCGCGATCGGCCTCGTCGTCGCGCTCGTCGTCCTCGTCGCCGCACCGTCCGCGTGGCTCGTGGCGGTCGCCGGACTCGTCGCGGCCGGAGCGTCCGCCGCCGTGCTCGCCCAGCTGCACCAGGTCGCCCAGGCGCGGAAGGCGCGTGCCGCAGCCGGCGCTGCCGACGCGAGCCGTGCCTCCCGGCCGTCGACCACGTGGACGGACCCGGCGCCGCCGCTGCCCACGGAACAGCAGACGGAGCCCACGCGCGACCGCACCTGGACTCCGCCGGCCGCCGTCCCGAAGCCGCTCTACGTCGAGCGCCCCGCCGCACCGACCCCCTCGCCGGAGTCGTCAGCGGAGCTCGCCGCACGGCTGCGGGAGCGCGTCGCCGCGGCGAAGGCCGAGGCGGACGCCGAGGCCGCGGCGATCCGCGCCGCCGAGACGGACCCTTCGCTCGCCCGGGTGTCGCGGATGCGGCCGGACGTCGAGGAAGCGGTCGCCTCGCTCTCCGCGCACGACCAGGGCCGGCTCGCCGAGCGGCTCGGACTGCGGGCGCCCGCGCCGGAGCCGCGCGGGCAGGAGACCGCCGCGGCCCCGACCGCCGAGCCCGTGGCGGAACCGGCCCCGCCGAGCCGCTGGGCGGGCATGGGCGTGCTCGACGAGGACGGCTTCCAGCAGGCCGACCTCGACGCGATCATGCGTCGCCGTCGCGCGGTCTGACCAGCGTCCACTCCGCGGCACGCCCGAGCGGGTCGGACCGATTTCGGATCGTCGACGACGTGGTGCTAATGTGGTCGAGCACTCGGGGCTATGGCGCAGTTGGTAGCGCGTCTCGTTCGCAATGAGAAGGTCAGGGGTTCGAATCCCCTTAGCTCCACTCGAGTGCAGAAGGCCACCCCGCGGGGTGGCCTTCTGTGTTTCCGGGCTGTGCTTCCCGGGCCGCCGGCTCAGCTCGCGATGCTGTCCGTCAGGATGCCTGCCTGGGTGAGCTCGGCGTGGATCGCGTTCGCTGCCTGCTCGAACGCGCGGTTGCCGCGGGAGATCCCGATCGCACCGCCCTTCAGCGCGGACTTGCCGGAACCGCGGAGCAGTCGCGCGACGGTGCGTCCGTCGGGCGCGACCATCACCTGCACGTCGAGCCGGGTGTGGAACGTGCGGTCGTTCGCGAGGCCGCCGATGAGCAAGGTGAGGCCGAGGTTGCCACGGGTGGCCTGCAGAGCGCCCTGCTCACCGTCGACGACGGCGTACCCCTCGCGGACGAGCGCCTCGCGGACGCGGGCTCGGGTGGACTCGGGGTCGGCGGCGACGAAGAAGTCGTGGCTCTCGGGCATGGTCTGATCCTTCCGGTGCTGGTCGGGTTGCTACCGGCGATCCTGCCGCACCGTCGCCTACCCTGGACAGGTCATGTCTTCCTCGTTCACGCGTCGTTCGCTGCTCTCGCTCGCCGGTGTCGCCGGCATCGGCCTCGCCGTGGCCGCCTGCTCCCGTGGCGGGGACGGCGGTGGCGACGTCGCATCTGGCCCCACCAGCGCCGCCTCGGGCCGCGCGTCCGGCGGGTCCGGCAGCGCGACCGGCGCGGCGACACCCGCGGCCTCCTCGCTCGAGCCGGCGCAGGTGCCGCTCGCCGGCGGGGTCACGGTCACGATCGCGGGGACCGGCCTCGGTGCCGTCCGGGGGGCCACGGTCGGTGGGGTCGCCGCGCGGGACGTGCAGGCCTCGGCGACCAAGGTGACCTTCACGGCCCCGCACCAGGCGATGTACGCCGCCGGAGCCGCGGACGTCGCCCTCTTCACCACCGCGATCGAGCCCTCGGCGTCCGCGAACCGCTCGTCGGACGGCAACGGCAGCGCCGCGAACGACGGCCAGGCGGGGGCGACGCAGGACGACGCCACCGCGACACCCACTCCGACCGCCGCACCGGTGCCGGACGCGTCGACCGCCGTCGCGACGAGTTCGCTGACGTACGCGGCCCTGACCGACGTGGACCGGCAGCTCGAGTACGCGATGGCGCACTGGGAGGACTACAACACCGCCGAGTACGGCACCATGAACCCGATCGGCGGCGACTGCGCGAACTACGTCAGCCAGACGCTGATCGCGCGCGGGTGGCAGCAGCGGGGCGACTGGTACAACCGGGACGGCGGCGCGCAGCACAGCGCGACGTGGACCTACTGCCCGTCGATGGACCCGTGGCTCAGCGCGAACGCGTCGACGTTCGGCCTCACCCGCCGGTCCCTCGACGAGCGCAGCAAGGTCAAGGTCGGCGACATCGTCTTCTACGACTGGAACGCGAACCAGTCACCCGACCACGTGACGATCGTGTCCGAGGTGTTCACCGAGCCGGACGGCACCGTCCGCATCAAGTCGGCTAGCCACAACCAGGACGGGCCCTACCGGGACCTCGACGAGATGATCACCGTGCAGCACCCGGGCGGCACCGCCTGGTTCCACACGTTCGATGCGTAGCCGCCGCCGCGCGCGCGTTCGGGCGGGCTGCCGGGCCGCCGCGGGCGCCCGCACAACCGGAAGCACGCCGCGCCACGGAACTCAGTTGTTCGGCGTGCTTCCCGTTGTGCGCAGACACGCCGAACAAGCCGCGGCCCGCCCCGCACGCGCGCCGCGACACGCGCCCCGCGCCGCCGCGGCTCACGGGTACCCGAGGAACCACAGCAGCACCACGGCCACCGGCTGCAGGCACACCCCGACCACGAGCCACCCCACCGCCCGCCGCCGCGTCGCCGTGAACGCGTCCGCCCCGAGCAGCGGCGCCGTCGGCATGAGCAGCCGCGGCAGGCTCTGCTGCGGCAGGAACACCGCGACGAGGTACAGCGCGTACGCCGCCGTGAACGACACCACGTCGACCCCCAGGGCACGGACGCCCCGCCGGGTCCAGAACCAGACGGCCCCGGCGAGCACGACGACCACCAGGACGATCCCGGCCGGCCCGAGCCAGGTCCCCGCCATCGTGAACCACGGCGTCAGCGGCGCGAAGTGCTGCCGACCGACGAACCCCACCCACCACGACAGCTCGGTGTCCAGGTACGCGTCCGGTCGTCCGGTCACCGCCGAGGCGACCACGGGCCATGCCAGACCGGCCGCCGCGATCCCGAGCCCCGCGACGACGATCGCCACCGCGTCCCGCACCGGCAGCGCCCGACGCTCGCGTGTCCACCGCACGACCAGGTGCACCGCGAGCGCGACCGCGAGCGCGAGGACCCCCGGCTTCGTGAACGCCGCCACCAACCCGAGCGGCAGCACGGCCCAGTACCGCCGCCGCACGAGCGCGAGGAGCGCCCCGAAGAGCAGCAGCAGGAAGGTGCTCTCCGCGTAGGCCACCTGGAGCAGGAACCCGGTGGGTCCGAACGCGAAGAGTGCGGTCGCCCACCGCGCGCGCCGGACGTCGGCGACCGCCGCGACGAGCCGGTACAGCACCACGCACGCGCCCGCCCCCGCGAGCGTCGCGACGAGCACCCCGGCCACCCAGAAGGACCCGCCGACGAGCGGCTGCACCGCCCGCGCGAGCGTCGGGAACACGGGCAGGAAGGCCCAGGCGTTCGGGAGCACGTGGCCCGCCTGGTCGAGCGGCAGCGTGTTCGGGTAGCCGCGTTCCGCGATGGTCCGGTAGAACGACGCGTCCCACGAGCCGAGGAACGACCAGAACGTGCCCTCCCGGCGGTGGGACGCGAACGTCCAGCCGTGCACGGTGGCGGTCAGCCAGACGCCGAGCAGCAGGACGGTGCTGACCACGCGCGAGGCCAGCCACAGGAGCAGGGGAGCCGTCCACCCGCTGTGCCGCGCCTCCAGTCCGTCCGTCACCGTGCGTCGGACGCGGGTCGGCAGACCCGGCCGGGAGGCACGGGTCGGCTCCGCCAGGTCGGTCACCGCCCGATCCTCCCACCTCCGCGCGCGTCGGCGCGCTGTCCGGTCCCCGCACGCAGTCAGGTCCCGTCAGCGGAGCGGGCGTTGCATCGGGCACGTTCCACGGAAACCAGCGACAGGAGGCACCATGCCCTTCATCACCGTCGGCGCCGAGAACGGCCACGACATCGACCTGCACTACGACGACCTCGGCACGGGTGACCCCGTGGTCCTGATCCACGGGTGGCCGCTCTCCGGCCGCTCGTGGGAGGGCCAGGTCCCCGCACTCGTCGAGGCCGGCCACCGCGTCATCGCCTACGACCGCCGAGGCTTCGGCCAGTCGTCGCAGCCGTGGGGCGGCTACGACTACGACACCTTCGCGGCCGACCTCGACAAGCTCATCACCGAGCTCGGCCTGTCGGACGTCACGCTCATCGGCTTCTCGATGGGCGGCGGCGAGCTCGCGCGCTACGTCTCGACGTACGGGACGTCGAAGGTGAAGAAGCTCGTGTTCGCGAGCGCCGTGCCGCCGTACCTGTGGAAGTCGGACGACAACCCGGACGGCGCCGTCGACCAGGACCTCGCGGACTGGTTCGCGAACGGCATCACCGGCGACCGCCCGGCGTTCCTGCACCAGTTCGTCGACATGTTCTACACGCCGGGCGAGTCCGGGGAGCCCGTGGTCTCCGCCGATCAGCGCGCCTACGACCTGGCGATCGCCGAACTCGCGTCGCCGAAGGCCACGCTCGACTGCACCGTGGCGTTCGCGACGACCGACTTCCGCGACGACCTGACGAAGATCGACGTCCCGACGCTCGTCATCCACGGCGACTCGGACGGCATCGTGCCGTTCGAGGCCTCTGGGAAGCGCACCGCCGAGGCGATCCCGGACGCGCAGACGCACGTCATCGAGGGCGGCCCGCACGGGGTGCTCGCGTCCCACAAGGACGAGTGGAACGAGGCGGTCCTGCGCTTCCTCGCTTCCTGAGGCACCCCCGGCTCGCAAGGCGCAACGTGGGCGGTTTCCCGCAGCGACATTCCGCTGCGAGGAGCCGCCCACGTTGCGTTCTGCGGGGTCAGGCGCCCGTGACCGCCCGTCGGATGCGCTCGATCGGCACCTTCGGGGTCCGGTCGGCGTTCAGCAGGCCGTTCGTCTCCTGCAGCGTGTCGGTGAGCTGCGTCCAGCACGACCCCGCGAGGAACGAGCTCGCCCGGACGCCGTCGTACAGCGCCGTGATGCGCGCGATCCAGTCGTCGCCGTCGACGGCCGAGGTGTACCCCCACCCGTCCTCCCGCTGCGCCCCCGGCTGGTAGTCGACGCCGCCGAACTCGGTCAGCATGACGGGCTGCCCACGATCCACCGCGCCGCCGACCAGGATCCGCCGGTCCGCGGGGCCCCGTCCGCCGAGCAGGGCCGTCCGGGCGGCGTCGTCGGCGTAGGTCGCCGCGAGCCGCGAGCCGTCGCCCTCGTAGTCGTGCACCGTGACGATGTCCGAGTCGGGGTGCTCCCACCCGTCGTTGGAGACGACCGGCCGCGTCGCGTCGAGGGCCCGGGTGACGTCGGCCAGCGCCCGGGCGTACGCCTGCTGCGCCGGGTCGGTCGCGATCTGCTGCACGCCCCAGCTCTCGTTCGCGGGCACCCACGTGACGATCGACGGGTGCGAGGCGTCGCGCTCGACGGCGTCCATCCACTCCCGCACCAGCCGTTGCACCGTGAGCGGGGAGAACGCGTACGCCCCGGGTGCCTCACCCCAGACGAGCAGCCCGAGCCGGTCGGCCCAGTACAGGAACCGTGGGTCCTCGATCTTCTGGTGGTTCCGGGCCGCGGTGAAGCCGAGCTCCTTGATGAGCTCGACCTCGCGCCGGAGTGCCGCGCGGGACGGGGCGGCGAGGTGCGACTCGGGCCAGTAGCCCTGGTTCAGGACGCTCCGGACGTCGTACGCGCGCCCGTTGAGCAGGAACGCGCCGCCGTCGAGCCCGACGGTCCGGACACCGAAGTAGCTCGCCACGGCGTCGACGGGGGTGACCCCGTCCTGCAGCAGCGTGACGGTGGCGTCCACGAGCCGCGGGGTCTCCGGGCTCCACGTCAGCTCGTCCGCCGCCTGCCCGTTCGTCTGCCGGGTGACCGGCACGGTCACGTCGACCTCGTCCGCGGTGGCCGGGACGCTGGTCTCGACGCTCGCGATCCGCTCGCCCTGCTCCTCCCACCAGGCCTCGACCCGGACCCGCTCGTCCGTCCGGCGCTCGCCGCGGAGCCGCACGGTCAGGCGCACGGTGGCGTGGTCGACGTTCGTCCACCGCAGGGCCGCGACGGAGCGGGACGGGACCGCCTCGAGCCACACGGTCTGCCAGATCCCGGTCGTCCGGCGGTACCAGATGGCGTGCGGGTGCTCGTGCCAGTCCTGCTTGCCGCGGGGCTGCGTCACGTCGTGCGGGTCGTCCTCGGCACGGACCACGAGCAGGTGCCCGCCGTCCGGGGTGTCACTGTCCGGGGCGCTGCCGAGCGCCTCGGTCACGTCGAGCACGAAGGGGGTGTGGCCGCCCTCGTGCTCCCCGATGAACTGCCCGTCGATCCACACCCGCGCGCGGTGGTCGACCGCACCGAAGTGCAGCAGGAGTCGGTCCCGGTCGGCGCCGAGTCCGGCGGCCGTGAGCTCCTCGCGACCGATCGTCCTGGCGTACCAGACGACGGGGTGGAAGCCGGGTTCGTCGATGCCGGACGCCGCGGACTCCGGCGGGAACGGCACGGTGATCTCCCGCGCGTCGGGGAAGCCGTTCCGCCAGGCGGGGTCGTCGCCGGTGTTCCGGAACGACCACGTCCCGTCGAGGTCGGCCCACGCGCCGCGGAGGAGCTGGGGGCGGGGGTACTCGCCGTCCTGGCGGGACGCGAGCGGGAGGTCAGGTGCGGCGACGGTGCCGTCGAGCGTGCTCATGGGTCCATGCTGCCGCCGACATACATCGTTGTAAAGCAATGTGCATCGTCGTTGCGCACTGCGGGTGCCTTCACGGCGACCGCCGCGTACCGTCCATCCCATGAGCGCCGAGGCACCCGACCATTTCAGCGACCGTACGCTCGAGGGCTGGATCGCCCGGCAGCGCTGGTACACCGCGAAGGGCAGCACCCCGGCGCTGCACACCATCGCGCAGACCGACGGCACCCGGCTCGTCCTCGACGACGCCCCGACGGGCCCCGTCCTGTACCAGGTGCCCGTCTCCGGCGGCGGACCGGACGCCGACCCGGTCGACGCCACCACCGACACCGCGTGGGTGCAGCAGCTCGCCGCGCGCATCGACGCCGACCCCGCGAGCCTCCGCCTGATCGGCCGCATCACGGCATCGCGCGTGCTGGCCGGCGAGCAGTCGAACACCTCGGTCATCTGCGACACCGCCGACGGCGCCCGGGTGATCGTCAAGGTCTTCCGCGTCCTGCACCACGGCGACAACCCCGACGTGACGACGCAGCTCGCGCTCTCGGCGGCCGGCAGCGCGCGCGTCCCGACCGTGTACGGCGCGCTCCGGGCGAGCTGGCCGGACACCGGTCGTCCGGACGTCACCGCGACCGGGCACCTGGCGTTCGCGCAGGAGTTCCTCCCCGGGCTCGACGACGCCTGGCGCGTGGCCCTGACCGACGCCCGCGAGGGCAACCCGTGGGACGACCACGCGCAGCGGCTGGGGGAGGCCCTCGCCGAGGTGCACCGCACCCTCGCCCAGGCCCTGCCGACGGAACCCGCGGACGACGCCCGCCGTGCCGCGGCCGTCGCGACGATGCACGCGCGCCTGGACGCCGCCGTCCGCGAGGCCCCGACCGTGGAACCCCACGTCGACGCCGTCCGCTCGGTCTACGAGCGTGCCGCGGCCGTGCGGTGGCCGGACCTGCAGCGCATCCACGGCGACCTGCACCTCGGGCAGGTGCTCGCCGCGCCGGAGCCCCGCGGCTGGGTGTTCCTGGACTTCGAGGGCGAGCCGCTCCGCCCGCTGACCGAGCGGTCCCTGCCCGACGTGACGCTCCGCGACGTCGCCGGGATGCTCCGCTCGTTCGACTACGTCGCGGGCTCGCTCGCGCACGACGCCACGTTCGTGGACGCCGGCGCGTGGGCGCACGCCGCCCGGGCCGCATTCCTCGACGGCTACCAGCGAGGGACCGGGACGGACCTCCGGGAGCACCGGGAGCTGCTCGACGCCTTCGAACTCGACAAGGCCGTGTACGAGGTCGTCTACGAGACCCGCAACCGCCCGGACTGGGCCGGGATCCCGCTCGCGGCGGTCGCGCGGCTCGCAGCGCGCAGCGCTGCTTGACAGGAGCAGAGCGCGCGCAGCGCTGCTCGACAGGAGCAGAGCGCGCGCAGCGCTGCCTGCCAGGCCGACCCACCGACGGACGGGAGGCACGGTGCCAGCCGGCACCGTGCCTCCCGTCCGTCGTGTGGTCCGGTCAGTTCACCGGGCCCGTGTACTTCTCGCCGGGGCCCTTGCCGACCGGGTCCGGGATCGCCGACGCCTCGCGGAAGGCGAGCTGCAGCGACCGCAGCCCGTCGCGCAGCGGACGGGCGTGGTGGTCGCCGATCTCCGTCGCGGCCGCCGTGACGAGGCCGGCCAGGGCGGTGATGAGCTTCCGAGCCTCGTCCAGGTCGGTCTGCTCCTGCGGGTCGTCCGCGAGCCCGACCTTGACGGCGGCGGCGCTCAGCAGGTGCACCGCGACGGTGTTGATGAGCTCGACCGCGGGGACCTCTGCGATGTCGCGTGCCTCGTCGGCCCCGGTGGGCTCGTTCGGCGGGGTGTCGGTCACGGTGCTCCTCTGCTAGACTCGTCGGCGGCAGATGCTGTCCGTGTGCCCTGGAACCTGTTCCAAGGTGGTCGAACGGCGTCGTAGAAGAGGAGTCTCTCCCACCCGCGGCCGTGCACCAAGGCTACCGGGTCCCACCGCTCCGCCGGCCCTTCGCCGGCAGGCCGTCCCGCAGGGGACGGCGTCGGGCGGCTGCCGAACGGGTTCCGATCCGTGCGTCAGATCTCCTCTCTCGTGCCGTCGTCCAGGGCAACAGCCCCGGACGACCACCACCTGATTGAAGGAGCTCCGCATCACCGATCCCCGCACCAACGACCGAATCCGCGTTCCCGAGGTCCGACTCGTCGGCCCCCAGGGTGAGCAGGTCGGCGTTGTCCCGATCGCCATGGCCCTGCGTCTCGCGCAGGAAGCCGAACTGGATCTGGTCGAGGTCGCCCCGAACTCGAAGCCGCCCGTGGCCAAGATCATGGACTACGGCAAGTTCAAGTACGAGGCTGCGCAGAAGGCCAAGGAAGCCCGTCGCAACCAGGTGAACACGGACCTGAAGGAGGTCCGGTTCCGCCTGAAGATCGACGTGCACGACTACGAGACGAAGCGCAAGCGTGCCGAGGGATTCCTCCTCGGTGGCGACAAGGTGAAGGCCATGATCCTCTTCCGCGGCCGCGAGCAGTCGCGTCCGGAGCAGGGCGTCCGTCTCCTCCAGAAGTTCGCCGAGGAGATCGCCGAGTTCGGTGTCGTCGAGTCGCGTCCGACCCAGGACGGCCGCAACATGACGATGATCATCGCCCCCCTCAAGAACAAGTCCGACGTCAAGGGCGAGCAGAACGCCAAGCGTGCTGCGCAGAAGGCCGAACGTCGCGCGACGGAGCACGCTGCGAAGGGCAAGGAGACCTCCGGGTCCTCCGAGTCCGAGCCGGCCGAGGCTCCCGCCGAGTAGGTCCTGGTGATCGCCCCCGCGGCGCTCCCCGAACCGCGATGACGCGGCCCACCCATCCACCCCACGGAAAGGCACCACGATGCCCAAGCAGAAGACCCACTCCGGGTCGAAGAAGCGCTTCAAGCTCACCGGCAGCGGCAAGATCATGAAGCAGCAGGCCGGTATGCGTCACAACCTCGAGGTCAAGAGCGCCAAGCGCAAGGCCCGCCTCAACGAGGACCAGGTCCTCGCCAAGGCCGACGCGAAGAACGTCAAGAAGCTTCTCGGCCACTGAGCCGGCGGAATCGTAAAGGAACGAAAACATGGCACGTGTAAAGAGAGCGGTCAACGCCGCCAAGAAGCGCCGCGTCATCCTCGAGCGCGCCGAGGGCTACCGCGGCCAGCGTTCGCGCCTGTACCGCAAGGCCAAGGAGCAGGTCACCCACTCCCTCGTCTACGCGTACCGGGACCGTCACGCGAAGAAGGGCGAGTTCCGTCGCCTCTGGATCCAGCGCATCAACGCCGCGTCGCGTGCGAACGGCCTGACCTACAACCGCCTCATCCAGGGCCTCGGCCTGGCCGGCGTCGAGGTCGACCGTCGCATCCTCGCGGACCTCGCGGTGAACAACCCCGAGACGTTCGCGGCGCTCGTCGAGACCGCCAAGAAGGCCCTGCCGGCCGACACCTCGGCCCCGAAGGCCGCGTAGTCACGCCAGCTCCCGAAGCCCCCGCTCCGTCCACGGAGCGGGGGCTTCGTGCATGCTGCGACACTGGGTCCGTGAGCGATCTCCTCGAGAACCCGAAGGCCGGCCGCGTCCGGGCCGTGGCCGCCCTGTCGAAGAAGGACGTCCGAGCCGACACCGGGCTGTTCCTGCTCGAGGGTCCGCAGGCCGTGCGCGAGGCGATCGAGTACCGTCCCGAGCTCCTCCGCGAGCTGTACGTCACGCCGACGGCCGCCGCGCGCTACGCGCTCGACGACGCGCCGGTCGACACCTGGTTCGTCACCGAGCAGGTGCTCGACGCGATGGCGGACACCGTGACGCCGCAGGGCGTCGTCGCGGTCTGCCAGCAGTTCCCGACGTCGGTGCGCGAGGTCTTCCCCGACCCCGGAACGGTCGGACGGGAGGATCGTGGCGGGCTCCCGGGGATCGTCGCGATCCTGGAGCAGGTGCGCGACCCCGGCAACGCCGGCACCATCATCCGCGCCGCGGACGCCGCGGGTGCCGACGCCGTGGTGCTGACCGGGCGCTCGGTCGACCCGTACAACCCCAAGGTCGTCCGGTCGACCACCGGGTCGCTCTTCCACGTCCCGGTGTCGGTCGGGGTCTCGCTGCAGGACGCGGTCGCCCGCGCGAAGGCCCTCGGCTACACGGTCCTGGCGGCGGACGTGTCGGGCGACGACCTGCCCGACGTCCGGGCGGACGGGATGCTCGACGGGCCGACGGCGTGGGTCTTCGGGAACGAGGCCCGCGGGCTGACCAGCGAGGACCTGGCCCTGGTCGACCGGGCCGTGAAGGTGCCGATCTACGGCAAGGCGGAGTCGATGAACCTGGCGACCGCCGCGTCGGTGTGCCTGTACGAGAGCGCGTTCGCCCAGCGCACCGCGGCTTCTTCCTCCACAGGCGCCTGACCGCGGGGTCCGTCCACGGTCCGGGCGGTACAGGACGGCGGTATCCCATCGGCCGGTAGGCTTGGGCCTCGTGTCAGAACACCTCGAGATCAGCGAACCGGCCGTCGCCGCCGCCGTGGACGAGGCCCTCGCCGCCGTCCGTGCCGCGACGACCGTGGCGGAGCTGAAGCAGGCCCGAGCCGAGCACACCGGCGAGCAGTCCCCGCTCGCACGGATGAACGCGGCGATGCGCAGCGTCCCGAAGGAGCAGAAGGCCGCGGCCGGCAAGCTCGTCGGGCAGGCCCGTGGGCAGGTGAACCAGGCGATCGCCGCGCAGGAGAGCGTCCTGGCCCAGGCCGAGGAGCACGCGCGGCTCGAGGCCGAGCGCGTCGACGTCACCGCCCTGCCGAGCCGACGCACGCCGGGCTCGCGCCACCCGCTGTCGCTCCTCAACGAGACCGTCGCCGACATCTTCGTCGGCATGGGGTGGGAGGTGGCGGAGGGTCCCGAGCTCGAGCACGAGTGGTTCAACTTCGACGCACTGAACTTCGACCAGGACCACCCGGCCCGGGCGATGGCGGACACCGTCTTCGTCGAGCCGGTCGACCGGCACCTCGTGATGCGCACGCACACGTCGCCCGTCCAGGTCCGGTCGCTGCTCTCCCGCGAGCTGCCGCTGTACGTGATCGCCCCCGGCCGCGTCTACCGCGCCGACGAGCTCGACGCGACGCACCTGCCGGTCTTCACCCAGGTCGAGGGCATCGCGATCGACAGGGGCCTGACGATGGCGCACCTCCGTGGCACGCTCGAGCACTTCGCCCGCCAGGTCTTCGGCGACGAAGCGCAGATCCGCCTGCGCCCGAACTACTTCCCGTTCACCGAGCCGAGCGCCGAGATGGACGTCTGGCAGCCGAACGCCAAGGGCGGTGCCCGCTGGGTCGAGTGGGGCGGCTGCGGCATGGTGAACCCCAACGTCCTGCGTGCCGCCGGGATCGACCCGGACGAGTACCAGGGCTTCGCGTTCGGGATGGGCATCGAGCGGACGCTGCAGTTCCGCAACGGCCTGAACGACATGCGTGACTTCCTCGAGGGCGACATCCGCTTCTCGCAGCAGTTCGGAACGGTGGTCTGATGCGCGTCCCAGTCCGTTGGCTCGGCGAGAGCGTCGACCTCCCCGACGACGTCAGCCTCGAGCACGTCCACGCCGCGCTGGTGTCGGTCGGCTTCGAGGAAGAAGCGGTCCACACCTTCGACCTCACCGGCCCGGTCGTGGTCGGCCGGGTGCTGTCGCGCGAGCCGGAGCCGCAGAAGAACGGCAAGACCATCAACTGGTGCCAGGTGGACGTCGGCGAGCCCGAGCCCCGCGGCATCGTCTGCGGCGCGCACAACTTCGACGTCGGTGACCTCGTCGTGGTCACGCTGCCCGGAGCCGTCCTGCCCGGACCGTTCCCGATCGCCGCGCGCAAGACCTACGGCCACGTGTCGGACGGCATGATCGCCTCGGCCCGCGAACTCGGGCTCGGTGACGAGCACGACGGCATCCTGCGCTTCGCCGACCTCGGCATGGAGCCCGAGGTCGGTGCGGACGCGATCGGCCTGCTCGGGCTCGACGACGCGGCGGTCGAGATCAACGTCACGCCGGACCGCGGCTACGCCATGAGCCTGCGCGGCGTCGCCCGCGAGTACGCCCACGCGACCGGCGCGAGCTTCCACGACCCAGCAGAGCGCGTGACGCCCCGTTCCGGCGAGGGCTTCCGGGTCACGATCGACGACCGGGCGCCGATCCGCGGCCGCGTCGGTGCGCACACCTTCGTGACGCGCGTCGTCCGGGGTGTCGACCCGGCGCGGACGACACCGGCGTGGATGGTGTCCCGCCTGGCCCTCGCCGGTGTGCGGTCGATCTCGCTGCCGGTCGACATCACGAACTACATCATGTTCGAGCTCGGGCAGCCGCTGCACGGCTACGATCTCGCGAAGGTGCAGGGCGGACTCGGTGTCCGGCGTGCGACCGCGGGGGAGCAGCTCGTCACGCTCGACGACACCACCCGTACGCTCGACGCCGAGGACCTCGTCATCACCGACGACCAGGGGCCGGTCGGTCTCGCCGGTGTGATGGGCGGCGCGCGGACCGAGATCTCCGACACCACGACCGACATCCTGATCGAGGCCGCCGGCTTCGACCAGGTGTCGATCGCGCGCACGGCCCGTCGCCACAAGCTGCCGAGCGAGGCCTCGAAGCGCTTCGAGCGCGGCGTCGACCCGCTCGTGGCCGAGGCCGCCGCGAACCGCGCGGTCGAGCTCCTCGTCGAGCTCGCCGGCGGCACCCCGGACGCCCTGGGCTCGACGCTCGTCGACACCACCCCGCGCCCGCTCGTCACGATGCGGCTGCGTCGCCCCGCCGAGCTCATCGGCGTGGACTACACCGACGCCGAGGTCATCGACACCCTCCGCGCGATCGGTGCCACGGTCGAGGTGGACGGTGAGCAGCTGGCGGTCACCGCCCCGAGCTGGCGCCCCGACCTGACCGACGACACGACCCTGGTCGAGGAGGTCGCCCGGATCGTCGGGTACGACCGCATCCCGAGCGTGCTCCCGGTGGCGCCGCCCGGACGTGGCCTCACCGCGCACCAGCGCGCCCGTCGTCGCGTCGCCGCGGCCCTCGCCTCGGCCGGTCTGTTCGAGGTCGTGACCGCGCCGTTCGTGTCCCGCGCCACGCAGGACGCGTACCCGGGCATCGACGGCACGGGCGGTCCGAGCGTCGTGCTCGCGAACGCGCTCGACAGCGAGCAGGACCTGCTCCGCCGCAGCGCCGTCCCCGCCCTCGTCGACGCGGCACGTCGGAACGTCTCCCGCGGGCTCGTCGACGTCGCGCTCTACGAGACCTCCCGCGTCTTCCTGCCGGCGGCCGACACGGTGCTCGGCACGGACACGGTCCCGGCCGGGGCCGTCCGTCCCGACGCGGACGTGCTCGCCGCCCTCGACGCCGCGCTGCCCGCGCAGCCCTTCCACGTCGCGGCCCTGCTCACGGGCAACCGCGTCGTGAAGCAGCCCGGCGTGCAGCCCGAGCCACACGGCATCGCGGACGCCCTCGACGTCGCCCGCACGGTCGCCTGGGCGGTCGGCGGTGTGGAGCTCTCGGTCGCACAGACGTCGCACCCGTCCCTGCACCCGGGACGGGCGGCATCCCTGCTCGTCGGTGACTCCGTGGTCGGCGTGGCCGGCGAGCTGCTGCCCGCGCTGACCGAGGCCGCGGTGCTGCCGCGGGTCGTCGCCGTCGTCGAGCTCGACCTCGACGCCCTCGTCGCTGCGGCGCCGGACCTGGCGTCGGTCGGACCGATCGTGTCGTACCCGGCGGCCACCCAGGACCTCTCCCTGGTCGTCGACGCGGACGTTCCTGCCGGTGACGTCCTCGCCGAGGTCCGCTCGGGCGCCGGCGAGCTGCTGGAGTATGCTCGGCTCGTGGACGACTACCGGGGCACCGGCGTGGACGAGGGACAGAAGTCCCTGACGTTCGCGCTGCGCTTCCGCGCCACGGACCGCACGCTGACCGCTGCCGAGGCCTCCGAGGCCCGTGACGGCGCCGTCCGACGTGCCGGCGAGCGATTCGGGGCGACCCTCCGCGACTGATCCCGACGGATCAGCACCGCGCGGGGCCGCCGCCTCCGACTCCCTCGACGACCAGTCCGACCAAAGGTGGAACCCATGTCCGTATCCGTCGCCGTGGCGGGAGCCTCCGGCTACGCGGGTGGTGAGCTCCTGCGCGTGCTCGCCGCCCATCCGGAGTTCGACGTCAGGACGGTGACCGCGTACTCCAACGCCGGTCAGCCGCTCATCGCGACCCAGCCGCACCTGCGATCGCTGGCCCACCTGACGCTCGTCGAGACGACCGCGGAGCACCTGCGCGGGCACGACGTGGTCTTCCTCGCGCTGCCGCACGGGCAGTCCGGGGCGATCACGGCGGAGCTGGACGAGGACACCCTCGTGGTGGACTGCGGTGCGGACCACCGACTGACCGACCCCGCGGCGTGGGACGCGTTCTACGGCGGCGACTACCACGGCGCGTGGACGTACGGGCTGCCGGAGCTGCTGCACGCGGCGCCGACGCCGGGTTCGGCGGAGGAGTGGCGCGACGTCGACGACATCGCCGGCACCGGGCGCCAGCGCACCGAGCTCGCGGCGACGAAGCGCATCGCGGTCCCCGGGTGCAACGTGACAGCCGTCACCCTGGGCATCCAGCCGGGCATCCAGGCCGGGCTCGTCGAGTCGGACGACATCGTCGCCGTGCTCAGCGTCGGGCCGAGCGGAGCGGGCAAGAAGCTCGCGACCACGTACCTGGCCTCCGAGATCATGGGCTCCGCGAGCGCGTACGCCGTCGGTGGGACCCACCGGCACATCCCGGAGATCCAGCAGAACCTGGTGGCCGCAGGGGCCGGCGACGTGACGATCTCGTTCACCCCCGTGCTCGTCCCGATGTCGCGGGGGATCCTCGCGACGACGACGGCCCGACTCGCGCCCGGCGTGAGCGCCCGGGACGTCCGGCTGGCGTGGGAGCAGGCGTACGCGGACGAGCCGTTCGTGCACCTCCTGCCGCAGGGCGAGTTCCCGCGGACGGCCGACACCGTCGGCGCGAACACCTGCCTGGTCGGACTCGCCGTCGACGAGGCCGCCGGCCGCGTCGTCGCGGTCTCGGCCCTCGACAACCTCGCGAAGGGGACCGCCGGTGCCGCGGTCCAGTCCGCGAACATCGCCCTCGGCTTCCCCGAGACCCTGGGCCTCAGCGTGGACGGAGTCGCACCGTGACCGACGTGACCGAGACGGACGACGCAGGCACGAGCCTCCAGGGCGTGACCGCGGCAGCGGGGTTCCGCGCAGCGGGCGTGACCGCCGGTCTCAAGGAGAGCGGCAAGCCCGACGTCGCGCTCGTCGTCAACGACGGACCGGACGCCGCGGTGGCCGCGGTGTTCACCACGAACCGTGCGCAGGCGCACCCCGTGATCTGGTCTCGCCAGGTCGTCGGCGACGGGACCGCCCGCGCCGTCGTGCTGAACTCCGGCGGTGCGAACTGCTTCACCGGCCCGTTCGGCTTCCAGACCACCCACCTGACGGCCGAGGCCGTCGGCGACGCCCTCGGCGTCGGTGCGGGCGACGTCGTCGTCTGCTCGACCGGCCTCATCGGCCGTGGCGACCAGACCTTCCGCGACGGTGTGCTCCGCGGGGTCGACCTCGCTGCTGCCGCGCTGTCCGCGGACGGCGGGCCGGACGCCGCCGCGGCGATCATGACGACCGACACCCGTGCGAAGCAGTCGGTCGTGACCGAGGACGGCTGGACCGTCGGCGGCATGGCCAAGGGTGCGGGGATGCTCGCGCCGGGGCTCGCGACGATGCTCGTGGTGATCACCACGGACGCCGTGCAGACCCCGTCTCAGCTCGACGACGCCCTGCGCGCCGCGACCCGCGTCACCTTCGACCGCGTGGACTCCGACGGCTGCATGTCGACGAACGACACCGTCGTGCTGCTGTCGTCCGGCGCGAGCGGAGTCACCCCGGAGGTCGGTGACTTCCAAGAAGCACTGACGGCCGTCTGCGCGGACCTCGCCCGACAGCTCCAGCAGGACGCCGAGGGTGCGAGCCACGACATCACGATCGCGGTGACCGGCGCGGTGTCCGAGGACGACGCGGTCGAGGTCGGCCGGAGCGTCGCCCGGAACAACCTGTTCAAGGCCGCGGTGTTCGGCAACGACCCCAACTGGGGGCGGGTGCTCGCCGCGATCGGCACGACCGACGCCGAGTTCGACCCGTACGCCGTCGACGTGAGCATGAACGGCGTCCGGGTGTGCCACGCGGGCGCGCCCGACCGACCCGTCGACGAGGTCGACCTCAGCCCGCGCGAGACGCACGTGCTCATCGAGCTCGGGGTCGGTCCGCACGCCGCGACGATCCTGACGAACGACCTGACGCACGACTACGTCCACGAGAACAGCGCGTACTCCAGCTGATGAGCGACCTCACCAAGGAAGAAGAGCACGAGCTCGCCGCCGTCAAGGCCGCGACGCTCATCGAGTCCCTGCCGTGGCTGAAGCGGTTCTCCGGCAAGACGGTCGTCGTGAAGTTCGGCGGCAACGCCATGGTGAACGACGACCTGAAGCGCGCGTTCGCGGAGGACATGGTCTACCTCCGGTACGCCGGTCTGCACCCGGTCGTGGTGCACGGCGGCGGCCCGCAGATCTCCGCCGCACTCAAGGAACAGGGCATCGAGTCCGAGTTCCGGGGCGGCTACCGGGTCACGACGACCGAGGCGATCACGGTCGTCCGCGAGGTCCTGGCCGGCGAGGTGAACCGCGAGATCGTCGACCTGATGAACGAGCACGGCGACGGCCTGGCGGTCGGGGTGTTCGGTGACGGCGGTTCGCTGTTCACCGGCGAGAAGAAGGGCGTCGTCGTGGACGGCGAGCACTTCGACCTCGGCCACGTCGGCGACATCACGCACGTCGACCCGTCCGGCGTCCTCGCCGCAATCGAAGCCGGCCGCATCCCGGTCGTGTCGAGCATCGCGATCGACGACGCCCACCCGGACCAGGCCCTCAACGTGAACGCCGACGCCGCGGCCGGCGCACTCGCGATCGCCCTCGGCGCCGCGAAGCTGCTCATGCTGACCGACGTGCCCGGCCTCTACCGCAACTGGCCGGACCGGGACTCGATCATCGACCTCATCGCGGTCGAGGAACTCCGGGAGCTCCTGCCGAGCCTCGAGTCCGGCATGATCCCGAAGATGACCGCGTGCCTGGACGCGGTGGTCGGCGGTGTCGGCGGTGCGACGATCATCGACGGTCGCATCCCGCACTCGATCCTGCTCGAGGTCTTCACCCTCCGCGGCGCGGGGACCGAGGTCATCCCGGACCCGAGCCGTCGCACCGAGAACCAGAACACCCACGCCGAGGTCGGCCGACGGGTCCCCGAGTCCGCAGCGGACCCGGGCCGGCACGCAGCCGACGCCGACACCACGCAGAAGGGGAACGAGCAGTGAGCACCGAGACGCAGACCCAGACCTGGAACGACCGGTTCGGGGCGTCGCTCATGCGATCCCTGCCCGCCCCGAAGATCATGCTCGAGCGTGGGAAGGGCTGCCGTGTCTGGGACGTCGACGGCAACGAGTACCTGGACTTCCTCGCCGGCATCGCGGTGAACTCCCTCGGCCACGCGCACCCGGCGCTCGTCGAGGCGGTCGCCGACCAGGCCGCCAAGCTCGTGCACGTCTCCAACTACTTCGCGACTCCGCCGCAGCTCGAGCTCGCCGAGCGCCTGAAGCGCATCACCGGCGCCGGGGACGCCGGACGCGTGTACTTCGGCAACTCCGGGGCCGAGGCGAACGAGGCCGCCTTCAAGCTCGCGCGCCTGAACAAGGGCGCCGACGGTCGCAAGACCCGCATCCTCGCGCTCAAGCAGGGCTTCCACGGCCGCACCATGGGCGCCCTCGCGCTGACCGGCAAGCCCGCGCTGCAGCAGGACTTCCTGCCGATGGTGGCCGGTGTGGACCACATCGACTCCACGGTCGAGGCACTCGAGGCCGCGATCGACGACACCGTGGCGGCCCTCGTCGTCGAGCCGATCAAGGGCGAAGCCGGGGTGGTGGACCTGCCCGAGGGCTTCCTGCTGGCGGCCCGTCGCCTGACCGAGGAGCACGGCGCGCTGTTCATCCTCGACGAGATCCAGACCGGGGTCGGCCGGACCGGCAACTGGTTCACCTTCCAGGGCCACGGGTTCACGCCGGACGCGGTCACGATCGCCAAGGGCATCGCAGGGGGCTTCCCGATCGGCGCCCTCGTCACCTTCGGCTGGGCCTCGGAGCTCTTCTCCGCCGGGCAGCACGGGTCGACCTTCGGCGGGAACCCGCTCGGCACGCGGGTCGCGAACGCGGTCCTCGCGGAGATCGAGCGGGCCGACCTGGTCGCCGGTGCCGTCGCGAAGGGCGAGCGCATCCGCGCCGGCATCGCGAGCCTCGGTTCGCCGCTGGTGGACGAGGTCCGCGGGACGGGTCTGCTCATCGGCGTCGGGCTGGCCGCCCCGGTCGCCGCCGCCGTCAACGCCGCCGCGCTCGAGCGCGGTCTCATCATCAACGCCCCGAACGAGTCGAGCCTGCGCATCGCGCCGCCGCTCATCGTGTCCGACGCCGAGATCGACGAGTTCGTGTCGATCCTCGGCCAGAGCCTCGCGGCCGTCGCCGCCCAGGAGACCTCAGCATGACCCGCCACTTCCTCCGGGACGACGACCTCACCCAGGCCGAGCAGTCCGCGATCCTCGACCTCGCCGCGCGCATGAAGGCCGACCGCTGGGGCGAGAAGCCGCTCGCCGGCCCGCAGTCGGTCGCGGTGATCTTCGACAAGTCGTCCACCCGCACCCGGGTGTCCTTCCACGTCGGGATCTCCGACCTCGGCGGCAGCCCGCTCGTGATCACCACGGCGAACAGCCAGCTCGGCGGCAAGGAGACCCCGTCGGACACGGCTCGCGTGCTCGAGCGCATGGTGTCGGCGATCGTGTGGCGCACCTACGCCCAGTCCGGGCTCGAGGAGATGGCCGAGGGTACCCGCGTGCCCGTCGTCAACGCGCTGTCCGACGACTTCCACCCGTGCCAGCTCCTCGCCGACCTGCTCACCATCCGCGAGCACCGCGGTGCCCTGGCCGGACAGACGGTCGCCTTCGTCGGCGACGGCGCGAGCAACATGGCGCAGTCGTACCTGCTCGCGGGTGCCACCGCCGGCATGCACGTCCGCGTCGCCGCCCCCGCGGCCTTCAGCCCGGACGCCGTGGTCGTCAGCGACGCCGAGCGCCGAGCCGCCGAGACGGGCGGGTCGGTCCTCGTCGTGACGGACCCGGTCGCCGCGGTCGCCGGTGCGGACGTCGTCGTGACCGACACCTGGGTCTCGATGGGCAAGGAGGACGAGAAGCAGTCGCGCCTCGACACCTTCGCGGGCTACCGCGTGGACGACGAACTGCTCGCGCACGCCGCGGACGACGCCGTGTTCATGCACTGCCTGCCGGCGGACCGTGGGTACGAGGTGACCGCCGAGGTCATCGACGGTCCGCGCAGCATCATCTGGGACGAGGCGGAGAACCGGCTGCACGCCCAGAAGGCCCTGCTCGCCTGGCTGCTCGCCGCCGCCTGATCCGCCCCGCGGCACCAGCCCCGCGGAGCCAGCACCGCAGACCCCGTCCCGCCCGTCCGGAAGGAGCCCCGTGACCGACCGCATCGTCGTGGCGGCCTCAGCCGGCGTCGATCCCGCCGAGGCCGTCGCCCGGCTCGCCCACAGCGGCCCCGCGGACGACCACGTTGCGCTCGGCCCGGCCGACCGCGAGGTCATCGCGCTCGTCGTCGACGTCGGCGGGCGGGGCCGCGACGTCGAGCAGGTGCGGGACCGCGCCCGTGCGGCCGGAGCCGTCGACGCGATCGTCGTCGACGCGAAGACGGAGTACGCCGAGCGGTACGTGGTTCCCGCCCTGCGCGCGAACGCCCTCGACACGGGACGCTCGCTCGTCCCCGCGCTCCGACGACCCCTCGTCGCGGCGCACCTGGTGACGACCGCCCGGCAGCTCGGCGCCGGGCTGGTCGCACACGCGACGGCGGCCCCGGACGAGCCGGCCCTCGCCGCCCTGGTCGGCGGCGTGGACCCGGACCTCGGGGTCGTGCCGGTGCCGCTGGACGCGGTCCCGACCGGGGCGGAGCAGGACCTGTGGGGCCGACTCGTCCCGGCGACCGGCACGACCGGTCCGGCGGCAGGACCGCCGACCGGCCCGGCGGCAGGTCCGCCGACCGGTACGGCGACCGACCCCGCGGACGATCCCTGGGCCGCTCCGGCCGACGCCGGGTGGCTGCGCACGCAGGACCCCGTCACCGTCCCGGACCCCGACGAGGTCACCGTGACGTTCGAGCACGGCGTCCCCGTCGCCCTGGACGGTCAGCGCTTCGGGATCGTCCGGCTCCTGCAGGAACTCGACGCCCTCGCGGGACGGCACGGGATCGGCCGGCACGACGTGGTCGTGGACCTGCGTGACGGCCGCAAGGCCCGGCACGTCGCCGAGACCCCGGCCGCGACGGCCCTGACGGTCGCGCACCGGGACCTCGAACGGCTCACGCTCGAGCGGGACGTCGCCGTGTTCTCCCGCGGTGTCGAAGCTGAGTGGGCACGGCTCGCTGTCGACGGCGCATGGAACTCGGGGCTCCGCCGGGGCCTCGACGCGTTCCTGGAGCAGACCCAGCAGCACGTCTCCGGCGAGGTCCGGCTCCGGCTGCACGGCGGCGGAGCGGTGGTCACCGGACGCCGTTCGGAGCAGAGCCTCTACGACTTCGAGCTCGCCGCGGCCCCGGGTGCGACGAGCCTCGCCGACGCCTGGGCCCGCCCGGGCAGGACCGCCGCCCGACGAAACCGGGCCAACTGACCCTCCCGACCAGCGCCCGGCCAGAGCACGACACGACACCACCACTCCAGACCCCGCACCACCGAACGACGCAGGACGACATGAGCGACGCGAACCAGCCGACCAAGACCGACGCCACCAACACGGGCGCCCTCTGGGGTGCCCGCTTCGCCGACGGGCCGAGCGCCGAGCTCGCCGCGCTGTCCCGATCGACGCAGTTCGACTGGCAGCTCGCCCCGTACGACATCGCCGGGTCCCGGGCCCACGCCCGTGCCCTGCACACCGCGGGGTACCTGACCGCTGACGAACTCGAGCGGATGCTCGCGGGACTGGACCGCCTCGAGACCGCCCACGCCGACGGCTCCCTGCAGCCCGCGGACGGCGACGAGGACGTGCACGGCGCCCTCGAACGCCTGCTCATCGCCGACCTCGGTCCGGAGCTCGGCGGCAAGCTCCGCGCCGGCCGCAGCCGGAACGACCAGATCGCGACGCTCGGACGCATGCACATGCTCGACCACGCGCGCCGGATCGGGCACCTCGTGATCGACCTGGTCGACGCACTCAGCCAGCAGGCCAACGAGCACCCCGGGGCGATCATGCCGGGCCGGACCCACCTGCAGCACGCGCAGCCCGTGCTCCTCGCGCACCACCTGCTCGCGCACGCATGGCCGCTCGTCCGCGACCTCGAGCGGCTCCGCGACTGGGCCGACCGTGCGAGCGTCAGCCCGTACGGCGCCGGGGCCCTCGCCGGGAGTTCGCTCGGGCTCGACCCGGCGGCCATCGCGCACGAGCTCGGCTTCGCCCGCCCGGCGGACAACTCGATCGACGCCACGGCCGCTCGCGACGTCGTCGCCGAGTTCGCGTTCGTGCTCGCGCAGATCGGCATCGACGTCTCCCGCCTGGCGGAAGAGGTCATCCTCTGGAACACGAAGGAGTTCGGGTTCGTCCGGCTGCACGACGCGTTCTCGACCGGGTCGAGCATCATGCCGCAGAAGAAGAACCCGGACATCGCCGAGCTCGCACGCGGCAAGTCCGGGCGCCTCGTCGGCAACCTCACCGGGCTGCTCGCGACGCTGAAGGGCCTGCCGCTCGCGTACAACCGTGACCTGCAGGAGGACAAGGAGCCCGTGTTCGACTCGGTCGCGCAGCTCGAGGTCCTGCTCCCCGCGTTCACCGGAATGATCGCGACGCTGACCTTCGACACCGACCGCATGGCCGCCCTCGCGCCGCAGGGCTTCTCGCTCGCGACCGACGTCGCCGAGTGGCTCGTCCGCCAGGGGGTGCCGTTCCGCGACGCGCACGAGGTCTCCGGCGCGCTCGTGCGGCACTGCGAGGAGCGCGGCATCGAGCTCGACGAGCCGACCGACGACGAGTACCGCGCGGTGTCCGCGCACCTCACGCCCGAGGTCCGCGGCGTCCTGACGATCGAGGGCAGCGTCGCGTCGCGGTCCGGCGTCGGCGGCACCGCGCCCGACCGGGTCGCCGAGCAGCTCGCGTCGCTGACCCGGCGCGTCCACGACCTCGCCGCGGGGGCGCCGTTCGCGCGATGACCTCGCCGCTCCACGCCCTGCTCGAGCTGCCGGCGCCGACCTCGGCGCCGGCGCTCCTCGGCGCGACGATCACGGGCAAGGGCGTCGTCCTCCGCATCACCGAGGTCGAGGCGTACTGGGGTCCGACCGACCCGGGCTCGCACGGGCACCGCGGCATGACCGAGCGCAACCGCCACCTGTTCGGCTCCCCGGGGACCCTCTACGCCTACCGCTCGTACGGCATCCACACGTGCGTCAACGTCGTGAGCGGTCCCGAGGGCACCTCCTCGGGGTCGCTCCTGCGGGCCGCCGAGGTCGTGGACGGCGTGCCGGTGGCGCGTGGCCGCCGCGGTGACCGCCCGGCGGACACGGCGTTGGCCCGTGGCCCCGGCAACCTCGGCACCGCGCTCGGCGCGGTCCTCGGGACGGACGACGGCACGTCACTGCTCGACGGCTCCGGCCCCTACGTGCTCGCCCTGGCACCCGGCCTGGAGGCGCGGATCACCGCCGACGGGCCCGCTGCGGTCGTCGACGCGCTCCTGTCCGCAGGATCCGGCGCGGCCGGACCGCGCATCGCGCGCGGGCCGCGGACGGGCGTCGGCGGCGTCGCCGGCGGCGCCGCCTTCCCCTGGCGCTTCTGGCTCGCGGGCGACCCCACGGTGTCCGCGTACCGACGACACAAGGGTGCCCTCGACTGACGGAGCCGCCCCGCGCCTCCAGTCCGGATCCCGGTGCGCGCCCGCGCGCCGCTACGATCGTCGTGTGTCCAGCGCAACCGATCACGATGTCCTGACACGTCAGCGGAACGACCCCACCTTCGCCTCGGTGTGGGACGAACTGCGCTGGCGTGGTCTGGTGCACGTCTCCACGGACGAGACGGCACTCAAGGAGGCCCTCGACGGCGAGCCGGTCACCTACTACTGCGGCTTCGACCCGACCGCCCCGTCGCTGCACTGCGGCAACCTGCTCCAGCTGCTGACCATGCGGCGGCTGCAGCTCGCCGGGCACCGGCCCCTCGCACTCGTCGGCGGGTCGACCGGACTCATCGGCGACCCGCGCCCGACGGCAGAGCGCACGCTGAACACCCGTGAGACCGTCGCCGACTGGGTGTCGCGGCTGCAGGCGCAGGTGTCGCGGTTCCTCAGCGCGGACGGCGACAACGGCGTCCGGCTCGTGAACAACCTCGACTGGACGTCGCCGCTGACGGCGATCGACTTCCTGCGCGAGGTCGGCAAGTACTTCCGCGTCAACAGCATGCTCAAGAAGGACGCCGTCGCGGCGCGCCTGAACTCCGATGCGGGCATCAGCTACACGGAGTTCAGCTACCAGATCCTGCAGGGACTCGACTACCGCGAGCTGTACCGGCAGTACGGGTGCACGCTCCAGACGGGCGGCTCCGACCAGTGGGGCAACCTGACGTCGGGCACGGAGCTGATCCGGCGGTCCGAGGGTGCCTCGGTGCACGCCATCGGGACGCCGCTCATCACGAACTCCGACGGCACGAAGTTCGGCAAGAGCGAGGGCAACGCGATCTGGCTCGACCCGGAGATGACGTCGCCGTACGCCTTCTACCAGTTCTGGCTCAACACCGCGGACGCAGACGTGATCGCCCGGCTGCGGGAGTTCACCTTCCTGTCCCGCGAGGAGATCGAGCGGCTCGAGCGCGCCGTCGCCGACGAGCCCTTCCGACGTGAGGCCCAGCGGACGCTGGCGTACGACGTCACCGCGACCGTGCACGGGCACGACGCCACCCAGGCCGCGATCGATGCCTCGGCCGCGCTGTTCGGCAACGGCGACCTCGCAGCGCTGGACGCGGAGACCCTGCGGTCCGCGGTCGCCGAGCTGCCTGGTTCGGCGTCGCTGGAGGGCGATGCCGACGTGGCGCGCGCCCTCGTGGAGACCGGACTCGTCAAGTCCCTGGGCGAGGCGCGGCGCGCGATCGACCAGGGCGGTGTGTACGTGAACAACGCACGTGCCGAGAACGCGACCGCACCGCTGTCGGGGCTCGCGCTCCCCGGGGGCGTCGTCGTCCTGCGCCGGGGGAAGAAGACCCTCGCCGGCGTGACCCTGTCCTGAGCGGTTCCCGGCGCGTGTTGCAGAACGCGACACGCCCGGGAGCGGTCAGGGTTGGCGCTCACCGGGATCCCTGCGTAGAGTTCTTACTCGTCACCCCAAAGGTGCGGCGGAGCGGCTGGAGCGAGAGCCCAGAGCCTGCCGGCCTCAAGCGGGGGCCATCCTCCACCGAAGTTCAACCCGGGTCTTGTGCTCGGTCGCTTCGACGCTTAGGATGAACACTTCACCGGCCCTCTCCTACGGGATGAGCCACAGGACCTTGGTCCGACGCGTTGCCGGTGACAACCAAGATCGAAAGCCCCTCTGTTGAGGTCCGGTGTTACCGGGCTGATTGGTGGGTGCGTCTGGTCCTTGAGAACTCAACAGCGTGCACATTGTCAATGCCAATTATTTTGACCCCGTGCGATCGTGGCTCTTTTGGGGGTTGCGGTTGTCGGAGGCAATTCCTTTTGGATTGAATTGATTGTCAGTAGACAGTCTTTACAGTCAGTTTCAACTCGCTGACGCTTTCGGGTGTTGGTTGTATTTTTTTACGGAGAGTTTGATCCTGGCTCAGGACGAACGCTGGCGGCGTGCTTAACACATGCAAGTCGAACGATGATGCCCAGCTTGCTGGGTGGATTAGTGGCGAACGGGTGAGTAACACGTGAGTAACCTGCCCCTGACTCTGGGATAAGCGTTGGAAACGACGTCTAATACTGGATATGACTGCC
>NZ_CP054593.1:684696-760579 GCF_013347165.1 Curtobacterium sp. Csp2
CCTTGAGTGTGAGAGGCTCCCAGCAGACTACTGGGTTGATAGGCCGGATGTGGAAGCGGGGACTAACGACCCGTGGAGCTGACCGGTACTAATAAGCCGAAGACTTGACAACACACTTTTTACCCACACCGTTGGTGTGGGGCTCGCGTCCACTTTGTGGTTCCCGACAGACGATCGGGAACATGAAACTGAACACCGCGCATGCGCGGGACAGCTTTCTTGATCCGATGGGTCAAGTCGAAGGTGTTCCGGTGGTCATAGCGAGAGGGAAACGCCCGGTCACATTCCGAACCCGGAAGCTAAGCCTCTCAGCGCCGATGGTACTGCAAGGGGGACCTTGTGGGAGAGTAGGACGCCGCCGGACTCAACGTAAGTGATGTGGCCATCGGCCCTCCATCGAGAACTCGTAGGGGAGACCCTCGTTCTCGGGGGGCCGGTGGCCACATCTGTTTCTGCTGCAGGTCGCTCGACTCACCGGCCGGTTCGTGATGGACTGGGACGGTGCGGCGGTCCGACCGGCAGCGCCTGTACACACAACGACACAGCGGACGATCGCCAGGGCCTCGGGCCCGGGCACGCAACGAGGAGCAACGGTGGCGAACGACGACGAGCAGCGACGCAACGACGGGGATCGTGCGGGCCGTCCCGACAGCGGTCGTGGCCGTGGTCCTCGTCGGGACAACGGACCCCGTGGCTCCGGAGATCGCTGGGCTTCGGGCCCGCGTGACTTCGAGCGGCGTGAGGGTGACCGTGGGTCTCGCGGCGGCGATCGTCCGGCCGGCGGCTCGGGCGGTCGGTCCTTCCGCGACGGCGACCGTTCGTTCCGTGACGGTGGACGGCGCCCCGCGTGGCGCGGCGACCGTGATGAGGCGCGTCCGCCCCGTGGGGACGGGCCCCGTGGCGCGGACCGCGGCGACCGCACCGATCGACCGCGCCGGGATGGTGACCTTCCGTTCCGTGGCGGGGATGACCGTCGTCCGCAGCGAGACGGTGAGCGTCGGCCGTCCCGCGGTGGTGACGATCGTCGCCCGCAGCGTGATGGCGACCGTCCGTTCCGTGGTGGTGACCGGCTGTTCCGGGGGAACGATGACCGTCGTCCGCAGCGTGATGGTGACCGGCCGTTCCGTGGCGGTGATGAGCGTCGTCCGCAGCGTGACGGCGAGCGCCGTCCGTTCCGCGGTGGTGACGATCGTCGCCCGCAGCGTGATGGCGACCGAGCGTTCCGTGGTGGTGACCGGCCGTTCCGTGGTGGTGACGACCGTCGCCCGCAGCGCGATGGTGACCGGCCGTTCCGTGGTGGTGACGACCGTCGTCCGCAGCGCAATGGCGACCGCTCGTTCCGTGGTGGTGACGATCGTCGTCCGCAGCGCGATGGTGACCGGCCGTTCCGTGGTGGTGACGATCGTCGTCCGCAGCGCGATGGCGACCGCTCGTTCCGTGGTGGTGACGACCGTCGTCCGCAGCGCGATGGCGACCGTCGTCCGTTCCGTGGTGGCGACGACCGCCCCCGTCGCGACGACCGCGGCGGCGACCGCCCGCGCTTCGGGGACGGCAGCCGTCACGCCGGCGCCAGGTTCGGCGAGGCCGCCCGTGACGACTGGGAAGACCGGGACCCGTACGGCACGCGCTCGATCCGCCCACGGCACGACGACCCGGAGATCGACGAGAGCGTCAGTGCACGCGACCTCGACCCCGCGGCGCGTGCCGAGCTCAAGACGCTCAGCAAGGACAACGCCGAGTGGGTCGCGAAGCACCTCGTCATGGCGGCGCTGCTCGTGGACGAGGACCCGGAGACGGCCAACCTCCACGCGTTGAGTGCCGCACGTCGAGCCGGACGTGTCGCGGTCGTCCGCGAGACCGCTGCGATCACGGCCTACCGGACCGGTGACTTCGCGACGGCCCTCCGTGAGCTGCGGACCTACCGTCGCATCTCGGGCCGGAACGACCAGCTGCCGATGATGGTCGACTGCGAGCGGGGACTCGGCCGTCCGGAGCGCGCGCTCGAGCTCGGGCGCTCGGTGGACCGAGCGGCACTGGAGACTCCGGTGCAGGTGGAGCTCGCGATCGCGATGTCGGGTGCACGACTCGACCTCGGGAACCCCACAGCCGCGCTCGGCGAGCTGGAGATTCCACAGCTCGACCCGAGCACGGCCTACAGCTGGTCACCGGCGCTCTACAGTGCTTACGCGGCCACGCTCGAGGAGCTCGGCCGTCAGGACGAGGCCGACGAGTGGTGGGCGCGGGTCGACCGCGCCGCCGCTGCGCTCGAGGAAGCCGCCGACGACAACGCATGGGAGACGGTTGATGTGGTCGAGGAAGAAGTCGAAGGACACGACGAGCACGGCGCCGACGGGATCGACGACACCGAGCAGCTCGGGGACGACACCGACGAGCGCGACGACCCCGACCAGCTCGGCGGCGACACCGACGAGCTCGACGAGCCCGACGACGACCTCGGCGAGATCGACGACGACAACCCCCGCGACGTCGAGGGCTCCGCAGCCGACTGAGGCGCGGCCGACGCCGCCGACGGAGGGTGTGGACGTCGTCCTCACCGACCTCGACGGCGTCGTCTACCGCGGACGCAACGCGATCCCGCACGCGGTGGAGGCCCTGACGCGGGCGTCGCTCTCGGCCCGCGTCGGCTACATCACGAACAACGCGTCACGTCGCCCGGTCGACGTGGCGGAGCACCTCGAGCGCTTCGGGCTCGAGGTCGGTGCCGACGACGTCGTCACCTCGTCGCAGGCTGGCGTCCGACTGCTCGAGACGCTCGTGCCGGCCGGGTCCACGGTCCTCGTGACCGGCGGGCTCGGTCTGACGAGCATCGTCGAGGCCGCCGGCTTCACGGTGACGTCGAGCGCCGAGGACGCGCCGGCCGCGGTCATCCAGGGGTTCTCGCCGGACCTCGGGTGGACGCACCTGGCCGAGGCCGCCTTCGCGCTCGCTGACCCCGACGTGCCGTGGGTCGCGACGAACATGGACTGGTCGATCCCGGTCGAGCGCGGGATCGCGCCCGGCAACGGCACGCTCGTGTCCGCCGTGCACCAGGCAGTCGGTCGGATGCCGGTCGTGGCGGGGAAGCCCGAGCGTCCGATCTTCGACGCTGCCCTGGCCCGCTTCGGCGGGGAGCACCCGCTGTTCATCGGGGACCGGCTCGACACCGACATCAAGGGCGCGAACGACGCCGGCATCCCGAGCGTGCTCGTCCTGACCGGCATCGACCAGGCGAAGCAGGTGCTCGCGGCGGACGTCCGGTCGCGGCCGACGTTCCTGCTCGAGGACCTCCGCGGACTGTCGGAGCCCTACCCGGTGACGCTCCGGCGCGAGGACGCCGACGGCACCCGGTACGTGACGGTCGGCGATGCGACGGTGGCCATGCACGGGCACCGGGTCCGTGTCCTGGACGGTGGGACCTCCATCGACCGACTGCGTGCCGGTGCCGCCCTGATCTGGGAGTCCGGACTGGCCATCTACGGCCTCGACGTGGACCCGAAGCTGTACGGCGGCGAGTAGCCTGACCGACGTGTCGAACCACGAGCCGGGACCCGAGCCGGGCGCCGCCCAGCCGATCCCGGGGCCGGGTGCCGCCCAGGCGATGCCGAAGCCGGGCCCCGCCCGGCACGGCGCGGAACTGGTCACCGCTCAGGAACCGGGCAGTGCTCAGGAACCGGGCAGTGCTCAGGGGCCGGGCACTGTCCCGCAGACTGCCGAGCCGGACGACGTCGCGGCGCGGACCGCCCGGGCAGAGTCGCTGCCGCTCGAGGAACGCGCCGACGCCTTCGCGGCCCTGCACGATGAACTCCGCACCCGTCTCGAGAGCGGGCAGCAGGTGCCGCGTGCCTGAGACCGCTCCGGTCCGACTCGACGCACTCCTGGCAGCCCGCGGTCTGGCGCGCTCCCGGACGGCGGCTGCGAAGCTCATCCAGGCCGGACGGGTGACGGTGGCGGGCGCCGCGGTCGTGAAGCCCTCCACGCCGGCCGACCCGGACGCGGAGATCGTGGTGGACACCGAGGACGAGTGGGTCTCGCGTGCGGCCGTCAAGCTCGTCCGCGCGCTCGACGAGTTCGCGGTCGACCCCGCTGGCCGGGTCGTGCTCGACGTCGGCGCGAGTACGGGCGGCTTCACGCAGGTCCTCCTGCACCGNGGCGCCCGCCGGGTCGTGGCGCTCGACGTCGGACACGGACAGCTGGACCCGGTCCTGGCCCTCGACGAGCGGGTGCGCGTGGTGGAGGGGACGAACGCCCGGGAACTCACCGCCGAGGACTACACGGCGCTCGACCCCGAAGCCGCCGACACGAGCCTGGTCGTGGGGGACCTGTCCTTCATCTCGCTGCGCCTGGTGCTCCCCGTGCTCGCCGAGGCGGTGCCGGCCGACGACTTCGTGCTGCTCGTGAAGCCGCAGTTCGAGGTCGGCCGAGGCGGTGTCCGCGAGGGCATCGTGCGGGACGCCGGGCTGCGGAACGACGCGCTCATGAACGTCCTCTTGTCGGCGTGGGACGCGGGCCTCGGGACCACCGGCCTCGCCGCCTCACCCATCGTCGGGACGCACGGGAACCACGAGTACCTCGCGCGCTTCCAGCGTCGTGTCGGTGGCGATCCGACAGAATGGGGGAACCCGACAGCGTGGATCGGTCGGGCGACCGAACTGACCGAAGGGGCTGCATGAGCGACCGGCACATCCTGCTCGTCTCCCACACGGGTCGCCAGGACTCCATCGACGCCGCCGTCGAGGTCTGCGACCTCCTCCACGCGGCAGGGCTCGTCCCGGTGATGCCCTTCGACGAGTACGCCGACGTCCGGCGCGCCGAGGCGTCCGTCGGGCAGGTCGACATCCTGAACGTCGACGTGCAGGCCGACCAGCTCGAGATCGTCATCGTGCTCGGCGGGGACGGCACGATCCTCCGTGCGGCCGAACTCGTCCGTGGGACGGGGGCGCCGATCGTGGGCGTCAACCTCGGGCACGTCGGGTTCCTGGCCGAGAGCGAGCGCGACGGGCTGCACGCCACGGTCGAGCGGGCGCTGTCGGGCGACTACAAGGTCGAGGAACGCGTCACACTGCAGGTCGACGTCGTCGTCGGACACGAGGTCGTCTACTCGTCCTGGGCCCTCAACGAAGCCACCATCGAGAAGGCCTCGCGTGAGCGCATGCTCGAGGTCGTGACGGAGGTCGACGGCCGCCCGCTGTCCTCGTTCGGCTGCGACGGGGTGGTCGTCTCGACCCCGACCGGTTCGACCGCGTACTCGTTCTCCGGCGGCGGCCCGGTCGTCTGGCCGGACGTCGACGCGCTCCTGTTGGTGCCGCTCAGCGCCCACGCCCTGTTCTCGCGGCCGATCGTCGTCGGCCCCGACCGCGTGCTCGCGGTCGAGGTCCTGCGCCGCACGAGCGGCGTCGGCGTGCTCTGGTGCGACGGCCGCCGCACCCACGACCTGCCGCCCGGCGCCCGGGTCGAGGTCCGTCGCTCGCCCGACCCGGTGCGCGTCGCACGGCTCAAGGACGCCCCGTTCACCGACCGCCTCGTGGCGAAGTTCCAGCTGCCCGTCGCCGGGTGGCGCGGGCCGGCGACCGAGGACGACGCATGATCGAGGAGATCGTCATCTCCGACCTCGGCGTGATCGGCGAGACCACGCTCGAGCTCGGTCCCGGCTTCACGGTCGTCACGGGCGAGACCGGCGCGGGCAAGACGATGATCGTCACCGCGCTCGGACTCCTGCTCGGCGCGCGTGCGGACGCGGGCTCGGTGCGTCGCGGTGCCCCCAGCGCCGTGGTCGAGGGGCGCTGGCACGTGCCGGAGCACGACGCCGTGGCCGAACGCGTCGAGGACGCCGGCGGGACCGTCGAGGACGGCGAGCTCATCCTCACCCGTACGGTGTCCGCGGAGGGCCGCAGCCGTGCCACGGTGGGTGGCCGCAGCGCCCCGGTCGCGGTGCTCGGTGAACTCGCGGACCAGCTCGTCACGGTGCACGGGCAGTCCGACCAGATCCGCCTGACCTCGTCGAGCGCCCAGCGCGCCGCGCTCGACGGCTTCGGCGGTCGGGCGGTGCAGCGGGCCCTCGACGCCTACGTCGCGGCGTACGACACGTGGCAGACCCACACCGGCGAGCTCGAGACCCTCGTGCGCGACCGTGACGACCGCGTCGCCGAAGCCGAGCGGATCCGCGCGGCCTCGGACGAGATCGAGGCCGCCGACCCACAGCCGGGCGAGGACGCCGAGCTCGCCGAGCGTGCCGAGCGCCTCGGGAACCTCGAGGAACTGCGGCTGTCCGCCGGTCTCGCGCACGAGGCGCTGTCGAGCGAGTCCCTCGACGACAGCCCGGACGTCGTCGGCCTGGTCGAGTCGGCCCGCCGCGCGATCGAGCGGGTGGCCGGCTCCGACGCGGCCCTGCAGCCGGTGCTCGAGCAGCTCACCGAGCTCGGCATCCAGGCGGCCGAGGCGTCGGCGTCCCTGTCGAGCTACCTCGGTTCGCTCGAACCGGACGCCGGGCACGACCTCGAGCTCATCAACGAGCGACGGGCGCTCCTGGCGGGACTCACGCGCAAGTACGGCGACACCGTCGACGACGTCATCGCCTACGGGCAGCGGGCGAGCGACCGGCTGCTCGAGCTCGACGGTGACGACGACCGGATCGTCGCGCTGCAGCAGGCCGTCGAACACGACGAGCAGGCGCTGGAGCAGGCGGCGGCGACCCTCACGGCTGCGCGGACGAAGGCGGCGGCGGACCTCGCGAAGCGGGTCACCGCCGAGCTCAAGACCCTCGCGATGGCCGGTGCCACCCTGGTGGTCGAGGTCGCCGACGGCGGCGAGTACCGCCGGCACGGGCGCGACCAGGTCGCGATCCTGCTGCAGCCGCATTCCGGCACGGACCCGCGGCCGATCGGCAAGGGCGCCTCCGGCGGTGAACTCTCGCGCGTGATGCTCGCGATCGAGGTCGTCATGGCCGGCAGCACGACGGTCCCGACGTTCGTCTTCGACGAGGTCGACGCGGGCGTCGGCGGTGCCGCGGCGATCGAGATCGGTCGGCGCCTCGCCAAGCTCGCGGAGCGCACGCAGGTCATCGTCGTCACGCACCTGGCGCAGGTGGCCGCGTTCGCGAACAACCACCTCAACGTCGTGAAGGACGCCAGCGGTGCGGTGACCTCGTCGAGCGTGCGACGGCTCGAGGGCGAGGAGCGGCTGCAGGAGATGGCTCGGCTGCTCTCCGGGCTCGGCGACAGCGCGAGCGGCATGGAGCACGCGCGGGAACTCCTCGACGTCGCCGGCCAGCAGGCCTGACCGAGTCGGACCGGCTCGACCGAGCGGGCCGTGCGCTGCGGACCCGGCGGCCCACCGGGCGCAACGCCCGCGGCGAACGCGGGTCGCGCCTCCCGGCAGTTCTGACGTACGATGGAATCCCGTGGCGGACACTTCAAGCGGCGGAACCAATTCTTCGAACACGACCCCGAAGGTGACGAAGCAGATCTTCGTGACCGGCGGGGTCGTCTCGTCCCTGGGCAAGGGCCTGACGGCGGCCAGCCTCGGCAACCTGCTCACGGCGCGCGGCCTCAAGGTCGTCATGCAGAAGCTCGACCCGTACCTCAACGTGGACCCGGGCACCATGAACCCGTTCCAGCACGGCGAGGTCTTCGTGACCGACGACGGCGCCGAGACGGACCTCGACATCGGGCACTACGAGCGCTTCCTCGACATCAACCTGTCGCAGTCGGCGAACGTCACGACCGGCCAGGTCTACTCGACGGTCATCGCCAAGGAGCGTCGCGGCGAGTACCTCGGCGACACGGTCCAGGTCATCCCGCACATCACCGACGAGATCAAGCGTCGGATGCGCGAGCAGGCCGACAACGACCCGCAGCCCGACGTCATCATCACCGAGGTCGGCGGCACGGTCGGCGACATCGAGTCCCAGCCGTTCATCGAGTCGGCCCGCCAGGTCCGCCACGAGCTCGGCCGCAACAACGTGTTCTTCGTGCACGTCTCGCTGGTGCCGTTCATGAGCGCCTCGGGCGAGCAGAAGACGAAGCCGACGCAGCACAGCGTCGCCGCGCTCCGCTCGATCGGCATCCAGCCGGACGCCCTCGTGCTCCGGAGCGACCGCCCCGTGTCGGACTCGAACAAGCGCAAGATCGCGCTGATGTGCGACGTGGACGAGGACGCCGTGGTGAACGCCGTCGACGTCCCGTCGATCTACGACCTCCCGACGCTGCTCCACGACCAGGGCCTCGACCAGGTGATCATCGACGCGCTGAAGCTCGACGCGCACGACGTCGACTGGTCCGCGTGGAAGCCCGTCCTCGACGCCGTGCACGAGCCGAAGAAGGAGGTCACGATCGCCCTCGTCGGCAAGTACATCGACCTCCCCGACGCCTACCTGTCGGTGACCGAGGCCCTGCGCGCCGGCGGCTTCGCGCACAGCGCCAAGGTCCGGCTCAAGTGGGTCGTCTCGGACGACTGCACAACGCCCGAGGGGGCTGCGAAGCACCTCGGGGACGTCGACGGCATCTGCGTGCCCGGCGGGTTCGGCGTGCGCGGCATCGAGGGCAAGCTCGGCGCGCTCCGCTTCGCGCGTGAGCAGGGCATCCCGACGCTCGGCCTGTGCCTCGGCCTGCAGTGCATGGTCATCGAGTACGCCCGCCACGAGGCCGGCCTGACCGACGCGTCGAGCACCGAGTTCGATCCGGAGACCTCGACGCCGGTCATCGCGACCATGGCGGAGCAGGTGGACATCATCGCCGGTGGCGACCTCGGCGGCACGATGCGTCTGGGCCTGTACCCGGCGCACTTCTCCGACGGCTCGCTCGCCGCGGAGCTGTACGGCGCGTCCGAGGCGTCGGAGCGTCACCGTCACCGCTACGAGGTGAACAACGCCTATCGTCAGCAGATCGCGGACGCCGGCCTGGTGTTCTCGGGCACCTCGCCCGACGGCACGCTCGTCGAGTACGTCGAGCTGCCCCGCGACGTGCACCCGTTCTACATCGCGACGCAGGCGCACCCCGAGCTGCGCTCGCGGCCGACGGACGCCCACCCGCTGTTCGCAGGGCTGGTCGACGCGGCGATCGCGCGCCACGAGGCGTCGAGCCTGTTCGACCCGGCGGACGAGCAGGCGGAGGTCGTCGCGTAACGCGACCACCCTTCGGACTGGCGCGCCCCGCTCAGAGGCAAGGCGAAGCCTTGCGCGGGGCGCGCCGACCGAGCCTGCGAGGGAGGACGGTGCCAGCTGGCACCGCGCCTCCAGTCCGTCCTGGGGCCGGTCCGTCGGACCCGCGTGCTTGGATGGCAGACGTGACTGACGCTGCCGCCCCCATCGCCGACGAACCGACCTCGTTCCCCGTCACCGACTCGACCGTCGTGTACGAGGGGATGGTCTGGGACGTGCGCCGGGACACCGTCGACCACCACGGGCAGGACATGGTGCGGGAGTACATCGACCACACCGGAGCCGTCGCCGTGTTCGCGGAGGACGACGAGGGACGCGTGCTCGTCATCCAGCAGTACCGGCACCCGGTGGGCCTACGCGACTGGGAGCTGCCGGCGGGGTTGCTCGACCACGAGGGGGAGGACCACCTCGAGGCGGCGAAGCGCGAGCTCGGCGAAGAGGCCGACCTGCAGGCGGAGCACTGGGAGCCGCTGATCCGGTACAACACCTCGTCCGGCGGCAGCGACGAGTTCATCGAGATCTTCCACGCGAGCGGCGTCAGCGCCACCGACAGCGCGTTCGAACGCGAGGCCGAGGAAGCCGACATCGTCACCCGGTGGGTCCCGCGCGAGGAACTCGTGGCGGCGATCCTGGCCGGCCGGCTGCAGAACTCGGCGTTGGTCGTCGCGACGCTCGCGGTCGACGCACGGTCGCGGCGCTCCGCCTGACCGGATGCGCCTGACCGGATGACCACGCTCGACCGCGCCGTCGACACGTACCTGCGGCACGTCGCCGTGGAGCGGGGGCTGTCGCGGCACACGGTGTCGGCCTACCGGCGGGACCTGACGGTGTTCGCCGAGTGGCTCGCGACCACGCCCGAGGTCCACTCCGAGGGCGCCGACCGGGCCGGCGGTGCGTCGGCCACGGCGGACGTCGGACGGCTGGCACGCGCCGACGTCGCCGGGTTCGTGGCGCACCTGGCGTCCCGGCCGGAGGGTCCGCTCGCGCCGCGTTCGGTCGCCCGGATGCTCAGCTCGGTCCGGTCGTTCACCGCGTTCGCCGCGGCCGAGGGGTGGGTGCCGCTCGACCCCGCCACCGCGGTCCGTCCACCGAAGGCACCGAGCCGGCTACCGAAGGCGATCTCGGTGCACGACGTCGAGCGGCTGCTCGAAGCTGCGGGCGGCGCGGACGACGACCCCGTGGGGCTGCGGGACCGGGCGCTCCTGGAGCTGCTGTACGCCACGGGGGCGCGGATCTCCGAGGCCGTGGGGCTGTCGGTGGACGACGTCACGACGCTGTCCGACTCCGACTCCGACCCCGACGCCGACTCCGACGGCGTCGCGGTCGTGAAGGTCACGGGCAAGGGGAACAAGCAGCGCATCGTCCCGCTCGGGAGCTACGCCCGTGCCGCGGTCGAGGCCTACCTGGTGCGGGCGCGTCCGGTGTTCGCGGCGCGAGGGCCGTCGACGCCGGCGCTGTTCCTCGGTGCCCGGGGCGCCCGGCTGTCCCGGCAGACCGCCTGGCTCGTCATCCAGGCGGCAGCGGAGCGCGCGGGATTGGCCGAGCACGTGTCACCGCACACGTTCCGGCACTCCTTCGCGACGCACCTGCTCGAGGGCGGGGCAGACGTCCGCGTCGTGCAGGAGCTGCTCGGGCACGCGAGCGTCGCGACGACGCAGATCTACACGCTCGTCACGGCCGACATGCTGCGGGACGTGTACCAGACGGCGCACCCGCGGGCGCGGCGGTAGGGCGAGCGGGCGGGCGCAGGCCGGGCCTCAGGACGCGAGCTGGGCGGCCACGGCCACGGCGGCCGTCGCGACCGCGACCACGAGGGCGCTCGCCGCAGCGCTCCGTGCCACCACGCGGCGTGCGCCGGAGGCCCCCGGTCGCACGACCCCGACGACACCGAGGACTATCGCGACGACGCTGACGGCACCGAACGGGTTCCAGGCCACCGACACGACCGCGAGCACGACGGCCACGAACGCGGTGAGCCCGATCCGCGGCGCGGCGCTGCCCGACGCCCAGGAGCCCGTCCGCAGGGCGCCGCCCTGCACCGAGAACGACGGGCCGACCGGGGCGACGACGACCGGGACGACGGGCCCCGTCCGCGCCGGCGTCGCGTGCGTCGCGGTGCCCCAGGCGTGCCCGTCCCACCAGCGCAGGCGGTTGGCGTCCTGCGGGTCGGGGAACCAGCCGGCGGCCGGCAGTGTCACGGGGTGCTCCTGGATGGTGCGGTGAAGGGTGCGCTTCGACGCTACGCGCTCGGGAGGCACGGCCGCGGCCCCAAGGCGGGTGTCGGCAGGAAGGGGGACCAGCGGGTGCGCTACGGTCAGCGGGTGATCACCGCCGACGAGACGCTGACCGACTTCTGGGCCGCCCGACGGGCCGAGGAACCCTCCCTGCCCGAGACCGTGCCGGAGGCGTGGGCGTTCGGCGCGACGCCCGAGCACGCCGACGGCCTGCTCGAGCTCGTGCTCAGCGGGACGAAGGACGGCACCGCGTCGTCGATGTGGGACTACGAGGCCACGGGCGACCCGCTGCCCGAGGTCGGCGAGCTCAGCGTGATCCTGGACGGCCGCGGAGCGCCGCGCGCCGTCATCGAGACCACGGCGCTCGCCGTCGTGCCCTTCGACCAGGTCGACGCCGAGCACGCCCGGGCCGAGGGCGAGGGCGACCGCACGCTCGAGCACTGGCGCGCGGTGCACGAGCGGTACTGGCGCGAGCACTCCGAGAACCCGCGGGGCTGGGAGCCGGACATGCCGGTGCTGTGCGAGCGCTTCCGCCTGCTGTGGCCGGGAGCGCCCGCCGGGTCGTGACCTAGGCGGGGACGACCGCCGCGTCGACCTCGTCCATCACGGCGCGGGTGGCCGCGAGCAGCCGGGCGTTGAAGTCGATGCCGAGCTGGTTCGGCACCGTCACGAGCACGGTGTCGGCGGCGCGGACGGCGGCGTCGGCCGCGAGCTCCGCCACGAGCTGCTCCGGTTCGCCGATGTACGAGCGGCCGAAGCGGGCCAGTCCGCCGTCGAGGTGTCCGACCTGGTCCTGCCCCTCGACCTGCGCACGGACGCCGAAGTAGTGTCGCGACTCGTCGTCGGTGATCGGGATGATGCTCCGCGACACGGACACCCGCGGTTCGCGCTCCCAGCCCATCTCGGCCCAGGTCGACCGGAAGCGGGCGATCTGCTCCGCCTGGAGCTGGTCGAACGGCACGCCGGTGTCCTCGGTGAGGAGTGTCGACGACATCAGGTTGAGCCCCTGCTCGGCGGTCCACTCGGCGGTGGCACGGGTGCCGGCGCCCCACCAGATGCGCTCCGGCAGGGTCTCGGACAGCGGGGACACCGCGAGCGACCCGGCCGAACCGGTCATCTGCGGGTTCGCGTGCGCCATCGGCTCGCCGGCGATCGCGCGACGGAAGACGTCGGTGTGGGCCCGCGCCATGTCGCCGCCGTTGGTGTCGTTCGCCTCGGGCACGTAGCCGAACTGCTGGTACCCGGCCAGGGCGGTCTCGGGTGACCCCCGCGAGACGCCGAGCTGCAGTCGGCCGCCGGCGATGAGGTCGGTCGCCGCCGCCTCCTCGGCCATGTAGAGCGGGTTCTCGTAGCGCATGTCGATCACGCCGGTGCCGATCTCGATGCGGCTGGTCCGGGCGGCGATCGCGGCGAGGAGCGGGAACGGTGCAGCCTGCTGCGGTGCGAAGTGGTGCACGCGGAAGTACGCGCCGTCCACCCCGGCCTCCTCGGCGGCGACGGCGAGGTCGATCGCCTGCACGAGGGCCTCGCGGCCGCTCCGCACGCGCGAGCCCGGCACGTCGCGCCAGTGCCCGAAGGACAGGAACCCGATCTTCGTCATGCCGATGCGAACGCATGGTGCGCGGGCTCCATTCCGCCCCGACTACCTTGGCCGCCATGGACGATCCCCGCACGGCGCTCACGACGGAACGGCAGCGCAACGAGCGGCTGCTCGCCGACGTGGAGCGGAGCATGCGGGACGTCAGCGACGCCCGGCTCGACGCGAACTCCGACGACGAGCACGACCCCGAGGGCGCGACCCTCGCGTGGGAGCGCGGGTCGCTCGGCGCGGTCCGCGACGCCGCGCGAGAGCGGATCCGCCTGGTCGACGCCGCGCTCGCGCGGCTCGACGCCGGCACCTACGGGCGGTGCGCCGTCGGCGGTGAACCCGTCCCGGCGGCCCGCCTGGCCGCCGTCCCGTGGGCGGCGACGTGCGTCGCCCACGCGTGACGCGCCTCCAGGCCGGGTGGGAGCCGCCACGGGGCGGACGTGGGCCGGGCCGCCGGGTGGGAGCCGCCACGGGGCGGACGTCGGCCGGGCCGCCGGGTGGGAGCCGCCACGGGGCGGACGGGGGCCGGGCCGGGAGGCACGTGGTGCGTCCGTCCCGCCGCTCACGGCACGTGGACCGGTTGCGCCGCCGTTTCCCAGCCGCGCGCCCTACGGTGCCGACATGGACGGCGACACCCACGAGCGACCCGACGCGGTCGTGCGTGCCGAGGCCCAGCAGACCGACGAAGGGTCCCACCGCTTCCGGTGGTTCCGCGACCTGCGAGCGTGGATCCACGCGCGGCCGGGGCTGCACCTGTTCTACAAGGTGCTCGTCGGCATCGTCGGCGGGCTGGTCGTGGTGATCGGGCTCATCCTCGTGCCGCTCCCGGGGCCTGGTTGGCTCGTGGTGTTCATCGGTCTGACGATCCTGGCGAGCGAGTTCCACTTCTTCCACCGCATCATCACGTGGCTCCGCGCCCAGCTGCACCGCTTCTGGGACTGGGCGAAGGCGCACGGACCGCGGTGGCTCCGTCGCGCGGCCGACCGCGGCAAGGCCGACGTCGACGCCGCACACGCCGACGCGCACCGGAGCACCGGGGTCCGCGCGCACCAGCGGCCGAACCAGGCGCGCCCGGGGCACTGACCCCGGGCCGGCCGCGGCGTCAGTCGGCGGTGGGCGTGGGGCAGGTCCGCACGGGACCGGTCACGGCACGTTCCTCGGCGTCGGCGGCACTCCGTGAGACCAGCTGGAGGACGAGGGCGACCGTCGCCGCGAGGACGATGAACGCGCCGTAACCGGCGAGGACGGGCACGAAGCCGAACGTCGGCTCGAGGAGGCCGGCCACGACCGCGGGGACGCCGAACGCCAGGTAGCTCACGACGTAGACCGACGACAGCAGTCCGGCGCGGTGCGTCGGTGCGGCGGTCGCGAGGAGCATCCGCAGCGGCGCCTGGAACCCGGCCCCGAAGCCCACGCCGGCGATCGCGCTGCCGACGACCAGGCCGGGCAGCGAGTGCGCGAACACGAACGACACGGTGACGACCGGTCCGGCGACGAGTGCGATCAGGCCGATGAGCAGGCTGCGGCGGGTGTCGAGCCGCTGGATCGCCAGGCCGGTGAGCCCGCCCACGCCGGTGACGACGGCGATCAGGGCACCGGCGGCGAAGTGGTCCTCGATGCCGAACACGGCGCGGAGCGCGGAGGGCACGAGCGACAGGAACAGCCCACCGAGGGCCCAGCTGGCGACGAGGGCGCCCGCGACGCCGCGGAACAGGGCGCGGGATGCGCGGGGGACCGAGACGGTGGGGCGCAGGGAGTGCAGCGCTCCCGGACGTCGGGTGACGCGCTCGGGGACGACGACGAGCGCCACGACGAGCAGCAGGAGGAGCGCGCCGAACACCACGTAGACGAGCTGTTCGGGCGCGGGACCCCACTCCACCAGGGCACCGCTCGTGAGGGCGCCGGTGGCGAGGGCGAACGGCGGCACAGCACCGTTCAGGACGCCGGCGAGGGACGGGAAGCGCTCGAGCGAGTTGTCGATGAGGGCCGCACCGAGCGCGCCGATGAGCAGCCCGACGGCGACGCCCTGCACGATGCGGTCCACCACGAGGGCGACGGGGCCGTCCGCGCCGGCGAACAGCACGAGGGAGAGCACGAGGAGCAGCCCACCGGCGACGAGCACGGGCTTCCGGCCGACGTGGTCGGACAGCCGCCCGGCGACGAGCATCGTGACGAGGAGCCCCGCGACGTAGATCGCGAACACGGCGGTCAGGGCGAGCGGGGTGAGGTGCCACTCGGCCGCGTAGACGGGGTAGATCGGCGACGGCACCGCGGACGAGGCCATCGCGACGAGGAGCATGGCGGCGAGGATCCAGAATCCCGCGACCGATCGTGCTGACTGCATGCGTTCCTCCGGGGTCGTTGCTGGCTGCTGTCGGCTGCCGGCTGCTGCTGGCTGTCGCTCCTGTGGCTGCTGTACGACTGTATTCGTACAGCACGCTCGCTGTACGACGCAAGTCGTACTGGAACCGAACGGTGCTACCGTCGCGGTCATGCCCGCGAACGTGGATGCCCCGGAACGGCTGCCCCAACCTGCCGTCGCCGAGATGGACCTGCCGACGGTCCTCGACGCGATGAGCGACCCGATCCGCCTCGCGATCCTGCACCGCTACCTGGTCGACGCGGCCGGCGGGGTGCGCAGCTGCGGGTGGGTCGGGCTCGACCGACCGAAGTCCACGCTGACGCACCACTTCCGCGTCCTGCGCGAGGCCGGGCTGCTCGAGCAGCACCAGGAGGGGCTCGTGCGGTCGAGCCGCGTCCGGGTCGAGGACGTGCAGCAGCGCTTCCCCGGGCTGCTCGACCTGGTCGCCGCCTGGCAGGTCCCCGCCGCGCTCCTGCTCGACGAGGTCCCCGCGTGAGCGCCGCCGTGCCGACCGGGCAGCCGCACCACGTCCTGCCGACCGTCACGACCGACCCCGCCGTCGTCGCCGCGATCGCCGCGGACCTCGACGCCGCCGGGTTCACGGTCGAGCGGGTCGACGCGCTCTGGGGAGCCGAGGCAGCGGCGTCGCTGCACCGCGGCACCCGGGTCGCCGCGCTTCGGGCCCTGGCCGCGCGGGACACCTCGCCGCTGACGACCCTCGCGACGCTGTTCGTGCTCGGCCTGCCGGTCGCGCGGTCGGACGTCGAGCGGGCCTTCCCGACCGCGGGTCTCGACGGCGTGCTCGCCGCGGGGCTGCTGCGCACGGGCGACGACGGCCGCGTCTTCCCCACCGTCGACCTGCGCCCGTACGCGTTCGTGGACGACCTCGGTGCCGGCAGCTGGTGGATCGTCTCGGACCTCGGTGAGCTCGCGCTCGGGACGGCCCTCGGCGAGGAGCACGTGCTCGGCATCGGTGGCGCGTCCACGACGCTGTCCGGGCTGCAGGTGCCCGTGCGGGTGCGGCGGGTGCTCGACCTCGGCACCGGGTGCGGCATCCAGGCACTGCACGCCCGCCGCTTCGCCGACCAGGTGGTCGCGACCGACATCTCGCAGCGAGCCCTCGACATCGCACGGTTCAACGCCGCGCTGAACGGTGTCGACGGGATCGAGCTCCGGCTCGGCTCGCTCTTCGAGCCCGTCGCCGGTGAGCGTTTCGACCGCATCGTGTCGAACCCGCCGTTCGTGATCACCCCGCGGCGCGAGGGCGTCCCGTCGTACGAGTACCGTGACGGCGGCATGGTCGGCGACGCGCTCGTCGAGACCGTGCTCCGCGGACTCGTCGACCACCTGGAGCCCGGCGGGACGGCGCAGCTGCTCGGCAACTGGGAGTACCACTGGGGTGTCGACGGCCTCGACCGCGTGCGCTCGTGGTTCGCTGACGCCCCCGCCGCGTCGGAGCTCGACACGTGGGTGGTCGAGCGGGAGCGCGAGGACCCGCCCGCCTACGCCGAGACGTGGATCCGGGACGGCGGCACGAAGCCCGGGACGCCGGAGTACGACGTGCTCGTGGACGCCTGGCTCGACGACTTCGCGGCACGGCGGGTCACCGGGGTCGGTTTCGGGTACGTCGTGGTGCGGCGCGCCCAGCCGGGAGGCACGGGTCGCCTCCGTCGGTTCGAGCGCGTCCCCGAGACGCTCGGCTCCAACCCCGCGGGGCTCGGTGCGACGGTCGCGCGGGTGCTCGACGCCGCGGCGTGGCTCGTGGTGCACGACGACGAGGCGCTCGCCGCCGCGCACCTCCGGGTCGCCGGCGACGTGACCGAGGAGCGGCACTACTGGCCCGGGAACGACGACCCGACCGTGATCACGCTCGTGCAGGGCGGCGGCTTCGGCCGACGGGTGGACGCGGACACGGCGCTCGCCGCGTTCGTCGGGGCCTGCGACGGCGAGCTGTCCGTCGCCGCCATCGTCGGGGCGATCGCGCAGATCACCGGCGTGGACGAGGACGCCCTGCGCGCGGACCTGCTGCCCCGGGCGCGGGACCTGGTGCTCGACGGCCTGCTGCTGCCCGCCTGACCCCGAGCGCTGCCCGGCCCCGGCCCGTCGCGTCTCGCAAAACGCAANGNGAGCGGTTNCTCGCAGCGACATTCCGCTGCGAGAAACCGCTCCCGTTGCGTTTTGCGGAAGGGGGAGGGCGGGAGAGGGGGTCAGCTCGTGCGGTGGTTGCGCCAGGTGTGCTCGGGGGCGTAGCCGAGCAGCTCGCGGGCCTTGTCGGACGACAGGAGCGAGCTCGTGCCGTCGATGTCCGCCCGGCGCTCGATGTCCGGCACGAAGCGCTCGACGAGCTCGATGGTCGGGGTGTCCATCACGGTGTCGGGGCTCGCGATGACGAACGCCTCGAACCCGGTGAGGTCGGCCTCGAGCGACTTCCGCACCGCCTGGGCGCCGTCGCGGGAGTCGATGTACGACCACAGGTTGAACGTCTTCGCCTCGGGGGAGGCGTCCCACGGGAACGCCGGGTAGTCGGTCTCGTCCATCACGTTCGAGAACCGCAGACCGATCATCTTCAGCTCCGGGTCCCAGCGGGTGAAGTGGCGGGCCATCTCCTCCTCCACCGCCTTGCCGAGCGAGTACGAGGACTGCGGGCGGACCGCGAACTCCTCGTCGACGGGCAGGTACGGCGGGTGGTGCTCGCCCATCGGGATCCCGAGCAGGGTCTCGCTCGACGCCCACACCAGGTTCTTGACCTTCGCGACCCGGGCGGCGTGGAAGACGTTGATCGAGGCGGTCACGTTGTTCGTGATGAGGGCCACGTCGGGCACCTGGCCGGGGGCGGGCACGGCCGCCAGGTGCACCACGGCGTCGACCGAGTCGTAGCGGTCGTCGATGCCGGTGAGGGCGCCGAGCACCTGGCCGTAGTCGCTCAGGTCGATGCGGACGAACGGCACCCGCTCGGGCTTGTCGGGGGAGGGGACCCGGTCGAGCAGGACCACGTCGTACCCGTGCTCGTCGAGGTCGCGGACGACCGCCCGTCCGAGCTTGCCGCTGCCTCCGGTCACCACAACACGCGTCATCGCGTCACTCCACATCGTCGTCGGACGGCCTGGTCGGCCGGGTCCCATCCTGCCGTGCGGGTGCTGGGCGGGACCAGGCACTGGCGGTACCTGTCCCGGCGGCGCAGCCCTCCAGCGGATCAGCGCGTCGGGGCGGCTGCCTGGGTGATGGCGAGCTGTGCGACGAGCTCCACGTGCTCGGCCATGTCGCGCGACGGGTCGTACAGCCACTGGATCTGCATGCCGTCCGACACCGCGAGCATCACGCTGGTGAGCCGCTCGGCGTCGACGTCGGCGCGCAGCCGCCCGTCCTGCTGCATGTCGCGGAACTGCCGGGTCATGTCCGCCCGGGTGAAGTCGTAGCGCTGCCGGAAGTACTCGTGCGCCGGGTGCTCCGGGTCCGTGGCGGCCGCGGCGGACAGGTTCACGAACATCTGCACCAGCCCCGGGACCTCGGCGTTGTGCCGGACCACGGCGGCGAGCAGCTCGGCCGGATTCGAGGCGTTCCAGTCCTGGGCGTTGTCGTGCTCGTCGCGGCGGCGGAGGATCTCGACCCAGAGCTCGTCCTTCGAGTCGAAGTAGTGCAGCAGCCCGGCCTGCGTGAGCCCCACCGCGTCGGCGATGTCCTTGATGCTCGTGCGGCGGAACCCCTGCTGGGCGACGAGTTCGAGCGCGACGGTGAGGATCTCCTCGCGCTTGGCGATGCCCTTCGCGTACGAACCCCGTCGTGCCATGGCGCGAGCGTACCGCCCTCGGACGGACAGCAAAACCGAGTACAGAAAGGTTTTGGGTGCTACGCTGACGCCAGCCGCCGACGATGGCGCGCGGAGGTCGTGCCCCCGTCGCCCGTCGCACAACGAAGGGACCGACCATCGTGACCACCGTGGAAGAAACGCCCCGCGCCTCCAGTGCGTCGCCGCTGACCGAGCGCATCGACGCGCTCGTCGGACAGCTGACCACCGAGGAGAAGGTCCAGCTGCTGACCGGACGCGACTTCTGGACCACCTGGCCGATCGAGAAGATCGGTCTGCGCCGGATCCTGATCTCCGACGGTCCCTCCGGCGTCCGAGGCGAGGTGTGGGACGAGCGCGACCCGTCGCTCAACCTGCCGTCCGCGACCGCCCTGTCGGCGAGCTGGGACCGCGCGATCGCGAAGCGCTACGGCGCCGCCGCCGCGGTGGAGGCCCGGCGCAAGGGCGTCGACGTCGTCCTCGGCCCGACCATCAACCTGCACCGCTCCCCGCTCGGCGGACGGCACTTCGAGGCGTTCAGCGAGGACCCCGTGCTGACCGGCGACCTCGCCGCGAGCTACGTCGCCGGCGTCCAGGAGAACGGCGTCGCCGCGACCCCGAAGCACTACATCGCGAACGACTACGAGACCGACCGCTTCACCGCGTCGACCGAGGTGTCGGACCGGGCGCTGCGTGAGCTGTACCTGCTCGCGTTCGAGAAGGCCGTGACCGAGGCGCACGCGTGGGCGGTCATGTCGTCGTACAACGCGATCAACGGCGTCACCGCCTCGGAGAACGACCTGCTCGAGACGCCGCTCAACTCGGAGTGGGGCTTCGACGGCATCGTCGTGTCGGACTGGACGGGTGTCCGCTCGGTCGAGTCCGCGAAGGCCGCGCAGGACGTCGCGATGCCCGGACCGAACCCGTGGTGGAGCGAGGGGCCCCTGCTGCAGGCGGTCGAGTCGGGCGAGGTGCCGATGGCCGCGATCGACCGGAAGGTCCACCGCATCCTGACGCTCGCCGCCCGGGTCGGTGCGCTCGAGGGCTTCGAGCCCGTCGCCGAGCGCCCCGTGCACGTCGAGGACGGGGTCGCCTTCGTCCGCGCCGCCGAGGCCGAGGGCACCGTGCTCGTCCGCAACGAGGGCGTGCTGCCGCTCGACGCCGCCGCGGTGTCGCGCATCGCGCTCGTCGGGCACAACGCCGACCAGGCCCGCACCCAGGGCGGCGGCTCCGCGACGGTCGTCCCGGAGCGGGTCGTCACGCCGATCGAGGGCTTCCGCGCCGCGTTCCCCGGCGCGACGGTGGACTACGCCATCGGTGCCGTGGTCCAGGAGGGCATCGCCGAGTTCCCGCTCGCGAGCATCACGAACCCGGGCACCGGCGAGCCCGGCGCCCGCGTCGCCTTCGTCAAGGACGGCGAGGAGCTGTACGTCGAGGACCGCCGCGCCACCGCGCTGTTCTGGTTCGGCGGGGACGCCCCGACGCGCGAGGCCGACCGGCTCGACATCACCACGACCTACACCGCCGAGTCGACCGGCACCGTCCGGATCGGCATCGGCGCCGCCGGCCACTCGCGCCTGTGGATCGACGGGGAGCTCCTGCTCGACGAGACCGTGCCGTACGAGGGCGACCAGCTCGGCGCCGCGTTCCTCAACCCGCCGGCGCGCTCGGTGCCCGTGCAGGTGCAGGAGGGGCAGCAGGTCGCGATCCGCATCGAGTACGACATCGTGCAGGACGAGGCACTCGGTGGCGTGCTCGCCTACCAGTTCGGCACCGAGCCGAGCGACGCCGACCCCGCCGCGCTGATCGACGCCGCCGTCGCGACCGCCACCGGCGCGGACGTCGCGATCGTCGTCGTCGGCACGAACAGCAAGGTGGAGTCCGAGGGCTACGACCGCTCGTCGCTCGCGCTCCCCGGCCACCAGGACGACCTGGTCCGGGCCGTCGCAGCCGCCAACCCCAACACCGTCGTGGTGGTCAACTCCGGGTCCCCGGTCGAGATGCCCTGGCGGGACGACGTCGCCGCGGTGCTCCTGACCTGGTTCGGCGGCCAGGAGTACGGCAACGCCCTGGCCGACGTCCTGACCGGCGCGGCCGAGCCCGGTGGACGCCTGCCCACCACCTGGCCGGCGACGCTCGAGGACGTCCCGGTCGCGAACGTCACGCCCGTCGACGGCAAGGTCGCGTACGACGAGGGGGTGCACGTCGGCTACCGTGCCTGGCTCCGCGCCGGGACCGAGCCCGCGTACCCGTTCGGCCACGGCCTCGGCTACACGACGTGGTCGATCGACGGCATCAGCGCGACGCCCACGGTGTCCGAGGGGGACGCGGTCATCGTCACCGCGACCGTCGCGAACACCGGTGACCGTGCGGGCAAGCACGTCGTGCAGGTCTACGCCTCGCGCGAGGAGTCGACCGTCGACCGTCCGGTGCGGTGGCTCGTCGGCTTCGCACCCGTGCGGATCGGAGCGGGCGAGTCGACCGAGGTCTCGATCGAGGTGCCGGCCCGGGCGTTCGCGCACTGGGACGGCGCCTGGCGGTACGAGACCGGCACGTTCACGCTGCACGTCGCGGAGTCCGTGGCCGCCGAGGTCGGGACGACGACCCTCGAACTGGAGTGATCCGGTTTGCGTGCGTTCAGTTGTTGCATTGAGTAGCATCGGTGCGCGCCTGACGGCTGGTTACCGTCGGTGCACGTACCGATACGGGGTCGCTGTGTGAGCGACGCGGTCTCCTGATCCGGCCGTCGGAGCCCCTGCGATCCCGGTGCGTCAGAATGCGCCTCCGCGTCCGCGCGGGGGCGCATTCGTCGTCCCGGGGGAATGGTCTCAAAGGGGATCATTGACCGCTGAGCGCAACGCATGACGAACCGTCACTTTGTCCGCGTCGCGATGATGACAAATCCTTCGAGAAGTGAAAGACTCGGCGCACCATCCCCTCCGGATCAGGGATGAGATGGTCATCCGGCCAGGGCTCCGGGGCTTCACCAACCCTGTCGCAGCCCGGCCGGATGCGTCTCCCGCAGCGCGATCTGCGGCAGCGCGGGTCGGGGATCACCGCAGCTGCGGCAGGACCTCCTCGGCGACGACGCGCAGGATCCGCTCGTGCGCGGCCGCGTCGCCGTTCGCCGGCAGGGTGACGACGAGCTCGTCCGTCGCGGTCACGGCGGGATCCGCGGCGAGGGCGTCGACGATCTCCGCGACCCCGCCCGCGACCACCTTGCTGAAGCGGAACGGCGGCCCGGAGCGCGGTCGGCCCTCGTCGTCCATGCCGCTCGCGTACCCGGTCAGGAACTCCTCGTGCACCGCGCGGTCGTGGTCGTCGAGGAGCGGGACCACGATGCGGCCGACGGCGACCTTCGCGGTCCGGTCCGGGTGCTGCGCCGCGAAGCGCTCCCGGTACGCCGCGATCTGCGCCGCCTGGGCGACGGCGAACGGCTCGCCCGTGTCCTCGGTGTTCAGGGTCGAGCAGTGCAGCAGCAGGCCCTTGTCCGCCGTGCGCTCGGCCGTCCCCAGGCTGCCCCCGCCCCACCAGACGCGGTCGAGCATGCCGTGGCTCTGCGGCTGCAGCGTCAGCTCGGTGTCGGCAGGGATGCTCTCGTAGCCCTTGCCCGAGGTCCCGAGCGGCTCGCCGCGCAGCACCTCGAGCAGCCGGGCGGCCCGGGCCTCGGCCTCGTCGCGGAAGCTCCGTTCGGTACTGCCGAACACCGGGTCCAGGATCGGCCCGTACCCGGCGATGCCCGTGCTGATGCCGAGCTGCACGCGGCCGCCGCTCAGCAGGTCGACCGTGCTGGCGTCCTCGGCCAGGCGCACCGGGTCCTCGTAGCGCATGCCGAGCACGGCCGTGCCGAAGCCGATCGTGCTCGTCCGCTGGGCCGCGGCGGCGAAGAACGTCATGGGGCTGGTGAGGAACGGCTCGAAGTGCCGGCCGCGCACCCAGCCGGTGCCGTAGCCGAGGGACTCGGCGGTCTCGAAGAGCCGCAGGCCGTCCTCGAGGGCGCCGGCAGCGCCGGCCGGTCCGCCGTGGTTCGGGACGAAGGAGAGGAATCCGAGTTCGCGCACGTCTCGAGTGTATGCATGCGCATCCACACGCCGGCCGGGAGGATCGTGGCGGGCCCGCCCCGATCCTCCCGGCCGCCTCTGGGTCACCACCCACCTGGGAGGATGGACGCATGACCGACGTCACCACCGTCCCGCCGCTCGTCGCCGCCCTGCCGGCGGCGGTCGACGGCGCCGTCGACCCGGACGCGGTGTACGAGGCCTTCGCCGACTGGGCCGCCTCGGGCGGCCGCCCGCTCTACCCGGCGCAGGACGAGGCGGTCATCGAGCTCGTCTCCGGCGCGAACGTCGTGCTCAGCACGCCGACCGGCACCGGGAAGTCGCTCGTCGCGGCCGGCGCGCACTTCGCCGCGCTCGCCGAGGGGAAGCGGAGCTACTACACCGCCCCGATCAAGGCGCTCGTGTCCGAGAAGTTCTTCCAGCTCGTCGACCTGTTCGGCGCGCAGAACGTCGGGATGGTCACCGGCGACTCGAGCGTCAACGCCGACGCCCCGATCGTGTGCTGCACGGCCGAGATCCTCGCGAACCTCGCTCTGCGACAGGGTCCGGACGCCGAGGTCGACGTCGTCGTGATGGACGAGTTCCACTTCTACGGGGACCCCGACCGCGGGTGGGCGTGGCAGGTGCCGCTGCTCGTGCTCGAGCGGGCGCAGTTCCTGCTCATGTCGGCGACCCTCGGCGACGTGACGACCATCGCCGACGACCTGTCCCGGCGGACCGGACGCCCGACCGCACGGGTGACCGGTGTCTCGCGGCCGGTGCCGCTGTCCTACGAGTACGTCATGACGCCCGTGCAGGAGACCGTCGAACGGCTGCTCGAGGAGGGCAAGGCGCCGGTCTACATCGTGCACTTCTCGCAGGCGGCGGCGCTCGAGCGGGCACAGGCGCTGATGTCCGTGCGCGTCGCCGATCGTGCTCGTCGGGACGAGATCGCCGACGCGATCGCGCAGTTCCGGTTCAGCGCCGGGTTCGGGCAGACGCTGTCCCGGCTCATCCGCGCCGGCATCGGTGTGCACCACGCGGGCATGCTGCCGAAGTACCGGCGGCTCGTCGAGCAGCTCGCCCAGCGCGGACTCCTGCCGGTGATCTGCGGCACCGACACCCTGGGGGTCGGGATCAACGTGCCGATCCGGTCGGTGCTGCTGACCGGGCTGACGAAGTTCGACGGCACCAAGATGCGACAGTTGTCCGCGCGCGAGTTCCACCAGGTCGCCGGACGCGCCGGTCGCGCGGGCTACGACACCGAGGGCGACGTCGTCGCCGAGGCCCCCGAGCACGAGATCGAGAACGCCCGCGTCGTCGCCAAGGCCGGGGACGACCCGAAGAAGAAGAACAAGGTCAAGAAGAAGAAGGCGCCGGAGGGGTTCGTCTCGTGGGGACAGGCGTCCTTCGAGCGGCTCATCGCGGCGGAGCCCGAGCCGATGGTGTCGCGGATGCGGATCACGCACGCGATGGTGCTCGCCGTCGTCGCGCGCGGGGGCTCGCCGTTCGAGTCGGTCCGCCAACTCGTGTTCGAGAACCATGAACCGCGGGCCCGGCAGCTCGCGATGGCCCGGCGGGCGCTCACCATCGCGCGGACGCTGGTCAACGCCCGGGTGATCGAGCGGGTGGACGGTGTGTACCGGCTGGCGGTCGACCTGCAGCAGAACTTCGCGCTCAACCAGCCGCTGTCGCCGTTCGCGCTGGCCGCGTTCGAGTTGCTCGACCCCTCGTCGCCCACGTACGCGCTGGACATGGTCTCGGTCGTCGAGGCGACCCTCGACGACCCGCGGGCGATCCTGTCGCAGCAGCAGTTCAAGGAGCGAGGCGAGGCCGTCGCCCGGATGAAGCAGGAGGGGATCGAGTACGAGGAGCGGATGGAGCTGCTCGAGGAGGTCACCTGGCCGAAGCCGCTCGCTTCGCTGTTGGAAGCTGCATACGAGGCCTACGCCGCCGAGCAGCCGTGGGTGCTCGACTTCGCGCTGTCGCCGAAGGCCGTCGTCCGTGACCTGTACGAGCGGGCGATGACGTTCGGGGACTTCGTACGGTTCTACGACCTCACCCGCTCCGAGGGGCTCGTGCTCCGGTACCTGTCCGATGCGTACCGGACCATGCGGCAGACCATCGCCGAGGAGCAGCGGACGCCCGAGCTCGAGGCCCTGATCGAGTGGCTCGGCGAGGTCGTGCGGCAGACGGACTCCTCGCTCGTCGACGAGTGGGAGGCGCTCGTCAACGGTTCCGTGTCGGCGGCGGCTGCCGAACACGACGAGATCGCCCCGCCGCAGCCCGCGCGCCTGACCGGGAACCCGCGGGCGTTCCGGGTGCTCGTGCGGAACGCGCTGTTCCAGCGGGTGCTGCTCGCGGCGGCGGACGACCCGGCGGGACTCGGGGCGCTCGACGGTGCCGCCGGGTTCGGGCGGGACGAGTGGGACGCGGTGCTCGAGGAGTACTACGACGTGCACGACGCGATCGGCACGGACGCGGACGCGCGGTCGATGCAGTACCTGGTGCTGTCCGAGGAGGGACGGACGTGGCGCGCGCGGCAGATCTTCGCCGACCCGGCGGGGGACAAGGACTTCGGGTTCTCGGCGACGATCGACCTCGACGCGTCGGACGCCGCGGGCGAGGCCGTCGTCCGGGTCACCGAGATCGGCCGGTTCGACGGCTGGACGGACGTGGACGTCGACTGATGTGCGCGGTCACCGATCCGGTCTTCCGGTCGCTCGACGGCGACGCTGACGTCGCCGCGCTGCAGGACCTGCTCGAGTCCGCGCCGGACTACACCGAGCGGATCACCGGGTACCCGCCCGGGCCGTCGGACGCCCTGAGCGCGCTGATCAGCGTGCCCGAGGGCTTCGACCCGGTGGGCAAGCACGGTTGGGGGCTGTTCGACGGGGACCGGCTCGTGGCGTTCGCGGACGTGCTGTTCGGCTACCCGGACCCGGGCGCGGCCTTCGTCGGACTGCTGCTCGTCCGCGGGGACCGGCAGGGACAGGGGCTCGGCCGCGCGCTGCACGAGGCCGTCGTCGACCGGGTGCGCTCGGTGCCGGGGGTCGGTCGGCTGCGCCTCGGGATCGTCGCGACGAACGCTGCCGTCGCGGAGCCGTTCTGGCGGGCGCTCGGCTACACGCCCACCGGGGAGACGAAGCCGTACCGGTACGACCGCCTGGAGAGCACCGTCGCCCTGTGGGAACGTCCACTCTGACGGACGGGTACGTTCGACGGCAGCCCGGACAGCCGGGTCCGTCGAGAGGAACTCCCATGCGCATCGGATCGAGCATCGCCCTGATCGTCATCGGCGCCATCGTGGCGTTCGCCCTGGACATCCAGCTCGCCGGGGTCGACCTGCGCCTGATCGGGTACATCCTGATGGCCGCGGGCGTCGTGCTGCTCATCATCAGCCTGGCCGTCGGGTTCGGCGGTCGCCGGACGACCACCACGACGCGGTCGGGGATCGACCCGGCGTCGGGGGAGCAGATCACCCGCCAGGACCGGCGCGACGGGACGTACTGACCGCGCTGCGACCGGTTCGCCGGTCGCGTCGGTCCGGTGGTCGCTTCGGTCCGGTTCTAGAACAGGGTCGCGGGCGGTTCGACCTGCACCGGCTCGGGTACCGGGTCGACCTGCTTGCCCGGCCATCCCGGGCCCGTCGGGACCTCGGTGTGGTTCTGGTACGCGGTCGCGGCACCGCGGGCACGGACGTCCGCGGCCTCGTTCATCTCGTGGCCGACGTGCCCGCGGACCCACTCGAACGTGACCTTGCGGCCCTGCAGCTCGGCGTCGAGCTCCTTGATGATCTCGACGTTCAGCACGGGCTTGCCGTCGGCCTTCCGCCAGCCCTTCCGCTTCCACCCGGCGAGCCACTCGGTGCACGCCTTGATCGCGTACTGGCTGTCGCACAGGATGTGGAGCGGTTCGCCGGTGTCCTTCGTCGCGCGGAGCAGCTGCAGGACGGCGGTGAGCTCGCCGATGTTGTTCGTGGCTCGCGGCCAGCCGCCGGCGGCCCAGCGGTCGTCGTCGACGTACCAGGCCCAGCCGGCCGGGCCGGGGTTGCCGAGGGCGGATCCGTCTGCGGCGGCGACGATCGTCACGGGGTGACCTCCAGGGTGGTGCGGGTGCGGGGTCGAGCGTAACGGACCGGGCGGTGCCGCCGTGGTCAGCGTCCGGCGGGGTCGAGGTTCAGGTCGGTGTCCTCGTACAACCAGCCGTTGCCGTGCACCCGCATCGTGGGGTTCAACCACCGGAGCTGCGCCAGGGTCAGGCCGAAGCGCTTCGCGACCGTGGTCTGGTCGTCGCCGTGGGACACCCGGTACGACGTCGGTACACCGTTGCCGGGCGTGGTGAGCTTGTCGCCCGCCGCGTCGAAGACCCACCCGTAGGCGCCGGCACGGGCGGCGCCGACCTGGACGTGCAGGTCCGGGTACGGACTCGGGATGTGCCACTGCAGGGTCGCCGCCGCCAGGACGCTCCCGACCCATGGACGGTCCGCGTCGATCGGAGTGTCCGATTCGTCGGTGTCGGCTGCCTGCGTGGTCGCCGCGGGCACGAGGACGACGCTGTGCAGCCAGTCGGGGAAGGACCCCGCGTCGGAGAGGCTGATCGACGTGGGCGCCGGGGCGTCCGCCTGCCAGGTCGTCGAGGCGACCGATTCCCAGTCGAACCCGTCGCCGGGCGAGGCAGCCGACCGGCGGAACTCGACCGTCATCGGCTGGGGGTTCGTCGTGCGGTAGCCGGAGAGTTCCGCGTCGAAGGTGCCGGCGTCGTCCGCCACGACGCGCACGTGCACGGCGGTGTCGCCGGACTTCGAGACGAGGTCCGTCTCGGCGACGACGGTGCCCGCGGGGACCGCCTGCTTCGTCACGACCTGCTGAGCGGTGCCGTCAGTTCCGGTGCCGCTGCCGTCCGTGCCGCTGTCCGGGTGCGCCGATGCGCTCGGTGCCGCGTGCCCGGTGGGCTTCGGCAGCGGGTCGTCCCCGCCGAACACCGAGCAACCGGTGAGCACCAGCGCCGTCACCCCCGCGATCGCGATCGATGCCGTGACCGTCCTGCGTCCCATGTCGGACCCCCTCGCGACGACCGTAGTGGAGCGGGAAGCGGATCACGAGCGCCGTGACCGAACCGGTACCGGAGGTCACCGGCCTACTGTGCAGCCCATGAGCGACAGCATCCCGGACGCACCGGGCCCCGAAGCCTCCGACGACCGCGCACGGAGCGACGCCCTCGGCGACGCGGCGCACCACGAGGGCACCGACGGCGTGAGCGCGTCCGAGCAGGAGGCCGCGGACACGTCCTACAGCCCGTCGAGCGAGCGGGAGACCGTGGCGGCGCAGACGGACCAGCGCAGCCGCGAGGACCTGGAGGCGGACGGCATCGATCCGTCCCGCGTCGTGGCCGCGCCCGGCACCGGTGGGGCCGACGACGCCGGCGACGTCGAGCCCGAGCCGGGCGACCTGCACCTGCCCTGGCAGTCCGAGGAGGACCGCGAGGGCTGAGCGAGGCCGGGCCCGGCCGGGCGCGCTAGGAGACGGTGTCCGGGTGGGAGCCGGTGCGCTGCCCGGACTCGAGCGTGGCGATCGCGGCGAGGTCGTCCTCGGTCAGCGCGAACCCGTCGACGTCGAGGTTCGACCGGATCCGCGCGGGCGTGACCGACTTCGGCAGCACCACCACGCCCTGCTGCACGTTCCACCGGACGAGCACCTGCGCGACGCTGACCCCGTGCGCGTCCGCGATGCCCGTGAGCACCGGTTCGTCGACGAGCCGACCGCGGCCGAGCGGTGACCACGCCCCCGTGGCGATGTCGTGCTGCTCGTGGAACGCGATGAGCTCGCGCTGGGGCAGCCACGGGTGCCGTTCGACCTGGTTGAGCGCGGGGACCTCGCCCGTCTCGTCGATCAGCCGCTGCAGGTGCGGCACCTGGAAGTTCGAGACGCCGACACTCCGCGCACGGCCCTGCTCGCGCAGTTCGACCAGCGTCCGCCAGGTCTCGACGTAGCGGTCGTTCGCAGCGGCCGGCCAGTGGATGAGGTACAGGTCGACCGTGTCGGTCCCCAGCCGCTCGAGACTCGCGTCGAACGCCCGCAGCGTCGCGTCGCGCCCCTGGTGGTCGTTCCACACCTTGGTGGTCACGAAGACGTCGTCACGGTCGAGCCCGGAGGCGCGGATCGCCTTGCCGACACCGGCTTCGTTGCCGTACATCTCGGCGGTGTCGACGTGCCGGTAGCCGGCGTCGAGCGCGAGACCGACCGCCGTCTCGGCCTGGGCGTCGTCGACCTTGTAGACGCCGAAGCCGATCGCGGGGATGCTGCGGCCGTCGCGGAGGGGGATCGAGGTGACCATGCACCCATCCTGCCGGGCGCGGTCGGTGTGCCGCCGCCCGCTGGCCTTGGATGTTCACATCGCACTCGGGAGTGGATCAGCGTCCGGTATGCAGTATTTCCTGGTCCCCGATGAAAGGAACTCCCATGAAGATGTCCCGCGCGCTCTGCGCCACCACCGGCCTCGCCCTCACGCTCGGCGCCGCCGTCCTCGGTGCCGTCCCGGCCGGTGCCGCGACGATCACCCCGACCGCCGTCAGCTCGGCGACCGCCGCCGACGCGGGTGCCCACACCTTCGGTGCGGTGGAGGTGACCTCGAGTATCGCTCGTGACGGGGTCGTCACGGTCTCGGGCACCGTCCACGACGCGTCGTACGCGAACAAGACCGTCCAGATCGCAGCGGGTGTCGGCTGGCAGGGCTCTGCGATCGTCGGCGCGGACGGTTCCTTCACCGTGTCCACCCCCTCCGCACAGGCGGAGTACGTCCTGCGGTTCGGCAAGCAGCTCACGCCGACGCTGTTCGTGCCGACCGGCTCGCAGATCCAGTGGTACGCAGTGCAGGCGCCCGCCGACACCGTCACGACGGCCTCTGCCCGGTCCAGCGTCGCCGAGCCGTCGCGTCCGACGGTGTTCACGGTCGACGGCCAGTACGCGGACCAGACCGAGGACGAGCAGGGGGACCCGGAGGACATCTGGGTGTTCTCCGGTCACGCCACGCGCACGGCGGACGTCTTCTCGCGCGCTGCCGGCACCCTGCACGTCTCCGCGTTCGACGGCTCCGAGACCCGCGAGGTCAGCTCGCAGGAAGTGGCCGCCGGCAGCCGGACGGCCCTGCAGCTGACCCTGCCCGACGGAGCCTCGTTCGCCGAGTACACGCTCGTGGTCGAGGACGGCGGGCAGCAGTCAGCGGCCTACCGGTTCATCCTCCAGGAGGTCTGACCGAGACCCTGTCCCGACGACGGAAGGGGTGGAGCCGCACGGCTCCGCCCCTTCCGCCGTCTGCCGTCGCTCTCGTCAGGACGGCAGTGTCACCGGCTCGGTGTCGGGAATCGGGCTCGCGTCACGGCCGCGCAGGTCGGGCAGCCACCGCTTCGTGACGAGCGGCAGCACCACGCCGGCCGCCGCCATCACCGCGCCCACGGTCATGCCGCCCGAGGGCCCGTTCGCGTCGATGAGGAACCCGGCCACCGCAGAGCCGCCCGCGGCGCCGATGAGCTGCCCGGTGCCCATCCAGCCGTAGGCCTCTGCCGTGTCGGAGAACTTCACGGTCGCGGACACCGAGCCGAACATCACCGCGAGGGCCGGGGCGATGCCGGCGCCGGCGATCACGAGCGCCAGGCAGAGCCACCAGAAGTCCGTGCCGCCCACGGCCAGCGCGAGTCCGACGAACACGATGCACATGCGCGCCCAGAGGGTGTTCGGGGAGATCGGACGGTGCCCGAGCGCGAGCCCGCCCGCGAGCGACCCGACGGCGAACACCGCGAGGACGATGCCGGCGTTCGGGCTGCCCTCGCCGAAGACGCTCGTGACACTGGCCTCGACCGCGGCGCACGCCCCGATGAGCAGCAGGCCGGTCAGGGTCGCCACGACGACCGAGGGGCGGCGCAGCACGACGCCGAACGCACGCTTCGAGCGGGGGATGCGGACGCGGCCGAGCTCGGGGGAGGCGATGAACCACACGCCGCCGACGACCAGGAACACCATCGCCACGACGATCGCCTGCACCGTGCCGACCTGCGTCGCGACGAACGTCGTGATGACCGGACCGGCGACCCAGATGAGCTCCTGCGCGCTGGCGTCCAGGGAGAACAGGGGCGTGAGCTGCGACGAGGTCACCATCTTGGGGTAGATGGTGCGCACCGCCGGCTGCACGGGCGGGACCGCGAGGCCGCCGAGGAACCCGACGACCACGTACGCCCAGAGCGGCATGGTGGCGAACGCGACGACGCCCATGCTGAGCAGCGCGACGATGCTCGTCAGCACCAGGACCGGGCGCATGCCCCAGCTGCCCATCCACCGACTGGTGAGCGGACCGGCGATGGCCTGGCCGATGCTCGTCGTCGCGAGCACGAGCCCGGCAGCGCCGTAGGAGTGGAAGACGTGCTCGACGTGCAGCAGGTACGCGAGCGAGAGCATGCCGAACGGGAACCGCGCGGTGAGCTGCGCTGCGATGACGCGACCGACTCCGGGGGTCTTCAGCAGGGGTCCGTAGGCACTCACGAGACGAGTGTACGGACCGGACGGACGGGGCCGTCACCCGTCCGGGGGTGCTGTGGACGAGCGGCCTCCGGAGGCCCGTGTGGAGGACCGTCCGCGACACGCCGACGCGCTGATTCCACACATGTGGATCGAGGCTGTCCACCGGTGTGGGGAAGTGTCGGTGGTGGGCCGCAGACTGGCGTGATTCCGGGCCTCCCGGGAATCCACAGACTGTGGAGGGCGTTGTGGAGAACTACACGGCTGTAACACTTCCTCTTGTGGTCGGTGCCTCGGCCAGCCACTAGATGTAGTGTGGAGCCACCGCAGCGGCCCCTTCCCGGACACGTCTGCGCAGGTGCCAGCGGGCAGGTGCAAGCGGCACCCGACACCAGCACCACTCCACAGCACGAACAACCAGCAAGAACCAGGGGAGATCATGGCCGTCACCGTCTACACCAAGCCGTCCTGCGTCCAGTGCACCGCGACGTACCGCGCGCTCGACAACAAGGGCATCCAGTACGAGGTGCTCGACGTCTCCGCCGACGAAGCCGCGCTCGAGCACGTCAAGAGCCTCGGCTACATGCAGGCCCCCGTCGTCGTCACCGACGACGACCACTGGTCGGGCTTCCGTCCCGACAAGATCGCGACGCTCAGCGCCGAACTCGCGTGAGCCGTGCGGGTCCCGTCCCGGGACCCGCACCTCCGCCGGCCTGGAGGCACGCAGCGCCTCCGACAGGCCACTCCTGATCTGCTGTCCGCACCTCTCACAAGGAGCGCGCACATGAGTCGCCTCGTCTACTTCTCGAGCGTATCCGGGTACACCGCACGCTTCGTCGAGAAGCTCGGCCGTGACGCGGACCGCATCCCGCTCTACCCGAACGAACCGTTCCTGCGCGTGGACGAGCCGTACGTGCTCGTCCTGCCGACGTACGGCGGCGGCAACGGGCAGGGCGCGGTGCCCAAGCAGGTCATCAAGTTCCTCAACGACGAACAGAACCGCTCGCTCATCCGCGGAGTGGTCGTCGGGGGCAACACGAACTTCGGCGAGGCCTACGGCCTGGCCGGGGACGTCATCGCACAGAAGTGCGGCGTCCCTCTCCTCTACAGGTTCGAACTCTTCGGAACGCCGGACGACGTCCGCGCGGTCAACTCAGGATTGGATGCATTTTGGACGCAGCAGTTGCAGACGTCGATCTGACGTCGCCGCAGACGGGGATGGACTACCACTCCCTCAACGCGATGCTCAACCTCTACGACGCGGACGGGAACATCCAGTTCGACAAGGACCGTGAGGCCGCGAAGCAGTTCTTCCTGCAGCACGTCAACCAGAACACCGTCTTCTTCCACAACCTGAAGGAGCGGCTGGACTACCTGGTCGAGAACGAGTACTACGAAGCGGCGACGATCGAGCAGTACTCGCTCGAGTTCATCCAGAAGCTCAACGACCTGGCGTACTCCAAGAAGTTCCGGTTCCAGACGTTCCTCGGTGCGTTCAAGTACTACACGAGCTACACGCTCAAGACGTTCGACGGCAAGCGCTACCTCGAGCGCTTCGAGGACCGCGTCGTGATGACCGCCCTCGGCCTGGCGCAGGGCAACGAGCAGCTCGCGATCGACCTCGTCGAGGAGATCATCGCCGGCCGCTTCCAGCCCGCGACCCCGACGTTCCTCAACACCGCGAAGGCGCAGCGCGGCGAGCTCGTCTCCTGCTTCCTCCTCCGCATCGAGGACAACATGGAGTCGATCTCGCGCGGCATCAACTCCTCGCTGCAGCTCTCGAAGCGCGGCGGCGGCGTGGCCCTGCTGCTCTCCAACATCCGCGAGGCCGGCGCCCCGATCAAGCAGATCGAGAACCAGTCCTCGGGCATCATCCCCGTGATGAAGCTGCTGGAGGACTCCTTCTCGTACGCGAACCAGCTCGGTGCACGTCAGGGTGCCGGTGCCGTCTACCTGTCGGCCCACCACCCCGACATCATGAAGTTCCTCGACACCAAGCGCGAGAACGCCGACGAGAAGATCCGCATCAAGACGCTGTCGCTCGGCGTCGTCGTGCCGGACATCACGTTCGAGCTCGCGAAGAACAACGAGGACATGTACCTGTTCTCGCCGTACGACGTCGAGAAGGTCTACGGGATGCCCTTCGGCGACGTCCCGATCTCCGAGAACTACCGCGCGATGGTCGACGACTCGCGCATCAAGAAGACGAAGATCAAGGCGCGTGACTTCTTCACGACCATCGCCGAGATCCAGTTCGAGTCGGGCTACCCGTACATCGTGTTCGAGGACACGGTGAACAAGGCCAACCCGATCAAGGGTCGGATCAACATGTCCAACCTGTGCTCGGAGATCCTGCAGGTCAACACGCCGACCACCTTCAACGAGGACCTGTCCTACAAGGAGATCGGCAAGGACATCTCCTGCAACCTCGGCTCGCTGAACATCGCGCTGACGATGGACTCGCCGGACTTCGGCAAGACCATCGAGACCGCCATCCGCGGCCTGACCTCGGTCTCGCAGATGTCGCACATCTCGTCGGTCCGCTCGGTCGAGGACGGCAACGACAAGTCGCACGCCATTGGCCTCGGTCAGATGAACCTGCACGGCTACCTGGCTCGTGAGCGCGTCTTCTACGGCTCCGAAGAGGGCATCGACTTCACGAACATCTACTTCTACACGGTGCTGTTCCACGCCCTGCGCGCCTCGAACAACATCGCGATCGAGACGGGGGAGACGTTCGACGGCTTCCGTGACTCGAAGTACGCGTCGGGCGAGTTCTTCGACAAGTACACCGACCAGGAGTGGACGCCGGCGACCGAGCGTGTCCGCGAGCTCTTCGCGAACGCGAACGTGACGATCCCGACGCAGGACGACTGGAAGGCGCTGAAGGCGTCCGTCCAGGAGCACGGCATCTACAACCAGAACCTGCAGGCCGTCCCGCCGACCGGTTCGATCTCGTACATCAACCACTCGACGTCGTCGATCCACCCGATCGCGTCGAAGATCGAGATCCGCAAGGAAGGCAAGCTCGGCCGCGTCTACTACCCGGCGCCGTTCATGACGAACGACAACCTGGACTACTACCAGGACGCGTACGAGATCGGTGCCGAGAAGATCATCGACACCTACGCCGCGGCGACGCAGCACGTCGACCAGGGTCTGTCGCTGACGCTGTTCTTCAAGGACACCGCCACCACCCGCGACATCAACAAGGCCCAGATCTACGCATGGCGCAAGGGCATCAAGACGATCTACTACATCCGTCTGCGCCAGCTCGCCCTCGAGGGCACCGAGGTCGAAGGTTGCGTCAGCTGCATGCTGTAGCGGTCGGTCGCTGACGCGACTGCCCACATCCTGGAGGCACGGGGCGGGNCCCGCCCCGTGCCTCCAGTCCGACACCAGATCACCATCTCGAATCCGGAAGACGATCCCATGACCCTCACCGACCCGGTCCACGCAACGGGCAAGTCCATCCCGCTGATCAGCGCGGTCAGTGCAATCAACTGGAACCGCATCCAGGACGACAAGGACGTCGAGGTCTGGAACCGGCTGGTCAACAACTTCTGGCTGCCCGAGAAGGTGCCGCTGTCGAACGACGTGCAGTCGTGGAACACCCTCACGCCCGAGGAGCAGCAGCTGACCATGCGGGTCTTCACCGGCCTGACGCTGCTCGACACCATCCAAGGCACCGTCGGCGCGATCAGCCTGATTCCCGACGCGATCACCCCGCACGAAGAAGCCGTCTACACGAACATCGCGTTCATGGAGTCGGTGCACGCGAAGAGCTACTCGTCGATCTTCTCGACGCTCGCCTCGACGCCCGAGATCGACGACGCATTCCGCTGGTCCACGGAGAACCCGAACCTGCAGAAGAAGGCGCAGATCGTCCTCGACTACTACACCGGTGACGACCCCCTGAAGCGCAAGGTCGCGTCGACGCTGCTCGAGTCATTCCTGTTCTACTCCGGCTTCTACCTGCCGATGTACTGGTCCTCGCGGGCGAAGCTCACGAACACGGCCGACCTGATCCGCCTGATCATCCGCGACGAAGCCGTCCACGGGTACTACATCGGCTACAAGTTCCAGAAGGGACTCGAGGGCGCTTCCGAGGAGCGCAAGCAGGAGATCAAGGACTACACGTTCAACCTGCTGTTCGAGCTCTACGAGAACGAGGTGCAGTACACGCAGGACCTCTATGACGGCGTCGGGCTGACCGAGGACGTCAAGAAGTTCCTGCACTACAACGCCAACAAGGCGCTGATGAACCTGGGCTACGAGCCGATGTTCCCGAAGGAGACGACGGACGTGAACCCGGCGATCCTGTCGGCCCTGTCGCCGAACGCGGACGAGAACCACGACTTCTTCTCGGGGTCCGGGTCGTCGTACGTCATCGGCAAGGCCGTCGTGACGGAGGACGAGGACTGGGACTTCTGATTCGACATATATTTAGCTGTTGAGAACTATTCCGTACCTAGGTGGGAAAAGCCGGTACATCGACACCATAAGGTCAGGCATAAATGCACTTGACCCATCTGGCGACAAGCGGTTACTTGATCTTTTCGCCGGTAGCGGCAGTGTTGCGCTCAGTGTGGCGAAAGAGCGCGAGGTTGTAGCAAACGATATCCAGAGTTACTCACGGGTTCTCGTAAACGGGTATTCGCGTCGCATGGAAAATTCGCCCGAGGATTACTGGCAGGACGTCGCGGCAGAAGCCAGTAGCTATCTTGACGATGAGCGTATCTCCCACCTGGTTGCTTGGGAGCGCTCCGTCTTTGACCGTTCTGACGTCAACGGAATTGTCGCCATGTTGTCCAGGGGGTCAGGAATGGCCCATGGGGCGACAAGTGTTTGGGCGCAATTAGGCCTCCGGAATCAGGATGGCCTAAATAAGCTCGTAATGACTCGCTACTACGGGGGCGTCTATTTCTCGTACGAGCAATCGGTATGGCTGGACGCCGCAATAGCCGTAGCGAGGCGAATGCCGGAGCCGCAGGTGGACGTTGGCCTGACTCTGGCTATGAGATTTGCTTCGAATCTCGTCACCTCGGTGGGCGGACATTATGCGCAACCGGTGCAAGTCCTGAGTAGATCCGGAGTGCCGAAGGATAAAGTCGCCCTCAAGGTTGCAAAGCGGAGGGTGGCGTTTGATCCAGGCGGCCTGTTATCGGTTGCAATGAACCATCTGGCGAGCGTGCCGATAGAACTGCCTGTGCGGGGGGAGACCGCAGATTTTCGAGAAGCGATCGAGCAGCATGGCGCAAACTCCGTTATCTATGCCGATCCTCCGTACACTAGGGAGCATTACTCTCGTTTCTACCATATCCTTGAAACCATCGCCATCGGCGACGAGCCGGGGTTGACCTATTCAAACCTCGGCGGCGGACTGGTGCCCAGTAAAGGGTTGTATCGTGTCGAGCGGCATCAATCAGCATTTTCGATTGTGAGCCAGGCGCAAGCAGCCTTTAACGACTTGTTTGGTATGGCGCGCCAGTGTAACGCGAGCATGCTCTTGTCGTACTCGCCTATAGCCGGCGGAGAAACCGCAAGACCTAGAAGTGTGGCCTTGCCAACCCTGATGGAGCTCGCAAGTCGCCACTACGAGTCTGTCGAGATCGTCGTGATCGACGGGGCGAGGCATGCGCGGCTCAATCGACGTGACGTCAGTCAGGCTGCGCCGGAAGGCGCAGAGGTGCTCGTCTACTGCGCTCCGTGATCAGATCTGATCGAGTGACATGATCGGATTGTCCGGCCAATGTGTTGCGATCTCGGTGTCGGAGAAGTAGGCGCGGCGCATCTGGTTCGCGCGGTTGCCATCCACTCCAGGCTTCGAATAGCAGAGGTCGAATAGGTCGTCGAAGCCATCTTCCCCGGGGAGCAGGACTGCGTACAGGAAACGATCTGCGGCTATACGACGGAACGCGGCAATTGGTCGGCCGGCGGCGGGGTAATCCATGCCGGCATACGCATTAAGTTCGAAGTAGTAATTGGTGCTTGCAGGCTTGAAGCGGATGGGCGTGATCTGCTCTCCGGTGATCATGCCCTGGTCATTCACGGGGTAGATTGAGATGACTGTTTGCGGGTTCTCCTGGAAGCCAAAATAATTAGTCGCGACATTACCGGAGAAGGAAGCCTGGCTGAACATCGGTGCGAGAGTGACGTGATTCTTCCGGTTCTTCGTCAACTCGGTAAGAAGCCACGGCTCGTTGGGAGTTCCGGTCGCCTGTAGATCTGAGTCCGGCTTGAGTTCCGTGGGGCGCAATTGAGAGAAAGCTGCGCGTTCCACGGGTCGATTTTTGATCGCGCGCTCTAGCACCGCAGGGTCGTTCGCGGTGTGGAGTTGTGAGGCGTGCCTTGCCGCCCACAAATCGAACTTCGAGATCAGGTTCGCTGCTTCAATTTGGGAAAGCTCGGTTCGCACCGCGGCTTCCCAATTCTCGGTCAAGCCCCACCTTGTCAGATTGCCCGAGCCGGTAACGATAGTGACTGCTCCTGAGGGCGCTGTGAACCAGGCAGTCTTGGGGTGGAAAAACCACTTCTCATCATGCAGGAAGAACCGGATCGAAAGTGAAGGGTATAGGCCGACGAGCGTTCGGGCGTAACGCACGGTGGCCTCGTTCGTCACTGCGTCGGTGCCGATGATCATGTCGAGCGAGCCGGCTAGAAGGAGATCCTGAATCTCCTGAGTGTCGATGAGTGCTTTAAGGCCCGGAACAGTCGCCCAAGCGAACAGAGCTTGTCCCTGATCGGCTCCGGCACATGCTGAGCGGAGCTCAGTGAGCGTGGTGTCGCTGGATGTGCTGTCCTGGAGCGTGAAGTTGAAGACCACGCGTATCCCCCTGGCGATGTTGTCGGTCCGTGCGCTTAGGCTAGCGCTGTGACTGCGATCTTCGAGGCTACGGCAGATGAGTTGGTTGGTGCTGTCCCTCAGTCGGGGGCCGTGCGGACCCTCGGTGATGTTGGGTCTGATAGTCCTTCGGTTAGGCGGTCGCCGAGCCATGGTCGCCTGCTGGTAGGTGACAACCTCGCTCTTCTATCTGCACAGGGGTTCGAGCCAGCTTCGGTGAGGCTCGCTTATCTAGATCCGCCCTTTAATACTGGTGAGCGGTTCCATCACTACGATGACCGTCGTTCTTCCGACGAGTGGGCTCAGGTGCTCCGCGACCGCTTGCGCGCGATCAAGCCGTTGCTGCGCCTGGACGGCAGCATTTGGTTGCATCTGGACGATCGTGAACAACATTATGGCCGCGTGATCCTCGACGAAGTATTCGGCCGAGACGCGTTCGTGTCGACGGTCATCTGGCAGAAGCGAACCTCTCGAGACAATCGGCGCGCTTTTAGCTCCTCCCATGATTACATTCATGTCTACTCGCCGATCGGCGAGAATTGGAAACGTGCACGCAATGGGCTGCCTAATGAAGGTGGGCTTTCGAATCCTGATGACGATCCAAGGGGTGGATGGCGATCTGTGCCGGTGAGTGTCCAGGCTGGCCACGGTGTCCCCTCCCAGTTTTACGAGCTGCGGAGTCCAACCGGTCGGCTTGTGGCGCCTCCGAGGGGCCGGTGTTGGGCTTACTCTCGGCAGAAGATGGCACAGCTCGAGAAGGAGGGTCGAATTTATTGGACGCGGGGAGGTGACGGCACTCCTCGACTGAAGCGTTTTGTCGACGAGCTGAAACCGCTGGCGCCGTCCACCATCTGGTTGAGCGGTGAAGTCGGCGATAACGCGACAGCTAAGCGGGAACTCATGAAGGATGTTGCTGCTGGTGAAATCTTCGCCACTCCGAAGCCGCTCAATCTGATGCGACGTATCATCGAGATTGCTACTAACCCTGATGAGCTTGTACTCGATCCTTATCTGGGTTCTGGATCCACTGCTATAGCGGCAGACGAGCTTGGTCGCCGGTGGTGCGGCATTGAAGCCTCCGCCGTGACCGTCACCGAGGTCACTGTGCCGCGCCTGATGGCTAATGGTGTTTCTTTCGCTTCAATTTGACGGCGTGAACCGGCGCCCGTAGATGCGGGCCGCATGTGTGGGTATGCGGTCGTCGACCGAGAAGAGGGGAGCAGCGCCGGCTTTTTTCAGTTGCCTCGAATACGACGGCAAAGCTCATTGCTCAAGCGTTGACGCGCGCTCTCTAAGGTTCGCGGCGGGTCGACCAGCCCATCGGGCAGTCGCTAATGAGCCCCGACCGATCCCGGCATCCGCTCCCGGAACGGGAAGAACCCGCGCGACGCGTACGGCCATGCGCGTCCGTCCCACCGCCGGCGGACGGTCACGAGCGCGACGCCCTCTGCACCGAGCCGTGTGCGCAGCAGGTCGAGGCGCTCCCGGACGGGACCGACCGGCGCGTACGGGACGACCACCGTGTCCAGGTCTGCAGCGTCCGCCCAGTCGAGGACGGCGGAGGGCTCGACCGAGTCGAGCACCGTCGCATCGGTCGTCCGCGACGCAGCGTCCGCGACCGCACCGGCGGTGAAGGCCGTGACCGCGGTCGACACCTCGGCGGGGGAGCGCTGCCCGGGGTCCGCGGCCACGGCGACTGCGCGGATCGACGAAGCAAGGGACGGGTGCTCCGCGAGCAGGCTCTCGGGCTCCAGGTCCTCCTCGTGCAACAGCAGCCCGACGCGCTCGCCGATGCGGCCGTCGACGTCGTCGGACGGCACCGGGACCGCGGCCGGGAAGGGCTCCTCGTCGAGCGCTCGGGCCTCGGTCGCGAGGCCGGTCGGCGCGAAACGGCCGTCGGTGTACCGCGCGATGTTCTCCGTCGTCGCCAGGTACGTCTTCCCCCTGGTCTGCAGACCGGCGACCCAGCGCCACGACAGGGTGTTGGAGGCGGCGTCACCGTCGAGCAGGTGTCGGGAGAAGAAGTCGGCACCGAGCTGCCAGGGCAGCTCGAGGGTGAAGACCCAGATGCTCGCGAACCACATCCGCGTGTGGTTGTGCAGGTACCCGGTCTCGACGAGCTCACGCACCCACGCGTCCATCGCCTCGATCCCGGACCGCCCGGCGACCACGTCCTCGTAGTGCGCGGGCAGGTCGCCGGCGAGCAGGTCACGGACCTCTTCGCGGTAGCGGCGCCAGACCTCGGGACGCTGCTCGAGCCACCCCTTCCAGTAGGCGCGCCAGAAGACCTCCTGCACGAACTTCTCCGCGGTGTGCAGGCTGTGTCGCTCGAGCACGGCGTCGACGACCTCCTGCTCGGTGACGAGCCGGTGCCGGATGTACGGCGACAGACCGGACACGTTCGTCCGCGCCGGACCGGTGTCGTGGTTGCGATCGCGTCGGTAGTCGGCCCCGGCGTGCGGGACGAACGCGCGCAGGGCGTCGAGGCCGGCGGCGCGGGTGGGTGTGATCACCTCGTCATCCTGCGCCTGGCGGCGCCGGGGGAGCCGTGTGCCGGGGTGACACGGCTCGGACGTGAAGGGCGGCGCAGACGGCTGTCCGTGTTCCCGATGCTGCCGGTGAAGACGGCAGGCGCGTCGGGTGGTGTCCACACCGACGTCGTGTACCCGGGAGACGGATCGGGGACGGTCACCGTAACGGCGTCGGGAGGCGTTTACCACTACTCGATCGCCATGCACGTTCCGGCGACGAACTTCGTGGGCGCGTTCCAGATCACCGACCTCACCAGTGGTCTGAGCGGCTGCCGTACGCTTGAACTCGTCTTCGCCGGCGACGTGCCCACCAGCAAGCTTCGCGGACACCGCTACTCAGGCACACTGAGTGGCGAGGCGGACTTCGCGGGCCTCCCTGTCGCCACAGTCGGCCCCAACGCGACGCTGTACACCTACAAGTAACCACTGCGCACTCGAGTTCGCTTTCCTGGTGGCTCGGGTTCGGCTGAAGACGACCGATTGAGAGGTGTTCAAGATGAGCACGGAAGCCTATGACGTCGACCAGGGGCTCCGGCACCTGATCGACACTGGAAGGATCTCACCCGAATCAATCAGCGCGATGACGGGTATTGCTCCTGAACACCTGCGGGAGTACCTGGCATCGGAACACCGAACGGGTATGACGGCAGCACCGTCCGGGCTGTCGGGTGCTCAGACCACGCAACTCTCGATGCTCTCCGTGCTCCTCACAGAAGGGCTGGCCGAGGATGACGACATTCGGCTTCGAGCACTGGTCGAGACGCTCACGCAGCAGTACCACCTGACGCACGAGAACGTTGCCCTGCTGGTCGACACCGATGTGGCCGACGTCGAGGCGGTTGTTCTGGACGCTCGAAGGGTTGATGCCTCCAAGAAGTACCGGCTCGCCCTGCGGCTCTCCTACGTACTGACAGCACTCAGCAACGTGGAACGCGTGACGAGCTGACATCTCGCAACGAACACCGGGACCGGGCCAACTGCTGGCTCGGTCCCGTTTGCGTCAAAAGCCGCGCTACCGCTTCATGCGCTTGTCCGCGAACTGCTCGGACGTCCCGCTCAGTTCGTCGCCTGGCGCACCGCGGCGACGACGGCGCTGTGGACCAGGCGCCGGAGTGTCGTCGGAGTTTCCAGCACGTGCACGTCTTCTGACGGGGCATCACAAGCGGGGTCTCGATCGCGCCGGAACCTCTTCCTTGTCGTAGATCCGCGACCACCGTTCTCGCGCCGTGAGCATCACCAGAGGATGTCACGGGCGCGGAGGTGTCGACGCTCTGACGTGAGCGGCGGGGTGGACGGCTGCCGCGCCTCCAGTCCGGCCTGGAGGCACGCATCCCGCGGACGAGACGGCGCACGTCCGTCGCGTGGTCGGGTTCCGTGCCGCTCGGCTGGTCAGTTGTACGGTCGTGTGGGGGACGAGGACGGAGCACCATGGGGCGGACGGGCAGAGAGCGTGCGGTGCTGACCAGGCGCTGGACGCGCGTCGCGACGGCGGTCGGCGTGCTGACGCTCCTGGTGACCGGGTGCGCGGCCGGAGCCCAGCCCGAGCAGCAGGACCACGCCGGCACCTGGGTGCTCGACGGGGCGAGTGGCGACGGAGCGCCGGCGTTCGTCGTGTCGGCGGACCGGACGTACAGGGCGCGCGACATCCCGACCGACCTCCCGTGCCGGACCGGGAACACTGCGACGAGCCCTCCGGGCTGTGCGGCCGACGGGGATCCGCCGAGTTTCTCGGGCCGATGGGAGGCGGCCGACGGAGATTCGCCCGGCATCCGGTTCTCCTTCGACGGACACTTCGTGCGCCAGGGCTACGAGTCCAACGGAGGGCTCGACTTCTTCGTCGGATCACTCGATGTGCCGCGTCCCGACTACCGCTTCGTCCGGTTGCCCTCGGACTGATCGGAGGTCCCGCTCACTTCGTTGCCTGGTACACCCCGGCGACGACGGATCCGTACAGTGCGAACGCGGCGATGCCGCCGGGGACCATCGCGACGACGGCGACGGGCACCGCCCAGAGCTGGTGCACCCACGGGGGATCGCCCGGCTTCGTGGACGCCATCGCGGCGAACGAGGTCGCCAACACGAGGACGGCCCACGCCGCCGTCATGCAGATGACCGGCCCCATGTGCCACCCGCGTCCGAGCAGCGGGTAGACGAGCGGCAGGAGGAACATCACCGGCGCGAGGATGAACCCGGTCCGCGCGACGACCCGGAAGGCCCTGCGGCGGCTGTTCATCTCGGCGATGGTGCGCTGGTCGTGCGCCTCGGGCGCAGGATCGGAGCTGTACGTGAGACCGATGCGAGCTGGTCGGTGTTCGCCCGGCGCGTGCTCGTTCACGCGAGCCGCCTCGGCTGCCGTGCCGTCGGTCGTCCTCGGACGTCGCCTGTCAACGGTTCCCCCTCATGTTCCCCTGCGGTCAGGGTACCGACGTCGGCCCGACTCAGGCCGGCGGCGTCGTGCCTGCGCCCTCGGTGTCGTCGGCGCCGGCCGGGCCGGTACCTGCCTGGTCGAGGTTCTCGTGCGGGTCGCCCATGTCGCCTGTCGCCTTGCCGGCAGGGGACAGCCCGAAGTGCTTGCGCGCGGCGTTCTCGTCGGCGAGGGACAGGGTGTTCCCGGCGCCGGCGGACGGTGCGTCCTTGATCGCGCGTTTGGTGTACCCGACGTGCAGGTCCGAGCCGTCGAACGTGGCGTCCTCGACCGGGACGAGCACGGCGTGACTGCCGAGGAGCCCGGTCGCGACGCTGATGAACGCGGCGCTGCCGTCCTCGTCGGACGGGAACACCTGCGCGACCTTGCCGACCGATGCGCCGTCGCGGTCTCGGACGGTCGCGTTCTCCACTTCGTGGATCTGGGCCTTGGTGATCATGCGTGTAGTCAACGCCCTCGGCCTGACGCACCCTGTACGGAGGGACCTCGATCTGCCAACGTTGGCCCATGGGTGAGGACGCGACGACGCTGCGTCGTGTCGCCGGCTTTCGGTCGTACTGGTCGGCGGCGACCGTCTCGTCGTTCGGGTCCGCCGTGAGCGCCGTGGCAGTGCCGGTCCTCGTGGTGACCGTGCTGCACGCGACGCCCTTCGAGGTCGGGCTGGTCAACGCTGCCCAGTTCCTGCCGTACGCGATCTTCGGGCTGGTCGTCGGGGCGTACGTCGACCGCTTCCGTCGGAAGCCTCTCCTGATCTGGTCCAGCGTGGGGCGTGGCCTGAGCCTGGCCGTGATCCCAGTCTCCTGGGCGTTCGGAGTGCTCGATCTCTGGGTCACGGCCGGCGCGTTGTTCGTGTTCGGCGTCCTGTCCGTCGTCGGCTTCGCCGCGACCCAGTCACTCCTGCCGCGGATCGTGCCCCGACCGCTGCTCCTGGCGGCGAACGCCCGGATCGACCAGAGCGACGCCGCCGCGCAGACCGTGGGGCCGGCGCTGGGCGGCGCGCTCGTGAGTCTCGTGACGGCGCCGTTCGCGATCGCGCTCGACGCCGCAAGCTTCTTCATCGACGCTGTCCTCGTCGCCCGCGTCCGGGTCGACGAGCGCGTGCCGACAGGACGCGCACGTCCGCGGTTGCGTCGCGACATCGCCGACGGCCTGCGGTGGACGTACGGACACGCGATGCTCGCCCCGCTCGCGTTCTCCACGCACCTCTGGTTCCTCGCCAACGCCGCCGGGTTGACGGTGTTCGCGACCCTCGCACTGCGGACGCTCGCGTTGCCGGCAGTCGTCTACGGGGCAGTCCTCGCGGTCAGCGGTGTCGCGATGCTCCTCGGTGCCACCGCGGCACCGCGACTCGGCAGCCGCTTCGGGGCTGGGCGCACGATCATCGCCGCTCGCGGTGTGTACCCGGTCGCCTGGGCCGCCATCGCGGTCGCGACCACCGTGCTCGGGCAGTCGATGCCGACGGCGAGCACCATCGTCCTCTTCGCTGCGTTCGCGGTGCACGGTGTCGCTGCCGGGTGCGAGAACGCGAACGAGATGAGCCTGCGCCAGACAGTGACGCCGGACGAGCTCCTCGGACGCATGAACAGCACGATGCGCAGTGCGAACCGGACGCTCGCGGCGGTCGGAGCGATCGGTGGCGGAGCCCTCATGACCGTCGCGGGCGGAGGGGTGGCGCTCCTCGTCGTGACGGTCGTCTTCGTGGCCGCTGTGGTCGTCGCCGTTCGTTCTCCGTTGCGGATCGCACAGCTCCGACAGCACGGCGAGTGATGGAGGTGGGTCAGGTCCGTCGCCGCATCAGTCCTCGGATTCCGCTCGGCGTACCGCGCGGTGGGCAACAGGGATGGAGAGGAGTGCGCCGCCCAGGAGGACGACCGACACGACGATCACCGACGCGGGTGTGCGGAGCGCGGGCACGACGATGCACACTGCGCAGCAGAGGATCGTGATCACGCCCGAGATCAGCGTCGGTGGCAGTGCCGCTCGGTGCCCGGTCCGCCAGGCTTCGTCGCTGGACATCGTGACCCGCGTCCGGATGCCGGCGAGGTCGTTCCGGCCCAGCTGCCCGTTCGCAGCCCGCCACGTCAACCACATCACGAGGACCGCTCCACCGATCTCGACGACGAGTGCGGACACCATTGCTCCAGGCATGGTGACGACGCTAGCGTGCTGGTACATGAACGGCAATGTTCCACGTGGTCAATGGCGGGCGAGCCTTCGGACGACCGACGGCTGGCAGTCCGTCCGCGAGCCCGCCGGACGGTACGCCGAGGCATCCTTGCTCGAGTGGGGGAGCATCACGAAGGGGCTCGTCGGGACGACGGCCGCGGTCACGCTCGAGCTCGGACGGCCGGTCGCGTCGTACCTGCCCGGCGTGCCCGACGGCGAGATGACGGTCGGTGATCTCGTCCGCCATACCTCCGGGCTGGCCCGGGTACCACCGACGATCCGTGACAGCCTCTTCCGTGACCCGTACCGACCGGCCGTCGGGGTGCCGCTGGACCTGACGACCGCGACGCCCGTGACGCCCAGGGGGCAGTACGTGTACTCGAACCTCGGGTACGCGCTCCTCGGGGCGGTCCTCGACGCGGTGCACGGGAGCTGGTTCGACGTCGTGCAGGAGCAGGTCCTGCGGCCGGCGGGCATCGGTTCCGCGACACTGGTGCCGGCTGCATCGGAGCGCATCATGCCGAGGTTCCTCGGTCGCGCCATCCGACCGTGGGCGCTCGGTGAATCCTCGTTCGCATCGGCCGGCGGGGTCTGGTCGACCTTCGACGACCTCTGCCGCTACGGCGAGTGGGCGCTGGAACCGGGTGCACCGCCCACCCGCACGGTCAGCTGGCAGCGCGACGAGGGCTCTCGCTGGATCAACGGCGAAGTCCGGGCCGCGGGTGCGGTGATCGCCCGGGCAGCGGGAGTGACCGCCGTGGTGCACACGCTCGCGAAGGCGCCCTACGCAGCCGATGCGATCGCGGCGGCGCTCGTCGAACGGGAAGCGCTGCGCGCGAGAGACGCTTGATCCCGATCAACGCGACCGACCCGTCGAGGTCGAGGCAGCTGGACGGACGGGACGGCCGGTCGTTGGGTAGTGTCGGGAACCAACTTGCGAGCCACGCGGGGGTGTGCGTGACGATGGCGTTCGATGACGGGGCAGCCGATGCCCCGATCGCTGCTGCAGACGGGGCGTCCGGGGACCTGCGAATGCATCGCTCCCGTCTGCGACCGCGCGGCGGGATCGTGACCGTGCTCGCGGCCGTGGTGCTCGTGACGACCGGGTGTGCCTCGGACAGCGGAGACGGACAGGGCGCGCGAGACGCGGCAGGCCGGACGCAGGCGCAGGGAGCCGATCTCTCGTTGCAGGACGAGTTCGAGCTGGCTGGCGAGCGGTACGAGCACGGGCAGGCCGTGCTCGCAGCCGCACAACGACAGATCTCGGACGGCACGTGGTACTGGAACGGCGGAGACGTCCGTCCTCTGCCCGCAGGCGATGACGCGTTCGGCGAGGCGCCGGAGGGTGCGACCAAGGAGAACTCCTACGCGTTCCGAGCCGTGCGGATCATCGAACCGGAGGGTGCTACCGGCGCGGTGCAGGACCTCGAGCCGATGCAGCGCTACTTCGACGAAGAAGGGTGGCGCTGGAGCAGCGCGAAGGTCGGTACGGATCACGAGGTCCGGGCCGACACCGGCGACGGATGGTGGGTGACCTGGAACGTGCGACCGAACGGGCAGTGCTCGCTCGGCGTGTACAGCGAGGCGTTCTGGGCACACGATGCTCCGGAGCTCATCAAGGCGATCGCACTGCGGGACCCCGCCGACTTCCCCGATGCATCCGAACCGGGTGTCTCGGAGCCGTTCCCGAAGTGGAGCGACCGTGTCCGGCAGCGCTGATCGCCGGACGAGGGTGCGCCTCGCAGACGCCGACCGGTCTGCGAGCGACTCCCGCGTGGAACCCACTCGGTGGAGGGCCGTCACCGGACTCCGAGCCACCGCAGTGGCGCTGCTCGCCGCGGTCGTCCTCACCGGCTGCAGTGCCGGCATCGGGAAGACCCCTGAGCAGGCGAAGCAGTCCGTCGTCACGTTCGTCGAGGAGTCCACCGACGTCGTCGGCGACGGCTGGGAACCGAGCGAGGGTCCGGGACTCGGGAAGTGCGGCCTCGCACCCGGGGTCGGTGGCGTCCGGTACGTCTACGCCGTGGTCCGGTCCGCGAGCGCCGACCCGAAGGCCGACGTCGAGGCGGTGGAGCAGCACTGGAAGGACCTCGGGGTCACCACCGAGCGCTACCAGACGGGTGGCGAGGACCCGATCCTGGGCGTCCGGGGCCGGGGTGGCCCGGTGAGCTCGTCGGACTTCCGCGCCGACCCCCGGGGCTACACGATCGATGCCAGCTCGCAGTGCTTCGTGGGCGACTTCGACCGGATGAGCCTGGACGGCCAGGAATGACGGACGTGACCCGCCTGTCGGGGCCGAGCCGTGCCTCCAGGCCAATTTGGAGCCGCGCCGCTACCGCCCAGCCGGCACCGCGACGTTCGCCAGTTCCGCGCGCACGATGTCCGCACCAGCGGACAGCGCACCGAGCTTCCCGAGCGCCGCACCCCGCGCCAGCGGCGCCATCCCGCAGTTCGAGCTCGGGATGAGCTTGTCCGCGTCGACGTAATCGAGCGCCCGGCGGAGCACCTCGGCGACCTCGTCCGGGGTCTCGACGGTCTCGGTGGCGACGTCGACCGCGCCGAGCATGACCTTCTTGCCGCGGATCAGCTCGACGAGTTCGAGCGGGACGTGGGAGTGGATGCACTCGAGCGAGACGATGTCGATCGACGACTGCTGCAGGAGCGGGAAGGACTGCTCGTACTGCCGCCACTCGGCGCCGAGGGTCTCCTTCCACCGGTTGTTCGCCTCGATGCCGTAGCCGTAGCAGATGTGCACGGCGGTCTCGACGCGCAGCCCCTCGGCAGCGCGCTCGAGTGCGGCGACGCCCCAGTCCTGCACCTCGTCGTGGAAGACGGTGAAGGCGGGCTCGTCGAACTGGATGACGTCGACGCCGGCGTCCTGGAGCTCGCGGGCCTCCTGGTTGAGGATCGTGGCGAACTCCCACGCGAGCTTCTCGCGGCTCTTGTAGTGCTGGTCCGACAGGGTGTCGATCATCGTCATCGGGCCGGGGAGCGCCCACTTGATCGGCCGGTCGGTCTGCGCGCGGAGGAACTTCGCGTCCTCGACGAAGACCGACTGGGGACGACTGACGGCGCCGACGACGGTCGGCACGGCGGCGTCGTACCGGTCGCGGATGCGGACGGTCTCCTTGCGCTCCTGGTCGATGCCGTCCAGGTGCTCGATGAACGTGGTGACGAAGTGCTGGCGGGTCTGCTCACCGTCGCTGACGATGTCGATGCCCCGGCGCTCCTGCTCGTGGACGGCGGAGCGGAGGGCATCCTGCTTGCCCTCGGTCAGCGCGTCGCCCTCGAGCTGCCAGGGGGACCAGAGTCGCTCGGGCTCGGCGAGCCAGGACGGCTTCGGCAGGCTGCCGACGATGGCGGTGGGGAGGAGGGTGCTCATGCGGGCGGGGTTCCAGTCGTTCAACGGGTCGGGACGGCGGTGTCGGCGGCGAGACGTGCCAGGAGTTCGCGGTGTGGCTTGACCAGGTGCTCCTCGGTCCAGCGGCCCTGGGTGACGCCGAGGCGGCTCCGCTCCTCGCGGTCGTAGGTGACGGGCGGCACCGTGAAGTCGGTGTGCTCCAGGGTCGGGCGGTAGGTGGCCGGGGCGACGACGTCCGCGTTGTAGATCTCCGGGCGGTAGATCTTCTGGAACGTCTCCATCGTCGCGATCGTGCCGATGAGCTGCAGGTCCGAGTAGTCGTGCAGCAGGTCGCCGCGCGTGTAGAACGCGAGCGGGGCCTTGCCACCCGGGGGCATGAAGTAGCGGACCTGCATGCCCATCCGGCCGAAGTAGTCGTCGGTCAGCGAGGAGTGCTCGTGCGCGTACTCGGCGCCGAGCACGGGGTGGACCGTCGCGGTCTGGCGGTAGGTCTGGCTCGTGGAGACGCTGATGCAGACGACGGGCTCCTGGTCGAACTCGGACCGGAAGGCGTCGGACTCCAGGAAGCGCTGGAACAGTCGGCCGTGCAGCAGCCCGAAGTCGGCGGGGATCCCGGCGGACTTGTCCAGCGTCGGCAGCAGCACGGAGAAGTCGTAGTCGCGCAGGTACGACGAGAAGTTGTTGCCGAGGATGCCGTGGTGGCGCTCGCCGGTGTGCTGGTCGACGATCGTGACGTCGAGCATCTCGAGCAGCGGGAACGCGACGTCCGTCGCTCCGTCGTCGAACTCGGCGGTGACCGAGACGATGTCGAGCTCGACCGCGTAGCGACGCGAGTCGCCAGCAGACGCAGCAGCAGCCGCCGCCGACGGCGCGGCCAGGTCGTTCGCCCGCTCGTCGATCATGCCGAGCGCGTTCCGGAGGTTCTGCTGGCGGTGCTCACCGCGCGCCAGGTTGGCGAAGTTCGTGGTCAGCCGGGAGCTGTCGGCGGGGGAGTAGTCCTCGTCGAAGCGGGTCCGGGTGATCCGGAAGGTCAGGTCGTTCGCCATCCCCCGATCATGACCGCGGGCGCGGGTCATCAGGTAATCCGCAGTTGCTATGCGGCGGTATAGCCTCCTCCTATGGCCCGCGTGTCGAACGACATCACCCTGCAGCAGCTCCGGTACTTCATCGAGGTCGCGACGGAGGGGTCGATCACCGCGGCCGCCGACCTGCTCTACGTCTCGCAGCCGACGATGTCCGCGGCGATGAAGGACCTGGAGACCCGGATCGGCCGCCCGCTCTTCACCCGGTCGGCCCGAGGGGTCGTGCTCACCGTCGACGGGGTCGAGTTCCTCGGGTACGCCCGGCAGGTCGTCGAGCAGGTCTCCTTGCTCGAGCAGCGCTACGTCGGGCGGCAGGCCTCGCGGCGGCTGCTCGGTGTCTCCGCGCAGCACTACTCCTTCGCGGTGGAGGCCTTCGTCCGCATGGTCGAGGCGGCGGCCGCGGACGAGTACGAGTTCTCGCTCCGGGAGACCCGCACGTGGGACATCATCGAGGACGTCCGCACCCTGCGCAGCGAGGTCGGCATCCTGTACCGCAACGACTTCAACCGGCAGGTGCTCGGGAAGCTCATGCGCGACGCCGGGGTGGTCTTCACGCCGCTGTTCGTCGCGCAGCCGCACATCTTCGTGGCCCGACGGAACCCGCTGGCGTCGCGGGAACGGGCGACGCTCGAGGACCTGGCTGACCTGCCCCGGCTGACGTTCGACCAGGGTGCGAACAACTCCTTCTACCTGGCCGAGGAGATCCTGTCGACGATGTCGAGCAAGCGGGAGATCCGGGTGTCGGACCGGGCGACGATCTTCAACCTGATGATCGGTCTCGGCGGGTACACGATCTCGACGGGGCTGATCAGCGACGACCTGGACCCGGAGATCGTCGCCATCCCGCTCGACGTCGACGAGCGCATCGAGATCGGGTGGATCGCGCACGCGTCGGTGCCGCTCACGGTGCAGGCGCAGGCGTACCTGGACGAGCTGCGTGCGGTGGTCGTCAGCTACGGGGTCGAGCCGCTGGGCTGAGCCCGGCGGGCGGCGGCCCGGCAGGCGGGCTCGCGTCGCCCGTGTGGGTGGTGGCCGGCCTGGAGGCGCGACCTGCGTCCGTCACCTGGGTCGCGCCTCCAGGCCGATTCCCTACTCGCGGACCGGACCCAGCGTCGCGCTCTTGGGGGTCCGCCCGTCCCCGGACGACCGTCCGGTGAGGCGTCTGCCGACCCACGGCAGGACGTGGACGCGGAGGTGCTCGATCGTGGACGCGCGCTCCGCGAGCCGGACGGCCCCGTCCCAGGTCGGCAGGGGGACGCCCAGGGCGGTCAGGACGTTCGCCGCGACCCGCCGGTGGCCGAGGGTGTTGAGGTGGAGCCGGTCCGGCGCCCAGAGTGCGAGGTCCTGGAACCCCGCGTCCGTCCAGTTGTCGACCACGGTGACGTTCGGCCGGTCCGCCCATGACCGGATGTGGTCCGCGTACTCGTCCCCGCGTCGGCGGATGAGCCGGCCGAGCGGCAGGTGCCGGGTCATGTCCGCGACGGTGACGAAGAGCACGTCGGTGCCGGTGCGCACGGCGGCGTCGAGCCCGGCCATGATGCGTCGGGCGTTGGCGGCGATCGACACCCGCGGGCGCAGGATGTCGTTGTTGCCGCCGCTGATGCTCAGCAGGTCCGGCCCGAGGCGCAGGGCGGCGGGGAGCTGGTCGTCGAGGATCGGCGCGAGCAGCTTGCCGCGGATCGCGAGGTTGGCGTAGGTGAACGTGCGGTCGGAGGCAGCGGCGAGGCCACCGGCCACGAGGTCGGCCCACCCCCGGGGCGAGCCGTCGGGCCACTCGTCGCCGACCCCCTCGGCGAAGCTGTCGCCGATCACCGCGAACTTGGTGTGCATCGTCGCCATCCTCCCACCGTCACCCGAGCGTGGTCCCGGGCGCGGTGCGCGCACCCGGGACCACGCTCGTCGCGACCGCCCGCCCGTTCCCGGCGCTCAGCTCGTCGGCACGACGTCCCAGTGCTCGCGGATCAGCCCGCCGTCGACGCGGAACAGGTCGGCCGCGAGCAGCGGCGCGTCCGGTGCCGCCCCGACCGGCTGCGAGAACGTCCACACCAGGTCGCCGTCCGCGAGCGAGATGACCGACTGCTGGGCGGGGAACTGCGCGCCGCTGCCGAACAGCTGCTTGAGGGCGGCCGTCCCGTTCGGCGCGACGGGGTTGTGCTGCAGGTACGCGGGGTCGAAGTCGCGGTCGAGGACGGACACGTCGTGGTCCCGGAACAGGGAGTCGTAGGCGGACACCGCGAAGGTCCGGTTGCGCTCCTCCTGGCGTTCGCTCGGGGGCGGCGTCGGTCGCGCCGGGCGGTACAGGTCGCTGAACATCGTGTTCGTGTTGCCGCTGGCGGGCTTCCCCGTCGCGATGGCCTGGTCGAGGGACCAGTGCTCCACGACCCGGCCGTCCCGCAGCCGGAACAGGTCCACTGCCGCGTCCCCACGGCGCTCGTCGTGGATGTCGGGTGCGACCTGCCAGTGCACGGCCACCAGGTCACCGTCCGCCGCGACGTGCTTCACGACCGCGTGGGCGCCGGGGACGCGGGCGCGGTCGGCGGCGAACTCGGCCAGGACCCCGGCGGGGCCGGCGCTCGCCCCGTTCGTGTGCGTCACGGCCTCCGGGGCGACGAGCGTCTGCGCCAGGCGGCGGGCCGCCGGGCTGGTCGGGTCCACGAACGTCCGGGTCAGGAGCGTGACGACCGCGCAGCGGTTCCGGCGTTCGGTCGCGGTGTCGAGACGGGAGGCGGTGGTCCCGCCGTCGGCGATCGTGGCCGACCGGGAGGCGCGGGTCACGTCCGGTGCGGCGCTGGCGGTCGCGGGGACGCCGAGTCCGGCGAGCAGGGCGGCGCCGGTGACCAGGGCGGCGCCGCCCACGAGGGCGGCGCGGTGGCGGGTGCGGTGCTTCGTCAGCGGGTGCTTCGTCGTGGGCTGCATGGCGACGACGGTAGGTCGGGCGTGCACTGGCCGGAAGGAGGCACTTCTCCGTACGGTACTGACATGGACGTCGGAATCGCGGTCCCGGACGGAACTCAGGACACCCCTGCGGACGGACCGGTCCGGTTCCCCACGGCGTGTCCGACGCGAGTGGTGCTCAGCCACGTCACGAGCCGGTGGGGCGTCCTCGTCCTGCTCGCACTGCGGGACGGGCCGGTGCGGTGGGGTGCGCTGCGCCGGACGATCGAGGGCGTGAGCGAGAAGATGCTCGCCTCGACGCTCCGGACGTTGGAGCACGACGGCATCGTGCACCGGGACGTGCAGCCGACGGTGCCGCCGCGGGTCGACTACTCGCTGACGGGTGCCGGGCAGGAGCTGGCCGAGCGGCTCGTGCCCCTGATGGACTGGATCGTCGAGCACGCGGACGCGATCGTGGACGGTCGGTGACCGCTCCTGCCCCGCACCGCGGCGGCCGCTGTCAGTTCTCGAGTCGCTGCTGGTCGGGCATCCCGTCGGAGCACTTCGACGTCGCCGACATCTGGTAGTTCCCCGGGTAGGCGTCGAAGCTCGCCGACACGACCGGCCCACCGCGCCCGCGGACTCCCGGTACCGGGTCGGGGCCACCGCTCTGGTACTCGTCGACGTCGACTCCGGCGTCCCGCCAGTGCTTGCTCACCGCTTGCACGTCGACTCGGGCATCAGCGCCAGAGGTGTCAGTCCGCTTCATGACGTAGACGAACATCGTGCCGGGTACACCGGAGTCTTGCTCGCACTCTCGGACGCCGGGACCGCTGAGGTGCTCCCAGGTGCCGCCGCCGGCGGTCGTCGACTGCTCGACGAATTCGATCACGGACTGCTTCGCTTCGGAGGGCTGTACCGAGGGCTCCGTCGTGTCGTCGCTGCAGGCGGACAGCACGAGCAGCGTGCCGACGAGCAGGGCCGACTGGACGAGGGCTCGTGGCCATCTGGACATCATGCGAACCGACGCTCCGGTGCGTGTACGACGACGGCGTGCCGTCAGCCCTCTCGTGAGAGCTCGTCCGGCGAGCCGTCGGAGCACTGTGACGTCGCGGAGAGTCGGTAGTTGCCGGGCTTCGCGTTGAAGCTCGCCGAGATCACCGGACCACCTCGCCCTCGGACTCCGGGTACGGGATCCGCCCCGCCGCTCTCGTACCACTCGACGTCGACGCCGAGGTCCTTCCAGCGTTCACCGACCGCCCGCACGTCGGCGCGCGCGTCGGCATCGGTCGAATCGGCACGCTTGACGATGTACACGAACATCGTTCCCGGAGCCCCATTCTCCTGCGCGCACTCCCGGACGCCCGGTCCGCTGACGTGCTCCCACTCGCCGCCCGCTGCTGCGGATGACTGCTCGACGAACTCGACGACGGACTGCTCCGCTTGGGAGGGCTTCACTGTGGGTTCTCCTGGATCGTTGCTGCATGCCGTCAGGGCGAAGATGGTGGCGCAGAGCAACGCCGCGGTCGTGATCGACCGTGCGTCGTGGGCACGCCTGGCGCTCACGGGACTTGCTGCATCTGCTCGAGGACGGTTTTCTCGTACCACGTCAGTCCTTTGGGCTCGTGCTTGGTCATCGCTTCAGGATGGCCTGTCGTGGCCTGCCCGATGTTGTAGAGCGACTCGGTGTCGTTGTCGAGGTATCCCCGGTGGTCATCGGTGAGGACGTTGTGGTCGTCCACGGAGAGCTTCTCGTCGTCACCGGGGACGCCGTCCGTCCCGAAGGCGGTCGCGTCGAAGTCGGGGTCGGTGGGATCTTGGCCGTGTGACCAGCTCAGCCTTCCGGTTTGTGCCCATCGGTCGCCTCGTCCTGGCTCGAAGACCCAGATGTTCTGGGCCTGTCCTGCGTACACGTGGTCCGCGTGCAGGTCCGATGCGTTGTCGACCGTGTCGGGGAGGCCTGCCGAGCCGATCGTGGTGAAGGTGTCGACGTGGATGTCCGGCTTCGTCAGTGTGTAGGCCGCGGTGGTCGAACCGTACGAGTGGGCGACGATGTTGTTCGAGAACGAGTCGTCCCCGCGCGCGGCGTTCAGACCGCGGAGCGCGGTCGCGAGCTTCTCGCTGCCGTCCTTCGCGTACTTCGTGCCGAGGACGCCGAAGTCGAGTTGCCCCTGGATGACCGGTTGCGGCGGGGTGGAGTAGCCGACCCAGGACACGACGGCGCGTTCCTCGGGCCCACTCGAACCCTGTTCGGAGTACAGGTTCTGTGCTGCCATGGTCCAGCCGGTCATGCCCTTCGTGTCCGTGGCCATGCCCGGAACGGTCCAGGTCACGTTCTTCGCGGTGTCGAGGTCACCGATCGAGATCGCGGCCAAGGGAGGGACGACGTCGTCATCCAGCGAGATCAGGAAGCGCGCCCCCTCGTTCGTCGTGTCGTCAGTGGCGATGCGGATGTTCTTGAGGGCCGTCAGGTTCTCGTAGGCCGTGGCGTAGGAGGCGCCGCCGGGGTCGTAGGTGGTCGATCGCTCCAGGTCACGAAGGCGCTGCTCAGCCGTGCTGATCAAGTCGTCCAGCACGACCCGGTTCGCAGCGTCCCGAGCCCAGTAAGCGACTCCCTCGAGGTTGCCGAGCTGGCGGAGCACCGGGAGCGGGAGTGCCTGGACGTCGCGCCGGTCGGCCGGGGTCAACCCGAGCTCGGCCCACAGCGCCGCGACCTGGGTGGCGGTGAGGTCGGGGGCGAGGAGCGCGGTCATGCCTGCGGGGAGTTCGGCCGCCGCGGAGATGTCGAGGACGCCGTTCGACAACGTTCCCTGACCTCCGGCGCGGTCGAAAGCGTCTGCGATCCGGTCGAGCCAGGCGGCGTCCTCGGCGTTCTCGTCGATCAGTCGGTCGAAGCCACCGACGAACGACGCGCTCCCGATCCGGGCCCACCCGCACGTCGAGGTGAAGGCCGTCCAAGCGTTCCGGACCGCCGTGCGCTCAGCGCCGGCGGAGCGGTCGAGCCCACGAGTCGTCGAAGCGAAGCCGCGGAGGGCGGTGGGATCCGCGGCGCTCCGTCCCTCCGATGTCCCGCCGCCGGTGCGCGTCCGGGCCCGGGGTGCGAACGCCGCTGACACCTCCGGCGGTGACACCGGCGTCTCGGAAGGTCGGATGTCGAGCGGTTGCACACCCGGGACGCCGAAGATGCCCAGCGGTGAGGCGGCAGCAGCGTCGTCCCGCGCCTGTTGCCGCTGCTGCCACGCCGCGAGGTCCGCCCGCCGCGTGCGCTCCTGGTCGGCGGCGGCTGTTGCTCGGTGCACCTGCTCGGTCAGTTCGTCGAGGACACGGGCGAGTTTGGCCCGGTCCTCGGACTCGATCCGTGCCGATTCGTCGAAGCGCTTCGCGTACGCGCCGTCGAAGTCCTCTCGCGCAGACTCTGCCGCGGTCCGCCGCGCGGCTGCCTGCGCGCGGAGCCGTTGCGCAGCCGTCGTCGCGGCTCGTTCGAGTCGCGCGGCTGATCCGTTGTCGTAGTCGATCCCCACCATGAGCCCCCCGCCCCGACTGGAACGTACTCGGTCCAGCGTGTCGACGATCTTCGTCGCACTCGGTGAAATGTGCAACCTCAGTCTCGACCCCGACTTCCCGACTCATGCTTGACTACGTAGACAACGGCGTGGTTGTCTTGCTGCACGGCCGCTCCCTGCGGCCCTCTCGACGCAGCGAAGGAGCTGGCAGCATGCGCGACGACGCCCCCGTACGCCGCCTCCGCCCGGCGTCGATGACCGACGTCGCCGCGCTCGCCGGGGTCTCGCAGAAGACCGTCTCCCGCGTGGTCAACGACGAGCCGCACGTGACCGAGTCCGTCCGCGCGAAAGTGGAAGCCGCCATCGCCGAGCTCGGCTTCCGCCCCAACGCCGCCGCTCGGTCCCTGAAGTCCCAGCGCTCCCGCCGCGTCGGGCTCATCACGATCGGCACGAACCTGTACGGCCCGACCGCGATGCTCACGGGCGTCGAGCAGGCCTGTCGCACGAACGGCTACGCGCTCGCCGTCGTCCGCACCGTGACGGCCCTCGCCGACGAACTGCAGCCCGCGGTCGACTCCCTCGTCGAGCAGGGGGTCGAGGCGATCGTCCTGTCCGAGCCGGTCGAGAACCAGATGGACCAGCTCCGGATGCCCGACGGCGTCACGATCCTGACCCTCGGCCCGCCGGACGTCGCCGACCGCGCGAACACCCTGGCGGTCGGTCTCGACGAGACCGGCGCCGCCTTCGCAGCGACCGACCACCTGCTCGCGCTCGGCCACGAGACGGTGTGGCACATCGCTGGTCCGGCGAACTGGACCTCGAGCCAGTGCCGCACCACCGGGTGGCGTGCGGCGCTCCAGGACGCGGGCGTCGCGGAGCACACCCCGGTGGAGGGGGACTGGTCGCCGCAGAGCGGTCACGACGCCATGCGCTCGCTGCTCACACGCCCCGACGTCACGGCTGTGTTCGTCGCCAACGACCAGATGGCGATCGGTGCGATGTCCGCCATCCAGCACGCCGGTCTGTCCGTCCCGCGGGACATCAGCATCGTCGGCTTCGACGACATGCCGATCGCCGCGTTCCTGCCCACACCGCTCACGACCATCCGCCAGGACTTCGACGAGGCAACCCGCCTCGCGATGCACCGCCTCTTCCGCACCCTCGAGGGCCACCCGCCCGCCGAGCGGCACCGGATGCTCCCGGGACAGCTCGTCACGCGCGCCACCAGCGCACCGCCCTCCGATGAGCGCCGTCACCTCCGCCCCGCCGACTGAACCCCCGGACGGGAGGCGCGGCTCGCGTCCGGCCCGTACGTGAGCGCTCACATGCGCTCGCGTCCACCCCGACACCACCCCGACACCCACCCGACGACGACGTCAGGAGTTCGTTCGTGACCCCAGTACCGACGCGACCCACCGGTCGGACCGAACCCGATCCTCCAGGCCGGTCCGACCGCCGCGCACCCAGCCGACGCGACCTGCTCCGCTGGGGTGCCGCGGCCGGCGGAGCCGCCGCCCTGAGCGGCCTGCTCGCCGCGTGCTCACCGCAGTCCTCCGCCGCCGTCCGCTCCGGCCGGGCCGACCTGTCCTTCTGGACGCACGACCCCGGCTACGAGAAGTTCTTCACCCAGGCGCTGCCCGTCGCGGACCGGAAGTCGCGGTTCGACTACGCACTCGACATCACGACCATCGCGGCGGCCGACATCCCGACGAAGCTCATCGCGCAGGCCGTCGCGGGCACCGGGACGCCGGACGTCGCGGGTCTCGAGATCGGCGCGTTCTGCCGGATGCTCCGCGGCGACATCGCGAAGGAGCTCCTGAGCGACCTGTCACCGTCGGTCGCCTCGCGGAAGGACGACCTGATCGGCGCGCGCCTGACACCGTTCTCGAAGGACGGGCGGCTCTACGCGCTCGACTCGGACACCCCGCTGTGCGTCTACTACCACCGCGCCGACCAGTTCCGGGCGCTCGGCATCCCCGACGACCTGGCGACGTGGGAGGAGACGATGGCGGTCGGCGCGAAGCTCAGCAAGAGCAAGGGCGTCTCGCTGCACGCCGTCGCGGTGACCGACCCGGGCGGGACGCTGCAGAGCTACCAGATCCTGCTGCTCCAGCGCGGTGGCGACCTGTACGACGAGTCCGGCGACATCGCGATCCAGACGCCCGAGGCCGAGCGCACCCTGCAGTTCCTGGTCGACGGCGTGCAGTCCGGCGCGATCGCCACGGTCGCCGACATGTACGGACCCAGCCTGCAGTCGGGTCTGAAGGGCGGCACGATCCTGGCGGTGGACATGCCGTCCTGGTACGCGAGCTACGGCATCAAGCCCAACGTGCCCGAGCAGCAGGGGAAGTGGCGGGTCCGCAACCTGCCGCGGTTCGCCGGCGGCGGCAGCACCACGAGCGTCGGCGGCGGGACCGGGTTCGCGGTGCTCCGCGACAAGCCGCTCACGCAGGCCGGCATCGACCTCGTCCTCGCCGCGTACCTGGACCCCGACCAGCAGGTCAAGCGGTACCAGGACCTCGGCTACCTGCCGACCCTGCGCTCGGTGTACGACGACCCGCGTCTCGCCGCGATGAGCGACCCGTACTTCGGCGGACAGCAGCTGTTCGGTGTCTACAAGTCGGTCGTCGACGAGGTGCCCTCGCAGCACCAGAGCGCGAACGCCGCGATCCTGCAGACCGTCCTGAGCGGGTACCTCATCAAGGCCTACAAGGGCCAGATCTCCCCGAAGCAGGCGCTCGACGCCGCTGCGGCCGACTTCCGCGGTCAGACCCGCGCCTGAGGAGGACGACGTTGTCCACATCCACCGCCACCGGCATCCCGGTGTCCGCCACGACCGCCGCCGCGGATCCGCCCGCCGGCCGTCGTCGCCGGCTCAACACGAACGGCGGCAGTGCGCCGTACCTGTTCATCGCGCCGTTCTACGTCCTGTACGCCCTGTTCATGATCGTGCCGGTGCTCGCCGCCGTGTACCTGTCGCTCACCGAGTGGGTCGGGCTCGGTACGCCGGACTGGGTGGGACTCCGGAACTACACGAACCTGTTCCGGGACACGAGCTTCGGCACGGCGCTGGTCAACTCGCTGATCTACACGCTCATCGCGGTGTTCGTCATCGTGCCGGTGTCGCTCCTGGTCGCGCAGGCGCTCAACGCGAAGGGCCTGCGCGCCCGTGACCTGTTCCGCGTGACGTTCTTCATCCCGATGGTGCTGTCGCCGATCGTGATCGCGCTCATCTACAGCCTGGTGTTCGACACGAACTACGGGCTGCTGAACGCCACGCTCAAGGCACTGTTCGGGCTGCCGAACACCGACTGGCTCGGCGACCCGACGCTCGCGAAGGTCGCCATCGGGTTCGTCCTGCTCTGGCGCACGGTCGGGTACCTGACGATCTTCTTCCTGGCGGCCCTGCAGAACGTGTCGCCGGAGCAGTACGAAGCCGCGTCGCTCGACGGCGCCGGGACGTTCCGGAAGTTCACGAACGTGACGCTGCCGGCGATCCGTCCGGTGACCGCGTTCGTCGTCGTGACGTCCTTCATCAGTGCGGCCCAGCTGTTCGACGAGCCCTACCTGCTCACCAAGGGCGGACCGGGTGAAGCGACCCTGTCCGTCGCCATGTTCATCTACCGCGCCGCGTTCGAACGGCAGCAGTTCGGGTACGCGGCGGCAGCCGGTGTCGTGCTGTTCGTCGTCGTGTTCGGCGTCAGTCAGATCCTCAACCGCGCGCTCGCCATCGGGAGGGACGACGCATGACCGCCACCACCGTCACCGAGGCCGTGACCACCAGGGGCGCCGGCCGACGACCCCGTTCCGGTCCGGCACGCACCCCGGGCTGGGTCGCCCGCCGCGGCCTCCTCTACGCCACGTTGATCGTGCTGCTGCTCGTGTTCGTGTTCCCGCTGCTGTGGGCGCTGTCCGGGTCGTTCAAGCGCCGCGGCGACATCTTCTCGACGCCGCCGACGCTCATCCCGAGTCCGGCGACCGGCGAGAACTACGTGAACCTGCTCACCACGCAGCCGTTCTGGGCGTGGTTCGGCATCAGCGTCGGCACCGCGGTGATCGCCACCGTAGTGTCCGTCTTCGTCTGCGCGATGGCCGGGTACGGGTTCGCGAAGTTCCGGTTCCGGGGGAAGCGGGTCCTGTTCGCGGTGATGTTCTCGTCGCTGTCGGTGCCGTTCGCGGTGATCCTCGTGCCGCTGTTCATCCTCGTCGTGAAGTCGGGGCTCGCGAACCCGTGGTTCTCGCTCATCGTGCCGTGGGTGGCGCCCGCGTTCGGCATCTTCATGATGCAGCAGTTCATCACCCAGTCGATCCCGGACGAGATCATCGAGGCCGCCCGCATCGACGGCAACTCGGAGTTCGGCACGTTCCGCCGCGTCGTGCTCCCGCTGCTCCGCCCGTCCCTCGGGGCGCTCGCCGTGTGGAGCTTCCTGCAGAGCTACAACTCGTTCCTCTGGCCGCTCGTGCTCGTGTCGAACTCCGACCAGTACACGCTGCCGCTCGGCCTCAACGCGATCTTCGCGTCCGAGAACCGCTCGTACGACCTCGTGCTGGCCGGTGCCGTCCTGGCGAGCGTGCCGACGATCCTCGTGTTCCTGCTCCTCCGGAAGCAGTTGCTCGACGGCCTGACCGCGGGAGCGGTCAAGGGATGACCTCTCCCGCCCCCGACCACCGACCCCCTTCGAACGGAGCACCCCGCACCATGCAGCACGACCGCGTCCTCTTCGGCGCCGCGTACTACCACGAGTACCAGCCCACCCCCCGGCTCGACGAGGACATGCGCCTCATGCAGGAGGCCGGCTTCTCGGTCGTCCGCGTCGGCGAGTCCGTCTGGAGCACCTGGGAGCCGGAGAACGGCCGGTTCGACCTGGAGTGGCTCGCACCCGTGCTCGACGCCGCGCACGAGCACGGCATCCGGGTGGTCCTCGGCACGCCGACGTACGCGGTGCCGATGTGGCTCGCGCGGATCGTGCCGGAGATCAACGTCCGCCGCCGGACCGGCGGCGAGGCGATGGGCTGGGGCGCCCGGCAGGAGATCGACCACGCCCACCCGGCGTTCCTGTTCCACGCCGAGCGCGTGATCCGGAAGATCGTGGCCCGGTACGCCGACCACCCGGCGGTGATCGGGTACCAGGTCGACAACGAGCCGGGCAACGAGCTGATCGCGAACCCCGAGGTGTTCCAACGCTTCGTCGACCACCTGCGCCACACCTACGGCACGGTCGAACGCCTCAACGAGGAGTGGGGCCTGACCTACTGGTCGCACCGCCTGTCCACCTGGGCGGACCTGTGGACGCCCGACGGCAACGTCCAGCCCCAGTACGACCTGGCCTGGCGGCGGTTCCAGGCCTCCCTGACGACCGACTTCATCGGCTGGCAGGCGTCGATCGTCCGCGAGTACGCCCGCGAGGACCAGTTCGTCACGACGTGCATCTCGTACGAGCGCCCCACCGTCGAGGACGACGCCCTGACCCGTGCCCTCGACGTCACCGCCGGGAACCCCTACTACCGGATGCAGGACGCCCTCGCGCTCCCGAACACCGACGAGGCGCCGCAGTACTGGACGTCGTCGGGTGCGTGGACGATCGTCGCGACCGGCGACCGGATGTACGGCTCGAAGCAGGCGCCGTTCCTGGTCACCGAGACGAACGCGCAGGCGATCGGCTTCTCGTGGACGAACGAGCCCGCGTACGAGGGGCAGTGGCGCCAGGCGGCGTGGGCGCTGGTGTCCCGTGGTGCGTCGATGATCGAGTACTGGCACTGGCACACGCTCCACTTCGGGGTCGAGACCTACTGGGGTGGCGTGCTCCCGCACTCGCAGCAGCCGGGCCGCACGTACGAGGAGATCGCCCGCATCGGTGCGGAGTTCCGGCACGCGGGGGACCGGGTCGCCGGACTCCGGCCGCACGCCGACGTCGCCCTGCTGTTCTCGAACGAGTCGAAGTGGGCGCTGAACGAGCACCCCGCCCTCGGCGACGGACCGGAGCCCGACCGCCGCTCGTGGCAGACCGTGTACGACGCCTTCGCCCGGGGCGTGTTCGACGCCGGGCTGCAGGCGAACACGGTGCACCCGTCGCAGGTGTTCGACCGGGACCCCGCGTCCTTCGCCCGGGAGCGTCCGGTCCTCGTCGCCGCCGCGTTCACGATCGCGACCGACGCGCAGCTGCAGTGGCTCGCCGCGTACGCCGAGGCCGGCGGGCACCTGGTCGTCGGCATCCGCACCGGCTACGAGGACCACGAGGCCCGCGCACGGCTCGAGCGCAAGCCCGCGTTCCTCGACACCGCCGCGGGCGTGCACTACGACGAGTTCAGCAATCTCGGGCACCGCATCCCGGTGACCGCCGGAGCCGCAGCCGACGCCCTCGGCTTCGCGGTGCCGACCGGTGCCACCGCGACACGGTGGGCGGACGGGCTGCTCGTGGACGACGCCGACGTCCTCGCCGGCTACGACCACCCGCACCACGGCCGCTTCGCCGCCGTCACGACGCGGGCCCACGGCGCCGGGCGGGTCACGTACGTCGGCACGGTGCCGGACCCGGCGCTCGCCGCCGCCGTCGTGGACTGGGCGGTCGCGCAGGGGAACGGGGCGACCGCGTGGCGGCCGCAGACCGACACGCAGTCGGTCGCGAGCGCGGTGAACCAGCGCGGGGAGACCGTGCACGTCGTGCACAACTGGTCGTGGACGCCGAGTACCTTCACCGTGCCGGTCGACGCCCAGGACGTCCTCGACGGCGGGGCGCTCGCGGCGGGGTCCGAGCTGTCGCTCGGGGCCTGGGACGTGCGGGTGGTGGCCGTCCGGTAGACGGGACCACGGGACGGACGGGAGGCGCGGTGCCAGCTGGCACCGCGCCTCCCGTCCGTCCTGGGGTGAAGCTCCGCGTCGAACGCGCGCCGCCTCGATCACCACGTCATCGTCCGCAGCCGGTCGCCCGGCTCGTCCCGGCATGGCCCACTGCCGCGCCCCACCTGTTCTCGGGGTGGCGTCGCGGCGCGCTGCCACGGGAGGATCGGCGCATGCTGCGCGGTCGGAAGGCGATGACGGGTGTCCTTGCGTCGGCCGTGGTCCTGCTGCTCGCCGGCTGCAGTGAGGACGACCACGCCCGGGAACGAGCAGACGACGCCGACCAACAGGCCTGGATGAGCCAGATGACCGCGCAGTTCGGTGACGGTGCCGACAGCAGGGGTGGTCTGGGCGGCAGACTGATCGCGTCGGACAGCGGCAGCCCGGCAGCTTCCGGATCGATGCAGTCGGCGGTCGCCGGGCGCTACGACCTCGTGGCAGTCTGCCGATCGACGACGCACGTGCACGTCACGGTTCGGACGTTCCGCGACGTGGGCGGGGACGTCACCCGGGCGGGAGCGACCCTCGGGCAGGTCGACGTCACGTGCGGCACGACGGCCCGGACGACCATCGACGTGCCGAGCGGATCGGACGGGCTCGTGATCGAGGCCACGACCGCCGACCGTTCCGGTCGCGCTCTCTTCGACACGTTCATCCTCGATCCGGCGCCGAGCTGATCACCCGTCCGTCGTCCGTGCACGGCTGCGCCCGCGTACGACCGACGCGGCCAGGAGCACCGCGCCGACGATCGCGGGGTAGGCGCTGACCGCGGCGTACCCGACGGCGTCCGTCCGGCTCTACCACTGCGTGGTCCCGGTCGTCCAGGAGATCCGCTGCGTGACCGCGAACACGGTGACGAGGAGCACGACGGCGCCTGCGGTGGCGCCGACCGCCGGCCGGCGGTTGCCGACGGCCACGGCGGCGGCGCCCACCACGGCGAGTCCCGCGAGCACCAGTGGGTTCGTGGTCGAGTCGCCACCGAACGGGGCGGTGGCGATCACCGCGACCGCGTACACGGTGACGAGGCCGACGACGACGCCGGTGCCGAGCCGTGCGGCGATCCGTTGCGGGTGCTGCAGGCGGAGCCCTCCGGATGTGCGCTCGGACGTGGTCATGGTGCCCCCCTCGACCGACACGACGGAGTGCCGGGGCACCAGGGTCGCACGTCGGTCGCAGATCGTCCACGGGGCCGACCCTGCCGCTACCCTGCAGGCATGGCCCGATCCTCGCTCGCCGTCACCCTCGCCGACACCGGACAGCAGCTCGATGCGCGCCGGCAGATGGGCGACCGGCTCGAGGTGCCGCGCGTCGTCGACCACGTTGCGCTGTTCCGTTCGAAGGGCGCTGCGACGTCGGCTGCCGAGGCGCTGCGTGCACTGGGCTACACGGTTGACGTCCGCGCGAAGCTCTTCAGTACGACGATCGAGGCGCACAAGTCCGAACGCCTCGACGCGGACGAGCCGGTCCGGTTCGTGACGGAGGTGTTCGAGGTCGTCGAACGGAACGGTGGCACGTACGACGGGTGGGGCGGCGAGGTGGAGTTGCCGGGAGCCTGAGTCCGTCGCCGTCCGGCGAAAGACGGGACTCGGCTACTCCCGGGCTCCGGCGACCGGGATGTCCCAGTACGTCGGCTGCTCGTACTGTTCCGACCAGCCACGACGCATCCGCGTCGCAGCCCGGTCGAACGCGTCGACGAGGTCGGTGTCGCTGGTGAGCAGTGCCTGCAGCCGCAGCCCGTCGTACAGGGCCAGGAGCTGTTCGGCACCGCGGACCGGGTCCATCGTCTCCGGCTCGCGGCCCGCGCGCACGTCCTCGGCGAGACCGTTCCGGACGGACTCCCGGAAGCGGCGGTAGATCGATCGGTAGTAGTCGGCTCCGTCGACCGTCGGGTCTGCCGCGGAGACGAGACTCGCAGCGAGGAGCTCCACGAGCCCCGGTTCCTCGGCCTGCGCCGCGAGGAGCGCGTGCAGGTACGCGACCGTTCCCTTCTCGGCCATCAGTGGCGTCAGCGGCGTCGAGATCGCCAGGGTCCACCGTTCCACCGTGGCCGCGAGCAACGCGCGCTCGGTCGGGAACGCCGCGCGCACCTCCGTCGCGGTCATCCCGGCGTGCGCCGCGGCGACCTCGAGGCTGAACCGCGTCACCCCGCCGTCGTGGAGCGCGAGGATCGCACCGTTGATCGCCCGCGTGCGCGGTGCCTCGTCCGCTTCGGCGCTCCGGCTCGTCAGGGGCGCGAGCGGGTGCTTCCGGAACCACTCGAGCAGACCCCGAGCGCGGCTCAGGCCCGCGGCCGGGTCGAGCGGGCGACCGGGCGCGAAGAGGTCGCTGAACCCCGGGACCTGCTCCATCAACGGGTCGATCGGTTGGAACGCCATCGACCAGTCCGGGAAGGCGCGCTGCTCGATCGATTCGTCCATGAGGACCCGGACGTTCGTGTGCCGAGGATCGGTTCGGACCTGCCCGAAGCGCGCACCGACGACGGCGTCGTCGCCCTCGAGGATGCCGAGGCAGTTGTCGCCCTTGTGCGCGAGGATGCCGGTCACCCCGAGCACGGTGTTCTTCTCGCGGCCGACCGCGAGGATCTGGGCGAGCTCGGTGTCCGTGATCGGACGGGTCTGCGTGCTGGTGTACACGATCGAACGCATGGAACGGGGTCTCCCTTTCTCACCGGGGTACGGCGTCCCTCCGAGTGAACCGTTCGGTCCACTGCGCCACAACCCCCAGATCGGCCGGGTCCGCGCCGGCCTGGAGGATCGCGGTGCGTCAGCGACGCCCGTCCGTCGGGCGCACGGTCACCGGGGCGAGCCACCGCGTCAGGCACACGGCCGTGCAGGCCCCGGCGGTCGCGATGGCGGCGAGCACGACGATCTGGAAGCGCCCGGCCTCGAGCGGGGAGAGCCCGCCGAACACCGCTCCGACGAAGGCGCCAGGCAGGGTCACCAGTCCCGTCGTCTTCGTCTGGTCGACCGTCGGGACGAGTGCTGCACTGACGGCACGGCGCACCAGGGTCTCGGTCGCACGGCGCGGGGGAGCGCCGAGCGCGAGCCACCCCTCGACGGTGTCCCACTGGTCGACGAGCAACTCGCGGAAGCGGCGACCACTGATCGTCGCGATGGTCATCGCGTTGCCGATCACGATCCCGCCGACGGCCAGCGCGTACCGCGGGCTCAGCTCGATCGCCCCGGTGCCGAACACCACCGCACCCGTGACGACGATGCCGATGGCCATCGAGACACCGACCGGGAGCGCGGACTCGCGCAGTGTGCCGAGCCGTCGGGCAGCCGTGACCACCGCGACGGAGAACATCACCACGAGCGCGACGGCGATCAACACGGGTGAGCGGATGACCCCGGACAGCACGAGGCTGATCACCGCGAGCTGCGCTGCGCCGCGCAGGATCGCGACCGCGGGTGCCCACGGGGCCTCGGCCCGCGTCGCGAGCAGGACGGCCGTCGCGACCGCGACGAGCAGCAGCACGCCGACGAGCGTGTGCAGCAGCGAGTCGGTCACGCCTCGAACAGTACGGGGCCGCCCGGCTCCAGGGCGCGGAGGACGGCCGCCCGCACGGCTTCCTGCCCGGTGGTCTCGCGGGCCACGAGCAGCCCACGCATCCCGGCTCGACGGGCTCCGGCGACGTCTCGCTCGGGGTCGTCACCGACGAACAGGCACGCGGACGGGGCGACACCGAGGGCGCGCGCGATGCCGGTGAAGGCCCGCTCGTCCGGCTTCTGCAGCCCCGTCCGCCCCGACGCGTGGACGACGTCGAACGCATCGCCGAGCCCGGTCCGTGCGAGCTTGTCGAGCTGTTGTTCCGCGTCGCCGTTGGTCAGGAGCCCCAGGCGGTACCCGCGGGACCGGAGTTCGTCGAGCAGGTCCCGGCTCCCGGGGAACGCTCGCCACGCGGCCCGGTACCGCCGGAGGTAGTCCGCGAACAGGTCGTCGAGTGTCGCGGTGTCGTCGAGGTCGAGCGGTTGTCCGAGCGCCGGCAGCACCGTGCGCAGACGCTCCCGACGCTGTTCGGCGAACCCGATCTCGCCCGACCGCCACCGTTCGAAGTGCTCGTCCTCGGCAGCTGCCCACCGTCGCAGCGCCGACTCGCTGGGACGCAGCGCGAGGCTCGTCAGGAACTCCGCTGCACCGCGCCTGGACGCGCCTCGATGGTCGAAGAGCGTCCCGTCGAGGTCGAACAGGACCGCTCGGAGGTGCCGCACGTCTGCAGGCTACCGCCGGCGGGGCGGGCGGCTGCGCGCCTCCCGGCCGGGGTGGCGGGGAGTGCCGTTGCACGGCCACCCGCCATCTCCTGCAGGATGCGGTGGACCTGCCGGCTGTAGCCGGACTCGTTGTCGTACCAGACGTACAGGACCACGTGCTCGGAGCCGTCCGCGATCGTCGCGAGCCCGTCGACGACGCCCGCGCGGCGGCTGCCGAGGAAGTCCGTCGAGACGACCTCGGGGGACTCGACGTAGTCGATCTGGCGGCGGAGCGACGAGGTGAGCGACGCGTCGCGGAGCAGACCGTTCAGGGCGTCGCGCGTGACGGGCCGGGCGAGGGTCAGGTGCAGGACCGCGAGCGACACGTTCGGCGTCGGGACGCGGACGGCGTTGCCGGTGAGTCGACCCCGCAGCTCGGGCAGGGCCTTCTCGGCGGCGCGCGCCGCACCGGTGGCGGTGATGACCATGTTCAATCCCGCCGCCCGACCGCGCCGGTCGGCGGGGTGGTAGTTGTCGACGAGGTTCTGGTCGTTCGTCGCCGAGTGCACGGTCTCGACGTGGCCGTGCACGACGCCGTACGCGTCGGACACCGCCTTGAGGACGGGGACGATCGCGTTCGTCGTGCACGAGGCCGCGCTGACGACCGGGGCGTCACCGACCTGGTCGTGGTTGATCCCGTGCACGACGTTCGGCACCCCGCCCGTGCCCGGGGCGGTGAGGAGCACCCGGGCGGCTCCGGGGGCGAGCAGGTGCTGCTCGAGGCCCTCGGCGTCCCGCCAGCGGCCGGTGGTGTCGACGACGATCGCGTCCTCGATGCCGTGGGCGCGGTAGTCGACCGCGCTCGGGGCGTCCGCCGAGAGGAACTGGATCAGCGTGCCGTTCGCGGTGATCGTGTCGTGCTCGGGGTCCACCGTGACGGTGCCGGCGAACGGGCCGTGGATCGAGTCCCGGCGGAGCAGGCTCGCGCGCTTCACCAGGTCGTCGGGACCGCGGCGACGGACGACGACGGCGCGGAGCGCGAGGGGCGCGTGCTCGCCGGCGCGTTCGAGCAGGATCCGGGCGAGCATCCGGCCGATGCGCCCGAAGCCGTACAGGACGACGTCGCGCGGGGCGGGGCGGGGACCGGCGGGGCCGTCGTGCGGTGCGGCGCCGCGGGCGAGGAAGAGTTCGTCCTCGAGGAACTCGCGGAGCGGCGTGCCGAGCGGATCGGCACGGTGGCGGGCGGCGAGGTCGGCGAGGTCGACGGACGCCGAGGACAGGGTCATGGCGTCGAGCTCGGTGAGGATCGCCAGGCTCTCGGTCACGGGGAGCTCGGTCTCGTCGACCCGGCGCGTGGAGCGGTGCGCCTTGACGATCCCGATCGGGGACTCGCCGACGAGGGGCCGGCCGTAGACCGAGGTGACGACGTCGTCCCGGCGGTACAGGCGTCCGATGAGGGGGACCATCGCCTCGGCGGCGGCGAGCTTGTCGGTCCAGGCGCGCTGCAGTCGTGCGCGGTCCGCCGCGGACGGCGGCGCGCCGGGTGTGGTGCTGGGCTGCGCGCCGGGTGTGGTGCTGGGCGAGGTCGCCATCAGACGACCTGCGGGGTGCGGGCAGGGGCGGCCGCGGCGGCGTGCAGGGCTGCCCGCCGCTCGTCGAGGAGAGCGGTGAAGACCGCGGGGGAGCGGCCGGCGAACTCGTCGAGGAACTCCTCGGTGCGGCGGCACTCCTCGAGCCACGAGTCCGGGTCGACGGCGAACAGGGCGTCGAGCTGGGCGTCCGAGATCGCGAGCCCCTGCACGTCCAGGTCGTCCACGTCGGGGAGCAGGCCGACCGGGCTCTCGACCGCGGGGACGGCGCCCTCGACCCGGCGGGCGATCCACTCCAGCACGCGGGCGTTCTCGCGGAAGCCCGGCCACAGGAAGCTGCCGTCCTGGTCCTTGCGGAACCAGTTCACCTGGAAGACCGCGGGGGCACCGGCGCCGAGCTGCTCGCCGATGTCGAGCCAGTGCGACCAGTGCTCGGCCATGTCGTAGCCGCAGAACGGCAGCATCGCGAACGGGTCGCGGCGGAGCTCGCCGACCGTCCCCTCGGCCGCGGCGGTGCGCTCGGACGACACGGTCGCGCCCATGAACACGCCCTCGGCCCACGTCGGCGCCTGGGCCACGAGCGGCACGTTCGTCGAGCGTCGGCCGCCGAACACGACGGCGTCGATCGGCACGCTCGTCTCGACGTCGGCCGCGAGCGACGGGCAGCGGTCGAGCGCGACGGTGAACCGGGCGTTCGGGTGCGCGGCCGGGGCCCCGCTGGCCGGGGTCCAGTCCGCACCCGTCCAGTCGACGAGGTGCGCGGGCGGCTCCGGCGTCAGACCCTCCCACCAGACGTCGCCGTCGTCGGTCAGGGCGACGTTCGTGAAGATCGTGTCGGCGGCGATCGTCTCGACGGCGACCGGGTTCGTGTCGGCGCCGGTACCGGGTGCGACGCCGAACAGTCCCGCCTCGGGGTTGATCGCGTGGAGCCGGCCGTCGGAACCCGGCCGCAGCCAGGCGATGTCGTCGCCGATGGTCTCGACGGACCACCCGGGCAGCGCGGGCTGGAGCATCGCGAGGTTCGTCTTGCCGCAGGCCGAGGGGAACGCCGCTGCGACGTGGAACGCCCGGCCCTCCGGCGAGGTCAGCCGGATGAGGAGCATGTGCTCGGCGAGCCAGCCCTCGTCGCGGCCCATCACCGACGCGATCCGGAGCGCGAAGCACTTCTTCGCGAGCAGCGCGTTGCCGCCGTAGCCCGAGCCGTACGACCAGACCTCCCGCGTCTCGGGGAACTGCACGATGTACTTCGTCTCGGCGCAGGGCCACACCACGTCCGACCGCTCGGTGCCGGCCGCGTCGCGCAGGGGCATCCCGACGCTGTGCACGGTCGCGACCCACGGCACGCCGGCCCCGATCGCGCGGAGCACCTCCGGGCCGAGGCGCGTGGTCTTGCCCATGCTGAGCACGACGTACGCCGAGTCGGTTACCTCGACCCCGAGCTGCGAGATGGGACCGCCCACCGGGCCCATCGAGAACGGCACGACGTACATCGTCCGGCCGCGCATGCTCCCGGCGAACAGGCCGTCCAGCTCCGCACGCATGGCGTCCGGGTCCCGCCAGAGGTTCGTCGGGCCGGCGTCCTCCGGGGTGCGGGAGCACGTGAAGGTCCGACCCTCGACCCGGGCGACGTCGTCGGGCGCCGAGCGGGCGAGGTAGCTGTTCGGTCGGCGCTCCGCGTCGAGGGCGATCAGCTTGCCCTCGTCGACGAGCTGCTGCGTGAGGCGAGCGGTCTCGTCCGGTGACCCGTCGCACCAGACGACGGCATCGGGGCAGGTGAGGGACGCGACCCGGGCGACCCACGCCTCCAGGGTGACGCGGGGTGAACCGGGGACGGTGGCGGGGGCGGGCGTCGTGTGGTTGGGGTTCGTGATCATCGTCGATCTCCTCGTGTCGGGGGGACTACCGGCGGGTGGTGGCCTGGCGCTCGGGCTCGACGATGGTGCGGACGGCCTCGGTCGAGATGCGCTCCTGCTGGTCTGACGCCGACGCCGACGCCGACGCCGACGCCGACGCCGACGCGGCCGGTGCGCCGTGCTCGTCGGCGGACATGGTCCGCTCGTCGAACGGCGCGGCACCGGACAGCACCCGCTCGACCTGCTCCTTGTCGATCTGGCGCGTCCAGGTGCCGACCAGGACGGTCGCGACGGCGTTGCCGGTGAAGTTCGTCAGGGCGCGGGCCTCGGACATGAACCGGTCGATGCCGACGATCAGCCCGACGCCGTTCACCAGATCGGGACGGTGCGCCTGGAGACCGCCGGCGAGGGTCGCGAGGCCGGCGCCGGTGACGCCCGCCGCGCCCTTCGAGGCGATGATCATGAAGACCAGGAGCGAGATCTGCTCCGGGATGTTCAGCGGGGTGCCGAGGGCGTTCGCGATGAACAGCGAGGACATCGTCAGGTAGATGGCCGTGCCGTCGAGGTTGAACGAGTAGCCGGTCGGCACGGTGACGCCGACGACGGGCTTCGAGACGCCGAGGTGCTCCATCTTGGCGATGAGGCGGGGCAGGCTGACCTCGCTCGAGGACGTCGACACGATGAGCAGGTACTCGCGGCCGAGGTACTTCATGAGCCGGAAGATGTTGACGCCGGTGACGAGCCGGAGCAGGAGCCCGAGCACCCCGACGACGAAGACGATGCAGGTGATGTAGAAGGCGACCATGAGCGTGCCGAGCGCGACGAGCGCCGCGACACCGGTGGCACCGACGACCGCCGCGATCGCTCCGAAGGCGCCGACCGGGGCAACCCACATCACCATCGCGAGGATGCGGAACACCAGGGCCTGCAGGTGCCGGATGCCGGTCAGGATCGGCGCACCCTTCTCGCCCATCGCCTGGAGCGCGAAGCCGACGAGCAGGGCGACGAAGAGCGTCTGCAGGATGCTGCCGCTCGTGAGCGACGACACCAGGGTCGCGGGGATGATCCCGAGCAGGAACCCGGACGTCGACGACGCGTCCTCTGTCGAGCCCGACGGCGGGTCGTACTTCGCGGTGGACATGTCGAGGTGGTCGCCGGGGTGGATCAGGTTGCCGACCACCAGGCCGATCGCGAGGGCGAACGTGGACATCGCGATGAAGTACCCGAGCGCGAGCCCACCGACCTTGCCGACCGTCGCCGCCTTGGCGATCGAGCCGACGCCGAGGACGATCGTGCAGAAGATGACGGGGGCGATCATCATCTTGATGAGGGCGATGAAGCCGTCCCCGATGGGCTTGAGGCCGACCGCGAACGTCGGGGCGGTGAGCCCGACCACGATGCCGGCGAGCACGGCCACGATGACCGCGATGTAGAGCCAGTGCGAACGGTCCAGCCCGCGCCGCCGGACGGGGCGTGCGGTGGACGAGTGCGTCGATGCCATGAGACTTCCTTGTCGTCAGGACCGGGGCGTCGTCACCTCGGTCGGCTCGTTCCCCGGGGGGACGGGCCCACCCTGCCGCAGACCGTGGGCCGGGCGTGACTTGCGTTCATTGCGTTCACGGATGCCCCACACCGCCGTGCGGTGTCGCAGAATGGTGGTCCCGCGACGAGGCGAGGAGGGTCCGACCGTGGCACCGAGACGGTGGAGCATCGCCAGACGGCTCTTCGCGCTGCAGCTGCTGTTCGTCGTGGTCGGCGTCGCGGTGGGCGGCGCGTGGAGCTGGGCATCGGCGCGGGCGGACCTGCAGGCCGACGCCGCCGAGAAGAGCACCGCGCTCGCCGTGTCGATCGCCCGGAACCCCTTCGTGGTCGAGCAGGCGGCCACCGCCGATCCCTCGGCGCGACTCGAGCCCTACGCGCTCGACCTGATGCGCCGCACGCACACGGACTTCATCACGATCATGGCGCCGGGCCGCACCCGGTGGACGCACCCGGACCGTGCCGAGATCGGTCGGCAGTTCCGCGGGACGATCGCCCCGGCGCTGGACGGGCAGACCTTCACGGAGACGTTCGCCGGGACGCTCGGCCCCTCCGTCCGGGCCGTCACGCCGATCACCGACCAGGACGGGAAGGTCGTCGGGCTCGTCGCCGCGGGTGTCACCGTCGCGAACATCTCCACCGCGCTCGTCCCGCGGCTCGGGTCCGTCGCGGTGCTGGCCCTGGCCGTGGTGGCCGTGTCCGCGCTGTTCTCGTGGCTGCTCAGCCGGTACCTCGGCCGGGTGACCGCCGGCCGCGGGCCCGAGGAGCTCGCGCGGGTCTTCGCCTCGTACGAGGGCGTGCTCCACTCGGTGCACGAGGGACTCGTCGTGATCGACCGGAGCGGGGCCGTCGTCCTGCACAACGACCGCGCCGCCGAGCTCCTGCACCTGCCCCCGCCCGCCGAGCGTCAGGAGCCGATCCCGCTCGCCGCGCTCGACGTCCCGGACGGACTCCGCACGCTGCTTGCGTCGGGGGACCGCGCCGTCGACGAGACCCACGTGACCGCGGACCGGGTGCTCGTCGTGAACCAGGAGCTGGCGTTCCCGCGGGGCTCCGCGAAGCCGGTCGGCACGGTCGCGACGATCCGCGACCAGACCGACCTGCTGCACCTGTCCGGCGAGCTCGCGGCGACCCGGACGCTCACCGGGGCGCTCCGGTCGCAGACGCACGAGTTCGCGAACCGGCTGCACACCGTCGTGGCCCTGCTGGAGCTCGGGCGGGTCGACGAGGCGATCCGGTTCGCGTCCGACGAGATCGACCGGCACCAGATCGACCGGCAGGCGGTGCAAGCACCTGATCCGGCATGGCACGCCGACGACGACGGCCCCCTGGCCGTGACGCCCGAGGTCCTCGCCGCCGTCCTGCACGCCAAGCGCGCGCAGGCCCACGAGCGCGGGGTCGTGCTCGTGGCCGACACCGACGGCCTGCACGCTCCGGTGGCCGCGCCGGCGAGCGACGTCATCACGGTGCTCGGGAACCTCGTCGACAACGCCGTCGACGCGGTGGCCGAGCACCCCGGCGGTCCGGGTGGGCCGCGGGTCGCCGTCACCGTCACGACGCAGGACGACGGGCGCACCCGGATGGTCGTCGCGGACAACGGCCCCGGGATCGCCGACGTCGCCGCGGCCGCCGAGCGGGGCTGGTCGACGAAGCCGTCCGGGCCGGAGGGGCGCGGCCTCGGACTCGACCTCGTCCGCTCCGCGCTCGCCGACATCGGCGGGACGATGACCGTCGACACCGGCCCGACCGGCAGCACCTTCGTGGTCGAGCTCGAGCCGCGGCAGGTGCCCGCGTGACGGACACGATCCGCGTCCTGATCGTCGAAGACGAGCCGCTCACCGCCGAGGCCCACGCCGCGTACGTCGGCCGCGTCGACGGCTTCACCGTCGTCGCGTCCGCCGCCACCGGTCGGGAGATGCTCGCCGCGGTCGCTGCGGAGAAGCCGGACCTGGTGCTGCTCGACTTCAACCTGCCCGACGCGCACGGACTCCAGCTCGTCCGCGCGCTGCGCACCGCCGGCTCCGCCGTCGACGTCATCGCCGTCACCGCCGCGAACGACGTCCGGGGCGTGCGGAACGCGATCGCGCTCGGGATCGTCCAGTACCTCGTCAAGCCGTTCAGCTTCCGCACCTTCGCGGACCGGCTCACGACGTACCGCGAGTACCGCCGGGGCTTCGAGGACCGGCGGTCGCTCACGCAGGCGGACATCGACGCGCGGCTCGGGACACTGCGACCGGCTGCGCCGGCCGAGTCGGAGAAGGGCATCGCCCCGGAGACGCTCGAGACGGTCCGCTCCGTGCTGATCGGCGCGGACGGAGGCGCATCCGCCACCGAGGTCGCGCAGGCCACGGGGACCTCGCGCGTCACCGCGCGGCGGTACCTCGAGCACCTGATCGCCGCGGGCCAGGTCGACAAGGACGTGCGGCACAGCGGGCCGGGTCGGCCGGAGTACGAGTACCGCTGGTTGCGCTGACCCGACACCGGCGCTGACGCGCCACGGGACGGACGGGAGGATCGTGGCGGCGCCGCCACGATCCTCCCGTCCGTCGTGCGCTCCCGTCTACAGACCGACGCTGCCCTGCGAGATGCCGCCGTCGATGGTGACGGTCGTGCTCGTCATGTAGGCGGCCTTGCCGGAGGCGAGGAAGACGACCACCTCGGCGATCTCGTGCGGCTTCGCGGGTCGACCGAGCGGGATGGCGTCGTCGAGCTGCTTGAGCTTGTCGGGGTCGGACGTCGTCGCCGTGTTGATCGGGGTGTCGACGGCGCCGGGGGCGATGTTCACGATCCGGACGCCGTGCGGGCCGAGCTCGACGCCGCCGCTCCGGGCGAGCATGCGCACGCCGCCCTTGGCGACGCAGTACGCCAGGTTGCCGGGCATCGGCCAGTCCTCGTGGACGCTCGAGATGTTCAGGACGAGGCCGCCGTGGCCCTGCGCGATGAACTGCTTCGCGGCCGCCTGGGTGCCGAAGAACGCACTCTTCATGTTCACGGCCATCACCTTGTCGTAGCCGTCCTCGGTCTCCTCGAGCAGCGACTTCCGGTCCTCGATCCCGGCGTTGTTCACGAGGACGTCGAGCGAGCCGAAGGCGTCGACGGCCTTCTGGACCATCCGGTGCAGGTCGTCGGCGCGGGTGATGTCCGCGTCGACGCCGACCGCGTGGCCGCCCGCGTGCTCGATGCGGTCGATCAGGGACTCGGTCTCCTCGGGGTGGGCGACGTAGTCGATGACGATGTTCGCGCCCTCGGCTGCGGCGGCGAGGCAGATCTGCTCGCCGATGCCGCTGTTGCCGCCGGTGACGACGATGGTCTTGCCCTCGAGCAGCATGGTTCCTCCTGGTGCGGTGGGGGTCGGGTGTGCCGCCCACGGTGCTCCGGACCGGCTGGCGGGGTCCGGCGGATGTGCTGAGGTCTCGCGC
>NZ_CP054593.1:760589-791279 GCF_013347165.1 Curtobacterium sp. Csp2
GGGCACGGTCGGGGTGGGTTCGGTCATGTTCCCGGTGTACGACGCCCGCGGCGCTGGACGCGGAACCCCCGGCGTCGCGCGGCCGTCCCACGGGTGAACTCCGGCGGCGCTCCGGGGTCCACGGTGTCCCGTCCGGGCCCGGTGTCGAACACTGCGTGAACGGCGGGCGGCGGGACGTCGACCTCGCTTGCGACCGACGCTGCCGCGCCTCCACAGTGGTGTCGTCCCCAGATCGGGAACGTTCCCTAACCCGAGGAGTCCCCACCATGACGGTCTCCGTCCGGCCCGGCCTCGTCGCCGGTCGCCAGCGGTCCGCCCCGGCCACCCGCTCCTGGCACCGAGCCGACCGACGCGTCGGCGTCGTGCTGCTCCTGCCCGCGCTGCTCGTCTTCGCGGTCTTCGTCTTCTGGCCGCTCGGCCGGGTGCTCCTCCTCAGCACGCAGGGCACCGACATCTTCGGGCAGCCCGCCGGCTCGGTCGGCCTGCAGAACTACGTCAGGACCCTCACCGACCCGGCGTTCGGTCGGACGATGCTCAACACCGCGGTGTTCTGCGCCGGGGTCGTCGCCGCCCGGGTGGTGTTCGGGCTGCTCATCGTGGTGCCGCTCACCGCGAAGCTCCGCGGCACACCGGTCTACCGGGCGCTCCTGACGTCCCCGATGGTCGTCTCGGTGTCGGCCGCGTCCGTCGCCTTCGCCGCGATGCTCGCGCCCGGGACCGGTCTCGTCGACACCGTGGTGCAGCAGTTCGGCGGGACCCCGGTGCCATGGCTGACGAGCACGCACTGGGCGCTGTTCAGCGTGATCGTCGTCACCGCGTGGGGGTCGCTCGGCTTCACCGTCCTGCTGCTCCTCGGGGCGTTCGGGGCGATCGACCCCGAGGTCGTCGAGGCGGCCCAGCTCGACGGTGCCGGACCCCTCCGGGCGTTCTGGTCGGTGTCGCTGCCGCTGGTCACGCCGACGCTGTTCTTCGTCGTCGTCACCGGCACGGTCGAGGCCCTGACGACGTTCGGGCAGATCCAGATCCTGACCGGCGGGGGACCAGCGGACTCGTCGAAGACCCTCGTCTACGCGATCTACCAGCAGGCGTTCGGGTCGGCGAGCGCGAACTTCGGGCTCGCCGCTGCCCTCGGGGTCGTGCTCTTCCTGCTCGTCCTCGCGCTGTCGCTCGTACAGTTCGGCGTGCTCGAGAAGCGGGTGCACTACTGATGGGCCCGCGCACCGCACGACGCGTCCGCAGCACCCTGCTGCACGTCTGGCTGATCGTCGCCGTCGTGGTCGTCTGCTTCCCGCTGTACTACGTCTTCGAGGGGGCGCTCACCCCGTCCGAGTACCTGCACCAGGGGCTCCCGGGACTCGTCCCGATCCACCTCGACCTCGGCAACGTCGAGCGGGCACTGCAGGTCGCACCGCTCGGTCGGCAGTTCCTCAACAGCATCGTCGTCACGCTCGCCCAGACGACGTTGCAGGTCGTCATCGGCATCGTCACCGCGTACGCCCTGGTGTTCTGCCGGCTCCGCGGGACCCGGGCGATCTTCCTCGTGCTGCTCGCGAGCATGATGATCCCCGGCGAGACGACCCTGATCGCGAACTACCTCACGGTCGCGTCCTGGCACCTCATCGACACCCTGCTCGTCGTGTTCCTGCCGTTCGTCGCCTCGGCGCTGACGATCTTCCTGTTCCGGCAGGCGTTCCTGTCCTTTCCCGCCGAACTGCACGAGGCCGCCGTGCTCGACGGCGCCGGGCACTTCCGGTTCATCCGGTCGATGCTCCTGCCCGTCACCCGTCCGACGCTCGTCTCCGTGACGCTCGTCAGCGCGACCGCCGCCTGGAACGGGTTCTTCTGGCCGCTCCTCGTGACGAACTCGCCCGAGAACCGGACCGTGCAGGTCGGCATCGCGCAGCTGTCCAACGCCGAGGCCTCGGACGTCGGCGTCGTGCTCGCCGGCGCGGCGATGGTCACACTCCCCGTGCTGCTGCTGGTCCTGGTGGCCCAGCGCTTCCTCGCCGGCGGGATCACCGCCGGCGCCCTCAAGTAGCCCCACCCATCCCGACTCCGTCCCCACAGAAAGGCACCCCCATGCCCGCTCGTCGCTCCTCCGTGCTCGCGGTCGCCGCCGCGTCCGCCGCGGCACTGCTCGCCCTCACCGGCTGCTCCGCCTCCGGCTCCGCCACCCCCGTCGCGTCCTCGGGACCGGTCACCGTCGACTTCTGGCACGCCATGACCGGCCCCGCCGCGACCGAGCTGGACAAGCTCGTCAGCCAGTACAACGGCTCGAACGAGCAGGGCGTGACGGTGAAGGCCACGTTCCAAGGCCAGTACGCCGACGTCCAGACGAAGTACACCGCCGCGGTGCAGTCCGGTTCGACCCCGGACCTGCTCATGATGAACGACGTCTCGACCGGCTTCATGGTCGACTCCGGGCAGACCGTCGCACCGTCGACCTTCGCGAAGGAGACCACCACGGGCGGGAGCATCGTCCCCGCCGCGAAGGCGTACTACAGCGCCGGCGACGGCCTCGCCGCGATGCCGTTCTCGGTCTCGATGCCCGTGCTGTACCTCGACAAGGCGATCGTCCAGCGCGCCGGACTCGACGTGACGAAGCCGCCGACGACCCTCGACCAGGTCGCGCAGTGGGCCGACCAGATCCACCGCACGACCGGCCTGTACGGCATGAGCATGAACATGGCCGACTCGTGGATGCTCGAGGAGCTCAGCGCCTCGGGCGGCCAGCCGTTCTGCACCCCGTCGAACGGCCGCACGGGCAAGGCGGTCACGGGCGTCTCGCTCACGTCGGACACGCAGGTCGCCTTCATGACGACGCTGCAGGGGCTGTACCAGGACGGTGCCGCGCTCAACCCGGGCACCGACTCCGCGGCGCAGAACTCGGCGTTCTCGAGCGGCAAGGTCGGCATGGTCCTCACCTCGTCCGGTGCCTACACGACCCTCGACCCGACCGGCACGAAGTCCGTCGTGTCCACCTTTCCGACCACCTCCGGCGCGAAGGACGCCGGCGCGGTCATCGGCGGCAACGCCCTGTGGATCTCCGGCAAGGGCCACTCGTCCGCCGAGCAGCGCGCCTCCTACGACTTCGCCGCGTGGCTCGAGACCCCCGAGGTGCAGGCCGAGTGGGCGAAGGCGACCGGCTACCTCGCGGTGAACACGGCCTCGAAGGACACCGCGGTCGGCAAGCAGTCGCTCGCCGACCCGAACGTCGCGACGATGTACCGCCAGCTCAGCGACGACCCGACGAGCACCGCGAGCGCGGGCTGCGTCACCGGCGCCTTCCCGACCGTCCGCGCGACCGTGATCGGCGCGTTCAACAAGGTGGTCGAGGGCGCGGACGTGCGGTCCACGATGCGGGCTGCGGAGACGCAGGCGAAGTCGCAGATCGCGTCGTACAACGCGGCCGCCGGCAAGTGACGCTGCCGGACTGACGGATGGGAGGTACGGGGCGCGTCCGCCCCGTGCCTTCCATCGTGCATCCGGTCCCGTTCAGGAGCAGCGCTCGAGCGCGAAGGACGTGCCGCGCCCGCCGAAGGACCGACCGGGGGCCGCGTCGGCGAAGGTCGAGCCCCAGCGCTGCACGACCCGGCAGCCGAGGTCGTCGGCGGCGCGACGGACGGGATCGGTGGCGGCGGCGCTCGACGCGACGACGAGCAGGTGGGTCCGACCCGACCGGACGATCGACTCCACCTGCGCTGCGGTGAAGACCGGGACCCGGCCGGAGAACCCGCCGTCGGTCAGGACCTCGTCGCCGGTGTCGCCGATGACGTCGGCGGCGATCCGCCACGAGTCGGTGAGGAACAGCGGCGCCCCGTCCTGACCACCACCGGCACGCCGGGCCGCGCCGACGAGGGCGGCCTCGTCGGCGGGCAGCCGGGTGTGGCCGCCGACCACGTCCGGAGCGGAGATCGTGAACGCCGCGGTGCCGGCGGACCGACCGCGGGCGGACGAGCCACCGCCGCCGCCGCGGCCGAGCGCGAACGCCCGCTCCGGGGTGCCGCCGCGGGCGAAGGCGCCCTGCCCGACACCGACCGACGCGTCGCCGCCGCTGCCGTCCCGTGCGGCGTCGAGGACCTGCAGTGAGAAGCACGCCGGTCCGAGCACCACCGCGGCGACGAGCAGCCCAGCCGCCGTCCGCCGCCCGCGGGTCGACGCCACGGTCGGGTCGCTCCGACGCCAGCGGACGACGAGCAGCACGAGCGCCACCACGGTCGCCCCGACGGCGGCCGTGCCGAGGAGCGCCGGCTCGGACGATGCCCGAGCCAGCCACGCCCACCACGCGCCCTGGACCACGAGCAGGCCGACGGGCACGAGCCGCAGCCGGCGGTCGGTCGCGTCGACGAGGCTCGCGGCACCCCACCAGCCGAGCGCGCCGAGCGCTGCGAGCTGCACGCCGATCCCGGCGACGTAGGCGGTGTGCGGGAGCCGCAGGACGGACAGTACCGCGACCGCCGTGACCAGCCACACGACCAGGGCGACGAGCGTGGCGGCGGGGACCCGTGCCTCCCGTCCGGCGGTCCGGCGCCACCACCGGGCCGCACCGATCCCGATGCCGGTGAGCGCTGCGGGCCACGACCAACCGACCTGCGACGCGTAGCGCGGCGAGAAGAGCTGCAGCAGCGAGTGTCCGCCGCCGCCGCGGCCGGCGGTCGCCGTGCGCCACGCATCCGCGACGTGCGTCCCGGCGTGCCCGACGGCGGCACCCAGTGCGCCGACGGCTCCCGGCCACAGCCCGGGCAGGAAACGGTCGACACCGTTGTAGCCGAACACCATCGCGAACACGCTGTCGTCGGTCGACCCGTCGAAGTACGGGTGGTCACCGGTCGGCAGCAGGCCGAGCACGACCGACCACGCGAGGCTCGCGACGACCGCGGCGCCGAGCAGCGCGGCGACGTGACCGGTGGCCCGGCGCCACCGCGATCCCGGGCCCGCGGTGGCGACCACGGTGGCGAGCACCAGGGCGGGCAGCACCATCCAGGCCTGCAGCATCTTCGCCTGGAAGCCGACCCCGACGAACAGCCCGGCGAGCAGCAGCGGCCACCACGTCCGGGTCAGCGCGGCCCGCTGCCACCACACCAGCGCGACGGCGAGCGACATCGTGAGGAGGCCGTCCTCCATCGGGTGGCCGAACATCGACACGAAGATCGGGGTGCTCGCGGCCAGTGCCGCGGCGACCAGGCCGGCCCGGGCGCCGAGCCAGCGGAGGGCGACCACGGCGACGGCGAGCGTCGTGACCGCGCCCTCGACCACCTGCGGCAGGGCGAGCGACGCGGTGGACATCCCGAACAGGTGGATGCTGATCGCCTGCGGCACCGCGAAGCCGGCGAGCTTGTCGAGCGTCACCGTCGCGCCGGGGTCGAACGAGCCGGAGAGGAACGCGGGCAGCGACTCGGACATCGACCGCGCGGCTGCGGCGTAGAAGGACATGTCGCCGCCGCGGGCGAGGTTCCAGCTCGTCAGGACCGCGCCGAGCACGACGATCGCGGCCAGTGTCGTGCGCTGGGGGACGGTCTGGTGCCACCACCGTGCGGGGCGTGCGGCGGCGGGGTCGCCCGACGTCGGGGCGGGGTGGTTCGGGTCCATGCGCCGAACATTGCGCCGGAGTCGATGAAGGAGCCTGGGGTCACCGGTCCGCAGGACTCCGGTTCGTTCAGGAGCGGTACCAGGATGCGCATCGGTAGGGTTCCCGGATGCGTCCTCGTCACTCCGCTCGTCGTGCCGCGCTCCTGCTGGCCGGCCTCGCTGCCGGGTCGGTCGTGGTCGCCGCGGCCGCCGAGCACCTGGCCTGGCCGGTCGCGCCGGCGTTCCCGTGGGCGCACGGCGGGTCGTACTCGTACGTCGCGGTCCGGTCCGGCGAGGCCGTCGCGCGCGTCGCCCAGGTGGTGGTGTGGGGGTCGTCGGCGCTCGCCGTGGTGCTGTCGCTGGCCGCGGTGGTGGCGGGCGCTGTCGCCAGCAACGCTCGGCGGACAGACGGGGCAGTGCGTCCCTGACAGCCCGCGGGTCCACTGCTATGTTCGGCCGCACAACAAATCCCGCTCGACGCCGGTGTCGACGGGTGCCGGGGAGTGGTCGGGATGCACGGAGTGGTCGGGATGCACGGAGCGGTCGGTTCTGAGGGAGCACCGCAGCACGCGGTCGCGCACCGCACGGGCACGGCGGTCCTGACCGTCGTCGACCGCCACGGCGAGCCGCTCCGCGACGCCGAGGTCACCGTCGAGCAGACCCGGCACGCCTTCACGTTCGGCAACATCGGGTTCGACTTCATCGGCCTGGCGAACGGCGAGCGGGAGCCGATCGGGACGGCCGACCCCGACCACCTCGCGGACCTGTTCACCGACGTGTTCACCACCGCGACGCTGCCGTTGTACTGGGGCACCTTCGAGCCGGAGCCCGGCCGTCCCGCGACCGACCGCCTGCGTCGCACCGCGGCGTGGTTCCGCGACCGCGGTCTCGACGTCAAGGGCCACCCGCTCGTCTGGCACACCGTGCAGCCGGACTGGCTGCTCGGCCGGCCCCTCGACGAGGTCGAACGACTCCTCCGCGAGCGCATCCGCCGCGAGGTCGGCACCTTCGACGGGCTCGTCGACACGTGGGACGCGATCAACGAGGTCGTCATCATGCCCGTGTTCGACAACGGGCCGAACGCGATCACCCCGCTCGCCCGGGCGAAGGGCCGCATCCCGATGATCCGGTCGGCGTTCGAGGAGGCCCGCGCGGCGAACCCCCGGGCGACGCTCCTGCTCAACGACTTCGACCTGTCCAGCGCGTACGAGTGCCTGATCGAGGGTGTGCTCGAGGCCGGGGTGCAGCTCGACGCGATCGGTCTCCAGACCCACATGCACCAGGGCTACTGGGGCGAGGAGACGATGCTCGCGATGGTCGACCGCTTCGCCCGGTACGGCCTGCCGCTGCACCTGACCGAGACGTCCCTCGTCTCCGGCGAGCTCATGCCCGCGGACGTCGTCGACCTGAACGACCACCGCGTCGACTCGTGGCCGTCCACCCCGGAGGGCGAGGCACGACAGGCCGACGAGCTCGAGCGGCACTACCGCAGCCTGGTCGGGCACCCCGCGGTCGAGGCGATCACCTACTGGGGCATCACCGACGCCGGGGCCTGGCTCGGGGCACCGATCGGCCTGGTGCGGGCGGACGGGACGCCGAAGCCGTCGTACGAGGCGCTCCGTCGTCTCGTCAAGGACGAGTGGTGGACGCCGCCGACCGTGCTGCGCACGGACGACCGCGGGCAGGTGCGGACCACCGGGTTCCGCGGCGCGTACCGGGCGACCGTCCGCGGGACGGCGACGGACTTCTCGATCGGTCGGCAGTCGACGGAGGTCACGCTCACGACGTGACCGGATGACGGACGGGAGGCACGTGGCAGGCCCGCCACGTGCCTCCCGTCCGTCCCGAGGTGCGCCATGGTCGACGGTGCAGACGACTCCCGACCCTCAGTGGTCGCCGTCCGCGGCGGCGATCGCCGTGTGTGCGAGGTCCCGTGCTGCGGAGGCCCAGGGGCGGGAGGGATCGGCCTGCGCGCTCGCCATCGCTCCGTCGTACAGCAGGCAGAGCTGGAGGGCGACGCTTTCCGGGCTCGCGATGCCGGCTTCTGTGAGGAGCCGGACGAAGAGGCCGCGGACCCACTCCCGGTGATCGAGTGTGACCGCGTGGGTCGGATGGCCGACCCCGTACTCCGCCTCCACGTTGATGAACGGGCAGCCACGGTAGCCGGGCTCCGCGAACCACTCGCCGAGCAGGTCGAAGACAGCGAGGACCCGCTCCCGGGCGTCGGCGCCGCGACCAGGGAGCTCGGCGGCGACGTGCGCCTGCCATGCGTCGCTGCGTCCGCGGAGGTAGCCCAGGACGAGGTCGTCCTTCGTGCGGAAGTGCGTGTAGAGGCTGGCCTTCGAGATGCCCGCCTCTGCCGCGACCTGATCGACCCCGACGGCGTGGATGCCCTGCTCGTAGAAGAGACGGTCGGCGGTCGCCACCGCCCGTTCGTACGCGGGGCGGCGACGCTTCGACGTGGTTGCGGTCATGGTTTGACAATACTGCACCGATCTGTACAGTTGCGATCAACCTGAACAGATCTGTTCAGCCAAAGTCAGGAGCAGCACATGAGCAAGACCGCCCTCATCACCGGATCCACGAGCGGCATCGGTCGCGCCACTGCAGAGATCCTCGCCACGCGGGGGATGCACGTGATCGTGTCGGGCCGAGATGCCACGCGCGGAGAAGCCGTCGTGGCCGAGATCCGCGCCGCGGGTGGACAGTCCGACTTCGTGCGAGCGGACCTCCGCGACGCGGCCAGTGCGACCGGCCTCGCGACCGAGGCGCTCCGTCTCGGCGGCGGGGCGGTCGACGTCCTCGTCAACAGCGCCGGGATCTTCCCGTTCGGACCCACCGCCGACACCACGGAGGACGGCTTCGACACCGTCTACGCCCTCAACGTCAAGGCGCCCTACTTCTTGGTCGCCGCGCTCGCTCCCGGCATGGCCGAGCGAGGCGCCGGGTCGATCGTCAACGTGACGACCATGGTCGCCGAGTTCGGTGCCGCGGGCATGGGGCTGTACGGCTCGACGAAGGCAGCGCTCGTCCTGCTGACGAAGTCGTGGGCAGCCGAGTTCGGGCCCGCTGGTGTGCGCGTGAACGCGGTCAGCCCCGGGCCGACGCGGACCGAGGGGACCGCCGCGATGGGCGAGGCCTTGGACCAGCTGGCGGCGGCGGGTCCCGCCGGACGACCGGGGACGGCACACGAAGTCGCGGAGGCGATCGCGTTCCTCGCCTCGGACGCGGCCTCGTTCGTCCACGGAGCCGTGCTCCCTGCGGACGGAGGCCGGATCGCGGTCTGACCCGGAACGTCGCGACCGGATCGTCGCGACCGGACCGGGCGGGCATGCGGGACGGCGGTCCGCCCGGTCGCCGAAGGTGGGCGTAGCGTCGGGCTCCGTGGACGAGACACTGATCGGGATCGAGGAGCACTGGACGTCGGAGCCGGTCGACAAGGCGTTGCGGGCCTTGTCCGGGGATGCCGCCGACGTGAGCCTGGTCCTCAACGACCACGGGGACACTGCTCGACGGCTGGCCGACCTGGACGAGCTGCGGCTCGAGGCGATGGACCGCCAGGGCGTCGACGTGCAGGTGCTCTCGCTCGCGCCGCCCGGGGCGCAGGTGCCCTCGGCGGCCGACGCGGTCGCGCTCAGCCGTGACGCGAACGACCGCGCGGCCGATGCGGTCCGGGTGCACCCCGACCGGTTCCGGGCGATGGCGACGCTGCCGCTCGTCGATCCGGTCGCGGCAGCGGCCGAGCTCGAGCGCGCGGTCGCGTCGGGCCTGACCGGCGTGATGGTCTACGGCCGGGTCGGCGACGTGATGCTCGACGACCCGCGGTACGACGACCTCTGGGCCGTGGCCCAGCGACTCCGGCAGCCGGTGTTCATCCACCCGCAGGTCCCGCCCCGGGCTGTGCGGAACGCGGTCTACGGCGGGCTCGGGGAGCCGGTCGACCTGGCGCTCGCGACGTTCGGGTGGGGGTGGCACCTCGAGGCCGGCACCGCCGCGCTCCGGTTGATGGCGAGCGGTGCCCTGGACCGGCACCCGGACCTGCAGCTCGTGCTCGGGCACTGGGGCGAGCTCCTGCTGTTCTGGCACAGCCGGGCGGACGGCGTCGCCCGGCTGGCGGGCCTCGACCGGTCGGTGACCGAGTACCTCCGGCAGAACGTCTGGATCACGGCGTCCGGCATGCTCGACCCGGCGCTGCTCCACCACGCGCTCGCGGTCACCTCAGCCGATCGACTGCTGTTCTCGACCGACCACCCGTTCCAGGACCCGTCCTGGGCGGAGATCGCGGCGTTCCTCGACGCCTTCCCGGACGACGACAGCCGGCGAGCATTCGCCTCGGGGAACGCCCGCCGGCTGTTCGGCCTCAGCTGAGGTCGAGCGTCCGCTCGAAGGTGCGGGTCACCGGGGGACCGGCGAGGACCTGGGCGAGGGCGTTCGCGGCGCCCTCCGGGGTGGCGCGCCACGCGACGTAGGCGTCGTGGTCGGCGGCCGTCGTCCAGCGCTCGAGCACGACCGCGCGGTGGGCGTCGGCGTCGTCGACGAGCACCTCGAGGGACTCGTTGCCGGGGAAGCCCGCCGTCTGTGCGAGGGTCTCGCGGACCGCCGAGGCGATGGTGTCGTGGTCGACGTCGTCGCGGAACTGGACCTCGAGGAAGACCGTCTGGGTCACGGGTGCACCTTTCGTCTGCGGGCGGCCGGCGTTCGGCCACCCGTCGAGCCAACCGCACGGTGCTCCGCGGTGTTCCACGTCGGCGTACGCTGCCGCCGTGACCGCTGCGGACGAGACCGGCCCCTTCTTCCACGGCACCCGGGCGGCGCTCCGCCCGGGCGACCTGCTCGTGCCCGGACGCCCGTCGAACCACCGGCCCGAGGTGGTGATGCGGCACGTGTACTGCGCGGCACTCCCGGACGGCGCCGGACTCGCGGCCGAGCTCGCCGTGCTCCTGGTGGAGATCACCGGCGGCGACGCATCCACGGTCACTCCCCACGTCGACGAGGTCGAACCCCTGGGGTCGCTCGAGGATGACCCGAACGTCACCGACCAGAAGTTCCCCGGCAACCCGACCCGCTCCTACCGTTCGACCGAGCCGCTGCGGGTCCTCCGCGAGGTCGACGAGTGGACGCCCCTGACACCCGAGGCCCGCGCGCTCTGGCGCACTCGACTCCTGCGGATGCGCGACGACCCCGCCGCCGTCATCCGCAACTGAGGCGCCCCGGACCCTCCTCCTCGCACGACGCAACGTGGGCGGTTCCTCGCAGCGACATCCCGCTGCGAGGAACCGCCCTGGTTGCGTTTCGCGGTCTGCGGCGACGTTCGAAGACAAAATCCTTCTGTTGCAAGGTTTTCGGTGCTAGCTTCTGCTTCACCTAGCAGCACTAGGTATTCAGAGGGCCCCGCGCCCCCGATGACTCGAGGAGGAGTCATGTCGACACCGACGTCGAAGGAAGAGCCCCAGACCGGGCTCGCCGGAACCGCCAACCCGCCGGTCACCGCGGCCGCCGGGGCGACGAGCACCGACCCCGCAGCCGCGTCCCGCGCGTTCTCGGTCGAGGGCATCACGCAGTCCGTGAGCACCATGCGCGTCGGCGCCGGGTACATGTGGGCGCTCAGCCTCGCGCAGTTCGGCCTCTTCGCCGCACTGCTCACCCCGGTGTTCGTGAGCATGGCGATCAAGGCGACGGTGCTCAACCCGACCAGCCCCGAGACGATCGTCGGCTCGGTCCTGCCGTTCGGTGCCCTCGGTGCCCTGCTCGCGAACCCGCTCGCCGGTGCGCTGTCCGACCGCACCCGGACCCGCTGGGGTCGTCGCCGGCCGTGGATGGTCATCGGCGTCGTCGTCTTCGTCGTCGCGCTCGCCTGGCTCGCCTTCTCGCCGAACGTGCTGCAGCTGACCTTCGCGTGGGTCCTGGCGCAGGTCGCCGCGAACGCGGTCCTCGCCACCCTGACCGCGAGCTTCGCGGACAACGTGCCCGAGTTCCAGCGCGGCAAGGCGTCGAGCGTCATCGCCCTCGCGCAGAACATCGCGATCCTCGCGGGCCTCTACCTCGCGGTGTACCTGACCGGGAACCTGCCGGTGCTCTTCATCGCGCCGGGCGTGCTCGCGATCGTGGTCATCCTCGTCTACGCGTTCGTCGCCCGTGACGAGCTGCCGACCCGCGCGATCAAGCCGTTCAGCTGGGTCAACCTCATCTCGTCGTTCTGGACGAACCCGATCAAGCACCCGGACTTCGGGCTCGCCTGGTGGGGCCGCTTCCTCATCACCTTCGGCACGTTCATGTTCACGACGTACCGCGTGCTGTACATGCAGGAGCACCTCGGCATCAAGAGCCTGGCGGAGGCCACCGCGACCGTCGCCTTCGGCGTGCTGCTCTACACGATCGCCCTCCTCGTCAGCGCCGCCGTATCGGGCTGGGTGTCGGACCGCGTCCGTCGCCGCAAGGTCTTCGTCTGGGGCTCCACGGCGCTGACCGCGGTCGGCCTGGTGATCCTCGCCCACGTCGACTCCGTCGGCGGGTTCTACTTCGCCGAGATCGTGCTCGGCTTCGCGTTCGGCATCTACGCCGCGATCGACACGGCGCTCGTCGTCGACGTGCTGCCGGACCCGGAGCGCCCGGGCAAGGACCTCGGCGTCATCAACATCGCCAACGCCCTGCCCCAGTCGCTCGCACCCGCGGTCGGCCTGTTCCTGCTCGGCATCGGCGGTGGGCAGAACTACACGCTCATGCTCTGGGGTGCCGGTGTCGCCGTGCTCCTCGGCGCCCTCGTCATCCTCCCGATCAAGAAGGTCCGGTGACACCCGTGATCCCCACCGTCTCCCTGCAGCTCTACACGGTGAACGCCGCCCTGGAGCCCGACCTCGACGCCGGCGTCGCCCGGCTCGCCGCGATCGGCTTCGACACCGTCGAGGCGTTCGCCTTCGTCGACCGGGCCCCGCAGCTCAAGCAGGCGTTCGACGCGCACGGCATCAGCGCGAAGACCGGCCACGCCTTCCTCGTCGAGGAGTCCGTCCCGCTGCCGGACGGTTCCGTGATGACCGCCCCGTCGCACATGGACACGTTCGCCGCGGCGGCGGTGCTCGGCATCGAGATCGTCATCGACCCCTTCGTCGGTCCGGACGCCTGGACGACCCGCGAGGGCGTCGAGCGCGTCGCCGCCCGGCTGAACGCCGCCGCCGAGGAGGCAGCGGCGCAGGGCATGCGCGTCGGCTACCACAACCACGACCACGAGCTCCGTCCGCGCATCGACGGCAAGCCCGCGCTCCAGGTGCTCGCCGAGCTGCTCGACCCGCGCGTCGTGCTCGAGCTCGACTTGTACTGGGCGTCCGCCGCCGGCATCGATGTCCCCGCCTTCGTCGCCGAGCTCGGGAACCGCATCGTCGCCGTGCACGTGAAGGACGGCCCGATGCGCGAGGGCATCTCGACCGCGTCGGTCCCGACCGACCAGACCCCGGCCGGCCAGGGCGACGTCCGGCTCGCCGAGGCCCTGGCCGCCGCGACCGCGCTCGAGTACGCCGTCATCGAGTTCGACGGCTTCGACGGGGAGATCTTCGACGGTGTCGCGCAGTCCCACCGGTGGCTGACGGAGACGCTCGGCGCGGCGGCCACCCCGAACAAGGACGAGGTGCACGCATGACCCGCACCGGCCGCGTCGGCGTCGGCTTCATCGGCGCCGGCATGATCAGCGAGCAGTACCTGACGAACCTCACGACGTTCCCCGACGTCGAGGTCGTCCGGATCGGCGACATCGACACGGCCCGCGCCGCCGAGTCCGCCGCGAAGTGGGGCGTCCCCGCGTCGGGCACCGGCGAGGACGTCCTCGCCGACCCGGACGTCGAGATCGTCGTGAACCTCACGCTGCCGGCCACCCACGTCGAGGTCTCGACCGCGGCCCTGCGCGCGGGCAAGCACGTGTGGAGCGAGAAGCCGATCGGTGTCGACCGCGAGAGCGCCGCCGGGCTGGTCGCCCTCGCCGACGAGCTCGGCCTCCGCCTCGGCATCGCCCCCGACACCGTCCTCGGCACCGGCTGGCAGACCGCCAAGCGCGCGATCGAGGCGGGCGTGATCGGCACCCCGCTCACCGCCGTCACGAGCATGCAGTGGCAGGGTCCGGACGTCTTCCACCCGAACGCGTCGTTCCTGTACGCGAAGGGCGCCGGTCCGCTCTTCGACATCGGCCCGTACTACTTCACCGCGCTCGTGCACCTGCTCGGCCCGGTCGAGTCGGTCGTCGCGACCGGGTCCCGATCGCGGGAGACCCGGCAGCTGGTCGTCGGCCCGAACGCCGGGCAGGAGTTCCCGGTCGAGGTCCCGACGCACGTGTCGGTCCTGACGTCGTTCGAGCAGGGCGGGAACGCGCAGTCGCTGCTGTCGTTCGACACCCCGCTGTTCCGCCACGGTGTGTTCGAGGTGAACGGGACCGAGGGCACGATCGTGCTGCCGGACCCGAACACGTTCGGTGGCGGTCACCCGATCCGCATCGCCCGCCCGCTCGGGAAGGACGTCTCAACGTCTCGTTCCCGTTCGAGCAGGACTGGGAGACGCTCTCCGACGAGGAGCCGACGGTCGGTCGCGGCCTCGGCGTGCTCGACATGGCCCGCGCGATCCGCGGTGGCGGCTCGCACATCGCCACCGGCGAGGTCGGGTACCACGTCCTCGACACGATGGTCGCCGTCGAGGAGTCGATCGCCCGCCGCGCGTTCGTCCCGGTCGCGTCGACCGTCGCGCCGATCGCGTCGCTGCCCGAGGGCTTCGACCCGCTCGCCGCGACCCTGGAAGGCGCGCCCGCCTCGGTGTAGGTGAGCGGTGACGGACGGGAGGCACGGTGTCGGCCGGCACCGTGCCTCCAGTCCGTCAGGTGGTCCGCTGCGGACGGAGGACGGTCTCGTAGACCGCCACCAGGTCGTCGACCCGCTGCTCGACGCGGCCACGCGCCGCGACGAGCGCGGCACTCGCCCGCTCGAGCCGCTCCGGCTCGTCGTGCAGCGTGCGGACCACCGCGGCGATGCCCGCAGCGTCCGGGGTGGGGGTGGTCCACCCGCCGCCCGCGGGGACGACCTCGGCCAGGTCGGGGTCGCAGTGCACGACCGGCAGCCCGGTCGCGACCGCCTCGAGCATCACCATCGGCTGGTTGTCGAAGTCCAGGGAGCTCGAGACGAGCACGTGCGCGTCGCGCATGGCCGCGAGCACCCGGTCGTGCGGGGTCGAGCCGTGCAGCGACACCGGGGTCCCGGACGCCGCGCGGGCGACCGCGGTGCGCGCGACACCGTCGCCGAGCACGTCGACGACCGTGCCCGCGGGGAACGAACGGGCGGCCGCGACGAGGACCTCCGGGCGCTTCTCCGGCGACAGCCGACCGACCCACAGCACCCGCAGCGGCTCGCCGGGTGCGCGCGTGCGGACCCGGGCCGGGCCGATCGTGTCGAGGACCGTCGGCTCGATGCCGTTCGACAGCACCGACACGGGCGTCCGCACGCCGCGGTCCACGAGCTTGTCCGCGAAGTGCTGCGACGGCACGACCACGTGCGCGCTCGCCCGGGACTGCGCGAGCATGACCCGCCACATCCGCCGGGCCGTGCACGTCCGGGTGAACGGCCGGTCCGGGGCGACGCGGATCCCGCGGTGGTCGACCTGGGTGCGGTGCAGGAACGCGAGCAGCGCGGTGGTCACGGCCGGGACGGGCAGCACGTTCCTCGTGTAGACGTCGATGCGGCCGTGCATCGTGTGCACCACCGGCAGGTCCAGGTCCTGCGCGGCGCGGAAGCCGGCGAGGGCCGCGAACATCTCGGAGTGGGTGTGCACGACATCGGTGCGTCGGGCGGCGAGCTCGCGGCGCAGCACGGCACGGATCCGGCGGGGCGGCCAGGCGAACGGGTAGCCGTCGGGCCGGAACACCCGGGAGACGGGCAGGCCGACGACCTCGTGGGCGCCCTCGTGCCGCGGGACCGCGGGGTCGTCCGGGCAGTAGACGGTGACCTCGTGCCCGGCGGTCGTGAGCGCCTCGGCGAGGGAGCGCACCGCCGTCTGGACACCACCGAGCGTCGGCAGGTAGTAGTCGGTGACCAGGGCGATCCGCACGTGCCGAGCCTAGGGGCCGGCCGGCAGGGCCGCCGGGTGCCCCTAGGATCGGTCGGCATGGGGCCAGGGTCGTCGGAACGTGTCCTGGTCACCGGTGCGAGCGGGTTCGTCGGCGGGCACGCCGTCCGGACGCTCCGCGAGCACGGCTACCGGGTCACCGCCGCCGGACGCCGGGCCGCCGCACTCCCCGAGGGCGACGTGTTCGTCGGGGACCTCGACGACCTGGGTCGTGCTGAAGTGCCGGCGGACGTCGTCGTGCACTGCGCTGCCCTGTCGTCGCCGTGGGGGCGGTGGGCGGAGTTCGAGCACGCCAACGTCACCGGCACCGCGCAGGTCCTGCGGTACGCCCGCCGGGTCGGGGCGCGGCGGATCGTGCACGTCTCGTCGCCCGGGATCTACGCAGCACCCCGCGACCGGCTCGCCATCCGCGAGGACCAGGTCGACCCGAGCCGCCCGATGAACCACTACATCCGCTCGAAGCTGCACGCGGAGGCGCTCCTGCGCGCCGCGGTCGGCGACCCCGACGGGCCGGAGATCGTGGTGCTGCGGCCCCGCGGGGTGATCGGTGCCGGCGACACCGGGCTCGTCCCACGGCTGCTCCGGGTGCACGAGCGCGTCGGGGTGCCCCTGCTGCGCGGCGGTCGCGGACTCGTCGACCTGACCGCGGTCGAGAACGTCGCGCACGCCGTCCGGCTCGCGGTCGAGGTGCCCGGGGCGGCGGGGCTGGCGTTCAACGTCACGAACGGCGACCCCCGGCCCTTCGTCGACCTGCTCGACCAGCTGCTCGCCGGACTCGGGCTCGACCCCCGCCACCGGTCCCTGCCGGCCGGGCCGGTGGCCGCGCTCGCCGGGGTGCTCGAGGCGGTCTGCGCCGTGCTGCCCGGCCACCCCGAGCCGCCGGTCACGCGGTACACGGTGTCCACGATCACGCACTCGCAGACGCTCGACATCACCCGGGCCCGCAGGGTCCTCGGGTACGCGCCGCAGGTGTCCCTCGACGACGCCCTCGCGAGCTACGCCGGTGCCCGTGGCTGAGGCGACGCTCCACGCGTACGCGTGCGGGTTCACGACGCACGACATCGGGCAGCTGCTCCGCGGGGCCCCGCGGCAGCGTCGGGTGTTCCCGGCGACCGTGTTCCTGTTCCGCACGGGGGCGCGGCAGGTGCTGTTCGACACCGGGTACGCGCCGCTGCCGTGGCGGACCGGTCTCGCCGGACGCCTGTACCGACGGCTCCTGCCGCCCGTGGTGCCGGCGGGGGCGACCCTCGCCGACGTCGTCGACACCGCTGCCGTCACGGACGTCGTGCTCTCGCACCTGCACCCCGACCACGTCGGCGGCCTCGCGGCGGTGCCGCACGCGCGGGTGCTCGTCAGCGAGGGGACCCGCCGCCTGCTCGCGCGGCCGAGGGGCCGGGACGGGGTCCTGCGCGGCCTGCTGCCCGACGACCTGGCGGACCGCCTCGTGGTCGTCCCGGACGCCGCGTTCCACCCGGGGCCCGCCGCGCTGGCCGGACTCGGGCTCGCCGACCCGTTCGGCGACGGGCACTTCCGGCTCGTGCGGCTCCCCGGGCACACCGACGGACAGCTCGGCGCCCTCGTCGACGGCCGGGTGCTGCTCGCCGCCGACGCCGCGTGGTCCCGGGACCTGCTCGGACACGAGGACCGCATCCGTGCCCTGCCCCGCGCCGTCGCCCACGACGCCGGAGCCCAGCGCGACACCGCGCAGCGGCTCCTGGCGCTCGAGCGCGCGGGTGTCAGACTGCTCTTCAGCCACGACGAGCATCCGACCGGGGTGGACCTGCTCGCCGAGGACGACCGAGGGGGATCATGAAGCACTGCGCCATCGCCGGCTGGGGGACCGTCCTGCCGGAGCGGACCGTGACGTTCGGCAGAGGGGACCGCACGGTCACCCGGCATCGGATCGCGGACGACGTCTCGCACCTCGACATGCTCGCCGGCGCCGCCGAGCGGGCGATCGCCCACGCCGGGATCGCCGCGGACGACCTCGACCTGGTCGTCGCCGCGTGCGCCGCCGGGGTCCAGCCGATCCCGTGCACCGCGGCACTCGTGCAGGAGCGCGTCGCACCGGGGGCCCGAGCGGCCGCGTTCGACGTGAACTCGACGTGCACGAGCTTCGTCACGGCGCTCGACGTCGCCTCGCGCTACCTGGAGGACGGCGACCACGAGCGCGTGCTCGTGGTCTCGGGCGACGTCGGCTCGCGCTTCCTCGACCCGGCGCAGCGTGAGTCCGCCGAGCTGTTCTCGGACGCCGCGGCCGCCGTCGTCCTCACCCGCGGCGACGGCACGCAGGGGGTCCTGTCGGCGCTGCAGCAGACCTGGCCCGAGCACGCCCACGACACCGAGCTCCGGGGTGGGCTCTCGCGGTTCCCGGCGCAGACCTTCGCGGACGGTGATCCGGCGGACTACCTGTTCGACATGCACGGGCGGCGGGCGCTCATGGGGATGCTCCGCGTCCTGCCGGGGTTCTTCGAGCGGTTCTTCGCGCGCAGCGGCCTGACGCTCGACGACGTCGACCTCGTGGTGCCGCACCAGGCGAGCGGCGCCCTGGGCATCGCGATGCGCCGGATCGGGATCCCCGAGGGGAAGTACGTCGACGCGGTCGCGGAGTACGGCAACATGGTGTCGTCCTCGGTGCCGTACACGCTCGCCCGGTGCCTGGACGACGGACGGCTGCGGCGCGGGGACACCGTGCTGCTGTGCGGGACCGCCGCGGGCCTGACCGCGAACGCCCTGGCCCTGCGGCTCTGACCGCCGCTGCGGCAGCGCGCCGCCGACCGCGACACCCGGCCCGCCGACCGCGACACCGGGCCCGCCGACCGCGACACCGGCCCCGGACGCGACGACGCCGGCCCACGGCACCGACACCGGCCGCGGACGCGACGACGCCCCCGTCGCGTCCACGACGAGGGCGTCCCGGTGGCCCCTGATCCCCGGCCACGGCTCGCGCGGGGGCGTCCAGCACCGGACGGCCCCCGCGGGGTCAGCGGGTGGCGCGACCGGCGCGCGGCAGGAGCACACCGAGCACGATCATCGCGACGGCGAGGACCGCGTGCAGGGCGTTGTCCGCGACGTTCAGCGGCACGAAGTTCGCGCCACCGGCCATGCCGGCGGTGAACAGGCCGTAGACGAAGAGGACGGCGTAGACGATGCCGCCGATGAGCAGGTAGGAGCGAGCCCCGCCGGCGGTGCGCGCGGCGAGGAGGCCGACGACGCCGAAGAGCAGGTGCACGATGTTGTGGAGCACCGAGACCTGGAACAGGCCGAGGAGCATCGCCATCGAGCCGTGGCCGGCCACCGACATCGTGCCCATGTCCATGGTGAGGCCGGGGATGAAGCCGGCGATGCCGACGATCAGGAACACGACCCCGAACAGCAGGGCGCCCTTCTGCGTCAGCGTCGAGCCGTAGCCGGTGTTCCGCGTTGCTGCATTGCTGGTCATGATGAGTCCTTCCGGATGTGTTCGTCGGTGCCCGGTCCCTTCCGTTCGGGGAAGGCGCACCGTCGTACAGGGGTTTCGGAGTCCCTGTGTAGACGGTTTGGGTCGACTTGCCAGCGATTGTCCATCCTGCGCTGCTCAGCGCGACCGATCGCCCCCGAGCTGGGGGAGGCGGGGCGGGTCATCCCGGGGGATGATGCCCGGTCTCCCCCCTGCGGGGGACGCGTCGGCCACCGGTGCGGCAATAGCGTGACGACGTGATCGAGATCGAGCATCTTTCCAAGCGGTACGGCGCCAAGCTCGCCGTCGACGACATCTCGTTCGTCGTGCGGCCCGGCAGCGTGACGGGCTTCCTCGGCCCGAACGGCGCCGGCAAGTCCACGACGATGCGGATGATCATGGGCCTCGACCAGCCCACGGCGGGACGCGCGACGGTGAACGGTCGCCCGTACACCGCGTTCCGCGATCCGCTCCGGCAGGTCGGGGCCCTGCTCGAGGCGAAGGCCGTGCACTCCGGTCGCAGCGCCTACAACCACCTGCTGTCCCTCGCGGCGACGCACGGCATCCCGAAGTCCCGGGTGCACGAGGTCATCGAGCTCACCGGGCTCGAGTCCGTCGCGAAGAAGCGCGTCGGTGGATTCTCGCTCGGGATGGGGCAGCGCCTCGGCATCGCGGCGGCGCTCATCGGCGACCCGAAGACCCTGATCCTGGACGAGCCGGTCAACGGCCTCGACCCGGACGGCGTGGTGTGGGTCCGCCAGCTCGCCCGGCGCCTCGCCGCCGACGGTCGCACGGTCTTCCTGTCGAGCCACCTCATGAGCGAGATGGCGCAGACCGCCGACCGCGTGGTCGTGCTCGGCCGCGGCCGCGTGCTCGCCGACGCCCCGATCGCCGAGTTCGTCGCCGGGGGATCCGCCGGCGGCGCCGCACGGACGCTCGTGCGCACCCCGCAGCCCGACCAGCTCTTCCGCGCGCTCGGCTCCGCCGCGTCCGGGATCACGCAGCGTGAGGACGGCGCCTTCGAGGTCGTCGGCCCGGACGCGCAGCACATCGGCACCGTCGCGGCGCAGACCGGTTTGGTGCTCCACGAACTCACCCCGATGGGTGCGAGCCTCGAGGAGGCGTACATGGCCCTCACGAGGGACGACGTCGAGTACCGGGCGGAGGCCACCCGATGAGCGCCGCGACGACGACGGCGCCGGGCAAGGTCGGCCTCGGCTTCCCGCGCCTGGTCCGCAGCGAGTGGATCAAGTTCCGCAGCATCCGGTCGACGATCTGGTGCTTCGCGATCCTCGTCGCCCTGACGATCGGCCTCGCCGCGCTCCTCGGGGCGCTCGTCGAGAAGCCCGAGGGCGCCGGGACGGTCCCGCAGGCCGTGGCGAACGCGCAGATCGTCATGATCAACACCGTCGGGGTCGGGTTCTCCGCCCTCGTGGTCGCGGTGCTCGGTGTGCTCATCATCACCGGCGAGTACACGACCGGGCAGATCCGCTCGACGTTCACGGCCGACCCGGGGCGACTCGGCGCGGTCTTCGCGAAGGTCGCGGTGCTCGCCGTCGCGACGTTCCTGGTGAGCGCCGTCGCGACGTGGATCGGCGTGGCGATCTCGGTCCCGCTCCAGGCGGCGAAGGGCGTGCAGGCCGACCTGGCGGACCCGGCGGTGTTCCTGCCGATCCTCGGGTCCTCGGTCTACGTGACGCTCCTGGCCGTCCTCGCGTTCGGCATCGGGCTGCTCGTCCGGTCGAGCGCCGGCGGCATCGCGATCACGCTCGGGCTCATGCTCGTCGTGCCGATCATCCTGCAGCTCGTCGGCGGACTGCTCGGCGTGCAGTGGGTGCTCGACTCCATGCAGTTCCTGCCCGAGCAGGCCGGTCGACAGCTGTACGCCTACGATTCGTCCGGCGCGACGACCTCGGCGCCCGGCACGACGACCGAGGGCCTCGTCCTGAACGGCTGGGGCGGCTTCAGGATCCTCGCGGCGTGGGTCGTCGCCGTCGGTGCCGTCGCGGTGTCGGTCACCAAGTCACGCGACGTCTGAGACGCGACCGGGTACTGACTGGAGGCGCGGTGCCCGCTGGCACCGCGCCTCCAGTCCGTCCCGTGGTCGCGTCGGACGCGACCGCTCCCGCGGTCAGGACCGACGCGGGAACAGCGCCTGCAGGGCGCGCGCCAGCAGGCCCGGCCGCACCTGCGGCGCGACGACCTGCACGGCACGCGTAGGCGTGCGGAACGCCAGGTCGTGCAGCATGTTGCGCTTCGACCCGTCCCAGTTCGCGAACAGGTACGAGCCGCCGATGAACGACATGCTCCGGACCGGGGTGCGCTTCCAGGAGTCGGCGCGCACGTAGTACCCGGCGTGGCCGGCGTGGATGTGGTCGATGACGGTGTCGACGTCGATGACACCGGTCGTGGTGACGACGGCGGTGATGCCCGTCTTGTCGCGGGCGACGTACTCGATGAGGTGTTCGGTCACGGCGTGCTCTTCGGTCTGCTCGACTCGCGGGACCCGTTCGCACGACCCCTGGGTGTCGGGGCACGGCGTCTGCGGGAACGGCGAGCGAGGGCGCTGCTGGATGACTGGAACCGCCGTTGCTTCCGGCGTCGATGGTACGCCCCTGCACCGACGCACAGCCGGTCGAGCCGCACAACGCAGCGGCCGGAGGAGCAGGCTGGACCACATGCGGCACACCAGCACCACCCGTACCGCCGGAGGGCTCCTGCTCGCCGCGACCACGATCGCGCTCCTCGCCGGGTGCTCCGGCGGCGGGACGCCGACGCCGACCGCCACCCGGACGGTGACGGCGACGCCCTCGTCCTCGGCGTCCGCGACACCGGTCGACGGCACGGCAGCGACGCCCTCGGCGACCGCGACGTGCGGACCGTCGGACGGTGCCGCGGCGGCCGCGGGCCCGATCGCCGACCTGGCGCTGCCCGCGGGTCTGGAGTCGGCCCGGTGGGACGCGTCCCGCGCCGACACGTCCCAGTACGACGGGTGCGCCGCGCTCTCGGCGGTCACCGTCTCGGTGGCGGACGCGACCGCGAGCTCGCCCGTGGCGGTCCTGCTCTTCCACGACGGCACGTACCTCGGCACCGCGACGAAGCTGCAGTACCCGTTCGTCCCCGACGTCAGCCGCCCGTCGGCCGACGCCGTCCGGGTCGTCTACCACTTCCCGCAGGGGCAGGACAGCAACGCGGACCCGACGGGCCGCGCCACGGCGACCTACACGTGGGATTCCGCCGCGGGTCGGGTGGTCATGACGGGCGACGTGCCTCCGACGCCCTGACGGTCGGCCCCGCGGGCGCCGGCGGGCGCCGTCGGGCGCCGTCGGGCGCCGACGGGCACCGACCGGGTCTCGGCCTGGGCGACGAGTCTCGGGTCCCCGCGGCCGAGTCGCGTCGGCCACCGCGAGACTCGGCCCCACCGCGCCGCGCCGCGGCGCGCCCAGGGGTGGTGGGATGCTGGTCCGCATGCCCTCCCGTCCGGCGGTCGCCGCCGCCCTGCCCGGTCTCGCCCTCGCCCTGGTGATCGGCGTCGTCGCGACCCTGGTCGGCCGGCTCGTCCCGGTCGTCGGTGGTCCGGTCCCCGCGGTCGTCCTCGGCGCGCTGGTCGGTGCCGTCCTGCGACGACGACGCGATGCGGGTGACCTCGGCCCCGTGCAGCCCGGCGTGAAGTTCGCCTCGAGCCGGGTCCTGCAGGCCGCTGTCGTCCTGCTCGGCGCGCAGCTCTCGATCGGCGAGGTCGTCCGCATCGGCGGCGAGACCCTCCCCGTGATGCTCACCACCCTGGTCGTCTGCCTGGCGGCCGCGTGGGGCCTCGGTCGGTTGCTCCGGGTCTCGAGCGCGCTCCGCACGCTCATCGGCGTCGGGACCGGCATCTGCGGGGCCTCGGCGATCGCCGCCGTCACGCCCGTCATCGGTGCCGCCAGCGCCGAGGTCGCCTACGCCGTCTCGACGATCTTCCTCTGCAACATCGCGGCCGTCTTCGTCTTCCCCGTCGTCGGGCACGCCCTCGGACTCTCGCAGCACGCGTTCGGGGTCTTCGCCGGGACCGCGGTGAACGACACGTCGTCGGTCGTCGCGACGGCGACCATCTACGGTCGCCAGGCGACCGACACGGCGGTCGTCGTGAAGCTGGTCCGGACGCTCATGATCATCCCGATCGTGGTCGGGCTGGCCGGCCTGGAGGCACGCCGCACCGCCCGCACCGACCTCGCCCCCGCCTCGGGGCCGGGCCGGGCCGGGGGCGTCCGCGTGCTGCGGCTGGTGCCGTGGTTCCTGGTCGGGTTCCTCGTGGTCGTGCTCCTGCGCACCGTCGGGGTGCTCCCGGCCGCGGCCGCCCCGGGGTTCAGCACCGTCGCGACGTTCCTCATCACGGTGGCGCTCGGCGCGATCGGGGTCTCGACGGACTTCGGCGCACTCCGTCGCGCCGGGTTCCGGCCGATGCTGCTCGGGATCGCGCTGTGGGTGCTCGTCGCCGGCACGAGCCTCGCGACCCAGGCCGCCCTCGGTCAGCTCTGAGCTGGCGCAGGCGCGTCCGCGCCGCCATCGGTGGAGCAGGGAACGTCGAGTGGCGCGAGGCAACCCGACGTCGTCTGCTCCATGGACGCGCCCCGCGCAGGGCTCCGCCTCGCCCCTGAGCGGGGCGCGCCCGTCCGACCGGCGGCGTCAGCCGCGCAGCGCCTCCGTGAGCTTCACGCGACCGCCCGTGCGGAGCAGCGCGTTCTCGTAGACGCGGGCTCCCACGAGGACGACCACCACCACCGAGACGGCGACCACCATCAGCGACAGGACCGGCTCCCACCACTCGGCCGTCCCGAGGAAGATCCGCATGGGCATGCCGATCGGTGCACTGAACGGCACGTAGGACATGATCCCGACGACGGTGGGGTCGTCCGCGGCCACCACGATCAGGATGTACGGGATCATCACGAGCATCATCACCGGCATGGTGACGCTGCCGACGTCCTCCTGGCGCGAGACCAGCACGGCCGAGGCGGCGAACATCGCGGCGATGAGCACGAAGCCGACCGCGAAGAAGGCGACGAACCACAGCACGCTCGGTCCGAGCATCGAGAACATGTTGTCCTGGCCGGTGACCGCGAGGGCGACGGCGGCGGCGATCGCCACCGCGACGATCTGCGCGAGGGCCATCACGCTGTTGCCGAGCACCTTGCCGGCCAGCAGCGCCCGCGCCGGGATCGCCGCCATCAGGATCTCGACCACGCGGGTCGACTTCTCCTCGACGACGCTCTGCGCGATCGACGAGCCGAACGTCACCGCCGAGGCGAAGAACACGACACCGAACATGATGCCGATGAGCGAGACGAGTCCGGCGGGCAGCGCGGCCGGGTCGAGCAGCTCCACCCGAGGCGTCTCGCTCAGCGCGGTCACGACACCGGTCGGGGCGTCGTCGAGGGCGACCACCGAGTAGCCGAGCGCGTCGTCCGCGGGCACGATCGCCGCGTCGACGTCGCCGCTGCGCACCAGCCGCTCGGCCTGGGCGACGGAGCTGGTCGGCGTGACGTCGAGGCCCGCCGTGGACGGCAGCGAGACACCGTCGACGACGGCCACCGGGGTGGTGTCGTCGGCGGTGGCCTTGCCGACGACGCCGCCGATCACGATCGAGGCGACGACCGCCACGAGCAGGATCGCGGCGGAGACGATGAACGCCTTGCTGCGGATGCGTGCCTGGATCTCGCGGACGGTGACGAGCTGCACCGCGCCGAGGAAGGAGCCGTTCACCGGACCACCTCGCGGAAGACCTCGCTGAGACGGGGGACCCGCGGCGCGAACGACCCGACGGTGCCGTGCTGCACGGCCCGCTGGAGCACGGCCTGCGCGGTGGCGTCGTCGGCCTCGAACACGGCGTAGCCGCCGTCGAACTCGCGGACCGTGACGCCGGACTCGGCGCGGAGCCACGCCAGGTCGCCGTCGACCAGGAGCTCCCACGCCGCCGGGCCGGCCGCACGGCGCAGGTCCTCCTGCGGTCCGGCGGCGCGGATGGTGCCGTCGGCGACCACGACGACGTCGTCGCACAGGCGCTCGACGACGTCGAGCTGGTGGCTCGAGAACAGGACGGGCACACCCCGGGCGGCCGTCTCGCGGAGCACCCCGAGGACGGTGTCGACGGCCATCGGGTCGAGGCCGGAGAACGGCTCGTCGAGCACGAGGACCTCTGGGTCGTGGGCGAGCGCCGCGGCGACCTGGACCCGCTGCTGGTTGCCGAGCGAGAGCTTCTCGACGGCGTCGTCGGCGTGCTGGGTCAGGTCGAGCCGCTCGAGCAGCGCGGCCGTGCGCTCCGCCGCGGTGCGCTTGTCGACCCCGTGCAGCCGCGCCAGGTACGTGACCTGCTCGGCCACCGGCATCTTCGGGTAGAGCCCACGCTCCTCGGGCATGTACCCGAAGCGGCGCCGGTCGGCCGGACCGACGGTCGTGCCGTCGATCGACACCGTGCCGGCGTCCGCCTGGAGCACGCCGAGCAGGATCCGCATGGTCGTCGTCTTGCCGGCGCCGTTGCCGCCGACGAACCCCGTCAGTCGGCCGCTGCCGACCGTGAACCCCACGTCGTGGAGTACCCGGCGGTCGCCGAAGTGCTTCGTGACGCCTGCGATGGTGAGCATCGTCGTTCCCCTTCCGTCGACGGTCCTCGCCGACGGCTCGACGCTACGGGCCAGGAGGCGCGGGGCACCTCCGGCGGGAGACGGGACTTCCCGACGTGGCGGCTCCACCGCACGGGGGAGCAGGGGGCGTCAGCTCGAGGCGGTGATGCCGCGCTCGAACGCCCACACGACCGCCTGGATCCGGTCGCGGACGCCGGTCTTCTGGAGCACGTTCGACACGTGGGTCTTCACGGTGGCCTCGCCGACGTAGAGCGTCCGGGCGATCTCGGCGTTGCTCAGGCCCCGGGCGAGCAGGCGCAGCACCTCGGTCTCGCGCTCGGTCAGGCCGACCGCGGCGATCGCGGCGGCGCCGGTGTCGGTCGCGCGGTCGCTTCCGGTGCCGGTGGCCGGCGTTCGTACTGGGTCGGGGGCGTGCGCGGCAGCCGCGGTCGTCGCGGTTGCCCGGCTGATCACCCGGCGCGTGACGTCGGGGTCGAGGAGCGCGTCCCCGGCTGCCACCGTGCGGACGGCGTCGATCAGCCGTTCGGGGGAGGCGTTCTTGAGCAGGAACCCGCTCGCCCCGGCCTCGAGTGCCGCGAACAGCGCCCCGTCGTCGTCGAAGGTCGTCAGGACGAGGACCGCCGGCGGGTCCGGGAGCGCGGCGATCCGCCGGGCCGCCTCGAGCCCGTCGACGCCCGGCATCTGCACGTCCAGGCACACGACGTCCGGCCGCAGCGCGACGACGGCGTCGACCGCGGCCGCTCCGTCCGCGGCCTCGCCGACCACGCGGAAGCCCGGCTCGGACTCCAGGATGACGCGGAAGCCGGCGCGGACCAGGTCCTGGTCGTCCGCGAGCACGATCGTCAGGTCGTCGGCAGCCATGCCCGCACCAGGTACCCTCCCCGGGCCCGCGGCCCGATCTCGACGCGGCCGCCGACCGCCGCGACGCGCTCGCGCATCCCGACGTGCCCGAGGCCGCTCCCCGACGCCCGGCGGACCGCGCGCTCACCGTGTCCGTCGTCGGCCACCTCGACCTCGATGCCGTCGTCGAGGTACCGGAGCCGCACGTCCGCACGTGCCGTCGGACCCGCGTGCTTGAGGACGTTCGTCACGGCCTCCTGCGCGATGCGGAAGGCGACGGCGCCCACGGTCGGTGGGACGGGACGTTCGTCGCCGACCACGACCAGGTCCGCGGCGTGCCCGGCCGTCCGGACGGCGTCGACCAGCTCGGGCAGTCGACCGAGTCCGGCGGTGCTCGGCGCGGAGTCCGGTCCGTCCGACGGACCACCGGCGTCGTCGGCGCGCAGGGTGCCGAGCATCCGACGGAGTTCCTCGACCGCCGTGCGCGCGCTGTCCTCGACGACCCCGAGCGACGCCGTCGCCTGGGCCGGGTCGCGGTCGATCACGCGCCGTACGTGGCGTACTCGTTGCTCAACATCCTGATCAACGTCATCTACTTCGGCGGCGCCTGGTACGCCGGCAACCGGGCCTGGGCCTCGGCCGTCGCGAAGCACGAGCTCGACGAGCGCACCGCGGAGCTCGCGGCCGAGCGGGAGCGGACGGCGGCGCAGGCGGTCACGCTCGAGCGCGTGCGGATCGCCCGCGAACTGCACGACGTCGTCGCCCACCACGTCTCGCTCATGGGCGTGCAGGCGGGTGCGGCACGGCGCGTGATCGACCGCGACCCGGCCCAGGCGACGGCGTCGCTCGGGGTCGTCGAGGACAGCGCGCGCACGGCGGTCGAGGAACTCCGTCGGATGCTCGGCACCCTGCGCGCCGACGACGCCGGTGGTCCGTCGGACGGACCGGACTCCGCGCCGAGCACCGCCGGACTCGGTCGACTGCCCGAGCTGGTCGACGCCGTCCGGACGGCCGGGCACGCCGCGGACCTGGTCGTGGTCGGCGACGAACGTCCCGTCCCACCGACCGTGGGCGCCGTCGCCTTCCGCATCGCGCAGGAGGCCGTGACGAACGTCCTCAAGCACGCGGGTCCGACGGCACGTGCGGACGTGCGGCTCCGGTACCTCGACGACGGCATCGAGGTCGAGGTGGCCGACGACGGACACGGTGAGCGCGCGGTCCGCCGGGCGTCGGGGAGCGGCCTCGGGCACGTCGGGATGCGCGAGCGCGTCGCGGCGGTCGGCGGCCGCGTCGAGATCGGGCCGCGGGCCCGGGGAGGGTACCTGGTGCGGGCATGGCTGCCGACGACCTGACGATCGTGCTCGCGGACGACCAGGACCTGGTCCGCGCCGGCTTCCGCGTCATCCTGGAGTCCGAGCCGGGCTTCCGCGTGGTCGGCGAGGCCGCGGACGGAGCGGCCGCGGTCGACGCCGTCGTCGCGCTGCGGCCGGACGTCGTGTGCCTGGACGTGCAGATGCCGGGCGTCGACGGGCTCGAGGCGGCCCGGCGGATCGCCGCGCTCCCGGACCCGCCGGCGGTCCTCGTCCTGACGACCTTCGACGACGACGGGGCGCTGTTCGCGGCACTCGAGGCCGGGGCGAGCGGGTTCCTGCTCAAGAACGCCTCCCCCGAACGGCTGATCGACGCCGTCCGCACGGTGGCAGCCGGGGACGCGCTCCTCGACCCCGACGTCACGCGCCGGGTGATCAGCCGGGCAACCGCGACGACCGCGGCTGCCGCGCACGCCCCCGACCCAGTACGAACGCCGGCCACCGGCACCGGAAGCGACCGCGCGACCGACACCGGCGCCGCCGCGATCGCCGCGGTCGGCCTGACCGAGCGCGAGACCGAGGTGCTGCGCCTGCTCGCCCGGGGCCTGAGCAACGCCGAGATCGCCCGGACGCTCTACGTCGGCGAGGCCACCGTGAAGACCCACGTGTCGAACGTGCTCCAGAAGACCGGCGTCCGCGACCGGATCCAGGCGGTCGTGTGGGCGTTCGAGCGCGGCATCACCGCCTCGAGCTGACGCCCCCTGCTCCCCCGTGCGGTGGAGCCGCCACGTCGGGAAGTCCCGTCTCCCGCCGGAGGTGCCCCGCGCCTCCTGGCCCGTAGCGTCGAGCCGTCGGCGAGGACCGTCGACGGAAGGGGAACGACGATGCTCACCATCGCAGGCGTCACGAAGCACTTCGGCGACCGCCGGGTACTCCACGACGTGGGGTTCACGGTCGGCAGCGGCCGACTGACGGGGTTCGTCGGCGGCAACGGCGCCGGCAAGACGACGACCATGCGGATCCTGCTCGGCGTGCTCCAGGCGGACGCCGGCACGGTGTCGATCGACGGCACGACCGTCGGTCCGGCCGACCGGCGCCGCTTCGGGTACATGCCCGAGGAGCGTGGGCTCTACCCGAAGATGCCGGTGGCCGAGCAGGTCACGTACCTGGCGCGGCTGCACGGGGTCGACAAGCGCACCGCGGCGGAGCGCACGGCCGCGCTGCTCGAGCGGCTCGACCTGACCCAGCACGCCGACGACGCCGTCGAGAAGCTCTCGCTCGGCAACCAGCAGCGGGTCCAGGTCGCCGCGGCGCTCGCCCACGACCCAGAGGTCCTCGTGCTCGACGAGCCGTTCTCCGGCCTCGACCCGATGGCCGTCGACACCGTCCTCGGGGTGCTCCGCGAGACGGCCGCCCGGGGTGTGCCCGTCCTGTTCTCGAGCCACCAGCTCGACGTCGTCGAGCGCCTGTGCGACGACGTCGTCGTGGTCGCCGACGGCACCATCCGCGCCGCCGGACCGCAGGAGGACCTGCGCCGTGCGGCCGGCCCGGCGGCGTGGGAGCTCCTGGTCGACGGCGACCTGGCGTGGCTCCGCGCCGAGTCCGGCGTCACGGTCCGCGAGTTCGACGGCGGCTACGCCGTGTTCGAGGCCGACGACGCCACCGCGCAGGCCGTGCTCCAGCGGGCCGTGCAGCACGGCACCGTCGGGTCGTTCGCGCCGCGGGTCCCCCGTCTCAGCGAGGTCTTCCGCGAGGTGGTCCGGTGAACGGCTCCTTCCTCGGCGCGGTGCAGCTCGTCACCGTCCGCGAGATCCAGGCACGCATCCGCAGCAAGGCGTTCATCGTCTCCGCCGCGATCCTGCTCGTGGCGGTCGTCGCCTCGATCGTGATCGGCGGCGTCGTCGGCAAGGCCACCGCCGACGACACCACCCCGGTGGCCGTCGTCGACGGTGTCTCGCTGCCGTCCACGGCGGGCCTCGACGTCACGCCGACCAGCTCCGTCGCCCAGGCCGAGCGGCTGGTGCGCAGCGGCGACGTCGACGCGGCGATCGTGCCCGCGGACGACGCGCTCGGCTACTCGGTGGTCGCCCTCGACGACGCCCCGACCGGTGTCGTGACCGCGCTGAGCGAGACGCCTCGGGTGGAGCTGCTCGACCCGGCCGCGCTGCCCGCCGGACTCGTCTCGCTCATCGGCATCATGTTCGGTGTCGTGTTCTTCGCCTCGGCGGTGACGTTCGGCTCGTCGATCGCGCAGAGCGTCGTCGAGGAGAAGTCGACCCGCGTGGTCGAGATCCTGATGGCGGCGATCCCGGCGCGGGCGCTGCTGGCCGGCAAGGTGCTCGGCAACAGCGTGATGGCCCTCGCGCAGATCGTCGCGGTGGCGATCGCCGCCGCCGTCGCCCTCGCGGTCACCGGCCAGGACAACATGTTCTCGATGCTCGGACCGAGCGTGCTGTGGTTCGTCGCCTTCTTCGCGGTCGGCTTCGTGCTCATCGCCGCGATGTTCGCCGCCTCGGCCGTGCTGGTCTCGCGCCAGGAGGACGTCGGCAGCGTCACCATGCCGGTGATGATGCTCGTGATGATCCCGTACATCCTGATCGTGGTGGCCGCGGACGACCCCACCGTCGTCGGGATCATGTCCTACGTGCCGTTCAGTGCACCGATCGGCATGCCCATGCGGATCTTCCTCGGGACGGCCGAGTGGTGGGAGCCGGTCCTGTCGCTGATGGTGGTCGCCGGCACGAGCCTCGCGACCCAGGCCGCCCTCGGTCAGCTCTGAGCTGGCGCAGGCGCGTCCGCGCCGCCATCGGTGGAGCAGGGAACG
>NZ_CP054593.1:791289-837348 GCF_013347165.1 Curtobacterium sp. Csp2
CGGGAAGCTCGTCAGCGCCGTGGCGTCCCGCGGCGGTGCGGAGACGGACCGCATCGGTCGGCCGTCCAGGAACGCGCCGGTGTCGTCCGCACCGAACGCGTGGTCCGCGACGGGGTCGAGCACCACGCCGGCGACGACCGTCCCGTCCACCTCGGCCGCGATCGAGACGCACCAGTACGCCAGGCCCCGGGCGAAGTTGGCGGTGCCGTCGATCGGGTCGACGATCCAGCGCACGCGGGCGCCGTCGGGAGCGGGACCGGCCGTGCCCTCCTCGCCCAGGACCGTCGACCCGGGGACGGCCGTGGTCAGGAGTCCGGTCAGGGCGCGCTCGGCGGCCCGGTCGTGCTCGGTCACGACGTCGTGGGCGTCGCGTTTCGTGTGCACGACGACGTCGGAGCGGAAGGCACCCAGGAGCGACGGGGCGACGGCGCGTGCGGCGTCCTCGGCGGCGCGGCGGAGGACGGCGGGTGCCGACGGGTCGGTGCGGGGGAGCCCGGTGCGAGGGGGCACGGTCGGGGTGGGTTCGGTCATGTTCCCGGTGTACGACGCCCGCGGCGCTGGACGCGGAACCCCCGGCGTCGCGCGGCCGTCCCACGGGTGAACTCCGGCGGCGCTCCGGGGTCCACGGTGTCCCGTCCGGGCCCGGTGTCGAACACTGCGTGAACGGCGGGCGGCGGGACGTCGACCTCGCTTGCGACCGACGCTGCCGCGCCTCCACAGTGGTGTCGTCCCCAGATCGGGAACGTTCCCTAACCCGAGGAGTCCCCACCATGACGGTCTCCGTCCGGCCCGGCCTCGTCGCCGGTCGCCAGCGGTCCGCCCCGGCCACCCGCTCCTGGCACCGAGCCGACCGACGCGTCGGCGTCGTGCTGCTCCTGCCCGCGCTGCTCGTCTTCGCGGTCTTCGTCTTCTGGCCGCTCGGCCGGGTGCTCCTCCTCAGCACGCAGGGCACCGACATCTTCGGGCAGCCCGCCGGCTCGGTCGGCCTGCAGAACTACGTCAGGACCCTCACCGACCCGGCGTTCGGTCGGACGATGCTCAACACCGCGGTGTTCTGCGCCGGGGTCGTCGCCGCCCGGGTGGTGTTCGGGCTGCTCATCGTGGTGCCGCTCACCGCGAAGCTCCGCGGCACACCGGTCTACCGGGCGCTCCTGACGTCCCCGATGGTCGTCTCGGTGTCGGCCGCGTCCGTCGCCTTCGCCGCGATGCTCGCGCCCGGGACCGGTCTCGTCGACACCGTGGTGCAGCAGTTCGGCGGGACCCCGGTGCCATGGCTGACGAGCACGCACTGGGCGCTGTTCAGCGTGATCGTCGTCACCGCGTGGGGGTCGCTCGGCTTCACCGTCCTGCTGCTCCTCGGGGCGTTCGGGGCGATCGACCCCGAGGTCGTCGAGGCGGCCCAGCTCGACGGTGCCGGACCCCTCCGGGCGTTCTGGTCGGTGTCGCTGCCGCTGGTCACGCCGACGCTGTTCTTCGTCGTCGTCACCGGCACGGTCGAGGCCCTGACGACGTTCGGGCAGATCCAGATCCTGACCGGCGGGGGACCAGCGGACTCGTCGAAGACCCTCGTCTACGCGATCTACCAGCAGGCGTTCGGGTCGGCGAGCGCGAACTTCGGGCTCGCCGCTGCCCTCGGGGTCGTGCTCTTCCTGCTCGTCCTCGCGCTGTCGCTCGTACAGTTCGGCGTGCTCGAGAAGCGGGTGCACTACTGATGGGCCCGCGCACCGCACGACGCGTCCGCAGCACCCTGCTGCACGTCTGGCTGATCGTCGCCGTCGTGGTCGTCTGCTTCCCGCTGTACTACGTCTTCGAGGGGGCGCTCACCCCGTCCGAGTACCTGCACCAGGGGCTCCCGGGACTCGTCCCGATCCACCTCGACCTCGGCAACGTCGAGCGGGCACTGCAGGTCGCACCGCTCGGTCGGCAGTTCCTCAACAGCATCGTCGTCACGCTCGCCCAGACGACGTTGCAGGTCGTCATCGGCATCGTCACCGCGTACGCCCTGGTGTTCTGCCGGCTCCGCGGGACCCGGGCGATCTTCCTCGTGCTGCTCGCGAGCATGATGATCCCCGGCGAGACGACCCTGATCGCGAACTACCTCACGGTCGCGTCCTGGCACCTCATCGACACCCTGCTCGTCGTGTTCCTGCCGTTCGTCGCCTCGGCGCTGACGATCTTCCTGTTCCGGCAGGCGTTCCTGTCCTTTCCCGCCGAACTGCACGAGGCCGCCGTGCTCGACGGCGCCGGGCACTTCCGGTTCATCCGGTCGATGCTCCTGCCCGTCACCCGTCCGACGCTCGTCTCCGTGACGCTCGTCAGCGCGACCGCCGCCTGGAACGGGTTCTTCTGGCCGCTCCTCGTGACGAACTCGCCCGAGAACCGGACCGTGCAGGTCGGCATCGCGCAGCTGTCCAACGCCGAGGCCTCGGACGTCGGCGTCGTGCTCGCCGGCGCGGCGATGGTCACACTCCCCGTGCTGCTGCTGGTCCTGGTGGCCCAGCGCTTCCTCGCCGGCGGGATCACCGCCGGCGCCCTCAAGTAGCCCCACCCATCCCGACTCCGTCCCCACAGAAAGGCACCCCCATGCCCGCTCGTCGCTCCTCCGTGCTCGCGGTCGCCGCCGCGTCCGCCGCGGCACTGCTCGCCCTCACCGGCTGCTCCGCCTCCGGCTCCGCCACCCCCGTCGCGTCCTCGGGACCGGTCACCGTCGACTTCTGGCACGCCATGACCGGCCCCGCCGCGACCGAGCTGGACAAGCTCGTCAGCCAGTACAACGGCTCGAACGAGCAGGGCGTGACGGTGAAGGCCACGTTCCAAGGCCAGTACGCCGACGTCCAGACGAAGTACACCGCCGCGGTGCAGTCCGGTTCGACCCCGGACCTGCTCATGATGAACGACGTCTCGACCGGCTTCATGGTCGACTCCGGGCAGACCGTCGCACCGTCGACCTTCGCGAAGGAGACCACCACGGGCGGGAGCATCGTCCCCGCCGCGAAGGCGTACTACAGCGCCGGCGACGGCCTCGCCGCGATGCCGTTCTCGGTCTCGATGCCCGTGCTGTACCTCGACAAGGCGATCGTCCAGCGCGCCGGACTCGACGTGACGAAGCCGCCGACGACCCTCGACCAGGTCGCGCAGTGGGCCGACCAGATCCACCGCACGACCGGCCTGTACGGCATGAGCATGAACATGGCCGACTCGTGGATGCTCGAGGAGCTCAGCGCCTCGGGCGGCCAGCCGTTCTGCACCCCGTCGAACGGCCGCACGGGCAAGGCGGTCACGGGCGTCTCGCTCACGTCGGACACGCAGGTCGCCTTCATGACGACGCTGCAGGGGCTGTACCAGGACGGTGCCGCGCTCAACCCGGGCACCGACTCCGCGGCGCAGAACTCGGCGTTCTCGAGCGGCAAGGTCGGCATGGTCCTCACCTCGTCCGGTGCCTACACGACCCTCGACCCGACCGGCACGAAGTCCGTCGTGTCCACCTTTCCGACCACCTCCGGCGCGAAGGACGCCGGCGCGGTCATCGGCGGCAACGCCCTGTGGATCTCCGGCAAGGGCCACTCGTCCGCCGAGCAGCGCGCCTCCTACGACTTCGCCGCGTGGCTCGAGACCCCCGAGGTGCAGGCCGAGTGGGCGAAGGCGACCGGCTACCTCGCGGTGAACACGGCCTCGAAGGACACCGCGGTCGGCAAGCAGTCGCTCGCCGACCCGAACGTCGCGACGATGTACCGCCAGCTCAGCGACGACCCGACGAGCACCGCGAGCGCGGGCTGCGTCACCGGCGCCTTCCCGACCGTCCGCGCGACCGTGATCGGCGCGTTCAACAAGGTGGTCGAGGGCGCGGACGTGCGGTCCACGATGCGGGCTGCGGAGACGCAGGCGAAGTCGCAGATCGCGTCGTACAACGCGGCCGCCGGCAAGTGACGCTGCCGGACTGACGGATGGGAGGTACGGGGCGCGTCCGCCCCGTGCCTTCCATCGTGCATCCGGTCCCGTTCAGGAGCAGCGCTCGAGCGCGAAGGACGTGCCGCGCCCGCCGAAGGACCGACCGGGGGCCGCGTCGGCGAAGGTCGAGCCCCAGCGCTGCACGACCCGGCAGCCGAGGTCGTCGGCGGCGCGACGGACGGGATCGGTGGCGGCGGCGCTCGACGCGACGACGAGCAGGTGGGTCCGACCCGACCGGACGATCGACTCCACCTGCGCTGCGGTGAAGACCGGGACCCGGCCGGAGAACCCGCCGTCGGTCAGGACCTCGTCGCCGGTGTCGCCGATGACGTCGGCGGCGATCCGCCACGAGTCGGTGAGGAACAGCGGCGCCCCGTCCTGACCACCACCGGCACGCCGGGCCGCGCCGACGAGGGCGGCCTCGTCGGCGGGCAGCCGGGTGTGGCCGCCGACCACGTCCGGAGCGGAGATCGTGAACGCCGCGGTGCCGGCGGACCGACCGCGGGCGGACGAGCCACCGCCGCCGCCGCGGCCGAGCGCGAACGCCCGCTCCGGGGTGCCGCCGCGGGCGAAGGCGCCCTGCCCGACACCGACCGACGCGTCGCCGCCGCTGCCGTCCCGTGCGGCGTCGAGGACCTGCAGTGAGAAGCACGCCGGTCCGAGCACCACCGCGGCGACGAGCAGCCCAGCCGCCGTCCGCCGCCCGCGGGTCGACGCCACGGTCGGGTCGCTCCGACGCCAGCGGACGACGAGCAGCACGAGCGCCACCACGGTCGCCCCGACGGCGGCCGTGCCGAGGAGCGCCGGCTCGGACGATGCCCGAGCCAGCCACGCCCACCACGCGCCCTGGACCACGAGCAGGCCGACGGGCACGAGCCGCAGCCGGCGGTCGGTCGCGTCGACGAGGCTCGCGGCACCCCACCAGCCGAGCGCGCCGAGCGCTGCGAGCTGCACGCCGATCCCGGCGACGTAGGCGGTGTGCGGGAGCCGCAGGACGGACAGTACCGCGACCGCCGTGACCAGCCACACGACCAGGGCGACGAGCGTGGCGGCGGGGACCCGTGCCTCCCGTCCGGCGGTCCGGCGCCACCACCGGGCCGCACCGATCCCGATGCCGGTGAGCGCTGCGGGCCACGACCAACCGACCTGCGACGCGTAGCGCGGCGAGAAGAGCTGCAGCAGCGAGTGTCCGCCGCCGCCGCGGCCGGCGGTCGCCGTGCGCCACGCATCCGCGACGTGCGTCCCGGCGTGCCCGACGGCGGCACCCAGTGCGCCGACGGCTCCCGGCCACAGCCCGGGCAGGAAACGGTCGACACCGTTGTAGCCGAACACCATCGCGAACACGCTGTCGTCGGTCGACCCGTCGAAGTACGGGTGGTCACCGGTCGGCAGCAGGCCGAGCACGACCGACCACGCGAGGCTCGCGACGACCGCGGCGCCGAGCAGCGCGGCGACGTGACCGGTGGCCCGGCGCCACCGCGATCCCGGGCCCGCGGTGGCGACCACGGTGGCGAGCACCAGGGCGGGCAGCACCATCCAGGCCTGCAGCATCTTCGCCTGGAAGCCGACCCCGACGAACAGCCCGGCGAGCAGCAGCGGCCACCACGTCCGGGTCAGCGCGGCCCGCTGCCACCACACCAGCGCGACGGCGAGCGACATCGTGAGGAGGCCGTCCTCCATCGGGTGGCCGAACATCGACACGAAGATCGGGGTGCTCGCGGCCAGTGCCGCGGCGACCAGGCCGGCCCGGGCGCCGAGCCAGCGGAGGGCGACCACGGCGACGGCGAGCGTCGTGACCGCGCCCTCGACCACCTGCGGCAGGGCGAGCGACGCGGTGGACATCCCGAACAGGTGGATGCTGATCGCCTGCGGCACCGCGAAGCCGGCGAGCTTGTCGAGCGTCACCGTCGCGCCGGGGTCGAACGAGCCGGAGAGGAACGCGGGCAGCGACTCGGACATCGACCGCGCGGCTGCGGCGTAGAAGGACATGTCGCCGCCGCGGGCGAGGTTCCAGCTCGTCAGGACCGCGCCGAGCACGACGATCGCGGCCAGTGTCGTGCGCTGGGGGACGGTCTGGTGCCACCACCGTGCGGGGCGTGCGGCGGCGGGGTCGCCCGACGTCGGGGCGGGGTGGTTCGGGTCCATGCGCCGAACATTGCGCCGGAGTCGATGAAGGAGCCTGGGGTCACCGGTCCGCAGGACTCCGGTTCGTTCAGGAGCGGTACCAGGATGCGCATCGGTAGGGTTCCCGGATGCGTCCTCGTCACTCCGCTCGTCGTGCCGCGCTCCTGCTGGCCGGCCTCGCTGCCGGGTCGGTCGTGGTCGCCGCGGCCGCCGAGCACCTGGCCTGGCCGGTCGCGCCGGCGTTCCCGTGGGCGCACGGCGGGTCGTACTCGTACGTCGCGGTCCGGTCCGGCGAGGCCGTCGCGCGCGTCGCCCAGGTGGTGGTGTGGGGGTCGTCGGCGCTCGCCGTGGTGCTGTCGCTGGCCGCGGTGGTGGCGGGCGCTGTCGCCAGCAACGCTCGGCGGACAGACGGGGCAGTGCGTCCCTGACAGCCCGCGGGTCCACTGCTATGTTCGGCCGCACAACAAATCCCGCTCGACGCCGGTGTCGACGGGTGCCGGGGAGTGGTCGGGATGCACGGAGTGGTCGGGATGCACGGAGCGGTCGGTTCTGAGGGAGCACCGCAGCACGCGGTCGCGCACCGCACGGGCACGGCGGTCCTGACCGTCGTCGACCGCCACGGCGAGCCGCTCCGCGACGCCGAGGTCACCGTCGAGCAGACCCGGCACGCCTTCACGTTCGGCAACATCGGGTTCGACTTCATCGGCCTGGCGAACGGCGAGCGGGAGCCGATCGGGACGGCCGACCCCGACCACCTCGCGGACCTGTTCACCGACGTGTTCACCACCGCGACGCTGCCGTTGTACTGGGGCACCTTCGAGCCGGAGCCCGGCCGTCCCGCGACCGACCGCCTGCGTCGCACCGCGGCGTGGTTCCGCGACCGCGGTCTCGACGTCAAGGGCCACCCGCTCGTCTGGCACACCGTGCAGCCGGACTGGCTGCTCGGCCGGCCCCTCGACGAGGTCGAACGACTCCTCCGCGAGCGCATCCGCCGCGAGGTCGGCACCTTCGACGGGCTCGTCGACACGTGGGACGCGATCAACGAGGTCGTCATCATGCCCGTGTTCGACAACGGGCCGAACGCGATCACCCCGCTCGCCCGGGCGAAGGGCCGCATCCCGATGATCCGGTCGGCGTTCGAGGAGGCCCGCGCGGCGAACCCCCGGGCGACGCTCCTGCTCAACGACTTCGACCTGTCCAGCGCGTACGAGTGCCTGATCGAGGGTGTGCTCGAGGCCGGGGTGCAGCTCGACGCGATCGGTCTCCAGACCCACATGCACCAGGGCTACTGGGGCGAGGAGACGATGCTCGCGATGGTCGACCGCTTCGCCCGGTACGGCCTGCCGCTGCACCTGACCGAGACGTCCCTCGTCTCCGGCGAGCTCATGCCCGCGGACGTCGTCGACCTGAACGACCACCGCGTCGACTCGTGGCCGTCCACCCCGGAGGGCGAGGCACGACAGGCCGACGAGCTCGAGCGGCACTACCGCAGCCTGGTCGGGCACCCCGCGGTCGAGGCGATCACCTACTGGGGCATCACCGACGCCGGGGCCTGGCTCGGGGCACCGATCGGCCTGGTGCGGGCGGACGGGACGCCGAAGCCGTCGTACGAGGCGCTCCGTCGTCTCGTCAAGGACGAGTGGTGGACGCCGCCGACCGTGCTGCGCACGGACGACCGCGGGCAGGTGCGGACCACCGGGTTCCGCGGCGCGTACCGGGCGACCGTCCGCGGGACGGCGACGGACTTCTCGATCGGTCGGCAGTCGACGGAGGTCACGCTCACGACGTGACCGGATGACGGACGGGAGGCACGTGGCAGGCCCGCCACGTGCCTCCCGTCCGTCCCGAGGTGCGCCATGGTCGACGGTGCAGACGACTCCCGACCCTCAGTGGTCGCCGTCCGCGGCGGCGATCGCCGTGTGTGCGAGGTCCCGTGCTGCGGAGGCCCAGGGGCGGGAGGGATCGGCCTGCGCGCTCGCCATCGCTCCGTCGTACAGCAGGCAGAGCTGGAGGGCGACGCTTTCCGGGCTCGCGATGCCGGCTTCTGTGAGGAGCCGGACGAAGAGGCCGCGGACCCACTCCCGGTGATCGAGTGTGACCGCGTGGGTCGGATGGCCGACCCCGTACTCCGCCTCCACGTTGATGAACGGGCAGCCACGGTAGCCGGGCTCCGCGAACCACTCGCCGAGCAGGTCGAAGACAGCGAGGACCCGCTCCCGGGCGTCGGCGCCGCGACCAGGGAGCTCGGCGGCGACGTGCGCCTGCCATGCGTCGCTGCGTCCGCGGAGGTAGCCCAGGACGAGGTCGTCCTTCGTGCGGAAGTGCGTGTAGAGGCTGGCCTTCGAGATGCCCGCCTCTGCCGCGACCTGATCGACCCCGACGGCGTGGATGCCCTGCTCGTAGAAGAGACGGTCGGCGGTCGCCACCGCCCGTTCGTACGCGGGGCGGCGACGCTTCGACGTGGTTGCGGTCATGGTTTGACAATACTGCACCGATCTGTACAGTTGCGATCAACCTGAACAGATCTGTTCAGCCAAAGTCAGGAGCAGCACATGAGCAAGACCGCCCTCATCACCGGATCCACGAGCGGCATCGGTCGCGCCACTGCAGAGATCCTCGCCACGCGGGGGATGCACGTGATCGTGTCGGGCCGAGATGCCACGCGCGGAGAAGCCGTCGTGGCCGAGATCCGCGCCGCGGGTGGACAGTCCGACTTCGTGCGAGCGGACCTCCGCGACGCGGCCAGTGCGACCGGCCTCGCGACCGAGGCGCTCCGTCTCGGCGGCGGGGCGGTCGACGTCCTCGTCAACAGCGCCGGGATCTTCCCGTTCGGACCCACCGCCGACACCACGGAGGACGGCTTCGACACCGTCTACGCCCTCAACGTCAAGGCGCCCTACTTCTTGGTCGCCGCGCTCGCTCCCGGCATGGCCGAGCGAGGCGCCGGGTCGATCGTCAACGTGACGACCATGGTCGCCGAGTTCGGTGCCGCGGGCATGGGGCTGTACGGCTCGACGAAGGCAGCGCTCGTCCTGCTGACGAAGTCGTGGGCAGCCGAGTTCGGGCCCGCTGGTGTGCGCGTGAACGCGGTCAGCCCCGGGCCGACGCGGACCGAGGGGACCGCCGCGATGGGCGAGGCCTTGGACCAGCTGGCGGCGGCGGGTCCCGCCGGACGACCGGGGACGGCACACGAAGTCGCGGAGGCGATCGCGTTCCTCGCCTCGGACGCGGCCTCGTTCGTCCACGGAGCCGTGCTCCCTGCGGACGGAGGCCGGATCGCGGTCTGACCCGGAACGTCGCGACCGGATCGTCGCGACCGGACCGGGCGGGCATGCGGGACGGCGGTCCGCCCGGTCGCCGAAGGTGGGCGTAGCGTCGGGCTCCGTGGACGAGACACTGATCGGGATCGAGGAGCACTGGACGTCGGAGCCGGTCGACAAGGCGTTGCGGGCCTTGTCCGGGGATGCCGCCGACGTGAGCCTGGTCCTCAACGACCACGGGGACACTGCTCGACGGCTGGCCGACCTGGACGAGCTGCGGCTCGAGGCGATGGACCGCCAGGGCGTCGACGTGCAGGTGCTCTCGCTCGCGCCGCCCGGGGCGCAGGTGCCCTCGGCGGCCGACGCGGTCGCGCTCAGCCGTGACGCGAACGACCGCGCGGCCGATGCGGTCCGGGTGCACCCCGACCGGTTCCGGGCGATGGCGACGCTGCCGCTCGTCGATCCGGTCGCGGCAGCGGCCGAGCTCGAGCGCGCGGTCGCGTCGGGCCTGACCGGCGTGATGGTCTACGGCCGGGTCGGCGACGTGATGCTCGACGACCCGCGGTACGACGACCTCTGGGCCGTGGCCCAGCGACTCCGGCAGCCGGTGTTCATCCACCCGCAGGTCCCGCCCCGGGCTGTGCGGAACGCGGTCTACGGCGGGCTCGGGGAGCCGGTCGACCTGGCGCTCGCGACGTTCGGGTGGGGGTGGCACCTCGAGGCCGGCACCGCCGCGCTCCGGTTGATGGCGAGCGGTGCCCTGGACCGGCACCCGGACCTGCAGCTCGTGCTCGGGCACTGGGGCGAGCTCCTGCTGTTCTGGCACAGCCGGGCGGACGGCGTCGCCCGGCTGGCGGGCCTCGACCGGTCGGTGACCGAGTACCTCCGGCAGAACGTCTGGATCACGGCGTCCGGCATGCTCGACCCGGCGCTGCTCCACCACGCGCTCGCGGTCACCTCAGCCGATCGACTGCTGTTCTCGACCGACCACCCGTTCCAGGACCCGTCCTGGGCGGAGATCGCGGCGTTCCTCGACGCCTTCCCGGACGACGACAGCCGGCGAGCATTCGCCTCGGGGAACGCCCGCCGGCTGTTCGGCCTCAGCTGAGGTCGAGCGTCCGCTCGAAGGTGCGGGTCACCGGGGGACCGGCGAGGACCTGGGCGAGGGCGTTCGCGGCGCCCTCCGGGGTGGCGCGCCACGCGACGTAGGCGTCGTGGTCGGCGGCCGTCGTCCAGCGCTCGAGCACGACCGCGCGGTGGGCGTCGGCGTCGTCGACGAGCACCTCGAGGGACTCGTTGCCGGGGAAGCCCGCCGTCTGTGCGAGGGTCTCGCGGACCGCCGAGGCGATGGTGTCGTGGTCGACGTCGTCGCGGAACTGGACCTCGAGGAAGACCGTCTGGGTCACGGGTGCACCTTTCGTCTGCGGGCGGCCGGCGTTCGGCCACCCGTCGAGCCAACCGCACGGTGCTCCGCGGTGTTCCACGTCGGCGTACGCTGCCGCCGTGACCGCTGCGGACGAGACCGGCCCCTTCTTCCACGGCACCCGGGCGGCGCTCCGCCCGGGCGACCTGCTCGTGCCCGGACGCCCGTCGAACCACCGGCCCGAGGTGGTGATGCGGCACGTGTACTGCGCGGCACTCCCGGACGGCGCCGGACTCGCGGCCGAGCTCGCCGTGCTCCTGGTGGAGATCACCGGCGGCGACGCATCCACGGTCACTCCCCACGTCGACGAGGTCGAACCCCTGGGGTCGCTCGAGGATGACCCGAACGTCACCGACCAGAAGTTCCCCGGCAACCCGACCCGCTCCTACCGTTCGACCGAGCCGCTGCGGGTCCTCCGCGAGGTCGACGAGTGGACGCCCCTGACACCCGAGGCCCGCGCGCTCTGGCGCACTCGACTCCTGCGGATGCGCGACGACCCCGCCGCCGTCATCCGCAACTGAGGCGCCCCGGACCCTCCTCCTCGCACGACGCAACGTGGGCGGTTCCTCGCAGCGACATCCCGCTGCGAGGAACCGCCCTGGTTGCGTTTCGCGGTCTGCGGCGACGTTCGAAGACAAAATCCTTCTGTTGCAAGGTTTTCGGTGCTAGCTTCTGCTTCACCTAGCAGCACTAGGTATTCAGAGGGCCCCGCGCCCCCGATGACTCGAGGAGGAGTCATGTCGACACCGACGTCGAAGGAAGAGCCCCAGACCGGGCTCGCCGGAACCGCCAACCCGCCGGTCACCGCGGCCGCCGGGGCGACGAGCACCGACCCCGCAGCCGCGTCCCGCGCGTTCTCGGTCGAGGGCATCACGCAGTCCGTGAGCACCATGCGCGTCGGCGCCGGGTACATGTGGGCGCTCAGCCTCGCGCAGTTCGGCCTCTTCGCCGCACTGCTCACCCCGGTGTTCGTGAGCATGGCGATCAAGGCGACGGTGCTCAACCCGACCAGCCCCGAGACGATCGTCGGCTCGGTCCTGCCGTTCGGTGCCCTCGGTGCCCTGCTCGCGAACCCGCTCGCCGGTGCGCTGTCCGACCGCACCCGGACCCGCTGGGGTCGTCGCCGGCCGTGGATGGTCATCGGCGTCGTCGTCTTCGTCGTCGCGCTCGCCTGGCTCGCCTTCTCGCCGAACGTGCTGCAGCTGACCTTCGCGTGGGTCCTGGCGCAGGTCGCCGCGAACGCGGTCCTCGCCACCCTGACCGCGAGCTTCGCGGACAACGTGCCCGAGTTCCAGCGCGGCAAGGCGTCGAGCGTCATCGCCCTCGCGCAGAACATCGCGATCCTCGCGGGCCTCTACCTCGCGGTGTACCTGACCGGGAACCTGCCGGTGCTCTTCATCGCGCCGGGCGTGCTCGCGATCGTGGTCATCCTCGTCTACGCGTTCGTCGCCCGTGACGAGCTGCCGACCCGCGCGATCAAGCCGTTCAGCTGGGTCAACCTCATCTCGTCGTTCTGGACGAACCCGATCAAGCACCCGGACTTCGGGCTCGCCTGGTGGGGCCGCTTCCTCATCACCTTCGGCACGTTCATGTTCACGACGTACCGCGTGCTGTACATGCAGGAGCACCTCGGCATCAAGAGCCTGGCGGAGGCCACCGCGACCGTCGCCTTCGGCGTGCTGCTCTACACGATCGCCCTCCTCGTCAGCGCCGCCGTATCGGGCTGGGTGTCGGACCGCGTCCGTCGCCGCAAGGTCTTCGTCTGGGGCTCCACGGCGCTGACCGCGGTCGGCCTGGTGATCCTCGCCCACGTCGACTCCGTCGGCGGGTTCTACTTCGCCGAGATCGTGCTCGGCTTCGCGTTCGGCATCTACGCCGCGATCGACACGGCGCTCGTCGTCGACGTGCTGCCGGACCCGGAGCGCCCGGGCAAGGACCTCGGCGTCATCAACATCGCCAACGCCCTGCCCCAGTCGCTCGCACCCGCGGTCGGCCTGTTCCTGCTCGGCATCGGCGGTGGGCAGAACTACACGCTCATGCTCTGGGGTGCCGGTGTCGCCGTGCTCCTCGGCGCCCTCGTCATCCTCCCGATCAAGAAGGTCCGGTGACACCCGTGATCCCCACCGTCTCCCTGCAGCTCTACACGGTGAACGCCGCCCTGGAGCCCGACCTCGACGCCGGCGTCGCCCGGCTCGCCGCGATCGGCTTCGACACCGTCGAGGCGTTCGCCTTCGTCGACCGGGCCCCGCAGCTCAAGCAGGCGTTCGACGCGCACGGCATCAGCGCGAAGACCGGCCACGCCTTCCTCGTCGAGGAGTCCGTCCCGCTGCCGGACGGTTCCGTGATGACCGCCCCGTCGCACATGGACACGTTCGCCGCGGCGGCGGTGCTCGGCATCGAGATCGTCATCGACCCCTTCGTCGGTCCGGACGCCTGGACGACCCGCGAGGGCGTCGAGCGCGTCGCCGCCCGGCTGAACGCCGCCGCCGAGGAGGCAGCGGCGCAGGGCATGCGCGTCGGCTACCACAACCACGACCACGAGCTCCGTCCGCGCATCGACGGCAAGCCCGCGCTCCAGGTGCTCGCCGAGCTGCTCGACCCGCGCGTCGTGCTCGAGCTCGACTTGTACTGGGCGTCCGCCGCCGGCATCGATGTCCCCGCCTTCGTCGCCGAGCTCGGGAACCGCATCGTCGCCGTGCACGTGAAGGACGGCCCGATGCGCGAGGGCATCTCGACCGCGTCGGTCCCGACCGACCAGACCCCGGCCGGCCAGGGCGACGTCCGGCTCGCCGAGGCCCTGGCCGCCGCGACCGCGCTCGAGTACGCCGTCATCGAGTTCGACGGCTTCGACGGGGAGATCTTCGACGGTGTCGCGCAGTCCCACCGGTGGCTGACGGAGACGCTCGGCGCGGCGGCCACCCCGAACAAGGACGAGGTGCACGCATGACCCGCACCGGCCGCGTCGGCGTCGGCTTCATCGGCGCCGGCATGATCAGCGAGCAGTACCTGACGAACCTCACGACGTTCCCCGACGTCGAGGTCGTCCGGATCGGCGACATCGACACGGCCCGCGCCGCCGAGTCCGCCGCGAAGTGGGGCGTCCCCGCGTCGGGCACCGGCGAGGACGTCCTCGCCGACCCGGACGTCGAGATCGTCGTGAACCTCACGCTGCCGGCCACCCACGTCGAGGTCTCGACCGCGGCCCTGCGCGCGGGCAAGCACGTGTGGAGCGAGAAGCCGATCGGTGTCGACCGCGAGAGCGCCGCCGGGCTGGTCGCCCTCGCCGACGAGCTCGGCCTCCGCCTCGGCATCGCCCCCGACACCGTCCTCGGCACCGGCTGGCAGACCGCCAAGCGCGCGATCGAGGCGGGCGTGATCGGCACCCCGCTCACCGCCGTCACGAGCATGCAGTGGCAGGGTCCGGACGTCTTCCACCCGAACGCGTCGTTCCTGTACGCGAAGGGCGCCGGTCCGCTCTTCGACATCGGCCCGTACTACTTCACCGCGCTCGTGCACCTGCTCGGCCCGGTCGAGTCGGTCGTCGCGACCGGGTCCCGATCGCGGGAGACCCGGCAGCTGGTCGTCGGCCCGAACGCCGGGCAGGAGTTCCCGGTCGAGGTCCCGACGCACGTGTCGGTCCTGACGTCGTTCGAGCAGGGCGGGAACGCGCAGTCGCTGCTGTCGTTCGACACCCCGCTGTTCCGCCACGGTGTGTTCGAGGTGAACGGGACCGAGGGCACGATCGTGCTGCCGGACCCGAACACGTTCGGTGGCGGTCACCCGATCCGCATCGCCCGCCCGCTCGGGAAGGACGTCTCAACGTCTCGTTCCCGTTCGAGCAGGACTGGGAGACGCTCTCCGACGAGGAGCCGACGGTCGGTCGCGGCCTCGGCGTGCTCGACATGGCCCGCGCGATCCGCGGTGGCGGCTCGCACATCGCCACCGGCGAGGTCGGGTACCACGTCCTCGACACGATGGTCGCCGTCGAGGAGTCGATCGCCCGCCGCGCGTTCGTCCCGGTCGCGTCGACCGTCGCGCCGATCGCGTCGCTGCCCGAGGGCTTCGACCCGCTCGCCGCGACCCTGGAAGGCGCGCCCGCCTCGGTGTAGGTGAGCGGTGACGGACGGGAGGCACGGTGTCGGCCGGCACCGTGCCTCCAGTCCGTCAGGTGGTCCGCTGCGGACGGAGGACGGTCTCGTAGACCGCCACCAGGTCGTCGACCCGCTGCTCGACGCGGCCACGCGCCGCGACGAGCGCGGCACTCGCCCGCTCGAGCCGCTCCGGCTCGTCGTGCAGCGTGCGGACCACCGCGGCGATGCCCGCAGCGTCCGGGGTGGGGGTGGTCCACCCGCCGCCCGCGGGGACGACCTCGGCCAGGTCGGGGTCGCAGTGCACGACCGGCAGCCCGGTCGCGACCGCCTCGAGCATCACCATCGGCTGGTTGTCGAAGTCCAGGGAGCTCGAGACGAGCACGTGCGCGTCGCGCATGGCCGCGAGCACCCGGTCGTGCGGGGTCGAGCCGTGCAGCGACACCGGGGTCCCGGACGCCGCGCGGGCGACCGCGGTGCGCGCGACACCGTCGCCGAGCACGTCGACGACCGTGCCCGCGGGGAACGAACGGGCGGCCGCGACGAGGACCTCCGGGCGCTTCTCCGGCGACAGCCGACCGACCCACAGCACCCGCAGCGGCTCGCCGGGTGCGCGCGTGCGGACCCGGGCCGGGCCGATCGTGTCGAGGACCGTCGGCTCGATGCCGTTCGACAGCACCGACACGGGCGTCCGCACGCCGCGGTCCACGAGCTTGTCCGCGAAGTGCTGCGACGGCACGACCACGTGCGCGCTCGCCCGGGACTGCGCGAGCATGACCCGCCACATCCGCCGGGCCGTGCACGTCCGGGTGAACGGCCGGTCCGGGGCGACGCGGATCCCGCGGTGGTCGACCTGGGTGCGGTGCAGGAACGCGAGCAGCGCGGTGGTCACGGCCGGGACGGGCAGCACGTTCCTCGTGTAGACGTCGATGCGGCCGTGCATCGTGTGCACCACCGGCAGGTCCAGGTCCTGCGCGGCGCGGAAGCCGGCGAGGGCCGCGAACATCTCGGAGTGGGTGTGCACGACATCGGTGCGTCGGGCGGCGAGCTCGCGGCGCAGCACGGCACGGATCCGGCGGGGCGGCCAGGCGAACGGGTAGCCGTCGGGCCGGAACACCCGGGAGACGGGCAGGCCGACGACCTCGTGGGCGCCCTCGTGCCGCGGGACCGCGGGGTCGTCCGGGCAGTAGACGGTGACCTCGTGCCCGGCGGTCGTGAGCGCCTCGGCGAGGGAGCGCACCGCCGTCTGGACACCACCGAGCGTCGGCAGGTAGTAGTCGGTGACCAGGGCGATCCGCACGTGCCGAGCCTAGGGGCCGGCCGGCAGGGCCGCCGGGTGCCCCTAGGATCGGTCGGCATGGGGCCAGGGTCGTCGGAACGTGTCCTGGTCACCGGTGCGAGCGGGTTCGTCGGCGGGCACGCCGTCCGGACGCTCCGCGAGCACGGCTACCGGGTCACCGCCGCCGGACGCCGGGCCGCCGCACTCCCCGAGGGCGACGTGTTCGTCGGGGACCTCGACGACCTGGGTCGTGCTGAAGTGCCGGCGGACGTCGTCGTGCACTGCGCTGCCCTGTCGTCGCCGTGGGGGCGGTGGGCGGAGTTCGAGCACGCCAACGTCACCGGCACCGCGCAGGTCCTGCGGTACGCCCGCCGGGTCGGGGCGCGGCGGATCGTGCACGTCTCGTCGCCCGGGATCTACGCAGCACCCCGCGACCGGCTCGCCATCCGCGAGGACCAGGTCGACCCGAGCCGCCCGATGAACCACTACATCCGCTCGAAGCTGCACGCGGAGGCGCTCCTGCGCGCCGCGGTCGGCGACCCCGACGGGCCGGAGATCGTGGTGCTGCGGCCCCGCGGGGTGATCGGTGCCGGCGACACCGGGCTCGTCCCACGGCTGCTCCGGGTGCACGAGCGCGTCGGGGTGCCCCTGCTGCGCGGCGGTCGCGGACTCGTCGACCTGACCGCGGTCGAGAACGTCGCGCACGCCGTCCGGCTCGCGGTCGAGGTGCCCGGGGCGGCGGGGCTGGCGTTCAACGTCACGAACGGCGACCCCCGGCCCTTCGTCGACCTGCTCGACCAGCTGCTCGCCGGACTCGGGCTCGACCCCCGCCACCGGTCCCTGCCGGCCGGGCCGGTGGCCGCGCTCGCCGGGGTGCTCGAGGCGGTCTGCGCCGTGCTGCCCGGCCACCCCGAGCCGCCGGTCACGCGGTACACGGTGTCCACGATCACGCACTCGCAGACGCTCGACATCACCCGGGCCCGCAGGGTCCTCGGGTACGCGCCGCAGGTGTCCCTCGACGACGCCCTCGCGAGCTACGCCGGTGCCCGTGGCTGAGGCGACGCTCCACGCGTACGCGTGCGGGTTCACGACGCACGACATCGGGCAGCTGCTCCGCGGGGCCCCGCGGCAGCGTCGGGTGTTCCCGGCGACCGTGTTCCTGTTCCGCACGGGGGCGCGGCAGGTGCTGTTCGACACCGGGTACGCGCCGCTGCCGTGGCGGACCGGTCTCGCCGGACGCCTGTACCGACGGCTCCTGCCGCCCGTGGTGCCGGCGGGGGCGACCCTCGCCGACGTCGTCGACACCGCTGCCGTCACGGACGTCGTGCTCTCGCACCTGCACCCCGACCACGTCGGCGGCCTCGCGGCGGTGCCGCACGCGCGGGTGCTCGTCAGCGAGGGGACCCGCCGCCTGCTCGCGCGGCCGAGGGGCCGGGACGGGGTCCTGCGCGGCCTGCTGCCCGACGACCTGGCGGACCGCCTCGTGGTCGTCCCGGACGCCGCGTTCCACCCGGGGCCCGCCGCGCTGGCCGGACTCGGGCTCGCCGACCCGTTCGGCGACGGGCACTTCCGGCTCGTGCGGCTCCCCGGGCACACCGACGGACAGCTCGGCGCCCTCGTCGACGGCCGGGTGCTGCTCGCCGCCGACGCCGCGTGGTCCCGGGACCTGCTCGGACACGAGGACCGCATCCGTGCCCTGCCCCGCGCCGTCGCCCACGACGCCGGAGCCCAGCGCGACACCGCGCAGCGGCTCCTGGCGCTCGAGCGCGCGGGTGTCAGACTGCTCTTCAGCCACGACGAGCATCCGACCGGGGTGGACCTGCTCGCCGAGGACGACCGAGGGGGATCATGAAGCACTGCGCCATCGCCGGCTGGGGGACCGTCCTGCCGGAGCGGACCGTGACGTTCGGCAGAGGGGACCGCACGGTCACCCGGCATCGGATCGCGGACGACGTCTCGCACCTCGACATGCTCGCCGGCGCCGCCGAGCGGGCGATCGCCCACGCCGGGATCGCCGCGGACGACCTCGACCTGGTCGTCGCCGCGTGCGCCGCCGGGGTCCAGCCGATCCCGTGCACCGCGGCACTCGTGCAGGAGCGCGTCGCACCGGGGGCCCGAGCGGCCGCGTTCGACGTGAACTCGACGTGCACGAGCTTCGTCACGGCGCTCGACGTCGCCTCGCGCTACCTGGAGGACGGCGACCACGAGCGCGTGCTCGTGGTCTCGGGCGACGTCGGCTCGCGCTTCCTCGACCCGGCGCAGCGTGAGTCCGCCGAGCTGTTCTCGGACGCCGCGGCCGCCGTCGTCCTCACCCGCGGCGACGGCACGCAGGGGGTCCTGTCGGCGCTGCAGCAGACCTGGCCCGAGCACGCCCACGACACCGAGCTCCGGGGTGGGCTCTCGCGGTTCCCGGCGCAGACCTTCGCGGACGGTGATCCGGCGGACTACCTGTTCGACATGCACGGGCGGCGGGCGCTCATGGGGATGCTCCGCGTCCTGCCGGGGTTCTTCGAGCGGTTCTTCGCGCGCAGCGGCCTGACGCTCGACGACGTCGACCTCGTGGTGCCGCACCAGGCGAGCGGCGCCCTGGGCATCGCGATGCGCCGGATCGGGATCCCCGAGGGGAAGTACGTCGACGCGGTCGCGGAGTACGGCAACATGGTGTCGTCCTCGGTGCCGTACACGCTCGCCCGGTGCCTGGACGACGGACGGCTGCGGCGCGGGGACACCGTGCTGCTGTGCGGGACCGCCGCGGGCCTGACCGCGAACGCCCTGGCCCTGCGGCTCTGACCGCCGCTGCGGCAGCGCGCCGCCGACCGCGACACCCGGCCCGCCGACCGCGACACCGGGCCCGCCGACCGCGACACCGGCCCCGGACGCGACGACGCCGGCCCACGGCACCGACACCGGCCGCGGACGCGACGACGCCCCCGTCGCGTCCACGACGAGGGCGTCCCGGTGGCCCCTGATCCCCGGCCACGGCTCGCGCGGGGGCGTCCAGCACCGGACGGCCCCCGCGGGGTCAGCGGGTGGCGCGACCGGCGCGCGGCAGGAGCACACCGAGCACGATCATCGCGACGGCGAGGACCGCGTGCAGGGCGTTGTCCGCGACGTTCAGCGGCACGAAGTTCGCGCCACCGGCCATGCCGGCGGTGAACAGGCCGTAGACGAAGAGGACGGCGTAGACGATGCCGCCGATGAGCAGGTAGGAGCGAGCCCCGCCGGCGGTGCGCGCGGCGAGGAGGCCGACGACGCCGAAGAGCAGGTGCACGATGTTGTGGAGCACCGAGACCTGGAACAGGCCGAGGAGCATCGCCATCGAGCCGTGGCCGGCCACCGACATCGTGCCCATGTCCATGGTGAGGCCGGGGATGAAGCCGGCGATGCCGACGATCAGGAACACGACCCCGAACAGCAGGGCGCCCTTCTGCGTCAGCGTCGAGCCGTAGCCGGTGTTCCGCGTTGCTGCATTGCTGGTCATGATGAGTCCTTCCGGATGTGTTCGTCGGTGCCCGGTCCCTTCCGTTCGGGGAAGGCGCACCGTCGTACAGGGGTTTCGGAGTCCCTGTGTAGACGGTTTGGGTCGACTTGCCAGCGATTGTCCATCCTGCGCTGCTCAGCGCGACCGATCGCCCCCGAGCTGGGGGAGGCGGGGCGGGTCATCCCGGGGGATGATGCCCGGTCTCCCCCCTGCGGGGGACGCGTCGGCCACCGGTGCGGCAATAGCGTGACGACGTGATCGAGATCGAGCATCTTTCCAAGCGGTACGGCGCCAAGCTCGCCGTCGACGACATCTCGTTCGTCGTGCGGCCCGGCAGCGTGACGGGCTTCCTCGGCCCGAACGGCGCCGGCAAGTCCACGACGATGCGGATGATCATGGGCCTCGACCAGCCCACGGCGGGACGCGCGACGGTGAACGGTCGCCCGTACACCGCGTTCCGCGATCCGCTCCGGCAGGTCGGGGCCCTGCTCGAGGCGAAGGCCGTGCACTCCGGTCGCAGCGCCTACAACCACCTGCTGTCCCTCGCGGCGACGCACGGCATCCCGAAGTCCCGGGTGCACGAGGTCATCGAGCTCACCGGGCTCGAGTCCGTCGCGAAGAAGCGCGTCGGTGGATTCTCGCTCGGGATGGGGCAGCGCCTCGGCATCGCGGCGGCGCTCATCGGCGACCCGAAGACCCTGATCCTGGACGAGCCGGTCAACGGCCTCGACCCGGACGGCGTGGTGTGGGTCCGCCAGCTCGCCCGGCGCCTCGCCGCCGACGGTCGCACGGTCTTCCTGTCGAGCCACCTCATGAGCGAGATGGCGCAGACCGCCGACCGCGTGGTCGTGCTCGGCCGCGGCCGCGTGCTCGCCGACGCCCCGATCGCCGAGTTCGTCGCCGGGGGATCCGCCGGCGGCGCCGCACGGACGCTCGTGCGCACCCCGCAGCCCGACCAGCTCTTCCGCGCGCTCGGCTCCGCCGCGTCCGGGATCACGCAGCGTGAGGACGGCGCCTTCGAGGTCGTCGGCCCGGACGCGCAGCACATCGGCACCGTCGCGGCGCAGACCGGTTTGGTGCTCCACGAACTCACCCCGATGGGTGCGAGCCTCGAGGAGGCGTACATGGCCCTCACGAGGGACGACGTCGAGTACCGGGCGGAGGCCACCCGATGAGCGCCGCGACGACGACGGCGCCGGGCAAGGTCGGCCTCGGCTTCCCGCGCCTGGTCCGCAGCGAGTGGATCAAGTTCCGCAGCATCCGGTCGACGATCTGGTGCTTCGCGATCCTCGTCGCCCTGACGATCGGCCTCGCCGCGCTCCTCGGGGCGCTCGTCGAGAAGCCCGAGGGCGCCGGGACGGTCCCGCAGGCCGTGGCGAACGCGCAGATCGTCATGATCAACACCGTCGGGGTCGGGTTCTCCGCCCTCGTGGTCGCGGTGCTCGGTGTGCTCATCATCACCGGCGAGTACACGACCGGGCAGATCCGCTCGACGTTCACGGCCGACCCGGGGCGACTCGGCGCGGTCTTCGCGAAGGTCGCGGTGCTCGCCGTCGCGACGTTCCTGGTGAGCGCCGTCGCGACGTGGATCGGCGTGGCGATCTCGGTCCCGCTCCAGGCGGCGAAGGGCGTGCAGGCCGACCTGGCGGACCCGGCGGTGTTCCTGCCGATCCTCGGGTCCTCGGTCTACGTGACGCTCCTGGCCGTCCTCGCGTTCGGCATCGGGCTGCTCGTCCGGTCGAGCGCCGGCGGCATCGCGATCACGCTCGGGCTCATGCTCGTCGTGCCGATCATCCTGCAGCTCGTCGGCGGACTGCTCGGCGTGCAGTGGGTGCTCGACTCCATGCAGTTCCTGCCCGAGCAGGCCGGTCGACAGCTGTACGCCTACGATTCGTCCGGCGCGACGACCTCGGCGCCCGGCACGACGACCGAGGGCCTCGTCCTGAACGGCTGGGGCGGCTTCAGGATCCTCGCGGCGTGGGTCGTCGCCGTCGGTGCCGTCGCGGTGTCGGTCACCAAGTCACGCGACGTCTGAGACGCGACCGGGTACTGACTGGAGGCGCGGTGCCCGCTGGCACCGCGCCTCCAGTCCGTCCCGTGGTCGCGTCGGACGCGACCGCTCCCGCGGTCAGGACCGACGCGGGAACAGCGCCTGCAGGGCGCGCGCCAGCAGGCCCGGCCGCACCTGCGGCGCGACGACCTGCACGGCACGCGTAGGCGTGCGGAACGCCAGGTCGTGCAGCATGTTGCGCTTCGACCCGTCCCAGTTCGCGAACAGGTACGAGCCGCCGATGAACGACATGCTCCGGACCGGGGTGCGCTTCCAGGAGTCGGCGCGCACGTAGTACCCGGCGTGGCCGGCGTGGATGTGGTCGATGACGGTGTCGACGTCGATGACACCGGTCGTGGTGACGACGGCGGTGATGCCCGTCTTGTCGCGGGCGACGTACTCGATGAGGTGTTCGGTCACGGCGTGCTCTTCGGTCTGCTCGACTCGCGGGACCCGTTCGCACGACCCCTGGGTGTCGGGGCACGGCGTCTGCGGGAACGGCGAGCGAGGGCGCTGCTGGATGACTGGAACCGCCGTTGCTTCCGGCGTCGATGGTACGCCCCTGCACCGACGCACAGCCGGTCGAGCCGCACAACGCAGCGGCCGGAGGAGCAGGCTGGACCACATGCGGCACACCAGCACCACCCGTACCGCCGGAGGGCTCCTGCTCGCCGCGACCACGATCGCGCTCCTCGCCGGGTGCTCCGGCGGCGGGACGCCGACGCCGACCGCCACCCGGACGGTGACGGCGACGCCCTCGTCCTCGGCGTCCGCGACACCGGTCGACGGCACGGCAGCGACGCCCTCGGCGACCGCGACGTGCGGACCGTCGGACGGTGCCGCGGCGGCCGCGGGCCCGATCGCCGACCTGGCGCTGCCCGCGGGTCTGGAGTCGGCCCGGTGGGACGCGTCCCGCGCCGACACGTCCCAGTACGACGGGTGCGCCGCGCTCTCGGCGGTCACCGTCTCGGTGGCGGACGCGACCGCGAGCTCGCCCGTGGCGGTCCTGCTCTTCCACGACGGCACGTACCTCGGCACCGCGACGAAGCTGCAGTACCCGTTCGTCCCCGACGTCAGCCGCCCGTCGGCCGACGCCGTCCGGGTCGTCTACCACTTCCCGCAGGGGCAGGACAGCAACGCGGACCCGACGGGCCGCGCCACGGCGACCTACACGTGGGATTCCGCCGCGGGTCGGGTGGTCATGACGGGCGACGTGCCTCCGACGCCCTGACGGTCGGCCCCGCGGGCGCCGGCGGGCGCCGTCGGGCGCCGTCGGGCGCCGACGGGCACCGACCGGGTCTCGGCCTGGGCGACGAGTCTCGGGTCCCCGCGGCCGAGTCGCGTCGGCCACCGCGAGACTCGGCCCCACCGCGCCGCGCCGCGGCGCGCCCAGGGGTGGTGGGATGCTGGTCCGCATGCCCTCCCGTCCGGCGGTCGCCGCCGCCCTGCCCGGTCTCGCCCTCGCCCTGGTGATCGGCGTCGTCGCGACCCTGGTCGGCCGGCTCGTCCCGGTCGTCGGTGGTCCGGTCCCCGCGGTCGTCCTCGGCGCGCTGGTCGGTGCCGTCCTGCGACGACGACGCGATGCGGGTGACCTCGGCCCCGTGCAGCCCGGCGTGAAGTTCGCCTCGAGCCGGGTCCTGCAGGCCGCTGTCGTCCTGCTCGGCGCGCAGCTCTCGATCGGCGAGGTCGTCCGCATCGGCGGCGAGACCCTCCCCGTGATGCTCACCACCCTGGTCGTCTGCCTGGCGGCCGCGTGGGGCCTCGGTCGGTTGCTCCGGGTCTCGAGCGCGCTCCGCACGCTCATCGGCGTCGGGACCGGCATCTGCGGGGCCTCGGCGATCGCCGCCGTCACGCCCGTCATCGGTGCCGCCAGCGCCGAGGTCGCCTACGCCGTCTCGACGATCTTCCTCTGCAACATCGCGGCCGTCTTCGTCTTCCCCGTCGTCGGGCACGCCCTCGGACTCTCGCAGCACGCGTTCGGGGTCTTCGCCGGGACCGCGGTGAACGACACGTCGTCGGTCGTCGCGACGGCGACCATCTACGGTCGCCAGGCGACCGACACGGCGGTCGTCGTGAAGCTGGTCCGGACGCTCATGATCATCCCGATCGTGGTCGGGCTGGCCGGCCTGGAGGCACGCCGCACCGCCCGCACCGACCTCGCCCCCGCCTCGGGGCCGGGCCGGGCCGGGGGCGTCCGCGTGCTGCGGCTGGTGCCGTGGTTCCTGGTCGGGTTCCTCGTGGTCGTGCTCCTGCGCACCGTCGGGGTGCTCCCGGCCGCGGCCGCCCCGGGGTTCAGCACCGTCGCGACGTTCCTCATCACGGTGGCGCTCGGCGCGATCGGGGTCTCGACGGACTTCGGCGCACTCCGTCGCGCCGGGTTCCGGCCGATGCTGCTCGGGATCGCGCTGTGGGTGCTCGTCGCCGGCACGAGCCTCGCGACCCAGGCCGCCCTCGGTCAGCTCTGAGCTGGCGCAGGCGCGTCCGCGCCGCCATCGGTGGAGCAGGGAACGTCGAGTGGCGCGAGGCAACCCGACGTCGTCTGCTCCATGGACGCGCCCCGCGCAGGGCTCCGCCTCGCCCCTGAGCGGGGCGCGCCCGTCCGACCGGCGGCGTCAGCCGCGCAGCGCCTCCGTGAGCTTCACGCGACCGCCCGTGCGGAGCAGCGCGTTCTCGTAGACGCGGGCTCCCACGAGGACGACCACCACCACCGAGACGGCGACCACCATCAGCGACAGGACCGGCTCCCACCACTCGGCCGTCCCGAGGAAGATCCGCATGGGCATGCCGATCGGTGCACTGAACGGCACGTAGGACATGATCCCGACGACGGTGGGGTCGTCCGCGGCCACCACGATCAGGATGTACGGGATCATCACGAGCATCATCACCGGCATGGTGACGCTGCCGACGTCCTCCTGGCGCGAGACCAGCACGGCCGAGGCGGCGAACATCGCGGCGATGAGCACGAAGCCGACCGCGAAGAAGGCGACGAACCACAGCACGCTCGGTCCGAGCATCGAGAACATGTTGTCCTGGCCGGTGACCGCGAGGGCGACGGCGGCGGCGATCGCCACCGCGACGATCTGCGCGAGGGCCATCACGCTGTTGCCGAGCACCTTGCCGGCCAGCAGCGCCCGCGCCGGGATCGCCGCCATCAGGATCTCGACCACGCGGGTCGACTTCTCCTCGACGACGCTCTGCGCGATCGACGAGCCGAACGTCACCGCCGAGGCGAAGAACACGACACCGAACATGATGCCGATGAGCGAGACGAGTCCGGCGGGCAGCGCGGCCGGGTCGAGCAGCTCCACCCGAGGCGTCTCGCTCAGCGCGGTCACGACACCGGTCGGGGCGTCGTCGAGGGCGACCACCGAGTAGCCGAGCGCGTCGTCCGCGGGCACGATCGCCGCGTCGACGTCGCCGCTGCGCACCAGCCGCTCGGCCTGGGCGACGGAGCTGGTCGGCGTGACGTCGAGGCCCGCCGTGGACGGCAGCGAGACACCGTCGACGACGGCCACCGGGGTGGTGTCGTCGGCGGTGGCCTTGCCGACGACGCCGCCGATCACGATCGAGGCGACGACCGCCACGAGCAGGATCGCGGCGGAGACGATGAACGCCTTGCTGCGGATGCGTGCCTGGATCTCGCGGACGGTGACGAGCTGCACCGCGCCGAGGAAGGAGCCGTTCACCGGACCACCTCGCGGAAGACCTCGCTGAGACGGGGGACCCGCGGCGCGAACGACCCGACGGTGCCGTGCTGCACGGCCCGCTGGAGCACGGCCTGCGCGGTGGCGTCGTCGGCCTCGAACACGGCGTAGCCGCCGTCGAACTCGCGGACCGTGACGCCGGACTCGGCGCGGAGCCACGCCAGGTCGCCGTCGACCAGGAGCTCCCACGCCGCCGGGCCGGCCGCACGGCGCAGGTCCTCCTGCGGTCCGGCGGCGCGGATGGTGCCGTCGGCGACCACGACGACGTCGTCGCACAGGCGCTCGACGACGTCGAGCTGGTGGCTCGAGAACAGGACGGGCACACCCCGGGCGGCCGTCTCGCGGAGCACCCCGAGGACGGTGTCGACGGCCATCGGGTCGAGGCCGGAGAACGGCTCGTCGAGCACGAGGACCTCTGGGTCGTGGGCGAGCGCCGCGGCGACCTGGACCCGCTGCTGGTTGCCGAGCGAGAGCTTCTCGACGGCGTCGTCGGCGTGCTGGGTCAGGTCGAGCCGCTCGAGCAGCGCGGCCGTGCGCTCCGCCGCGGTGCGCTTGTCGACCCCGTGCAGCCGCGCCAGGTACGTGACCTGCTCGGCCACCGGCATCTTCGGGTAGAGCCCACGCTCCTCGGGCATGTACCCGAAGCGGCGCCGGTCGGCCGGACCGACGGTCGTGCCGTCGATCGACACCGTGCCGGCGTCCGCCTGGAGCACGCCGAGCAGGATCCGCATGGTCGTCGTCTTGCCGGCGCCGTTGCCGCCGACGAACCCCGTCAGTCGGCCGCTGCCGACCGTGAACCCCACGTCGTGGAGTACCCGGCGGTCGCCGAAGTGCTTCGTGACGCCTGCGATGGTGAGCATCGTCGTTCCCCTTCCGTCGACGGTCCTCGCCGACGGCTCGACGCTACGGGCCAGGAGGCGCGGGGCACCTCCGGCGGGAGACGGGACTTCCCGACGTGGCGGCTCCACCGCACGGGGGAGCAGGGGGCGTCAGCTCGAGGCGGTGATGCCGCGCTCGAACGCCCACACGACCGCCTGGATCCGGTCGCGGACGCCGGTCTTCTGGAGCACGTTCGACACGTGGGTCTTCACGGTGGCCTCGCCGACGTAGAGCGTCCGGGCGATCTCGGCGTTGCTCAGGCCCCGGGCGAGCAGGCGCAGCACCTCGGTCTCGCGCTCGGTCAGGCCGACCGCGGCGATCGCGGCGGCGCCGGTGTCGGTCGCGCGGTCGCTTCCGGTGCCGGTGGCCGGCGTTCGTACTGGGTCGGGGGCGTGCGCGGCAGCCGCGGTCGTCGCGGTTGCCCGGCTGATCACCCGGCGCGTGACGTCGGGGTCGAGGAGCGCGTCCCCGGCTGCCACCGTGCGGACGGCGTCGATCAGCCGTTCGGGGGAGGCGTTCTTGAGCAGGAACCCGCTCGCCCCGGCCTCGAGTGCCGCGAACAGCGCCCCGTCGTCGTCGAAGGTCGTCAGGACGAGGACCGCCGGCGGGTCCGGGAGCGCGGCGATCCGCCGGGCCGCCTCGAGCCCGTCGACGCCCGGCATCTGCACGTCCAGGCACACGACGTCCGGCCGCAGCGCGACGACGGCGTCGACCGCGGCCGCTCCGTCCGCGGCCTCGCCGACCACGCGGAAGCCCGGCTCGGACTCCAGGATGACGCGGAAGCCGGCGCGGACCAGGTCCTGGTCGTCCGCGAGCACGATCGTCAGGTCGTCGGCAGCCATGCCCGCACCAGGTACCCTCCCCGGGCCCGCGGCCCGATCTCGACGCGGCCGCCGACCGCCGCGACGCGCTCGCGCATCCCGACGTGCCCGAGGCCGCTCCCCGACGCCCGGCGGACCGCGCGCTCACCGTGTCCGTCGTCGGCCACCTCGACCTCGATGCCGTCGTCGAGGTACCGGAGCCGCACGTCCGCACGTGCCGTCGGACCCGCGTGCTTGAGGACGTTCGTCACGGCCTCCTGCGCGATGCGGAAGGCGACGGCGCCCACGGTCGGTGGGACGGGACGTTCGTCGCCGACCACGACCAGGTCCGCGGCGTGCCCGGCCGTCCGGACGGCGTCGACCAGCTCGGGCAGTCGACCGAGTCCGGCGGTGCTCGGCGCGGAGTCCGGTCCGTCCGACGGACCACCGGCGTCGTCGGCGCGCAGGGTGCCGAGCATCCGACGGAGTTCCTCGACCGCCGTGCGCGCGCTGTCCTCGACGACCCCGAGCGACGCCGTCGCCTGGGCCGGGTCGCGGTCGATCACGCGCCGTGCCGCACCCGCCTGCACGCCCATGAGCGAGACGTGGTGGGCGACGACGTCGTGCAGTTCGCGGGCGATCCGCACGCGCTCGAGCGTGACCGCCTGCGCCGCCGTCCGCTCCCGCTCGGCCGCGAGCTCCGCGGTGCGCTCGTCGAGCTCGTGCTTCGCGACGGCCGAGGCCCAGGCCCGGTTGCCGGCGTACCAGGCGCCGCCGAAGTAGATGACGTTGATCAGGATGTTGAGCAACGAGTACGCCACGTACGGCGCGATGATCGCGTCCCGGTCGTTCGGCAGCGCGTTCGGGACCGCCCACCCGAACGAGATCGCGAGGAACAGCCACACGAACATGCCGACGATGACGACCCACCGCACGACCTCGGCGCGCACCCGGTCCGAGCACCACGCCCCGACCGTGTAGAGCGCGATGAACAGCGTGAAGTTGACGAGGAAGACCTCCGGCACGTGGAGCAGCTGCGTCCCGGCGAACGCCAAGGCCGACCAGACCGCGACGGTCATCGGCCAGCGGCGGCGGAACGCGATCGGGACCGAGTTGGCGAGGATCATCAGCCCGGAGACCCACCACGCGGCCTGGTCGTCCTCGTAGAAGCCGGACGCGCTGTACAGCGTCGTCGTCACGACCATCCCTGCGGCCAGGACCACCGCGAGCAGGGCGTCCCTCCGGTGCTCGCGCGGACCGACCGGCAGCCGTGCCCAGTCCGCCGTCACCCGCCCCATGCGGACCACGGTAGCGGCACGGACTCGCCGCTCACCAGTCGCCGAGCGTCTGCCCCACGAGCAGTGCAGCGAGGGCCAGCACGGCGACCGCGATCACCACCCAGGCGGCGGCGGAGCCCCACTGCCGCTCGACGAGCCGCGATCGTACCTGCACCGCCGATGCCGTTGCGATACCCACGGTCGCGGCGAAGCCCGCCCAGTGCGCGGCGACCACGAGCGACGGGAGGAGGTCACCCACCACCCGCAGGACGAAGGCGAGGGCGGTCAGCCCACCGGCCACGAGGAACAGCGACTCGGCCAGGTCGGGCGATTTCCGAGCACGCGCGGGAACGTCCATGAGCGTGCGGTACCGGTCGACGTCGGGCAGCAGCTCGACGAGCTCGGACGGCAGGTCACCGTCGCCGGGGAGCACCAGGAACGCCCGCAGGTCCTGCCGCGCGACGCCCGACGACGCCAGCAGGCGCGCTGCCCGGTCCCGCTCGACGAGTGTCGCGACCCCCGGGAGGCCGATCGCCCAGCGCCCGGCCTGGTCCGGGTGTCCCATCGACCGGTACCGCTCGACGAGCGCGAGGCGCCGCGCGGTGTCCTCCGGCGCCGCCTCGACCATCCGACGGAGCAGCAGGAGCGCACCCCGGCGGTCGCCGTCGGCCCAGAGCCGGTCGGCGTCCTCGGTGGTCGAGTCGACGTGCACGCGACCATCATCCGGTCTCGGCGGCTCCGGTGACGACGTGCTGGCGTCCCGGTGGGTGCAGGCGTACCGTCCCGGACGACGGCGTGGTCGACGAGGACGGCGCCGCACCGAGCAGGGGAGTACGCCGTGCAGTTCCTTCTCAACGTCATCGACGACGGACAGTCCCAGGTCGCCGGGCGCACCGCGTCCGCCACGCAGACCGAGTCCGACGCCGTCGACCGGTTCAACGCGGGACTCGGCGACGCCGTGGTGTTCGCCGCCGGGGTGTCCGCGCCCGCTGATGCCACCGTCGTCGACGGCCGCGGCGGGCAGGAGTCGCGCTCGTCCGGTCCGGCGTCGAACACCCCCGGCTACGTCGCGGGCTTCTGGGTGCTGGAGCTGGCGGACGCCGAGACCGCGTTGCGCACCGCGACCGAGGCCTCCGCGGCGTGCAACCGACGGATCGAGCTCCGGCCGATCCTCTGACCCGCGGTCAGGCGGTCCGCGCCGGACGCCGCCGTCGCGCCAGGGGCAGGACGGCGGCCAGGAGCACGACCACCGCGGCGGCCGTGCACGTCGCGCCGGTGCCGAGCGGCCCGACGAACGAGCCCGCCACGGCGGCGCCGACCGCCTGCCCGGCGACGAGCAGCACGAAGAGCATCGAGGTGCCGGCCGCCGCGTGTGCGGCGTCGACCTCGGTGGTCCAGGCGATGAGTGCTCCGGTCGCCGCGGTGTAGCCCCACCCGAACACCGCGCAGGCGACCAGCATCACGGGCGCGGCGCCGGGCACCGAGCCGATCGCGAGCACCGCGGCGGCGGCGGCCACGGCGGTGATCGCCCATTGTCGCCCGGCGGTCAGCCCGGACGTCCACCGCGCGGTGACGGTGACCGCGGCGCCGCCGAGCCCGATCGCGACCCAGGCGACGATCGTCACCGCCGCCGGTAGACCCGCGTCGACGAGGGCCGCCCGACCGAAGGTCCAGACGACGGCGGACCCGGCGCCGAACGCCAGGGCGGCGGCGACCGGGACACGGTGCGCGACGACCCAGCGTCGACCGGGCCACCGGCCGACCGACGTCCGACCACCCGGGTCGTCCGTCGCCGGTCGTCCGCTGGGACGCCCCGCCGCGAGCAGCGTCGCCGCGCCGACCAGCAGGGTCGCCACCCCCGCCGCTGCCCACGCGGCACGCCACTCCGGCAGCAACATGAGCGCGAGCAGACCGGCGACCACGAGCCCCGGACCGGTCCCGGCGTTCACCACCGCCTGCGCCCGCGACCGGCCCTCGGCCGCGACCCGTTCGCGCACGAGCTGCACGAGCGCGGGGGAGGCCGACCCCGCGCCGGTCGACGCCACGACCGCGGCGGCGCCGAACACGATTGCGGTCGGCGCTGCCGCCATCACGACCGCGCCGAGACCGGCGGCCAGGGTGGCCGCGGCGACGAGCCGGCGCGCGGAGCGTCCTGCGGACACGAACCCGACGAGGGCACCGACGCAGTAGAGGACGGACGCACCGGAGGACACGGCGCCGCCGCCCGCCGCACCGAACCCGAGGTCGCGCTGCACGTCCGGTAGGAACAGCCCGAGGGCGAGGCGGACGAGGCCGTACGTCGCGGCGATGGTCCCCAGGCCGGTCGCCACCAGGATCCGGTCGGATGACGAAAACGATCGTTTCACTTCTGCGATCGTAGGCTGGCTCCGTGGTCATGCGTCCAGGTACCGAGCAGCGCGTGCTCGACGCCGCCGAGGAGCTCTTCTTCTCGCGGGGCATCGCCGCGACCCCGATCGACGTGGTCCTCGAGCGCGCACACGTGTCGTCCGCGACCCTGTACCGCGGGTGGTCGAGCAAGGAAGCCCTGGTCGCCGCCGCCCTCGACCGCCGTCACGACGACTGGGTCGCCACCTGGGACCGTGCGGTCGACCGGGCGCGGGACGACCGCGGACGGCTCCTCGCGGTCTTCGACGCCCTCGACGACTACCGCGCGACGCCGGCAGGGTCACGCTGGTGCGCGTTCCTCGGCACGGCCGCCGAGTACGTGGACGCCCCGGCCGACGTGCGCGCCGTCCTCGACCGCGAGACCGACACGCTGCGTCGACGGTTGGCCGAGGCGGCCCGCCCGCTCGTGGGCGGACGGGCGTCGGCGCTCGCCGAGCAGCTCCTGCTCGTGGTGTCCGGGTCCCTGGCGATGCGCCTCCGGGACCCGGCGGCCGGGACGGTGACGGCCCGCGCGGTCGCCGACGCACTCCTGCCCTGACGCGGGCCCGGCAGTGACGCCGGCCCGGCGCTCGTACGCGCGGACGCGCAGACCGGACTGGAGGCACGGTGCGGGTGACGCGCGCTGGTCACCCGCCACGCGCCTCCAGTCCGTCACCGCCGCGTCGACGGCGGGACCGGTCGTCGGATCAGCGCGTCGCGACGCTGAGCGCGTCGACGGCGGCGAGCACCTCGGCGACCTCGGTGCGCGTCGTGTAGTCGACGTGCACGTCCGCGAAGCGGACGACCCCCGAGTCGTCGAGGACGAAGACCGAGGGGAACGGGACGGCCGCCGTGTCGTCCGCGTTGCTGTCGGCCACGTCGAAGCCGAGCTGCGTGTGCGCCGCCCGCGCGGCGGCGCTCGGTTCGGTGACGATGCCGAACCGCCCCGCGAGGACGTTCTCCGGGTCCGTGAGCACCGGGAACGCGAGCACGCCGTTCGCGATGGACTGCTCCGCGGCCTCCGGCGTCTGCGGCGAGACGGCGACGAGCTGCACGCCGCGCTCCTGCAGCGCCGGCAGGAGCTCCTGCTGGTACGTCCGGAGCGTGATGTTGCAGTACGGGCACCAGGCGCCCCGGTAGAAGACAAGGACGGTCGGGGCGTCCCCACGCACCGCCTGCAGCGAGGTCGTCTCGCCGGTCGGGGTGACGAGCGGCCCGTCGGGCGCAGCGTCACCCACCGCGACGACACCGCCGGGCACACCGGCGTTCCGCAGGTCGCGCTGCTCGCCGTCGAAGACCGCGGACAGCTCCGGGCCGATCTGGGCCGTGAAGCCCTCGTTGAACTCGTCCACCTGGCGGGCGATGGTCTGGTCGGTCACGGTCGGCTCCTCGGGTCGGGCGGGGCGGAACTGCGGCGTCGGTGCCGGTGCGTGGAGCGTAGGCGCGAGCGATCGACGCCGGTACCGGCTGCGTCACGGGAGGTCACGGAGTGCAGCCGCATCAGATCTTCGGGGGGCTGACGATCGGGTCGTCCCAGTCCGGGAACGGCGGGTACTCGCCGGGCAGGGACTCCTCCGGGTGGACGCCGTCGTTGCGGCCACCGACCGCCTCGGAGAGTGCGTCGCCGTCGTTGGTCCAGAAGGGTTCGCTGTACACGGTGAGGACGTATCGGCCGTTGGGTTGGACGACGTACTCGATCTGCCAGCCGTCGTCCGTCTTGGCCCAGGTGTCGTGGGTCCCGGCGGGGTGCCCCTCACGGTGGCGCCAGCCCTGTTCGTCGAAGTAGTCGACCATCGGCTGCAGATCCCGAGGGTCCCCGGTCGCTCCCGGGGGCGCCCAGATCCGGTCGGTGCGGAGGAAGTAGCTGTTCACGGCGTCCGAGCCCGCGAGCGGGGCGACGCCGTCGCCACCGACCTCTGTGCCACGATCGCTGCCGGTCCAGTCCCACGGGCCGTCGTTGACCGCGCGTTGTGCGCCCGCCAGCAGCTCCTGCATGTGGTGGTAGTGCTGGCGGTAGGCGTCGAACTCCTCGTGCAGGGACATCGCGGCGACGTCTTCCTGGGTCAGGCCGGCGGCGTCGGTGGGCATTGGTCCTCCTCGGAGCGAGCAGCCCGTCAGGGTCCCGACGAGCAGGGCGGCGGTCAGCAGGGCGTGCATTCGTCTGGCGCGGTTCATCGCGGCGCTCCCGTGGCGATGATCGAGGCGATGGTGTGCTGCGCGGTCGCGTCCGGACTCAGGTACCCGACCTGGCCGTCGCCCTCGGGGAACATGTCGTGCCCGGTGACCGCATCCGTGCCCGGTGCCGCCTCGGCGCTGAAGACCTCGACGCCCGCGATGTCCCGAGGATCGGTCCGGCCGATACGCCCCCAGATCGCGGTGTGGTCGGCCGCGCCCTCCGTCGCGAACACGTGGCGAGCGTGCAGGAGTTCTGGCTTGGTCGCCTCCGTGAAGCCCACCGACCCGTACGTGACGAAGTTGTCGACCGGGTAGCGCACCTGCTCGAGCGCCTCGGCCGCGGTGGTCGAGCCGTACGAGTGGCCGAGGACCGACAGAGAACGTGGTGTGGTCACCCGACTGTCGTGGATCCCGTCCAGGAAGGACGCGAGCGTCGCGCCGCCGGCCGCGGCGCGCTGCTGCCCGGGTACCTCGGCGAACGCCGGTGCGCGGTAACCGAACCAGGACACCACCGCGTACGAGTCCGACCCGTTCTTCCTGGCCGCCGTCCGCAGGAGTGTCGACGCGGCCTGCGCCTTCTCGCTCACGCTCCCGAGCGTCGTCGTGGCGCCGGGAACGTTGATCGTCACGTTCGTCGCCGCGTCGAGGTTTCCGAGCACGATCGCGGCGACCGGGGCGCCGTTCGCGACGCCGAAGCCGACGAGCTGCGCCACGGCCTCGGTCGGCGCGGTCAGCTTCGCGGCGAGCCGGTCGGCCTGCCGCAATCCCGACGACAACGCCCGCACCTGCTCGGTGAAGTCCTCGAGGCTCACCGCGCCGTACGTGTACGCCAGCCCGAACACCCGGTAGAGCCGGCCGGGATCCCGGAGCGCTGCCGCGAGCACCGCACGCGAGACGACGTCTCGCGACGCCGCCGGGATTCCGTCCAGGGCTGCCACCCGGATCTGCGTCGTCAGCGGGAGCGCCCGGAGGTCGTCGGCGGTGAACCCCAGCGCCCGCCATCGCTCGGCGACCTGCGCCGGGGTCAGCGACGGATCGAGCAGCTGCGCCAGGGCCGGCGGGAGCGCCGATGTCCCGGTGGCATCGAGCACGGCGTCCGCGAGCGTCCCACCGCCGGCCGCTGCGAACGCGTCCGCGATCCGCTCGGCCCAGCCCGCGTCTTCCTCGTTCTCCGCCAGGAGCTCGCCGAACCCGAGCGGCAGGGTCGCGACGTCGATCGGGACCCACCCGCACCGGCTCGTGAACCCCGACCAGGCGTTCCGCAGGCGCACGAGGTCCTGCTCCATCGCGCCGTCGAGCGCCCGGGTGGTGGCGGCGAACCGTCGGAGGTGCTCCGGGTCGGCACTGCTCCGACCGCCCGAGTGCCCCGCGGTCCGGGGTCGACGCTGGGGACGGAACGCGGCGGACACCGGCGTCGGACGGACCGGCGCGTCGGACGGCTCGGGGTCGAGCACCGCGGCACCTGCGTCGAGCACGGGCTCCCACACGGCGCCGACGCCCACCAATGCGCGTTCGCGGTCCGCCGTCCGCGCGCGCCAGGCAGCATGATCAGCGAGCCGGCGCCGTTCCTGGTCCGCCTGGTGCCGCACGATCCGCACCTGGTCGGCCAGGTCGTCGAGGGCCGCGGCGAGCCGCACCCGGTCGCCGGACTCGATCACCCGAGCAGCCTCGAAACACCTCGCGTACCCGCCCGCGAAGTCGCGGAGCGCCAGCGCGGCCTCCGTCGCGCACGCGACGAGCCGCGCTGCCGCGGCCTCGTCGAACTCGATCCCCATCGCCCACCCCCATCACCATTCGGCAATGTGTGGAACGTAGCATTTCAAGGGAGCGTGAACCAAACATGTTCATTCCGGACGGGAGGCACGGGGCGGGCCCGACCCGTGCCTCCCGTCCGTCAGCAGCGCACGCTGGTGCGCTCCGCACAGCGCCGCGCACGCCGCACCATGGGTCGACGCGGTGCGACGTGCTTCCGGTTGTGCGGAAGCACGCCGCACCCATTCCGCGCCGCGCGCCTCAGGCGCGACCGCGGTTGCGGCGCCGGATCTCCTTCGGGGCCCGGCCGGCGGTGAACGACCGCGCGGGGTCGACGAGGAACGCCTGCCGGAGCGCCTGCCGCCCCACGAGCATCCGGAAGCCCATCTGGTCGCGGTTGCTCAGCGTGACCTCGGCGTCGACCGTGACCCCGGCGAGGGTGATCGGCGTGAGCACGACGATGCGCTCCTGGGTGTGGCCCGTCGAGCTGCGGACGATGCGGCGGTCGTGCACGGCGCACTCGTAGGTGACGGCGTCGGCGTCGGAGTCCTGCCAGGGGTGCACCGAGAAGCGCACGCGGTCCCCGGGGAGTTCTTCGAGGTCGAACGCGTGCAGCGCCGAGCTGCGGGCGCCGGTGTCGAGCTTCACCTTGATCCAGGGCAGCTCCAGGGCGGGCAGGGCAGCCCACTCACGCCATCCTGCGATCGTCGGGTTCCGGGCCATGCGCCCATCCTGTCGCATGCTTTGATTGAGCGTCGCCGTCGACGTCCTCGAACCCCCGTGGAGCACCCCGATGAAACTCGCCATCCTGTCGCGCGCCCCGCACGCGTACTCGACGCAGCGCCTGCGTGCCGCGGCGATCGACCGCGGGCACGACGTCAAGGTGCTGAACACCCTACGGTTCGCGATCGACCTGACCGCCGACGAGCCCGACCTGCTCTACCGCGGCCGGCTCCTCAGTGACTACGACGCCGTGCTGCCCCGGATCGGGAACTCGATCACCTACTACGGCACCGCGGTCGTGCGGCAGTTCGAGCAGATGGACGTGTACACGCCGAACACCGCCACGGGCATCACGAACTCGCGCGACAAGCTCCGGGCGAACCAGATCCTGTCGCGGCACCACATCGGTATGCCCGCGACGACGTTCGTGAACAGCCGCGCGGACGTCCGCGGCGCCATCGACCGGGTCGGCGGCGCGCCCGTGGTGATCAAGCTGCTCGAGGGCACGCAGGGCATCGGCGTGATCCTGGCGCCGGAGGCCAAGGTCGCCGAGTCGATCGTCGAGACGCTGCACTCCACGAAGCAGAACGTCCTCATCCAGTCGTTCATCTCGGAGAGCCGCGGCCGGGACATCCGCGCGCTCGTCGTCGGCGACCGGGTGGTGGCCGCGATGCGCCGGAGTGCGAGCGGGGACGAGTTCCGCTCGAACGTGCACCGGGGCGGGACCGTCGAGAAGGTCACGCTGTCGCCGGAGTACGAGGAGGCCGCGGTCCGCTCGGCCCAGATCATGGGACTCCGGGTCGCCGGCGTCGACATGCTCGAGGGCAACGAGGGCCCGCTGGTGATGGAGGTCAACTCGTCGCCGGGCCTCGAGGGCATCGAGCGCGCGACCGGCCTCGACGTCGCCGGGGCGATCATCGACTTCATCGGCAACCAGGTCGCCTTCCCGGAGATCGACGTCCGCCAGCGCCTCAGCGTCTCGACCGGGTACGGCGTCGCCGAACTGCTCGTGCACACGAACGCGGACCTGGTCGGCAAGACGATCAAGGAGTCCGGGCTGTGGGACCGGGACATCACCGTGCTGACGCTGCACCGCGGTGCGACCGTCATCCCGAACCCCCGCAGCGGCGTCGAACTGCAGGCGAGCGACCGTCTGCTGTGCTTCGGCAAGCTCGAGGAGATGCGCTCGATGATCCCCGACCGTCGTCGTCGTCGCAGCAAGGTACGCAAGCTCCCGAAGGACGCCTGACCCTGCGTTCCGCGGAGACGGACCCCACACCCAGCCATGATGCGGAAGTATGAGCCGGTGACGATACTCGCTGACCGCCCCGTCGACCCCACCCCGAACGACGACGTGGAGCGCCCGGGCAACGCCACCGCCAAGCACCACAACGTGTCGCTGCTGTCGGTGGCGACCACGACGGCGGAGCGCGTCACGACCTCCGCCGACATCGAGGCACGCCTCCGTGGTGCCCTGCGCCGCCTGCGGCTGCCGATGGGCCTGCTCGAGCGCGTCGCCGGGGTCACCGAGCGCCGCAACTGGGGCGAGGGCCAGACGTTCCAGGACGCCGCGATCGACGCCGGCCGCCGTGCCATGGCCGAGGCGGGCATCCGCCCCGAGGACGTCGGGCTGCTCATCAACACCTCGGTGACGCGCCCGCACCTGGAGCCGAGCGTCGCCGTCCGCCTGCACCACGGGCTCGGACTGCCGTCGTCCGCGATCAACTTCGACATCGCGAACGCCTGCCTGGGCTTCGTCAACGCGATGAGCGTCGCCGCCGGCATGATCGACTCCGGCCAGATCAAGTACGCGCTGGTCGTGGACGGCGAGGACGCCGACCAGGTGCAGCTCAACACGATCGACCGCCTCAACCAGGGTGGTCGGAACCGCAAGGACTTCATGAGCGAGTTCGCGAGCCTGACCCTCGGGTCGGGTGCCGCGGCCGCCGTGCTCGGCCCGTCCGACGTGCACCCCGAGGGGCACCGGATCGTCGGCGGCGTCACCCGCGCGGCGACCCAGTGGTACGACCTGTGCGTCGGCAGCGTGGACGGCATGTTCACCGACGCGAAGATGCTGCTCAAGGGCGGCATGGAGCTCGTCGTCGCCGCCTGGAACGAGGCGCGCGCGCACTTCGACTGGGCCGACATGGACCGGTACGTGCTGCACCAGGTGTCGGACGTGCACACGAACGCCTTCGTCGAGGCGATCGGCATCCCGCGTGCGAAGGTCCCGACGACGTACCAGCGGTACGGCAACGTGGGTCCGGCGTCCATCCCGATCACCCTCGCCGACGAGGTCGCCCGCGGCGGCATCACCCGCGGCGACCGGGTGTTCCTGGGCGGCGTTGGCTCCGGCATCAACACGGCGATGATGGAACTGCGCTGGTGAGGTCCGGCCTCCCGCGCGTCGCCGCCGCAGCGGCTCCGGCGACGCTCCCGCCGCCCCTGCCCGGACTCGACCCGGCCTGGTCACGACTGGTCACCGTGCCCTGTGGCTTCGACCGGCGCGGTGGCGCGGACCGGCCTGGAGGATCGGATCGCCCCGCGCGGACCTGGCACCTCCTCGACACGGCCGGCTCCCTCGACGCCCTCGGCGTCAGCCCGGTCGGCACCGTCCTGTGCGTCCACGGGAACCCGACGTGGTCCTACCTGTGGCGCTCCGTGGCAGCACGGACCCTCGAGGTCGCCCGCGCCGGCGGCCCGGCGTGGCGGGTCGTGGCGGTGGACCAGCTCGACATGGGCTTCTCGGAGCGCACCGGAACGCTGCACCGGCTGGCCGACCGCGTGCGGGACCTCGGCGCGCTCACCGACACGCTCGGCCTGACCGGTCCCGTCGTCACCCTCGGACACGACTGGGGCGGTGTGGTGTCCCTCGGCTGGGCGGTCGACCACCCGGGCACCGTCGTCGGCGTCATGACGTGCAACACCGCGGTGCACCAGCCCGACGACGCCCCGATCCCCGCGCCGCTCCGGCTCGCGCTCCGGCCACAGGTGCTCGGGCGCGGCACCGTCCTGACGCCCGCGTTCCTCGAGACCACCCTCGCGATCGCCCACCCGCGGCTCGACCGCGCGACCGCTGACGCCTACCGGGCGCCCTACCGGGGTGCCGCACGGCGCGGCGGGATCGGCGGGTTCGTCGCCGACATCCCGGTCGACGCGTCGCACCCGAGCGCGGCCGAACTCGACCGCATCGCCGCGGGGGTCGCCGCCCTCTCCGTCCCGGCCCTCGTGCTCTGGGGCCCCCGCGACCCGGTGTTCCTGGAGCGGTACCTCGACGACCTCACCGCGCGGCTGCCCCACGCCGACGTCCACCGCTTCGAGGGCGCCGGGCACCTGCTGCCCGACGACGCCGACGTGGCGGGGGCGGTCACCGACTGGCTCGGCGACCACCTGCCCGACGGAGGGCCGCGGGACGGCGCCGACCCGGGCCTCCCGTCCGTCCCTGCCGACCCCGCGGCGGAGGCGGGCCGCCCGCTGTGGGCCGCACTCGACGACCAGCGTGCGTCGGACGGCCCCGCGCTCGTCGAGATGGCCGCACCCGGCGGCCCGCGCACGGTCTCCTGGCGCCTGCTCGCCCGCCGCGTCGACGAGATCGCGGTGGGGCTTGTCGACCTCGGTGTCCGACACGGCGACCGCGTCTCGCTCCTCGTCACCCCGGGGGCCGACCTGACCGCGGTCCTGTACGCGTGCGTCCGGATCGGTGCCGTCGTCGTGGTCGCGGACGCCGGACTCGGCCTGCGCGGTCTGACCCGTGCGGTCCGCGGCGCGCGACCGGACTGGATCGTCGGCGCGCTGCCCGGTCTCGCCGCGTCGCGCGCACTCGGCTGGCCCGGCCGTCGGATCGCGACCCTCGCGCTCCCCGCACCCGCTCGTCGGGCGCTCCGCGTCGAGCACTCCCTGGCCGAGGTCGCCCGCCGCGGCGCCCGCCTGCTCGCGTCGGGGCGGGCCCTGCCGGCCGAACCGTCCGCCGACGACCGGGCCGCCGTGCTCTTCACGTCCGGTTCGACCGGTCCGGCGAAGGGCGTCGTGTACACGCACCGGCAGCTCGGAGCCGTCCGGGACGTGCTCGCGGCGCAGTACGACGTGGGCGTCGGGACCGGACTCGTCGCCGGGTTCGCGCCGTTCGCGCTCCTCGGACCGGCGCTCGGCGCGCGCTCGGTGGCGCCGGACATGGACGTCACCGCGCCCCGGACGCTCACGGCGCGGGCGGTCGCGGACGCCGTGGCCGCGGTCGACGCGACGGTCGTGTTCCTGTCTCCGGCGGCGCTCGCGAACGTGGTCGCCACCGCCGGTGCGCTGACCGACGCCGACCGGACGGTGCTCGCCGGGGTGCGCCTGTTCCTGTCCGCCGGGGCGCCGGTCTCCGCGGCGCTGCTCGAGGCGGCCGCGCGCCTGATGCCGAACGCCTCGGCGCACACGCCCTACGGCATGACCGAGGGCCTGCTCATGACCGACGTCGACCTGGACGGGGTGCGCGGTGCCGCCGCCGGGTCCGGGTCGGGTGGCGCGGGCGGGTCCGGCGCCGCGTCCGGGATCTGCGTCGGCGTCCCCGCGCCGGGCGTCCGCGTCCGGGTCGCGCCGCTCGACGAGCACGGGGCGCCGACCGGCGCGCCGACGGACGAGCCCGGGGTGACGGGCGAGGTCGTCGTCGCGGCGCCGCACGTGCGCGACCGCTACGACCGGCTCTGGCGCACCGACCGGGTCTCCCGCGACGGGGTCGACGACCCGCGCGGCCACCGCACCGGGGACGTCGGGCACCTCGACGCCGAAGGGCGCCTGTGGATCGAGGGGCGCCTGCAGCACGTCGTGACCACGCCCGCCGGGGTCGTCACACCGGTCGGACCCGAGCAGCGGATCGAGGGCGTCGACGGGGTCGGCCGTGCCGGGATCGCCGGCATCGGACCCGCCGGCACGCAGCAGGTCGTCGCCGTCGTCGAGACCGTGCCGCCGGTCCGCCGACCCGGACCCGCGTCCGCCGACCTGTCCGCCGCCGTCCGTGCGGCCGCCGGGGTGCCCGTCGCCGCGGTGCTCGTCGTCCCGGTGCTGCCGACGGACGTCCGGCACAACTCGAAGGTCGACCGTGCCCGGCTGTCGCGCTGGGCCACGGGGGTGCTCGGCGGCGGTCGGGTGCGCGACCCGCGACGGACCCGCTCGTGAGGGTCCTGGTCACCGGCGCGAGCGGGTTCCTCGGCGCCGCGACCGCGACCGCCGTGCGGGACGCCGGACACACCGTGCGCACGCTGCAGCGCCGGCCGTCCGGGGTCGAGGGCGTGACCGACGTGCTCGGCTCCGTGACCGACGCCGACACCGTCCGCGCGGCCGTGGCGGACGTCGACGCCGTCGTGCACCTCGCGGCGAAGGTGTCGCTCGCCGGTGACCCCGCGGACTTCGCACGCGTCAACGTCACGGGGACGCAGTTCCTGCTCGACGCGGCACGAGCCTCGGGGGCGCAGCGCTTCGTCGCCGTGTCGTCCCCGTCCGTGGCGCACACGGGGTCGTCGCTCGCCGGCGTCGGCGCGGGTCCGGCCGAGCCCGAGGCCGCGCGCGGCGACTACGCCCGGACGAAGGCCGCGGCCGAGCTCCTCGCGCTCGCGGCGGACGGCCCCGGGTTCGCGGTCGTCGCGGTCCGCCCGCACCTGGTCTGGGGGCCGGGGGACACCCAGCTCGTCGGACGGATCGTCGAGCGGGCCCGAGCCGGTCGGCTGCCGCTCCTCGACTCCGGGGCGGCGCTCATCGACACGCTCTACGTCGACAACGCGGCCTCGGCGATGGTCGCGGCGCTCGAGCACGCGGCCGACCCGGACGTGCACGGCAACGCGTACGTCGTGACGAACGGCGAACCGCGGCCGGTGGGGGAGCTGCTCGCCGGGATCTGCACGGCGTCGGGCGTCCCGGCACCGCGGTGGCACGTGCCCGCCGGGCTCGCACGGGTCGCAGGTTCCGTCGTCGAGGCCGTGTGGCGGGTCCGACCGGGGGCGGACGAGCCGCCGATGACGCGGTTCCTCGCAGAGCAGCTGTCGACCGCGCACTGGTTCGACCAGCGACGGACCCGAGCGGACCTGCAGTGGGCGCCGACGGTGTCGATCGACGAGGGGCTCCGGCGGCTCGCCGGTCGTTGAGCGGTCCGGGACGGAGTCAGCCGCAGAACTCGGAGGGTTCCGTCGCCTTGTCGCTGACCCACACGGAACCGGTGACGGTCGTGTCCGGCCGCATCGAGAACGTGATGTGGCGTCCCTGCCGCACGATCGTCCACGCGGGGGTCTCGTCCGAGCCGGTGACCTGCGTCAGGTCCGGGTACGCAGCCTGGAGCTCGGCCAGGGTGCTCCCCACGCCGAGTCCCTCGGCAGTCGTCGGGCCCGGTCGGTCTGCGCTGAAGTCGCCCACCGCGATGCCGGTGACGACGCCGTCCTGACCGACGACGATGATCGGCGTCCGTCCGTCGGCGCTCCACCACGACACGTTCGGGTTCGGGCAGTTCCCGTCATCGGTGAAGGCGGTGGAGAGGTCGTCCGTCTCGGCGGCGACGGCACCACCGAGAGCGACCGGGCCCACCTCGGAGCCGGAGATGGTCCACGTCCGAGGATCGTCGACCGCGTACGGCGGACGAGTGGAGGTCGAGGTCGGCGTCGGCGGCGGGCTGTCGACGACCGGGGCGCCGTCGGGTGTCCGGGTCGGCGTCGGATCGGGCGTCGCGGTGGCCGCGGGAGGAGCGGCCCGGTCGTCCTGGCCGGGGATCAACCCGAGTGCCACGCTGCCGCCTGCCGCGCCGAGCAGCAGTGCCGCGACGACACCGATCGCGATCCCGGTCCGCCGCCGACGCGGGCCGCGCCGCGGTGTGGCGCGGGCGAGCACGTCCTGCTTCATCGTGACGAGGAGACGCTGCAGGTCGTCCCCCTTCGGAGGCTCAGAGTCCATCTCGCGTCACCGCCTTCCGCGATGCGCGGCCCGGGCGGGCCGCACTGGTCGGGGTCGACGCGGAGAGCCCGAGCTCGCGGGCGGCCTCGGCGTAGGAGCGGCCGTCGACCACGCACCGCTCGCACAGGGCACGGTCGTCGTCCGAGACGGCGACGAGGTCCGCGCGGACGTACCGGAGCGGGTCGCCGGGGACGGCACCTGCCGTCCCGCCGGCGACCGTGGCGAGGAGCCACGGGAGCAGCGACGGCGTCACGAGGCGGACGTCGGTGGCGCCGTCCCAGAGCGACACGAACGCGTCCTGGACGAGCGCCCGGGCGGCATCCGGTGTCGGGGCGAGTGCCCAGGCGCCGCGGGTGAGCGGCGCGGCGTGCCGGTCGAACACCGTCGCGAGTGCGGCGCGGTCGCCGCGGGCCATCCGCTCCACGAGCGTCCGGTCGTCGTCCTGTCCGTCCACGGTCACCCCCTTCCACCAAGAGGATGTCGCACGACGTCGGATCCTGACGAACTGGTCCTGGTCCACGTGCGGTCGGGCGTGTCGCGAAGAACGCGGAGCGGCCGGCGGGGGAGCCGCGGCGAACCCGTGTTCGGGTCACGGGCTCGCCGCGGCGGTCTGAGGGCGGTCAGCCGGTGAAGCGCTGCCAGAGCTCGGTGACGATCGGCCACACGTCACCGGCACGGTCGGTCGAGGCGATCGCCACGGTGACGACCGGGTACGCCGTCACCGCCAGGCTCACCAGCACGGCGAGCACGACGGCGAACACGGTCGTGACGGTGTGCCGACGGGTGAGCCCGAGGACGACCAGGGCGAGGACGACCACCGCCCCGAGCAGGGTCACGAGGGTGACCCGCAGGAACGGGAAGGGGACGAGCCCCGCGGTCGTCGCGGTCACGCCCCCGAGGAACCCGACGAGCGGCAGGTACGCGCCGAGGGCGATCGCGAGCACCAGGACGATGCCGATCCCGGAGGTGATCCAGACGCCCCGCGGCCGGGGCCGGGGCGGACGGGACACACGGCCCCGCCGACCCGACCACACGGCGCTCATCGTCCGGCCTCGGCTCCGCCCGTGTCGCCGTCGTGGTCACGGCGGGTGTCGGCCTCGTCGCGGACGACGTCGGCGGCGTGCTCGATGCGGTCGGCGGCTTCGTCGAGGGCGTCGGCGACACGCTCGTCGGTGCTCGCACCGGCGGCGTCGCCGTCCCCGGCATCACGACCACGGACCGCGTCGGCGGCCGAGTCGGCGGCGTCGGACGCGGCGGCGCCGGCGTCGGCCGCTGCGTCGGTCGCGGCGGCTGCGGCGCCGGAGGCCCGGTCACGGACCTCCTCGGAGGCGGAGACGGCGGCGTCCTTCGCGGCACGCACCGCGTCCTTCGCGGCGTCGCCGGCCTCGGACGACTTCTCGGCCGCACGCTCGGCGGCGTCCGACGCGGTCGACCGGGCTGCGTCCACGGCGTCGGCGGTACGCTCCCGTGCCGTGTCCGCGGCGTCGGCGATGCGGTCACCAGCGTCGGCGGCGGCATCACGGGCGCGGTCGGCGACGTCGCCCGCGGCGTCCTTCGCCTTGCCGGCGGCCTCGCGCGTGGCGTCGGCGGCGTCCTGTGCGACGTCCTTCGCCCGCTCGGCGACCTCGGCAGCGCCCTCGCGGACGTTCTCCGCGGCACCGGTGACGGCGTCCTTCGTGCGGTCCACGGCGTCGCCGACGGCGTCCTTGGCCTTGTCGATGGCGGTGGGCTCGTCGTCGAAGGGCCCGTGCACGTCGAGCACGCGGACGTCGACCGTGGTGGTCTGCCCGGCGCCGAGCTGCGAGACCGCGGCGGTCACCTGGCGGCGGACCTCCTCGGCGACCTCGCGGACGGGCTGCGGGTACGTCACGACGAGCGACACGGTGACGTCGAGCGTCCCGTCGACCTCGTCGACCTGCACCCCAGGCGCCCCGGCGGAGCGCCCGAGCTGGGAGCGGACGCGGTCGGCTGCGCGGGCGACGAGTCCGCCCAGGTGGTGGACGCCCGGCACGCCGAGCGCCGTCTCCGCGGCGGTCCGCGCGGCGACCGCGAGGGGGCCGGCGTCCTCGGGGAGCGGAGTGGTGAGTCCGGACGGCAGGTCGACCTCGGTGATCTGCGTCCGGGCGTTCGGGTCGTGCTGCATGGCTTCCTCCTCGAACAGGACGGCCGTCGCTCCCGTGACGGGAGCGACGGCCGTCGGCTGCTTACTTCTTGAAGACGTCCTTGATGTCCTCGCCGGTCTGCTTCGTGCTCGCGGCGGCCTGGTCCTTCTTGCCCTCGGCGACCTTGGAGTCGTCGTTGGTGGCGTTGCCGAAGGCCTCCTTCGCCTTGCCGGCGATGTCCTGAGCCGCGTTCTTGATCTTGTCGTCGAGTCCCATGGTGGGTTCCTTCCTGTGTGTGCGGGTGCGCCTTCCGGACGCCCCGGTGGTGGTGGTGCGCTGAGTGGATGGTCCTAGTGGACGCGGGTGGTCTTGGCCAGTGCGGTGCGGGTGCCGCCGGTGAGGTGGACCAGGACCGGGAGTTGCTGGCCGAGGGTGGTGTCCAGGGTGGTGACGGCGTGGTCGACGGCGTCGAGGACGGTGACGGCGTCACCGCCGCGGCGGACGTGGACCCGGATCCGTGCGGCGCGCTGCTGCTTGACGGTGTACGTGTCGACCTTCGCGGCGACGACGTCTTGGACGCCGTCGAGTTCGTGGTCGATGACGTCCCGCACGAGGGCGACGTTCACGGTGACCTGGTCGTCGCCGGTCTTCGTGCGGGCAGCGACGGACGTGCCGCCGCCGCCGCGGGTGAAGACCACGATCAGCGCCAGGACGATCACGACCGCGCACACGGCGGCGATGATCCACAGCGACGCCGCCGGGACGGTGACCTTGTCGGGCAGGGTGAGGTATGGCTTGAGGGCGTCGCGGACGGGGGTGAGGACCCCGGCGCCGATGGTGACCCCGACGATGACCGCGACCAGGCCCAGCAGGAGCAGGATGATGCGGTTCAGGGTGCGGTTGGTGGTGGTCATGCCAGCGTTCCCTTCTGCTCCACGTGCACCTTCACGTGGGTGCCGTGCTTGCCGCCGAGCCGACCGAGACGGTCCTGAACGGCTTGCTGGACGACGTGGGTGTCGACGGGGATACCGGACAGGGGCACCACCCGCACCTCGGTGCGGTGCCCCCTCGCGGAGGCGCTGGTGTTGGACTCGGGGACGCCGGCGGCGAGGGCTGCTGCGTTCGCGGCGGTGGAGGCCAGGATCCTGGTGTCGATCACGACCGCGCCCCGGTCGTGGTCCACGACCGAGCGGGGCTGCCGGCCGGGCCCCACCGCCAGGACGATCAGGATGATCCCGACGATCACGAGGACTGCGGCGATCACCTCGGCGATGGTCGTGAACGCGGCGTCGGGCTTGAGGGCGGCGTCGACGATGGTCTGCGGGTCGGCCAGCAGCGGGGGCTGGCCGATGGCCTTCAGGACCGCTTCGACGCCGATCCACGCCGCGACCAGGGCGGTGACGATCAGGGTGATCGCGACCGCGGTGGACCGGGACCGGTGCACGCTCCGACGGCGCAGGCGCCGCTCGAGCGAAGAAGTGCTGCTCATCAGTGTCTCCCCTTTACCGGACCCGGTCCTCGTGCTCACGCACGATCCCGGTCAGTTCGATGTGGGCACTGCCCACCTGCCGCCCCGACAACTCCGACACCCGCGAGCGGACCCGCTCGGCGGCGGCCGAAGCCGCTCCGAGGACGTCCGCCTGGGCGCGGATGGGGCCGGTGACGTCCAGCGCCAGGGCGCCGGCGTGGTC
>NZ_CP054593.1:837358-853785 GCF_013347165.1 Curtobacterium sp. Csp2
GCCCCCGCTGCTGGCCGATGGCCTTCAGGACCGCTTCGACGCCGATCCACGCCGCGACCAGGGCGGTGACGATCAGGGTGATCGCGACCGCGGTGGACCGGGACCGGTGCACGCTCCGACGGCGCAGGCGCCGCTCGAGCGAAGAAGTGCTGCTCATCAGTGTCTCCCCTTTACCGGACCCGGTCCTCGTGCTCACGCACGATCCCGGTCAGTTCGATGTGGGCACTGCCCACCTGCCGCCCCGACAACTCCGACACCCGCGAGCGGACCCGCTCGGCGGCGGCCGAAGCCGCTCCGAGGACGTCCGCCTGGGCGCGGATGGGGCCGGTGACGTCCAGCGCCAGGGCGCCGGCGTGGTCACCGAGTCCGACACGGACTCGCTTCGCGGGAGCGCCGAGCCGTTCGGCTGCGACTGCCCGGGCGAGGGCGGTCAGTGCACGAGCGGTGATCTCGACGCGGCCCGGGACGGAGCTCTGGGCGAGGCCCTCCGGGCCGGCGTTCACCGGGAGCTCCGGCGTCCGGTCAGCACGTCGGTCAGGGCGCCGCGGTCGATCTTGCCCGAGCTGATCGCGGCCACGAGGGCACCGATCGCACCGAACACGATCACCAGGACGAAGCCCCAGAAACCGAACTGCAGGGCCACGACGGCCAGGATGGCGCCGATCAGGGCGCCGACGAGTGTGTTACTCAACGCGCGACTCCTTCTTGTCCTCGTTGTCGTCGTCGTCACCCGGGATGTGGACGTCCTGGACGGTCACGTTGACCTCCGCGACCTCCATGCCGACGATCTGCGTGAGGGCACGGGCGACCGAGGAGCGGACGCCGTCGGCGACCTGCTGCAGCGACACGGGGTACTCGGCGACGATGACCACGTCGGCGGCGACCTGCTTCTCGCCGACCTCGACCTTGACGCCCTGGCCGTAGTCGCGCTGGCCGATCGCGTCGCGCAGGGCGCCGATCGCACGGGCCGCGCCGTTGCCGAGCGAGTGCACGCCGTTGACCTCGCGGGCGGCGATGCCGGCGACCTTCGAGACGACGGTGTCGTCGATCGTGGTCTTGCCCGAGGTCGAACCCGAGGCGTGCGAGCCGGTCGCGCGAGCGGCGGTGGTGGCGGGGGTGGTGTTCGTGGTGTCAGCCATTGGTTGCTCCTTCCGAGGTGTCCGCCGGGCGATCCCAGCGGATGCTGTTCACGAGTGGGACGGACTGCCACCGAGGTTCGTCACGCTCGGTTCGGCGGTTCCAGAGAACTTCCAGCCAGGACGCCAGAACGGCGGTTCTCGTTGTACCCCGTGAGCGGAGGCTCAGGCCCGGCCGCCGATTCCGGCCCGGGTGTTGCGCCGTGCAGCGGAGCGGAGGGCGCGCACGTACGCCATGGGGGACTGCCCGCACTCCTCCTGGAAGAGCTGCTGCAGCCGGCGCGGTCGCACACCGGCGGCCTCGGCGATCTGCTCGACCGTCAACTCGGCGTCGACGTGCCGTTCGATGTGCGCCACGGCCCGTCGCACCCGCCAGGACGACCGGCCCGTCTCGGGCTGCGCCGCGCGCGACGCCCGCAGGGTCGCGGCCGGGTCCTCGCCGAAGCGCTCCCGGTACGCCGCAGCGAAGCGCCCCGGGTTCGTGAAGCCCCACTGCCGCGCGATCGGGGTCACGCCGTCGTCGCCGGCGGCGTGCAGGAGTGCCCGGCGGACGCAGTCCAGGCGGTGGTCGCGGAGGAACCGGTTCGGCGTCGTCCCGAGGGTGCGCGCGAAGACGTCCTGCAGTCCGCGCTGGCTCAGGCCGCACGCGGCGGCGATCTCGGGCACCGAGGGGCGGTCGGCCGCGTGGGCCTCGACGTACCGGATCGCGTCCCGCAGCCGGTTCGCGACGGGGACGTCGTCCCCGCGGTTCCGCACCGGGAAGGTGTCGAGGACGACGGTCGCCAGCCGTCGGTTGAGCGCCGTGCGCATCGGGCCGACCACGCGGTCGTCGAGGAGCGCCGGCGCGAGGTCCTGCACGAGCCGCCGCAGTGGTTCACGCTGCGCGACGGCCTCGTCCTGCTGGTCGAACAGGAGCGGCCCGGGCGGCAGCCGGTAGCCGAGCTCGTCGCCGACGGACCGCAGGAAGGCGTCGGACAGGTGCAGGCCGTTGTAGACGGTGTCCGCCGACTCGAACCGGTAGGCCTCGGATGCCGAGGCGATGTAGGCGCTCCCCGGCTCGATGACCCGGGACCGGTCCGCGAAGTGCATCTCGAGCAGGCCCTTGGTGAGCCAGAACACGACGTGGTCGTCGCGTGGCCCGATGACGCCGCCCCGCCGTCCGCCCTCGGAGCGCATGGTCCGCAGCGTGAGGTCGTCGTCGCCCACGATCGTGTACTCGTAGTGGGTCCCCTCGGTCACGAAGGTGTCCGTCCCGAGGTCACGACCGTTGTACTCCGCGGAGAAGATCCGCTCGTACGAGGTGCCGTCGCCGTCGGTGAACCGCAGTCGGCGGAATCCGTTCGTCGACGAGGTGCTCACCCGCGCATCATGACAGCACTGTCCGGGAACCGCGCTGACGACTACGGATCGCGGACCGCAGACAGGCCCGGACACCCCCGGCCGGGAGGCACGTGGCGGGCCCGCCACGTGCCTCCCGGCCGATCCGCAGCACCTGCGCAAACCGCACGCGGAATACCCCAGGGGGGTACCATGTTGCCCATGCCGGAGGACAGCATGCACGACCACGCGCACGTCGGGTACATCGACGACAAGGACGACCTGCTCAAGCGGCTCCGCCGCGCGGAGGGGCAGGTGCGCGGCATCGCGCGCATGGTCGAGGACGAGACGTACTGCATCGACGTCCTCACCCAGATCTCCGCGGCCAACCGCGCGCTCGAGCGCGTGGCGCTGTCGCTGCTCGAGGACCACCTGCGGCACTGCGTCGCCGAGGCGGTCGCCGAGGGCGGCGACGCCGCCGACGCCAAGGTGCGCGAGGCGAGCGACGCGATCGCCCGCCTCGTGCGCTCCTGACCACCCCTGCTGACGATCCCTGATGCACCGACCGGAAGGAACCCCATGAGCACCGAGACCCTCGCCGTCACCGGCATGACCTGCGAGCACTGCGTGGCGAGCGTCACCGAGGAGGTGTCCGAACTCGAGGGCGTCACCGACGTCGCGGTCGAGCTCGTGCCGGGCGGCTCCTCGGCCGTGACCGTCACCTCCGACCGTCCGCTCGACCCCGCGGCCCTGCGCGCCGCCGTCGCCGAGGCGGGCTACGAGGTCGTGGCACGGTGAGTGACGGGGTCGTCGAGCTCGACATCACCGGCATGACCTGCGCCTCGTGCGCGAACCGGATCGAGCGCAAGCTCGGCAAGCTCCCGGGGGTCACGGCGACGGTGAACTACGCCACGGAACAGGCGCAGGTCGAGGTCGCCGGCCCGGACGCGGCGGACACCGCCGCCCTCATCGCCGCGGTCGAGGCCGCCGGGTACGGCGCGACCGTGCACGCGCAGGCGGCACCCGAGTCGGACGGCGAGGCCCCGCCCGCTGATCCGACCGCGGCCCTGCGGCAGCGACTCCTCGTGTCCGCGGCGCTCGCGGTGCCCGTCGTGCTGCTCTCGATGGTGCCCGTGCTGCAGTTCCCGAACTGGCAGTGGGCAGCGCTCGCCCTCGCGGCTCCCGTCGCGGTGTGGGGTGCCCTGCCCTTCCACCGTGCGGCGTGGACGAACGCGCGGCACGGTGCGGCGACCATGGACACCCTGGTCAGCGTCGGGGTGGGCGCGGCGTTCCTCTGGTCGCTGTACGCGCTGTTCCTCGGCGACGCCGGGCGGCCGGGGATGCACATGGCGTTCTCGTGGTTCGCGACCGACCCCGAGGCGAGCGACCTGTACCTCGAGGTCGCGGCGGCCGTGACCGTCTTCATCCTCGCCGGGCGGTACATGGAGGCCCGGGCCAAGCAGCGCTCGGGCGAAGCGCTGCGTGCCCTGCTCGCCCTCGGAGCGAAGGACGCCTCGGTGCTCCGCGACGGTCCCGGTGGCCCGGTCGAGCAGCGGGTCCCGACCGCCTCGCTCGTCGTCGGCGACGTCGTGGTCGTCCGACCGGGGGAGCGGATCCCGAGCGACGGCGTCGTCCGGGACGGCTCCTCGGCGGTCGACCTCGGCATGCTCACCGGCGAGTCCGTCCCCGTCGAGGTCCGGCCGGGCGACCGGGTGACCGGGGCGACCGTCAACGTGGGCGGTCGGCTCGTGGTCGAGGTCACCGCGGTCGGCGCCGACACCGAGCTCGCGCGGATGGGCAAGCTCGTCGAGGACGCGCAGACCGGCAAGGCCGCGGTGCAGCGCCTGGCTGACCGGGTCTCCGCCGTGTTCGTGCCCGTCGTCATCGGACTCGCCGTCGTCGCGTTCGTCGGGTGGCTCGTCGCGGGCGGCTCGGTGACGGCGGCGTTCACCGCGGCCGTCGCGACGCTCATCATCGCCTGCCCGTGCGCCCTCGGGCTCGCGACCCCGACGGCACTGCTCGTCGGGACCGGTCGGGGGTCGCAGCTCGGCATCCTGATCGGTGGACCGCAGGCACTCGAGCGGACCCGGACGGTCGACACGATCGTGCTCGACAAGACCGGCACCGTGACGACCGGCGAGATGACGGTCCGGGACGTGCGGGCCGTCGCGTCGGCCGACGCCGCCACGGTGCTCGCGCTCGCGGCGTCCGTCGAGGACGGGTCCGAGCACCCGGTCGGACGCGCCGTGGTCGAGGCGGCACGCGTCCGGGGGCTCGACGTGCCCCGCGCGGTGGACTTCCGCGCGGTCCCCGGTGCCGGCGTGCAGGCGCTCGTCGAGACCGGGGACGCCGCCGAGGTCGTGCTCGTCGGCACGGTGTCCTGGCTGACGTCGGACTGGGCGGTCGCGCTCCCCGACGACCTCGCCGCCGCCGTGTCCACAGCCGAGACCGCCGGCGGCACCGCGGTCGTGGTCGCCCGCGGTGGCGCCGCCCTCGGAGTCGTCGTGGTCGGCGACACCGTCAAGCCCGAGGCCGCCGACGCGGTCCGGCGCTTCCGGGAGCTCGGGCTCCGCCCGGTCCTGCTGACCGGCGACAACGCGGGTGCCGCCCGTGCGGTCGCCGAGCAGGTCGGCATCGACGAGGTGCACGCCCGGGCCACACCGGCGTCGAAGCTCGAGACCGTCCGGCGGTTGCAGGCCGATGGGCGGACCGTGGCGATGGTCGGCGACGGCGTGAACGACGCGGCGGCCCTGGTGGCGGCCGACCTCGGGATCGCGATGGGCGCCGGCACCGACGCAGCCATCGCGGCGAGCGACATCACGGTGGTGAGCGGCCGATTGACCGTCGTCGCCGACGCGGTCCGGCTCGCTCGGGCGACGCTGCGGACGATCCGGGGCAACCTGTTCTGGGCGTTCGCGTACAACGTCGCGGCGATCCCGCTCGCGATGGCGGGGCTGCTCAACCCGGTGCTGGCCGGTGCGGCGATGGCGTTCTCGTCGGTCTTCGTCGTGACGAACAGCCTGCGGCTCCGCCGGTTCGCCGCTCGGTCCTGACCGCAGCGACTCCGGGTGTGGGCGGTCGCGCGCGGTGCGCGGCTCCACGGCCGGGCTGGTCGCGCCTGGCGGTCGGCTCCCGCGGGACCGGTCGCGGACGTCCTGGAGGCGCTGCGCGCGTGACGCGCGCGGCGGACGCTGGTCGTGCCTCCCGTCCGACGGTTCCTGCCCATCGCACGTGACGTGGGATGCAGGACCGCGCGTCGGAGGACGGAAGGTCCGGCACCCGATGCGCGGAACGGTCACCCGTGCGCGGAACGGTCCGCCACGAGCGGAACGGCCGCTGTGCGCGCGCCTGTACCGACGGCACTACGCTCGGACGTGGTCCGCGACGCAGCGCTGCGGTGACCCGCGGGCTCGATTGATCGAACGCGATCCCAGGAGGACCGAAGTGACCGAATCTGCTCCCGTCGACCCCACGTCGACCGACGGCTGGAAGAAGCTCGCCGGCATCGCCGACGGCTTCACCCCCGACCTGCGCGGTTGGTTCGACAGCGACCCCGGTCGTGCCGAGCAGTACACGTTCCAGGCCGCCGACCTGACCGTCGACCTGTCCAAGGGCCTCGTGACGCCCGAGATCCTCGACGCGCTGCTCGAGGTCGCGAAGGACACGAAGGTCGCCGAGCGTTTCCGTGCGATGCTCGCCGGCGAGCACATCAACGTGACCGAGGACCGCGCCGTCCTGCACACCGCGCTCCGTCGTCCGAAGGGCATCGAGCCGGCGCTCGTCGTGGACGGCCAGGACGTCGACGCCGACGTGCACGCCACCCTCGACAAGGTCTACGCGTTCGCCGAGCAGGTCCGCTCCGGCGCCTGGACCGGCGTCTCGGGCAAGCGCATCGAGACCGTCGTGAACATCGGCATCGGCGGCTCGGACCTCGGGCCGGTCATGGTCTACGAGGCCCTGAAGCCGTACGTGCAGCCCGGGCTCGAGGCGCGCTTCGTCTCGAACATCGACCCCGCCGACATCTACGAGAAGACCGCGGACCTCGACCCCGAGACCACGCTCTTCATCGTCGCGTCGAAGACCTTCGGCACCCTCGAGACCCTGACGAACGCCCGCCTGGCGCGCCAGTGGCTCTGGGAGCGGCTCGGCCTCACCGACGCGTCCGAGGACGAGAAGTCGAACGCCGTCGCGAAGCACTTCGTCGCCGTGTCGACCGCGCTCGACAAGGTCGCCGCGTTCGGCATCGACCCGGAGAACGCCTTCGGCTTCTGGGACTGGGTGGGCGGCCGCTACTCGGTCGACTCCGCCATCGGGACCTCGGTCGTGATCGCCATCGGCAAGGAGAACTGGGAGCAGTTCCTCGCCGGGTTCCACGCGATCGACGAGCACGTCCGGACCACCCCGCTCGAGCAGAACGTCCCCGTCCTGATGGGCCTGCTCAACGTCTGGTACACGAACTTCCTCGGCGCCCAGAGCCACGCGGTCCTGCCGTACACGCAGTACCTGCACCGCTTCGCCGCGTACCTGCAGCAGCTCACGATGGAGTCGAACGGCAAGCGCGTCCGCTGGGACGGCAGCCCGGTCACGACGGACACCGGCGAGGTCTTCTGGGGCGAGCCCGGCACGAACGGCCAGCACGCGTTCTACCAGCTCATCCACCAGGGCACGCGCCTGATCCCGGCGGACTTCATCACGGTCGCGAAGCCGGCCCGTCCGCTCAAGGACGAGTCCGGCGACGGGAAGGCCGTGCAGCCGGGCCAGGACGTGCACGCCCTGTTCCTCGCGAACTTCTTCGCGCAGACGAAGGCGCTCGCGTTCGGCAAGACCGCCGACGAGGTCCGCGCCGAGGGCACCACGGACGAGGGGATCGTCGCGGCCCGCACCTTCACGGGCAACAAGCCGTCGACGTCGATCCTCGCGCCGGAGCTCACCCCGAGCGTCCTCGGCCAGCTCATCGCGCTGTACGAGCACATCGTGTTCACCGAGGGCACCATCTGGGGCATCGACTCGTTCGACCAGTGGGGCGTGGAGCTCGGTAAGCAGCTCGCGCTGCAGATCGCCCCGGCGGTCGACGGCGACCAGTCCGCGCTCGACGCGCAGGACTCGTCGACCAAGGCGCTCATCGCGAAGTACCTGGAGCTGCGCGGCTAGACCGCGTCACCCCGAGACGGACGGGAGGCGCGTGGCGCGTCCGCCACGCGCCTCCCGTCCGTCTGCCGGGGTCAGCGACCGAGCGGGTCGAGGTTCAGCGACGTGTCCTGGTAGAGCTCCTGGTCGTCACCGAAGACCTGCAGCCCCTGGTTCAGCCAGACGAGGTCCTTCAAGGTGATCCCGAACCGGAGCGCGACGTCCGCGATGAGGTCGCCGGACCGCACCGTGTAGGCCTTCGGCGCTCCGGACGCCGTCGTCGCCGTGACCGGACCCGAGGCGTTCGCCCGCACGCCGCCGTCCACCGGGTGCACGTTCGTCTGCCGAGCGGGCACGGACCACCGCACCGTGGAGACGGCGAGCACCTTGTCGAGTGCGATCTCGACGGGGACGTCCTGCCCCTGCGCGGCGGCCGAGGCGACGACGAGCTCGGTGAGCCCGGACGGGTCGACGCCGGAGCCGTCCAGCGGGACGTCGACCGACTGCGGCCCGGACGTCGGTCCGCCGAGGACGTGGTCCCCGACGCCGTGGTACGTCAGGGCGTCACCGACCTGCCGTGACTTCTCGAAGAACCCGACCCCCACGGGCACCGGCAGCGTCGAGGTGAAGCCCGTGTACTGCGCCGTGAAGGTGTCGTCGCCGTCGGCCACGACCCGGAGGTGGAAGTGGATGCTGCCCTTGGGCGATGCGACGTCGGCCTCGGTGAGCACGGTCCCGGCCGGGATCGGTGTGAGCTCGGGGTCGGGCGCCGCGGCCTCGGTCGGGGCGGGGGTCGGCACGCGCGGGGTGGCGGAGGCGGCCAGTCGCTCGGCGTCGGACGTGCCGTCGGCGGTCGCGGACGGCGTGGGGGTCGCGGTGGCAGACGCCGTCGCCGGGTCCGAGGGCACCGGGAGCGCTCCGTCGGACCCGCGCAACAGCGAGCAGCCGGACAGTGCGACCAGGGTCAGTGCGGCGACGCTGATCGCGGCCGTTCGGTTCATGATTCCCCCTCGGGTCCGAGCGTACCGAGCCGCTCGCGACTGCACGAGTCCGAGGTGCACGGATGTGTCGCCGGACCCATGCTGTCGGTCGGAGCGGCTACCGTCGAGGGCATGGACCGCCACGAGATCCTCGCCGCCGCCGCAGCCGCCCACGCCGCACGGGTCGCGGCCGCCGGCGGGGACGCCACCGACGCCCGACAGCGTGCCGAGGCGGTCGCCGGTCGGGAGCCTGGGTCGGACGCCGCCGACGCTGCGCGGTCGGTCGAGCGCCGTCGCGCGGGAGAGGTCGAGCGCGCGGCCTCGCGGACCGAGGGCGCCCTGTCCGACTGGCACCGGATGGGCACCCGCCGCGGGGTCACACCGGACGACCAGCTCCGGAGCGCGTGGGCCGTCACCGGCGTCCCGGAGTCCGGCGACGCCCGGGCGCTCGCGAACGTCCTGCTGTCCACCGCCGGGCACGCGGGACGGGTGGCGGACGCCGCACGGCGGAACCCGGCGCTCGCGGGGGCTGCGAGTGCCGCGGCCCGTCGGACGGTGCGGCGGTACACGGACCACGGAGCGGGCATGGCCTCGCTCGGGGACGTCCTGGGCGACGGGGCGACGGCAGCCGAGTAGCGCGCCGTGGCGCGGTGACGGTCACGGCTGTGCGGTGCCGTGCGTCTCGACTGGACCGAGGTGCGTTGTGACTCCGCACAACCGGAAGCAGCTCGCGCCACGGGCTTCCGTGGCGCGACGTGCTTCCGGTTGTGCCGAACGTTCCGGCCAGATCGGTCGGCCGCCGACCGACCGACCACCCGCCGGCCGTGGTGCGCGCCCGGGTGATTCGAACGCTCCCGCGCTGATCGGGGCTTTCGTGGAGCGATCCAAACGTCAGATTGGCTTAATGTGTGATTGACAGGACATGGATCGGGGCTACCATCGGTCCCACGCGAAGACGCGCGATCACCCGACGAAGGAGTCACCGCATGGTCGACATCAAGCCGACCGCACCGAAGGTCGCACTGCCCCCGGTGGGCACCGGCCCGCACCGTCGCCGCCTCGGCGTCCTGGCCCTCGTCGCCACGTTCGGCGGCCTGCTGTTCGGCTACGACACCGGCGTGATCAACGGTGCTCTGCTGCCCATGAAGCAGGAGCTCGGGCTGACGAACCTCACCGAGGGTGTCGTCACCAGCTCCCTGCTGTTCGGCGCCGCGATCGGCGCGATGCTCGGCGGCCGGATCGCCGACGGGTGGGGGCGTCGCGGGACGATCATCGCCCTGGCCGTCACGTTCTTCCTCGGCACGCTCATCTGCGTCGCCGCCCCGACCTTCGGCGTGATCGTCGTCGGCCGTGTGCTGCTCGGTCTCGCGGTGGGCGGCGCCTCGACCGTGGTGCCGGTGTTCCTGGCCGAACTCGCCCCGTACGAGATCCGCGGATCCCTGTCGGGTCGCAACGAGCTGATGATCGTGATCGGCCAGCTCGCGGCCTTCCTGGTCAACGCCGTCATCGGCAACCTGTGGGGCGAGGGCAACGGCGTCTGGCGCATCATGCTCGCCGTCTGCGCGCTCCCCGCGATCGCCCTGTTCGTCGGCATGCTCCGCGTCCCCGAGTCGCCCCGCTGGCTGGCGTCGAAGGGCCGCAACGACGAGGCGCTCGCCGTCCTGTCGCAGATCCGCTCCGAGGAGCGCGCGGTCGCCGAGCTCGAGGACATCAAGCGGACGAACGAGTTCGAGGCGACGGTCCAGCGCGAGAGCGGCTGGCGCGTCCTGCTCGGCAACAAGTGGCTCATCCGCATCGTGCTCATCGGCGCCGGCCTCGGTGTCGCCCAGCAGCTGACCGGCATCAACTCGATCATGTACTACGGCCAGACCGTGCTGATCGAGTCGGGCTTCCAGGCGTCGGCGGCACTCATCGCCAACATCGCACCCGGCGTGATCGCCGTCGTCGGTGGCGTGGTCGCCCTCGCGAACATGGAGCGGATCAACCGTCGCACCACGCTCCTCATCGGCTTCACGCTGACGACGGTCTGCCACTTCCTGATCGGCATCGCCTCGGTCGCGCTGCCCGATGGCAACCCGGCACGCCCCTGGGTGATCCTGTTCCTGGTCGTCGCGTTCGTCGGCTCGATGCAGACCTTCCTGAACATCGCCGTCTGGGTGGTCCTGTCCGAGATCTTCCCGACGCAGATCCGGGCGCTCGGCATGGGCATCGCGGTGTTCTGCCTCTGGATCGCGAACGCGTTCCTCGGGCTGTACTTCCCGACGATCGTCGCCGCCACCGGGATCACGGGGACGTTCTTCGGCTTCGGCATCGTCGGCCTGCTGGCGCTGTTCTTCATCTGGAAGTTCGTCCCGGAGAGCCGCGGGCGCACCCTCGAGGAGGTCGAGGAGGGCGTCACCACCGGCAACATCTTCGTGGTCGACAAGAAGCAGGTGCGCGGCTGACGGACGCGCGCACGGGACGGACGGGAGGCGCGGTGCCAGCGGGCACCGCGCCTCCCGTCCGTCTGCCGGTCACCCGGGGGACGCGAGCCCGGGAACCGACGTCGGCGGTGTCGGTACGCTCGGCGGTTGTACGGGTACAACCATGCGCGGAGGGTGGACAGGGTGACCGGACTGCAGGTGGCGGACCTCCCGCCCGCGCTCACGGCCGTCTGTGCCGTCCTGCTCGTCGTGGCGGTCGGCTGTGCCGCGTTCGTGGCCGTCGACGTCGTCCGCCACCCACCGCACATGCGGGTGATGGCGCTCGTCTGGCCGCTCACGATGCTGTTCGGCAGCGTCGTGTGGCTCGTCTTCTACCTGCGCCGCGGCCGGGCGACCGTGGACGGACACGGCCGCTGGGCGGGTACCGCGATCGACACGAGCCACTGCGGTGCCGGGTGCGCGCTCGGCGACCTGGTGGGGGAGTTCGGGCTCGTCGCGTTCCCGGCACTCGGTACCCTCGTCGGGCTCGGCTCGCTGTACCGGGACCCGATCTTCGCGGGCTGGATCATCGACTTCGTGATCGCCTTCGTGGTGGGGATCGCGTTCCAGTACGCGGCCATCGCCCCGATGCGCGGGCTCGGGTGGCGGGACGGGCTCGTCGCCGCGCTCAAGGCCGACACCCTGAGCATCACGGCGTGGCAGGTCGGGATGTACGGCGTGATGGCGCTGCTGCAGTTCGCGGTGCTCCCGGCGGTCCTCGGTGGTCGGCTCGCGGTGACGACGCCCGAGTTCTGGGTCGCGATGCAGCTGGCCATGGTCGCGGGCTTCGTGTGCTCCTACCCGGTGAACGCGCTCCTGGTGCGGTGGGGGCTCAAGGAGGCGATGTGACCGCCTGCCAGGATGAGGGCATGTCGGAGCACGCTGTCCAGGGGATCGACGAGGTCCTCGCCGCCTCCCGGGGGCTCCTCGGGGTCGTCGCCCGGTCCCTGGCCCCCGCGCTCGAGGACGTCACCGTGCCGCAGTTCCGGCTCATCGTCCTCGTCGTCTCCCTCGGGCCGACGCGCTCCGGCGACCTGGCCGACCGGCTCGCGGTCGGCCCCTCGACCCTGACCCGGAACGTCGACCGGCTCGTCGCGGGCGGCTGGGTCGAGCGGCGTCCCGGCACCGACAACCGGCGCGAGGTCCGCATCGCCGCCACCGACCGCGGGCGCGCCCTGGTGGACGAGGTGACCGAGCGCCGCCGTCGTGAACTCGAGGCGATCGTCGCGGGGATGCCCGAGCAGGACCGGGCGGTCGCGGTCGCGGGCATGGCGGCGTTCCGCCGGGCGATGGGGGAGCCGGCGCCCGAGGAGGTCTCCGCCTTCGGGGGCTGACGCCGACCGCTCTTGTGGGGAGCAACAGTTGCATGCGTACAATCATTGTTTGCATGTAACTGATCGGAGGACCGTGCCCGCCCGCTTCCCCACCGTCCATGCCCACGTCCGGCTCGCCGGCACCCGCTTCGGGTCCGCCGCGCTCCGCCTCGCCCTCCCCGCACTCGTCGTCGGCGCCGGCGCCGGGGTCGCCGCCGTCGTCTTCCGCTGGCTGATCGAGCACGCGACGCTCCTGTTCAGCGGCCACGCAGACTACGCCGCGACGACCGGGCACCCGCCGAACCCCTGGGTCCCGTGGCTCGGCGCCGGGTTCGTCGTCCTCGCCCCGGCCGTCGGTGGACTCCTGTACGGACCGCTCATCCAGCGCTTCGCCCGGGAGGCCCGCGGCCACGGTGTCCCCGAGGTGATGTTCGCCATCGCCCGGAACGGCGGCCGGATCCGTGGCGGCGTCGCCGTGGTCAAGGCCCTCGCGAGTGCGATCTGCATCGGGTCGGGCGGCTCGGTCGGCCGCGAGGGGCCGATCATCCAGATCGGTTCGGCACTCGGCTCGACGATCGGCCGGTGGATGCGGATGCCCGAGGGTCGGCTCCGCACGCTCGTGGCCTGCGGCGCGGCCGGGGGCATCTCGGCGACGTTCAACGCCCCGGTCGCCGGGGTGTTCTTCGCGCTCGAGCTCCTGCTCCGCGACTTCACGCCGACGTCGTTCGGGGCGGTCGCCGTCGCGAGCGTCACGGCGGCCCTGATCGGTCGCGCGGCCTTCGGGGACACGGCCTTCCTGCACCTGCCCACGATCGGCGCCGTGACCCCGCCGGAGTACCTGCTGTTCGCCCTGCTCGGGTTGCTCGCGGGCGCGGTCGGCATCGGCTTCACGCGCGTGCTGTACCTGGTCGAGGACCTCTGCGACGTGGCCTGGCGGGCGACCCGGGGCCCGGAGTGGCTGCGGCCCGTGGTCGGCGGGCTGCTGCTCGGCGCGCTGCTCCTGGTGCTGCCGCAGATGTACGGCGTCGGCTACCCGGTGCTCGAGGACGGGGTCGCCGGTCGGTACGCGCTCGGCTTCCTCGCGGTGCTCGTGGTCGGCAAGGTGCTCGCGACCTCGTTGACGCTCGGCATCGGCGGCTCCGGCGGGGTGTTCGCGCCGTCGCTGTTCGTCGGCGCGATGACGGGCGCGGCCTTCGGCGAGGTCGTGGCGTCGGTGGCGCCCGGGATGCACGGCCAGGTCGGCGCGTTCGCGGTCGTCGGGATGGGTGCGGTGTTCGCCGGGTCGACGCGGGCGCCGATCACGGCGGGGATCATGTTGTTCGAGCTGACGGGTGACTACGCCCTCGTGCTCCCGCTGTTCGTCGCGATCGTCGTCGCCACCGCGGTCTCGCGGGTGCTGTCCCGCGACACGATCTACACGCTCAAGCTCAGCCGCCGCGGGGTGGACCTGACCGACTCGGCACCGCTGCCGACCGAGGGTGCCAGGTCGGACGTGCCCGTCGGTGCGGCGGTCCGGCCGCTCGGACCGGTGCTGCCCGCCACGGCGACCGCGGACGAGGCACTCGCCCGGCTCGGTGCGGCGGACGCGGGGGCGCTGGTCGTCGTGGACGCGGACGGTCGCCTGACCGGGGTGGTGACGGCGCGGTCGGTCGGTGACGCGCTGCTCGCCGACGAGGGCTTCGGCACCCGCGTGGTCGGGGACGTCCTGGCGGACGTCGAGGCCGTCCCGGCCGACGCGCGGCTCGCCGACGTCGTAGAGCGGGTCGTCGACGCCGACGGCGGGACCGGACTGCCGGTCGTGGACGGCGACGGTCGGCCGGTCGGGTGGCTGGGCACCACGGACGCGCTGCGGGCCCTGGTTCCGACCCCGTGACGGAGAGGAGGCCCGTGGCGGTGTCGCCACGGGCCTCCAGTCCCTCTGTGGTCCGGACCCGCTACGGGCGCAGGAGGACCTTGCCGACGCGACCAGCGGTGTCGCTGGCGCGGGCAGCGTCACGGGCGTCCTCGAAGACGAAGGTCTCGGAGACGGGGAGCGTCAGCGAGCCGTCGAGCACGCGCGTGATGAGCTCGCCGAAGAGCTGGCCCTTGAGCTCGGCGGGCATGGTCTTGCTGACGACCGCACCCCAGAAGCCCTTGACGGTGAGCTGGCCGAAGATGACCTTGCCCGACGGGATCTCGAGCGTGGGGGAGGCCATCGCGCCGAAGACGACGAGCGTGCCGTTCTCGCCCAACACCGAGGCGATGTCGCCGGCGGCCTTGCCGCCGACGGACTCGACGCCCGCGACGATCGGGGCGCCGCCGGTGATGGCCGCGACCTGGTCCTTCCAGCCGTCCGCGTCGGTGGCGACGATCCGGTCGATGCCCTGGGCGCGGAGTTCCTCGACGCCCTCGGCGCGACGGACCAGGCCGATCACGTTGATGCCGCGGGCCTTGCCGAGCTGTGCGACCATGCGGCCGACGGCGCCGTTCGCGGCGTTCTGGATGATCCAGTCGCCCTCGTGCAGGTCGAGCGAGTGCAGCAGGCTGATCGCGCTGAACGGCATCGAGACGAGCTGCGCGGCGGACTCGTCGTCCATCGCGTCGGGGACCGGGACGAGCCCGGCGGCGTCGGCCACGTAGTACTCGGCCCAGACGCCGAAGGTGCCGCCGGCGACGCGCTGGCCGACCTGCAGGCGGTCGACGCCCTCGCCCAGGGCCTCGACGACGCCGAGCGCCTCGGTGCCGCTGGCGGCGGGCAGCTCGGGCTTGAAGCCGTAGGTGCCGCGGATGGTCCACAGGTCGTGGTTGTGGATCGGGGAGAGGACGGTGCGGACGAGCACCTGGCCGGGGCCGGGCTGCGGGACCGGGCGCTCGGCGACGGTCAGGACGTCGGCGGGCTCACCGAAGGTCTCGTGCACGACGGCGCGCATGGTGGTGGGGGTGGTGTCGGTCATGGGTCAGTCCTCCGAGACGACGATGGTGACGTCGATGTTGCCGCGGGTCGCGTTCGAGTAGGGGCAGACCTGGTGTGCGGCGTCCGCGAGGGCCTGCGCGACGTCGTGCTCGACGTCCGGGATGACGACCTCGAGCATGACGGCGAGCTGGTAGCCGCCCTGGCCGTTCGGGCCGATGGACACGCGGCCGCCGACGGTCGAGTCGGTGATCTTCACCTTCTGCGCGCGGGCGACGCCCTGCAGCGCGGAGTGGAAGCACGCGGCGTAGCCGGCGGCGAAGAGCTGCTCGGGGTTCGCGCCGTTGCCGGAGCCGCCCATCTCCTTCGGGATGGCCAGGTCGTGCTCGACGCGGCCGTCGCTGGTGGCGACGTGGCCGTTGCGGCCTTCGCCCGTGGCGAGGGCCTCGGCGGTGTAGAGGACGTCCATGTGGGTCCTTCCTTCCTTCGTGGGGGTCAGTGGGCCGGCGACGCAGGCCCGGGGCCGGGCGAGGGCGCGTCGGCCGGTGCGTCGGCGGCGGCGTGCATGGTGGACGTCAGGAGCTGCAGGTTCGTGATGAGCTCGAGCGCGGCCTGCTCGTCCGGCAGTCCCATCCCGGCGGCGATGCGCGCGGGGACGTGCGCGAGTTCGGGGCGGATCGAGCGGCCCCTGTCGCCGAGGGTCACGGTGACGACGCGCTCGTCGGTGCTGCGGCGTTCGCGGCGGACCAGGTCGGACTGCTCCATGCGGCGGAGCAGCGGCGAGAGCGTGCCCGAGTCGAGCTGCAGGTGTTCGCCGAGGCTCGACACGGTCTGGTCGCCCTCGATCCACAGGGTCACGAGGACGAGGTACTGCGGGTAGGTCAGGCCCCAGGGCTCGAGCAGCGCACGGTACGCCTGGGTCGTGGCCCGGGACGCCGCGTACAGCGAGAAGCACACCATCTCGTCGGTCACCGGCATGCCCCCAAGTATGCCAGGCAACCCAGTTGTGCACAACCCAATTGCGCGCAGTGCTGAGCTGTGGCGGGTCGCGCTTCCGCAAGACGCAACGTGGGCGGTTCCTCGCAGCGGAACGTCGCTGCGAGGACCCGCCCACGTTGCGTCTTGCGGAAGCGCGACCCGCCACAGCTCAGCACTGCGCGCAATTGGGTTGTGCACAACTGGGTTGCCTGGCATACTTGGGG
>NZ_CP054593.1:853795-900006 GCF_013347165.1 Curtobacterium sp. Csp2
GGCGGTCGTCCGGGCGGTCGGCTGCTCGTCAGGGGTCGGGTCGGGGCGACGGAGCCGGAGCGTCGCGGCCAGGCCGAGCACGAGGAACCCGGCAGCGGACCACGCTGCGGCTCGGGTCCCGTCGCTGAAGGCCGTCGCGGCGACGTCGGCGGTCGCGGCGTCGCGCTCCCGGAGGCCGGCGATCGCCCCGCCCGAGGACGTCACGACCGCGTCGGACACCCGGGACGCGACGCCGGACGGGGTCCCGGCGTCCTCGAGCCGCTGCTGGAGGAGTCCGCCCGTGCTGGTGAAGAGCACCGTCCCGAGCACCGCGATGCCGAGCGCCGACCCGATCTGCCGCGCGGTGCTCTGGGCGCCGGACGCCTCGCCGCTGCGCTCCACCGGGATGTCCTGCAGCACGACCCCGGTCAGCTGTGCGGTCGCGAGCCCGACGCCGAACCCGTAGACGAACAGGCACGGCACGACCGCCCACCACGGCGTGTCCGCGGAGACGACGAACCCGATCGCCGCGACCCCGACGATCTCCGCGGCGATGCCGATGCGGACGATGGGGAGGGGGCCGATCCGCTGGCCGGCGGTGGCCGCGAACCCGCTCGCCACGAACGAGCCGATCGCCAGTGCGAGCAGGACGAAGCCGGTCTGCAGTGCCGAGTAGCCGAGCACGTTCTGCAGCCAGAGCGGCAGTGACAGGACGATCCCGAACTCGCCGAGCGACACGATCAGGGCTGCGATCGACCCGTTCCGGAACGAGCCGATGCGGAACAGGTCGAGCGCGATCAGGGTCGAGCGTCCCGAGCGCTGCCGGCGTCGGGACCAGGCGACGAAGGCGATCCCGGCGACGATCGTCAGCGCGAAGGCGAACGGGATCGGGGAGGTGTCCGCCGGCCATGCCCAGTCGCCGACGCGGAAGCGCTCCGCGGGCGTCCACCACCCGTACGTCCGCCCCTCGATCAAGCCGAACACGAGCGACGCGCTCGTCAGCACGCTGAGCACGGCACCGACCACGTCGGTCCCGCCGGCGTGTGCGGCGTCCTGGGACTCCCGGACGGTGAGGAACGCACCGACGACGATCGCGATGCCGAGCGGCACGTTGATCCCGAAGGCCCAGCGCCACGAGAAGTCCGTCGTCAGCCAGCCGCCGAGCAGCGGGCCGACCGCGACCATGCCGCCGATGGTCGATCCCCAGACCGCGAAGGCGATGCCACGCTCGCGCCCGGTGAAGGTCGCGTTGACGAGCGACAGCGTGGTCGGGAGCACCATCGCGCCGCCCAGGCCCTGCAGGATGCGGGCCGCGACGAGCAGGTCTCCCGTCGGCGCGATCGCCGCGAGCACCGAGGCCACCACGAAGACCGAGACGCCGATCGTCAGCAGGCGCCGGCGTCCGTAGCGGTCGGCGAGCGACCCGAACACGAGCAGCAGTGCGGCGAACACCAGGGTGTAGCTCTCCTGGACCCACTGCACGAGCGTCGAGCCGATGTCCAGGTCGGCGACGATGCTCGGGATCGCGACGTTCACGATCGTCGAGTCGACGATGATCAGGGAGACCGCGACGCTGATGACGACGAGTCCCGCCCAGCGGCGGCGGTCGGGGACGGACGGGGTCTGCACGGGCCCTCCTGGTGGTCGGCCGACGGAGATCGTCAGCATGCTGACGACACTGTACGCCTGCGGCCCGTGCGCGTCCGGGAACGATGTGTCCGGGGACGCGTCCGGCGGGCGCACACGTCCCGTACCGCCCGCGTCCGGTTAGGCTGACCTGAGCCACGATGACCAACCACGACACCGACCGCACCGCGACCCCGCACCCGGGCACCACCCTCCGCACCGGGACCGGGTCCTCCCACGGCAAGACGATCCTGATCGGCGAGCACGCCGTGGTGTACGGCGTACCCGCACTCGTGCTGCCCGTCCTGGACGTCCGCGTGACCGCGACCGCGACCCCGGTGTCGTCGACCTCGGGCAGCGCACTGGAGTCCACCGTGCACACCGGTCCGCTCGACACCGCGCCCGCCGCCGTGCTGCCGACCGTCACGGCGGTCACGGCCACGCTGCGGCACCTCGGCGCCCCGGGGCAGCACCTGCACGTCCGCGTCGACAGCGCCGTGCCGACCGCCCGCGGCATGGGGTCGAGCGCCGCGGTCGCCGCCGCCGTCACGGCCGCCGTCGCCGACGTCTTCGACCGGACCCTGGAAGCGCAGGAGCACCACGAGCTCGTGCAGGAGTGCGAGCGGGTCGCCCACGGCCGACCGTCCGGGCTCGACGCCCGCGGTGTGGTCGCCGACGTCCCGGTGTGGTTCGAGGACGGCGTCGTCGAACCCGTCCCGCTCGGCGCCGCGTTCACGTTCGTCGTCGCCGACACCGGCGTCCCCGGGCACACGCGCGAGGCCGTCGCCGCCGTGCGGGAGCGGCACGACCGCGACCCGCAGGCCGTCGACGCCGTGGTCGCGGCGATCGGCGACCTCGCCCGTCGCGCACGGGGGACACTCGTGGACGGCGACGCACAGGGCCTCGGTGCCACGATGGACGCCGCGCACGGACTGCTCACCGAACTCGACGTGTCGAGCGCGGACCTCGACCGGCTCGTCGACGCCGCACGCCGTGCGGACGCCCTCGGCGCGAAGCTCACCGGCGGTGGGCGCGGCGGATGCGTCCTCGCGCTCGTCGCGGACGCCGCGCACGCCGACCGCGTCGCGACGGCCCTCCGTGCCGCCGGCGCGACGGAGACCTGGACCACCACGATCGGAGCCCGCGCCCTATGACCGCCACCGCCGTCGCGCACCCCAACATCGCGCTCGTGAAGTACTGGGGCAAGGCCGACGCGCAGCTCGCCCTCCCGGCGACGGGCAGCGTGTCGATGGGCCTCGACGTGTTCCCGACGACCACCACCGTCACGCTCGACGGTGCCGCGGCGGCGGACTCGCTCGTGCTGAACGGCGGCGCGGCCCCGGACGGCGCCCTGCTCCGCGTGCAGCAGTTCCTCGACCTCGTGCGCCGGGCCGCGGGGTCGTCCGTGCACGCCGCGGTGGTGTCGGAGAACACCGTGCCGACCGGCGCCGGACTCGCGTCGAGCGCGTCGGGCTTCGCGGCGCTCGCGACGGCCGCGGCCGCCGCGTACGGGCTCGACCTGTCCGAGCGCGACCTGTCCCGGCTCGCCCGTCGCGGCTCCGGTTCCGCCACCCGGTCGATCCCCGGCGGCGTCGCGGTGTGGCACGCTGGCGACGACCAGGCGTCGTTCGCCGAACGCGTCCCCGCGCCGCCGATGGCGATGGTGGTCGTGACGATCTCGGCCGGCGAGAAGGCGATCGGGTCGCGCGAGGCGATGCGCCGCACGATCGCGACCTCGCCGTTCTACCCGGCGTGGGTCGAGTCGACCACGGCCACCGTCGACGACATGCTCGCCGCGTGCGCCGCCGGCGACTTCGCCCGCATCGGCGAGCTCACCGAGAGCAACGCGCTCCGCATGCACGCCACCATCGAGGGCGCGTTCCCGCCGATCCGCTACCTGAACGCCCGGAGCGTCGCCGTGTTCGACGCCGTCGCCGGGCTCCGTGCCGACGGGCTGACCGCGTACGCCACGGCCGACGCCGGGCCGAACGTCGTCGTGCTCACCACGCCCGAGGACCGCGGCGCCGTCGCTGCCGCGCTCGCCGACCTGGGAGACGTCATCGAGTCCGGTACCGGACCAGGCGCGCACTTGCTCCGCTCCGAAGGAACGGAGGCACCTGGAGCGGGTGCCGTCCGACCGGAGGAGACCGCCGAGTGATCGAGTTCCGCGCCCACGGCAAGCTGTTCGTCGCGGGCGAGTACGCCGTCGTCGAGCCCGGGCAGCCGTCCGTGCTCATCGCCCTCGACCGCGCCATCACGGCCCGGGTCGCCGAGGGCCACGGCTCGGGCAGCGTGCACTCCGAGGAGTACGGCCACCTGCCGCTCACATGGACCCGCGCGGACGACGGGCTCGCACTCGACCGCGAGCACCACCCGTACGACTACGTGATGGCGACGATCGACCTCGTCGAGAAGCTCCGCGCCGAGCGGGGGATCGCCCCGCGGTTCCACGACCTGCGGATCGAGAGCCAGCTCGACGACGCCAGCGGTCGGAAGTTCGGGCTCGGGTCCTCCGCCGCCGTGACCGTCGCGACCGTCGGCGCGCTCGACCGCTTCTACGGCATCGGGCTGTCCCAGCGCGACCGCTTCCGGGTCGCCCTGCTCGCCACCATCCGGGTGAACCCCCGGGCGTCCGGCGGCGACCTCGCGGCGAGCACGTTCGGCGGGTGGCTGCGGTACAGCGCGCCCGACCGGGAGCGCCTCGCGGGGATGCTCGGCGGCCGGACGGTGTCCGAGGTCCTGGCCGACGCGGACGCCTGGGCCGGCTTCGACGTCGAACGGCTGCCGGCGCCGAAGGACCTCGAACTGCTGGTCGGCTGGACCGGTTCGCCCGCGTCCACGACGAAGCTCGTCGACGTCGTGCGGCGCCACCGCAACGGTGGCTACCCGGCGTTCCTCGACGAGAGCCGGACCTGCGTCGACGACCTGACCACGGGCCTCCGTTCCGGTGACGCGGCGCGGACGCTCGACGCCCTGCGACGCGCCCGCACGCTCCTGCAGGGGCTCGGCGCCTCGGTCGGGTCGCAGATCGAGACCGAGCGTCTCGCGACCCTGTGCGACGTGGTCGAGGCGGCCGGTGGGGCGGCGAAGCCGTCCGGCGCCGGCGGCGGCGACTGCGGCATCGCGCTCGTCCCGGCGGACACCGACCTCGCCGGCATCCACCGCGCCTGGGAGGCGCACGACATCAGACACCTCAGCGTCGCGGTGCAAGCGCCCGAAGGGAGCGTCGAATGACCGACCTGCTGACCCCGATCCCCACGAAGTGGGTGGGGCCGATCCGCGTGAGCGGCAACGCCGTCGAGGGCGAGCACGAGGTGCCGCTCGCGACGTACGAGTCGCCGCTCTGGCCGTCCGTCGGCCGCGGTGCCCGTGTCTCGCGGATGGTCGAGGGCGGGATCGTCGCGACCGTCGTCGACGAGCGCATGACCCGCTCCGTCGTCGTGAAGGCCGACAGTGCCGCCGCCGCGCACATCGCCGCGGGGCGGATCCTGGCGCGCCAGGACGAGCTCGAGCAGCTCGTCGCCGGGCAGAGCCGGTTCGCGAAGCTGATCGAGGTGCACCCGGAGATCGTCGGCGACCTGCTGTTCCTGCGCTTCGCGTTCACCACGGGCGACGCCTCCGGCCACAACATGGTCACGCAGGCGGCGGACAAGCTGCTGCCGGCGATCCTCGCGTGGGAGCCGGGCCTGCGGTACGTCAGCGTCTCGGGCAACTTCTGCACCGACAAGAAGGCCACGGCGGTGAACGGGATCCGCGGACGCGGCCGGAACACCATCGCCGAGATCGTCATCCCGGGCGAGGTCGTCGAGAAGCGGCTCCGGTCGAGTGCCGCGCGGATCGCCGAGCTCAACGTCGCGAAGAACCTCGTCGGGTCGACGATCGCCGGTGCCCTGCGCTCCGCGAACGCGCACTACGCGAACATGCTCCTCGGCTTCTACCTGGCCACCGGGCAGGACGCCGCGAACATCGTCGAGGGCTCGCAGGGCATCACCTACGCCGAGGCCCGCGGCGACGACCTGTACTTCTCGACCGCGCTGCCGCACCTGATCGTCGGCACGGTCGGCAACGGCAAGGGCGGCGACCTGCCGGTCGTCGAGGACGCGCTCGTGCGGCTCGGCTGCCGCGAGGAACGCGAACCCGGCGCGAACGCCCGACGCCTGGCGGCCCTGTGCGCCGCCACGGTCCTCTGCGGTGAGCTCTCCCTGCTCGCCGCCCAGACGAACCCCGGAGAACTGATGGCGGCCCACGTCGCCATGGAACGCCGGGGCTCCCGGCCTGCAGGAGGTGCAGCATGACCGCGCAGCAGCCGCTGAGCATCGGCATCCACGACATCGCGATCGCCACCGGCCACCACGTGCTCGAGCTCGACGACCTCGCCGAGCGCCTGGGTGTCGACCCCGCGAAGTACCACGTCGGCATCGGCCAGGACGCCTTCAGCGTGCCCGCGCCCGACGAGGACATCGTCACGATGGGGGCCGCCGCCGCGAAGGAGGTCATCGACCGCCACGGCGTCGAGGGCATCCGCACGGTCCTGTTCGCCACCGAGTCCGGCGTCGACCAGTCCAAGGCCGCCGGCGTCTTCGTGCACGGGCTGCTCGGCCTGCCGCAGTCGGTGCGCGTCGTCGAGCTCAAGCAGGCCTGCTACGGCGGGACCGCGGCCGTGCAGCTCGCGCTCGGCATCGTCGCGCGCGCCCCGCACGAGCGGGTGCTCGTGATCGCCGCCGACGTCGCGCGCTACGACGTCGACACCGCGGCCGAGCCCACGCAGGGCGCCGGTGCCGCCGCGATCCTGGTGTCCGCGGACCCGGACCTCGTCGAGCTCGAGCCGGCCGCCGGTGTCTTCACCGCCGACGTCGACGACTTCTGGCGTCCGAACGACCGCTCCACGGCGCTCGTCGACGGGCGGCTCTCGGTGAGCGCGTACGTCGACGCCTTCGTCGGTGCCTGGGACGACCTCGCCGCGCAGGGCGGTCCCGCGTACGCCGACATCACCCGCTTCGTGCACCACCAGCCGTTCACGAAGATGGCCCTCAAGGCGCACCGGAAGCTGACGCAGCACGTCGGGGAGCCCTTCGACGAGTCCGAGCTCGCGATCGGCTTCACCTACAACCGGCAGACCGGCAACACCTACACGGCGTCGATCTGGATCGGCCTCGCGGCACTCCTCGACCTGGACGACGAGCTCGGCGGGCAGCGCATCGCGATGTTCAGCTACGGCTCCGGCAGCGTCGGCGAGCTCATGACGGGCATCGTGCAGCCCGACTACCGGTCGCACCGCCGCGAGGGTCGCGTGCGCGCGGTGCTCGACGCGCGCGTCCGGCTGACGGTCGACGAGTACCGCGCGCTGCACGCCGGCGGCGCCGCCACCAGCGAGGACGTCGAGCGTCCCCGGGTCACCGCCGGTCCGTACCGGTTCGCCGGGGTGCGCGGTGGCGCGCGCCACTACGAGGCGGTCGCGCAGGACTGAGCGGGTCCGGCCCACCAGGACGCGGACGGGAGGATCGTGGCGGGCCCGCCACGATCCTCCCGTCCGTCGTCCGGGCACCCCGCGACCGCCCGCGCCGACGCCGCCCGGATCGCACGGCCGGCCGCGTGGATCCGCGCCGGTAGGCTGTCCACGGGACGAGGGGGAGTCGATGGCCGAGCGGGACGTGACGACGGTGGTCGCCGACCTCGTGCGCACGCTGCCGGCCGACCCGCGTCTCGACGACGTCGTGGCCGCGGTCGCCCGCACGGTCGGCACGCCGACACGCGTCGTCGACGTGGACGGCCCGTCGTGGGGCAGCCTCACCGCACTCGTCTCGCAGGCGCCGCACGAGAACCTCGTGCTCGTCCCCGCCGCCGTGCCGCCCCTGTACCGCATGCACTGCGTGCTGCACGAGCTCGGGCACCTGCTGCACGGCGACGCCGGGGCGCCGACGCCCGCATCGGTCGCGTCGCTCGCCGCAGGGACGAACGTGTGCCAACGGGACGTCGACGGCCGGAGCGCGGCGCACGGGGACGACCCGACGCAGACTGCCGGGCACGGGCTCGTGAGCGTGTCCGGCGACGACGAGCACTTCGCGGAGGACTTCGCGTACGAGGTCGCCACCGTCCTGCTCGGCGCGGGGTCGTCGGACGAGCGGGCCTACGGCTGATGGGTGCCCTGCACGCCGCCACCTTCTGGTGCGCGGCCTTCATCTTCGCGGCGCGGACGCCGTCGGTGCGGCGGAACCCGCGCGGTCGTGCGGCCTGGGCGGCGACCGGGGTGGGTGCCCTCGGGCTCCTCACCCTCGGCAGCGTCGTGCCGCAGACCGTGCTCGACGGGTGGCTCGGCGGCACGAACCTCGTCAACCTCGTGCAGAACGTCTGCGCGACCACCGCCTTCTGGCTCATGCTCCGCGCGTCCACGGGCGACCTGCCGCGCCGACCGGTCCTGGCGCACCCCCTCGCGCTGCTCGCGATGGTCACCGCGTTCACGATCCCGTTCGCCTGCATCACCGACCGGGGCACGACCGCGTTCCACTTCATCGTGCTCGGCATCGACCAGACCGCGATGTGGCTCTACGCCTCGGTCTACATGGCCTGCGTGGCCGCGATCACGGTGACGACGCTCGTGCGCGGGATGCCGACCGGGCGCGGGGCCCTCGGGGTCTTCCGGGTCGGACTCGTCCTCGTCGCCCTGGCCAGCGTGGAGGAGATCGTGTCGCTGACGGCCGACCACCTCGGCCTGGCCACCCCCGGCGTCCGCGACGCGTTGCGGTTCGCGTTCGACCCGCCCTTCTACCTCGGCATCGTGCTCGTCGTCGTCGGGATGGCCTCGTTCACGGTGCGCCGGTGGGTCCGCGACCTGCGGCTCGGCCGGCACCACCGTCGGCTCGCCCGCGTCGTCCGACACCACGGCCTGCGGCCCGTCGACCGCCGTGCCGACCTGCGGGTGCGGACGTACAACCTCGTCATCGCGATCCGCGACGCCGAGGTGCAGGGACGGACGATCGACCCGGGCGAGCTCGCGCACGTGCGGTCGGCGGAGCGGCTGCTCGCTCGGAACCTCGGAGGATGACGGCATGACGGTCGTGGTGTGGGCGCTCGTCGCCCTGGTGGTGCTCGTGGTGGTCGGCGGGCTGCTGGCCGTCCGTGCGGTGGTCGGCAAGATCGTCCTGCCCGGGCGGCACCGGTGGACGCCGGTGCTCGACGCGGACGCCGACTCGGTGCAGCTGCCCCTGACCGCCGACACGCTGCGGCCGGGGGAGTACGGCCTGTGGCACGAGGGCGACGGACACACCACGGTCGGGCCGGTGCTCGAGGTCGACGAGGCCGCCGGCACCGTCCGCCGCGCCGTGGTCCGGACGACCGGCGCGGTGTCCGCCCGGATCCGGTGGAGCGGTCACGTGCACCCCGACCCCGCCGCGATGGAGGTCGACTGGTCAGAGGTGTCGATCCCGACCCCGCTCGGCGCGGCACCCGCGTGGGTGGTGCGCCCCGCCCGCCCCGACGACGACGCCGCGGCCACGTGGGCCGTCCACGTGCACGGCATCCGGACGACCCGGGTGACCGCGCTCCGGACCGTCCCGGCGGCGCTCGAGGCCGGCTGGACCTCGATCGTGCCGTCGTTCCGCGGAGACGGTGAGGCGCCGTGGGAGGGACGCGCGTCGCACCTCGGTGCCCGGGAGTGGGTCGACGTCGAGGCAGCCCTCGACCACGCGGTCGCGAACGGTGCGCGGCGGATCGTCCTGGTCGGCTGGTCGATGGGCGCCACGATCACCCACGAGCTGCTGCTGCACTCGGCCCACCGCGACCTGGTCACGGGCGTGCTGCTCGTGGCGCCGGCGCTCGACTGGGAGGCGGCCGTCCGCTTCCAGGCGGCCCGCACCCCGGTGCCCGGGTTCGTCGTCTCCGCGGCCCTCGCGGCGATGCGCACGCCGCTGCTGCACCGCGTGGTCGGGCTCCGTGCGCCGGTCGACGTCCGGGCGCTCTCGTGGCTCCGGGTCCCGCCGCCCCTGCCGCCGACGCTGCTCGTGCACTCCGACGGGGACCGCACCGTGCCGTTCGCCGTGAGCCAGGAGTTCGCCGCGGGGGAGCCCGACCGGGTGACCCTGGTGGTCAGCGGCTCGGCCGAGCACGCGTGGGAGCGGAACCTCGACGCGGCGTGGTTCGACGCGCAGGTCGCCGGGTGGATCGCGGGGCTGCCGGCGCGCTGAGGGGCACCCCACGCGCAGATCGGCGCCCCTCGCGCGGGTCAGTAGACGTCGCGGACGTACCGCTTCGCGCGCCGCAGGTCGGCCAGGTACCCGAGCGCGTCGTCGGCGCCCCGGCCCCGCTGCTCGGCGACGACGTCGAGCAGCGCCTGCTCGACGTCCTTCGCCATCCGCGAGGCGTCGCCGCACACGTACACGAACGCGCCGTCCTCGAGCCACCGGTACAGCTCGACGGCCTGCTCCCGCATCCGGGTCTGCACGTAGACCTTCTCGGCCTGATCGCGTGAGAACGCCAGGTCGAGCCGGTCGAGCACGCCGGACTCCCGGAACGCGGTGAGCTCGTCCTCGTAGACGAAGTCCGTGTCGCGGTGCTGGTCGCCGAAGAACAGCCAGTTGCGCCCGGTCGCCCCGGCGGCCGCCCGCTCGTGCAGGAACCCGCGGAACGGCGCGATCCCGGTCCCGGGGCCGATCATCACCATCGGGGCGTCGCCGTCGGCCGGCACCCCGAACGCGGCGTTCGGCTGCAGGTACACACCGACCTCACCGTCCGCCTGCACCCGGTCCGCCAGGTACGTCGACGCGACGCCGTGGTGGGTGCGTCGGGTGTCCCCGTACCGGACGCTCGCGACGGTCAGGTGCACGCGGCCGGGGTGGGCGAGCGGGCTCGACGAGATCGAGTACTGCCGCGCCTGCAGTCCGCGGAGGTTCGGCAGCAGCTCGTCGAGCGACGGCGCCGCGGGTCCGGCGTCCACGAGCAGGTCGAGGACGTCCCGCCCCCACAGCCACCGGTCGAGCTCCTGCTTGTCGCCGTGCGCCACGACCGCGGCGAGCTCCGACGCGGGCGCACGCTGCACCAGGTCGGCGACGAGGTCCTTCGACGGCGTCCGGATCTCGCGCTCGACGCGCAGGACCTCGGCGAGCGGTCGGCCGTCGACGTCCGCCGCACCGTCCGCGCCGAGGTGGTCGATCAGCTGGTCGACGAGCGCCGGGTCGTTGTGCGGCACCACGGCCAGCGCGTCGCCGGCCGCGTACGTGATCCCGGAGTCACCGAGGTCGAACTCCAGGTGCCGGATCTCCTTCGCGCTCCGCGGCGCACTGAGCACCCGGTTCACGACGAGCGGCGCCCGGTACGGGGTGCGCTTGGTCCACTGCGCACCCGGCCGGGAGGCACGACCCGCGCCCGCCCCGCCGGCTGCGGTCGCGGTCGGCGCGGCCCCGGCAGCGGCGGTCCCGCCCGTCGCGGCGACGCCGGCCTGGGCGGCGATCCGGTCGAGGACGGCGGCGCTCCACAGGGCTGCCGGGTCCTCGTAGTCGACGTCGCAGTCCACCCGGTCGTGCACCCGCGTCGCGCCGAGCTGCTCGAACCGCAGGTCCAGGAGCTTCCCGGCCTGGCAGAACTCGTCGTAGCTCGTGTCGCCGAGTCCGAGCACCGCGTACTGCACGCCCTCGAGACGGGGGACCGCGGGGGATTGCAGCGCCTCCCAGAACAGGCCGGCGTTGTCGGGCATCTCGCCCTCGCCGTACGTCGAGGTGACGACGAGCACGTGCGACATGCCGGCGAGCTGCTCCGGCGACACGGCGTCGAGCGGGGTCGCCCGACCGCCGAGGCCCCTGGCGGTCGCGCCGGCGACGAGGTCCTCGGCGAGGAGTTCCGCGTTGCCGGTCTGCGTGCCGAACAGCACGTCGATCGTCGTGGTCGGCGCTGCCGGGGCGGCCTTCTTCCCCGCGGCGGCGATGCCCGCGATGAACCCGGCGAGCCAGGACTCCTGCGCGGCCGAGAACGGGGCGTCGACGGGGATGAGCGACCCGGTCGGGGGCATGGTCGTCATGCCGTCACCGCCTCGACCGGGGCGAGCGGCGCGCGGCGGGCGATGTCCTCGAGCGCCGCTGTGGCGAGCAGCTCGTCGAACCGTGCGGCTCGGCGTCGGCCGGCGTTCTTGGCGGTCTGGTGCATGATCCACCCCGTGGTTCCCGGCATGTCCGCGCTGCGGTTGTTCCGCTGCGCGAGCGCACGCTTGGCGTCGTCGAGCCGCTTCGTCGCGATGAGCGTCGCGAGCTCGTCGTCCGCGAAGGACTCGAGCGTGCGGCGCAGGTACTTCACGACCCGCTGCTTGACCTGGAAGTCCTCGGTCAGGACGAGGTTGCGGACCGCCTCGGTGACCCGGGGGTCGCCCGCCGCGGCACCGGGGACGCGCTCCTGCGCCACGTCCTGGGCGACCCCGAGCACGGTGTACGACGACAGGAGCGCGAACGTGTCCTCGCCCTGGTCGCCGAGCGCGGGAGCGCGGCCGTCGAGCACGGTGCGCCGGTCGCGGTAGTCCGTCTTGAACGCGCGGAGCTTGTCCGTCGCGACCGAGGTCGCGAGCTCGTCGAGGAGCTCCGGTCGAGTCGCGGCGGCGAGGATCTCGTCCGCGTCCTGGCTGAGCAGGAGCGCCCGCGGCATGCCGACGTACACGTGGTCGCGGGTGGTCTCCCACGCCGCGAGCAGCCGCTCGGCGAGCGCCGAGCCCGTCGCCTCGAGGTGCCACTCGAGCAGGAGCTTCGCGGCCGCCTCGTGGAACGCCCCGCGCCCGGTCTCCGTGACGGGGAACACCAGGAGCGAGTCGGTGCTCGCGCGCTCGGTCACCTGCCCCGAGGGGTCGTACTGGTACAGGAAGCCGCCGGACATGCCGTTCCCGAGCCCCTTGCCGAAGCCGCCGAGGTTGAGCACGGCACCGCCGGTCATGTACTCGCAGCCGAAGTCGCCGAGGCCCTCGACGACCGCGGTCGCCCCGGAGTTGCGCACGGCGAAGCGGTCGCCGGCCTCGCCCTCGACGAACGTCCGGCCGCCCGTGGCGCCGAACAGCGCGAAGTTGCCGACGAGGACGTTGCCGCCGCGCTCGGCACTGCCGCCGCCCGGCGCGCGGACGACGATCCGGCCGCCGGACTGGCTCTTGCCGACGCCGTCGTTCGCGGTGCCGGTGTGGTCGAGCGTCGTGCCGTCGTTCGTGAAGACCCCGTAGGACTGCCCCGCGGACCCGCTCGTGCGGATCGTCAGGGCGCCGTCGACCAGCCGACGGCGACCGCGGTCGTCCTCGGCGATCGCCGGGTGCCCGGACAGGTCGACCCCGCGGAGCTCGTGGTTCAGGATCCGCTCGATGTCGATGCCGAGCTGGCCGCCGACGGACTTGTCCGCGTTGCCGAGGACGACGCCGTCGACCACGAGCGCGCACTCGTGTCCGTCGACGAGCGCCGCACGCACCTGGTCGATGAGCGCGTCGTCGGTCCGGTAGTCCTTCTCGAGGTACTCCGGGTCCGCGACGACCTTCTCCGGCACCTGCGCCAGGAGGTCCCGCACGTCGAGCCGGCCGACGCTCGCCGGGTGGTCGAGCAGCTGCAGCAGGTCGGTGCGGCCGCGCGCCTCGCGGAGCGACCGCAGGCCGAGGCGCGCGAGGATCTGCCGAACGTCGTGCGCGATGTTGAGCAGGTACTGCGCGAGCGCACGCGGGTCGCCCTCGAACGCCTCGGCGTTCGTGGTCAGGCCGGCGGGGCACTTCACGTTGCAGTTCTTCGCCATCACGCAGCCGAGCATCATGAGCGCGGTCGTGCCGAACTCGAACGAGTCGCCGCCGAGCAACGCGCTCGTGACGACGTCCGATCCGGTCTGGTGGGCGCCGGAGCAGCGGAGCGTGACCTTCTGCCGCAGGCCGTTCGCGACGAGGGCCTGGTGCACCTCGGCGACGCCGATCTCCGCGGAGCGGCCCGCGTACTTCAGGCTCGTGACCGCCGCGGCACCCGTCCCGCCGGTGTTCCCCGCGACGTTGATGACGTCCGCGCCGGCCTTCGCGACGCCGACGGCGATCGTCCCGATGCCCTCGGAGGACACGAGCTTCACGACGACCCGGACGCGGGCGGCCTTGCAGTCGTGGATGAGCTGCGCGAGGTCCTCGATCGAGTACGTGTCGTGGTGCGGCGGCGGCGAGATGAGCTCGACGCCGGGCGTGCCCCCGCGTGCGGCGGCGATGTCCACCGTGACCTTCGGCGCGGGCAGCTGACCGCCCTCGCCGGGCTTGGCGCCCTGGCCGATCTTGATCTCGAGCTCCTCGAGCATCGGGTCGGCCAGGTAGCCCGCCCAGATGCCGAACCGACCCGAGGCGAACTGCTTGATCTTCGAGCCGCGGATCGTCCCGTAGCGGGAGTGGTGCTCGCCGCCCTCGCCCGAGTTCGACATGCCGCCGACCATGTTCGTGCCGTGCGCGACGGCCTCGTGCGCCGTGGCGACGAGGGCGCCGTGGCTCATCGCCCCGGACGCGAGCGTGCGGGTGATCTCGTGCGCGGGCTGCACCCGGTCGAGGTCCACGCTCGCCGGGGCCGCCTGCAGCAGCGCGAGGAGCGCGGCGGCGGCGCCGGTGGCGCGGAGCGTCACCTGGTCGTCGTCGACGGCGTCGACGTCCACCTGGCCCGGGTGCAGCAGGGCGAGCCCGTCCGCGAGGGCCCGGTGGCGTGCGGAACCCGTGGGCCCCGTCGACGTGAGCTCCAGGCGGAAGCGGGTCGTGCCTCCCGGCAGTCCGTCGGGCGAGGCGGGCCGCGAGCCGGACAGGCCGCGCACCGTGATGCTGGCGTTGCCGGTCGTCGAGAACCGGCCGAGCTCGCGTGCGAAGTCCTCGGCCTCGTCGATGCCCGTGACGTCCGCGGGCAGCGCGAGCACGTCGCGGAGCGCGGCGGGACGGCGGGACCGCTCGTCGTGGGTGGTCTGCAGGAACGACACGTAGCCGGGCGTGATGCGGTGCGCGTCGACCTCGGCGTCGCTCAGCCGGTCGTAGCCGGTGCCCCGGTACGCGCTGTCGGTGATGCCGAAGGCGTCGTCGAGCTGGCCGAGGGTCAGCAGGCGGAGCGCCTCCGAGCCGCCGGCACGCTCGAAGGCCGGGCGCTCCTCGGTCATCCCGCCGAAGCCGCGGACGCTCGCGACGCCGAACGAGTGCCCGGCGCCGTCGGAGCGCTCCTTGAACAGGCCGAGCAGCGGGACCTGGGCCTCGGTCGCGACCGAGCGGGCGCGCTCGTGCCACTCCGTCGCGGCCTGTGCGATGCGGGTGAAGCCGACACCGCCGACCGGGGCCTGCATGTACGGGAACACCCGGGCGAACAGGTCGTCCCCGGTGTCCAGGTAGTTCGGCTCGAAGAACGCGCCGCCGATGTAGCTCTCCGCGGTGCACAGGCCGACGCGGCCCATCGTCTTGGCGAGGGCCTTCTCGGCCGCCTTCCGGAAGCGCCGCAGGGCCAGGTCGGTCGCGGTGACCTCGCCGGCGGGGGCGGCCTCGGCGGGGTACTGCACCTCGGCGCGGAGCCGGGCCGACAGGCTGTAGACCGCCGACGCACCGAAGCCGAGCGCCGTGGCCACGTGGTGCGAGGACGGGAGCTGCCCGGACTCGGCGACGATCGACAGGCGCAGGCGCAGGCCGGTCTCGATGAGCCGCTGGTTCACGGCCGCGACCGCCAGGATCACCGGGAGCGGTGCGCGGGTCGAGGACACCGCGCGGTCGGTCAGGACCGCGATGCCGCCCGTGGTGCGCGCGAACGCCTCGACCCGGTCGCACAGGGCCTCGACGGCGGAGCGGACGGCGTCCGCGTTGGCGTGCTCGTCGTCGACGACGGGCACGTAGAGCATGTCGAAGCGCTCGAGCGGGACGACGTCCTGGTCGCGCAGGCGGACCATGTCGAGGTGGCCGAGCACGGGGGACTGCACGACGATCTGGCGGGTCGGGACGGCGGCCGTGCCGGTGTCGGCCTGCGCGCTGGTGTGTCCACCAGCGGCCGCCCGCGTGTGGGCGTCGAGCTTGGCGCCGAGGGCCACGCGCATCGACATGCCGTCGGCCTCGCGGATCGAGTCGAGCGGCGGGTTCGTCACCTGGGCGAAGCGCTGCGAGAAGTACTTCGCCATGCCGCCCTCGGTGTCGCTCAGGGCGTTGATCGCGTTGCCGTAGCCCATCGCCGAGATGCGCTCCGAGCCGTTCGCGAGCATCGGGTCGAGCATGAACCGGAAACTCTCCTGGTTCAGCGAGTAGGCGACGTAGCGCCCGGCGAGCGACAGGTCCCCGTCGTAGCCGAGCGTGCTCGTGCCGCGCTCGTACGCGGGCGCGGGCAGGGCGTCGAGCTCCACCCGGGCGGCGTCGAGCAGCGCGCCGAAGGGCCTGCGGGCGGCGAGCAGCTCGAGGGCCTCGCGCGTGCGCAGCACCGAACCCGTGCGGTGGTCGACGACGAGCATGCCGCCGGCCTCGATCCGGCCGCGGTGCACGACCTCGTCCGCGGCGAACGCCACCTGGCCGGACTCCGACGCGACCATCAGGTACTCGGCGGTCTGCACCGTGCGGAGCGGCCGGAGGCCGAGCCGGTCGAGGCGGGCGCCGACCACGTCGCCGTCGCTGAAGATCACGGCGGCGGGACCGTCGTTCTTCTCCTCGTACAGCGAGTGGTACTCGAGCATGTCGCGCACCGCCGGGGTGAGCGTGCGGTCGTTCTCCCACGCCGGGGGCATGAGCGTCACGACGGCCTCGACCAGGTCCAGGCCGTCGTCGAACACCCGGCTCTGCAGGGTCTGGTCGAGCCGGCTCGAGTCCGACTGCCCTGGCGGCCGGACGATGCTGCGCGTGCGGGCGCGCGCCGAGGCCTCGTCGGACAGCCGGTTCTTGCGGTCGGTGTTCAGCTCGCCGTTGTGCGCCATCAGGCGGAACGGCTGCGCCATCGTCGGGTGCGGCTCGGTGTTCGTCGAGAACCGGGTGTGGAAGTACAGCGTCCGGACCGAGTGCCGCGGGTCGCGCAGGTCGGTGAAGTAGCCGATCACCTCGCCCGAGTTCAGCCGGCCCTTCAGCACCTGGGTCCGGGCGCTGAGCGACAGCGGGTACAGGGCGGCGTGCGGTGCGTGCTCCTCGGCGGCGCGGGCGTAGGACACCGCCTCGATCGCGAGGAGCGCGCGGTTCGCCGCGGCGTCGACGTCGGCGCGGGACCAGGACTCCGGGGCGCGGAAGACCCACTGCGCGATCGGCAGCTGGTACTGCTCGGCCTCCGGACGGGCGACGCCGTGGTCGACCGGGACGTCGCGGACCAGGAGCAGCTCGAAGCCCTGCTCGGCCAGCTCCGCCGTCACGAGGCGTTCGGCGCCGGCACGCTCGTCGGGGTCGGACGGCACGAAGCAGTTCGCGACGCCGAAGTGCCCGGCGCGCAGGGTCTGGCCGGTGATCGCGCTGAAGAACTCCACCGACAGGTCGATGCTCACGCCCGCGCCGTCTCCGACGCCCTCGGCGGACTTGCCGCCGCGGTGGGGGATCGCGCACAGCGCCTCGTCGCCCTTCACCAGGACGTCGTGGCTCGGGGTCCCGTCGAGACGGGTGATGAAGCCGACGCCGCAGTCGCTCGATTCGCGAGCAGGGTCGTACAGGCCGAAGGGGGAGGGGTTCACGAGCGGGTCCAGTGGAGCGAGTGCCGGCAGCGGTCGGCCAGGCTGCATCGGTGGAGCGCTCGCCGCGGGCAGACCGTCGGGTGGTGGCCGGGCCCTGTGGGGTGGTGCGGTAGGGCGATGCTACGGGTTGATATACCGCGCACGCAACAGACCGACCGGACGGGAGGCACGGGTCGGGTCCGGCGGGCGGGCGGCGGTCCCGGTGCGGGTCCGGTTCTGGTTCGGGTGCCAGTTCCGCAAGACGCAACGTCGGCGGTTCCTCGCAGCGACATCCCGCTGCGAGCAGCCGCCGACGCCCGCGTTCCGCGGGCGGGGCGGTCAGTTCGTGCGTTCCTCCACGACCTGCCGCTCGCCCCCGGTTGCGGGAGCGGCTGCGGGCGCGGGCGCGGGTGCGTCGCCCGGCCGCACGAGCACGGGGCGACGCCGCGTGCGGAACACCCACGCCTTGAAGAGCACGAACCGGACCCCGGTCGCGACGAGGTTCGCCCCCGTGAGCACGAGCACCTCGGCCCCGTGCGACGCCCCGGGCGTCGTCGCATGCAGCACCACGAGCGACCCGGACGTGATCGCCCACGCGATCCCGAACACGACGAGCCCCTGCACGTGGTGTCGGCCGGCACCGGCACGGCCGCGCACACCGAACGTGAACCGTCGGTTGAGGGCGGTGTTGCCGATCGCCGTCACCAGGAGCGCCAGGAAGTCCGCGGTCTGCGCACCGATCGCCGGGCGGAACAGCGCGTACAGCAGCGCGAAGGCGAGCGTGGAGAGGACCCCGATCGTGCCGAACCGCAGCACCTGTCCCAGGATCCCGACGTGCGGCGTGCTGAACGGACGCCGGCCGATCGCGTCGTACACCGGGGCGATCGGGATCCGTCCGGTGGCCAGGCCACGCGAGACCCGCCACATGCCCTTGAGGTCCTCGGTCGCGGTCGAGGCGATGTGCACCGAGGAGTTCACGTCGTCGACCCAGTCGACCGGGACCTCGTGGATGCGCAGTCCCGCGTGCTCCGCCAGCACGAGCAGCTCGGTGTCGAAGAACCAGGCGTCGTCCTCGCAGAGCGGCAGCAGGTGCTCCGCGGCCTCGCGGGTGACGGCCTTGAACCCGCACTGCGCGTCGGAGAACGAGACCCCCATGGTGCTGCGGAGGAGCAGGTTGTACGAGCGGGAGATGAACTCGCGCTTGCCGCCCCGGACCACGCGGGAGGACCCGACCAGCCGCGTGCCGATCGCCACGTCGGAGTGGCCGGACAGCAGCGGCGCGACGAGGGGCTCGAGTGCCGCGAGGTCCGTCGACAGGTCCTCGTCCACGTACACGAGCACCGCGGCGGGGGAGTCACCCCACACCGCCTTGAGCGCGCGCCCACGTCCCTTGCACGCCAGGTGCACCGCGTGCACCTCGGGCAGCATGGCCGCGAGGTCGTCGGCGATGCGCGCGGTGTCGTCGGTCGAGGCGTTGTCCGCGATCGTGATCCGCCACGAGTGCTGCAACGAGGTCCGGCAGAACTGGTGCAGGCGCCGGACGTGTGCGGCGAGCGTGTCCTGCTCGTTGTGGCAGGGCACCACGATGTCGATGTCGATGTCGAGGGTCTGGTCCGAGTCCGTCATGCCGATCAGGCTCGGCAGCGCTCCGATGCGGACCGCAGCAGCACCCTGTGCCGCGCGTAAGAAGCGGCGCCCGGCTCAGTCGCCGAGGCCGAGCAGCACCTGCACCACCGCGACGACCGCGAGCGCCGCGATCGGGACGCCCGCGATCCAGGCGCCCGCGCGCATCTGGGTCCGGCGGATGGTCGGTGGCTCGTGCGAGGCCTGCGCGAAGCGCGTCGCCGCGACGAGCTCGGGAGCGCCGGCGGGCGGCTCCGGCTCGGGCTGCGGGCGGTCGTCCTCGAACGCCGGGACCTCGACCACGAGGTCCTCCGGCCGGGGGTGCTCCGGCAGGTGGTCGTACCGGTTGTCCATCGCGTCCGCCCTCCGCTCGTGCCCGCAGCGTACCCGCCGGAGCGGCAGACCGGAGCGGCGGACCGGAACGGTCAGGACGACGGACGACCGGATCGGTCAGGACGCGGGGCGGACCGGCAGCTCCACCGTGAACGCCGTGCGCCCCGGCTCGGAGACGACCCGCACCGTGCCGCCGTGCGCCTCGACGACCGCGCGCACGATCGCGAGCCCGAGGCCGCTCGTCCCGTGCTCCCGCGTCCGGGACGCCGACCCCCGGGTGAACCGGTCGAACAGCGTCGGCAGGACGTCCGCGTCGATCGGCGGCCCGTCGTTCGCGACCACGAGCCGCACGAGCGGAACGCCGCCGGAGTCGTGCTGCAGCGAGTCCTGCTGCAGCGCGACCTGCTGGAGCGAGACCACGACCGTCGTGCCCTCGGGGGTGTGCGTCCGCGCGTTCGACAGCAGGTTCGTCACCACGCGCCGCAGCTGCCCGGGGTCGCCGGACACCGCGACCGGGTGGTCGTCCGCGAGTTGCAGCGTCCACCGGTGTCCCGGCGCCGTGGCCCGGGCGTCCACGGTGGCCTCGACGACCGTCGCGGTCAGGTCGACGACCTCGCGCACGGGGTCAGGTCCGGCGGCCAGCGCGGTCGCGTCCAGCCGGGCGAGCAGCAGGAGCTCCTCGACGAGGTCGCCCATGCGCCGGGCCTCGCGGCCGATCCGGTCGACGTTGCGGTGCAGGTCGTCGACGTCGTCGGTGGTCCGGGACAGCTCGGCGTAGGCCCGGACTGTGGCGATCGGCGTGCGCAGCTCGTGCGAGGCGTCGGCGACGAAGGTCCGCATCCCGCGCTCAGCGTCCCGTCGGACGGTCAGCGCCCGGGCGACGTGCCCGAGCAGCCGGTTCAGGGCCGAGCCGACCTGGCCGACCTCGCGGTTCACGACGAGGTCCGCCGGTGCGACCCGGGCCGCGATGTCCGGGTCACCGCGCTCGAGGTCCAGGTCGGTGACGCTCGACGCGACCGACGCCACGCGCTCGAGCGGGCGCAGCGACCGACGGACCGTCAGGGTCAGCGCCCAAACGGCGACGACCAGCGCGAGGAGCGTGACGCTCCCGACCACGACGACCAGTCGCACGATGCCGGCGTCGAGGTTCCCGAGCGGCAGGGCGGTCACGAACACGTCGCCGTCGTCGCCGACCGCCTGCGCCCGGTACGAGCCGAGCGACCCGAGGGTCACCGTCACGGGCTCGCCGTCGGCCGCCACGGTGCCGAGCTGCCGTCGCTGCGCGGCGGTCAGCGCGTGCTGTCGGCCCTCGTCGTCGGTGTAGCCGGCCAGCACCGGGTCACCGTCCCGGAAGATCGCCACCACCGTGTCGGCCGCCTGCCCGGGGGCGCCGATGAAGGTGTTGTCCGGGTCGGGCCGTGCCGACGACGTCCCGTCCGACCCCGGCGGCGGTCCGCTCGGCCGCTCGCCGTCGCGGCCGCCTGGTGTCCGCCCCGCGGCCGTCGCCAGCTCGGCGTCGAGCCGCCCGACCAGGTACTCCCGGTAGGCGACGACGGTGACCGCGCCGACGACGACGTTCGTCACGACGAGCAGGAGCGCCACGGCCCCCACGATCCGCCACCGCAGCGACGGGGTGCGGACCGGCCGGGAGGCACGGGTCGGCTCCGCGGGACCGCTCACGTCGTCGGCCGCAGCACGTAGCCGGCCCCGCGGACCGTCTGCAGCATCGGCTCGCGTCCGGCGTCGAGCTTCTTCCGCAGGTACGAGACGTACATGTCGACCAGGTTCGAGGACGTGCCGAAGTCCATGCCCCAGACGCTCGCCAGGATCTGCTCGCGGGAGAGCACCCGGTTCGCGTTGCGGGCGAGGTGCCGGAGCAGCTCGTACTCGGTCGGCGTGAGGTCGACCGGCTCGTCCCCGCGGCGGACGGAGCGGTCCTCCTCGTCGAGCCGGAGGTCGCCGACGACGACCGCCGACGAGCCGGGCGCCGCGACGACCTGGGGTGCGGTGCGGGCGAGGATGCGCGCCCGGACCAGCAGCTCGTCGATGCCGAAGGGCTTGGTCAGGTAGTCGTCACCGCCGCCCGTGAGCCCGGCGAGCCGGTCCTCGGGGGCGTCCCGCGCGGTGAGGAACAGCACGCGGACCGGGTCCCGGGCGTCACGGAGGCGCTCGAGGACCTCGAACCCGTCGATGTCCGGCAGCATCACGTCGAGCACGACCACGTCCGGCAGGAACTCCCGCGCGGCGAAGAGCACGTCGCGGCCCCGGTGCACGGTGCGCACGGCCCAGCCGTCGCCCGTGAACGCGAGGGCGACGGCCTCGGCGAGCGCGTGCTCGTCGTCGACGACGAGGACCCGGACGGGCGTGCCGTCGGTCCGCCGCAGTGCTCGGTCGGCCATGTCGGCGAGCCTATCCGGGCCCTCGTCGTGCATCACTTCGCGGTGGTCAGGTCGTAGACCGTCGACCCGCCGACGGTGGTGCTGTCGTAGTTCGCCGCCACCCACTCCTGGATCGCCGAGGCGGTGGACGAGCCGCCGCCCATCCCGCGGCCGCTGCCGGAGCTGATGTAGTAGCCGATCTTGCCCTCGGCGACCAGCGCCTTGAACTCGGCGAGGGTCGGCGTCGGGTCGCTCGACCACCCGCCGATCGCCATCACCGCGGTGTCGGAGTCGAGTTCGAGCTGTGCGGCCGACTGGGAACCGTTCACCGCGGCGGACCACGTCGTGTCCGTCGCCGCGAGGAGCTTCGTGAGCGCCGCGGAGGTCGTCGCACCCTCGACGCCAGCGCCGCCACCCGTCCGGCCATCCACGCCGGTCGCGCCCTCGCCGGTCGTGCTCTCGCCGCTGGCGCCCTCGCCGGTGGTGCCGCCGGGCATCGTCGGCATCGAGCCGGTCGGCGGCTGGCCGCCGGGACCCTGCTGGGAGCCGTCGGTGCCGTCGGAGCCGTCGGTCTCGGAACCGGCGGCCGACCCGCCGGGGCCTGCCGTGCCTCCCGGCATGCCGCCGCCCCCGGGACCGCCACCGAACCCACCGGAGCTGCTGCCCGCCGGACCGACGCTCGGGATCGACCCGGAGTGCGCGACGGTGGTCGTGACGAGGGCGTAGGCGGTGGTGCCGGTCAGGCCGAACAGCGTGCCGGCGAGGACGCCCACGGCGACCAGGCGGCGGAGGGTCGGCACGCTGCCGACCACGATCGCGGCCGCGGCGAGGAGTCCGCCGAACAGCACCACCCAGCGCAGCCAGGGGAGCCAGGTGGGGTCCTCGTTCAGCAGGCACCAGCTCCAGAACGCGGTCCCGCCCACCATCGCGGCGAGGCCGAGGCGACCGGTGACGCGCTCGCGGGCGTGCCAGAGCAGGGCGCCGCCGGTGCCGACGAGGCCGGCGATCGCCGGGGCGAGGGCCACCGTGTAGTACGGGTGGATCGTGCCGGACATGAACGAGAAGACGAGCCCGGTGACGAGCAGCCAGCCGCCCCACAGCACCAGGCCGGCGCGGGCGGGATCGGCGAGGTGCCGACGGCCGACGACCACCAGGCCGAGGACGAGCGCGACGAGTGCGGCGGGCAGGAGCCAGGAGATCTCGAGCCCCATCTCGGACGAGAACAGGCGGTCCAGGCCGGTCGAGCCGCCGAACGACGAACCCGCGGTGCCGCCGCCCATGCCGCCACCGCCACCGCCGCCGCCGTTGCCCGAGCCGCCGAAGATCCGGCCGAGGCCGTTGTACCCGAAGACGAGGTCGAGGACGGTGTTGTTCGTCGACCCGCCGATGTACGGACGGGACTCCGCGGGCCAGAGTGCCACGGCGACGACCCACCAGCCGGCGGACACGACGAGGGACACCGCCGCGATGCCGAGGCCGATCGCGCGCTTCCCCCACGACGTGCGTGCGGCGACCAGGTACACGAGCCCGAAGGCCGGCAGGACGAGCAGGCCCTGCAGCATCTTCGTCAGGAACGCGAAGCCGAGGGCGACCCCCGCGAGGGCGATCCACCGCCAGCTGCCCCGGGGCAGGGCGCGGACCGTGCAGTACGCACCCGCGGTCATGAGCAGGACGAGCAGCGCGTCCGGGTTGTCGAAGCGGAACATCAGCGCCGCCGCCGGGGTCGCCGCGACGACGAACCCGGCGAGGAGCGCACCGACGTTCGCGGTGGTCGTGCCGAGGCGGGCGAGGGTCCGTCGGACGGTTCCCCACACGAGGGCGACCGAGGCGACGGCCATGAGCGCTTGGGGCAGCAGCAGGCTCGTCGACGAGAAGCCGAAGAGCCGCGCGGACAGCACCATCACCCAGAGCGAGGCCGGGGGCTTGTCGACGGTGATGAAGTTCGACGAGTCGAGCGAGCCGAAGAAGAACGCCTCCCACGACTTCGTACCGGCCTGCACGGCGGCGGCGTAGAAGCTGTTCGCGTACCCGGAGACGCTGAGGTCCCAGCAGTACACGACGGCGGTCAGGGCGAGGAGGGCCCAGAAGGCCGGCCGGAGCCAGCGGGCGTCCTCGCGCTCGCCGGCGAACAGGCGGACGAGCGGCGGCCGACGCCGGTCCCGCGCGGCGGTGGTCCCGCCGGGACGTGCGTGGCCCGGACGGTCGGTCACGGGGGTCGGGTACGTGGTCATGCCGGTGAGCCTCCACGGCGTTCCCCGTGCGACCCGATGCGCTGCCTTGGCGCTCCCTAAGACCGTCGGTGGGGTGGGGTTCAGGCGTAGCGGCGGGCGACGCGCAGGGCTGCGGCCGTGTACGACCCGCCGAACAGGTACACGTGGAGCAGCAGCGGTGCGAGCTGGTGCAGCTCGACCCGCTCCTGCCAGCCGTCGGCGAGCCGGGACTCCTCGTCGTACGCGGCCAGCACCGTCTCGAGCCGCGCGAGCCCGAAGAGTCCCAGCAGCGCGAGGTCGGTCTCCGCGTGCCCGCCGTGCGGCGTCGCGTCGATGAGCACCGCGCCGGTCGGCTCCGAGCTGTCCGTCGGCCAGAGGACGTTCCCGGCCCACAGGTCCCCGTGCACCCGGGCGGGTCCGTCCCCGACGAGCGTGGGCTGCGGCGACCCGAGCGAACCGTCCTCCAGCCGGTCGGCGACCCGGTCGAACACCGCTCCCTCGGCACCGTCGAAGCCGCCCCGGTCGACGATCCGCTGCACGAAGTCGCGGATCCGGTACTCGGCGAAGAACGCGCCCCACGTCGCCGGTGCGTCCGCCGCGGCGGTGAACGGTGTGCGCGAGCGCCCCATCCGCAGCCCCGCGCTCGCGGGGAACCCGGGGGACGGCGCTCCCCAGTGCGCGGCACCGGCGGCGTGGGTGTGCGCGAGCGACCGGCCGAAGCGCTCGGCCTGGGCCCGGGTCGGGGCGCCGTCGCTGATGCGCTCGAGGTGCAGGACCGTGGGAGACGGGTGCGCGAGGACCCGGGCGGTGCGGGTGCCGCCGGTGTCCTCGGCCTCGGCGAGCCAGCGCAGGCCGGCGGCCTCGGCGGTCGCCTCGTCCGGGTCGGTGAAGGTCTTCACGTGGGTGTCGGGCACGTGTCCATCCTGCCGACGGCGGCTGGGCGTCACACCGCGTCCACCAGTGCCTGCGCCAACGGGTGCCACGGCCGCGACGACGGCCCGCTCAGCACCAGCGTCCGCACGTACCGCGGCTCGACCGGCAGCATCACGAGGTCGGAGGGCAGCATCACGCGCCCGAGCGACGGCACGATCGACACCCCCTCGCCGCGCTGGATCATCCCGAACATCGTGCTCATCTCGCGGACCCGGTGCGCCCAGCGGAACGGCTGCCCGGCCAGTTCGTGCATCCGCTGGATCTGGTGCTCGCACCCGCCGCCGCCCGCGACCAGTCCGTCGTCGTGCAGGTCGTCGAGCGTCAGCTGCTCGGTCCCGGCGAGCGGGTGGTCGCGGCGCACGACGGCGGCCATCTCGTCCCGCGCGACCACCACGCCGCCGGCGGGCACCGGGGACGGGTCGACGAGCACCGCGGCGTCCACCGTCCCGCCCTCGAGCCACTCGGGCATCTCGTCGTCGTCGCCCTCGTAGACCTGCACGTCGACGCCCGGCAGCGTCACCGCCCACAGTTCGCGGAGCCGCGGGAGCAGCCCCTGGCAGACCGTCGGCACGGCGGCCAACCGGACCGTGCCGCGGTCCGTGGCGGGCCGGACCACCGCCTCCAGGGCGTCGACGGAGGCGAGCACGCTGCGGGCGTGGGCCAGCAGCCGGTCCCCGAGCGGGGTGGGCGCGGTCGCCGCGCCGCGGCGCAGCACGCTCCCGGCGACCTCGCGCTCGAGTCCCGCGACGGCGTGCGAGACGGCGGACTGCCCGACGCCGAGCGCGGTCGCGGCACCGGTGAACGACCCGGCGTCGACGGTCGCGACGAATGCACGGAGCTGCGGGATCGAGACGGTCATGCGCTTCCTTCATGGGCCCATGCAGCACATTCGTTCGACACATGCGCCGCGGTGCTCGATGCTAACCCTCGTGAACGCCCTCCTCTACGTGCTCGTCGCCCTCACCTGGGGGTCCAGCTTCTTCTTCGCGAAGATCGGGCTCGAGGGGCTCGCCCCGCAGCAGGTCGCGACCGTGCGGACCGTGCTCGGCGCCCTGACGCTCGTGGTCGTGCTGCTCGTCACGCGGCGTCGGTGGCCGCGGGAACGCCGGGTGTGGGGGCACCTGCTCGTCGTCGCGGTGTTCCTCAACGCGGTGCCGTCGTCGCTGATGGCCTGGGCGGAGCAGACCGTGCCATCGGGGCTCGCGAGCATCTACAACGCGACGACGCCGATCATGACCCTGCTGGCGCTCGCCGTCCTGGTGCCGAGCGAACGCCTGTCGCGTCGGCAGGTCGGCGGCGTCGTGCTCGGGATCGTCGGCGTGCTCGTCCTGGTCGGCCCGTGGAGCCTGGTGGGGGACCCCGCGGTGCTCGCGACCGTCCCGGGACAGGTCGCCCTGCTCGGGATGACCGCGTCCTACGGCGTCGGCCTGGCGTGGCTCCGCCGCTTCGGCGTCGGCAGCGGGCAGGACCCGACGACCGTCGCGACGGTGCAGCTCACCCTGGCGGCGTTGCTCATGCTGCTGGTCGCGCCCGTCGTCGCGACGGGTCCGGTGCAGCTGGACTGGAGGATCGTGGCCGCGATGGTCGCGCTCGGTGCGGTCGGCACAGGGTTGGCCTACGCGTGGAACACGCGCCTGGTCGGCGCGTGGGGTGCCGGTCGGGCGTCGACCGTGACGTACCTGACCCCGGTGGTCGGGGTCGCGCTCGGCGTGCTCGTGCTCGGTGAGCCGCTGCGGTGGAACGAGCCCGTCGGCGGAGTCGTCGTGCTCGCCGGGATCGCGCTGGCGTCGGGACGGCTGGCCTTCCGGAGGCGCCGGGTGTCCGCCGTGGCCCCGGCCGGTGCCGGTCAGGGGCGCGTGTAGTCGAACTGCAGCCGCATCCGGTCGCCACGGAACACGATCGTCGAGTACTCGAACGTCGTCCCGGCCCGGTCGGCGATGACGTCGGTGAGCTGCAGCGCCGGGTCGCCCCGACGCAGGCCGAGCAGCCCGGCGTCGGCCTCGGCCACGGCGACGGCCTCGAGCCCCTCCGCGACGTCGTGCATCGCCAGGCCGAAGGCGTCCTCGAGCACGACGCAGAGCTGCTCCTCGACGACGTCCAGCGCGTCGAGGGTGGGCGCGAGGGCCGCCGGGACGAACGACCGGTGCACGCTGAGGGGCTTGCCGTCGACGGACCGCAGCCGGACGATCGCGAAGACGTCGTCGGTGCGGCCGAGGCCCAGGCGGTCCCGGATGCGGGCTGGCGCCGGGGCCCGGTCGATCGACACGAGCGTCGTGGTGATGTCGTAGCCGAGCACCTCGAGCTGCTCGCGGATGCCGCGGTACGCCGGGGAGACCGCGCTGATCTTCTCGGGCGCGACGAACGTGCCCTTGCCGGGGACCCGGTGGAGCACGCCGTCGGTGGTCAGCTTCGTCAGGACGCCGCGCACCGTCATCCGGCTGGTCCCGTAGTGCCGGTTCAGCTCGTTCTCGGACGGGATCCGTTGGCTCGGCGCCCACTCGCCGCTCGCGATCTTCGCCGTGAAGATGTCCTCGAGCTGCTGGTAGATGGGCACGGCGGAGTCGCGGTCCACCTCGTCGACCACGGTCCACCTCCTGTCGGCCGGACGGTCGTCCGATAGCCGCTCATGATACTTGTCGAGTCCGGTCTAGACAGGTACAGTCCGAGCAGTCGTCGACGCTGACGGCGACATCCCACGACGCAGCGACGCAAGAGGGGACCCAGGCATGGACGTGTCCACCAGGACGTTGACCAGGACCGCGCGGGACGGCGGGTACGCCGTACCGGCCGTGAACGTGTTCGACGAGCTGAGCATGCGGGCGGTGATCGCCGCGGCGGTCCGGACCCGGGCGCCGCTCGTCGTGCAGATCTCCGTGAAGACCGTGAAGGCCTCCGGGACCGCCTTCACCACCGACCTGTTCCGCGCGCTCACCCGGGACGTCCCGGTGCCGGTCGCGCTGCACCTCGACCACTGTCCGGACCGGGCGGTGCTCGACGACGTCATCGCCGCGGGGTGGTCCAGCGTGCTGTTCGACGCGTCCGACCGCGGGTTCGACGACGCGGTCCGCGAGACCGCCGAGGTCACCGCCGCGGCGCACGCCGCCGGGGTCGACGTCGAGTCGGAGATCGAGAACATCCTGGGGGTCGAGGACGGCGTGGGCAGCGACGAGTCCCGGCACGCGTACTCGGTCGAGCAACTGGCGGAGGTCGCCGAGCGGACCGACAGCGACCTGCTCGCGCCGCAGCTGGGCACGAGCCACGGACTGTACAAGGCGGACCCGGTGCTGCTGCCCGAGCGCGCCGCCGAGCTCGCCGCCCTGACCGACCGGCCGATCGTGCTCCACGGCGGCACGGGGCTGAGCCGCGACGACTTCCGGTCGTTCATCGACGCCGGGGTGTCGAAGATCAACATCTCGACCGCGGTGAAGCACGCGTACATGCGCGCGTCGCTCGAGCACCTCGAACAGGCACGGGCGACGGACAGCTGGGACCCGCCGAAGCTCGTCACCGCGATCGAGTCCGCCGTCACCGACGTCATCGCCGAGCACGTCACGTGGTTCGGCGCGGACGGCAAGGCCGGTCGGTCGTGACCCGCGCGCTCGTCTTCGACTGTGACGGCGTGCTCGCCGACACCGAGCGCGACGGGCACCTGCCGGCGTTCAACCAGACGTTCGAGCACTTCGACCTGCCGGTCCGGTGGAGCCAGGACGACTACGCCGAGGTGCTCCGGATCGGCGGCGGGAAGGAGCGGCTGGCGTCGCTGCTGACGCCGGAGTTCGTCGAGCGCGCCGGCCTGCCGACCGATCCCGAGGAACAGCGGGCCCTGGTGGCCGAGTGGCACGCCGAGAAGACCCGGCGGTACACCGCGATGGTCCGCGACGGGGTGATGCCCGGGCGGCCCGGCATCGCCAGGATCGTGCACGAGGCACGCGACGCGGGCTGGCTGCTCGCGGTGGCCTCGACCTCGGCCGAGGCGTCGGTCCGCGCGGTGCTCGAGCACGCCGTGGGCGAGGACGCCGCCGGCTGGTTCGCGGTCTTCGCGGGCGACGTCGTCCCGCGCAAGAAGCCCGCGCCCGACGTGTACGAGCTGGCGCTCCGGGAGCTCGGCGTCACCGCGGCAGATGCGGTCGTCGTCGAGGACAGCGCGAACGGGCTCCGGGCAGCGCTCGGCGCCGGACTCACCACGGTCGTCACCGTCAGCAGCTACACGGCCGACGAGGACTTCACCGGCGCGGCGCTCGTGGTCGACCGGCTCGGCGACCTGCCCGACGAGCCGGCACACGTGCTCGCGGACCCCCACCACGTCGAGGTGCCCGGACAGGTGACCCTCGACAACCTCACCCAGCTCCCGACCGGAGGACGACGATGACCACCGAAGCCACCACCCACCTCGAGTCCACCGTGCGGCTCATCGCGAGCACCTGCGTCGAGAACGAGCGGTACTTCTGCGACCTCGACGCGGTGGCCGGCGACGGCGACTTCGGCTACTCCCTCGCCCGCGGGTTCGAGAACGTGCTCGCCGGGTTCGACGACTACGACCGGTCGGACCCCGGGACCTTCCTGCAGCAGGTCGCGATGACGATGAGCAGCCGCATCGGCGGGACGTCCGGTCCGATCTGGGGCACCGCGTTCCTGCGGGCGGCCGGGGTCGTCAAGGGCAAGGACGACCTGACCGCAGAGGACGTCGTGGCGATGCTCCGCGCCGCGGTCGAGGGGATCAAGAAGCGCGGTGGCGCCGACCTCGGCGACAAGACGCTCCTCGACGCGATCGTCCCGATGACCGACGCGATCGAGTCCGACGCGGCGGACGGCCGGGACGGCGCCGCGATCGCCCGACACGCCGCCGAGGTCGCACGCCAGGCAGCGGACGCCACCTCGACGCTCGAGGCCCGCCGTGGGCGTGCGTCGTACACGGGGGAGCGCAGCATCGGCTCGCCCGACCCCGGCGCGGTCGCCGTCGCGGTGCTCGCGGAGCGCATCGCCGACGAGTGGTGACGCGAGCCGACCAGATCCGATCCGCCCCCACCAGCACGACCCTTCGCAGTACCCGACCACCACGATGAAGTGAGGCAACCGCAGTGAAGAAGTTCGTCAACGACCCGAAGCAGTTCGTCCCGGACATGCTGAAGGGTTTGGCCCTCGCCAACCCCGACACCCTGACCTACGACCCGAAGGCGAACCTGATCGTCCGCGCCGACGCCCCGCGCGACGACAAGGTCTCGATCGTCCAGGGGTCCGGCTCCGGGCACGAGCCCGCGCACGTCATGGTCGTCGGCAAGGGCATGCTCGACGCGGCCTGCCCCGGGGACGTGTTCGCCGCGCCGCCGACCGACTACGTCATCGAGGCCGCCCGCCGGGTGAACAGCCCCAAGGGCGTGCTCCTGCTGGTCAACAACTACACGGGCGACAAGATGGCCTTCGAGATGGCGGAGGAGTTCGCCGAGGCCGAGGGCATCAAGGTCGCGACCCTGTTCATCGACGACGACGTCGCCGTGAAGGACTCCACGTACACGATCGGCCGTCGTGGCGTCGCCGGGAACTTCTTCGTGATCAAGGCGGTCGGCGCCGCGGCCGAGGCCGGCGCCGACCTCGACGAGGTCGTCCGGGTCGGGAAGAAGGTCAACTCGGTGACCCGGACCATGGGCGTCGCCCTCACGGCGTGCACCCCGCCCGCCAAGGGCTCGCCGCTGTTCGAGCTCGGCGACGACGAGATCGAGGTCGGCGTCGGCATCCACGGTGAACCCGGACGCGCTCGGCAGAAGATCGTCCCGGCGGACGAGATCGTCGACATCCTGCTCGACCCGATCGTGTCCGACCTGCCCTTCTCCGACGGCGACGAGGTCGCGCTCATGGTGAACGGACTCGGCGGCACCCCGATCAGCGAGCTCTACCTGCTCTACGGGATCGCGCACGAGAAGCTCGTCGCGCAGGGCATCACACCCGTCCGGAGCTACGTCGGCGAGTACTGCACCTCGCTCGACATGGCCGGCGCCTCGATCACGCTCGTGAAGCTCGACGACGAGGTCAAGGAGCTCCTCGCCGCCCCCGCCGAGATCCCGATCCGCACGTTCTGACCCGTCGGCGGGCCTACCCGCCCGCCGACGGCTCCCACACCAGGACGCCCGCGACCGCGGGTGTCCCGACGCCGACGATCGAGGAGGATCACATGGCGAGCAACCACGCAGTCGCGTACAAGGGGCCGGGCAAGGTCGAGGTCATCGAGACCGACTACCCGACGTTCGAGCTCAAGGACGGACCCGGTGTGAACCCGGCGAACGTCGGGCGCAAGGTCAACCACGGGGCGATCCTCCGTACGGTGGCGACGAACATCTGCGGCAGCGACCAGCACATGGTCCGCGGCCGCACCACCGCGCCGAGCGACCTCGTCCTCGGCCACGAGATCACCGGCGAGGTGGTCGAGGTGGGCTCGGACGTCGAGTTCATCAAGGTCGGCGACATCGTCTCCGTCCCGTTCAACATCGCGTGCGGTCGCTGTCGGAACTGCAAGGAGCGGAAGACCGGCATCTGCCTCAACGTCAACCCGGACCGCCCGGGCAGCGCGTACGGCTACGTCGACATGGGCGGCTGGGTCGGTGGACAGGCCGAGTACGTCCTCGTGCCGTACGCCGACTGGAACCTGCTGAAGTTCCCGGACCGCGACCAGGCGCTCGAGAAGATCCTCGACCTCGCGATGCTCTCCGACATCTTCCCGACCGGCTTCCACGGCGCGGTCACCGCCGGCGTCGAGGTCGGTTCGACGGTGTACGTCGCCGGTGCCGGGCCGGTCGGCCTCGCGGCCGCGACCGGGGCGATGCTGCTCGGTGCCAGCGTGGTGATCGTCGGCGACATGAACGCCGACCGCCTGGCCCAGGCGCGGAGCTTCGGCTGCGAGACCGTCGACCTGACGAAGGGCGACCCCGCCGACCAGATCGACCAGATCCTCGGCGAACCGCTCGTCGACTGCGGCATCGACGCCGTCGGCTTCGAGGCCAAGGGCCACGGCGCCGGATCCGGGGAAGAGGCACCGGCGACGGTCCTCAACTCGCTCATGGACATCACGGCAGCCGGTGGCGCCCTGGGCATCCCCGGGCTCTACGTCACGGGTGACCCGGGCGGCGTCGACGAGGCCGCCAAGAAGGGTGCCCTGTCGCTCAGCCTCGGCACCGGCTGGGCGAAGTCGCTGTCCTTCACGACGGGGCAGTGCCCGGTCATGAAGTACAACCGGCAGCTGATGATGGCGATCCTGCACGACCGCACGAGCATCGCGAAGAACGTGAACGCGAAGCCGATCGGCCTCGACGAGGCCCCGCGTGGCTACGAGGAGTTCGACAAGGGCGCGGCGACGAAGTACGTCCTCAACCCGAACGGCCTCATCCCCGCGGCCTGACCCGGCGGTCCCACCGGCCCCTGCACCGTCGACACCCGGCGGCGCAGGGGCCGTCCGTCATCCGGGCCCGACCGCGTGCAGCCGTCCGTCCGTACGCTCGCCCGTGTGGACGCACCGCACCGACCCCGGGCCAGCCGACCGTCGACCCTGCGGCTGCTGTTCGCGTCCTCGCACCCCGGGCCGACCGTCACCGTCACGGTCCTCGCCACGGTGATCGCCGTCGCGGTCGGGCACCCGTTCGGCACCGTGCTGCTCGTGGCGCTCGCCGTGGTGGCGGGGCAGCTGTCGATCGGCCTGGCGAACGACTGGATCGACGCGGACCGCGACCGGGCCGTCGGCCGCTCCGACAAGCCCGTCGCACGGGGCCTCGTCGCAGCCTCGACCGTCCGGACCGCCGCGTTCGTCACGGCCGCGGTCGCGGTGCTCGCGAGCGTGTTCCTCGGTCCGGTCGCGGCCGTCGCGCACCTCCTGCTCGTCGCCGCGGGGTGGGCCTACGACGCGGGGCTCAAGCGCACGGCCTGGTCCGTCGCACCGTTCCTGGTGGCCTTCGGACTGCTGCCCGTCGTCGCGGTCGCCGCCGGCGGTGGCGCCTGGCCGGCCTGGTGGGCGGTCGCGACCGGGGCGGTGTTCGGCATCGCGATCCACTGCACGAACGTCCTCCCGGACCTGCTCGACGACGCGGCCACGGGTGTCCGGGGCTTCCCGCACCGCCTCGGCCTGCGCGGTGCCGGTGTCCTCGCGTTCGGGTCGCTCGTCGTCGCGGCGGGGCTCGTGCTCGGCGGGCAGCTGGCCGGGGCCGACCCGGCTCGCGGCGCGGCGGCGGTCCTCGCGGTCGTCGGGGCGCTCGTGGTGGTGGTGCTCGCGGTGGTCGGGGTCGGGCTCGTCCTGGTGGGGCGACCGACCCGCGCCCTGTTCCGGCTCGTGATCGCGTCGTCCCTCGTCCTCGTGGTCGAGCTCGGCGTCGCCGGTGCCCGACTCGTCGCCTGAGCCGATCCGGTCAGGCCCACCTCATCGCGTACCGTCCGGAGGGTAGAGCCGAGCCACCTGGCGGACGCGATCCGGTCAGGCCCACCCCATGGCGTACGTCGAGGCGAGCCACCTGGCGGACGGGAGGGCGAGGACGGACCGGAGCAGTGCCTCCCGTCCGACCAGCAGCGCACCGCGAGCCGGGCGACCGAGTGCCGCGTTCGCCTCCGCCTGCCGCGCGGCGCGCGCCGCGGCCGCCTGCCGGGTCGCGGCGTACGCGGGCCACGGACCCGCCTCGCCGGAGCGGACCGCGTCGGCCAGGAGCGGCGCGAGCGCCGCGACGTCCAGCCACCCGAGGTTCATGCCCTGCCCGCCGATCGGGCTGATCTCGTGCGCGGCGTCGCCGACCAGGACCACCCGGCCGATGCCCACCCGTTCGGCGGTCCGCCGCCGGGTCCGGAACGCACTCACCATCGAGCAGGTCGTCGGGTCGGGAGCCGTGCCGGTGCGCTCGCGGACGAGCGTCGCCAGCCGGGAGGCACGCCCCGCCTCCGTCCCGTCGGTTCCGGACGGTCGCGTGGCCGGGTCGGTGACGAGCGCGACGGCGCGACGGCGACCGCCGGGCAACGGGAAGGACTCGAGGACGCCGCCGGGGCCGACGTCGACGACCGCGGTGTCCGCCGGGGCGACGCCGGTGTCCGCGAAGTCGCCCATCACGTACTGCTCGCGGTAGGTCCGGCCGGTGGTGCGGATGCCGAGCAGGTCGCGCACGGTGCTCCTGGCACCGTCCGCGCCGACGACGAACCGCGCGCGGACCCGCACCCGCTCGTCGTCCGGACCGGTGCCGGACACGGCGACGTGCCCGCGTTCCGGGTCGAGCGCGGTGACCGTCGTGCCGGTGCGGAGGGCGTCCGGTGCGAGGGCCGCGAGACGGTCCCGCAGGAGCGTCTCGGTGCGGTGCTGGTCGAGCGCGGCGACGAACGGGAACGGGTCGGACACATGGTCGAACGACAGCGTCCCGAGGGCGCGACCGCGGCTCGTGGCCACACCGCGGCGGACGGGGACCGCCTCGGCCAGGACGGGACCGGCGACCCCGACCCGGTCGAACACGGCGAGCGAGGGCGGGTGGATGCCGATCGCCCGCGAGCCCGTCGGCGCCGAGTCTCGGCGTTCCCAGACGCGCACGTCGACGCCCTCGGCGGCGAGCAGCACGGCGGCGAGGAGGCCGACCGGGCCGCCGCCCACCACGAGGACGTCGGTCGGGTCGGAGGTCACGCGCCGAGCCTACGGACGGGCGGTCCGGTGGCTGCCAGCCACGCAGCGGTCAGTTCGTGACGCTCGCGCGCTCGGCCCGGTCGGCGGCGACGAGGGACCGTGCTTCGCGGACGCGCTTGCGGGCCTTCTCGACCGGGACCTCGACCGCGTAGGCGGCGCCGACGGCCACGAGCAGCGCGACGGCGATGAGCCACACCGTGCCCCACGGCCCGATCGCGAAGGGGTCGAGCAGGGCGATCACGAGCGGGTGCCAGAGGTACGCCGAGTACGAGACGCGGCGGCCGAACCACGACACCGGTGTCCAGGCGAGCGCGGCGGAGAGCGGTGACCGGACCGAGACGAGCCCGGCGATGAGCACCGACGACACGACCCCGGTCAGGGGCAGGACGACGCCGAAGGTCCACGCGTGCTGCGTCCAGTCGTCGCCGATCCAGAGCAGGATGCCGACGAGGAGCGCCAGGCCCGCCCAGCTCGCGACGTGCCCGGCGACCCCGGCCGCCCACGTGCGGACGCGCGCGTCGTCGAGGAGCAGGGCGAGCAGGCAGCCCGTCGCGAGCGGCACGACGCCGAGCACGGGGGAGAAGTACACGTCCGGCGTCGACCCGCCGTTGGGTGTCTGGTAGACGAGTCCGGCGGCGATCGAGCAGCCCACGATGACCGCACCGAGGCCGGCCACCAGCCACCGACGTCGAGCGCGCACCATGAAGAGCAGCACGAGCACGGGCGGCCACACCAGGTAGAACTGCTCCTCCATGGACAGGCTCCACGTGTGCGCGAAGACGCCCTGCGTGGTGTCCCAGAACGAGCGGAACAGGTTGCCCGTGTAGGTGAGGGCGATGAACGCGGCCTCGCCCGGACCGAACGACGCGCCCTTGTAGTCGCCGACCCAGTTCCACAGCATCAGTCCGACCGCCACGAGGGCGAGGAGTGCCGGGTACAGCCGGAGCAGGCGCTTCCACCAGAACGAGCCGAGGCGGATGCGGCCGGTCTTCCGGTGCTCGCCGAGCAGCAGCGTCGTGATGAGGAACCCGGACAGGGCGAAGAACACGGTGACGCCGATGAAGCCGCCCTCGAACTGCGGGACGTGCAGGTGGTACAGGATCACCGCGAGGATCGCGATCGTGCGGAGGCCGTCGAGTGCCGGAGCCCGGTTCGTCAGGGGCGGTGGTGGCGTCGTCCGGGCAGCACCGATCCCTCGACCGACCGCGGCGGCGCGGCGGGTCGTGCTGGAGCGCTCGGGGGCGAGCGTGTTCGTCGTCACGGGTCCTCCCTGCGAGGATCGGTCTTCCGGGTGACGACCAGCGTGCTCCACCCAGGTAAGAGGACCCTCAGTGATCGGGGTGCACGAGCGCGGTCAGCGCTGCGAGCCGCTCCTCGACCAGGGTCCGGAAGTCGCGGTCCTCGGGTTCGGCGATCCACTGCGCGAACGCCAGGTGGAACACGGTGACCGCCGCCTCGGCGGCGATCGTGGCGAGGGGCTCGTCGATCCCGTGCGCCCGCAGGGTGTCGCCCAGACGGACCTTCAGGTTCGCGAGCTTGCCGAGTTCGCGCTCCTCGAGGGCGGGGACGGCGTCGATCACGGCCTGGCGTGACCGGGACCACGAGCGACGGTCCTCGGGGAAGAAGTCTGCGGCCGAGTCGAGCGCCCGCCGGACCAGGTCGAACGCGGGAGTGCCGTCCGGGGCCTGCTCGACCGGGGTGGTGAACATCGCCGTGAAGTCGGTCTGGCCGGCGAACAGGACCTCGGGCTTGTCCGCGAAGTGCCGGAAGAAGGTGCGCTCGGTGACGTCGGCGGCCGCGGCGATCTGCGAGACGGTCGTCTCGTCGTAGCCCTGCTCGGCGAAGAGCCGGAGTGCGGTCGACTGCAGGCGTTCGCGGGTGCCGGGTTGCCAACGAGCCATGGTCGCAGTCTACTGACGACAGTAACTGACATCGAGTGCTACGGTGATGTCAGTTCGTGACATCGCGCCACGGACCCTGTGAAGGGAAGCACTCATGCACGTGTTCGTCACCGGGGCCTCCGGCTGGATCGGCTCCCACACCGTCGACGAGCTCCTCGCCACCGGGCACACCGTCACCGGGCTCGCCCGGTCCGATGCGTCCGCCGCCGCACTCGAGTCCCGCGGTGCCGCCGTCCTGCGCGGCGACCTGGACGACCTCGACGCCCTGCGCCGCGGGGCGGAGGGCGCCGATGGCGTCCTGCACCTCGCGAACAAGCACGATTGGGGCAACCCGGCTGCCACGAACGCGAGCGAGCGGGCCGCCGTCGAGACGCTCGGGAGCGCCCTGGCCGGTTCCGACCGTCCGCTCGTGGTGGCCTCCGGGGTGGCCGGCCTGGCCCCCGGGCGACCGGCCACCGAGCAGGACCCCTCGCCGTTCGTCGGCCCGGACAGCATGCGCGGCGGCAGCGAGAACCGCGCGTTCGACTTCACGGCGGACGGTGTCCGGGCCGTCAGCGCGCGCTTCAGCCCGACCACGCACGGCGTCGGCGACCATGGGTTCATCGCCGCGATCGTCGCCGCAGCCGTCCGGACCGGGGTGTCCGGCTACCTGGGGGAGGGCACGAACCGGTGGGCCGCCGTGCACGTGGACGACGCCGCGCGGCTCGTGCGCCTCGGGCTCGAGGACGCCCCGGCGGGAACGCGGTTGCACGCCGTCGCCGAGACGGGTGTCCCGACCCGGGACATCGCGCAGGCGATCGGCGACGCCCTCGGGCTCCCGGTGACGAGCGTCGACCCCGCGGACGCCGAGGAGCACTTCGGGTTCATCGGGCGGTTCTTCGCGCTCGAGATGTCCGCGACGGCCGACGCCACGCGGGAGCGCTTCGGCTGGACCCCGACCGGGCCGACCCTGCTCGAGGACATCGCCGCCGGGGCGTACGCGCACGTCGCGCGCTGACCCGCTCGCGGGCCCGGCGCCCTGGCTGGGGGAGGCTACTCGGCCTTCTGCATCTGCCAGGGCTCGGGCTCGCGGTCCCCGTTCGGGCGCACCGGACGGACGTCGCCGACGATCGGGATGGACCGCTTCCGCATGAACCACAGGTAGCGGACGAAGAAGTGCGACAGGGTCGACAGCCGGTTACCGTTGCCGAGCAGCGATGCGATGTGCACGGCCACCCAGGCGGCCCACGCGACGGGGCCGACCATCGTGATGCCACCGCGGAGCTGGGCGACCGCGGCGTTCGTGCCGATCGTCGCCATGGTGCCCTTGTCGAAGTACTTGAAGTGCTCGGTCTGCTTGCCCTCGAGCAGGCGGACGACCTGCCGGGCGACGTGCCGGCCACCCTGCAGCGCCGGCTGGGCGAGCTGGGCGAGGGCGTCGTCCTGGGCGGCGATGTCGCCGGCGGAGAAGATCCGCTCGACGCCCTTCACGCTGAGGTCGTCGTTCACCTGGATCCGCCCGCCGTGGGTCTGCGGCAGACCCCAGCCCGATACCTCCTTGTGGGCCGCGACCCCGGTCGCCCAGATCACCTGGGACGCGGGGATGAACTCGCCGTCGGCCGTGACGACGCCGTCGGGCTTGACCTCGGCGACCCCGGTGTTCAGCCGCAGCACGACGCCGCGCTTCCGCAGGACCTTGGCCGCGTACCGGCGCAGGCGCGGGGCGAACGGCTTGAGGAGTTCGCCGCTGCGGTGCACGAGCGTGATCGTGATCGCGCCCTCGTCGAGCTCGGGGTACGCGCCCTCGAGGGCCTGGTCGCGGAGCTCCGCGAGGGCACCGGCCATCTCGACGCCCGTCGCACCGCCGCCGACGATGACCACGCGGATCTCGTCGGGGCCCTGGTTCGCCGCGGCCTCCTCGAGCCGGGTGAACAGCTCGTCGCGGATCCGCAGCGCCTGCGAGCGGGAGTACATCGAGTACGCGTACTCGTACGCGCCGGGGGTGCCGAAGTAGCTCGTGTTGACGCCGTTCGCCAGGATGAGCCAGTCGTAGTGCAGGTGCTCGCCGTCGGACATCTCGGCGACGCGGTGCTCGGCGTCGATGCCGGTGAGCAGCCCGTGGCGGAAGTCGGCGTTCGACTGCTTCGCGCGCAGGCTCCGCAGGAAGTACGTCACGTCGCCGGCGTTGAGGCCGCCCGTCGCCACCTGGTACATGAGCGGCTGGAACATGTTGTAGACGTGGCGGTCGACCAGGGTCACCCGGACCGGTGCGTCCGCGAGTTCACGCATCGCCGCGATGCCGGCGAAGCCTCCGCCGACGATGACGACGTGCGGGCGGGTGTCCTCGGACATGCTGATCTCCAGGGTGGTGCGGTCGACGGCCACCCAGAAGGGTACGCCGATCGGGAGCCGTGTCCGTCCACCCGCCCGTCACCGTGCCGATGGAGCGGTCCCGCCGGCCCTGCGGCCCTGCGGCCTGCGTCAGGCGCGGCCTGCGTCAGGCCTCGAACGGCGCGTACGTGCTCAGCACGTTGCCCTTGCTCGTCACGACGCTCTGCACCAGGCGCAGCCGCGTGGGCGGATCGGTCGGCTCGAACAGCTTCCGGCCGGCGCCCGCGATCGCCGGGTGCGTCATGAGCTGCAGTTCGTCGAGCAGCCCCGCGAACAGCAGGTGCCGCACGAGCGTGACGCTCCCCGTCACCGCGACGTCGCCGCCGTCGCCGGCCTTGAGCTCGCGCACGAACGCGTCGACGTCACCCTGGATCAGGTGCGCGTTCTCCCACGTCAGGTCCGGGTCGAGCGTGGTCGAGGCGACGTGCTTCTCGATCGGGTTGATCCAGCGGCCGAACGGGTCGTCGGCGTGCGACGGCCACCACTCGGACCACTCGAGGTAGCTCTGCTTGCCGAGCAGGACCGTGTCGGTGCGGTCCATCCACGCCGTCATCGCCGTGCCGAGCTCCGCGTCGAAGGAGTCGTACTGGAACGTGTACGGGTCCTGCACGACACCGTCGACCGACGTGAAGAGCCCCGAGGTCACCTTGCGCATGCCCCGGAGCCTAGGGGCCGGGGCGTCCTGCGTCGAGGGTCAACTCCCCGTGCCGCTCCCGCCGCCCTGCACGCCACCGGGCAGCTGTCCGCCCTGACCGCTCTGCCCGTCCTGCCCGCTCTGCCCGTCCTGCCCGGGGAACCCGTCGCGCCCGCCACCCGGGACGGTCACGGAGCTCGAGTGCGACGCGCCGATGGCATGGCCGACGGCGTACCCGACGCCACCGCCCGCGAGCAGGGCTCCGAGCCCGACCGCCACGGCCACCACGGGCCAGAACCACGGCGGCTTCGGACGCGTGCGCCCCGCGGTCCCCGACGGCTGTCCGGTCCAGGCAGCGGGACCGATCGGGGCCGCGGCCCATGAGGGCTGGCCGGTTGCGGCGGGCGGCCCGTCGAGCGTGGTGGTCGGACCGGCGGCGGGCGCCGCGCCCCAGCCGTGCGGCGGGACGGGCGCGTGGCTCGGTGCGGTGTTCGGGGAGTGGTCGCTCATGCGCGCCAGTGCACTCTGCTCGGCCAAGAGGAACCGATGACGACCCTGACCCGGCGCTGCGAACCCGCGGGTAGGTTCGGGTCGTGCGCGCACGGGTCGGGTCGTTCCAGGTCGGGGACCTCCGCGTGCGCCTCCGGACCCTGGCGCCGGCCGGCCGTCTGCACGACTCCCTGGCCCCGACCGTCGTCCTGGTCCACGGCATCGGGATGTCGCACCGGTCCTTCGCCCGCACGCAGCGGGTCCTCGCTCGGACCCACCGCACGGTCGCCGTCGACCTGCCGGGGTTCGGCGGCCTCCCGCCGGCCGGACGCCGGCTGCAGGTCGAGGAGCTCGCGGACCTCGTGGTCGCGGCTGTCCGGGACGGCGGCGCGGAGACCGTCGTCGCGATCGGGCAGTCGATGGGGACGCAGGTCGTCGCGGAGGCCGCGCTCCGCCACCCCGACGTCGTCCGGGCCGTCGTCCTGGTCGGCCCCGTGTGCGACCGGTCCCGGCGCACCCTGCTCCGGCAGGCGCTCGACCTGACGCGGGACACCGCCGTCGAGACCCCACGCATGAACGCCGTCGTCACGACCGACTACCTGCGGAGCATCCGGCAGTACGTCCGCGAACTCGGCCCGATGCTCCGGCACCGGCTCGAGGACGTGCTGCCCCGGCTCACCCAACCCGTGCTCGTCGTGCGCGGCGACCGCGACCCGATCGCGCGGCGGGAGTGGTCGGAGTCCCTCGCGCAGGCGGCCCCGCGCGGGGCGCTCGTCGAGCTGCCCGGCGGGCACCACGTGCAGGAGCGGCACCCGGAAGCGTTCGGACGACTCGTCGAGGAGTTCCGGCGCGTGCAGACCCTGGAGGACGCACGGTGACCGACCCGACCGCCCGCTCGGCCGCGGCGGCGGGACCGACGCGAGCCGTGCCTCCAGGCCGTCTGCCGGTGGACCGCGTGCCGGTGCTGCGGCGCGCGTGGTGGGCCGTCCTCGACTGGTGGTACGCGGCGCGGTGGCAGCTGCGGAGTGCCGGCCCGACGACCGCCGAGGACTACCGGACCGGCGAGGGCCAGCCGGTCGTCGTCGTGCCGGGCGTCTACGAGACCTGGCACTTCATGCGTCCCCTGATGGACGCGCTGCACGACGCCGGGCACCCCGTCCACGTGCTGCCCGTGCTGCGGCACAACATCCGGCCGGTGCCGGAGTCCGCGCGCGAGGTGCTCGCGTACCTCGAGGCGGAGGGCCTGCGCGACGTCCTCGTCGTGGCGCACAGCAAGGGCGGGCTGATCGGGAAGTACGCGATGACCCTGCCCGAGGGGGACCGCATCGACCGGATGGTCGCCGTGTCGACGCCGTTCGCCGGGTCGGCCTACGCGCGGCTCGCGCCGGTGCGGCACCTGCGGGTGTTCCGTGCCGCGGACCCGGTGCTCGCGGCGCTCGGGCGGGACCTCGCGGTGAACGCGCGGATCACGTCGGTCTGGGGGGTCTTCGACACGCTCATCCCGGCCGGGAGCGAGCTCGCGGGTGCGACGAACGTAAGCGTCCCGGTGGGCGGGCACTTCCGGATCCTGGCCGCGCGGCAGACGCGTGAGGCGGTGCTGGCCGCCGCCGCGGGGCCGGGGCAGGCCCGAGACTCGGCCTGACGGACAGATCTGTGCCTCGGCGGCCCGAGTCTCGTCCGCGGAGCCGAGACTCGCTGCGGTCCGCCGTCGCGGCGCGATCCGGCCTGGAGGCACGTGGTGCGCCCGGCGCGTCGGCCCGGTCGGGCGTGCTGCCCTGGTCGCCGGGTCAGGCGCCCGGCAGGAACAGGCAGAACGGGTGGCCGTCCGGGTCGAGGAGCACCCGGACGTCGTCCTGGGGCTGGAACGCGTGCTCGGTCGCCCCGAGCTCGAGGGCGCGGGCGGTCGCCGCGGGCAGGTCCTCCACCTGGAAGTCGAGGTGCAGCTGCATGCCCTGGCGTCCGGACTCGGGCGGCCACACCGGCGGGACGTAGGCGTCGTCGTACTGCACCGACAGACCGGGACCGCCGTCGGCCGGGCGGACCCGGAGCCACGTCGGTCCGTCCTCGTGCACGGTCCACCCGGTCAGCGCGCCGTAGAAGCGGGCGAGGGCGACCGGCTCCGGGGACTGCAGCACGGTCGCGGTCAGGACGGGCATCGCGGGGTCGTCGGCGCTCATGGCGCGGACGGTACCCCCGGCCGTCGCACCACTCGTCCAGCGCGCCCGGGCGGTGCGTCCGGTCAGCGTTCCCGGACGCTCGCGCGCTCGACGATCCGGTGCGGCACCACGACCGTCTCCGGTGCTGCCGAAGGGTCCGCGATCCGCCGGGTGAGGAGATCGAGCGCAGCGGTCGCGAAGGCCCGACGGTCGAACGACACGGTGGTCAGCGCGGGGATCGCGTAGGCCGCTGCGTCGACGTCGTCGAACCCGACGACGCTCACCTGCTCCGGGACCCGGACGCCCCGCGCCGCGAGCACGTGCAGCACGCCGAAGGCGATGGAGTCCGTGTAGGCGAACACCGCGTCCGGCAGCGGGTTCGTGTCCAGCCACGCGGCGAACGCCGTCGCCGCCGCACTCGTCGTCCACGCCGGCAGCGGCACGCGCAGCGCGGGGTCGACCACGAGGCCGGACGTCCCCAACGCGTCCGCGTGGCCCTGGTCACGGAGCTCGCTCGTGGCGGTGGCGTCCGTCGGGCGCGCTGCCCCGACGACGGCGATCCGCCGGTGCCCGCGGTCGAGCAGGTGGGTCGTGACCTCGCGTGCGGCGAGCCGGCTGTCGACGTGCACCTGGTCGACGTGCTCCGGCTCGACCTCGCCGATCACCACGGTCGGCGGCAGCCCCTCGGTCTCGGCGAGCACGCTCGCGCTGAGGGACACCGGGTTGAGCACGAGCCCGTCCACCAGGTGCGCGCGGGCCCGCGAGACCAGTTCGCGCTCGCGGTCCGGGTCGTTGCCGGTCTGGTCGAGCTGCACCGTCCAGCCGCGCTCGCGCGCCAGCTCGACGAACCACTGCGCCAGCTCTGCGGAGTAGGCGTTCCCGAGCTCGGGCAGCGTCAGCGCGATCGCCCCGGACCGTCCGTTGCGCAGCCCGCGGGCGGACAGGTTCGGGACGTAGTCGAGCTCGGCGAGGGCTCGCTCGACGCGCTCCCGGGTCGCCGGGCGCACCGCGACGCCGCCGTTGATGACGTTGGAGACGGTCTTCGGCGACACCCCGGCCATGGCCGCCACGTCCCGCACGGTCGCGCGCATCCGACGAGCGTAGCGCGGACGGGGACTTCTCGGTGCTGGTGGCCGGGCCGATCCCGATCGTGCTGTACGCCGTGCTGGCGGTCGTGGTCGCGGCCACCGTGACCAGCCGCATCCGGGCGCGACGCGCTGCGCGGCGCGAGCTGGTCGACGCGTAGTCAGGTCGTCGGTCGTCCGGTCCGGGACCCGTCCCCGCGACCGGACCTCCGGGCCACCAGACGTCCGGAGGTCCGCGCTACGCTCGTCGGATGCGCGCGACCGTGCGGGACGTGGCGGCCATGGCCGGGGTGTCGCCGAAGACCGTCTCCAACGTCATCAACGGCGGCGTCGCGGTGCGCCCGGCGACCCGGGAGCGCGTCGAGCGAGCCCTCGCCGAGCTCGACTACGTCCCGAACCTGTCCGCCCGCGGGCTGCGCAACGGACGGTCCGGGGCGATCGCGCTGACGCTGCCCGAGCTCGGGAACGCCTACTCCGCAGAGCTGGCGCAGTGGTTCGTCGAGCTGGCGCGCGAGCGCGGCTGGACGGTGCAGCTCGACCAGACCGGCAACGACCCGGACCGCGAGCGCGAACTGGTCTCGCGGGCCCGCGCGCACCTGGTGGACGGGCTCGTGCTCAACCCGGTGTCCCTCAGCGCGAGCGTGCTCGCCGAGACCGAGGGGCTGCCGCCGACCGTGGTGATCGGCGAGGTCGAGCCGGAGCACGTCGACCAGGTGCACGTCGACAGCCGGCTCGCCGCACGCGAGGTCACGACCCACCTGCTCGACCGCGGGCACCGGCGGATCGCCGTCGTCGGGGCAGCGCGCCCGACGGACGCCACCGCCACGAGCGAGCTCCGTGACCAGGGCCACGCGGACGCGTTGGGGACGTCCGGCCTCGTGGTCGACCCCGCGCTGCGCGTGCCGCTGCCGGCGTGGACGACGAGTGCGGCGGCGACGGCGTTCGCCGCGTGGCTGGACACGAACCCGCTGCCGGACGCGGTGTTCGCCTACACGGACTCCATCGCCTTCGGCGTGCTGCACGTGCTCGCGGCGCGGGGCGTCCGGGTCCCGGAGCAGGTGAGCGTCGTCGGGTTCGACGACGTCGACGCAGCGGCCTACGCGATCCCCGCGCTGACCACCGTGTCGTTCGACCGTCGGGCCTTCGCGACCGCTGCGCTCGATCTCCTCACCCGGCGGATCGCGGACCCTTCGGCAGCACCGGAGACGGTCGTGGTGCCGCACCGGATCGTCGAGCGCGCGAGCGTCCGGGAACGCTGACCGGACGCACCGCCCGGGCGCGCTGGACGAGTGGTGCGACGGCCGGGGGTACCGTCCGCGCCATGAGCGCCGACGACCCCGCGATGCCCGTCCTGACCGCGACCGTGCTGCAGTCCCCGGAGCCGGTCGCCCTCGCCCGCTTCTACGGCGCGCTGACCGGGTGGACCGTGCACGAGGACGGACCGACGTGGCTCCGGGTCCGCCCGGCCGACGGCGGTCCCGGTCTGTCGGTGCAGTACGACGACGCCTACGTCCCGCCGGTGTGGCCGCCCGAGTCCGGACGCCAGGGCATGCAGCTGCACCTCGACTTCCAGGTGGAGGACCTGCCCGCGGCGACCGCCCGCGCCCTCGAGCTCGGGGCGACCGAGCACGCGTTCCAGCCCCAGGACGACGTCCGGGTGCTCCTCGACCCGGACGGCCACCCGTTCTGCCTGTTCCTGCCGGGCGCCTGACCCGGCGACCAGGGCAGCACGCCCGACCGGGCCGACGCGCCGGGCGCACCACGTGCCTCCAGGCCGGATCGCGCCGCGACGGCGGACCGCAGCGAGTCTCGGCTCCGCGGACGAGACTCGGGCCGCCGAGGCACAGATCTGTCCGTCAGGCCGAGTCTCGGGCCTGCCCCGGCCCCGCGGCGGCGGCCAGCACCGCCTCACGCGTCTGCCGCGCGGCCAGGATCCGGAAGTGCCCGCCCACCGGGACGCTTACGTTCGTCGCACCCGCGAGCTCGCTCCCGGCCGGGATGAGCGTGTCGAAGACCCCCCAGACCGACGTGATCCGCGCGTTCACCGCGAGGTCCCGCCCGAGCGCCGCGAGCACCGGGTCCGCGGCACGGAACACCCGCAGGTGCCGCACCGGCGCGAGCCGCGCGTAGGCCGACCCGGCGAACGGCGTCGACACGGCGACCATCCGGTCGATGCGGTCCCCCTCGGGCAGGGTCATCGCGTACTTCCCGATCAGCCCGCCCTTGCTGTGCGCCACGACGAGGACGTCGCGCAGGCCCTCCGCCTCGAGGTACGCGAGCACCTCGCGCGCGGACTCCGGCACCGGCCGGATGTTGTGCCGCAGCACGGGCAGCACGTGGACGGGGTGCCCGGCGTCGTGCAGCGCGTCCATCAGGGGACGCATGAAGTGCCAGGTCTCGTAGACGCCCGGCACGACGACGACCGGCTGGCCCTCGCCGGTCCGGTAGTCCTCGGCGGTCGTCGGGCCGGCACTCCGCAGCTGCCACCGCGCCGCGTACCACCAGTCGAGGACGGCCCACCACGCGCGCCGCAGCACCGGCACGCGGTCCACCGGCAGACGGCCTGGAGGCACGGCTCGCGTCGGTCCCGCCGCCGCGGCCGAGCGGGCGGTCGGGTCGGTCACCGTGCGTCCTCCAGGGTCTGCACGCGCCGGAACTCCTCGACGAGTCGTCCGAACGCTTCCGGGTGCCGCTCCTGCACGTGGTGCCCGCCGGGCAGCTCGACGAGCGCCCCGCGCGGGGCCGCCTGCGCGAGGGACTCCGACCACTCCCGCCGCGCGATCGGGTCGCGGTCGCCGCGCACGACGAGCACGGGTTGGGTGAGCCGGGGCAGCACGTCCTCGAGCCGGTGCCGGAGCATCGGGCCGAGTTCGCGGACGTACTGCCGGATGCTCCGCAGGTAGTCGGTCGTGACGACGGCGTTCATGCGTGGGGTCTCGACGGCGGTGTCCCGCGTCAGGTCGAGCGCCTGCCGGAGCAGGGTGCGCCGGGACCGGTCGCACACGGGGCCGACCAGGACGACGGCCCGGACGACGTCGGGGGTGCCGAAGTAGCTCGTGTTGACGCCGTTCGCCAGGATGAGCCAGTCGTAGTGCAGGTGCTCGCCGTCGGACATCTCGGCGACGCGGTGCTCGGCGTCGATGCCGGTGAGCAGCCCGTGGCGGAAGTCGGCGTTCGACTGCTTCGCGCGCAGGCTCCGCAGGAAGTACGTCACGTCGCCGGCGTTGAGGCCGCCCGTCGCCACCTGGTACATGAGCGGCTGGAACATGTTGTAGACG
>NZ_CP054593.1:900016-981780 GCF_013347165.1 Curtobacterium sp. Csp2
CGTCCGCTACCTGTGGTTCATGCGGAAGCGGTCCATCCCGATCGTCGGCGACGTCCGTCCGGTGCGCCCGAACGGGGACCGCGGGCCCGGCGCCCTGGCTGGGGGAGGCTACTCGGCCTTCTGCATCTGCCAGGGCTCGGGCTCGCGGTCCCCGTTCGGGCGCACCGGACGGACGTCGCCGACGATCGGGATGGACCGCTTCCGCATGAACCACAGGTAGCGGACGAAGAAGTGCGACAGGGTCGACAGCCGGTTACCGTTGCCGAGCAGCGATGCGATGTGCACGGCCACCCAGGCGGCCCACGCGACGGGGCCGACCATCGTGATGCCACCGCGGAGCTGGGCGACCGCGGCGTTCGTGCCGATCGTCGCCATGGTGCCCTTGTCGAAGTACTTGAAGTGCTCGGTCTGCTTGCCCTCGAGCAGGCGGACGACCTGCCGGGCGACGTGCCGGCCACCCTGCAGCGCCGGCTGGGCGAGCTGGGCGAGGGCGTCGTCCTGGGCGGCGATGTCGCCGGCGGAGAAGATCCGCTCGACGCCCTTCACGCTGAGGTCGTCGTTCACCTGGATCCGCCCGCCGTGGGTCTGCGGCAGACCCCAGCCCGATACCTCCTTGTGGGCCGCGACCCCGGTCGCCCAGATCACCTGGGACGCGGGGATGAACTCGCCGTCGGCCGTGACGACGCCGTCGGGCTTGACCTCGGCGACCCCGGTGTTCAGCCGCAGCACGACGCCGCGCTTCCGCAGGACCTTGGCCGCGTACCGGCGCAGGCGCGGGGCGAACGGCTTGAGGAGTTCGCCGCTGCGGTGCACGAGCGTGATCGTGATCGCGCCCTCGTCGAGCTCGGGGTACGCGCCCTCGAGGGCCTGGTCGCGGAGCTCCGCGAGGGCACCGGCCATCTCGACGCCCGTCGCACCGCCGCCGACGATGACCACGCGGATCTCGTCGGGGCCCTGGTTCGCCGCGGCCTCCTCGAGCCGGGTGAACAGCTCGTCGCGGATCCGCAGCGCCTGCGAGCGGGAGTACATCGAGTACGCGTACTCGTACGCGCCGGGGGTGCCGAAGTAGCTCGTGTTGACGCCGTTCGCCAGGATGAGCCAGTCGTAGTGCAGGTGCTCGCCGTCGGACATCTCGGCGACGCGGTGCTCGGCGTCGATGCCGGTGAGCAGCCCGTGGCGGAAGTCGGCGTTCGACTGCTTCGCGCGCAGGCTCCGCAGGAAGTACGTCACGTCGCCGGCGTTGAGGCCGCCCGTCGCCACCTGGTACATGAGCGGCTGGAACATGTTGTAGACGTGGCGGTCGACCAGGGTCACCCGGACCGGTGCGTCCGCGAGTTCACGCATCGCCGCGATGCCGGCGAAGCCTCCGCCGACGATGACGACGTGCGGGCGGGTGTCCTCGGACATGCTGATCTCCAGGGTGGTGCGGTCGACGGCCACCCAGAAGGGTACGCCGATCGGGAGCCGTGTCCGTCCACCCGCCCGTCACCGTGCCGATGGAGCGGTCCCGCCGGCCCTGCGGCCCTGCGGCCTGCGTCAGGCGCGGCCTGCGTCAGGCCTCGAACGGCGCGTACGTGCTCAGCACGTTGCCCTTGCTCGTCACGACGCTCTGCACCAGGCGCAGCCGCGTGGGCGGATCGGTCGGCTCGAACAGCTTCCGGCCGGCGCCCGCGATCGCCGGGTGCGTCATGAGCTGCAGTTCGTCGAGCAGCCCCGCGAACAGCAGGTGCCGCACGAGCGTGACGCTCCCCGTCACCGCGACGTCGCCGCCGTCGCCGGCCTTGAGCTCGCGCACGAACGCGTCGACGTCACCCTGGATCAGGTGCGCGTTCTCCCACGTCAGGTCCGGGTCGAGCGTGGTCGAGGCGACGTGCTTCTCGATCGGGTTGATCCAGCGGCCGAACGGGTCGTCGGCGTGCGACGGCCACCACTCGGACCACTCGAGGTAGCTCTGCTTGCCGAGCAGGACCGTGTCGGTGCGGTCCATCCACGCCGTCATCGCCGTGCCGAGCTCCGCGTCGAAGGAGTCGTACTGGAACGTGTACGGGTCCTGCACGACACCGTCGACCGACGTGAAGAGCCCCGAGGTCACCTTGCGCATGCCCCGGAGCCTAGGGGCCGGGGCGTCCTGCGTCGAGGGTCAACTCCCCGTGCCGCTCCCGCCGCCCTGCACGCCACCGGGCAGCTGTCCGCCCTGACCGCTCTGCCCGTCCTGCCCGCTCTGCCCGTCCTGCCCGGGGAACCCGTCGCGCCCGCCACCCGGGACGGTCACGGAGCTCGAGTGCGACGCGCCGATGGCATGGCCGACGGCGTACCCGACGCCACCGCCCGCGAGCAGGGCTCCGAGCCCGACCGCCACGGCCACCACGGGCCAGAACCACGGCGGCTTCGGACGCGTGCGCCCCGCGGTCCCCGACGGCTGTCCGGTCCAGGCAGCGGGACCGATCGGGGCCGCGGCCCATGAGGGCTGGCCGGTTGCGGCGGGCGGCCCGTCGAGCGTGGTGGTCGGACCGGCGGCGGGCGCCGCGCCCCAGCCGTGCGGCGGGACGGGCGCGTGGCTCGGTGCGGTGTTCGGGGAGTGGTCGCTCATGCGCGCCAGTGCACTCTGCTCGGCCAAGAGGAACCGATGACGACCCTGACCCGGCGCTGCGAACCCGCGGGTAGGTTCGGGTCGTGCGCGCACGGGTCGGGTCGTTCCAGGTCGGGGACCTCCGCGTGCGCCTCCGGACCCTGGCGCCGGCCGGCCGTCTGCACGACTCCCTGGCCCCGACCGTCGTCCTGGTCCACGGCATCGGGATGTCGCACCGGTCCTTCGCCCGCACGCAGCGGGTCCTCGCTCGGACCCACCGCACGGTCGCCGTCGACCTGCCGGGGTTCGGCGGCCTCCCGCCGGCCGGACGCCGGCTGCAGGTCGAGGAGCTCGCGGACCTCGTGGTCGCGGCTGTCCGGGACGGCGGCGCGGAGACCGTCGTCGCGATCGGGCAGTCGATGGGGACGCAGGTCGTCGCGGAGGCCGCGCTCCGCCACCCCGACGTCGTCCGGGCCGTCGTCCTGGTCGGCCCCGTGTGCGACCGGTCCCGGCGCACCCTGCTCCGGCAGGCGCTCGACCTGACGCGGGACACCGCCGTCGAGACCCCACGCATGAACGCCGTCGTCACGACCGACTACCTGCGGAGCATCCGGCAGTACGTCCGCGAACTCGGCCCGATGCTCCGGCACCGGCTCGAGGACGTGCTGCCCCGGCTCACCCAACCCGTGCTCGTCGTGCGCGGCGACCGCGACCCGATCGCGCGGCGGGAGTGGTCGGAGTCCCTCGCGCAGGCGGCCCCGCGCGGGGCGCTCGTCGAGCTGCCCGGCGGGCACCACGTGCAGGAGCGGCACCCGGAAGCGTTCGGACGACTCGTCGAGGAGTTCCGGCGCGTGCAGACCCTGGAGGACGCACGGTGACCGACCCGACCGCCCGCTCGGCCGCGGCGGCGGGACCGACGCGAGCCGTGCCTCCAGGCCGTCTGCCGGTGGACCGCGTGCCGGTGCTGCGGCGCGCGTGGTGGGCCGTCCTCGACTGGTGGTACGCGGCGCGGTGGCAGCTGCGGAGTGCCGGCCCGACGACCGCCGAGGACTACCGGACCGGCGAGGGCCAGCCGGTCGTCGTCGTGCCGGGCGTCTACGAGACCTGGCACTTCATGCGTCCCCTGATGGACGCGCTGCACGACGCCGGGCACCCCGTCCACGTGCTGCCCGTGCTGCGGCACAACATCCGGCCGGTGCCGGAGTCCGCGCGCGAGGTGCTCGCGTACCTCGAGGCGGAGGGCCTGCGCGACGTCCTCGTCGTGGCGCACAGCAAGGGCGGGCTGATCGGGAAGTACGCGATGACCCTGCCCGAGGGGGACCGCATCGACCGGATGGTCGCCGTGTCGACGCCGTTCGCCGGGTCGGCCTACGCGCGGCTCGCGCCGGTGCGGCACCTGCGGGTGTTCCGTGCCGCGGACCCGGTGCTCGCGGCGCTCGGGCGGGACCTCGCGGTGAACGCGCGGATCACGTCGGTCTGGGGGGTCTTCGACACGCTCATCCCGGCCGGGAGCGAGCTCGCGGGTGCGACGAACGTAAGCGTCCCGGTGGGCGGGCACTTCCGGATCCTGGCCGCGCGGCAGACGCGTGAGGCGGTGCTGGCCGCCGCCGCGGGGCCGGGGCAGGCCCGAGACTCGGCCTGACGGACAGATCTGTGCCTCGGCGGCCCGAGTCTCGTCCGCGGAGCCGAGACTCGCTGCGGTCCGCCGTCGCGGCGCGATCCGGCCTGGAGGCACGTGGTGCGCCCGGCGCGTCGGCCCGGTCGGGCGTGCTGCCCTGGTCGCCGGGTCAGGCGCCCGGCAGGAACAGGCAGAACGGGTGGCCGTCCGGGTCGAGGAGCACCCGGACGTCGTCCTGGGGCTGGAACGCGTGCTCGGTCGCCCCGAGCTCGAGGGCGCGGGCGGTCGCCGCGGGCAGGTCCTCCACCTGGAAGTCGAGGTGCAGCTGCATGCCCTGGCGTCCGGACTCGGGCGGCCACACCGGCGGGACGTAGGCGTCGTCGTACTGCACCGACAGACCGGGACCGCCGTCGGCCGGGCGGACCCGGAGCCACGTCGGTCCGTCCTCGTGCACGGTCCACCCGGTCAGCGCGCCGTAGAAGCGGGCGAGGGCGACCGGCTCCGGGGACTGCAGCACGGTCGCGGTCAGGACGGGCATCGCGGGGTCGTCGGCGCTCATGGCGCGGACGGTACCCCCGGCCGTCGCACCACTCGTCCAGCGCGCCCGGGCGGTGCGTCCGGTCAGCGTTCCCGGACGCTCGCGCGCTCGACGATCCGGTGCGGCACCACGACCGTCTCCGGTGCTGCCGAAGGGTCCGCGATCCGCCGGGTGAGGAGATCGAGCGCAGCGGTCGCGAAGGCCCGACGGTCGAACGACACGGTGGTCAGCGCGGGGATCGCGTAGGCCGCTGCGTCGACGTCGTCGAACCCGACGACGCTCACCTGCTCCGGGACCCGGACGCCCCGCGCCGCGAGCACGTGCAGCACGCCGAAGGCGATGGAGTCCGTGTAGGCGAACACCGCGTCCGGCAGCGGGTTCGTGTCCAGCCACGCGGCGAACGCCGTCGCCGCCGCACTCGTCGTCCACGCCGGCAGCGGCACGCGCAGCGCGGGGTCGACCACGAGGCCGGACGTCCCCAACGCGTCCGCGTGGCCCTGGTCACGGAGCTCGCTCGTGGCGGTGGCGTCCGTCGGGCGCGCTGCCCCGACGACGGCGATCCGCCGGTGCCCGCGGTCGAGCAGGTGGGTCGTGACCTCGCGTGCGGCGAGCCGGCTGTCGACGTGCACCTGGTCGACGTGCTCCGGCTCGACCTCGCCGATCACCACGGTCGGCGGCAGCCCCTCGGTCTCGGCGAGCACGCTCGCGCTGAGGGACACCGGGTTGAGCACGAGCCCGTCCACCAGGTGCGCGCGGGCCCGCGAGACCAGTTCGCGCTCGCGGTCCGGGTCGTTGCCGGTCTGGTCGAGCTGCACCGTCCAGCCGCGCTCGCGCGCCAGCTCGACGAACCACTGCGCCAGCTCTGCGGAGTAGGCGTTCCCGAGCTCGGGCAGCGTCAGCGCGATCGCCCCGGACCGTCCGTTGCGCAGCCCGCGGGCGGACAGGTTCGGGACGTAGTCGAGCTCGGCGAGGGCTCGCTCGACGCGCTCCCGGGTCGCCGGGCGCACCGCGACGCCGCCGTTGATGACGTTGGAGACGGTCTTCGGCGACACCCCGGCCATGGCCGCCACGTCCCGCACGGTCGCGCGCATCCGACGAGCGTAGCGCGGACCTCCGGACGTCTGGTGGCCCGGAGGTCCGGTCGCGGGGACGGGTCCCGGACCGGACGACCGACGACCTGACTACGCGTCGACCAGCTCGCGCCGCGCAGCGCGTCGCGCCCGGATGCGGCTGGTCACGGTGGCCGCGACCACGACCGCCAGCACGGCGTACAGCACGATCGGGATCGGCCCGGCCACCAGCACCGAGAAGTCCCCGTCCGCGCTCAGCGCCGCGTCCCGCAGGCTCGTCTCGGCGAGCGGGCCGAGCACCATGCCGATGATGAGCGGTGCGAGGGGGATGTCGAGCGCCCGCATCAGGAAGCCGACGAGCCCGATGCCGAGCAGCATGAGCAGGTCGAACACCGAACCGCTCGTCGCGTAGATGCCGAGCCCGCAGAAGACCGCGATGCCCGCGTACAGGTACGCCCGCGGGATGCGCAGCAGCTTCGCCCACAGCATCGCGAACGGCAGGTTGATGACGAGCAGCACCACCATCGCGATGAAGAACGACGCGAGCAGCGCCCAGACCAGGTCGGGGGAGCGGTCGAACAGCAGCGGTCCCGGCTGCAGGCCGTACTGGCGGAAGGCGGCGAGCATGATCGCCGCCGTGGCCGACACCGGCAGGCCGAGCGACAGCAGCGCGCCCATCGCCATGCCGGTCGTCGAGTTGCCCGCTGCCTCCGGCGCGGCCAGACCGCGGATCGCCCCGCGGCCGAACTGCGGGTCCTTCCGGCGGGCGTCGAGTCGCTTCTCGAGCCCGAACGCCAGGAAGGTCGGGATCTCGGACCCACCCGCGGGCACGACGCCGAAGGGCAACCCGATCGCGGTGCCGCGGAGCCAGGCGGGTGCCGCCTCGCGCAGCTCCCGCTTCGACAGCCACGGACGCCCGGTGGCCTGCACCATCCGACCGTCCTTCAGGTGCCGGGCGAGGCACGCGACGTAGATGACCTCGCCGAGTGCGAGCACCGCGACCGTCACCGTGACGAGCGAGATGCCGTCGAACAGCTCCGGGACGCCCATCGTGAAGCGCGGTGCGCCAGAGATGCCGTCGACGCCGATCACGGCGATGCCGAGGCCGAGGCACAGCGACCCGAGGCCCTTCAGCGCGTCGTCGGTGACGACCGACGACGTCGTGACGAACGCGAACAGCGCGAGGGCGAAGAACTCGGCGGGTCCGAAGCTCGACGAGAAGGACGCCAGCGCCGGTGCGAGGAAGACCACCAGCACGGACGCGATCATCCCGCCGACGAACGCGCCGATCGCCGCCGTCGCCAGCGCCTGGGCAGCGCGTCCGTTGAGCGCCATCTTGTGGCCCTCGAACGTCGACGCGATCGCCGAGGCCTGGCCCGGCGTGTTCATCAGGATGCCCATGGTGGAGTCGCCGAACAGGCCGCCGAAGTAGACGCCGGCGAACATGATGAACGCCGCCGTCGGGTCGAGGGAGAACGTCACCGGCAGCAGCAGCGCGACCGCCATCGAGGAACCGAGGCCGGGGAGCACGCCGACGGCGGTGCCGAGCAGGCACCCGACGACGACCCAGAGCAGGTTGGCGGGGGTCAGGGCACCGGCGAAGCCGTCCCCGAGCAGACCGAGCACGTCCACGTCAGAACTCCCATCCGACGATGCCCGAGGGCAGCGACAGGTCGAGCAGCATGTCGAAGGCGATGTAGCTGATCGCGCTCACCGTCAGTCCGACGACGAGCGGCCGCAGCCACCCGGGGGCGCCGAGCCCCTTCGCGACACCGAGGAACAGCAGCCCGGCGCCGACGATCCAGCCGAGCACGCCGAGCAGCAGTGCGAACCCGGCGAAGGACAGCACGACCCAGGCCAGGGAGCGCCAGTCGACGCGGACCGAGCGCACCTCGACGGCGGGACTCGCCGTGTCGGCATCGGTGGCGACGATCGGCTCCGCTCCGATCCGTCGCCCGCGCGCGGTCCGGACGGACCGGACGACGAGCAGGGCGGCGAGCAGCAGGAGTGCGGCGGCGACGAGCCCGGGGAAGACCGCCGGCCCAGGGAACGCGGTGCCCGCGGGGACCTCCATCGTGACGATGCCGACGACGAGGTAGACCGCGAAGGCGGTGAAGAGCGCCGGGGTGGTCAGCTCCTTGGCGACCGCGGCGACGCGGCCGGGGTCGGCCCGCAGCGTGAGCCGCTGCCCGACGACCGCGGAGGACGACGTGGGGTTGCTCGGACGGGTCATCGGCCCAGCTCCTCGTACAGTGCGGTGATGCGCTCGCGTTCGGCGTCGATGAACGCGTCGAGCTCGTCGCCGGTGATGATCCGCTCGGTCCAGTGGTAGCGCTCGACGGCATCGGCCCACTCGGGGGTGTCGAGCGTGTCCAGCACGATGTCGGTGAGCTGCGCCCGTTGCTCGTCGTCGAGCCCGCCGGGTGCCGCGACCTCGCGCCAGTTCGTCAGCGTCACGTCGTGTCCCTGCTCGACGGCCGTGGGGATGTCGATGCCGTCGACCGGTTCCGCGGCGACGAGCGCGAGTGCCCGCAGGCGGCCGGACTCGATCTGGTCGATGTTGTCCGGGTAGCCTCCGGAGGCCGCGGCGGCCGTGCCGTTCAGCAGCGCCTGGATGGCCTCGCCGCCGCCGTCCGACGGGATGTAGTTCGTCTGCTTCGGGTCGATCCCGGCCGACACGGCGAGGTCGGTGACGACCAGCTGGTCGAACGAGCCGCCGCCCGTCCACGGCACCGAACCGGGCCGCTCGCGCCACGCGGCGACGAGGTCGTCGAGCGTCTCGTACGGCGAGTCGGCGGGGACGACGATGACGTCGTACTCCTCGACGGTGACCGCGAGCGGCGTGACGTCTTCGTGGGTGACCGCGGAGCCGAACTGGATCTCGGCGGCGAGCAGTCCGGTGCCGCCGATGAGCAGCGTGTCCGTCTGCCCCGACATCCGCGCCACGTTGCCGAGCGCGATGGTGCCACCGGCACCCGGCATGTTCACGACCTGGACCGAGTTCACGATGCCGTTCGCGCGCTGCGCCTGCTGCATGGATCGTGCGACGCCGTCCCAGCCGCCGCCGGCCGCCGCGGGCGCGACGAGCGTGACGGACCGGGTGGGGTCGCCGCCGGCCGCCGCCGACGTCACCGACCCGAACGCGGCGACCGCGATGGACACCGCCGCGACGGCGGCCCCGACCACACGGGCGACGGGACGAGGTGCACGAGGCCCGGCCGGCGTCGACGGCACCGACTGCCCGGGCCCCGACTCCCTGGACACTGACTGCTCTGTCATGGATGGCTCCCTCCTGCGCACGTCGTCGTGCCGCAGGTCGAGAAGTACGATGGCAGCCGCCGACCGGATGAGCATCCGGCGGCGGAGTTGTGCTCATTGACGCTCACGGCGTCGCGGCCGAAGGGGGACGCCACGGTGACCAGGGCACGTTCCGGGCGGCTGCGGCGCGCCGCTCGGTCCGGGCGCCTGCGGCGCACCGCGGTGCTCGCGCTGCCGAGCGTGATCGTGCTCGCGGCGACGGGCGTCACGACCGGGGTCGCCGCCGTGGTGCAGGAGCGCAGCATCCGCACGTCCGTCGTCGAGCAGGTCTCGGGCGTCGCCGCGAGCCTGGCCGACCTGCCCGAGATGCGGGACGCGGTGACGGCGGTCGCCGATCGGGGCACTCCCGGCGCGCTCGCCGACGCCGAGGACCTCGCCCCGGCGACCGCGGCGCTCCAGCCGATCGCGACGCTCGTCGAGGGCGCGTCCGGCGTCTCGTACGTCGTGGTCACCGACGACGAGGGCGTGCGCATCACCCACCCGGACCCCGCAGAACGTGGCCAGCCGGTCGAGACGACGATCGCGCCCGTGCTCCAGGGTGCAGAGTTCGTCGGCACCGAGACCGGCCCGTCCGGCGAGACCCTGCGCGCGAAGGTACCGGTCGTCGCCGCGGACGGCGAGGTCGTCGGCGCCGTGGCGGTCGGCGTGCTCGAGTCGACCATCGCGGCCGACCGGGAACGCGCCCTCGGCACCCTGCTGCCGTGGAGCACCGGCGCCCTGGTCGCGGCGACCCTGGCGAGCGTGCTGCTGTCGCTCGTCATCGCCCGTCGGCTGCGCCGAGCGGACGCGGTCGACGCGGAGAGCCGGCAGGTGCGGTGGACGACCGAGGCGCTGCGCGAACAGGCCCACGAGTTCGGCACACGACTGCACGTGGTCCGCGGGCTCGTCGAGCAGGGGGACGACGAGGACGCGATGGCCTACATCGACGCCGTGGCACCCGGGCTGACGAGCGGCGGCGGCGCCGGTTCGCCGCGCCGCGGTGCCGTCGCGACGGCCTCCGTCGCCGCGGTGCGCTCCGAGCTCGCCGTGGCCGGCGCCACCCTCGACCTGCGGGTCGCCGAGGACGTCGTGCTCGACGACGCCGTGCTGCTCGTCCTGACCAACCTCTGCCGGAACGCCGCCGAGGCCGGTGCGGGCACGGTCGTCGCCACCGTCGGCGCACGGGACGGCCGCGTCACGGTCACGGTCGAGGACGACGGACCGGGCATCGACCCGGCCGACGCCCACCGTGTGCTGTCCCGCGGGTGGTCGTCGAAGTCCGACGAGACCGGCCTCGGCCGCGGCATCGGGCTGGCGGTCGTCCGACGCACGGCCACCGACCGGGACGGGTCGGTGGTCGTCGGCCGTTCGGCGGCGCTCGGAGGGGCCCGTCTCGACGTCGAGATGGCGGCGGGGTCGTGACCGCGTCCGGAGCCCCGCCGCTGCGCGTGCTCGTGGTCGACGACGACGCCGGTGCCCGCGCGCTGCACACCCGGTGGGTCGCCGCGACCGAGGGCTTCACGGTCGTCGGCGCGGTCGCCTCCGGCGGTGCCGCCCTGGCCTCCGTGGACCGCGGGGTCGACCTCGTGCTCCTGGACATGCGGCTGCCCGACATCAGCGGGATCGAGGTGCTGCACCGCATGCACGTCGCCGGCGTCGACCGGACGGACGTGCTCGTCGTCAGCTCGTCCCGCGACCAGGTCACCGTCCGGCAGGCACTCGCGGCGCACCCCGTCGGCTACCTGCTCAAGCCGTTCGACCGCCAGGCGCTGCAGGACCGACTGCACGCGTACGCCGCGGAGCGTCGGTCGCGCGACACCGCGCAGCGCGACGTGCCGATGGGGCAGGGCGACGTCGACCGGCTGCTCACGACCGGTTCGGTCCGCGTGGTCGGGCCGGCCCACGGCGCGACGCACGCCGCGCAGGACGGTTTGCCGAAGGGCGTCAGCGCCACCACGCTCGAACGGATCGTCGCGGCACTCGACCCGGTGGTGGGCCGCTCGGCGGACGAGGTCGCGGCGACGACGGGGACGTCGCGCGCCACCGCTCGGCGCTACCTCGACCACCTCGTCGCGACGGGCGCGATCGACCTCGCGCACCGGTACGGCCGTCGCGGTCGCCCCCAGGTGCTCTACCGCCTGACCCCGGCGCCCTGAGACGACCGCCCGCGCAGGGTCCTCAGGACCGGACGTACCGGTGCACGTGCGCGACGTAGTCGACGGGGATCGTCGGACGCCCCGCCGTCTCCGGGTCCTCGTCGACCACCCGGCGGACGGCGTCGAGCACCGCCCGCCGCTCGTCCTCCGGCAGGACGATGACGTAGCTCCGTGAGGCGATCGCGTCGAGGAACGCCCCGCGGTCCTGCTCGTGCGTCCACCGCACCGTCTCGTGCACGCCCGCGTCGAAGGGCGGCCCGACGAGCGGCTGCACCTGCTGCCCCGTGCGCGCCTCCGGCTGCGCGACGATCGCGCCGACACGGGCGGCCCACGGACGCGTCTCGTCGCGCACGTTCCAGACGAGCCCGAGCGTCCCGCCCGGTCGCAGCACCCGCCAGGCCTCGGCAGCGCCCGCCGCTCGGTCGACCCAGTGCCAGGACTGCGCGACCGTCACGACGTCCGCGGCGCCGTCCGGCAGCGGGACCGCCTCGCCGGTACCGTCGAGCGCGCGGACGGTCGGCAGCAGGTCGGCCAGCCGGGCGCGCATGGCCGGGTCCGGTTCGACGGCCACGACCTCGGCCGCGCGGCCGAGCAGGGACCGCGTGAACTTGCCGGTCCCCGCGCCGACGTCGACCACGAGCGCCGTCCCGTCCGGCACCAGCGCCGCCGCGACGGCGTCCGGGTACCCCGGGCGGCCGCGCTCGTAGGCGTCGACGGCGGATCCGAAGGAGCGGGCGAAGCGGTCGTCGGTCACGGACCCAGCCTGGTCCGTGCGGGCCGCCGCCGTCGATGCGAGACGCCACAGGACCGGCTCACGTGGGTGCGTGGCGACGGACGGGAGGATCGTGGCGGGGCCCGCCACGATCCTCCCGGCCGGTGGTGGGTGCGCCGGGCTCAGGCCGGGTGGCGGGCGGTCCACTCGCGGAACGGGGCCGTCGGGTCGTCGACCCGTCCCTGCTCCATCCGCAGGGTGCGGTCCTCCACGGGCTTCGCGTACTCGTCGTAGAACGTGGCGAGCGTCATCAGGCGGTTGCCGTCCTCGTAGTGCTCGCCCTCCTGCTCACGGGTCGCGGCGAAGACGACGCGGTCCGGCTGCGCGTAGTAGAGCGCGCCGAGGCACATCGGGCACGGGGACGCCGTGACGAAGACCTCGTACCCGGTCAGGTCGGTGATCCCCTGCTCCGCTGCCGCCCGGATCGCGCGGATCTCGGCGTGCGCCGTGGGGTCGCAGGTCTGCGCGACGTGGTTCACCGCCTCGACGACGACCTCGCCGTCCCGGACGATCAGGCAGGCGAACGGCTTGCCGCCGTCCCGGACGTTGTCGAGGGCACGGGAGACCGCCAGGGCGGTGAGGTCGTCGTCGTTCATGCCCACCACGGTGCTCCCGACGGGTGTGCGACCGGGGGACGGGCCGGTCAGGCGAGCCAGGATGGGTCGGCGAAGAGCTCCTCGACCTCGGTGACGAAGCGTGAGGCGTGGAAGCCGTCCACCGCCGAATGGTTGATCCGGAGCGCCAGGGGCATGACCGTCCGCCCGTCCGCCTGCCGGTACCGCCCGAGCGTGATCACGGGAGCCAGGTGGTCCTCGGCGCCGGTGAGGTGCAGTGCGAACCCGGTGAAGGACGTCCGGGGGAGCGTCGAGACGTCGAAGGTGTCCGTGCGCTCCGAGCCCTGCGGGAACATCCGGTGGTCGTCGCGGTACCGCTCCGTCGTCGCGACCACGGCGTCGTGGAACGTCCGGGGGTCCGGGTCGTACTCGACCACGAGCACCGAGAAGGTCTCGGTGTCGGGGTGGAACACCGTGAAGGTCGGATGCACCACGTCCCACACCGCGGGCTGGCCGTCCTCGGTGAGCTGCATCCGGAACTCCTCGTGGCGGTTCACGACCGTCGCGAGCACCCAGATCTGGGACGGGTACGTCTTCGCCCCCGCCGTCCGGGCGGCCTCGACGAAGGCCGTGACGTCGAGGTCGACGATCATCTCCCACGCGCAGGGCTCCCGCCGGTAGTGCGCGAAGTGCTCCCGACGGGGCCACGTCTCGAGGTCGATCGGTCGGAGTTCGCTCATCCGGTCAGTCTCGTACCCCGGGCTGCCGACGAGCGTGCACCCGGCCGCGGTTCACTGCGAGGGTGACCGAGACGCCGTTCTCGCCCGCGCTGGCGACCTTCTTCCGCGGGCTCGCCGCACACAACGAGAAGTCCTGGTTCGAGGACCACCGCGACGACTGGGAGCGGCACGTCCGCGACCCGATGGACGCGCTGCTGCACGAGGCCGAACGGCGGTACGGGCCCGGCCGGGTGCTCCGCCAGCACCGCGACCTGCGCTTCACGCCGGACAAACGGCCGTACCGCGAGGACACCGGCCTGACCGCGGGCGGGATGTACCTCAGCGCCGGAGCCGACGGGCTCCAGGTCGGCGGCGGCCTCTACGAGCCGTCGCGGGCGCAGCTGCACGCTGCGCGGACGACCATCGACGAGCACCCGCAGGCCGCCGCCGCCCTGCAGCGGGAGCTCGACGACCTGACCGACGCCGGGTACGAGCTCGCCGGGCCGCCGCTGAAGACCGCCCCGCGCGGGTTCGACGCCGACCACCCGCGGATCGACCTGCTCCGGATGCAGCACTACGCCGCGCTCGTGCACCTGCCGCTCGACAGCTCGCTCGACGCGATCGTCGCCGCGTGGGACCGGGTGCAGCCGCTCGTACGGTGGACGGTGAAGTGGGCGCGGGCCGACGACCCCGAGGCGGCGGACGACCCGGCGCCGCCCGTGCCGGGGGCGCGGTCGATCCACGAGCGCGCCTGAGCGCTCCGCGGTGCGGCGAGCACTCCGGGCGCTCGCCTGTCAGGATGGGCCCGGGGTGAGGGGGACCACGTGGGGACTGACGATCCGGTCGTCGGACGGGCGGGAGCCGTCGGGCTCGCCGTGGCGCTGCCGGTCCTGCTCGTCGTGAGCTGGCTCGTCCAGCTCGGCGTGCTGCTGCAGGCCTCGTTCGGGGCGGACGACACCCGACCAGGACCAGGCGGTGTCCTCGCGGGGTTGCTCGTCGGGACGTTGCTCGCGGTCGGGGTGCCGGTCGTGGTCATCGTCGTGTACGTCCTGAAGCGCCGGCGGCAGCCGCGGACCTCACTCGCCGCGGTGATCTCGGCGATCGTCGTACTCGTCGTCGCGGTCCCGCTGAACACGCTCGGGATCGCCGGGCAGGTCGGGACGGTCGCCGAGGACGCCCGGGTCCGCGCGCAGCCGGCGACCGCGGCCGAGCGTCACTTCGCGCACAGCGAGGGCGGCGCCGAGGCCGCGCTGAACCGGATCGGCGACCGCACCGTGGAGATGCTCGGCTCCCGGCGGTCCGAGGGCTTCCGGTCCGATGGCTCCCCGAAGGGCGGCGCGTACTCGGAACCGTGCCTGCTCGACAACCGGCACGAGGGCCTGGAGTGGGAGTACTGGTTCATCGCAGCCGAACTCCACGACGCCTCGGGCGCCGACCTGCTGCCCGAGGGGGCCTCGACCGTGCCGGGCGGCGCGACCGACCTGGCGGCGGTCCGAGCAGCATGGCAGGTCGAGGGCATCGGTGCGGAGCGCAGTGCCGTCGGTTCGGAGGAGCAGTACGAGCCGCGGGCGGACTGGCTCGCGTCGTCGTCCTACGCGCGCCCGGGGCCGACGGTGGTGCTCAGGACGATCTGCCTGGAGCGCTGATGGCCCGCTTGCGGGTGTGGACCTCCGACGCCGTCGGGGGAGGACTCCCTACGGTGGGGGCATGCCGACGCTCGACCGTTCCCCCGCCCTCGTCGCCACCGGGTTCCTGGCGATCCCCGTCGCCCAGGCCCTCGTCGGGCTGCCGAGCGACCTGCTCGCGCGGATCGAGGCGGCACCGATCGCCCCCGAGCTCGCGGACACGGCCGCGTTCTCCGAGGCGTACGGGTACCCGCTCGACGGCGGCGCGAACTGCATCGTCGTGGCGGGCAGGCGCGGGGACGAGGTCCGGTACGCGGCGTGCGTCGTGCTCGCGTCGACGAAGCTCGACGTGAACCGCGTGGTGAAGCGACTGCTCGACGTTCGCAAGGCGAGCTTCGCGCCAATGGACCAGGCGGTCGAGCTGACCGGGATGGAGTACGGCGGGATCACCCCCATCGGGCTCCCCGCCGACTGGCCGGTGTACGTCGACGCGCGGGTGCTCGACGCACCCGAGGTGGTCGTGGGCGCCGGCCTCCGCGGCGCGAAGGTCTTCCTGCCCGGGGTCGTCCTGGCAGCCCTGCCGAACGTCACGGTCGTCGAGGGGCTCGCGACCGAGCCGCTGCCGAGCAACTCGGCGTAGAAGCGCGCGAGCACGCGGGGGTCGGAGCAGCCCAGGACGACGAGGTCGAGTGTGCCGATCATGCGGCACACGCCAGCCCCGTCAGCGCGCGGCGGCCAGGGCCTTCGTGATGCGCTGCAGCGAGACCGTCTCGGCCGTCCCGAGCTCCTGCGCGAACAGGCTGAGCCGGAACTCCTCGAGCATCCACCGCGCGTGGACGAGCTCCGGGTGCGCGCCGATCGACGGCGGGAAGGTCCCGCCGGCGTCGGTGTAGCGGTCCGTCGCGACGGACACCTCGCGCATCCAGCCGGCGTCGCGGCCGGGGTTCTGCAGGAGCTTCTGCACGCGGGCGTCGATGCCCTGCAGGTACACGCGGATGCGCCGGAGGCGGTCGAGGCCGGCGACGCTGACGAAGCCCGGGAACACCAGGCGTTCCGACTGCTGGCGCATGTCACTGAGCGCCGGCAGGAGCGCCATGGCGTTCGCCTGCTTGAGGGCCTTGTCGGCAGCGCGCTGCGCGGTGAGGACCGCGGCGACCTCGGACACCGCCGTGAACATGGTGTCGACGACCGTCGCGGACACGGCGTCCCGCACGGCCTCGAACTCCGCCTTCGTGAAGACCAGGCCGTCCGGGTGCGCTCGACGGATGCCCGCGTCGACGACCGCGGCGAGCACGTCGTCGAAGAGCGCCGCGGTGGAGGGGTACGGGCTCGCGGCGAGCGCGAGCTTCTCCTGCGCGGTGAGGTGCGACTGCACGTAGGACACGGGTGACGGCACCGCGTGCATCACCAGACGCCGGACACCGGCCGGCATCCGGACGGCCCGGTCGCCCGGGGTCGCGAGCAGCTCGACGCCGACCGTCGCCTTCGGCCCGTCGCCCTCCTCGACCAGGGACGGGTACGCGCGGATCACCCCGCCGGCCTGCTTCGTGTCGAGCACCTGCGGCAGGTCCTGCGGCGGCCACGCCGTCATGCCGGACCGCTCCAGCTGCACACCGGAGGACGCCCCGGCGACGCGCGCCGCGCCTCCAGGCCGGGACGCGGCCTTCGCCGTGGCGGACGCGACGCTCTGCCGGGTCCGGTCCTTGAGCTTGGTCTGCAGGGCCGACAGGTCCTTGCCGGACTCGACCCGCCGACCGCGCTCGTCGACGACGGCCCAGGTCGGGAGCAGGTGCGCCGGGACGCGCGCGAGGTCGAAGTCGGACTCGTCGACGGTGACGTAGGTCATCCGCTGGATCGCCTTGGCGAGCGTCGCGCGGAAGGACTCGGTCGGCTCCGTCGGGGCGTCGTCCGGCAGCTCCGCGACGATCTTCTCGGCCCAGTCCGCCGCGGGCACGACGTTCTTCCGGATCTGCTTCGGCAGCGACTTGATGAGCGCCGTGACGAGCTCCTTCCGGAGGCCACGCACCTGCCAGTCGAAACCTTCCTCGCGCATGCGGGGGAGCAGCGCGAGCGGCACCTGCACGCTCACGCCGTCGTCCTGCGCGCCGGGCTCGAAGCGGTACTTGATCGCGAGGCGCTGGTCGCCCGAGCGCCACTGCGTCGGGTACTCCTGCTGGTCCTGGGCGGCCTCGGCCGCGTCCTCGTCGAGCAGGTCCGACCGGCGCATCGTGAGGAGGTCCGGCTGGTCGCGCCGCGCCTGGCGCCACCACCCCTCGAAGTCGCGGGTCGTGGCGACGTCCGCGGGGATGCGGGCGTCGTAGAAGTCGTACACGCGCTCGTCGTCGAACAGGATGTCCCGCCGACGGGTGCGTTCCTCGAGCTGTTCGAGCTCGCGGCGGAGCTTCCGGTTGTCGCGGTCGAAGGCCTGCTGGGCGTCCCACTCGCCCTCGACCAGGGCGTGCCGGATGAAGAGCTCGCGCGAGTGCTCCGGGTCGACGCGCTTGTACTGCACGCGACGCCGCTGCACCACGGGGACGCCGAACAGGGTCACCCGCTCGTACGCGACGGCGGCGCCCTGCTTCTTCTCCCAGTGCGGTTCACCGTGGGTGCGCTTCAACAGGTCCCCAGCCAGCGGCTCGACCCACGCGGGGTCGATCCGCCCGACGGTCCGGGCGAACAGGCGACTCGTCTCGACGAGCTCGGCGGCCATCACGGCGTCGGGCTGCTTCTTCGCGAGGACACTGCCGGGGAACACCACGAATCGGATGTTGCGGGAGCCGAGGTAGTCGCGCTTCTCCTTGTCGCGCAGGCCGATCTGGCTGAGGAGCCCGGCGAGCAACGACCGGTGCACCGCGTCGCCGTCCTCGCTCCGGGACTGCCCGACGCGGACGTCGACCTGTTTCGCGGCGCGCGACAGCTGGCGGTACAGGTCCTGCCACTCGCGGATGCGCAGGTGGTTGAGGAACTCGGCCTTGCACAGTCGCCGGAACGCACTCGACGACAGCGCCTCCTGCTGGTCCTCGATGTGGTTCCAGAGGTTGAGCAGGGTGAGGAAGTCGCTCGTCGGGTCGGCGAACCGCGCGTGCAGCTGGTCGGCGTGCGCGCGCTTCTCGAGCGGACGCTCGCGGGGGTCCTGGATGCTCAGGGCGCTGACGATCGCGATGACCTCGCGCCCGACGCCCTGCCGGCCCGCCTCGAGGACCATCCGGCCGAGCCGCGGGTCGATCGGGAGCCGGGTCAGCTGCCGCCCGGTCTTCGTGATGCGCCCGTCGCCGTCCACGGCCCGGAGCTCGCGGAGCAGGTCGAGCCCGTCCTTCACACCGCGGGAGTCCGGCGGCTGCAGGAAGGGGAACGACTCGATGTCACCGAAGCCGAGCGAGATCATCTGCAGGATCACGGCTGCGAGGTTCGTGCGGAGGATCTCGGGGTCGGTGAACTCCGGGCGACGGTCGAAGTCGGGCTCGGAGTACAGCCGGATCGCGATGCCGGCGCTCGTGCGGCCGGCACGACCCGAGCGCTGGTTCGCGCTGGCCTGCGAGATCGCCTCGATCGGGAGCCGCTGCACCTTGGCGCGCGGGGAGTACCGGGAGATGCGCGCGGTGCCGGTGTCGACGACGTACTTGATGCCCGGCACCGTGAGGCTCGTCTCCGCCACGTTCGTCGCGAGGACCACGCGGCGGCGGATGCCCGGGGCGCTCCGCCGTTCGAAGACGCGGTGCTGGTCGGCTGCGGACAGCCGGCCGTACAGGGGCAGGACCTCGGTGCCCGGGTACTTCCGCCCCTCGATCGCGTCCTGCGCGTCGCGGATCTCGTTCTCGCCGGACAGGAACACGAGGACGTCGCCCGGGTCCTCCTGCGCCAGCTCGTCGAGCGCGTCGGTGATGCCCTGCAGGACGTCGCGGTCGTCCGCGCCCGCACCGCCGCGGCTGCCACTGTCGTCGGTCCGCGGGTCGGTGTCGTCGTTTCGCGCGTCGGCGTCGTCGTCCGCGTCGGTGGCGTCGTCCGCCACGAGCGGGCGGTAGCGGACCTCGACCGGGTACGTCCGCCCGGACACCTCGATGATGGGCGCGCCGCCGAAGTGCTGCGAGAACGACTCCGGGTCGATCGTCGCCGACGTGATGACGACCTTCAGGTCGGGACGTCGGGGCAGCAGTCGCTTGAGGTAGCCGAGCAGGAAGTCGATCGTCAGCGAGCGCTCGTGCGCCTCGTCGATGATGATCGTGTCGTAGCGCTTCAGGTCGCGGTCGAAGTGGATCTCGTTGAGCAGGATCCCGTCGGTCATCAGCTTGATGCGGGTGTTCGCCGACACCTTGTCGGTGAAGCGCACCTGGTAGCCGACCAGGTCGCCGAGCTCGCCGCCGAGTTCCTCGGACACGCGCTCGGCGATCGTCCGCGCCGCGATCCGACGGGGCTGCGTGTGACCGATCGACTCGCGCCCGAGCTCCAGGCAGATCTTCGGCAGCTGCGTCGTCTTGCCGGAACCCGTGGCGCCCGCGACGATGACGACCTGGTGGTCGCGGATCGCGGCGGCGATGTCGTCCCGCCGCCGCGAGACGGGCAGTTCCGGCGGGTACGTGATGACGGGTGCGGCAGACATGAGCCTTCCAGGATAGCGGGCCGTCAGGCTCCGGTCAGTCGGCGCCGTCGGGTCCCGGTCAGCCGGGGCCGTCGGGCCTCGGTCAGCCGGTCGCTCCGGCGGCCAGTTGCGCGGCGAGGTCCGTCGCGGAGCGTGCCGGCAGGCCGCACACCCGGTCGTGGCAGACGTACGCCGCGGCACCCGGCAGGTCGCGGCCCGCGAACAGTTCGAAGCCCGCCGCCGTCCATGCAGCGGCCTGCTCCGCGGTCAGCGTGGCGACCACGGTGCCCGGCCGCCGCGCGGCGAGGGCGGCCGCGCGCATCGGAGAGTCGACCGGGGCCACGACGACGACCTCGCGCGACGGGCGCTGGAGCGCGAGCGCGACGCCGAGCGCGTCCGCGTGCCCCAGCGGACGCTCCGTGCCGGTGTGTGCCCGGTCCGCGACCAGGACCGCGGCGGCCTCGCGGTACTCGGCGTCGCCGGTCAGCGCTGCGAGCACAGCCGCCGCAGCGGCGAGCGCCACCGTGCCCGATCGCAGCGCCGTCTGCGGCTGTTCCCCCGTCACGGTCCCGGCCGCGGCGAGCACCGGGTCGACGGCGAAGCGTCCCGCGAGGCCGTCGTCCACCAGGGAGCGTGCGACCTGGGCGAACGCGACGTCGCCGGTGACCAGGGCGAGCTCGAGCAGCCCCTCGGCCAGGAGGCCCACGTCCTCGATCGTCGGCGGTGCGCTCGAGGCTCCCCGCGGGGTGCTCGAGCGGACCGTGACGTGTCCGTCGCGCACGTGCCCGGCGACGATCGCGTCCGCGGCGCCGCGGGCGAGCGCGATCATCTCGGCGTCGCCGTGCCGCGTGCCGGCGATCACCAGGCCGCGGATCGCCAGGCCGTTCCACCCGGTGAGCCCATGGTCGTCGAGCGGCGGCGGGGCGAACCGTCCGCGCTCGTCGAGGGGCAGCCGGTACCACGCGCCCTCGACCCGCTGGCCGTCCATCGTGGACTCGCTGTCCTGCGCCGCCACGAACGCGCCGTCGTCGCGCCGCAGGGTGTCCCGGAGGAAGTCCGCGATGCCGCGGGCCGGGCCCTGCTCGGCGACGGCGAGCAGCCCGGCGTTGTCGTACAGCATCCGCTCGTAGTGCGGCACGCTCCAGTCGCGCTTGGTCGCGTACCGGAAGACGCCGCCGTCGGCGTCGGTCAGCTCGGCGTCCCGGACCGCGCGCAGGCTGCGGTCCAGGAGCGCTGCAGCGTCGTCGTCGCCGTCGGCCGCGACGTCGCCGAGGAACTCGAGGAGGGGTGCGCTGGGGAACTTCGGTGCGCCCCCGAAGCCGCCGTACGTCGTGTCCTCCGCCGCCGCCAGCTGTCCGGTCACCGAGCGGATCGCGTCGACGGACGGGAGGCGCGGCTCGCCCTGGTCGCTCGCGGCACCCCCCTGGGCGGCCGCGTCCGCCTCGGCGCCCTGCCGGATCGCCGCCGCGATGGCGGTCGCGTTCGCGTCGACCTCGGACCGCCGCTCCCGCCACGCGTCGAGCACCGCGGCCAGGACCTGCCGGAAGGAGCCGACCTGCCCGACCGGGACCGGCGGGTAGTAGGTCCCGGCGAAGAACACCCGGCCCTCGGGCGTCGCGAACACCGTCAGGGGCCAGCCCAGCTGCTGGGTGAACGCGCTCGCGGCGGCCATCAGGCTCGCGTCGACGTCCGGCCGTTCCTCGCGGTCGACCTTCACGGCGACGAAGTCCCGACGCAGGAGCTCGCCGATCTCCGGGTCGGAGAAGCTCTCCCGCGCCATCACGTGGCACCAGTGGCACGTCGCGTACCCGACCGACACCAGCACCGGGACGTCCCGCTCCCGTGCCTCGGCGAAGGCGTCCGGGCCCCACTCGCGCCAGTCCACCGGGTTCGCGGCGTGCTGCCGCAGGTAGGGGCTGACCGCGGTGCCGAGTCGGTTGTCGCTCATGGGTCCAGCCTGCCTCGGTGCCGCTGGGCGCACGGGGCGAGTCGGGCGGTCTGTGGACGAGCGGCGCCGTGCACAGCTGCCGTCACACGAGCCAGCCGGTCAGGGCGGCGAGACGTCGCGCGACCTGCTGCGGGGTCAGGTCGTCGGTGTCCACCCGGATGACGCCGTCCGCGGTGGCCGCGTCGAGCCTCCCGGCCGTCGCCGTGCTGTGTGCGAGCTGCGCCTCGGGGACCCGGCCACCCGCCCGCCGGGCGAGCCGACCCGCCGCGGTGTCGTCGGCGGCGCGCAGCAGGACGGCCGTGACCACCGGGTCGTCCCCCATCGCGGCGGCCAGGGCCGGCCACTCGAGGACGGACACCGTGTTCGAGAACACGAGCCGGTGGTGCCCGAGTTCCCGGTACGCCGCCCACAGTGCCGCGAGGTTCCGTTCTGCGAGACGCGCCTCGGGGTGCTCGACGTGCGGCGCGGGGTGGGCGAGGTCGAGGAAGTCGCCCTCGACGACCGCGTGCCGGACGTCCGCGGCGACCAGCAGGTCGTGCAGTGCCTCGGCCGCGGTGGTCTTCCCGACGCCCGAGCGGCCGCCGACGAAGAGCACCTCGGACCGCGGCACCGGCTCAGTCCCGTCCGAGCGACAGCAGCAGCAGCGCCGCGTCCTCCGGGCCGTAGTCGAACATCCGCTCCCAGAACGCGTCCTCTGCCCACGGGACGTCGCCGCCCGCCGGTACCGCGTGGGCGGTCTCCAGCAGCCACGCGACCTCGGGTCGGACGGCCTCGGCGTACCGCGGCGGCTGCCAGCCGAGGGCGCGCGCTGCGGTGGTGTCGAGCACGAACGGCGTCGGCGAGCTCCACGGGGTCGTCCCGACGAACGCCGGCGCGTCCTGGTCGAGCAGGACCTCGTCGAACCGGTGGTCGACCAGGCCCGCGACGGTCCGGACGATCTCGAGCACGCTCGGGGCGGTCTCGTCGGCGACGTTGAGGATGCGGCGGTCCGGGGCGTCCGCGACGAGCCGGACGAGCGACGCGATGCCGGACGCCGCGGTCGTGTGGTCGACGCCACGGCCGCGGTCGGCGAGCAGGATCCGCTCCCGACCGTCGAGCGCACGACGGACCACGAACCACTCGCGTGGGCGGCCGATGCCCACGCCGTACACCTTCGAGGGACGCAGCACCGTGACGGGGGCGCCGTGGTCGAGCAGCACCTGCTCGGCGGCGATCTTGGCGGCGCCGTAGCCCTCGCGGCTCGTGGGGTCGCCGTCCCCGGCGGGCACGGTCGGCTGCAGTTCGGTCACGGCACCGCCGAAGACCGGCCGGTCGACCGAGTTCGCGTGCCGCCCCTGCTCGTCGGCGTAGACGGCCTTCGACGAGACGAAGACCGTGGAGCCGACGTCGTCGAGGAACGGACGGAGCTGCAGGGCATCGTCGCGGGTGGCGCCGACCGCGTCCACGAGCAGGTCCGCACCCGGGCGCAGGAGCTCCCGCAGCACGGCGGTGTCCCGACGGTCCCCGGGGACGAACGTCGCTCCGGCGGCCGTCAGCGCGTCCGCGGCGGGGCCGCCGTGCCGGGCGACGACGTCGACCTGCCAGTCGTCACCCCCGCGGCCGGACGCGTCGAGGAGGTCGCGGACCACGGCCGAGCCGATGCCGCCGGTACCGCCGAGGACGACGGCTCGCCTGGTGCTCATGGCAGCAACGGTAGTGCCGCCACCGCGGTCAGGACGCCAGTCGCTCCGGCTCCCGACGCCACCAGTCGAGCAGGGAGCCGTCGTAGACCTTGACGTCGTCGTGCCCGAGGACCGTCAGTGCGAGCGCGTCGACGCACGCCGCGTTGCCCACGCCGCAGTAGGTGACGATCTCCGACGCGTCGAGGACCGGCGCGAAGACCTCGGCCAGGGCCGGACGGCGCAGGAACGTGTTCGTGCGGGGGTCGACGACGTCGTCCGTGGTGATCGACGCGCTCCCCGGGACCACCGCGGGGTGGGTGTCGCCGAGCGACGCCGGGGGAGCGGCGAGCACGAGGGCGGCAGGTTCCTCGCCGCGGACCGCGCGCAGGACCCGGTCGTGGTCGACCCACACCGGGCGTTCCTCACCCGCCAGGAACGGTGCACCGATCGCCGGGGTCGTCCCGTCGCGCAGGGCGCCGACGCGGACCGGCCGGCCCTCGTCCCGCCACTTGGTGAACCCGCCGTCCAGGACCGCCACGCGGTCGTGTCCGAACGCCCGGAAGATCCACCACAGCCGCGCGGCCCACTCGCCGACGCTGTCGTCGTAGACCACGACGCACGACTCGTTCGTCACGCCGAGTGCCTGGACGGCGGACTCGAACTGCTCCACCGTCGGTCGGGTGAACGGTAGGTCGGCGCCGGCGTCGGACAGGTCGTGCACGAGGTCCGCGTAGCGGGCACCCGGGACGTGCCCGTGCTGCTCGTACGCGTCGCGGGCGTCCTGCCACCGCATGTCCAGGCCGGCCCCCGTGGTGTGCACGGACGCGTCGAGGACGACGAGTTCGTCAGCACCGAGGTGGTCGGCGAGCCACTGCGTCGACACGAGCGGCGAGGTCAGGACGGGGGCCATGGCGCTCACGATATCCGGGGCCTCTGACGGGTCCCAGCAGGATCGACACAGTGCGCAACGGCGTCGTCCGGCAGACGCGGTTCCCCGAACTTCCGGGCACCAGGACGGCCCGGGTCGCGCAGAAGTTCTGCGAGGCCCGGGCCGTCCGTGGTCGTCGCGACGCGTGGTGCGTGCGATGGGTGGTGCGTGCGGCTAGTGCGCCGCGGCCGGGATGCTGCCCGTCGCGGTCGACGCCGCGTGCTCGAGCTTCGCGAGCCGCACCGACTGCCGGTTGATGAGCAGCCCGCCCGCCAGCGCCACCAGGACGAGCACGCCCGCCGAGATCGCGAACGCCGCGTGGTACCCGTCGAGCACCGCCTGTGCCTGCTGGAGCTTCGTCGGCGCCGCGGCGAGCCCGGACAGCCGGTCCGCGACGACGTCGGCGAAGATCGTCGAGAGGAGCGCCGTGCCGATCGAGCCGCCGACCTGCTGCGCGGTGTTCACCGTCGCCGAGGCCACGCCGGCGTCGGCGCGGGCCACCCCGGTCGTCGCGGTGTTCATGGCGGAGGAGAAGATCGTGCCCATCCCGAGCCCGATGACGATCAGCGCCGGCAGGACGGTGCCCGCGTAGGTGCTGTCGACGTCGGTGCGCAGGAGCAGCAGGAGTCCGGTCGCGGCGACGAGTCCACCCGCGAAGACGAGCACCTTCGGCCCGACCCGCGGCAGCAGGCGGCCACCGATCTGCGTCGAGGACAGCATGATCGACGCCGGCATCGGCAGGAACGCCAGACCCGTCTGCAGCGAGGTGAACCCGAGGGTCTGCTCGAGGTAGTAGGTCAGGAACAGGAAGATGCCGAACATGCCGATCGCCACGAGGCCGATCGCGATGAACGAGCCACCACGGTCGCGGTCGAGCACGACCCGGAGCGGGAGCAGCGGGTGCGCGACCCGGGTCTCGATGAGCGCGAAGGCGGCGACCAGGACGACACCGGCGGCGAGCATCACGATGGTGACCGGGCTGTCCCACCCGTTCGTCTCGGCGTTGGAGAAGCCGTAGACGATGCCGACCAGGCCGGCCGTGATCGTGAGGACGCCGGCGACGTCGATGCGGGGTCGGTCGACCTTCGGCGGGCGCGCCATGAACACGAGCGCACCGATGACACCGAGCACCGCGAACACGACGTTGACGTAGAGGCACCAGCGCCACGAGGCGTACTCGGTCAGCACACCACCGAGCAGCAGGCCGATCGCGGCACCCGAGCCCGCGATGGAGCCGAAGATGCCGAACGCACGACCGCGCTCCTTCGGGTCGCGGAAGGTCGTCGTGAGCATGCCGAGGGCGGACGGGGCGAGGAGCGCGCCGAAGACGCCCTGCAGCGCGCGGGCCGCGACGAGCAGTCCGAACGAGTCGGCCAGGCCGCCGAGGACCGACGCCGCCGCGAAGCCGACGAGGCCGATGATGAAGGTGTTCTTGCGGCCGAAGAGGTCGCCGAGCCGCCCGCCCAGGAGCAGCAGGGAGCCGAAGGCCAGGGAGTAGGCGGTGACGATCCACTGCCGCTGGTCGGTGGCGAAGCCGAGGTCGGCCTGGGCCGAGGGGAGCGCGATGTTCACGATGGTCGCGTCGAGCACGACCATGAGCTGGGCCAGTGCGATCACCGCGAGGGCGATCCACCGGTGCTGCGGGCGGTCGGGCGCTGCGCCGGTGCCGCTCGCGATGGTGGGAGCGGAGCCCGTTCGGGGCGCCGCGGTCTGTTCTGCCGTCACGGCAGCCTCCTTCGAGAAGGTGGAGGGGAGAGGTGGTCTGGTGGACCGGGAAAACGGATGCGCTGCATCCGGTTCGACCCACTGTAGCCCAAAACGGAGCAGCCGCATCCACTTGTTCCCAGAAAGTTCAACTACTCGGTGTCCGACGCCAGGTCGACGTCCTGGCGCAGGTCGCGTAGGCGCGCCGCGTCGTTACCTAATCGAAACATTGTTCGACTCGCTATCCGCGCAATTCGAACTAACCTTCGATGCTGTATGAAAACGCATGCACCTTCGCAGACCCTCTTGGACCTCTACGCCGAGCACTGCGCGAAGCGTCTCCGACACTCACCGAACACCATCCACTCGCGCCTCTACTGGCTTGATCGTTTCGACAGGAGAGCGCCGTTGACCACGGCGTCGCCAGACGACGTGTGGGACTTCCTGGAGGCGTACCCGGACTGGAGCGAGAGCACGACGGCGGTGCTGCTGTCTGCGCTCCACGGCTTCTACGCGTGGGCGATCGCCAAGGCGCACCTCGTCGAGAGTCCGGTCGCTGAGATCGCCGTGCCGCGGGTGCGGCGACGCCGCTCGCGCATTGCCACTGACGACGCCCTCGTCACGGCGCTGGAGCACGTCAGCACGATCGAGCGCGCCATGCTGCTGCTCGGGGCCGAGTGCGGCCTCCGCGTGTCTGAGATCGCGACGGTCCGCCGAGCCGACCGCGACGGCGAGTGGCTGTTCATCCGCGGGAAGGGCGACCGGACACGGGTCGTGCACCTCACGCCCGAACTCTGCAAGGCCATGGACGCGATAGAGCGCGACACGATGCGTTGGGGCTTCTACTTCCCGAGCCCGCGGCACGTCGGACGGCACCTGACCGCGAACGCCGTGTACTGCCGAGTCCGGAAGCTGACCGGCTACAACACACACGCGCTCCGTCACCGCGCGGGCACGATGGTCTACCGGCGCGCGGGAAACGACCTCCGTCTCGCGCAGGAGTTCCTGGGGCACTCGTCGCCGACGACGACGGCGATCTACGTCCACGTCGAGCGCGACGACATGCGCCGCGCGTCCGCAGCGGCGCGGCTGGCGGGGTAGCAAGGCCGGGACGCGACCCGAACGCGCCCCGGCCCTACTTTCTGGCGTCAGAGATCTCTGACGCCAGAAACCGCGCTACCCGAGGGCGTCCTCCGGCTCGCTCTTCAGCGCGTCGGGGTACCCCGCGGTCGTGGTGGCCGCCGGGTCCGTCGCAGCGATCTTCGGCACGGACCCCGCGTGAACTCGGGTGAGCCACGCGTTTACGAGCGGGATCGCCATGAGGCGCGAGAGCGCGGTCGCGATCGCGATGACGAACGCGAACGCGGCGACGAGCCACGCGTAGGCGTTCGGCGGGAGCACGTCCACGACGGCAGCGAGCACCTGAGGGCTGAGCGCCTGGAGCAGCCCCACGGACCCGCCGAGCGCGAGCACGAGAGCGACGGCGACCTGGAGCGCGGTTCGCAGCGCACGCTGCCAGACGTACCAGATGGGCGGGACGACGACGGTGCTGGAGTGATCCCCCATGGTCAGACCCCCAGCTTCTTCGCCGCGGCATCCGCGCGCTCGGCGGCTCGCTGCGCGAACACGACAGCCCCGTGCCCGCGGTCGTTGACGGAGTTGTCGAGGTTCTGCACCTGACGGGAGACGGTCTGCGCGGTCTCCGCGGCGGTCTGGGCGAACTTGATCACGCCGTGCCGCTTGTCGGTGATCGCGTTCGCGATCGTGGTGAGCAGCCCTTCCACGTTGTCGATGCGCTTGTTCAGCGCGTCCACGTCGGCCTTGCTCATGTCGTCCTCCAGGGTGTTCGTGATGGTGCCCCCGGCCGGACGGCCGGAGGTGCTGCCCGCCGGGGTGGCGGTGGTCCAGGCGGGCCGGAAGCGGCCCATGATGTAGCGCTTCGGTCGGATGCGGTACGCGGCGGCGCGGGTGTCGGAGCCGTTCGCGCCGTAGGTGCGGACGGTGCCGTTGCCGAGGTCGGCGACCATGAACTCGACGTGGTTGCCGACGCCGTTGCCCTCCCAGTCGAACAGGAGCACGTCCCAGGGCTGAAGGTCGGTCGAGCCGCCTCCGTAGGAGCCGTCGCCGGCCGACTTGAAGTTGTCGACCCACGAGATCGGGAAGCCGCCCCAGAGCACGTGCGAGCAGAACCGGGCGCAATCGTCGATCGAGCGCGAGTCGGTCCACGGCACGGGGAGAGCGTCCCGGGTGCGGCCGATCAGGCTGAGCGCGTAGGCGGCGGCTGTGGCTGGCGAACGGCGTGTGAGGGTCATAGCTTCGGCCTTTTGTCGAGGGTGATGGTGTTCGCTACCTCGTCCTCCAGCTCGGAGATTCGGTAGCCGTGCTCGCCGAGGGTGCGGAGGATGCGGCGCACGTCTCCGCGGATCTCGTGCAGGGTGTTGCGGTTCTCGTCGTGGCGGTCGTCTGCCTCTTCGCGGAGGTTGGTGGTGTGGTTGTTGCGGACCTCGTGCTTGACCAGGCCCACGTCCTCCGCGATGACGTTCAGGCGTTTCCGCACCTTCAGGACGCCCCACCCGACCGCGCCGACCGCGCCGACGACGACGCCGATGTAGAGAAACCACCGGCCCACGGGGTCGTGGAGGACTTCGATCAGGAAGTCGCTCATGCGGGGCAGACGTAGTTGATGCTCAGGAACCGCTGATTCGTGTTCGGGGTCTGCGTGATCCCGGAGAACCAGTCGACCGACACGACGTCACCGGCTGCGAGCGGGAGCGTGACGGCGATCGCGCCCATGCTGACGCCGCTCGGCGGAAGCTGCTGACCGGCGTACGTGACGCCGTTGAGGGTCACGACGAGACGGTTGTCGGCGTTGGTGGTGCCCGCTCGTGCGCCGCCCTGGACGCTGTACAGCCCGGGCTGGACGATGGTCGCTTGCCCCTTCGCGACGTCGTAGGTGATGCCGCGGAGCAGGGTGGTGGTGGTGAACTTCAGCGGGGTCGCGGTGTTCGCGGGGACGTTCGTCATCGCGGCCGCGGCAGACGCGGTGACGGCGGGGAGCAGGCCCTCAGTCGGGTACCACTTCAGCCCGCCGCCGAGGCGGTCCGCGAGGCACATCTCGCGCCAGCTCTTGTCGAGCCGGTAGACCGCCTGCCCGGGCTGCGGGTTCGGCACGGCGTCGGCGCGGGAGGCGTCGGAGTTCACCGAACCGGGCCGGAGCAGGGCTTGCTGCGTGGCGACGGAGAGGTTGCCGAAGTAGTCCTCCAGCGGCGTCACGTCGTCGGTGGACTCGGGGACGGGCAGGGCGTCGGGCTTGGTGTAGAGGGTCACTGCTTGACCTTTCCGAGAGTGGGGTCGGCGTCGAACGCGACGAAGCTCTTGCCCTTGAAGGCGGCGTCGAACGCGGCGAAGGTGCCGGGGGTGACGGCGTTGAAGTCGGCGAAGGTCGGTCCGGTGCGAATGTCGCTGACGGTGACCGTGACCTCCCACCGTGTCGGGCTGATGGTGTGATCGATCGACAGCACCCGGCAGGTCTGGACGATGCCCTCGTAGACGACGCGGATCAGTGCGCGGAGTTCGAGGTTCGGGAGGACGGCCGGGTTGGACTGGACGTTTATGGTGAAGCGCGACACGGCATACACCGGGCGCGAGAGCGGCCCCAGGAGCGCCTGCCCGCGCCGCACAAGGTCTTGCTCGTGCCCCGCGCCGAGGTAGAGGCATGTCTCCAGGCTCGACGCGCGGATACCCCACCGCCGGATGCTCGTTTCAGACCGGATCGTCGTCGCGGAGTCGAGCGCGTTGCCGGAGGCCGGGTCGTAGCCATGCTGGTTGAGCTTCACGGCGTTCACCACGTTCCGGGTGTCGTACCGGAGGGATGCGTCGGTGTAGGAGACGTCCTGCGCGGAGGTGTCGCCGATCGAGAGCACGGGCGTCGTGCCGGTGAGTTCCCGAGCGAACTGCACCCGCCCGTTCTTGGCGACCCACCACCGCGCACCGACCGAGTTGCAGGCAAGGTCGATGTGGTTCAGGAGGCTGGACTCGTAGGCGACGTCCTGGAGCTGGAGGCCGGCCGGATCGCCGACGCTGGTGACCTTCAGCGACGTCACCATGAGCGATACGGCCGGGGAGCCGGAACCGGACGCGAACGCGCCCGCGTCGCGCCCGTACAGGCCGAGGGTGCCGATCTGCGCGGCGGGCTTGAACTGGAGGCCGATGGTGAGCGCCTGCCCGGCGTCGCTGAGGGTGAAGACGTCCGAGGTGACGGTCTGGCGGGCGTCCTTCCACGTCAGCACGAACGATCCGGGGGTGAACATCGTGGACTCGGAGAGCGTGACGGTGACGGCGAACGCGTAGGTGCTGCGCGGGTCGAGGTTGCGGAACTGTCGGTAGACCTCAGGCGACACCACGGACGCGTCGGTGCCGGTGGTGCGGCTGATCCGGGCTCGCAGCGCACCACCGGAGACGGGCGTCAGCGTGGTCGTGGTGTTGCCGCTGGAGGTGTTGTTGCGGGCAGCCCAACCGTCCGTGTCGCCCGAGTCGGGGAGGCTGTAGACGGTCTTGTCGGTGGAGGCGGGGACGTCCATCGGCACCAGGGAGGACTGCGCGAGTTGGTTCAGGCGCTCGGTCCAGGACTGGCGGCCGGTGCCGTTGTCGGCGATGACGCCGTATCGGTCGGTGTCGGCGAGGGACTGCACGGGGTCGACGGCGGAGAGCGTGGTGAGGACGGTCTTGCGGTTCGTGGACTTGTCCAGGTCGATCTGCTGGTCAATGTCGAAGATCGTGCCGGTGAACTCCGCGCCGCCGTCGGCGCGGATCACGCGGATCGGCGCGTTCGGTCGGAGCGCCGGGTCGGAGCCGAGGTTGAGCGCGCCGACGAGGGTCGCGTCGAGGGTCCCGGCCTTCAGCGAGGTCGACGCCCCGGACTGGTCGCCGCCGCGCTTGATCCGGATCGTGTTCGCCTGGTTGCGGAGGTCCCGCCACGCTTGCGTCTGCGCGTCCCAGACCTGGAAGGTGAGCAGGTCGGTGACGGGCTTCTCGACGACGGGCATTAGCGGCCTCCGTTGCGGCGTCGCCACTCGTCCAGGGCGTCCGCGATGACGCGGCCGGCTGTGGGGGTGGGCTCGAGCATTTCGGCGCGGACGGTGATGTAGGTCGGCGACGCGATGGGGTCGGCGTCGGCGAACGCGGTCATGGCGATCGGTGTGGACACGAGGTCGGTCATGCGGCGCATCGCGCCCTCGACGGGCGCGAGGTCGCCGAGGCCCTTCGCGAAGCCCTGCACGGAGAACCGGCCGAGCTTTGCCATTTCGCGGGACGGGGAGTGGATTCCGAGGATGCCCTTGACGCCATCCATGATCGCGTTGCCGATCCGGGACGCGATCGCGCTGATCGCGGACATGCCGTTGGTGATGCCGCGCACGAAGCCGTCGATCACCCGGCCACCCGCGTCGACCAGGAGCGACCCCGCGTTGGAGAGGGCGCCGGTGATCTTGGAGCCGAGCGAGGTCACCCAGTCGATCGCGGTGCGGATGCCGTCACCGATCCCGGAGGCCATGCCGCGGACCCCGTTGACGATCGAGTTCGCGACTGAGGTGACGACGGCGACGATCCCGTTCCACACGGCCGAGAACACGGTCCCGATGATGCTGAGCCCGGCGCGGACGACGGAGCCGAGGATGCTGAGCGCCCCGATGACGACGGACTTGATCAGGTTCCACACGCCGGAGAGGACGTCGAGGATGCCCTCCCAGACCTGCGACCAGTTACCGGAGATCACGCCGGTGACGATCTTGATGATCCCGGAGACGACCTGCAGGGCGGCCTGGATGATCGGGACGATCGCGTTGAACACGGTCGTCACGACGGGCAGGAGCGCCTGGATGATCGGGATGAGGACGGACGCGAGGATCGCGACGACGGGCTGGATGATCGGGACGATCGCCTGGAAGGCGGGCATGAGCGCCGAGACGATTTGCGCGACGAGCGGGACGACGGCGGCGATGACGGCGGAGAACAGGGCGACCAGGGGCGGCAGGACGGTCTGCACGAGCATGAGGATGACCGGCATGAGGCCGGAGATCAGCGCGGAGACGACGGGGAAGATCGCGCCGACGAGCATCTGGAGAACGGGGGTGAGCTGCACCAGCGCGGAGCCGAACGTCGAGACGATCTGCACGACCGCGGGCATGAGCGCGACGAACACGCCGGAGAGCAGCGTCACGAAGGTCTGCGCGATCTGCGCGACGATCGGAGCGAGGGTGGTGAAGAGGCCGACGAGGGTCGAGAGGACACCGGTCGCGAGTTGCCCGATCGCCGCCGCGAGGGACGGCAGGACGGGCTGGAGCGCCTGGAAGATCAGCATGACCGGCGAGAGGTTCGGCGCGAGCGCGAGGAACGCCCCGCCGAGCTGGCCGATGATCGGCAGGATCGGACCGAACGCCGCGGAGACGATCGGCAGGATCGACTGGATCACGGCGATGATCCCGGAGAACGCCTGCCCGTTGAACACGGCTTGCACGCCCGCGCTGAAGCTGTTCGCGAAGTCGGCGAAGCCCTGAGAGTCGTTGAGCTTGACGAGGAAGTCATTGGCGAACTGGAGGACGCCCTTCGCGGCGGGCATGAACGCCGACGTGAGGGTCTCCCCGACCGTTCCCCACTCGTTGAGCACCTTGTCGCGGACGCCGGTGATGGTGTTCCCGTAGGCCTCCGCGGACCCACCGAACTCCTTGTTCACCTCCGCGAGGATCACGCCCTGAGCCGACGCGAGGTCGCCCATCTGCGAGTAGTTCTCGATCTGCTTCTTCTGCTCGTCGGTGAACGTGACGCCGACCCGGCCGAGCTTCGTGACGCCCGAGATCGGGTCGTTCAGCGCCTTGCCGAGCGAGAGAGCTTGGGTCTTGACGTCGGTGCCGAGCGCGGTCGCCATGTCGGTTGCGCTCTTCGTGGCCTCGTCGAACACGGGGCCGCGGATGTTGGTGAAGGTGAGCAGGAGGTTCTGCCCCTCCTGGATGCTCTCCGCCTCGACGGAGGTGAGCCGTTCGAGTTCGCCGGACACCTTCTGGATGTGCTCCAGGCTCTGCCCTGCTGCCCCACCGGTCGAGGTGATCGCTGCGCCGGTCTGCGCGTTCAGCGTCTCGATCCGGGCGAGCGCCTTCGCGGACTGGACGCCGATCGCGATCACCCCGGCACCGGTCGCCAGGACCGCGGCACCGACCGCGAGGCCGACCTTGCCGAGCTTCGATCCGAAGCCCTCTGCGGTCTTGCCTGCTTCGGCGAAGCCTCGCGTGAACTTGGAGGTCTCGGCGAGCACTGAGACGTTGACGGTCTGTCCGGCCACGGCTGGCCTCCTTCCGGGGTGTGGTGGGGTGCTGCGAGGCGGGGAACGACACCCGCCCCGCAGCGGTCTAGGAGCGCCGCCGAGCCGATCGGTTGTATTCCTTGACGATCTCCTCGCGTTCCAGGAGCGTCAGGTTCCAGTACTCGGAGGGCTGGATACCGATGCGGACGACGAACAGGGCGAGGTCTTTCGCCCGCTCTGTCTCAGCTCTTGAAGGCATCCGGGTCCGGAACCGGCGCGGCCGGCACGGCGTCCGTGACGAGCGCCGAGCTGGGCAGGTCCGCCAGCGCTGCGGTCGTCTCGTCCTCGCCAGCGCCGACGATCTTGTTGGCCTCCGCGAGCGTCAGCTTCTCCGCCTCAGCGGGGCTGTACTGCGGGTTGCCGTCGCGGCGCTTGGTGACGGTGACGATTGCGATCATCATCCGGCCCTTGGGCACGTCGTCGTCACCGAAGGACGAGAGGGGCACGTCGGCGTACCGCTCGATGAAGGCCACTTCGCCGAGGGTCAGGGTGTCGAGGTCGAGTCGCATGGTGTCGTTCCTGTTCGTTCGTTAGGTGAGGTCGTTCTTGCGGAGGATCGCCCCGATGCCCTGGTCGAGCTTCGCGACGGCGGGACCTTGCTCACGGGTGAGCGCGTCCTCCAAGGTCCCGGCCTTGCTGATGTTCCGAGCGGGGTCGCCGTACTCGATGACGCCGCCGTAGGGGGCGCGAGCGCCGCCCATGCGGACGACGGCTTTGGTCTTGCCGCGGCCCGCTCGGATCGTGCTTTGGAGCCGTCCCGATCGGGACGGGGGCTGAGCGGCGGAGACGACGAGCATGCCGATCTCGTGCATGAGGTCGCGCATGTCCTGCGCGTCGGCACCGGCCTTCGACAGAGCCCGGATCGTGCGGTTCAGGCCCTCGATCCGGACACCCGCGTTGTACGCGCCGTCCCCGCCGCTCATGGGTTAGGAGGTGACCTTCGTCACGTCGCCCTGCACGTCCCACTCGAAGTCGAACGTGAAGTCGTCGCCGGTGATCTGCGCGTCACCGCCGAGGTCGGGGCGCTTACCGATCTTGACGCTGCCCGTGAAGTGCGGCTGCGCTGCGCTGGCGGTGGTGTTGGCCCACGGGGCGAGCTTGAACGCGACGATCTTGCCCACGTTGTCCCAGGCCCACGACCAGAACGACGCGGCGTCCGTGGACTGGATCGCGGTGCCCTTCAGCTTCGCGCCGAACGCACCACCCTTGGCGGCGTCGGCGAACGTGACGGTGCCGGAGGCGGCGTCGTCCCACGTGAGGACGACGTTGGTGCAATCGGCGGCCTGGTCGACGGCGGCGACCGTGAAGGCGAGCCGGTCACCCTTCAGGCGGTTGGTTGCGGGCATGGTGTTCTCCTGACTAGAGATCGGTGGGGTTCGAGGCGGTGAGGCTGACGGCGGGGTACTGGGCGTTGTTCGCCTGGAGGACGAACGGGGCGGACACCTCTTCGATCCGGTAGCCGCCGGGGAGCAGCTTCGCCACGGCGTCGTCGAGCGCCTGGTCCAGCGCGGGGGCGGTGGACGCGGCGGTCTTGACGGGTCCGACGAAGGTGAGGACGAAGTGGACGCGGACGGTGCCGAACGTGTCCCCGTTGGTCACGTACGGGTCGGCCGGCGTGATGATCCACAGCGGCGGGTTCAGCCGCTCGGGCAGGTACGGCTTCACGGTGCCGATCGGGGCGATGAGCTTCGCGAGGTAGTCGCGCTCGGCTGCGAGGTTCACGCGATGACCGGTGGGACGAAGGGGGCCAGGAGCGCGTAGGCGGCGACCATGGGGTCCCGGGCCACGCGGATCGGGGCGGCGTCGAACGTGGTGAACTGCGCCACCCCGTTCGGGGCGTCCTTGCGGTGGAACAGCTCGCTGNCGACCTCCAGGACCGCCCGGTCGGTGATCGGCTCGGGGATCGTGGCGGAGCCGACGTGCACCTTCACGAGTTCGACCGCGGTCGCGAGTGCGCTCTCGATCTGCTTCGTGTCGTCGCTCGTGGCCCCGACGTAGGCCTGGAGGTCGTCAGCGGAGACTGTCATCGGACTAGTTCGCCGCCGCGGCCGGGTCGGCCTTCACGACCGGCACGAGCGCCCCGGGGATCTCGTCCGCGATCGCCGTGTAGTAGTACACGGAGTAGGCGTTGGTGAGGTTCACGACGTTCGAGTCCGTCAGCGACGCGAGCGGGCTGTTGTAGGCGCGCACGGCCTGCTTGTTGATGAACTGCGGGGTGCCGTCAGCCTGCTTCGGGTCCACGCGGACGCTGACGCCGGAGAGGTCCGCGCCGAGCGTGGTCGGGCTGACGGTGCCGACGGCGTTGACGCCGGTCCCGGAGATCGTCATGAGCGGACGACCGGTGGAGTCGTTGATGCTCGCGAGGGTCTTGAAGGTGCCCTTGTCCACGAGCAGGTTCTCCAGCGCGAGGCCCTGGTCCTCGAAGATGCCCGCGGCGTCGATGATGCCGCCGACCCACGCGGTGTACTTCGTGAAGTCCGCGATCGTGACGGTCGAGCGGGCGTTGAGCTTGTCGGCCGCGACGCGCTTGGCGCGGAGCGCGGCGACGAACGCGCGGAGCGCGACGTTCTTGTTGCGGCCCGCGGCGATCGCCATGGCGCGGAGCGTCAGGTCGAGCATGTTGACGTTGGACCGCTCGATCTCCTGCCGCGAGAGGGTCGAGTAGCCGCCGACCGTCTGCACGGGCGCGGTGCGGGTCTTGACCTTCACGTTGCCGTAGACGAGGGGGTCGCCCTCGTTGGCCTGCACGCCGACCTGCGTGGTGTTCGCGGCGAGCTCTCCGAACTCCAGGAGCGTGCCGGTGGAGGGCAGGGTGCCGGTGGAGAACAGGCCGGAGAGGATCGAGTTGTCCTCGATCAGTCGGGTCAGGTCACCGACCCACTGCGGGCGGATCGTGCCGTCATCGGCGAGCACGCCGCCGTCGTAGGCGCGCTGCATCATGCCCTCGTAGGTGCTGACGGTGGCCTCGTCGCCGCGGACGAGCGCCTGGAGGAACTGCGCCGCGGAGCGGGTGTCGGTGACGGGCGCGGCGGAGCGCTGCGCGATCAGGTCGGGGAGGCCCCGCTCGAAGTCGGTGAACCGATCTTCAAGGGCGGTGAGGTCGGCCCGGGTGAGCACGTCGTCGGTCATGGTCTGTTCTCCACGGTTCTGCTGAGGGGTGGGCGTCTGGGGCTGGCGGTGGCGCACGTCGAGCACGTCGGCTCCGGCGTAGGCGGGCATGGGGACGAGGGACACCTCGGGGACGGTGACGGCGGTCCGGGTGACGTTCCCGGTCACGTCGTCGATCTCGGTCGTGACGGGGCGGAAGCCGACCGACATGGACCGGACCACGCCGTCGCGGAGCAGCGTGTAGGCCTCGTCGCCGCGCGGGGTCTGCGAGATTCGCGCGGTGATCTCCCACCCGGCGTCGGTGTCGCGGTTCGCGATGATCCGGCCGATCGGTTCGGAGTGCCGCCAGTAGAGCAGCGCGTCGTCGGAGTCCTGGACGGCACCGCGGGCGAACTGCTCGGTGTAGTTCCCGAACCAATCCGAGATTTCGGTCGGCTCGTCGTAGGGCACGGCGATCCCGGTGACGGTGCGCTCGTCGGTGTTGACGGCGCGGACGTGCATCTCGCGGTGGTGCATCTGCTCGGTCATGCGGGCTGCTCCGTGCTCTCGTCGGGCGTGGTGGTGGTGTCGGGTTCTGCGACGGCGGGGAAGCCGACCGTGACGGCCTCGTTGGTCCAGAACTTCGCTTCCTGGAGCGCGGTGAGCGCGGCGGAGAGTTCGCGGCCGGCCGGTGCCATGGCGAGCACGCTCTCAGCGAAGGCGCGGTACGCGGCGGTGTTGGCGTCGATCTGCGCGACGGTCGCCGCGGGCAGGTCCTTCCGCTCGAAGCGGGCGAGGACGGGGTTCGTCATTCGGTGCTCCCGGCGATCGCGGCGGGCTCGTTGGTCGGCTCGGCGGAGAGTTCGCCGAGGTCCTTCGCGGGCTGCACGGCAGGCTTGGGGCTGTCGATGCCCGCGACGGGCGGCAGCCCCTCGATCGCGCGCACTTCGCTCTTCAGGAGCCACCCGGCGTCGATGCCGAGCTTGTGCGCGGTGTAACGCTTCTCGGTGTCGGCGCGGAGGATGCCGTCATAGTTGAAGCGGACCGTCTGCCCGTTCGCGGTGATCTCGGTCCAGGCCTCTTCGATCTCGCGGAGCGGCTTCGCGAGCGCCCACCGGACGAACGAGAGGTCTTCGTCCTGGAGGTTCGCGTAGGTGTCGGACGAGCCGTCGAGGGACACCAGGAGCAGGCGCGGCGGGATGCCGTACATGCGCGCGACCTTCAGCGCGGAGAGGTTCTGCGACTCGACCCACTGCGCGTCTTTGGGGTTGAGGGTGAGCGGGGTGAACTTCAGGCCGGACCCAAGGACTCGGATGCGCTTGCGGTCCTCGTACCAGGCCTCCTTGGTCGCCTTCGCGGTGTCGGGCGTGAGGGGCTTGTCCGTCGAGAGGTACCCGGGCGGGATGTCACCGCGGTCGAACCACTGTTCGGCGTAGTCCTGCACGTCGAGCGCGCCGCGGAGTTCGGCTTGCGCGGCCTGGATCGGGCCGAGCCCGGTGGAGCGGCCGGGCATGCGGAGGAGCTGGAGGTGCTGCACCTCGTCGGTCGTCAGGGTCTTGCCCTGGTAGGCGTAGCCGGTGACGGTCGAGCCGTCCTGGATCGAGGTGAGCGGGGTGACCATGCGCGGGTCGAGCACCTGCGCGGTGCGGACTGCGCCGCGGTCGTCGCGGGAGAGCTTCCAGTAGGCGTTGCCGTGTCCGGCGAGGCTGGTGATCGAGAGTTCGATGAACGCCGAGCGGGGCATGCTGAGGTCGGGCTTGCGGACGATCGCCGGTTGCGGGTCGATCGGGGTCGTCCCGCGCCAGACGTCGACGGAGAGCTGCGATCCTGCGGTGGCCCAAATGGCGATCGCCCGGTAGACGGCCGAGAGGCCCGTCGCGTCGCCGACCGTGACGCCCGCCGACCGGCCCCGCGACGGGGGCAGGACCCCGGCCGGGGTCGTGCCCTCCGAGCCCGTGGAGGACTCGGCGTCGCGGAGGCCCAGGCGGGCGGCGAGGCGGCTGGTGATCGACACGGGTAGGAGCATCGCGGGGCGGTCCCGCGTGCCCCTAGCGTCCGGTGCGTTTCAGTGCACGAGAGTGCTTCCGGGTGCCTTTCGGTGCCTCAGTAGATCAGCGAGCCGCCGTCGTCGCTCGTCTCGGCGGCGTACACCCCGCGGACCGTCGCGAGGGCTGCCTCGATCGACTGCGGGCCGGAGCCGCGGACCAGCTTGTACTGGTCGCCGTGCGTGGCCTTCCGCGCGACGTTCTGGAACTGCTGCGCGAGCCCGGGCGCGGCGTGCACGATGTGGCCCCGGACGACCTTCGAGTAGAACATGGACGCCGCGGACACCTCGTCGCCGAACGACATGGTGCGCACGGGGTAGCCGTTCTCCTTCAGCCGCTTCGCGAGCGCGCCGAGGGTGTACCCGTCCACGACGAACGTCTCGGGAGACACCTTCCCGAACATGTCCACGCACTCGTCGTAGAGCGCCTCCACGGACGGGTTCGGGATCGACATCGCGACCTCCACGGCGATCTTGTCGTCGTCGGTCTTGCCGGTCGCGATGATCGTCGCAAACGTCCAGTCCGGCGTCCGGTCGATCGTGAGGATCGGCCGGACGATCTCGATCGCGTCGGCGGGGACGGTGAGACGATTCCAGTCGGGGACGGCGATGTAGGCGTTGTCGGAGCCCGAGACGAACCGGTTGAGCCGGTACCGGATCGCCTGGTCTTGGGGCATCCCGCGGACCGCGCTGACCGCGTTCGCGACCTTCCGCCGTCCGGACGCGATTCCCGGGTTCGCCATGGCGAGCCACCGCGCGAGTTCGTTGTCGTCCTTCGGCACTCGTGCCTCTGGTGCTTCCCAGACGAACCGACCGAACCGGGTGACCGGGGCGTCGTCGCGCTCGTAGAGCCGGAGCAGTAGCTCGGAGTCGTCGTCGCCCGCGGTGGTGATCCCGACGACCATGCAGTCGTCGCGGTCGCCGAGCCCGTTCACCATGTCGGTCCAGAGGACGGACTTCACGAGGTGCACCTCGTCCACGCCGCCGAGGTCGATCGGGATGCCCTGGAGTGCTGCCGACTTCGCGGCTTTGAGTTCCCACTCCCCGCCCGTGATGGTCGTGAGTCCGCGGGTGTTCGTCATCCGCGCGAAGTGCGGCGCCAGGGTCGCCGAGCGGGTTGCGACGTCGAGCGCGCGCTTGTAGACGAGCTGCGCTTGCTCTCGGCTCGACGCGACGCTGATCACGGTCGGGGAGCGCTTCGCGACCATGAACAGGAGCCCGAGGGCGGCGACGATCTCGGTCTTGCCGTTCTGCCGGCCGACGCTGATCAGGACTTCGCGGTAGCGGAGGATGCCGAACGCGTCGACCTCGGTGATCGCGTGGAGCAGCTGGTCTTGCCACCGTTCGAGGCAGTACCCGTTGGCTGACCACCACGCTTTCCGGAAGGTGTCTCGGTAGCGCTCGTACCAGGAGTGGAAGTCGGGAGTGAGGGGGCGGGTGTAGCGAGTCGGAGGCCACGGTGCGATCCCGGCGAGATCGTACGTGGCCTCCGGTGCTTCCGCTTCGACGAGCGTCACCTCCAGTCCCCGGGCAGGTCGAGCGGCGGCGGCAGGGTGTCGTCGGTCTTGGCGGCGGCGGGCGACTTGCCCGCGAGGTCGCGGTAGGTCAGCGAGAACTGCGACACGAGCGCGGCTTGCGGTGCCTTGCCCTTGTCGAGTTCCTGGTCGAGCACCTTCGCGAGCGACCGGAGGACCTTCAGGGCGGGCCGGTGCGTGTCGTCGAGCCACGTCGCGGCGCTCACGAACCGGGCGACGGACTCGACGTAGGTCTCTTCGTCGTCATCGGCGACGATCGTCGGCGATTCGTTGGTCATGTGGTCATGTCTCCCGAATATTTGGGCTGATCTGGGAAAAAGGCAGATGTGGGCGGGGTAGGCCGGGGTGTCGTCAGAAGAAACGGATCGTCATCGGAGCGGCTTCCATGCAACGGGGAGCGGCATTCTGAATTCACACGTGAAGCAGCCGTACGTGTCGTCCGAATTGCGTTCGAGCCACCTGTCCGTCCGCTCGCGATGCTCGTGGCACGAGTAAGTGGGCGTTCCGCATCGGCACTCGTGCCACCACACCGCGGCCCGATCGCAGCCGTCGCCGTACGTCCACGAGCAGGGCACGTCCTCGTCGGGCCACTCGATCGACACCACGTCGAGCACGGGCAGGGCGTCGAGGTCGGCGCTCACCACGGGCTGTCCGTCTCGGGTCGGTCGCAGACCGGGCACGGCACGCCCGCTGCTGCCCGGTGGAGGCGCGTTCCTGGGGCTGGCACGTGGTGATGGTGCCTGCACACGGGATCGGTCGGGAGGTGGACGATCACGCCCCGCTTGACCTGGCGGAGCGCGTGCCATGTGGTCGTGCGGTAGGTGCGGTACGCGAGGACGAGGACGGCGCTGACGAGGACGACGAGCGCGACGGTGACGACGACGAGGGTGTCCATGGTCAGAGCACCCACACGAGCGCGCGAGTGACGCCGCGACCGGACGGGTCAGCGGGCGTCCACTGCATGCCGTCCTGCGCGCCGTGGAGCGTCCAGCGCCCGTGCGCCTTGCGCGGCGTCTGGCCGAGGTACGCGGTCAGGTTGTCGAGCGCCTCGTCGTCCTCCATCCCGAGATCGGTGAGCAGCCACTCAAGGATGGCGTCGTGTGCGGCCTCGACGTCGTGCGTCTTGGTGACGATCGTCGTGGTGCCGTCCTCGGAGCAGCGGACGACGGGCTTGGGTGCGGGTCGGGGCTTGCGGGGCATGTCGTTCTCCTAGGCGTACTTGGGGTTGGTGTAGGCGGGGCGGGTGCCGAGTCGTGCGCCCTTGCGGCTGTTGCAGGGGCGGCAGAGGGTGGTGAGCATGTGGTCCGGGTACTGGTCGCCGGGGATGCCGGTGACGGACGGCGGGACGATGTGGTCGACGGTGAGGTCGCTCTCGGAGCCGCAGTCGGTGCAGCGGTAGCCGTCGCGGTGCTTGATCCGCTTCGTCTGCGCCTTCCAGGCCCGACTGGTCAGGTCCGAGCGGGGCTTACCGGCCACTGGTGGCCCCCTGACGCCGTTTCGCGGCCCAGGCGTGAACGTCGGACCAGGCGTAGCGGACGAAGCGTCCTGAGGGCACGTGCGGGGGCGCGGCTCCCGCTCGTCGCCACTTCGCGAGGGTGGCGGGCTTCACCTGGAGCCAGTCGGCGACTTCGGCCTCTGTGGCGAGACGGGTCATGCGCTGAGGGCCTTCCTGCGAGCGATCGCGAGTCCGATGGTGAGGGCGTCCACGTCGGCGGGATCGAGCCACAGGGACACGTCCTGGACGTCGAGGCGGACGGCGGGTCCGCGGTCTGGGACGAAGCGTGCGGAGCGGATGCCGATGCCGAGTTCTCGGAGGCGTGCGCCGATCTCTGCGGCCGGCCGTTCGTGATCCGCCCCCAGGCCCGGGCGCGGAGCGCCCCTATCGGGCTGGACGTGACGTGCGCTGACACCGCGGCAGGAGAGTCGTCCGATCTCGCGTACGGACTCCCACGTGTGGGACGTGTGGGGCTGCTGCTGCGGGCACTGGAGCGGCTTAGCCACGAGTGCGCTCCTGGTGACGGTCACCGTTGCAGTGACGACCAGCGCCGCTCAGAGCACTGCGCCACGAGAGGAAGGGCGTGCTGCCGAAGCCGCACCAGGCGCAGTAGTAGACCCACCAGCCCATGGGTGTCTTGCGGACGAGCATGTAGGGCTTAGCCACGTCGGTCGTCCTCTCGCATGTCGCGGTCGATCGAGCCGCAGAGGTACATGACGGCCGCGAAGAGGGCCAGGGCGAGGACGGTGATCATCGGTGAATCTCCTGTCGTGCACCGCAGGCGTTGAGGCACCAGCCGGTGTCGGGGTGAAAGTCGTGAAGTCCTGAGCGAGTGCGGCAGCTTGCCCCGCGCGCGTTCTGTGGTTGCGTTGGGTAGTTACTGGAAGATGTGGATGGTTGAGGGATGGTTTGGGTGTCGCTGACGACACCCCCAGGGGTGTCGCTGACGTCACCGGGTGTCGCTGACGACACCCGGTCGGGCTGGCACTCGTCGCGGTGGCACGTCAGGCTCCGAGCGCGCCGCTGGAGGGGCTTCAGCGCGTTCCCGCAGATCACGCACGTGAGCAGATGACGAGGCGTGCGGTCGCAGTTCACCGGGCACTGAATGGCCACGTGGTAGAGGTTCGGGCGATCGAAGTCGGCCATGTGCCGGAGCCCGCCCGCCTGGACGAACCGACGAATCTCGCCAGCGGCGAGCAGGCCGTCAATTGCCTTCTGGACGTTTCGCTCGGTGACGTTCGCGTAGACGGACAGGGTGGGAATCGACGGCCATGCGCCGCCGTCGCCGTCGTGGTTCGCGATCCCGAGCAGGACGACCTTCGCTGTGCCCGACGCGTTGCTGTGGTGCAGAGCGAGCGCCATGGCCTCGACGCTCACGCGCTCTGCCTGTCGGATGCTGCTGCGGCGTCGACAGCCTCGGGGGTGAACAGACGGGCACCGCGGTACCCGGGAACCTCGATAGCGGGCACGAGACGCCCGCTGGTAACCCACCGGTTGATGGTGGTCACCGTTCGACCGGCGCGGGCTGCCGCCTGTCGAGAGGTGAGATGAGTAGCCATGCCGCAGAGTCTGAGCCATTTGCTACAGACGTGCAAGCTGGGCCATTGCGTGTCGCCGGGAATTGATGGGAGTCTTGATCACGTTGGTCGAACGTGTGTAATCTGGCACGCATGACCATGCAAGAGCTTGCTTCCGGTGACCTGGTGCCGGAATGGACTGTGCAGGACCGGATGCGGAAGGCGCGCGAGATTCGCGGCCTGACTCAGATGGAGTTCGCCGATGAAACCGGGCTCAGTCGCGCGACAATTCGCCGCGTTGAGAGCGGCGAGAAGGTCGCTGGTCGCAAGGAGTTCAACCTCTGGCGCATGGCGACGGGCGTCTCCCGCGAGTGGCTGGAGACGGGGGTCGCTCCCACGCCGCGTCCGAACAACCCTCAGGGTGGCGCAAAGAACGTTCAACTACATTCGTCGGCGTGAGCACCACCGAGTCCGCCGCCGACGTCGAGCGGCCACTCCGCGCCGACGCCGCGCGCAACCGTGAGCTGATCCTGCAGACGGCGCGTCGCTGCTTCGCGGAACGCGGCACCTCGGTCACCCTCAACGACATCGCGCACGAGGCCGGGGTCGGCGTCGGCACCGTCTACCGACGCTTCGCCGACAAGGACTCCCTGATCGAGGCGCTCCTCGCCGCCAAGTTCGAGGCGCTCAACGACGCCGCGGCGCTCGCCGCCGACGAACCCGACCCGCGCGAGGCCCTGCGTGTCTACCTGATGGGCGTGTTCGCGTTCCGCGCCCGTGACCGCGCACTCGCCGACACCATCGTGCGCGCCGGCAAGGGTCGGCCGTCGATCGTGCGGGAGCGCGACCGCCTCGAGCAGCAGGTCGGTCGGATCATCGAGCGTGCGCGGGAGGCCGGGGTCGTCCGGGTCGGGTTCGACCACCGCGACCTGCCGATGCTCACGACGATGGTCGGTGCGGTCGCGGACGCCACACGCGAGACCGATCCGGAAGCGTGGCGGCGGTACGCGCAGGTGATCGTCGACGGGGTGCTGCCGCAGGCGCCGGTGTCGGGGCTGCCCGGCACGCCGCTCGACCGCGAGGCGCTCGAGCGCGCGCTGCACGCGTCCCCCTGACGGACGCGGCCTGCCGCGCGCCGGTCGGGGACCCGCGCCGCACGTCCGTCAGGTGACCGCCGACCGGCCGGGAGGCTCGTGGCGGGGTCGACCCGTCCCTCCAGTCCGTCCCCCGGTCGCGTCGCGACGTTCCTGCCCATCGCACGCGTGATGGGAGGACGGATCGCGCGTCGGAGGACGGAAGGAACGCCCTTCCACGCGCGGATCGGTCAACCATGCGCGGATCGGTCGACCACGCGCGGATCGGTCAACCATGCGCGGATCGGTCGACCACGCGCGGATCGGCACCCCACGCGCGGGACCGCCTACAACCAGCTGGGCAGCCAGTAGTGCGACCGGATGAAGTCCCACGGCATCTGCATCCCGGTCCACATCGGGTACCAGTACGCCGATGCGAGCACCACGACGCCCAGGTACACCCCGACCCAGGTGAGCGCGAGCGTCCGACGGTGCCGGGGATCGTCGCGCCGCCCGACCACCAGCCCGATCGCCGCCGCGAGCGCCATCACCATGAAGGGCTCGAACGCCACCGTGTAGAACTGGAACACCGTGCGGTCCGTGTACATCAGCCACGGCAGGTACCCCGCCGCGACGCCGACGAGCACGAAGCCGTGCTCCCACCGGCGCCGCAGCACGAACAGCACCAGGAGCGCCACGGTCGCGACCACCGCCGCGTACCAGACGAACGGGTTCGCGATGCCGGTGATGGCCTCGCCGCAGCGGGAGGACCCGCAGCCGCCCTGCCCGGCGTCCGTGCCGACGTAGTACATCGACGTCGGCCGTTGCATGAGCAGCCAGAGCAGCGGGTTCGCCTGGTACGAGTGCGGGGTGTGCAGGCCGATGTTGAAGCCGTAGATCTCGGACTGGTAGTGCCACCAGTTCTGCAAGCTGTCCGGCACCCACGCCAGCACGCCCGTCCACCGCTCGCCGCCGGACGCGATCCAGTCCCGGTCCCAGCCGTCCTTCGACACGAACCAGCCGGTCCACGACGCCAGGTAGGTCGCGGCCGCGATCGGCACGGTGAGCAGGAACGTCACGGGTGCCTGCTGCAGGAACGCGCTCGACGACCAGAAGGCCACGCCCGCCCGGCGGCGCATCATCATGTCGGCGAGCACCGAGTACAGCGCGAAGAACGCCAGGAAGTACAGCCCGGACCACTTCACGGCCGACGCGGCCCCGAGCGCCAGGCCCATCGCCAGCAGCCAGGGCCGCCAGAGCAGCACCGGCCCCCAGAGCGTGTCCCGGTCGGCCGCGGTCCGTGCGGCCACCCAGCGGTCGAGCCGCCGCTGCGCCCACCGCCGGTCGAGCAGCAGTGCGCCGGCGCCGAGCACGACGAAGAACGTCAGGACGCCGTCGAGCAGGGACACCCGGCTCAGGACGATCGCCTGGCCGTCGACCGCGAGCAGGAAGCCGGCGAGCGTGCCGATCGCGGTGGAGCGGAACAGGGACCGGGCGATGAGGGCAGTGAGCAGGACGGTCGCGGTGCCGAGCACGGCGACCGTGATGCGCCAGCCGAACGAGCTGTCGGCGCCGAACAGCAGCATGCCGAGCCCGATCAGGTACTTCCCGAGCGGCGGGTGCGCGATGAACTCGGCGGCGCTCGAGTAGAGGTCGGTCTGCCCGCTCGCGAACCGCTGGTCGGTGGTCGGGGCACCCTCGTCCGTGGCGTTGGCCGGCCAGGTGCCCTCGTACCCGAGGTGCACGATCGACCAGCTGTCCTTCACGTAGTACGTCTCGTCGAACACGAGCGAGTGCGGGTGCCCGAGCCCGACGAGCCGCAGCACCGCGGCGAGGAGCGTCACCGCGAGCGGACCCGTCCAGCGCCAAATGGCGACCCGCCGCGACGTCGAGAGCACCCGGCCCCACCAGTCGTCCAGGCGGGAGCCGACCGGCCCGGAGGGCGTGGTCGTCGGGTCGTCGGTCAGCTCCGTGGTCATCGAGAGGTCATCCTACGGATCGCCCCCGAGCCGGACCTGCCACCACAATGGGGAGGTGATCGTCCTCGCAGCAACCCCCATCGGCAACCTCGGCGACGCGTCGCGCCGGCTCGTCGAGACCCTCTCGAACGCGAGCGTGGTGGCCGCCGAGGACACCCGGACCGCGATCCACCTGATGCGGGCGCTCGGCATCGAGAACCGTCCTCGGCTCATCGCGCTGCACGAGCACAACGAGCGGGCGAAGGCGGCCGAGGTCGTCGAGTTCGCCCGGGACGAGGACGTCGTGGTCCTCACCGACGCGGGCATGCCGGCGATCAGCGACCCGGGGTTCCCGCTCGTCGAGGCCGCTGCGGCTGCCGGGGTCACCGTGACGGCGCTGCCCGGACCGTCCGCGGTGCTCATGGCGCTCGCCGTCTCCGGACTGCCGACCGACCGCTTCACGTTCGAGGGCTTCCCGACGCGGAAGGGCGGTGAGCGGCGGCGGCTGTTCGCCTCGCTCGCGGGGGAGCAGCGGACGATGGTCTTCTTCGAGTCGCCGCACCGCCTGGCGGACACGCTCACCGACATGGCGTCCGGCTTCGGGGACGACCGCCGTGCGGTGGTGTGCCGGGAGCTGACGAAGCTCCACGAGGAGGTGCGCCGCGGGACGCTCGCCGAGCTCGCTGCCTGGGCGGCGGACGGGGTGCGCGGCGAGATCTGCGTCGTCGTCCAGGGCGCCGCGGGGGAGTCGGACGTCACGGGCATCGAGGACGGCGTCCGGCTCGTGCTCGAGCGGGTCGCCGCTGGTGCCCGGATGAAGGAGGCGGCGTCCGCCGTCGCGGACGCGACGGGGCTGTCGAAGCGCGACCTGTACGAGGGCGCGCTCGCCGCGCGTTGACGGGACCGGCCACCGGCCTGGAGGATCGGGGCGGGCCCGCCACGATCCTCCCGTCCGGTGCCCGGCCGGGTTCTCCACAGGCCCGCGGGGGCGCGTCATCCGGTCCGCGCCCGCCCGTAGGATGGTCCGCATGTCCGACGGGTCCTCGTTCAGCATCACCACGCCGATCTTCTACGTGAACGACGTGCCCCACATCGGGCACGCCTACACCGAGGTCGCCGCGGACTTCATGGCGCGCTGGCACCGGCAGCGGGGTGACGACACCTGGCTGCTGACCGGCACCGACGAGCACGGCCAGAAGATCCTCCGGACGGCGTCGGCGAACGACGTGTCGCCGAAGGAGTGGGCGGACCGGCTGGTCACCGACGCGTGGAAGCCGCTGCTCGACACGGTCGACGTGGCGAACGACGACTTCATCCGCACCACCGACGAGCGGCACGAGCGCGGCGTGACCGCGTTCCTGCAGAAGCTGTACGACGACGGCTTCATCTACGCCGGCGAGTTCGAGGGCTTCTACTGCGTGGGCTGCGAGGAGTACAAGCAGCCGAGCGACCTGGTGCCCGGCACCGGGGCCTACGAGGGCCAGCAGGTCTGCGCGATCCACTCGATCCCGGTCGAGGTCCTGGCCGAGCGCAACTACTTCTTCCGCATGAGCGACTTCGAGCAGCGGCTCCTCGACCTGTACGAGTCGAACCCGCTGTTCATCCAGCCGGAGAGCGTCCGGAACGAGATCGTCTCGTTCGTCAAGCAGGGCCTGCGTGACCTCTCGATCTCGCGGTCGAGCTTCGACTGGGGCATCCAGATCCCCTGGGACCACGACCACGTCCTGTACGTGTGGTTCGACGCCCTCCTCAACTACGTCACGGCGCTCGGCTACGGCTCAGACGACGACGAGGCGTTCCGGCGCCTCTGGCCGAGCGTGCACGTCGTCGGCAAGGACATCGCCCGGTTCCACGCGGTGATCTGGCCCGCGATGCTCATGGCCGCGGGGCTGCCGGTCCCGGAGCGCGTGTTCGGTCACGGGTGGCTGCTCGTCGGCGGCGAGAAGATGTCGAAGTCGAAGCTGACGGGCATCGCGCCGTCGGAGATCACCGACACGTTCGGCTCGGACGCGTTCCGCTACTACTTCCTCCGCGCGATCACCTTCGGGCAGGACGGCAACTTCAGCTGGGAGGACATCTCCGCCCGCTACGCCGCCGACCTCGCCAACGGGTTCGGCAACCTCGCGTCGCGCCTGGTCGCCATGCTCCAGAAGTACTTCGACGGTGCGGTCCCCGCCCGGGGCGAGCTGACCGACTCGGACCGGGCGATCGACGCCCTCGCGGTGTCGGTCACCGAGCGCGCCGACGCGGCCGTCCAGGCCTTCGCGCCGCACGACGCGATCGCGATCGTGTGGGAGCTCGTCGACGCCCTGAACGGGTACATCACCGAGCAGGAGCCGTGGGCCCTCGCCAAGGACGAGGCACAGCGCGAGCGGCTCGGCACGGTGTTGGCGACGGCGCTGCGGGGGCTCGGCACCGTGAACGTGCTCGTCTCGCCGGTGATGCCGAAGGCGACCGAGAAGCTCTGGTCGGCCATCGGCGCCGGCGGCTCCGTGACGGAGCAGCGCGTCGACCGCGCGTACGAGTGGCAGGGCGCCGAGACCGTCGTGCCGCTCGAGTCAGGGCTCTTCCCGCGCATCGAGCCGCAGCACGAGCAGGGCGCCGCGTGACCGACGCGGCGGACGGCTCGCACGTCCGGGCGCGTGGCGACGGGTCGTCGGGCGGGTCGAAGCGGGACCTGAGCTACCCGCCGCTGCCCCAGGCGCTCGTGGTGCCGGTCTACGACAACCACACGCACATGGAGATCGCCGACGGCGTCGGCGAGGGCGGCGACGGTCCGCTCGACTACCGGGAGCACCTCGACCGTGCGTCGAGCGTCGGCGTGCGCGGTGTCGTGCAGGTCGGCACCGACCTCGCCACCTCGGAGTGGTCCGCGCAGATCGCCGCGCGCGAGCCCCGCGTCCTCGCCGCCGTCGCGCTGCACCCGAACGAAGCACCCGTGCTGGCGGAACAGGGGCTGCTCGACGAGCACCTCGCCGGGATCGAACGGCTCGCGGCGCTGCCCCGGGTCCGGGCGATCGGCGAGACCGGGCTCGACTTCTTCCGCACCGGCGAGGACGGCCGCGCCGCTCAGGTCCGGTCGTTCGAGGAGCACATCCGCATCGCGAAGGAGCACGACCTCGCGCTGACCATCCACGACCGCGACGCGCACGACGCCGTGGTCGAGGTGCTCGAGCGTGTCGGCGCTCCCGACAAGACGGTCTTCCACTGCTTCTCCGGCGGCCCCGACCTCGCGCGCCTCTGCGCCGAGCGCGGGTGGTACATGTCGTTCGCCGGCACGGTCACGTTCAAGAACGCCCAGCTCCTGCGCGACGCACTCCTGGTGGCACCGCGCCACCTCGTGATGATCGAGACCGACGCACCGTTCCTGACGCCGACGCCGTACCGCGGTCGGCCGAACGCGCCGTACCTCATCCCGCTCACCCTGCGGTCGATGGCCGAGACCCTCGGCACCGACGCCTCGATGCTCGCCGCGCAGATCGCGTCGACCACGGAGCTCGTCTACGGCGCGTGGGACGCCGAGCCCGTCACGGTGGACGAGTGACGATGGGTGCCCTGCTCGGCCCGGCGGAGATCCGGGACCTCGCAGCCAAGCTCGACGTCACCCCGACGAAGAAGCTCGGCCAGAACTTCGTGCACGACGCCAACACCGTCCGCCGGATCGTCGCCGCCGGGCGGGTCACCGCGGACTCCCGCGTGCTCGAGATCGGTCCAGGGCTGGGGTCGCTCACCCTCGGGCTGACCGAGACCGGTGCCTCCGTCACTGCTGTCGAGATCGACGGCCGGCTCGCGGCGCAGCTGCCGGCCACCGTCGCCGTGATGCAGCCGGACGCGCGCCTGCAGGTCGTGCACCAGGACGCCCTGACCGTCGCCGCCGACGACGTGCCCGAGCAGCCCACCCACGTGGTCGCGAACCTGCCGTACAACGTGTCCGTCCCCGTGCTCCTGCACCTGCTCGCGACCTTCCCGACCATCGAGCGCGTGCTCGTGATGGTGCAGGCCGAGGTCGGGTACCGGATCGCTGCGGGTCCGGGCAGCAAGGTCTACGGCGCGCCGAGCGTCAAGGCCGCCTGGTACGGATCGTGGTCGACCGCGGGGCAGATCAGCCGGCAGGTCTTCTGGCCGGTGCCGAACGTCGACAGTGTGCTCGTCGGGTTCGACCGGCACGACCAGCCCGGCGACGAGGCCCTGCGGGCGCAGGTGTTCGCGCTCGTCGACGGTGCGTTCCAGCAGCGGCGGAAGATGCTGCGCCAGAGCCTGTCCGGGGAGCTCGGCAGCAGCGCCCGGGCGACAGAACTGCTCACGGCCGCCGGGATCGACCCGACCGCGCGCGGCGAGGCCCTGTCGCCGGAGGACTTCGTCCGCCTGGGGCGCACGGTCCTCGACGCGTCCTGACGCTCGGCGCCTGGCGCGGCCGGAGCCCGGCGCGGACCGGAGCCCTAGGCTCACAGGCGTGCACCCTCCTCGCTCCCGGACCGCCGACGCGATCACGCTCGGGTTCCTCGTGGTGGGGCTGGCGGTGATCGTGCTCGCCCTCGTCGCCCTCGTGCGGGACGTCCGTGACGACGCCGCGTGGGCAGCCGTGCTGCTCGGCCTGGGACTCGGCGTGTGGGGGCTGTGGTTCCGACGGCTCGGGACCGAGGACGCCGCCGACGAAGCGACCTCGAACCGCTCCGCCACGGGCCGGATCGGCACCGTCGCGATCGTCGGGATCATCGCGGGCGGCGCGTACTGGTTGCTCCGAGGGACCCTCGACCGCACGGCCGCCGAGGCGTCCGTCGTCACGGGGATCACGCTCGCGCTCTGGCTGGTGAACCGCGTCCTCGACGCACAGATCCGCCGTCGACGCGCCGCCGGCGACACCGACTGACCGGCAGCCCGCACCGTCCGCCCCGGCGCGGACCGCCCGGACGCAGACCATCCGGGCGCGGGACCCCGGTGGGCCGCCGGACGCGCTCAGTGCCCGCGGCCGGCCATCGCCTCGAGGATCTGCTGGTGCGTCCCGTCGCGCTCGGCCCATCGGAGCGGCAGGACGTTCTCGACGAGGACCTCGGGCGCCGCACCGGAGCGCAGCAGGTCCATGACCTCGTCGGCGAACGCGTCGAGGGGCATCCCGCCGAAGTCCGCGCCGCCCATCAGGTCGGTCCGGACGGCCGGCGGCGCCAGCTCGAGCACCTCGACCGAGCTGCCGGCGAGCTGCTGCCGGAGGGCCTGCGTGTAGGAGTGCACGGCGGCCTTCGTCGCGCTGTACGTCGGCGTCGCCGTGAGCGGCACGTACGCGAGCCCCGAGGCGACGGTCACCAGGGTCGATGCCGGCCGTGAGAGCAGCTGCGGCAGGAACGCGTCGATGAGCCGGATCGTGCCGAGCAGGTTCGTCTCGACGGTCGCCACGGCGTCGTCGATGTGCCGGGGATCGCGCAGGTCCTCGTTCCGCATGATGCCGGACATCGTGACGAGGCCGTCGAGCGCGGGGTGACGGTCGAGGACCTCGGCGGCCGCGCTGCGGATCGAGGCGGGGTCGGCGACGTCGATCGCGACGGTGTCGAAGCCGTGCTCGGCGGCCAGGGTGTCGAGCAGGGAGCGGCGACGCCCGCCGATGACGACGGTGCTGCCCGCTGCCTGCAGACGCTGGGCGAGCGCGAGTCCGATGCCGGAGGTCGCGCCGGGGATGAAGACGGTGCTGGTCGTGGTGTCCATGACGACCACGATGCGCTCCCCGCCCGCCCGGCACCAGGACGCGCGCATCGGGGGACCGGCGATCCCTGGTTCCGGGCCGCGGGACGGAGGAGCATGGGCGCATGGACCGCCACGCCCTCGCCGACTTCCTGCGTCGCCGCCGCGAGCTGCTCCGGCCCGAGGACGTCGGGCTCGGCGCGGGGGCCCGGCGCCGCACGCCCGGGCTGCGGCGCGAGGAGGTCGCCGCCCTCGCGGGCATGAGCGTCGACTACTACACGCGGCTCGAACAGCAGCGCGGGCCGCAGCCGTCCGAGCAGATGGTCGCGGCCATCGCGCGGGCGCTCCGGTGCAGCCTCGACGAGCGCGACCACCTGTTCCACCTCGCCGGCCACACCGCGCCGGTCCGGATGCACCGCGCCGACCACGTCGACCCCGCGATCCTCCGGGTGCTCGACCGGCTCGAGGACACCCCCGCGATCGTGGTGAGCGACCTCGGCGAGACCCTCGTCGAGAACCGGCTCGCCAAGGCGTTGCTCGGCGGGTCGGTCGACCTGCCCGGCAACGAGCGCTACCAGGCGTGGCGGTGGTTCGTCACCGGCACCGAGCCGGCGAAGTACGCACCCGAGCAGCACGAGCGCCTGGGCCGGGTGGTCGTCGCGTCCCTGCGGGCGGCCGTCGGGCTCGCCGGGCCCGGGGATCGCCGCGCGACCGAGCTCGTCGCCGAGCTGCAGCGCCGGAGCCCCGCGTTCGCCGAGGTCTGGGAGCGGCACGAGGTCGTGACGCGGTGGTCGGACAACAAGACGATCGTGCAGCCCGAACTCGGACGAATCACGGTCGACTGCCAGGTCCTGCACACGGACGACCAGGCGCAGGCCCTGCTGCTGTTCACCGCGCCCCCCGGGAGCGAGGACGCCCAGAAGCTCGAGCTCCTGGGCGTCCTCGGACAGCAGACCTTCGCTAGCTGACGGACGCCGATCCCGACGCCGAGCCTGACCCCGAGCGCGTGACCGCCGGCAGCGACGACCCGAGCGACTCCAGCTGCTGCTGCAGCGTGCTCCCGTACCGTCCGTCGATCGCGCGCCGCAGGAACGTGCGCAGCTCGCGGTCCACCGGCGCGCGCTTCCCGGCCTCGACCGCCGTGATCCGCTTCGCGACCGCGGCGGGCCAGGCGCCCGTGCCGTCCTGCTGGACGTCCCGCAGCAGGGTCTGTGCCGTCGTGCCGTACGTGCCCGCCGTCACATCGCGTTCGACGGTCGCGAGCGCGTCGTGCCGCTCGGCCTTCGTCCGGTGGTGCTCGGCTGCACGGAGCGCCGTCCGGAGCGACGTCGGCGGTGCGTGCTCGATGCGCCGCAGGTCGGTCCGCTCGACCGACGTCAGCCGGTGCGCGGCGGATCCGGCAGCAGCAGAGGCCGACGACGACGGGGTGCCGGTGTCGGCGTTCGCGATCTCGACCCCGCCGACCGCTGCGGCGCAGACGCCGACGGCCGCCGCGACGACGAGCAGGCTCCGGCCCCGAGAGGTGGTGGTGCGCATGGTGGGTCCTTCCTCGACCTGCGGACCGGGCCTTCCCCGCTCCGACACGTCGATGGTCGGGCGCGCGTGCACGGCCGAGGTCAGGCCCGTGTTCGGGTCCTGTACGGACCCGCACGCACCGCGGTCCGGCCGCTGCCGATCTCCGGACTCGGCGGGCGATCATCGTCCGCATGGGAACGCTGCAGGGACTGGTGGTCGTCGCCGAGGACGAACCCGCCATCGCCGACGTCGAGCGGCTCTACCTGCAGGACGCCGGGTTCACGGTGACGGTGGTCCGGGACGGCCAGGACGCGCTCGCGCTCATCCGCCGTGCCGCACCCGTGGCCGCCGTCGTGGACATCGGGCTGCCCGGGCTCGACGGCATCGCCGTGGTCCGCGCCCTCCGCGAGGCGGACGACTGGACGCCGGTCGTCCTCGTCACGGCGCGCGACGCCGAGGTCGACAGGGTCCTCGGCATCGAGCTCGGCGCCGACGACTACGTCACGAAGCCGTTCTCCGGACGGGAGCTCGCCGCACGCGTCCGCGGGCTCGTGCGTCGGTCGTCCGTGCGGGCGGCGCCGGTCCTCGACGCGGGGCGGCTCCGGATCGACCGCGACCGCCGGACGGTGACCGCCGACGGCGCGCCGGTCGCCCTGACGGCGACGGAGTTCGACCTCCTCGCGCACCTCGCGGCCGAGCCCGGACGGGTGTTCGAGCGGGCACAGCTGCTCAGCGCCGTGTGGGGGGTCGCGGACTTCAGCGGGACGCGCACGGTCGACGTGCACGTCGCGCAGCTGCGCGGGAAGCTCGGCGACGCCGCGGGCCTGCGCACCGTCCGCGGCGTCGGCTACGCCTTCGATCCGTACGCGCAGCCGTGACCGACCCAGCAGCCGTGACCGACCCAGCAGCCGTGACCGACCCAGCAGCCGTGACCGACCCGGCAACCGTGACCGACCCCGCAACCGTGACCGACACGGCAGCCCGGACGCACCGGTCGCCACGGCGTCGTGGCAGCCTGACCGGCCGCACGGTCGCGACGACGGTCGCGGTCGCCGTGATCGCCGCCCTCGCGGTCGCCGTCGTCGCCTTCCAGCTCCTCCGGCAGGAGTCCATCGGCCAGACCCGGCTCGTGCTGCGCTCGTCGGCGCAGGCCGTCGCGGTCGCCCCGTCGGACGAGCGAGCCGCCTTCGCGGCCCGCATCGAGCGGCGCAGCGGTCACCGGATCGACGTGGGGTTCGGCGGGGACGGCGAGGTCGTGCAGCTCGCCACGCCCCTGCCGGCCGGCCTGGAGGCACGGCTCGCCACCGCCACGCGGCTGTCCGTCCGGCAGACGGACGGGTGGCGCACGCTGCTCGTCGAGGCGGTCCCGGCCCGCGGCGGCGGCTCGGTGGTCGCGGTGGAGGACGTCTCGGTGCTGCACCAGGACACCGTCCTGGGCCGGACCGCCGTCGCGCTGCTCGTCGGTGTCCTCGTCGCGGTCGTGCTCGGCATCGGGGTCGCGCGGCTCGTCACCCGCCCGCTCCGGTCCGCGGCCGCGGCCGCCACCCGTCTCGCGGGCGGGGAACGGGGCGTGCACGGAGCACTCCCCGGGGCGACCGCACCCGTCCGCGAGGTCGCGGAGATCGAGCAGGCGCTCGGCGTGCTCGACGCAGAACTCGCCCGGTCCGAGGCCGCCCAGCGGGAGTTCCTGCTCTCGATCTCGCACGAGTTCCGCACACCCCTCGCCGCGGTCCGGGGCTACGCCGACGCGCTCGTCGACGGCCTCGTCCCGGCGGACGACGTCGCCCGGGTCGGCGGTGTCCTGCGTGCCGAGACCGAGCGACTCGACGCCTTCGTGGCCGACCTGCTCGCGCTCGCCCGGACCGAGGCGGACGACTTCCCGGTGCACCCGGTCGACACCGACGCCGTCGTGCTCGCGACCGACGCGGTCACGGCGTGGTCCGGACGCGCGACGACGCTCGGGGTGAGGGTCCGGGTGACGTCATCGGTCCCAGCGGCGCCGCTGCGGTCGGACCCGCAGCGCGTCCGGCAGCTGCTCGACGGCCTGCTCGAGAACGCGCTGCGCGTCGCCCAGGCGGACGGGACGGTCGAGGTCCGGGTCGCAGAACATCCCGACGGGATCGCGTTGACCGTGCTGGACGACGGCCCGGGCATCGACGCCGGGGACCTGCACCGGGCGTTCGTGCGCGGCGCCCTGCGCGACCGGCACCGGTCGGACCGCCCGGTCGGCACCGGGCTCGGGCTCTCCATCGCCGCTCGTCTCGCGGAGCGCCTGGGCGGGACGATCGAGGCCGTGCCGCGCACGACGGGCGCCGAGTTCCGGGTGGTGCTGCCCCGGTCCGTCGGCGGGACCACCCCGCCCCGGACCCCGGCGCGGTAGCACCGCGTCACACTCCTGGCACCTCCCGACCACCCGTGCCTAGGGTGGGGCGGTGAGCACTCCGCGCGTGTACGTCATCCACGAGAACCCCGAGTGGTTCCCGCCGCTCGCCGCCGCCTTCGCAGCCGAGGGCGTCCCGGTGCAGGAGATCCTGCTGACCGAGGGGCAGATCGACCTCGGCGCCGAGCCGGAGCCCGGCGTGTACTGGAGCCGCATGTCGGCCAGCAGCCACACCCGCGGGCACGAGCACAGCAAGGAGTACACCCGTGCCGTGCTCGGCTGGCTCGAGCGTGCCGGTCGCACGGTCGTCGGCGGCAGCCACGTGCTCGAGCTCGAGGTGTCGAAGGTCGCCCAGCACGGGCTGCTGCAGGCCGCGGGCTTCGACGTCCCGCGCACCACCGCCGTCTTCGGCACGGCACCGCTCAAGGAGGCCGCCCGCACCTTCACCGGCGGGCAGGACGTCCCCTTCATCACGAAGCACAACCAGGGCGGCAAGGGCCTCGGCGTCCGCCGGTTCGACTCGCTCGCCGAGTTCGACGCGTACGTCGACAGCCCCGAGTTCGAGGCTCCGGTCGACGGCATCACCCTGCTGCAGGAGTACCTGACGGCCCGCGAGCCGTTCATCACGCGCGCCGAGTTCGTCGGCGGCGAGTTCGTCTACGCGGTGCGGGTCGACACGAGCGCGGGCAGCTTCGAGCTCTGCCCTGCCGACGCGTGCGAGGTCCCCCAGGTCATCGCCGGAGCGGTCTGCGACGTGCCCGGAGTCGAGGCACCCGGCGCTCCCGCGGCGTTCAGCCTCCGCGAGGAGGTCACGGCCGAGCACCCGCTCGTCCAGCGCCTCCGCACGTTCCTGGCCGACCAGGGCATCCAGATCGCGGGCGTCGAGTTCATGGAGACCACCGACGGTCGCACCGTCGTCTACGACATCAACACCAACACGAACTACAACCCCGCCGTCGAGGCGGTCGCGCCGGTCTCCGGACCGCGCGCCATCGCGCGCTTCACGGGCGCGCTCCTCGAGCGCGACCACGCGGTCGCCGCGGTCTGAGACGAACCACCCACCGGCCGGGAGGCACGGTGCGGGCCCGCCCCGTGCCTCCCGTCCGTCCCTCCCCACCAGCAAGGAACCACTCGTGCGATTCGGATACTGGACCCCGCTCTTCGGCGGTTGGCTGCGCAACGTCGAGGACGAGGACATGCCCGTCACCTTCGACTACGTGAAGCGGCTCGCGCAGCGAGCCGAGCGCATCGGCTTCGACCTGACGCTCGTGCCGGAGCTCAACCTCAACGACATCAAGGGGACGGCGGCACCGAGCCTCGAGGCGTGGGCGCTCGCGGCCGCGCTCGCGGCGACGACCGAGCGCCTGGAGATCATGGCCGCGATGCGCCCGGGCTACCACCTGCCGGCCGTGACGGCGAAGCAGGCGGCGACCATCGACGAGATCTCGTGCGGCCGGTTCACGTTCAACGTGGTGAGCGCCTGGTGGGCGGAGGAGGCGCGCCAGTACGGCGGCATCTTCTCGGAGCACGACGACCGGTACGCGCGCACCGAGGAGTTCGTCCAGATCCTCAAGGGGCTGTGGTCGGAGACGCCGTACTCGTTCTCGGGCGAGTACTACGACGTGCAGAACGCGCACCTCGAGCCGAAGCCCCGGGTCACGCCGCGGATCTACGCCGGCGGCGAGAGCGAGGCGGGCAAGAGCTCGATCACGCGCTTCGCCGACGCGTACCTGACACACGGCGGCACGGTCGACGAGCTCCGGACGAAGATCGCCGAGATGCGCCGCCGACGCGAGGACGCCGGAGCAGCGCCGTTCGAGGCGTTCGGCATGGCCGCGTACGTCATCGTGCGCGAGACCGAGGCGGAGGCCCAGGCCGAGCTCGCGCGCATCACCGACGTGCAGCACGGCAAGGCGTACGAGTCGTACCAGGACTTCATCTCGAAGTCGCAGCTCGAGCACGTGCCGTCGCTCGAGGACTACTCGGTGTCGAACCGCGGCCTGCGCCCCGGGTTCGTCGGGACGCCGCAGCAGGTGGCGGACCGGATCCTCGAGTTCGAGGACGCCGGGGTCGACACGCTCCTGCTGCAGTTCTCGCCGCAGGCCGAGGAGATGGAGCGCTTCGGCGAGCAGGTCATCCCGCTCGTCCGTCCGACCAGTGCGTCCGTCTCCCCGTCCGCGTCCGCGTCCGCCTCCGCCGGGTCGGTCGCCTGATGGCGGTCGAGGACGACTGGGCGTTCGAGACCCGGCAGATCCGCGCCGGGTTCAAGGCCGACCCGGGCTTCGGCGGGAACGTGCCGCCGATCGCGCAGACCGCCGCGTTCGTGTACCCGTCGGGCGAGGACGCCGCGGCGCGGTTCCTGCTCGACGCGCCCGGGCACACGTACTCGCGGGTGAACAACCCCTCGGCCGCCGCGCTCGAGCGGCGGATCGCCGACCTCGAGGGCGGGATCGGTGCGCTGGCCCTGGCGTCCGGGCAGGCCGCGACGTCGCTCGCGGTGCTCGGCGTCGCCCGCGCCGGCGACCACGTCGTGTCGAGCGCCTCGCTGTACGGCGCGACGTACACGCTGTTCGCGTCGACGCTCCGCGACCTCGGCATCACCTTCACGTTCGTGCAGGACCCCACCGACCTGTCCGAGTGGGCCGCCGCGGTCCGTCCGGAGACGCGGGCGTTCTTCGGCGAGAGCATCCCGAACCCGCGCGGCGACGTGCTCGACTTCGCCGGGGTGGCCGGCGTCGCGCACGAGGCCGGGGTCCCGCTCATCGTCGACAACACGATCGCGACGCCGTACCTCGTCCGGCCGATCGAGCACGGTGCGGACATCGTCGTGCACTCGGCGACGAAGTACCTCGCCGGGCACGGCAGCGCCATCGCCGGGATCATCGTCGACAGCGGGAACTTCGACTGGGCGGCACACCCGGAGAAGTACCCGCAGCTCACGACGGTCGAACAGTCCGGGTTCGCCGGCACGGCGTTCACCGAGAAGTTCGGTCGGCGGGCCTTCATCCAGCGCACCCGGTCGAAGCTGTCCGCGGACCTCGGCCCCGCGATCGCCCCGTTCAACGCGTTCCTGGTGCTGCAGGGCATCCAGACGCTCTCGCTCCGGATGGACCGGCACGTGTCCAACGCCGCGACCGTTGCGAGCTGGCTGGACGCGCACGACCAGGTCGGCGGCGTGCACTACGCGGGCCTGCCGTCGTCGCCGTGGCACCACCTGCAGCAGCGCTACGTGCCGAAGGGACCGTCGGCGGTGCTGGCGTTCGACCTGGTCGGCGGGCTCGAGGCGGGTCGGCGGTTCGTCGCGGCCCTCGAGCTGTTCGACCACGTCTCGAACATCGGCGACGTGCGCTCGCTCGTCGTGCACCCCGCGTCGACGACCCACGTGCAGATGACCCCGTCGGAGCGAGCGGCTGCGGGCGTCGGGGAGGGGCTGATCCGACTGTCGATCGGGCTCGAACACGTCGACGACGTCCTGGCCGACCTGGAGCGTGGTTTCACCGCAGCGCGCGCGGGATAGGTTGGAGCCATGACCTCGCTGGCCGCTCCGACCCGCGTACGGGTGCGCGCTCCCGGCAAGATCAACGTGTTCCTGTCCGTCGGGGCCCTGCAGGACGACGGCTACCACGACGTCGCGACGGCGTACCAGGCGGTGTCGCTGTACGAGGACGTCACCGCCGAACCCGCCGACGACTTCTCGGTGCGGTTCACCGGCCCGATCGACACGAGCGGGGTCCCGACCGACGAGTCGAACCTCGCGATCCGCGCAGCCCGCCTGGTCGCGGACGCCGCCGGGCACCGCGGCGGGGTCCGGCTGACGATCGACAAGCAGGTCCCGGTCGCCGGCGGCATGGGCGGGGGGTCCGCGGACGCCGCGGCGACCCTGCTCGCGGTGGACACGCTGTGGGGCACGGCGCTCGGCCGTGAGGGGCTGCTGGCGCTGGCCGCACGGCTCGGGGCGGACGTGCCGTTCGCGTTCGCCGGCGGCACGGCCGTCGGCACCGGGCGCGGGGACGAGCTCAGCCCGGCGCTCGCCAAGGGGGAGTTCCACTGGGTGCTCGCGCTGAGCGACGCCGGACTCTCGACCCCGGCCGTGTACCGCGCGCTCGACGCGCACCGGGAGCGCTACCGGGCCGACATCCGGCCGGCGCCGACCACCCCTGTGGTCGAGGCGAACGTGCTCCAGGCGCTCCGCGCGGGGGACCCGGGGCTGCTCGCGGACTGCCTGCACAACGACCTGCAGGCGCCGGCGATGCGGCTCCAGCCGGCGCTCGCGACGACGCTCGAGATCGGCGAGAAGGCGGGGGCGCTCGCGGGCATCGTGTCCGGCAGCGGACCGACCGTGGCCTTCTTGGTCGCCGACCGGGACGCCGCGCTCGAGGTGCAGGTCGAGCTGAGCGCCGCCGGGCTCGTGGCGCTCCGGGCGACCGGCCCTGTGCACGGCGCACGCGTCGTGCACTGACCGTCTGCGCTGCCGCGCGCTCCAGCCGCTGCACCGTCCGGGCGTCAGCCCTTCACGAACTCCGTCATCACGACGCGGCCGGAGCGGAACTGCTGCTCGACGTGGAAGCCGTGCTCGGCCAGGACGGCGGCGGTCTCCGGCTCGATGTTCCGCGCCTTCGGGGTGCCACCGACGAACCACACGGTGTCGATCTCGCCGAGCCGGGCCGGGATGGTGGTCGCGAGGTCACCGTTCTGGTTCCACAGCACACCGCTCTCGGCGCCGATCTTGGTCGCGCCCAGGTCGGTCATGCCGGTGAACGCCCACGGGTACGAGATCCGGATGATGTCGGCGGTGGTCCCCGGGTGTCCGTAGACACTGCCGAACACGACGCCCTCGTTCGCACCGGCACGACCGGCACGCTCGCTCGAGATGATCGACGCGGCGTTCGCCCAGGTGGAGTCCTGCTTGGACTGCGGGCTCTTCACGTACACGGCGGAGGGGATGCCGCCGACCAGGCAGACGGCCACGGCGGCGGCGAGCAGGGCCCGCGGACGGACGAGCGTGACGGCGAGGGCGATGAGGAGCGCCACGAACGGCAGGCTCAGCGACGCGTACTTGGGGGAGTACAGGTGCTTGCCGAGCGCGGTCGCGATGAGCAGCACGCTCGTGGGCAGCACCGCGAGGGGCAGCGCGACGCGGACCGCCTGCGCCCGGACGAGGTCGCGGACGTCGGGGACACGGCGACGCGCGGCGATCAGCGGGACGGCGGTGCCGAGGGCCATGAGGACCCAGGCGACGGCCGCGTACAGGGTGATCCCGCCGAACCAGGCGGTGGAGAACACCTGCGGGAGCGTGCGCTCCCCGATGCCGGAGATCCACGCGACCTGCTTCGACTGGGCCATCACCTCGAGCACGAGGGGCGAGACGAGCAGGGCGGCCCCGGCGGCTGCGACGACCCATCGAACGAGCGTCCGGCGGCTGACGAGCGGTGTCGCGGCGCGGCCGACCCGTTCAGCCCGGCGCTGCGCGGCCACCGTCCACGCGAGGGCGACGGCGTGCGCGACCACGGCGAGCGACAGGTACACGTTGAACGTCACCGAGACGAGCGCCACGACGCCGTACGCCACCCACCAGCGGGTGCGGTGCGTCGTCCGTGTCCGTCGGACCGCGGTCAGGCCCACGAGGGTGAGCAGCACCGCGAGCGTCGTGATGGTCGCGTAGGGGCGGCCCTCGGAACCGGCCCACTGGACCCGGGGCAGGGCGATGAACACCAGTCCGGCCGTGATGCCGAGCCGGCGACCCCCGAGCCGGCGGCCGAGCGCCACGAGGAGTCCGGCGGCCACACCGATGGCGAGGGCGCTCGGGAAACGGAGGGTGAAGGGCGTGTAGCCGACGAGCCAGAACCAGGCGTGGATGAGTGCGTAGTACAGGCCGTGCACCGCGTCGACGTTGTGCAGTTCGGCCCAGAGCTGCGGCCAGCTGCGCTGCGCGCTCGTGACCGTGGCGCCCTCGTCGTACCAGAGCGACGGCACCCAGGCGAAGGCTGCACCGGTGAGGACGCCGATCGCCCCGACCGTGAGCTCGGGCGTCCGGACGACGGCCAGGCCGATCGCCGAGGACGCGGAGCGCAGGCGCGATCGGACCGGCGGGACGCCGACGGTCGCGGGCACACGGATGGTGCCGGTCTGGGGTGGAGTCACGCCCACGACGGTATCCGGGCCGTCTGGACAGGTGCCCCGCACGGGCCCGGCCGTCCGTGAGAGTTCGCGATGCCGTAGGGTGCCGTCCACCATGACGACACTCCGCATCCGTGATGCTGCACGGTACCTCGGCGTCAGCGACGACACCGTCCGACGCCTGGTCGAGGCCGGCACCCTGCCCCGGTCCGAGGACGCCGCCGGGCGCACGGTGGTGCTCGGCAAGGACCTGGCGGCGTACGTCCGCGGACGCGACACGGGGCTCGACGACCCCTCTGGGGTGCGGAGTTCCGCGCGGAACCGCTTCGTGGGGATCGTCACGGACCTGGTCGTCGACGGGGTCGTGGCGCAGGTCGAGCTGCAGGCCGGACCGAACCGGGTGGTGTCCCTGATGACCTCGGAGGCGGTGCGCGACCTCGGGCTCGAGGTCGGGTCCGTCGCGGTCGCGTCGGTCAAGGCGACGATGGTGACGGTCGAGGTGCCCGACCGTCCGGAAGGCGCACGGTGACCGGCGACCCGTCCGGGATGCGCACGCCGATGCGTTCCGACCCGGTGGCGGTCCGTCGGCGGATGACCTCGCGCACCGCGGCGCTCGCCGGGGCAGGGCAGCGCGCGATCGACGCCCTGGCCACGGGCCGGGTGCTCGTCGTCGGGGCCGGTGGGCTCGGCGCACCCGTCCTCACCTACCTGGCCGGTGCCGGGCTCGCGCGGATCACGGTCGTCGACCACGACGTCGTCGACGCCTCGAACCTCGCCCGGCAGACGCTCTTCGCCCTCGCCGACGTCGGACTCCCCAAGGCCGAGGTCGCCGCGGCGCGGGTCCGGGCGGTCGACCCGGTCGCCGACGTTGTCGCGCTCGCGGAGCCCTTCCGCCCGGAGCACGTGGCCGACCACGACGTTGTGGTCGACGCGGCCGACAGGGTCGAGGTCACCCGGGCGGTGTCGGACGCCTGCGCCGCCGCGGGCATCCCGTTCGTCTGGGGCACGGTGCTCGGGTTCGACGGACAGGTCTCGGTGTTCCACGACGCCGCGGACGAGCCGGTCGACTTCCACGACCTGCACCCGGATGCCCTGCCGGACGAGGGGTCCTGCGCGCTCGACGGCGTGCTCCCCGCGCTGTGCGGTGCCGTCGGCGCGGTGATGGCCGCCCAGGTGACGGCCCTGCTGGCCGGACCCCGACCCGGATCGACGGCACCGGACCGACACCTGCTCGGTGCGCCCCTGCTCGGTCGGGTGCTCACGGTGGACGCCCGACGGTGGCGGTGGACGGAGAGCCCGCTGCGGCGCGGTCCGGGCAGCCGTCGTCCGGCGCGGTCGACCGACGTCGAGCCCGAGCGCACCTCGCCGAGCGCCCTGGCCGAGCGGCTCGCCGGTGACGCGGCACCGGTGCTCGTCGACGTCCGCACCGCCGAGGAGCGTGCGACGGGGACGATCGCCGGGGCCGTCACGCCGGACGACCTCGCGGACGACGACCGCCGTCCGGTCGTCGTGGTCTGCGCCTCGGGGCGACGCGCGACCGCGTGGGCGCGGACGGCGATCGCCGCGGGACGGGACGCGGTCGTCCTCGACGGCGGCATCACCGCGTGGCGGTCCGAGGGCCACCCGACGAGCTGAACGCCGCCTCACCCGCAGCTGCGGCTAGGATCGGACCGTGAAGCCGCTCCTGCGTTCCGCTGTCCTGCTCGTCGTCGCAGGTCTCGCCATGACCGGGTGCACCGCGCAACCCGCCACCAGCGGCACGGGTACCGGGACCCCGTCGGCCTCGGCGACGCCCTCCGGCAGCGTCACCGTGTTCGCCGCCGCATCCCTCCAGAAGACCTTCACCGCGCTCGGCGAGCAGTTCGAGGCGGACCACCCCGGCACCACGGTCACGTTCGCGTTCGCGGGGTCGAGCGACCTCGTCAGCCAGGTGCAGAACGGCGCCCCCGCCGACGTGTTCGCCTCCGCCGACCAGGCCAACATGGCGAAGCTCTCGTCGTCGGACCTCGCCACCGGCTGGCCGCGCGACTTCGCCACGAACGTCCTCGAGATCGCGGTCGCCCCGGGCAACCCGAAGGGCATCCGGAGCCTGGCCGACCTCGACCGCGCGGGCGTGCAGCTCGTCACGTGCGCGTCCCCCGTGCCGTGCGGTGCGGCGACGCAGGAGGTCGAGCGGGCCGCCGGCGTGCAGCTCCACCCGGTCAGCGAGGAGCAGTCCGTCACCGACGTGCTCGGCAAGGTCGAGTCCGGCCAGGCCGACGCGGGGCTCGTCTACGTCACCGACGTCCGCGGGGCGGCGGGCAAGGTCGACGGCGTCCCGTTCGACGAGTCGGCCAAGGCCGTCAACACGTACCCGATCGGCGTCCTGCAGGAGTCCACGAACCCGACCACCGCGGCCGCGTTCGCCGCGTACGTCCGGTCCGACGTCGGGCAGCAGGTGCTGGGGCGCGCCGGGTTCGGACGGCCGAGGGGATGACCCGTCGGCGGGAGCACCGCACCCCCGTCCCGTGGTGGCTCCCCGCCCCCGCGGTCCTCGGCGGCCTGTTCGTCGTCGTGCCCGTCCTCACGATGGTCGGTCGTGTCGACTGGGGGTCCTTCGTCGCCCTCGTCACCTCGCCCGCCTCGACGACCGCCCTCGCCCTGAGCCTCGGCACCGCCGCCGTGACCACGGGCATCGCGTTCGTGCTCGGCTACCCCCTGGCCGTCCTGTTCTCCCGCTCGACCGCCCGGTGGGTGGGGGTCCTCCGCGCCCTCGTGCTGCTGCCGCTCGTCCTGCCGCCCGTGGTCGGCGGCCTCGCCCTCCTCGCGGCCTTCGGTCGACTCGGCGTGCTCGGCGCGTTCCTCGATGCGCACGGCCTGCGCATCGCGTTCACCACGACGGCGGTCGTGATGGCGCAGGTGTTCGTCTCGATGCCGTTCCTGGTGTCGAGCGTCGAGGGCGCCCTGCGCGTCGGCGGTGACCGGTACGAGCGGGTCGCGGCCACGCTCGGGGCCGGACCGACCCGCACCTTCCTGACCGTCACGACCCCGCGGGTCCTGCCCGGCATCGTCTCCGGGCTCGTGCTGTGCGGCGCGCGCGCGCTCGGGGAGTTCGGCGCCACCCTGACCTTCGCGGGCAGCCTGCAGGGCGTCACGCGGACCCTCCCGCTCGAGGTCTACCTGCAGCGCGAGGTCGACCCGGACACGGCGGTCGCCCTCGCCCTGGTGCTCGTGGTCGTCGCGGTCGTCGTCATCGGGGTCACGTCGCTCCGCACCCGGACGGTCGTCGCGTGACGGCCCCCGACACCGGTCTGCGCGTCCACGTCGTCGACCGTGACCGCGACGTCGACGTCGCGATCACGGTCGCGCCGGGGGAGTGCGTCGCCCTGGTCGGGCCGAACGGCGCCGGCAAGTCCACCGTCGTCGAGACCGTCGCGGGACTCCTCCGCACCCCGGACAGCACGGTCGCGCTGGNCGACCGCGACCTGACGCGGCTCCCGGCGCACCGCCGGCGCGTCGGGCTGGTCGCCCAGCGCGCCGACCTGTTCCCGCACCTGTCCGTCGTCGACAACGTCGCCTTCGGTCCGCGCGCGGCCGGGACGGGCGGCCGGGAGGCACGACACCGGGCCGTCGCGGCCCTCACCGCGGTCGGCGTGGCCGGGTTGGCCGACCGGGCACCCGGGGCGCTGTCCGGCGGGCAGGCCCAACGCGTCGCGATCGCCCGGGTGCTCGCGACCGACCCGGCGGTCATGCTCCTCGACGAGCCCACCACGGCGCTCGACGTCGACGCCCGCGCCGCCGTCCGCGAGGCCCTCACCACCACACGCGCCGGTCGGCCGACGGTGCTCGTCACGCACGACCCGCTCGAGGCCGTCGCGCTCGCCGACCGGGTCGTGGTGCTGCAGGACGGACGCGTCGTCGAGCAGGGACCCGTCGACGCGGTGCTCCGACACCCCCGGACGCCGTTCGCGGCGTCCTTCTCCGGACTCGCGCTCGTCCGCGGGACGGCCACCGCGGACGGGATCGCACTCGACGGCGGCGGGGCGCTGGCGTCGACGACCGGCACCGTGCCTCCCGGCCGGCCCGTCGTCGCCGCCCTGCACCCGACGGCCGTCCGCATGACGCGGGACGGGGCAGGACCCGCGCGCACCGTGACCGCGCTGGAGCCGCGCGACGGACTCGTGCGCGTGCGCACCGCCGACCTGGTGGCGGACGTGACGGTCGCGACGGCCGCGGGGCTCGGACTGGCGCCGGGCGTCACGGTCCGGCTGTCGGTCGCGCCGGACGAGGTCGCGGTCTACGAGCCGGACGCCTAGCCGCCGGCGAACGGCGGCATGACGTCGACCGTGTCGACGCCCGCGAGCGGTGTCGAGCGGTCGCGGGTGGTGACCCCGTCGACCAGGTAGGAGCAGCGCTCCTGCAGCGCCGTCCAGCGCTCGGCATCGGCGGCGGTGACGGCGCGTAGGGCGTCGTCGAGGGTCGCGGCGGACGTGGTGGTCTCGTCCTGGCCGACCGCGGCGCGGGCCGCCGCGAAGAAGCGGAGGGTCGTCACGGTCAGCCCCCGATCGCGCTCATGCCGCGGGACGGGTGCACGATGCCGTCCACGTCGTCGCCGTGGTCGCGGGGCTTCGCCCACATCGCGCGCCGCCACGTGTCGAGCAGGGTGTCGTCGTCGGCACCGGCGCGCAGCGGACCGAGCAGGTCGACCTCGTCGTCGGAGAACAGGCACGAGCGGACGTGGCCCTCGGCGGTCAGGCGGGTGCGGGTGCAGTCGGCGCAGAAGGACTCGGTGATGCTCGCGATGACGCCGACGGTCCCGAGCGGTTCGCCGTCGTGGGTGGACACGCGGTAGCGCTCGGCCGGGGCACCGTCCCGCGGGGACTCGTCCGGGCTGAGCACGAAGCGCTCGCCGAGGAGCGCCCGGGTCTCCGTCGCGGTGACCATCGTCGCGCCGTCCCAGGCGTGCCCGGGGTCGAGGGGCATCTGCTCGATGAACCGGAGCTCGTGGCCGCGCTCGAGGCACCAGGCGAGCAGGTCCGCCGCGAGGTGGTCGTTCACGCCGCGGAGGAGCACCGCGTTGACCTTCACCCCGAGGCCGGCGTCGGCGGCGGCCGCGATGCCCTCGAGCACGCGGTCCAGGAACGGGCGGCGGGTGACCTCGGCGAACACGTCCGGGTCGACGGTGTCGAGCGAGACGTTGACCCGTCGGAGTCCGGCGTCCGCCAGCGCCTGCGCGCGGTTCGCGAGGCCGATCGCGTTGGTGGTCAGGGAGAGCTCGACGTCGTGCGCGGCGCACCGGCGGACGATGTCGACGAGGTCGGCGCGCAGGAGCGGTTCGCCGCCCGTGAAGCGGACCTTGCGGACGCCGAGCCGGGCGGCGGAGAGGCCCACGAGCCGGTCGATCTCGTCCGCGGTCATCAGGGCGTCGGACGGGATGACGGGCAGCCCCTCGGCCGGCATGCAGTAGGTGCAGCGGAGGTTGCAGCGCTCGGTCAGCGAGACGCGCAGGTCGACGGCGGTGCGGCCGAAGCGGTCGAGCAGTGCCGGTTCGTCGGCCGGCCGGGGCGGCAGGTCGGCCGAGCCGCTCCGCACGCGGCGCAGGAGCGAGGCGACCGGGACGGACGCCGCTGCACCCGCCGCAGGGAGCACCGCAGGCGCACCCGTCGTGGGCCGTTCGCCCGTCGCGGGCAGGATCCTCGCCGTCACCGGGCCGATGCTACCGGGCGCCGCCGACCCTCCGGTCCGCCGTCCGTTCCGCTGTCCGTCTGCCGCCACCGCCGCGGGTCGAGCCGTCGGCCCCACCGACGCCACTCGTCACGGTCGGTCCGGACGACCGTGACCACCACGATCACGAGCACCGCGGCGCCGAGCCACCAGCGGAAGGCGTCGGCCGAGGGCCACACCCCGCGGAGGGCGATCGCGAGCCCGAGGGACAGCCACTCCCATCGGCCGGACAGCACCACGAACGGGATGAGGAGCAGCGCGTACCAGGGGTAGCGCGGGGTCACCGCCAGGAAGGTCACGCCGATCATCAGCACCTCGCCGGACCACGGCCGGGCGGGGTCCGCGAGGCGCCAGGCGACGACGGCCGCGAGCAGCACGACGAGCCCCACGACGACCGTGGCGCCGTCGCCGGGGACGAGCAGGGAGACCAGGGCGAAGCGGGAGCCGTCCTCGTAGCCCTCCTCGGACAGGTAGCCGGGCAGGTAGCCGAGGACCTTGACGCCGGTGCTCAGGACGTACGGCACGTAGAGCACTCCGAAGACGGCGATCCCGACCGGGATCGCCCACCAGTGCCGCCATCGGCCGAGGAGCGGGGGGTACACGATCGCCGGGATGAGCTTCGTCGCGGTCGCCGCCCCGAGCGCGATGCCGCCCCAGACCGGCCGTCCGAAGGCGACGAGCACCACACCGGCCGTCGCGAGCGCGGCACCGAGCACGTCGACGTGCGAGTTCGTGACCGCCTCGGACGCGACGAGCGGCGACCACGCCCAGAGCGCGGCCCACCAGGTCGGCCGACCGAGGCGGCGCAGGGTCACGACGAGCCCGACCGTGACGCCCAGGGAGACGAGCAGCCCGGCGACCTGGAACGGCATGTACTGCGCGGTCGTGGGCACGAACGCGCGGACCGCGGCGAACCACAGCTGCGCCATCGGCGGGTAGATCGTCACGACGTCCGGCCGGTTGATCGCCACGCAGTGCCCGTCGGCGCCGTCACCGAGCCCGCGCATCCGCGGCTCGAGGGGCTTGCACGTGCCGTCGATCTTGTCCGGGAACAGCCAGTCGGGACGCAGACCGGCCAGTGCGCCGGACTGCGGCGTGTGCGCGTAGGGGGAGATCCCCGCGTGCTGCACGATGCCGTCCCAGGCGTACCGGGCAGAGTCGGTGCTGGTGTTCGGCGGACCGACGAGCGCCGCGACCCCGACCACGACCGCCCCGCCGAGGACGATCCGGGTCACCCAGGCACCGGGTACCCAGCGGAGCGCGAGGACGGCTCCGGCGAAGACCGCCCAAGCGATGAGCGTCCACGCAACGAATGGTGCACGATGACCGGCACGGAGGAACCCCAGATGCGTGATGCCGAAGGCGATGACACCCGCCAGCGCCAGCACGCCCACGACGGCGACCACGGTCGGCAGGACGCCGGTCCTGGTGGGCAGCGGGACGGCGCGCAGTCGTTCGTTCATCGTGGCCCGAGGCTACCGATCGTGCGACGGCTGCTGCTGGAAGCACGATCCGCGATGGCGTCGCCGAACCGGAACGCCCGCTCGGCCGTCGTCTGGGGCCGGCTGCTCGGCATCGCGTTCCTGGTGTGCTTCGGCACCGGCGTGTACAGCCACCTGCTGCAGGACCCGCTACCCGGGATGCGCTTCCCGACCCGGCCCGTGCAGCTGTACCAGTTCACGCAGGGCCTGCACATCACCGCAGGCATCGCGATCATCCCGCTCCTGCTCGCCAAGCTGAACGCGGTGATGCCCGCGCTCGCGCAGACGCCGCCCGTCCGCGGCGTGCTGCACCTGCTCGAACGCCTGTCGATCGCCGTGCTCGTGTCGGCCGCGATCGTCCAGGTCGGGACCGGGCTCGTGAACACGTACCAGTGGTACCCGTGGCCGTTCCCGTTCCGGCAGGTGCACAACGCGCTGGCCTACGTGATCATCGGGTCGCTCGTCGTGCACGTCGGCGTCAAGTTGCGGATCATCGCGCGGTACTGGCGCGCACGCGACGCGTACGACGCCGACGGCCGGTTCGTCGCGGACCCGACGGTGGGCAGCGAGCTGCTCCCCGACACCGGCCTGGAGGATCGTGGCGCGTCCGCCCCGTACCCCCGCGGCCTGACCGGCCGCCTGCTGCGGTGGGTGGACGGGGTGCCGGCCGTGGGGGAGCCTGCCGAGTCTCGCGCTGCGCGACACGACTCGGACGCGACGTCCCGCGACTCGTCGCCCAGCGCGAGTCTCGGTTCCGGTGATCCGGACCGTGGGCCCGCGGCCGACGGGGCGGGGGCGGGGCGTGCCTCCCGTCCGGCCGTGGGGGCGACCGAGGGCGGACGCGAGCGGATCGCCCGACGCGGGTTCGTGGCGGGCGTGACGGCGGCGACCGTCGGTGTCGTCGCGCTCACGGCCGGGCAGTCCACGCGACTGCTCGAACCGTTCAACGTGTTCGGGGCGCGCCAGCGGCACCTCGGTCCGGACGACCTGCCGGTGAACCGCACCGCGCGCGCCGCGGGCGTCCTGGCGACCGCCACCGCCGCGGACTGGACGCTGACCGTCGTCGGGCCGGGGATGAGCCGGACGTTCTCGCGGGCCGAGCTCGTCGCCCTCGGCACCACGACGGCCGAGCTGCCGATCGCGTGCGTCGAGGGGTGGAGCCAGACGGCGACCTGGAAGGGCGTGCGGATGCGCGACCTGCTCGAGACCGTGCAGGCCGACCCGGCGTCGCCGCTGCGGATCACGAGCCTCGAGCGGAGCGGCGGCTACCGCGTGACCGAGATGGGGCCCGAGTACGCCGCCGACCCGACGACGCTCGTCGCGCTCGAGCTGAACGGCGCGACGCTCGACCTGGACCACGGGTTCCCCGCCCGGGTCATCGCGCCGGGGCGACCCGGCGTCCTGCAGACGAAGTGGATCGGGAAGATCGAGGTGATCCGATGAGGGCCGCGAGGACCGTGCTCGTCCTGGTGGGCGTGCTCGTGATGGCGTTCGGCGCGTGGACGATGGTCACGACCGTGCGGCCGGAGCGCATCTGGGGGCTCGTGACGTGGCTCGTCGCAGCCGTCCTGCTGCACGACGTCCTGCTGTCGCCGTTCGTCGTCGGCGCAGGGCTGCTGCTCCGCCGGGCCGGGCGGTCGCTGCGCGTCTGGGTGCTCGTCACGGTGCAGGCGGCCGTCGTGCTCGGGAGCGTGCTCGCGCTCGTCGTGGTGCCGGAGATCGCCGCGAAGGCGCACGGGCAGAAGAATCCGACGGTGCTGCCGTTCGACTACACGACCCGGCTGCTCGTCGTCGAGGGGGTCCTGCTCGCGGTGGTCGTCGCGGTCCTCGTCGTCGGGCTCGTCCTGGCCCGCCGGCGCAGACCACTGGTTGCAGCGACAACCAATCGGTAGCATGAGGGGATGACCTACGAGACCCCGTGGCTGACGCGCGACCAGCTGCGCGCCTGGATGAAGCTCGTCGCCGTCATGGAGCTCCTGCCCGCGGCGCTCGACCAGCAGCTGCAGCGGGACGCTGACCTGACCCACTTCGACTACATGGTCGTCGCCATGCTGTCCGAGACGGACTCGCGCACGCTCCGGATGTCGGCGCTCGCCGCGGCCACCAACGCCTCGCTCCCGCGGCTGTCGCACGTCGTGTCCCGGCTCGAGAAGCGCGGTCTCGTGACCCGGTGCCCGTCCGCCGACGACCGGCGGGCGACCGACGTCCGACTGACCGCCGCCGGGTACGACACGATCGTGCAGGCCGCGCCGGAGCACGTCCGGACCGCGCGCCGCTACGTGATCGACGCGCTCGCCGACGACCAGGTCGCGCAGCTCGACGGGATCACCCGGGCGCTCCTCGGCCGGCTCGACCCCGAGGGGCGGTTCGCCGCGCTGACGTACCCGCGCGGGGACGAGGCACTCTGCGAGGCGCGGCTGACCGGCGCGGACGCCGACGCCGGTCTGCCCGAGGTCCCCGGGGTGCTGTTCCGCGACGCCACCGCCGACGACGGACCGCTGCTGCGCCGGGCGACGCTCCGGGCGATGAACTGGCGGACCGAGACGTTCACGGACGCCGACCTCGACCGCCCCGAGTTCGCGCACTACTTCGACGGGTTCGACCCGGCCCGGGACCGCGGCGTCGTCGCGGTGGACGGGGACGGCCCGGTCGGGGTCGCGTGGGCGCGGTTCCTGCCGGAGGACGACCCCGGGTACGGGTTCGTCGCCGCGGACGTGCCCGAGCTGACGATCGCCGTCGACGTCCGGGTTCGCGGACGCGGTGTCGGGGGAGCGCTCCTCGCGCGGCTGCTCGACGCCGGACGGGCTGCGGGGTGGCCCGGGATCAGCCTGAGTGTCGAGGACGGGAACACCGGGGCGCGGATCCTGTACGAGCGGGCCGGCTTCCGGACCGTGGGGCGGAACGGCGACTCGGACACGCTGCTCGTCCGGATGTGACGAGCACGGTCCGGGCCGGCGTGACGCCTCGGTCCGCGTCGGCGTGATGCGACTGGTACACCAGTAGGCTCGGAGCCATGACCGAGCGCGCCGAGCCGACCGACACCTACTCGTACCTCGGACCCGCCGGCACCTTCACCGAGGCGGCCCTGAAGCTCGTCGACGCCGCCGCCGGCAAGCCCTGGCGCAGCGTGAACAACGTGGGCGAGGCGCTCGACGACGTCGTCACCGGGCGGTCCGTCGGCGCCGTGATCGCGATCGAGAACAGCGTCGACGGCGGGGTCAGCGCCACGCAGGACGCCCTCGCCCGGATCCCCGGCGTGCGCATCGTCGGCGAGTACCTGGTGCCGGTCGACTTCGTGCTCGTCGCCCGGCACGGCACGGCCCTGGCGGACGTCCGTACCGTGAACGCACACCCGGTCGCCTACGCCCAGACCCACCGCTGGCTCGAGGCGAACCTGCGCGGGCACGGGCACATCCCGGCGTCGTCGAACGTCGCCGCCGCGACCGCCCTGCTCGACGAGCACCCGGTCGCGGACGCCGCGGTGGCCCCGCCCGGGATCACCGACCACCACGACCTCGCGGTGCTCGCGTCGTCCATCGGGGACAACGCGTCGGCGGTGACCCGGTTCGTGCTCGTGTCGCGGACGCTGGCGATCCCGCCGCGGACCGGGGCCGACAAGACGAGCGTCATCGTGGAGCTGCCGGCGGACCACCCCGGTGCGCTCGTCGACATGCTCGAGCAGTTCGCGACGCGGGGCATCAACATGGGGCTGCTGTCCTCGCGGCCGATCGGCGACGAGCTCGGGCGCTACCGGTTCGTCATCGACCTGGACGGCCACGTGCACGACGAGCGGGTGGCGGACGCGCTGCTCGGCCTGCGGCGGTTCAGCCCGCGCGTGACGTTCCTCGGGTCGTACCCGCGGGCGGACGGGTTCCGGCCGGAGGTGTCGGCGCGCTACTCCGACGAGGCGTTCGTCGAGGCGCGGGACTGGCTGCGCGCGATCGTCTCCGGCGAGCCCGACGCCGACTGACCACGGCGGCGCGGGGCCGCCGCCCGGCCCACGTCAGCTGTGCGCGTCCTCGACCCGCCGGGTGTTGCGCGTCTGGTCCTGCGGTCCGGCGACCCGGACCCGGAGCCCGCCGGCGTCGATCTTCGCCCGGAACGCGACGACCTCGCCCACCGGGTCGCCGTCGATCTCGAACTCGTCCGGCCGCTCGAGGCGTGCCACGAACTCCTCGCCGCGCAGGTAGCGCAGCGGGCGTTCCTCGCGGGCCGCGGTCGCGATGCGCTTGCCGACCTGGGTCTGCCCGATCTTCGAGCGCTGGAACGAGCGCAGGATCGCGTTCTCCCAGAACACCCGGGCGCCGATCCGCACCCAGCCGAAGAAGCCGCGGGGACGCATGACCACGATGTCGAAGACGCCGTCGTCGATCTCGGCGTCCGGCAGCAGCGTCGCGCCGGCCTGCAGCATGCCGCAGTTGCCGACGATCAGGGAGTGCGCGCGCACCGACTGGTTGCTCTCGCCGTCCAGCCGGTACCGGAACTCGAACGCGTCGGCGTCGCGCACCGAGCGGAACAACGAGTCGACGTAGGCGAGCCAGCCGACCTTCTTCTTGAGCTCGGGCTTGGTGTTCACGAGCATGCGGGCGTCCAGGCCGAGGCCGGCCATCACGACGAACCCGAACTCCTCGCGGCTGCCGTCGGGGCGTTCGACCTGGACCTCGCCGATGTCGATCGGGCGGTCCTCGCCGCGGAAGATCGTCCGGACGCTCGCGCCCAGGTCGTCGATCGGCGAGGGGATGTTGCGGGCGAGCAGGTTGCCCGTCCCGCTCGGCAGCAGGGCGAGTGCCGCGCCGGAGCCGTGCACGACCTCGGCGACGGCGCGAACGGTGCCGTCCCCACCGGCCGCGGCGACGACGTCGGCCCCGGCCTCGAGCGCGGCCTTCGTCATGCCGCCGCCCGGGTCCTCCTCGGTGGTCTCGAACCACAGGGTCTCGGCCCAGCCCGCTTCCTGCTGGTGCTTCGCGACGGTGCTCTTCAGGGTCTCCAGGTGCACCTTGACCGGGTTGTAGACGACGGCGGCCGTCTTCTGTTCGGTCGGGAGGGCGTCCTGGTCCGCGGGCGCGGTCTCCGATGGGGTCGACATGCCCACGACGTTACCGACCGCGCCCTGCGAGCGGACGGGCGTCAGCGTCCGTCGTGGAGCGTCACGTGGTAGCCGTCGGGGTCGGCGAACGTGAAGGTCCGACCGAAGGGGCCGTCGAACGGTGCGGTGATGATCGTGTGCCCGTCGGCGACGAGCGCGTCGTGGGTCGCCTGGACGTCGGTCGCGTGGAACCACAGCGCCACCCCGAGGCCCGGCTGGCGGGCGGCGTCCAGGTCGGTGCCGGGGACCACGTCACGCAGCGCGAACGCGATCGGCTCGGTCTGGAACACGACGGCGTGCGGCGGGCCGGCGGGGGAGCGGACGAGCCCGAGGTACCGCTCGTAGAACGCCTGTGCGGCGTCGAGGTCGCGGACCTGCAGCGAGGTGAAGTCGATCCCGGTGGCGGTCATGGTGTGCTCCTTCGTCATGTGTCAGTTGTCTGACACGCAGACACTATGTCAGACTCCTGACATGCGTCAAGACAGTGGACACGACGAGCGCATCGACCTCGACTCCTCCGTCGGGTACGTCCTCAAGGAGGCCGCGAGCGCCCTCCGCGCCGCCATGGAGGACGCCCTCCGTCCCTTCGGCATGACGATCACGCACTACTCGTGCCTCGAACTGCTCGCGCAGCGCCCCGGGATGTCGAACTCCGAGCTCGCGCGCGGCACCTTCGTCACCCGCCAGTCGATGAACACGCTCCTGCAGCAGCTCGAGCGGGACGGCGTCGTCGAGCGGGCCGCGACGCCGACCGCGGGCAAGGTGTTGCCGACGCGCCTCACGGCGGCGGGCCGACGGCAGCGCGAGCGCGCGAGCGCCGCCGTCCGCGAGGTCGAGCTCCGGATGACCCGGGACCTCGACGAGGCGGGCCGCGCAGCGGCCTTCCGCCTGCTCCGCGGGATGGTCGCCGCCCTGCGGGACGACCCGTCGACGGACGCGACCGGATGACGGACTGGAGGCCCGTGGCAGCGCCGCCACGGGCCTCCGGTCCGTCACCGGGTCCCCCTAGGATGAACCGGTGATCGATCTCCAGCTGCTGCGCGACCACCCGGACGTCATCAAGGCTTCGCAGGAGGCGCGCGGCGCCTCCGTGTCCGTCGTCGACGACGCGGTGGCGGCGGACGCGGCGCGCCGCGCGGCGATCACGGCGTTCGAGGCGCTCCGCGCCGAGCAGAACGCCTTCGGCAAGACCGTCGCGAAGGCCCCGAAGGACGAGAAGGCCGCCCTCGTGCATCAGGCGCAGGCGCTCGCCGCGAAGGTCAAGGAGGCGCAGGCCGAGGTCACCGCGGCCGAGGAATCGTTCGACCGCGTCGTCCGTTCGATCCCGAACGTCGTCCTGCCGGACGTGCCCAAGGGCGGCGAGGACGACTTCGTCACGCTCCGCACGGTCGGCACGAAGCCGACGTTCTCGTTCGAGCCGAAGGACCACGCCGACCTCGGCGAGCACCTCGGCATCATCGACATCCCGCGCGGCGTCAAGGTCTCGGGCTCGCGTTTCTACTTCCTCCGCGGCCTCGGCGCCCGGCTCGAGATCGCGCTCATGAACCTCGGGCTCGACCGCGCGGTCCAGCACGGGTTCGAGCCGCTCATCACCCCGACGCTCGTGCGCCCCGAGACCATGGCCGGCACCGGGTTCCTCGGCGAGCACGCGGCCGAGGTCTACCGGCTCGAGGCCGACGACCTGTACCTGACCGGCACGAGCGAGGTCGCCCTCGCCGGGTTCCACGCCGACGAGATCCTGTCGTTCCCGGAGTCGGGCGAGGGCATCCGGTACGCCGGCTGGTCGACCTGCTACCGGCGCGAGGCCGGGTCGGCGGGCAAGGACAACCGCGGCATCCTCCGCGTGCACCAGTTCAACAAGCTCGAGATGTTCTCGTACGTCCTGCCCGAGCACGCCGAGGCGGAGCACCAGCGCCTGGTCGCGATGCAGGAGTCGATGATGCAGGACCTCGGACTGCACTACCGCGTCATCGACGTCGCCGGCGGCGACCTCGGCACGAGTGCTGCGCGGAAGTACGACATCGAGGCGTGGGTCCCGACGCAGGGCACCTTCCGCGAGCTGACCTCGACCTCGAACTGCACCACGTTCCAGGCCCGTCGCCTGGACACCCGGTACCGCACCGAGAGCGGCAAGACCGCCCCGGTCGCGACGCTCAACGGCACCCTCGCCACCACCCGGTGGATCGTCGCGATCCTCGAGACGCACCAACAAGAGGACGGTTCGGTCGTCGTGCCCGAGGTGCTCCGGCCGTACCTGGGCGGCGTCGAGGTGATCGCACCCCGATGAGTACCGCGGGGCGGTTCGTGGACGCGTCGGCGCAGGGCGGCGGCGCCGGCGCTGCTGGAGTCGGCGCCGGTGCGGCCGGCGCTGCTGGTGCTCCGGCTCGGACGAAGCGGTGGCTCGTGGCGCTCGACGTCGACGGCACGACGATGCGCGAGGACGGGGTCATCACCGACGCCGTCGTGGCCGCCGTGCGCGATGCCGAGGCCGCCGGGCACGAGGTCATGCTGTCCACCGGTCGCAGCGAGGGCATGACGGTGCCGCTGCTCGAGACGCTCGGCATCCGACCGAAGTACCTCGTCTGCGCGAACGGGGCGCTGATCCTGGGGCGCCGCGAGGACGGCGGTTACGATCGCGTGCACGTCGAGCGCTTCGACCCGTCCGAGGTGTTGCAGACCATCCACGGCGCACTCGAGAACGCGGCGTTCGGCGTGGAGGACGAGACCGGCCACTTCCTGCTGTCCGGCAACTTCCCCGACGACACCATGACCGTCGCCGGTGAGCACGTGCCGTTCGAGCAACTGCTCGGCGTCGAGGCCACCCGTGTCGTCGTCATCTCACCCGGGCACGACACCGAGGACTTCCTGCAGGTCGTCGAGCGCATGGGCCTGCACAAGGTGTCGTACTCGGTCGGCTGGACGTCGTGGCTCGACATCGCACCAGAAGGCGTGACGAAGGCCACCGCGATGGAGCGTGTGCGCGAGTGGCTCGACATCCCGCGCTCCCGGGTCATGGCGGCAGGCGACGGTCGCAACGACATCGACATGCTCCGGTGGGCGTCGACCTCCGGGCGCGGGGTCGTCATGGGGCAGGCGCCGTCCGACGTCGTCGACGCGGGCAACGAGCTGACCGGCGGGGTCACCGACGACGGTCTGGCCGCGGCGCTCGACACGCTCCCGCGCTGACGGTCGGCGGGGCCGCTAGACTCCTCGGGACGCGATCACGTCTCGCCACGTGGTCGCGTCGCTGGAGGGTTGTCCGAGCGGCCGATGGAGCCTGTCTTGAAAACAGGTGGGCAGTGATGTCTCGTGGGTTCGAATCCCACACCCTCCGCACATGAGCACCGGGACCCGCCTCCGACCGGTCGAGCTGGCCGACGCCGCCGAGCTCGCCGCGATCGTGAGCGCGAGCGCCGACCACCTGCGGCCGTTCGAGCCGACGCGGCCGGAGAGCTACTTCACCGAGGCCGGTCAGCGCGCGACGATCGGCGGGCTGCTCGCGGCGGCGCGGACCGGCGGGTCGGTGCCCTTCGTGATCGTGGGGGACGACGACGAGCTGCTCGGCCGGATCACCCTGAGCGGCGTGACCCGTGGTGCCCTGCAGTCGTGCGCGCTCGGGTACTGGGTGCGTGCGGACCGGGTCCGGCAGGGGCACGCGACGCGGGCGGTCGGGCTCGCGGTGGTGCACGCGTTCGGTGCGCTCGGGCTGCACCGGGTGCAGGCCGAGACCCTGCCGGAGAACACCGCGTCGCAGCGGGCGCTCGAGCGGAACGGGTTCACCCGGTACGGGCTCGCGCCGCAGTACATCCGCATCGCGGGCGAGTGGCGCGACCACGTCATGTTCCAGGTGCTGGCGCCCAGCGGCGCCGCGGACCTCACGCGCTGAGCGACACCTCACGCGCTCGCGCTCCCGTGAAGTGTCGCTGAGCGCGAGCGATCGCGGATCAGGGCCGCGCGCCGAGGGCGGCGAGCTCCGCGCGGGTCCTGGCGCCGTGCTTCCGGAGCAGGTTCGCCACGTGGTACTTCACCGTGTTCGGGCTGATGCCGAGCCCGTCGGCGATCTCGCGGTTGCCCACGCCGGTGACGACGAGCCGGAGCACGTCGCGCTCCCGCGCGGTCAGGTCGGTGTCCGTGGGCAGGTCGACCGTGCCCGGCGCCGGGTCGAGGGGGAGCGAGATGTCGAGCGTCGAGCCCCATCCGGGCGTCGAGTCGACCTGCAGGGTTCCGTCGAGGGCGACGACCCGCTCGGCGATCGGTCGGACGGCGTCGTCGTGCACGTCGAGCGTGCCGGCGCCGTCGTCGCGGAGCTGCACGAGCAGGTTCCGGCCGTCGCAGTCCCACTGGATCCGCACCCGCCGCGCGACGCCGTCGTCGACGAGCGCGAGCACCGCCGTCCGGACGATCGCGCGGGCACCGTGCGCGACGGCTCCGGGGAGCGCGCGACCGGTGGCGGGCGGTTCGACGAACTGCACGTCCAGGTCGCCGAACCGGACGAGCGGGCGCAGGTCGGCCCGCAGTCGGGAAAACGCCCCCGTGACGGGCTCGAGCAACGTGCTGCGCTGCCGGTCCGTCACGGTCCGGAGGTCGACGAGCGCGGCCGAGGCGATCTCGACGGCCTCGGCGCGGGCCGCGGTGTCGGACAACCGGGGGGAGCGGAGCACCGCGAGGACGGATTCGAGCGTCAGGGCGTGCCGGTCGGCCTGCTCGGCGACCGTGCGGGCGTGCTCCGACGCGACTGATCGACTTGCAGGGGTGTCCGTCACGGCGACCGAACCTACCCGCCCCACCCTGCCGGTCGCTGCACGCCCACCCGATCGGATGGGATGACCGCCCGGCCGGGCAGCGGCGCTCCCACCGACGCCGGAGCAGCATCGTCGTCATGCACAACAGCAGCACGCCCGACGGCGGCAGCACCGCCGACGGCAGCAGCACCGCCGACGCCCTCGGACTCGTCGCCGACGAGCTCCACGCCCTCGTCGACGCCGTCCGCGCCGCCGACCAGGCCCCGTTCCAGCGCGCGCTGACCCTGTTCACCGACGCCGACCGCGTCTTCGTGCACGGTGCCGGCCGCTCGGGGCTCGCGCTCCGGATGACCGCGATGCGACTCATGCACCTCGGACTGCGCGTGCACGTCGTCGGCGCGGTCACGACCCCGGCGATCGGACGCGGCGACGTGCTCCTCGTCGCGAGCGGCTCCGGCACGACCGGCGGCATCGTGCAGGCCGCACGGACCGCGGCCGACGTCGGGGCCCGGGTGCTCGCGGTGAGCACGACCGACGACTCGCCGCTCGCCGCGGTCGCCGACGCCACGCTCGTGCTCCCCGCCGCGACGAAGACCGACCGCTCCGGCACCGCGTCGGCACAGTACGCCGGGAGCCTCTTCGAGCAGGGTGTCGCCCTCCTCGGGGACGCCCTGTTCCACGCGCTCTGGCAGCGCAGCGGCCGCTCCGCCGACGAGCTGTGGCCCCGCCACGCGAACCTCGAGTGACGCCGCGCGCGACCGGCACCGAGACCCCCTACGAACCACCACCGGAAGGACACCACCATGCAGCTCCAGTTCGCCATGGACACCCTGACCACCGAGGACGCACTCGACCTCGCCGGCAAGGCCGCGCCGTACGTCGACGTCATCGAGCTCGGCACGCCCCTGATCAAGAGCGCGGGCCTGTCGGCGATCACCGCGGTCAAGCAGGCGCACCCCGACAAGACCGTGTTCGCGGACCTCAAGACGATGGACGCCGGTGAGCTCGAGGCGGGCATCGCGTTCGACGCCGGCGCCGACCTCGTCACCGTGCTCGGCGTCGCGGGCGACAGCACCATCGCCGGCGCCGTCAAGGCAGCCGAGGCGCACGGCAAGGGCGTCGTCGTCGACCTGATCGGCGTCGAGGACAAGGCCGCCCGCGCGAAGGAGGTCGTCGCGCTCGGCGCCACCTTCGTCGAGATGCACGCCGGCCTCGACGAGCAGGCCGAGGAGGGCTTCACGTTCGAGACGCTCCTGCACGACGGCGAGGCGTCCGGTGTGCCGTTCTCGGTCGCCGGTGGCATCACGACCGACACCATCGCTGCCGTCCAGGCGTCCGGCGCCCGCATCGCGGTCGCCGGCAGCGCGATCTACAGCGCCGACGACGTGGCCGCGGCCGCGAAGGCGCTCCGCGACGCGATCACGGAGCAGTCGGCCGCCTGATCGGCACCACCTGACGGACGGGAGGCTCGTGGCGGGGTCGCCGCGAGCCTCCCGTCCGTCACCGGGTCGCCCCGGGACGTGACCGGAACGCGGTGACCAGCGCGTCGACCAGCAGGAACCCGAGCAGGGTGACCCCGACGACGGGCAGCAGCAGCGCGAGCCCGATCGCGACGGCGACGACGGCGATCGCACCCCACCACGGTGCGCGTGCGAGCGCGCCGTCGGCGGGCGCGCGGCCGACGCGCGTGCCGGGCGTCCGTCGCTGCCACCACATCACGTACCCGAGGACGACCATCGCGGCGATGCCGAGCGCCGCCGCGAGCAGCACGAGCTGGTTCGGCAGCCCGAACAGCGCGCCCATGTGGGTGTTGATGCCGAGCTTCGCGGCCTTCGCCATGAGCGGGTAGTCGCCCCAGGTGACCTGCGACACCGCGGTCATCGTCGTCGGGTCGACCGCGACGGCGTTCATCGCGACCGGCCAGCTGAGCTTGATCTCCTCGACGGTCCACGCCTGGTCGGTCGTCGCCGCGGGCCGGATGCGGACCTCGGCGGCGTGCACGTCGGCCGACCGGGCGACGGCCAGGACCTCGTCGAACTGCTCGGGTGTGACGGTCGCGGGGGAGCCCACCGGTGCCGCGGCGGACCCGTGGTGCCCGGCGTGCTCGCCAGCCGTCATGCCCATCGCCGCCGCGCCGCCCAGCGCGGTGTCCACGGTCGGCGCCTGCCAACTGAGCGCCGAACGGAGCGCGGTCACGTTGTCGCCCGCGAAGTGCGACCACGTGATGCCCGTCGCCGACAGGAAGAGCGCGCCGAGGAGCACCCACGCGCCGGTCGCCGCGTGCCACGAGAAGGTGCGGCGGTACCCACGCAGGCGGGTGTCCGGGACGACGAGCTCGCGCTTCCGTCGGGCCGTGCGGAGCCGGAACGCCCAGAGCCCGATGCCGGCGAGCGACACGATCCCGAGCCACGACGCGGCGGTCTCGCTGTACAGCCGACCGACGTCGCCGAGGAACAGGCTGCGGTGCACCGTGCTGATCCACGTCCGGAACGGCAGGGAGCCGGAGGTGCCGTACACGGGCAGGTCGCCGCGGACGGACGCGTCGCCCGGGTCGACGAACACGGCGCGGGTCTGCGACTCGAGCAGTCCCGCCTCGGTGAACATCACGCGAGTGGTGTCGCCGGGCGCCGGCGCGGGACGGACCTCGACGACGGTGTCGTCGGGGTGGTGGGCGGCGACGTACCGCTGCGCGGCGGCGACCTGGTCGGCGAGGGGGCGTGCCGTGGCGGTGGACGGCGCGGTGAGCTCGTGCCGGTACACGACCTGCTCGATCGACGGGGCGACGGCGTAGACCGCCCCGGACAGCGCGGCGACCAGGACGAACGGGCCCACGAACAGGCCCGCCAGGAAGTGCAGGCGGAGGAGGAGCTGGGCGAACCAGCCACGGGAGGGCGGCGGAGCGGTGCTGGGCATCGGGGCGCGGGTCCTGTCGGGCGGAGCGTCCGGCACCGTGCCGGACGACCCGAGAACTCTACAACATGTAGAACGACGGCGCGGCCGGACGTGAGCGGCGTGTCCGTCCGCACACCGCACTCCGATGCGGTGTGCGGACGACCGCGTTGACCGACCGCAGGAGCACGACACAGACTGGCGCCGATGACCACCCTCACCTCGCTCGTGTACATGTCCGTCGCCGTCGACGACCTCACCGACGACCAGCTCGTCGCCATGCTCCGGGAGGCCCGCCTGCGCAACGAGGCGCTCGGGTCTCCGGCTGCTGTGCGAAGGGCGGCCGTTCATGCAGTCTCGAGGGCCGCGTGGAGCGTCGA
>NZ_CP054593.1:981790-1004392 GCF_013347165.1 Curtobacterium sp. Csp2
TGCTCCGGGAGTCGCGGCTCCGCAACGAGGCGCTCGGCGTCTCCGGGCTGCTCGTGGCGAAGGGCGGCCGCTTCATGCAGCTGCTCGAGGGGCCGGCGTGGAGCGTCGACGACCGCTTCGCGGCGATCTCCCGCGACCGCCGGCACGACGAGGTGAAGTCGCTCATCCGTGAGGACATCGAGCGCCGACGGTTCGACGGCTGGTCGATGGCCTACCGGTCGCTCGACGAGCGGGACGTCCGCGACGAGGAGGGCTTCAGCCCCTTCCTGTCCGGGACGATGGACTTCGCGCCCGAGTTCGACCGGACGAGCGCGGCGTGGCTGCTCAAGTGGTTCCGCGACCGCGAGCTCACCGACCGCTGACGAAGGTCTCGTCGACGACCGCGAGCAGCCGTGCCCGGTGCGCGGGCGCCGCGGTGGCCTGCACCACCACGCGCCACATGACCGCGACGGCGGGGTCGAGGTCCGCGCGGCCGCTCCGGACCTCCGCGACGAGCTGCACCCCCGTGAAGTACGGGACGACCGTGCCGCCGAGCTCTTCGGCGCTCAGGTCGGTCCGCAGCTCCCCGCTCGCGAGCGCCAGGCGGAACACGTCGACGATCCCGCCGATCCACTGCTCGTAGAAGGACGACGTCGCACCCGCGAACTCGCCGCGCTCGAGCGACAGCCGGATGCCGGCCCGGACGATCGGGTCGGTGCGGAGCAGGTCGGCGATCGCCTTCGAGGCCCGCACGAGCGCCGCGGTCGGCGAGGCGTCGGTGTGCTCGACGACGGCGAACGTCCTGGCGTTCTGTTCGTCGATCACGGCGAGGGCGAGCGCGAGCTTCGTCGGGAAGTGGAAGTGGAGCGTGCCCTGCGGGACACCCGCGCCGCGCGCGACGGCGGCGACCGCCGTGGCGGCGAAGCCGACGCGGTCGAACTCCTCGGCCGCCGCCACCAGGATCTGCTCGCGTCGTTCCACGGTGCCAGTCTCCCGGACGCCAGGCGCGTGGCGGAGCCGCACCGCGCCTCCCGTCCGGGTGTCGTCGCGGTGGTGCGCCCCTCGGCTACGCGGCGTGCCGTGCCAGGGTGATGCGCTCCTCCGGGACGTCCTGCAGGTCCCGCCCGCGGAACCAGCGGAGCAGCCAGTCGGCCGGCGTGCCGGCCAGACCGGTCGGCAGCCCGCTGCGTTCGGTGAGGAAGGTGTTGAACCCCGGCTCGTCGCGGACCTCGACGTCGCTCGGGTTGCCGAACGCCATCGACCAGCCGTCGAAGCGACGGGCGTCGATCGTCTCGCGGGACAGGGACTTAACGTCGTGGTGCCGCGGGTCGCGCTCGATCGCCGCGAAGCGGTCCTCGACGCTCCACGCGGGGCCCTCGAGGACCTGCATGAACCGGCCGCCCTTCGCCACGAGCAGCCCGGAGACGCCGAGCGCCTCGTTGCGGAGCCGCGACTCCCGGAGCAGCTCGGCGAGCGCGTCGTCGTCGAAGGGCGTGACGGACCGGCTCATGTAGACGATGGAGACGAGCACCGGACCATCCTGGTGCATGGTCCTGGGCGCGCCGACCACTGTCCGCGAGCCGCACGCGGCGCTCACCGCAGCACGCCGAGCGCCCGGGCCTCGGACACCGCCGCGGTGCGCGAGGCGACCCCGAGCTTCGAGAAGACGTGCACCAGGTGCGACTTCACGGTCGCCTCGCTGATGTGCAACCGCCGGGCGACCTCGCCGTTCGACGCCCCGTCGGCGACGAGTCGCAGCACCTCGATCTCCCGCGCCGACAGGCTCACCCGCGGGGCCCGCATCCGGGCCATCAACCGTCCGGCGATCGCGGGTGCGAGGGCGCTCTGCCCCGAGGCCGCCGCGCGGACGGCCGCCACGAGCTCCTCGGGCGGGGCGTCCTTGAGCAGGTACCCGCTCGCGCCGGCCTCGACCGCGCCGAGGATGTCGCCGTCGGAGTCGTAGTTCGTCAGCACGAGCACGTACGGCGGCGCGTCGAGCGACCGGATCCGGCGGGTGGCGTCGGCGCCCGTGGTCTCCTGCCCGAACTGCAGGTCCATCAGCACGAGTTCGGGCGCCGTCTGCTCGGCCATCGCGGTCGCGGCGTCGGGGGTGGCGGCCTCGCCGACGACCACGATGTCGTCCTCGGCGTCGAGCAGCGCTCGGAGTCCCGCGCGGACGACGGGGTGGTCGTCGGCGATGACGATGCGGATCACGGGACCTCCAGGACGGCGGTGATCGTGGTGCCGCGGCCGGGGGCACTCTCGACCGTCAGTCGGCCGCCGAACTGCTCGACGCGCTCGGCCATCGCGCGGAGGCCGAAGGAGTCCGTCGCCGCCGCCCGGTCGCCGGTGGTGACCGGGTCGAACCCGACGCCGTCGTCGACGACCGTCAGTCGTGCCTCCCGGCCGTCCACGGCGACCACGACGTCGACGTGCGCCGCCCGCGCGTGCTGCACCGCGTTCGCGACCGCGCCCTGCGCCAGGCGGAGCAGCGCGGTCTCGACGTCCATCGGCAGGGCGACGTCCGGGACGGTGACGCCGACCGTGAGCCCGTCGCGCGTCCACTGCTGCTCGGCGAGCCGGCGGAGCGCGGCGCCGAGCCCCTGGTCGAGCGTCGGGGGCGCGAGCTCCCGGATGAAGCGACGGGTGTCGGCGAGTCCGTCCGCGGCGGTCTCGCGCGCGAGCCGGATGTGCTCGGTCCCCGGACGGTCGCCGTCCGCGCGCTCGGCTGCGTGCAGCAGCATCTGGATGCTCGACAGGCCCTGCGCGACGGTGTCGTGGATCTCCCGCGCGAGCCGTGCGCGCTCGGCGAGCACCCCCTGCTCCCGCTCGGTCGCGGCGAGCCGGTCCCGGGTGGCGAGGAGTTCGGCGACGAGGGCCTCGCGCTCGGCGGCCTCGCGGGCGAGCGCCCGGTAGCCGAGGCCGATGAGGAGCGCGACGCCCGCGCCGACGAGCGGACCGACCACCCCGCCGACCGTGAAGCCGCCGTGCAGGCCGAGCGCCACGACCGCGACGAGCGTCGCGGCGACCACGGCTGCGGGGCCGACGACGCGGGGCAGGACGTGCAGGTACAGGAAGAAGAGCGGGAAGACCAGGTACGCGGCCTCGGGGACCAGGACGAGCAGCCCGACCCAGACGACGCTCAGTCCGACGACCCAGAGGGCGCCGGCGAGGACGCGGCGGGGTCCGGCCGTGCGGGCGACGACCGCCCCGAGCAGGTAGACGACCGCGAACGCTCCGGCGAGCACGCCCGCGAGCGGCGCGGTCGGGCCGCCGACGACGACGATCCGGACGACGACGAGCGCCAGGAGCGCGGCGGACAGCACGTGCAGGCCGGTGCGGAGACCGACGAAGACCGGGGTGAGCGTGCTGTGGGCCATGTCACGGACAGCGTACGGACGGCCGGGTCGCGGCGGATCAACCGGAAGTTCGATCCCGGGACCGACCGACCCGGCGATGACTGTCGGGAGCACGGACGCGACGCTGGGACGGAGGTCGTGGAGGGTCCACGACCGGGAAGGAACGACCGTGTTCGTCGCCTGGCGCGATCTCCGGTTCGCCCGCGGACGCTTCGTGCTCATCGGCTCCGTCGTGGCCCTCATCACCCTGCTCGTGGGGTTCCTCGCCGGACTGACCGGCGGGTTGGCGTCGCAGAACGTCTCTGCCGTGCTCGGCCTGCCCGGCGACCGACTCGTGCTGCAGCAACCGTCCGACGGGCAGCCGTCCTTCGGCGAGTCCGAGATCGGACGGGAGGCACGGATCGGTTGGCAGACGTCGGCCGGCGTCGACCGGGTGGTCCCGGTGGGCATCGTGCAGGGGCGGGCTGCCGCCGGGAGCGGCGGCCCGGCCGGCGGGTCCTCCGCCGCTGCGGTCGGGGTGGCGCTGTTCGGGCTACCGCACGGCGGCGACGGCGTCGTCGCGGCGCTCGCGCCGGACCGGGACGACGCGGTCGGCCTGTCGGCCGCCGCTGCCGAGCAGCTCGACGTGCGGGTAGGCGACAGCATCAGCGTCACCGGCACGACGTACCGCGTCGCGTCGGTCGGCGGGGACGCCTGGTACAGCCACACCCCGGTCGTCGCGATGACGCCCGACGCGTGGGCCGCGGCCGACCGCCGGCTCGGGGGCAGCGGGGCACCGACGCTCCTGGCCGTCAGCGGGTCGCCGGACTGGGACGCCGTCGCCACGGCCACGCACACCTCGGCCGCGACGCCGTTCGGGTCGCTGACGGCACTCGAGACGTTCCGGTCCGAGGTCGGCTCGCTCGCGCTCATGATCGCGATGCTGTTCGGGGTCTCGGCCCTGGTCGTCGGCGCGTTCTTCACCGTGTGGACGATGCAGCGCGCCGGCGACGTCGCGGTGCTCAAGGCCCTCGGTGCGAGCACGGCGTCGCTCGTCCGGGACGCCCTCGGGCAGGCGCTCGTCGTGCTCGTCCTCGGGATCGGCACGGGCACCGCCCTCGTCGCGGTGCTCGGGGCGGTCGCCGGCGGCACGCTGCCGTTCCTCCTCAGTCCGCTCACCACCCTGGTGCCCGGCGTCGCGATGGCCCTGCTCGGGCTCGCGGGCGCCGCGGTCGCCCTCCGTACCGTCACCGCAGCCGACCCCCTCACCGCACTCGGGAGCAACCGATGATCACCCTCGACGACGTCACCCTGACCTTCCCCGACGGCGACCGCCGTGTCACCGCGGTCGACCACGTGACCCTGACCGCACCGGCCGGGACGGTGACCGGCGTCACCGGGCCGTCCGGCTCCGGGAAGTCCTCGCTGCTCGCGGTCGCGGCGACCCTGATCCGGCCGGACGCCGGGCGGGTGCTCGTCGGGAGCGGAGCGGACGCGGTCGACGTCGCGGCGCTCTCGCGGGACGCGGCCACCGCCTTCCGCCGGGAGCGCATCGGGATCGTGTTCCAGCAGTCGAACCTGCTGCCGGCGCTGACGGCCCGGGAGCAGCTGCTCGTGATGGGGCACCTCGGCGGTGCGCGCGGCCGACGGGTCACCAGGGAACGCGCGGACGGGCTGCTCGACGCCGTGGGGCTCGCCGGGCACGCGGACAAGCGGCCCGCGCAGTTGTCCGGCGGGCAGCGGCAGCGCGTCGCGATCGCCCGGGCGCTCGTGCACGACCCCGCGGTCCTGCTCGTCGACGAACCGACCAGCGCGCTCGACCAGGAGCGGGGCGGGGCCGTGATGGACCTCATCGCACGGCTGACGCACGAGCGGGGGACGGCGACGCTGCTCGTCACGCACGACCTGGTGCACCGTGGAGCGCTCGACGCGCTGGTGACCGTGGTGGACGGGCGGGTCGCGGGCCGGTCGGTCGCGGGGGCGGCGTCGGTCGCGGCCTAGGATCGAGCGCATGGCGACCGTCCTCCTCCTCCGGCACGGGCGCACCACGGCGAACGCGACCGGCGTGCTCGCCGGCCGGACCGCCGGGGTGGCGCTCGACCGCGTCGGCCGCGAGCAGGCCGACCGTGCCGCCGCCCGCATCGCGCCCATACCGCTCGCCGCCCTCGTCACGAGCCCGCTCGAACGATGCCGGCAGACGGCGCGCGCGGTCCTCGCCCAGCAGCAGGGCAGCCCGGACGTCCGGGTCGAGCGTGCCATCACCGAGGCGGACTACGGGCAGTGGCAGGGGCGGAAGCTCGCCGACCTGGCGAAGGAACCGCTGTGGCGCACCGTGCAGGCGAACCCGAGCGCGGTCGTGTTCCCCGGCGGGGAGTCCATGCAGACCATGCAGTCCCGTGCGGTCGCGGCGATCCGGCGCATCGACGCCGAGGTCGAGGCGGCGCACGGCCCGACCGCCGTCTGGGTCGCGGTGAGCCATGGTGACATCGTGAAGTCCGTCCTCGCCGACGCCCTCGGCATGCACCTCGACCTGTTCCAGCGCATCGCGGTCGGACCGGCGTCGGTGTCCGTCGTGCGCTACGGCGAGCACCGTCCCGAGGTCGTCGCGACGAACACCGACTCGGGGGACCTGTCGTGGCTCGCCGCGGCCCCCGCGCCCTCCGGTGACGCGGCCGTCGGCGGGGGAGCTGGGCACGACCGTCCGGGGACCGCCGGAGCCTGAACGGGCGTCGGCGGGCCCTCCTACAATCGGGGCATGCCCACCATCGTGCACGGCTTCGACTGGCCGGAACGTCTCGTCGTCGGGACGGTCGGCCGCCCGGGCGAGCGCGCCTTCTACCTGCAGGCACGCGACGGCCGCCGGGTCACCAGCGTCGCGCTCGAGAAGGAGCAGTCCGCGGTCCTCGCCGAGAAGGTCTCCGAACTCCTGGACGAGGTCGCGACCGTCGACGACAACCGCTTCAGCGTCCCCGCGTCCGCGCCGACCGAACTCCGCGACGCGGCTCCGCTCGACCAACCCGTCGAGCCCGAGTTCCGCGCCGGTGCGCTCAGCCTGGGCTTCGACCCCGCGACGGCGCAGGTGGTGATCGAGGCGTACCCGATCGACGAGGAGCTCGAGATCGTCACCGAGACGGACGAGGACGGCGACGAGGTCGACGCAGTCGTCGAGATCCCCGAGCCCGCCGAGGTCTTCCAGGTCAAGATCCCCGTCGGCAGCGCACGCGCCTTCGTCGAGCGCACGCGCGAGGTCGTCGCCGCCGGACGCCGGCCCGGCGACGCATGAGCGACGGCTCGCCCACTCCGGACGGTCCGCGCCCCGCCGACGGCTCGTTCGCGATCCGGGCGCGCATCCGCGAGGCCTCGAACGCCACGTTCCTCGCCGAGCTCGACGGGCAGTCCGTCGTCTACAAGCCCGTGCAGGGCGAACGCCCGCTCTGGGACTTCCCGGACGGCACCCTCGCCGGGCGCGAGGTCGCGGCGCACCTCGTGTCCCAGGCGTTCGGCTGGGACGTCGTGCCGCCCACCTGGCTCGTGGACGACGGGCCGTTCGGCCCCGGCATGGTGCAGCGGTGGCAGGACGTCGACCCTGAGCAGGACGCCGTCGACCTCGTCCCGACCGCAGAGGCCGACGCCGAGGGGTCGCCGTGGCTCCCCGTGCTCGAGGCGATCGACGAGCGCGACCGCCCCGTGACCCTCGTGCACGAGGACACCGCGGCCCTCCGGCGGATGGCGGTGTTCGACGTCGTCGTGAACAACGCCGACCGCAAGGGCGGGCACGTGCTCGCGATGCCGGACGGGCACCGGTACGGCGTCGACCACGGCCTGACCTTCCACGTCGAGCACAAGCTCCGCACCGTGCTCTGGGGGTGGATCGGGGAACCGCTCGACCCCGACGAGCTCGAGGGCCTCGACCGGGTGTCCGAGGCACTGCGCGGAGACCTCGGGGCGGCGCTCGCCGAGCACCTGACGCCGGCCGAGATCGACAACACCCGGGCCCGGTGCGCCGCGCTCCGCGCCGTGGGGATGTTCCCGCCGCCGCCGGGGCACGGGTCGGCGGTGCCCTGGCCGCTGTTCTGACCGGACCTGGTCAGCCGGGGTGCGACGGATCGCGGGTCCCGGTCAGCCGGGGTGCGACGGACCGCGGGTCCCGGTCAGCCGCCCCACTCGTCGCGACCCCAGCCGCCGAACAGCGGCGTGCCGCCCTGTCGCGCCCCGAGGTACGAGCCGACGACCGCGACCCCGAGGTCGTCGTTCTCCGGCGCGACCACGGACCCGACCACCCGTCGGGCCATCGCGTCGATGAAGCGCGCGAGCCCCGGGTCGTCGCCGAGTCGGAAGAACGTCGTCTGCGCGCCGAGGCGCCCGGCGTTCTCGAGTTCCCGGACGGAGAGCGCGATCGTCACCGGGTCGGGCGGGTAGCCGAACCACACCTGCCCGTTCGGCTCGAGGTGCGACGTCGGCTCGCCGTCCGTGACGATGAGCAGCACGGGCTGCGCCGTCGGGTGCTTCCGGAAGTGCCGGTTCGCCAGCAGCAGTGCGTGGTGCAGGTTCGTGCCCTTGTCCCACTGGGCGTCGAGCCCGACGAGCTGCTCGATGTCCATCACCTCGGCTTCGCGGCCGAACGCGATGAGCTGCAGGTCGTCCCCGCGGAACCGGGTGCTGACGAGGGTGTGCAGCGCGAGGGCGGTGCGCTTCATCGGGACCCAGCGGTCCTCCATCGCCATCGAGAACGACGTGTCGACGAGGAGCGCCACGCACGCCTGCGTCCGCGCCTCGGTCTCCTGCACCTCGACGTCGTCGATCGTCAGCCGCACGCCGGCTCCGTCGCGACCATCGGTGGCGGTGCGCACGAGGGCGTTCGTGATCGACCGGGGGAGGTCCCACGGCTCCGTGTCGCCGAAGGCCCAGGGGCGCGTCGCACCCGAGGGCTCGCCGGACGCCCCCGAGCGGCGGAGGTCCCGCGCGCCCTGGCGTCCGGACATCCGCTCGGCGACGTCCTTGAGCAGGCTCTTGCCGAGCTGCCGCATGGCCTTCGGGGTCAGCCGGAGCTGCCCGTCCGCGCCGCGCTGCACGGCACCGGAGTTCCGCAGGGCCTGCTCGAGCCGCTGCAGGGTCCGCGCGTCGACGCCGGCCTGCTCGCCGAGCTGGCGCTGCAGGGCGTCGAGGTCGAGGTCGGCGAGGTCCGAACCGGGCCCGGACTGCGCGAGCTGGTCAGCCAGGGCGTCGAGGTCGGCGATGTCCTGGAACACGCCGGTGCCGTCGCCGAGCCCGAGGCCCTGCTCGCCGTCCATCCGCTCGGCGCCGCCCCAGTCCTCGCCGGGGCGGAGGGATCGGAGGGTGTCGTCGAGCTGGCCGAGCTGGCTCATCAGGTCGGGGGAGCCGAACGCCTGCTGCGCGAGGGCGTCGAGCTCGTCCCGCTGCTCCTGGGTCATCGAGTTGCGCATGCGCTGCGCGGCGGCGGCCCGGGCGGCCAGGTCGTCGAGGAGCTCCTCGACGTTCGCCGGGTTCGACGGGAAGTACTGCCCGTGCTGCGCCATGAACGCGTCGAACTGCTCCGGGGTGTCCGTCCCCGCGCGGTGGTCTTCGAGCAGCTGGTTGAGGTCGCGCATCATCTCGGAGACCGCGGCGCGGTCCTCGTCGGTCGCGTCCTCGAGCGCCTGCTTCATCCCGGCGAACCGCTGGTCGAGCACCTCGCGCCCGAGCAGGTCCTTGATCTGCTCGTACTTCTGGCGTGCCTGCGGGCTCGTCCAGTCGTAGCCGTTCAGTTCCTGCACGGCGGCAGCGGGCGACGGCGGCAGGCTGTCGAGCTGCATCTCGGCCAGGGCCCGGTCGCCGTCGTCGAGGTCGACGTTGCGGGCGAGTTCGCCCCGCTCGGACAGCACGGCCTCGTCGAGGAGCTGCTGCACCTGCTGCAGGGTCCCGTCGAGGTTGTTCCGGCTGGTCAGCTCCCGGCGACGCTCGGCGACCCGGCGCATCAGGTCGTCGAGGCCCCGTTGCGTCTCGCCGCCGCGCCGGAGGAACTCGCGGATGGCACGCTCGGGCGAGGTGCCGCCCATGACGTCCTCACCGATGGCGTCGAGCGCCTCGGACAGGTCGACCGGCGGCGCGAGCGGATCGGGTCCGCCCCCGTACTTCGCGTAGGAAGCAGTCTTCCCGTAGCGGGCGTCGCGGGACAGGCGGCGGTTCTGCCTAGCCATAGACGGCCTCGCCGCCCCCGGACTCCTTGCTGATGCGGCGGGCGAGGAAGAGCCCCTCGAGCGCCAGTTCGATCGCGCCGGCCCGTTCGCCGTCGTCCGTGGCGCCGAGTCGCTCGCACACCTGGTCGTACAGGTCGGACTCGCCGATCGACGGCAGGCCCTCGAGGAAGGCCCGGGCGCTGACCTGCTCGCCGGTGGTGACCATCGTCCCGCCGTCGAGCGCCTCGATGAGGACGTCGAAGTCGATGCCCCGGAAGCGTGCCCGGACGGTCTCGGCGGTCGCGGTCCGGAGCAGGTGCTCGAGGACCTCGTCCGCCCGGTCCTCTTCTCCGTTCTCGAACTCGATCTTGCCGCCGAGCACGTCGACCGCGGTCTCGAGGTCGATCGGCCGCGCCACGGCGTGCTCCTCGCCCTGGCGTGCCGCGCGGTGGACGGCCGCGGCCGAGATCGTCTCGGCGCCGGCGATCGCGAAGCGGGCGCTGACGCCGCTGCGCTGGTCGACCGCGCTGGACTGTCGGAGCGCCCGGGTGAAGCGCGCGAGGATCTCGATCAGGGCGTCCGGCACGTCGGCGGTCAGGTGCGCCTCTTGTCGGATGACGGCGATCTCGTCGTCGAGCTCGATCGGGTAGTGCGTGCGGATCTCGGCGCCGAAGCGGTCCTTGAGCGGCGTGATGATCCGGCCGCGGTTCGTGTAGTCCTCGGGGTTGGCGCTGGCGACGACGAGCACGTCGAGCGGCAGGCGCAGCACGTAGCCGCGGATCTGGACGTCGCGTTCCTCCATCACGTTGAGCATCGCGACCTGGATGCGCTCGGCGAGGTCCGGGAGCTCGTTGATCGCGACGATGCCGCGGTGCCCCCGGGGGATCAGGCCGAAGTGGATCGTCTCGGGGTCGCCGAGGCTGCGTCCCTCGGCGACCTTCATCGGGTCGACGTCGCCGATCAGGTCCGCGACGCTCGTGTCCGGCGTCGCGAGCTTCTCGACGTAGCGCTCGTCGCGGTGCCGCCACTCGATCGGCATCGCGTCCCCGAGGTCGGCGGCGCGGCGGATGCTCGCGGTGGTGATCGGCTCGAACGGGTGCTCGCCGAGCTCGGAGCCGGCGATCACCGGGGTCCACTCGTCGAGCAGGCCCTGCAGGGTGCGGAGCAGGCGGGTCTTGCCCTGCCCGCGTTCGCCGAGCAGTACGACGTCGTGCCCGGCGATGAGGGCGCGTTCGAGCTGCGGAACGACGGTGGTGGCGAAGCCGTGCAGGCCGGGCCACGGGTCGCGGCCCTCGCGGAGGGCCTGGAGGAGGTTGTCGCGGATCTCGGCGCGGACCGACTTCTGGACGTGCCCAGCAGCGCGGAGCTCGCCGACCGTTCTCATGGTGGGTCGGGTCACGTGTCTGACGCTACGCCCGCGCACCGACAGTGTCGACGGTGGCCGCGTGGCGGACCCGGCCACGATCCTCCCGGCCGTCCCGTCCCGACCTGTGGGACGTGCGCCGTCCCGCCCGCCGTCAGCCGAACAGGCGGCGCGACGCGATCTCGGCGCCCTCGACGAGCGCGCGGAGCTTCGCCCACGCCACGTCCGACGCCACGAACTCGTAGCTCGCGAACGTCGCGAGCCCGCAGTCCGTCCCGGCGACGACGCGCGTCGGGTCGCCGACGGCCTCGGCGGCCTCGACGATCCGGTTCGCGACGAGCTGCGGGTGCTCGAGGTAGTTCGTCGTGACGTCGATCACGCCGGGGACGAGCACCGCGTCCTCGGGCAGCGGCAGGTCACGGAACGCCGGGAACTCGTGCGCGTGCCGCGGGTTGCCGAACGGGATGCTGAACGCCCCGACCTCGGCGCGGTACAGGTGCGGGAGCAGCACGTCCACGGGGACGTCGTCCTGGTGCGGCCCCTGCCAGTTGCCGTAGCAGACGTGCAGTCGGGTCTGCTCCTTCGGGATGTTGCGGAGCGCGTGGTTGAGTGCGTCGACGTGCAGGTCCACGGCGGCCAGGAACTCGTCGAGCGACGCGTCGCCGAAGTGGATCACCCGCTCCATCGCCAGGTCCGGCGCGTCGAGCTGCAGGACGTGCCCGCGCGCGGCGATCTCTTCGTACTCGACGCGGAGCTGCTCGGCGAGCGCGAAGACGTACTCGCGGTGGTCCCGGTAGTGCGGGTTCTGCTCGTCGAGCAGGAGCGTCGTCGCGACGATGCCGGGGGTCGCCGCGGACAGGAAGGTGCCGGCTGGCGTGCGTCCGGCCGCGGCGTTGCGGTCGAGTTCGCGGGCGAAGCCGTCCAGGTCCTCCCGGATGCCGGCGCGCTCCGGGTCGTACTCCAGGAATCCCTGCGCGACCGGGGTGTCCCAGACCCGCGCGAACGTCGCGCCCTCGTCGATCTGGCGGGCCTGGAACGCCGCGTACTCCGGGAACTTGACCGAGTCGAGCGTCGGCTTGCGGTGCCCCGTCCCACCGAAGCCGGACAGGCGCTCGCGGATGTAGGTGGAGAAGCCGACGCGCGGCACCTCGCCGTCGTTGACGACGTCCAGGCCGACGTCGAGCTGGGCGTCGACGGTCCGGGCCAGGACGGCGGCGGTCTCCTCGCGGAGCGCCCGCTCGTCGAACGCGGCGCCCTGGTCGCGGGCGACCAGGAGCGCGGTCAGCTCGGGCGTCCGGGGCAGCGACCCGGTGTGGGTGGTCAGGATGCGGTCGGTCGAGTTCTGCAGCGGCACCTCGCCACCGTACCGACGGGAGGCACGGGGCTGGTCGGACGTGACGGCTCGCGTCTGCAGTACCGCACCTGCCTGATTCTGTGAGGACGTAAAGCTGCACTCCCACTGGGAACCAGCCTGGAATCTCCGGAGTACGGTCCGCTCTCGTGAGCAGTACGACGAACGGGGCGATCAAGAGCCTGGTGCCCGCCAGGATGGACCGGCTGCCGTGGACGCGGTTCCACTGGAGCGTGGTGGTGGGGTTGGGGGTGTCCTGGATCCTCGACGGCCTCGAGATCCAGATCGTCTCGAACGCCGGCTTCCAGGCCGACCTGCACCTCTCCACGCAGCAGGTGACGTACCTCGGCACCATCTACCTGTTCGGACAGGTGATCGGTGCGCTCGTGTTCGGCCGGATGTCCGACCGGCTCGGGCGGCGGAAGCTCTTCATCCTGACGCTCGCGATCTACCTGATCGGCTCCGGCATCGCGGGACTCGCACAGGACTTCTGGTTCCTCGCGGCCTTCCGGTTCATCGCCGGGCTCGGCATCGGCGGCGAGTACGCGGCGATCAACTCGGCGATCGACGAGCTCATCCCGTCGAAGTACCGCGGCCACGTCGACATCGCCATCAACGGCACGTACTGGGGCGGTGCGGCGCTCGGTGCGTTCGCGAACATCTACCTGCTCGACACGTCGATCTTCGCCGAGAACATCGGCTGGCGCATCGGCTTCTTCCTCGGCCCGGTGCTCGGCATCGCGATCATCTTCCTGCGTCGGCACATCCCGGAGAGTCCGCGGTGGTTGATGACGCACGGCCGCGAGGAGGAGGCCGAACGGACGGTCTCGGAGATCGAGGACTCGGTCGAGAAGTCGACCGGTCAGCGCCTGCCCGACGTCGACGACTCGAAGGCGCTCACGGTCACGCCGCTCGACAAGGTCGGGTTCCTCACGATCGCGCGCGTGCTGCTCCGGCAGTACCCGACCCGCACGCTCGTCGGGGCGACGATGATGATCACGCAGGCGTTCCTCTACAACGCGATCTTCTTCACCTACGCGCTCGTCCTCACGAACTTCTTCGGGCTGAAGACCTCGCAGACGTCGATCTACTTCTTCCCGTTCGCGATCGGCAACCTGCTCGGCCCGATCATCCTCGGACGGTTCTTCGATACCTGGGGTCGTCGGCAGATGATCTTCCTGACCTACCTGGTGTCGGGCCTGGTGCTCGCGACGTCGGCCTTCCTGTTCCGGGCGGACGCGATCAGCGCCACCGTGCAGGTCGTGTTCTGGTGCGTGTCGTTCTTCTTCGCGTCGGCCGGTGCGTCGAGTGCCTACCTGACCGTCAGCGAGATCTTCCCGCTCGAGCTGCGGTCGCAGGCGATCTCGTACTTCTTCGCCCTGGCCCAGATCTTCGGTGCGATCGCGCCGACGATCTACGGTGCGTTCATCGGTGACGGGTCGTCGCGCGACCCGCTGTTCTGGGGCTACCTGCTCGGGTCAGGGGTGATGATCGTCGGCGGTGTCGTCGCACTGATCTTCGGGGTCGACTCGGCGCGGAAGGGCCTCGAGGACATCACGCAACCGCTGTCCGTCCTGACGGAGTCGTCGAAGAAGTAGTATTTCGTATCCGGAGTGTTTAGCGCGGCGATCGTCGCGCTGCAACCCTCGTGGGATGCTCCTCCACACGGCGTCCTCGTCCGACTCCATCCACGGCTCCACGGCGACCGGCGAACCCGGCGGTCGCCGTGGCTGACCATGACTGGATGGAACGCGCATCGGCCTCCGCCGGCGGTGTCCCGGACCCGTCTGCCATCCGCCGCAGTCTGCTCCGGGACGCGGTCTTCCTCAAGCTGCTCGAGAACGTCCTGCGCGGGGTCTACCGGCGCGGGCAGCGGCTCCGGCTCGACGACATCGCGAACGACATGCAGGTGTCGCGGACCCCGGTGCGCGAAGCCCTCGTCCCGCTCGAGGCACTGCGGCTCGTCAGCGTGCAGCGGTACATCGGCGTGGTGGTCGCCCAGTGGACGGTGGGGCAGATGGTCGAGCGGCTCCGGATCACGCGCAGCCTGGTCGGGGAACCCCCTGTGGCGGCACCCGCGACGGTCGAACGCTTCCGTCCGGAGTGGCTCGACGACTGTGCGACCGAGTCCGGGGCACTCGTCGAGCTCGGGTCCTGGACCCTCCGACGGCGTGGGGCGCTCATCAGTGCCGACTGGCTGGTCGCGCAGCGGGCCGTGCTCGACATGTTCTTCACGGACGACGTCGCCGCAGCGAACGGCATCGACGCGGTCGTCGGGCGGCGTGAGCGCCTGCGGCAGGTCGAACGGGCGCTCGCCGCGGCGGAACGCGACCAGGTCGACGAATGTGCGGCGGTGCTGGTCGGCCTGTCCCGCGACCTCATCGCACTCCCCGAGCGGTTCCGTTCGGCGGCGTGACGGGCCCCGTCGCCCGACCGCCCGACGACGACGGCTTCGCACGGGATCGCCAGGATCGGTGTTGCAGTCTGGTTCGCCGGTGATGTCCGCGCACGACAGGGAGCACGATGAACGACGTCCGGGACCGGTCCCACCGGCTGAACCGAGCGACCGGCATCGCACGCCACGGACGCCTCGGCCGACGCCGCCCGCTGCGGTCGGTCACGAAGGTCCTGTCAGGTGTCGCTGCCGTGGCCCTCGTGAGCACCGCGTCGGTCGCCGCCATCGCCGCGAAGCAGGTCACCGACGACTTCGGTGACGGCGTCGCGATCCAGGGGCAGCCAGCAGCGAAGGCACACGACACCGAGCTGAGCTCGTACCAGGGCGGCTTCAACGTGCTCGTCGTCGGCACGGACAACGACCCCGCCCAGGGGACCGACTACGGCGAACGGGACGCCACACTCAACGACGTCACCATCCTGCTGCACGTCTCGGCCGACCACTCGAACGCGACCGCGGTCAGCATCCCGCGCGACCTCGTCACGCCGATCCCGGCGTGCCAGAAGCCGGACGGCAGCGGATCGACGCCCGCGATGGCGGCGCAGCCGATCAACTCCGCGTGGGGTGACGGGGGGCTGAACTGCGTCGTCCAGACCGTGCAGGGGCTGACCGGTCTGCCGATCCAGTACTCCGCCGCCGTGTCGTTCAAGGGCGTCATCGAGATGTCGAACGCCATCGGCGGCGTTCCGGTGTGCGTCGCCCAGCCGATCCACGACCGCTACACCGGGCTCGACCTGCCCGCCGGGACGAACACGTTGCAGGGGGACCAGGCCCTGGCCTTCCTGCGGACCCGGCACGGTGTCGGTGACGGCTCCGACCTCGGGCGGATCTCGAGCCAGCAGGTGTTCCTGTCCTCGCTGCTGCGGACGGTGCAGTCGAACGACACACTGACGTCGCCCCCGACGCTCTACAAGCTCGCGCGGGCCGCCGCCTCGAACATGCAGTTGTCCCAGAGCCTGAACGACGTCGGGACGATGGTGCAGATGGGTCGGGCGCTCCAGGACCTGCCGCTGTCGCACGTGAACTTCGTGCAGTACCCGGGCACCACCGGCGGGACCGGTGTCTACGCGGGCAAGGTCCAGCCGACGACCGCTCTCGCAGACCAGCTGTTCGCCAAGATCGAGGCGGACCAGTCGTTCTCGCTCGGTGCGGACAGCACCGGCATCGGGTCGGAGCAGGCGGCGGCGACGGCGGCGCCCACCGCCCCGGCGGCACCGTCCACGCCGTCGACCCCGGCCCCGTCCGCGTCGGCTCCGTCCGCATCATCAGCGCCCGCGGCGCCGTCGTCGGCCGACACGATCGACGGGCTGCAGGGGCAGTCCGCCGATCAGCAGACCTGCTCGCGCGCGTTCGGCTCCTGACCGGACTCGCGAACCGCCGGCGCCAGACGCCGGGATGCCCAGACGCCGGGATGCCGGGCGCAGGGGTCGCAGAACCAGAGCGGGGGCGCGGACCTGGTCCGCGCCCCCTGTCCGTTCCCCTCCGAGCGCCGCGCGATCGGGCGCGCCGGGCTCGGATCGAGTGGGAACGGCGTCCGGTGCTGTGTCGCGACTGCGAGGGAGAACCCCGGAATGTGATCGTCGCGTCCCGATGATGCTATTGACCGGGGTACGTCCCGACAACCCCCGAGTGTCCCCACTTCAGGGGACCGGCAGGTTCGCGCCGTCTCGCGCCGCGTTCGTGGGGGTGCTCGTCCTCCTGTATGGTGGTCGCAGCACTCGCGAGAGTGCGTGGAGACGTCGCATAGTCAGGCCGAGTGCACCACCCTGCTAAGGTGGAGTCCCCCTTAGGGGACCGAGGGTTCAAATCCCTCCGTCTCCGCACCGGATCGAAACCCCCGCCGATGCAGCGGGGGTTTCGTCGTTCTCGGGGTCGTGCCCCGTCCCACGAGACGGCTCCGATCTGCCGAGACGCCCCCGATGTGGCGACACGGTGCCGAACAGGGCGGCGTCTCGCCCGCCTGCGGTCGGCACCGGACGGGAGGTGCGCCGCGCGTCCGGCGGTCGGCTACCGTGAGCGCGTGCTCCGTCGGTCAGGTCTCGCGGTCGTCCTCGTCCTGTCGGGCGTCGTGCTCGCCGGGTGCGCGACCGCGGCCGGGTCGAGCGCGCCGGTCGTCGAGGCCTACGCCGAACCCGGGTCCGGCACGGTCGACCGGGTCACCGCGGCCACCGAGCACGCGGCGACGATCGGCGTCGACGGCGTCACGCTGACCGAGGACGGATCGAGGCTCCAGCCGGTGCCCGACGGCGTGCGGGACCTCGCGCACGCGGCCGACCGCGGTGGTGCCCGGTCGGAGCTCCTCGTGAGCAACTACTCGGAGGCGCTCGGCGACTTCTCGCCCGAGGTCGGCACGGCGCTCCTCGGAGACGCCGGGAACCGCGAGCGCGTCGCACGGCAGCTCGCCCGGGCCGCGTCGCGGATCGGCGCCGACGGCGTGCAGGTCGACCTCGAGTCCCTGCGCAGCCGGGACCGCGACGGCCTCGTGGCGTTCGCCGCGGTCCTCACCGACGCCGTGCAGGACGAACTCGGCCCCGACGCGGACGTCTCGATGGCCGTGATGGCCTCGACCTCGGCTGCGGGGTTCCGCGACACGGGGTACGACCTCCGCGCCCTCGCCCGGCACGTCGACCGGTTCGTCCTCATGACCTACGACGAGCACGGCCCGTGGAGCGACCCGGGCACGGTCGGGGCGCTGCCGTGGGCGGAGCGGGTGGCGGTCGCCGCCGAGCACGAGGGGCTGCCGGCCGACCGGATCGACCTCGGGGTCGCGGGCTACGGCTACGTCTGGGGTGGGGACGACGGTGGGCAGGTGTCGCCCGCCCGCGCGCGGACCCTCGCGGGGGACCGGGCGCGGTGGTCGGACCGGACCGGGGAGTGGTCCGCGACCCTCGCCGACGGCCGTGAGATGCACTGGTCGGACGCGCGGTCCTACCGGACACGGGTCGCGCTCGCACGGGAGCTCGGGCTGCACGGCGTCGCGCTCTGGTCCCTCGGCACGCAGCCCCTGCCGGACTGACGGGTGGCGGTCGCGGCGAGCCAGGGAGGCAGCCCAGTCGCGCAGACCGGATGACGTGACCACAGGGCGGACGATGTGTCCTCCGGATGACCGGTGACGCATCCTCCGGTGGCTGTCACCGCGCCGTTGTAGCATGCACGACACCTGTCCCGAGACGAGGAGGCCCGCGTGCCGGACCCGACCGACCCCGCCTTCCCGATCGAGCACGTCCGCGCCGTCGGCGACGACGTCGTCGCGGCCGTCTCGACCGTCGTCGACGGCAAGGTCGATGCGATCCGCACCGCCCTCACGGTGATGCTCGCCGAGGGGCACCTGCTCGTCGAGGACGTCCCCGGCGTCGGCAAGACCGTGCTCGCGAAGGCCCTCGGGGCGTCGGTCGGCGGCTCCGTGAACCGCATCCAGTTCACCTCGGACATGCTGCCGTCGGACGTCACCGGCGTGAACATCTACGACCAGTCGTCCGGCACCTTCCGGTTCTCGCCCGGACCCGTCTTCGCGAACGTCGTGATCGGCGACGAGATCAACCGCACGAGCCCGAAGACCCAGTCGGCGCTGCTCGAGGCGATGGCGGAGTCGCAGGTGACGGTCGACGGCGTGACGCGGCAGCTCGAGTCGCCGTTCATGATCGTCGCGACCCAGAACCCCATCGACATGGAGGGAACGTACCCGTTGCCGGAGGCCCAGCGCGACCGCTTCATGGCGCGCATCGCGATGGGCTACCCGAGCGCCGACGCCGAGCGGGACATGCTCGCGCACCGCGGCGTCCGCGACCCGCTCTCGTCGCTCCGTCCGATCGTCGACGTCGGGACGCTCCGCGCGGTGGTGCACACCGTGCGGGCGGTGCACGTCGCGCCCGACGTCGAGGCGTACATCGTCGCGATCGTCCGGGCCACCCGGTCACACCCCGACCTCGTGCTCGGGGCGAGCCCGCGTGCCACGCTGCACCTCGCGCAGGCCGCCCGCGCGCACGCCGCCCTCGCCGGCCGGCCGTTCGTCACACCGGACGACGTCGCGCGGCTCGCCCCGGTGGTGCTCGCGCACCGCCTGGTGCCGGTCGCCCGTGGCCTCGGCGGGTCCGGTGACGACACCGCCCGTGAGATCGTCGTGCGGATCGTCTCCGACACCGCCGTGCCGTTCACCGCGGCGCCGGTCCACTCCTGATGCCCGCGCCCGCACCGCTCGCGCTGCGCGCCGGCGCCGTGCGGTCGTGGGCGCTCCGGTACGGCCGCCGCGGCACGGCACTGCTCCGCCGCACCCCGTTCCCGCGCCCGACCGCGCGGGGGTGGACGGTGCTCGCGTCCGGGCTCGGGCTGACCGTCGGCGGGCTCGTCGCCACGACGAGCATCGCCGTGTCCGCGGGGCTGCTCCTGCTCGTGCTGCTCGTGCTCGGGGTCGTCATGGCCCTGGTCGTCGCGGCACCGCTCCGTGCGACCCGCAGCACCGCGCGGGGGATCGTCCAGGTCGGCGAGGTCTACCGGGAGCGGATCACGCTCCGCGGGACCTCGCTGCCGATCGGTCCCAGGACGCGACTGCTCGTCCGTGAACAGCTCGACGACACCTTCGTCAGTGTGTCCGACGCCGAGACCTACGCCCTCGTCGGACCGCACGAACCGCCGGCCGTGCTCGACGTCGAGGCGCTCGCGATGCACCGGGGCCGGACGCTCGTCGGGCCGGTGACGATCCGGGTCGAGGACCCGTTCGGCCTGCTCCGCATCGACCGGCCGGTCGTCCCGGCCGAGGAGATCGTCGTCGTCCCCGCGTCGACCCCGCTCGCCGCGATCGACACCGGCGCCCTCGCCGGAGCGGTCTCCGCCGACGAGGGCCGGGTCGGCCAGGGCGGATCGGCGGACGACAGCGAGCTGCGGCCCTACCGCCAGGGTGACCCGATCCGACGGGTGCACTGGGGGCAGAGCGCCCGACGGGGCGAACTGCACGTGCGGCAGACGACCCAGGCACAGCCGCCGGAGGCCGTCATCGCGCTCGACGTCCGCCGCGAGTCGTACCAGCGGCTCGGCCGCGACGACCTCGCCGAGCTGTCCGACCTCGGTGGCGACGCTGCGTTCGAGCACGCCGTCGTCGTGGCGGCCAGTGTCGCTCGTGCCCTGAGCGCCCGGACGTCCCGCGTGCTGCTCGTGAGCGACGGCGCCGCGGGGAACACCCGGCACGCGGGGGACGCCGGCAGTCTGACCGACGTGCTCGTCGGGCTCGCCGACGTCCGGCTCCGCTCCGATGCCCGCGACGTGACCGAGGTCCTGCCGGACGTCCGCGGCCGGGACGTGCACGGCATGACGGCCGTGGTCACCGGCCACTGCACCGCGGAGCAGGCGGCCGAGCTCGTGTCGCGGACGAGCGGGTCGAGCCGGGGCATCCTCGCGACGATCGTGCCGCCGGAGCCGATGGTGCGCGGCATCCTCGACCGTGGCGGCTGGCGGACGCTCGTCGTGCCGGTCACGGGCGCGCACGCTCCCGGGAGCGTCCGGTGAGCGGGACGGGTCGGGGCGCCGGCCGCCGCGACGACGCTCGCCGACCGCAGGACGGTGGCGGTACCGCCGTCGCCGACCGGCTGGACCGGTCGGGCCGGGGCGGCGCTGCCGACGGCCGCGAGCCCGCCACGCGGAGCGACGCCCCGAGCGCCTGGATCGTCGCGCTGGCCCCCGTCCCCGTGATCGTCGCCGCGCTCGCCATGCGGCCGCTCGTGCAGGGCGCGCAGTGGTGGCTGTCCGGTGTGGTCTTCACCGCCGTGCTCGTCGCCGTGATGCTGGTCGTCCGTCGACGGGCTCCCGGCGTCCGGTTCATCGCGCTCGTCGCGACGCTGGTCCTCGGCTCGTGCGCCGCGGCCGTGCTGAACGACCTGTCGCCGCTCGGGTGGCTCGACCGCGACGGTGCGCTCGGCGAGGCCCTGGCGGCCATCCGCCTGAACCCGGCGCCGCTGCCGCAGACCGACGCGATCCGGCTCGTCGTGACGGTCGCGATCGGCTGGGTCGCCGGGGTGTCGCTGTTCCTCGCCGCGATCGCCCCGACCGTCGCCCTCGCCGCCGTGCCGGCGCTCGTCGTGCTCGTCGTCCCCGGGGTCATCACCGGCCAGCCGGCCTCGCCCGTGCTCGTCGTTCTGGTCGGCATCGCGTTCCTCGGCCTGCTGTGGCTGTCGGTCCGGCCGGTGCAACGCGCGTTCCCCGCCGCGGTGGTCGGGGCGATCGGACTCGTCGTGGCCGTCGGGCTCCCCGTCGTCGTGCCGCTCAACGCGAGCTGGCTGTCGGGGGTCACCGGGGCGCTGCAGTCGCCGATCCAGCCCGGTCGCCCGGGCACCCTGCTGCAGCTCGGCCAGGACCTGCGCCAGCCGAACGAGCTCGAGGTGCTGCAGTACCGCTCGGCGGACGGGCGGCCGGAGTACCTCAAGCTCGCCGACCTGGACGAGTTCGGCTCCGGGGACTGGGTCCCGACCGTCACGGACGCCAGCACCTCGGACACCGCCGACCAGCAGCAGTTCGCGGTCGGGGTCAACCCGCGCCTGGCGAACCGGGGGGACGTGACCATCCGGGTGACCGGGCTGTCGAGCAACTACCTGCCGGTGCCGTCGGGTGCGGTGTCGGTGCAGTCCCGGTCGACGAACCTGGACCTGGCGAACTGGCGCTGGATGGGCGACTCGAACACCATCCGGTCGACGGGGCCGACGACCCAGCGGGGATCGACGTACGAGGTCTACGGCGCCTCGACCTCGTCGGGGGAGTACCTCGACGCGATCGCGTCCTCGGGGCTGCTCGGTCGCGCCGACGGTCGCGGGTTCCAGGCGCCGAGTCGCGCCCAGCTCCGCACCGACCTGTCGCTGCCGGACGACCTGCCGAAGGACATCGCGTCGACCGCCCGCCGCGTGGCCGGTGGTGCGACGACCGACTACGAGGAGGCCCGGGCGCTCGAGCAGTGGTTCCGGAGCGACCTGTTCACGTACTCCGAGACCGCGCCCGTCGAGCAGGGCTACGACGGCGACAACATGCGCGTGATCGACACGTTCCTGCGCGTCCGCGAGGGCTACTGCGTGCACTTCGCCTCGTCGATGGCGGTGATGGCCCGGACGCTCGGGATCCCCTCGCGCATCGCGGTCGGCTACCGGGCGAACCCGCAGCAGACCGACGACGGCGAGTACACGGTCACCAACCGGCAGCTGCACTCGTGGCCGGAGCTGTACATCCGCGGTGCCGGCTGGGTCTCGTTCGAGCCGACCCCGGACTCCGACGCCGCCGCGCAGCCGTCCACCGAGTCCTCGGTGACGCCGGCCCCGGCCGACCCGCAGACCCCGCTGCCCGCACCCGGCGAGACCGCCCCGGCAGAGGCGTCACCGACCCCCACGCCCTCGGCGTCCGCCGCCCCCGGTGCCGCGGCGCCCGGCAGCAGCACCGGCGCGGGCGCCCTCGGGCTCGCGGTCGGGGTGGCCCTCGCGCTCGTCCTGCTCGCCTCGCCCTCGGTCGTCCGGGCGGTCCGGCGCCGCCGTCGGCTCGCCGCGGTCCGCAGCGGTCGGTCGCCGGCGGTGCAGGCCTGGCGCGAGGTCCTCGACGACGTCGCCGACCACGGGCTCGCACCCGGCGCGGCGCCCCCGGACGACGCCGCGGCGGCCGCACGGACCGCCCGGGCGGTGCTCGGTCGGCTCTCGGGTCGCCTGCCCGTCACGGTGCTGCCGCACCTGACCACGGTGGTCGACGCGGTCGACGTCGAGCGGTTCGCCGCCGACGGTGCGGCTGCGGTGGACCGGGACGCGCTGCTCCGGGCCGTCCTAGAGGCACGGGTCGCCCTGGACGCATCGGTGTCCCGTGGGCGGGTGGTCCGGTCGCGACTGCTGCCGCCGAGCCTGCTGCCGTCGTCGGCCTGGTCGCACGAGGGCCGGCGGCGCCGGCCGGCGTAGCGCGCGGCCGCGCGCGCGCCGCGCCGCGCG
>NZ_CP054593.1:1004402-1070415 GCF_013347165.1 Curtobacterium sp. Csp2
CGCTGTTCCTCGCCGCGATCGCCCCGACCGTCGCCCTCGCCGCCGTGCCGGCGCTCGTCGTGCTCGTCGTCCCCGGGGTCATCACCGGCCAGCCGGCCTCGCCCGTGCTCGTCGTTCTGGTCGGCATCGCGTTCCTCGGCCTGCTGTGGCTGTCGGTCCGGCCGGTGCAACGCGCGTTCCCCGCCGCGGTGGTCGGGGCGATCGGACTCGTCGTGGCCGTCGGGCTCCCCGTCGTCGTGCCGCTCAACGCGAGCTGGCTGTCGGGGGTCACCGGGGCGCTGCAGTCGCCGATCCAGCCCGGTCGCCCGGGCACCCTGCTGCAGCTCGGCCAGGACCTGCGCCAGCCGAACGAGCTCGAGGTGCTGCAGTACCGCTCGGCGGACGGGCGGCCGGAGTACCTCAAGCTCGCCGACCTGGACGAGTTCGGCTCCGGGGACTGGGTCCCGACCGTCACGGACGCCAGCACCTCGGACACCGCCGACCAGCAGCAGTTCGCGGTCGGGGTCAACCCGCGCCTGGCGAACCGGGGGGACGTGACCATCCGGGTGACCGGGCTGTCGAGCAACTACCTGCCGGTGCCGTCGGGTGCGGTGTCGGTGCAGTCCCGGTCGACGAACCTGGACCTGGCGAACTGGCGCTGGATGGGCGACTCGAACACCATCCGGTCGACGGGGCCGACGACCCAGCGGGGATCGACGTACGAGGTCTACGGCGCCTCGACCTCGTCGGGGGAGTACCTCGACGCGATCGCGTCCTCGGGGCTGCTCGGTCGCGCCGACGGTCGCGGGTTCCAGGCGCCGAGTCGCGCCCAGCTCCGCACCGACCTGTCGCTGCCGGACGACCTGCCGAAGGACATCGCGTCGACCGCCCGCCGCGTGGCCGGTGGTGCGACGACCGACTACGAGGAGGCCCGGGCGCTCGAGCAGTGGTTCCGGAGCGACCTGTTCACGTACTCCGAGACCGCGCCCGTCGAGCAGGGCTACGACGGCGACAACATGCGCGTGATCGACACGTTCCTGCGCGTCCGCGAGGGCTACTGCGTGCACTTCGCCTCGTCGATGGCGGTGATGGCCCGGACGCTCGGGATCCCCTCGCGCATCGCGGTCGGCTACCGGGCGAACCCGCAGCAGACCGACGACGGCGAGTACACGGTCACCAACCGGCAGCTGCACTCGTGGCCGGAGCTGTACATCCGCGGTGCCGGCTGGGTCTCGTTCGAGCCGACCCCGGACTCCGACGCCGCCGCGCAGCCGTCCACCGAGTCCTCGGTGACGCCGGCCCCGGCCGACCCGCAGACCCCGCTGCCCGCACCCGGCGAGACCGCCCCGGCAGAGGCGTCACCGACCCCCACGCCCTCGGCGTCCGCCGCCCCCGGTGCCGCGGCGCCCGGCAGCAGCACCGGCGCGGGCGCCCTCGGGCTCGCGGTCGGGGTGGCCCTCGCGCTCGTCCTGCTCGCCTCGCCCTCGGTCGTCCGGGCGGTCCGGCGCCGCCGTCGGCTCGCCGCGGTCCGCAGCGGTCGGTCGCCGGCGGTGCAGGCCTGGCGCGAGGTCCTCGACGACGTCGCCGACCACGGGCTCGCACCCGGCGCGGCGCCCCCGGACGACGCCGCGGCGGCCGCACGGACCGCCCGGGCGGTGCTCGGTCGGCTCTCGGGTCGCCTGCCCGTCACGGTGCTGCCGCACCTGACCACGGTGGTCGACGCGGTCGACGTCGAGCGGTTCGCCGCCGACGGTGCGGCTGCGGTGGACCGGGACGCGCTGCTCCGGGCCGTCCTAGAGGCACGGGTCGCCCTGGACGCATCGGTGTCCCGTGGGCGGGTGGTCCGGTCGCGACTGCTGCCGCCGAGCCTGCTGCCGTCGTCGGCCTGGTCGCACGAGGGCCGGCGGCGCCGGCCGGCGTAGCGCGCGGCCGCGCGCGCGCCGCGCCGCGCGCGGTCCGCACAATGGGAAGCACGCCGCGCCACGTGATCACGTGGCGCGGCGTGCTTCCCNTTGTGCGCAGGCACGCCACACCGCGCGGCCGGGCGCCGCGCGCGCCGCGCCGCGCGCCTCAGCGCGGGCGCACCACCGCGTCCACCACGGCCGCGATGACGTCGCCCGGGTCAACCCCGGGCAACGCCGGCGCGTCGAACACGATCCCCACGTTCGCCCCGACGAGCAGCGTCGCGAAGTCCTCGAGCCGCATCCCGGGCGAGACCTTCGGGTGCGCCCCGAACCACTCCTGCACGAGCTCGAGCACCCCGTCCTGGAGCGCCCGTCGCTGACGCACGAACTCGGGCAGGAACGCCTCGTGCCGCATCGCGTAGCCCCGGAACTCGGACAGCAGGGCGAACTGCGCGGTCTGGTCGTGCCGCCCGAACGCGGCGCGCAGGACGTCGCCGATGTCCTCCGCCGCCAGGTCCGGCCCGACGAGCTCCCGCAGGGACGCGAGCACCAGGTTCGTCTGGCGCTGCATGACCTCGGCGACCAGGTCCTGCTTCGACGCGAAGTTCGAGTAGACGGCCCCCTTGCTGAACCCGGCGCGGGCGGCGACGGTGTCGAGCCGGCTCCCGTGCAGTCCGGACTCGGCGAACTCCTGCGCGGCCGCGACGAGCAGGCGCTCCCGGACCTCGGCTCGCGGGGTCCTCGGTGTGGGGGCGTCGTCTTCGCGCATCTGGTACTGGTCCCTGATCGTGGCGGTCCGGCACGACGTGCCGCGTACGGCGGGCGGACGTGCCGATCCCCGCACGGTGCTGCCGTGCGGTCCGTCGGAGCCTGCCGCGCCGCGCGTCGGTTCCCCGCGCGGCACGTGGCCGGCCCCGACCTCCTGTCGTCGACGGACGAACCGGCACGTTCGGGTCGTGTCGGTGCCTCGATCGGCGGGTGGTCGCCGGGGTCGATACCCGGCGGTACCGATGCTAGCGCCAGGGTCCGTCGTGGCCCAGTCTCAGTCGTCGGTGTGCGGTTCGTGGTCAGTCCGGACGCTGCCGGTGTCCGACCGGACGCTCCCGACGCCGGACCGTCGACCGGGTCGGCGGAGCAGGCGGACGGCGTCCGGGCGGAGTCGGCGGCCGCGCTGGAGCAGCGCGCCGAGGGTCGACTTCGGCTGCCAGTCGCGGCCGTTCGGCAGCCCCCAACCACGCTTGACGGCGCCGTAGCGCAGGCCGAGCGACAGCACGATGGCCGCGATGATCCCGATGGTGGGGGAGCCGAGGTACGACGCGACGACCATCACGGCCGAGGCGGCGACCGCGACCGTGGCGTAGAGCGCGTTGCCGCCGAAGACCGCGGGCACACGGCGGAGCAGCAGGTCGCGCATGGCCCCGCCCCCGACCGCGGTGATGGTCCCCATGATGATCGCGGCGGGCCAGCCGAGCCCGGCGTCGAAGGTCCGCTGCACCCCGACCACCGACCAGAACCCGATCACGGCGGCGTCCAGGACGGTGAACACCCGGTCCCAGGTGAGCTCGGAGAACGACACGAAGAAGGCGATGAGCGCGCCGGCGATCGCGACCGGCACGTAGAGCGGGTCGACGAGCGCGACCGGGGGGCCGTTCTGCAGCAGGGTGTCGCGGAGCATGCCGCCGCCCAGGCCGGAGACGAACCCGACGACCAGGAACCCGAACAGGTCGAAGTCCATCGTCCGGGCGAGCGATCCACCGAGCAGCGCGGACGCGAGCACGCCGGCGAGGTCGAGCACGTTCGTGACTAACGCCAGGCCCTCGGGGGACAGCAGGTTCATGAGAACAATCAAACCCCACGTCACGGAAGTGGCGGTGCGAGGTCGGGTTAGGTTAGCCTCACCTTCGCCATGATCGCCACCCTCGTCATCGGCCTCCGCGAAGGCCTCGAAGCGACGCTCATCGTCGGCATCATCGCCGCGTTCCTGCGTCGCAACCGCGCTCCGCTCACCCCGATGTGGATCGGCGTCGGCGCCGCGGTCGCCCTGAGCATCGCCGTCGGCTTCGGGCTGCAGCTCGTCGAGCAGGCCCTGCCGCAGGCCGAGCAGGAGGGCATGGAGACCGTCATCGGTGCCGTGGCGGTGGTGTTCGTCACGGGCATGATCGTGTGGATGCGGACCCACGCCCGCACGCTCTCGAAGGACCTCGTCGCCAGCGCGACCGCCGCCCTCGGCCGCGGCACCGCCTGGGCCCTCGCCGGCATGGCGTTCCTCGCGGTCCTCAAGGAGGGCTTCGAGACCTCGGTCTTCCTGCTCGCCACCTTCCAGGCGTCCGCGGACACGGGCTCCGCCGCCCTCGGCGCCGTGATCGGCATCGCCGTGGCCGTGCTCATCGGGTACGGGATCTACACCGGCGGCGTGAAGCTCGATCTCGGCCGCTTCTTCACGGGCACCGGCGTCTTCCTGGTCTTCGTCGCCGGCGGACTCGTCCTGACCGCCCTCCGCCACGCGCACGAGGCCGGCTGGCTCGTGATCGGTCAGCAGCGCACCGTCGACCTCGGCTGGCTCGCCCCGAACGGCTCGCTCCGCGGTGCGCTCGTCACGGGCGTGCTCGGCATCCCCGCCGACCCCCGGGTCGTCGAGGTCCTCGGCTGGGTGCTCTACGTCGTCCCGGTCCTCGCGATCTCGCTCTGGCCGCGCGTCTGGCGGCCGTCGCCGCAGCGCGTCCCGCGGGTGCGCGCCGTCCTCGCCGCCGCCTTCGCCGCGACGGCCGTCGTGCTCGCGGTCGCCGTCCCGTCCGGCAGCGGCGCGGACCTGCCCCGCACGGTCGCCGTGTCCGGCGACGCGCGCTCCGTCACGGCGTCCGTCGACGGGGACAGCGCGGTCCTGCGGGTGGCCGGCGGCGGCCGGGAGGCTCGGATCACCCTGCCCGCGTCGGCCCACCGCCGCGTCGCCCGGGCGGGCACGACCGCCGACCAGTGGCAGGTCACCGAGGACGTCCCGTCCGCCGACCGGCCGACCTCGCTGACCCTCGACCAGCTCGTGGGGCTGTTCGGTCGCGTCCCGGTCGGCGTGTCCCCGTCGACGAACCCCGGCCCGTTCACGGCGGACTGGACCGTCCGGGACACGGTGACCCTGACGACCGTCGACGGCGGCGTGCTCGAGGCGACCCGCTCGGAACGCGACGTGCTCACGCTGCGCGGTGGGGGCCTCCCGGCCGCTCGGACGACCACGCTGGGACGCGACGTCTGGGCCGTCCCGACCGCCGACGCGGACCGTGCGGCAACCGCCGTCGCCGCCGCGCAGACGCGCGCCGCCGAGCTCCGACTCTGGAACGCCTGGCTGCCCCTCGTGCTGCTCGTCGCGGCGGCCGCCCAGGCCGCGCTCGCGGTCCGCGACCGGCGCCGCGTCTCCGTCCCCACGACCACCACCCCCGGAACCGACCCGTCGCGCGGACCGCCCGCCGACGTCCCTGCAAGGAGCCTCGACCATGCCGTTCGGTAGTGCCGCCCGCCCCCTGGCCGCCCGACCCCTGATCGCCCTCGGTGCCCTCGGCGCCGTCGCCGCCCTCACCCTGACCGCCTGCTCCGCCGGCACCCCCGCCGACGACGCGTCGTCCGGGTCGGGGAAGGTCTCCCGCGTCACCATCACCCTGACGAACGACGGCTCCGACGCCTGCGCCGTGTCGACCACGAAGGTCCCCGCAGGGCCCGTCACCTTCCGGGTGCAGAACGAGTCGTCGACCGCGATCACCGAGGTCGAACTGCTGCAGGACCAGCGGATCCTCGGCGAGAAGGAGAACCTCGCGCCCGGGCTCGCCCCGGTGACGTTCACCGCCACGCTGACCGGCGGCAGCTACCAGGTCTACTGCCCCGGTGCGACGAAGGAGCTCACCGACTTCACCGTCACGGGGAAGGCGGCCTCGACCGCGAACAGCAGCGCCGCGACCCTGCTCGCCGACGGAGCGACCGGCTACGCGACCTACGTCGACGGCCAGGTCGACGACATGGTGAGCGCCGTGCAGCAGCTGCAGAAGGACGTCGACGCCGGCGACCTCGACGCCGCGAAGCGGGACTACGCCGCCGCCCGCCCGTTCTACGAGCACATCGAGAGCGACGTCGACGGGTTCGTCAAGCAGGGCTTCTCGGCCACGGACAACAAGGGCAACCTCGACTACCTGGTCGACATGCGCCAGTCGAACCTCGACGACGCCGTCGGCTGGAGCGGGTTCCACGCGGTCGAGAAGGACCTGTTCCAGGCCGGTGCGATCACCGCGACGACGAAGCAGACCGCGGCCGACCTGACGAGCAACGTGCAGCTCCTCGCGAAGCTCGTGCCGACGCTCGAGTACAAGCCCGAGGACCTGGCGAACGGCGCCGCCGGGCTCCTCGAGGAGGTCCAGTCGAACAAGATCACCGGGGAAGAGGAGGCGTACAGCCACATCGACCTCGTCGACCTGGCCGCGAACGTCGAGGGCGCCCGGCAGGCCTTCGCGTACCTCAAGCCCGGCCTGACCAAGGTCGACCCGGCCCTGACGGAGCAGATCGCCGCGCAGTTCGACGCGACGAACACGATGATGGACGGCTTCCGCGACGCGAACGCCCTCGGCGGGTTCAGCACGTGGGACGACGCCGCGAAGGCGAAGGACGCGAACCGCATCTCGCAGCAGGTCCAGGCGCTCCAGGACCCGCTGTCCCGCCTGGCCGAGAAGGTCGCGACAGCGTGACCGCGTCCCGCTTCTCCCGTCGCGGACTGCTCGGCGCCGGGCTCGCCGCAGCCGGTGCCGGGGTCGGTGCGGTCGCCGGCGTCGCCGGGGCCACGGCCGCGACCGGCGTCGACCCCTTCGCGGCGGCCGCGAACGCCGACGAGTCGATCGACCTGTCGCAGCAGGTGCCGTTCTACGCGACGGCCGCGCGGCAGCCCCAGGGCGGGATCCGCACGACCCCGCAGCGGCACTGCGTGTTCATGGTGTTCGACCTCACCGCCTCGACCGCGACCGAGCTGCAGGTGCTCCTCGCCCGCTGGTCCGCGGCGATCGCGCAGCTGCAGGCCGGCCGGACGATCGGCAGCGTCGAGCCGGCCCACGGCGAGGGCGTCGGCGCGGACACCGGCGAGGCGCTCGACCTCGGCCCCGCGTCCCTGACCGTGACGGTGGGCCTCGGCCCCGGGGTCTTCGACGAGCGCTTCGGCCTCGCCGCGAAGCGTCCGGCGCACCTGGCGGCGATCCCGACCCTGCCGAGCGACGCGCTCGAGGACGGCCTGACCGGCGGCGACCTGTCGCTGCAGGCCTGCGCCGACGACCCGCAGGTGGCGTACCACGCCGTCCGCGACCTCGCGCGGATGGCGCGGGGCACCGCGACCGTGCGGTGGACGGTGATCGGCTTCGGCCGCGCGTCCGCGGGTCCCTCGCAGTCGACGCCGCGCAACTTGATGGGCTTCAAGGACGGCACGCGGAACGTCACCTCGGACCAGGAGTACGAGCGCTTCGTGTGGCTCGACTCCGACGCCGGGTGGATGGCCGGCGGCACCTACCAGGTGGTCCGGAAGATCCGGATGAACCTGGAGACGTGGGACGCCGACGTCGTCAGCGACCAGCAGCGAGTGTTCGGCCGCACCAAGGTCGAGGGTGCGCCGCTGTCCGGCGGCAGCGAGCACACCACGCCGGACTTCCACGCGGCCGCGCACGGCGCCGACGCGGACGGTGCGACGGCGATCGACCCGCGCTCGCACATCGCCCTCGCCGCGCACGAGGCAAACGGGGGCGTGAAGATCCTGCGCCGCGGGTACAACTACACGGACGGGCTGAACCAGTACGGCCAGCTCGACGCCGGGTTGCTCTTCGCGGCGTACATGACGGACCCCGACCACTTCACCCGGTTGCAGCGGAAGCTCGGCGCGTCCGACCGGCTGAACGAGTACGTGTCGCACATCGGGTCCGGGGTGTTCGCCGTGCCGCCGGCGCCGCGGAAGGGCTCGTACATCGGGGAGCAGCTGTTCCGCTGAACCCCGGTGGTCGATGGTGGGTGCCCTCCGCCGTTTCCCTGGAGACGGAGAGCACCCGCGCCGCGGAGTCCGCGGACGGAACCACCGTCCGGCCCTGGGGGCGACCCGGCGCGGCGCATCGCTGTGCGACAGGCTGAGCGTACCCCTCCTCGCGGTTGTTGCGCGGGCCGTCACGGAAGTCGGACGGGCCGCCGCCCCTCGTTCGCCGGACGGCGGACGGGCCGTCTCACCTGGGTGAGACGGCCCGTCCTCGGATCCAGCCGGGAGGCGCGGTGTCAGTCGGTCTCGACCGTCGCGCCGCGCAGGGCCCGGTTCCGACGCACGAGCACCATCGTCACCAGCCCGGCGAGGAGCAGGGCACCGGCCGCGATGCCCGCAGGCAGGAGCTCGGCGCCGGTCCAGGCGAGGGCGCCCGTGCCGGGGCGCTGCGCTCCGTCCGCGACGCCGTTGCCCGTGCCCGTTCCGTTGCCGCCGCCGATCGAGCCGCCGCCCGTGCCGGGTGCGCTCGGGTCACCGGTGCCCGGCGTGCCGGGGTCGGTGGGATCGGTCGGGTCGGTCGGGTCGACGGCGGCCTCGATCGGCACGGTCACCGCGAGGGTGATCGTCTGGCCGTTCGGCAGCGTCACGACGAGGGGCTCGTCGGTGGTCGCGGCCGGGGCGACCGCGCGGAGCGCCGTGCCCGTCGCCGCCGCACGGGCGGTCGGCTGGTCGCCGCCGACCCCGGGCACCGTGAAGGTCAGCGTGGCGCGGCCCTGCTCGTCGGTGGTGTCCACGACCGACGTGTCGATCGGCGACGAGGCCAGCTCCTGGCCGCCGGCGCTCACCGACACCGAACCGGCCTGGTCCGCCGCGTTGCTGAAGGTCAGCGACGACAGGTCGATCCGGACCTCGTCGCCGGGGCCGAAGCCGCCCTCGGGAGCGTCGCTGACACGGACGCCGACGGCGCGCTGGTCCTCCTGCACCGCGACCGACGGGTTCGCCTCGAAGTACTCGACCTGGGCTTCGAGGTCGACCATGCCGCTGTCCTGCTTGGCCGCGGCCTGCTTGAACGCGGCGAAGTTGTCGCCGCCGGTCGCCAGGAAGGAGTTCACGGTCACCTTGTACGTGCGGTCCGCGTCGACCGGAGCGCCGTCGAGGGTCATCGAGGTGATGCGGGACCCGGCGTCCGCGAGCGGGTCGTAGGTGTACGAGAACCCGGAGGACGTGCCGAGCTTGAGGAACGGACGGCTCGCGCTCGCGGGCTGCCACTGCTGCTCGAGCGCCTGGCGGACCTGGTCACCGGTGAGGTCGAGCACGACGAGCGTGTTCGCGAACGGCTGGACGACCGCTGCCTCCTTGTAGGTCACCGGGCCGGACGCGATGTCCGCACGGAGCCCGCCCGGGTTCATGAACGCGATCTGGGCGCCCTGGCGCTGCGTCTGCGAGCGCTGGACCTCGGCCACGAAGTTGCCGAGCGTGGACTCGCCGCCGCGGTTCTCGGAGCCGTTCGACTGCACGGCGCGCTTGAGGTCGCGGTCGACGGCACCGAGCTCGACGGCACCGAGCCGGTCCGCCTCGGCGACCGCGGTGTCCACCGTGGCCTGGACCGCGGCGTCCTTCGGGAAGGTGCTGCCGGCGAGCCGGATGTTCTCGTTCTTCGTCGGGGTCACGGTGCCGTCCGCGGCGACCGTGAGCTGCACGTGCCCGAGGTTGAACCCGTACGAGCCGGTCTGGATCACCGGACGGGGGACCGTGCCGCCCTTCGGGACCACCGAGTACGTGTAGGTCTGGTGCGTGTGCGCCGAGAGGATCGCGGACACCTTCGGGGTGACCCCGTAGACCGCGCGGGCGAAGTCGGACCCGCCGTCGGCGGTGACCGGCGTGGGGGACTCCGCACCGTCGTGCACGAGCAGCACGAGCACGTCGGCCTCGCCGTTGCCCTCGTCGCCGTCGGTGAGCTGCGCGGCGACCTTGTTCACCTCGGTGGTGATGTCGCCCATCTCGAGGCCCGCGATGCCGTCGGGGCTGACGAGCCCTTGTCCGACCAGGTCGACGGTCGCGCCGATGAACCCGACGCGCTTGCCGCTGATCTCCTGGATCGCGTAGGGGTCGAACGCGGGCTTGCCCGTCGCCGAGTCGAGGATGTTCGCGGAGACGTAGTCCCACTTCGCGTTGCGGGCACCGTCGGCCCCGATCACGCGGTCTCGCAGGTCGGTCTGTCCACGGTCGAGCTCGTGGTTGCCGATCGCGCTCACCGTCAGGTCCATCTGGTTGAGCACGTCGATCGTCGGCTGGTCCTCCTGGATGAAGGACTCGAACGTCGATCCGCCGATGTTGTCACCGGAGCTGACGAAGGCGGAGGTCGACGGGTCGCTGCCACGGAGCTGTTCGAGCGCACCGGCGAGGACGGCGGCACCGGCGGCGTCGCCGTCGCGCGGCGGCGAGGAGAGCGACTGGGCGATGCGCCCGTGGAAGTCGTTCACGTTGTAGAGGTCGATCGTCGCGTCGCCCTCGGCGGCGAGGGCGGCGGACGGGACGGACAGCGCCACGAGGACGCCGGCGGTCGCGAGCGCCGCTCCGGCGGCGGCGCGACGCGTTCGGGTGTGGGAGGTGGTGTTCATCGGCGACGAACCTAGGAGAACCCACAGGGGACGCGCCAGGGGTTGCCGCGATGTGTCACGAGGTGTTCACATCGGCAACACGTGACGGGCGTCCCCGCCCGGCGGTCAGTCCCGGCCGAACGCGCCCTTCACCCGCTCGACGGCCTCGGCCGCCATGGCCTTCGCCGAGTCCTTGACCACCCCGAGCTCGGCCGGGTCGCCCTTGAGCAGGCTCTTCGCGGTGTTGATCGCGTACTCCGCGGTGATGTGCGGCGGCAGGGGCGGCACGTTGCGGCTGACGTACGCGTCGATGAGCGTGACGCCGGGGTTCGCGAAGGCCCGCTCCACCGCCGCCTCGACCTCGTCGTCCCGGTGCACCGCGATGCCCGTGAAGCCGAGCAGCTGCGCGTACCCGGCGTAGTCCATGGTCTCGACGTCCTGCGAGCCGGACCACATCGGGTTGCCGTCCTCGGTGCGCATCTCCCACGAGACCTGGCCGAGGTCGTCGTTGTGCATGACGACGATGACGAGCTGCTGGTCCGGCCACTGCGCCATGTACTTCTTGACGGTGATGAGCTCGTTCATGCCGAGCATCTGGAACGCGCCGTCGCCGATCGTGCACACCGCCGGGGCGTCCGGGAAGGCGAACTTCGCGGTCACGGCGTACGGCATCGCCGCGAGCATCGTCGCGAGGCGTCCGGACATGTCGCCGTGCATGCCGCGTCGCAGACGGATGTGGTGGCCGTACCAGTCCGCGGTGGTCCCGGCGTCGCAGGTGACGGTGACACGCTCGGGCAGGCGTTCGTTGACGGCGCGGATGACCCGGCGCGGGTTGACACCGTCGTCGTAGTGCACCTCGGCCTGGCGGTCCATCTCCGCCTCCCACTCGCGCATCTCACCGGCGAGCTTGTCCTGCCACGCGGTGTCCTGCTTGTCGTGCAGGAGCGGGAGCACCGCCTCGAGCGTCGCGCCGACGTCGCCCCACAGGTTGAGCTCGGTCGGGTAGCGCAGCCCCATCTGCTCCGGCTTGATGTCCACCTGCACGCCGCGGGCCTGGCCGCTCGCCGGCAGGTACTCGCCGTACGGGTAGTTCGAGCCGAGGAGCACGATCGTGTCGCACTCCTTGATCTGCGTGAGGCTCGGGCGTGACCCCAGCAGGCCGACCTGCTGCGTGTGGTACGGCACGTCGGAGGGGACGACGTCCTTGCCGCGCAGGGCCGTGATGATCCCGGCGCCGGTCTTCTCGGCGGCGGCGAGCACCAGGTCGGTCGCACCGCGGGCACCGGCACCGACGAGGAACGTGACGCGTTCACCGGCGTTCAGGATCTCGGCGAACCGCGCGATCTCGTCCTGCGGCGGGGTGATCCGGATCGACGGGGCGACGTCGCTCGACCGGGACACCCAGTGCTCGACGGCGGGGGCCTCGTACGCCATGGCCTGGACGTCGTGGGGGAGGACCACCACGGCGGGCTGCTTGCGGAGCATCGCGGTGCGGAAGGCGGTGTCGACGACGACCCCGACCGCGTCCGGCGTCGCGACGGTCTCGACGTAGCAGGCGACGTCGGCGAACACGCGCTCGAGGTTCGACTCCTGCTGGGTGAACGACCCGATCGACGCCAGGCCCTGCTGGCCGACGATCGCGACGACGGGTTGGTTGTCCATCTGCGCGTCGTACAGGCCGTTGAGCAGGTGGAACGCCCCGGGGCTCGACGTCGCGACGCAGACGCCGACCTCGCCGGTGAACTTCGCGTGCGCGGTCGCCATGAGCGCCGCGATCTCCTCGTGCGTCGGGCGGACGTACTCGAGCGCCCGCTCGCTGCCGTCGGCCTTCCCGAGCGCGCCGTCGAACGCCCCGATGCCGTCCCCGGGGTACCCGAACACGCGGGAGACCCCCCACGCCTTGATGCGGTCGATGACGAAGTCGCTCACGGTCTGGCCCATGCGCTCCACCGTGCTCGCCGCTTCCTGTACGCGCTCAGGACTCTGGCACTCGCGAAACGCAACGTGGGCGATTCCTCGCAGCGAGATGTCGCTGCGAGAAACCGCCGACGTTGCGTCTTGCGAACGACGCGGACGCGCTCAGGACTCCCGTGCGATCAGGGGGCGCAGGGTGCGGTGTGCGATCCGGAGGCCCTCGAGCACCTTGTCGTCGGTGCCGCCCCACAGCGGGTCCTCGTGCTCGACGCTCAGCGTGCCGGTGAACCCCGCCTCGTACAGTCGGTCGACCACGTGCGGCCAGTCCACGACCCCGCGGCCCGGGACGCGGAAGCGCCACCAGCCCATGTCCCACGGGTCGTCGCCCTTGTCGACCTTCCCGAAGAACCCGTACTCGTCCCGCTTCCGGGGGAACAGCTCGACGTCCTTCGCCTGCGCGTGCACGATGTGCTCGGCGAACGGCAGGATCGTCTCGACCGGGTCGATGCCGATCCAGGTCAGGTGCGACGGGTCCCAGTTCAGGCCGAACCCGAGTCCGGTGACCCAGTGCCAGAGCTCGGGGGAGTACGCGAGGTTGCCCGGGTACCCGTCGGGGTGCCAGCCCTCCATCACGCAGTTCTCGACGATCAGCCGGACTCCCCGCTCGCCGGCGTACTCGACGAGCTCGGGGAGCACGCGGTCGCCGAGTGCCATGTTGTCGCGGACGGACAGCGTGTTGTCCCGGCCGACGAACGTGCCGACGGACGGCACGCCGAGCATCGCGGCGGCGTCGACCGCGTGGAACAGGTGCTCCTTGACCGCGGCCCGGTGGTCGGTGTCGTGGTGCAGGTTGTTCTCGTAGTACGCCAGCGCGGAGATCTCGAGCCCGTACCGGTCGAGCACCTCCCGCGTCGCGGCGGCGTCGGACTCGGTGAAGGTGGCGACGGGCAGGTGCGCCGCCTCGAAGTCCCGCGACCCGGTGTCGGGCCAGACCGCGACCTCGAGCCGCTCGTAGCCCTGCTCGGCCGCGAACGCCGCGATCCGCTCGAGCGACCACCCGGGCAGGCATGCCGTGAGCATCCCGAGCTTCACCGGATCCCCCGCCACGATCCGTCGGCCGCGCTGCCGATGACCGCCTCGATGATCGACGCCGCACGGGCGCCGTCCGCGAACGTCGGCAGCCCGTCGGGCCACGCCGACCGGTCGCCCTCGCTGCGGACCGCCGCGTAGGTGTCGGCGACGAAGGCCCCGAACGCGTCGAGGTACCCCTGCGGGTGGCCGGCCGGCACGACGGCCAGCCTTCGTTGGTCCTGGAAGCCGAGCGACGGGTCGCGGACGACGATCTGGGCGCCCCGCTCGTTGCCGAACCACGCCGACTCGGGCTGCTCCTGGTCGAACGCCGCCGAGCCGAGGGTGCCGTCGACCTCGAACCACAGCCGGTTCTTGCGTCCGGCGGCGACCTGCGAGATGACGACGTTCCCGATGCGGCCGGAGGCGGAGCGGAAGGTCGCGACCGCGGTGTCCTCGGTGGTCACCTCGGCGCGCTGCCCGGCGTCCGCGACCGGGTCGGGGTCGGGGGAGCCGGAGAACGACGGACCCGAGGCCGCCGGGCGGGTCGGGTAGACGATGTCGGTCGCGGCGGAGACGGACGCGAACGGCTCACCCGTGACGAACTCGACCAGGTCGCACCAGTGCGAACCGATGTCGGCGAAGGCCCGCGACACCCCGCCGGCCCCCGCGTCGACCCGCCACGACGAGGCGTCCTCGTCGAGCATCCAGTCCTGCAGGTAGTGCCCGTGCACGGCCAGCAGCCGCCCGAGCTCGCCGGCCGCGATCCGACCGCGGATCTCCCGGACCACCGGGTGGTACCGGTACACGAACGGCACGGTCGCGACGACGCCCGCACGGTCCGCGGCGTCGACCAGCTCGGCTGCCTGCGCGGCACTGATCGCGAGCGGCTTCTCGCACACGACGTTGATCCCGGCGCGGATGACCGCGAGGGCCTGCGGGTGGTGCTGGTCGTTCGGCGTGCAGACGTGCACGACGTCGGGCGCGTCCGCGATCACGTCGTCGAGCGAGGCGTACCCGCGGGGGACGTCGAGCTGCGCGGCGACCTGCTCGGAGCGGGACGGCGTCCGGCCGAGCACCCCGACCACCTCGGCCCCGGCGGCACGCGCCGCCCGCGCGTGGACGCCGGCGATCATGCCGGTCCCGACCACGGCGACGCGGATGCGTCGCCCTCCGTACCCACTGCTCATGGTGCTCCCTCGCGCCGGACTGGGACCACCGTACCGACGCAGCCCGGCCACGCGCCGGAACGCGTGAGTACCGTCTGGGGCATGTCGAGCCTCCAGACCAGCCTGCTCATCCTCGGAGCCAGCGGCGACCTGTCCAAGCGACTGCTGCTGCCCGGCCTCGCGACCCTGCTGGAGGTGAAGGAGGACTGGGACGTGCAGCTCGTCGGCGCCGGCGTCGAGGACCTCTCCGACGCCGACTGGAAGGCGCAGGTGAAGACCTCGTTCGAGAACGCCCAGGCGTCGAAGAACGAGGAGGACGAGGGTGCCCACGACGGCGGGGAACGGCTCAGCAAGCGGCTGCTCGACGTCGTCGCCGCCTCGACGTACCGCAAGGCCGACGTCACCGACGCCGACGACCTCCGGGCACTCCTCGCCGCGTGCGACCACGACCCGGCGGTCTACTTCGCGCTGCCGCCGGCGGTCACCGAGAAGAGCTGCGCGGTCCTGAAGGACCTCGACCTGCCGTCGGGCACGCGCCTGGCGCTCGAGAAGCCCTTCGGCACCGACGCCGCGAGCGCCGAGCACCTCAACGACGTGCTGCACTCCTTCCTGCCCGAGGAGCGGATCCACCGCGTCGACCACTTCCTCGGCCGCTCGACCGTGCTCAACCTGCTCGGCCTGCGCTTCGCGAACCGCATCGTCGAGCCGCTGCTGTCGTCGCAGCACGTCGCCCGCGTCGACATCGTCTACGACGAGACCCTCGGGCTCGAAGGTCGGGCGCGCTACTACGACAAGGCGGGCGCCCTGGTCGACATGATCCAGAGCCACCTGCTGCAGGTGATGGCGGTCGTCGCGATGGAGGCCCCGGCGTCGATCGACGCGGACGACCTGCGCACCCAGAAGGAGCTCGTCCTGCGCGCCGTCCGGCCGTGGGGCGGGAACGTGGTGGCCGCGGGCAGGCGGGCCCGCTACACGGCCGGCACGATCGGGGACCGGTCGCTGCCGTCCTACGTCGACGAGGACGGCGTGGACCCGTCGCTCGACACCGAGACGCTCGCGCAGCTCACCCTCGAGGTCGCGAACTGGCGGTGGGCCGGCGTGCCCTTCACGCTCCGCTCGGGCAAGGCGCTCGAACAGCAGCGCCGCGAGATCGTCATCACGTTCAAGGACTCGCCGCACGTGCCGAACGGGCTCACCGGCGCCGAACGTCCGGACAAGCTGCGGATCTGGATCGCGCCGGACGAGATGCAGCTCGAGCTCAACGTGAACGGCCCCGGCGACCCGTACACGATCGACCACACCTCGTTGACGACCACGTTCAACCCGGGGCGGCTGAGCGCCTACGGCGAGGTCCTCGCCGGGGTGCTCGAGGGCGACGCCACGCTGTCGGTGCGCGGGGACAGCGCGGTGCAGGGGTGGAAGGTCGTCGAGCCGTTCCTGCAGGCCTGGCGCGCGGGGGACACCCCGCTCGACGGGTACGCGGCGGGCTCCGTCGGCCCCGACTCCTGGGACAACATCGACTGCTGACGCGGTGCGCGCGGTGCGCGCGGACGGACGGGAGGATCGTGACGGGCCCCGCCACGATCCTCCCGTCCGTCTCCTGGTCGCGCGGCGTAGCGTCGCGCATCGTGAAGACCACCGACGACGTCCTGTCCACCGTCCCCGCTCCCGCCGACTCCGACGTCCGCGTCGAGCCCGTCCGCTACGACCACGAGGGCACGGCGCTCCTCGGCGTCCTGGCGAAGGACCACGCCGAGTCCGGCCCGCGCCCCGCCGTCCTCGTCGTGCACGACTGGCACGGGGTGAACGAGCACGTCGAGGCCCGCGTCGCGATGCTCGCCCGCCTGGGCTACGTCGCGTTCGGTGCCGACGTCTACGGCGAGGGCGTCCGCCCGGGCGACGACACCGCCTCCGAGGTCGCCGGCTCGTTCTACCAGGACCTGCCGCTCTTCCGCGCCCGGCTGACCGCGGGGCTCGACCGGCTCCGCGAGGACCCCGACGTCGACCACTCGCGCATCGTCGTGATGGGCTACTGCTTCGGCGGTTCCGGCGCGCTCGAGCTCGCCCGCACCGGGGCGGACCTGGTCGGGGCCGTCTCCTTCCACGGCGGACTCATCGCGCACGACCCGTCGGACGCCGCCGCGATCCGGGCGAAGCTGCTCGTGCTCACCGGCGGCTCGGACCCGGTCGTCCCGGACAGCGCGGTCACCGCGTGGCAGGACGAGATGCGGGGCGCCCCGGAGGTCGACTGGCAGGTCGTGACGTACGCGGGTGCGATGCACGCGTTCGCGGTGCCGGGGACCGACGCCCCCGACCACGGCGCGCAGTACCAGGAGCGGGCGGACCGTCGGTCGTGGCAAGCGCTGCAGGTGTTCCTCGCCGAGGTGTTCGACGAGGAGCCGACCATCGTGTGAGTCCTGCGACACGCCGAGGACCCGGGTCGGCGCGGCTCGATTCGCGTTCCGCGCCGCACCTGTTGTAGAGTCTTCCACGGCCGCAAGGCCGGTTCGGCTGGAAAGCCGGATGCGCTCGTAGCTCAATGGATAGAGCATCTGACTACGGATCAGAAGGTTGGGGGTTCGAGTCCCTTCGAGCGCACGGATCGACGGCAGTCTTGTAGCCGAGACTGTAGCCGAAGCACCAAAACAGAAGGCCCCGCTCGATGCGAGCGGGGCCTTTTCGTGTCACCTGAGGACGCTCGACAGCGGCACTCCGGATCTTTCGCAGGCCGATGCAAGCTCCGCGCAGTCGGGGTCGTCTTCAAGGGTGATCGGAAGTCCGAGCTCTTGAGCTCGTCGGCCAATCTCGCGTGCCAGGGAGCGCGCGGTGCTCTGATCCATCGGGTGTCCCTCCTTGGGGCTGTGGTTGCTCGAAGGTACGTTCGACCACTGACGCGCACAACCCGTGTACTGCTCAGCTTCAAAAGTGAGCGGCGAGTCGACACGTGTTCGTTACGCGGATAGCCGCCACGCGCACATACGACGAACGCCCCCACCTGACTCGGTGGGGGCGTGGTCGCGTCCGGTTTGAAACATCCACGGTTGATAGGTGAATCCGGACGCAGGGGCAGGGTAGCGCGTGTGTGTTCCCAGTCAAACAACGAGCCGCGTAGGCATGCGGATCGGCTGCGGCGGTGGCTTCCGAGTCAAGCAACGCCGCCGAGTTTGGGGCGGCTACGAGTTTCGCACTACCCCCAAACTTGCCCCAAACTCAGCCATGTCGCCGGCCACGTCTACCCTGCCGCTCATGGGTGTCCGTCGTTGTGATCGTTGGCTGCCACCGGACGCGTTCTCGTTGTCGGTGGAGGCGCGTGGTCCGGTGGTGCAGGAGTTCGACCCGCCGATGCCCGTCCACTGTTGGTTGCAGCACCCGGACCGTCTGGTGCGTGTTGAGGCGGTCGCGTTGGCTGCGAGCACGGATGCGGTGCTGGTCGAGTGGGGTAGCGGTCAGGCGCGTACGTCGGCGTGGATTTGGCGTGCAGCAGTCCGGCATCGGCGTTAACCAGCAAACGCAGCACCCTGTACGTGGAACATGAGCACATCTATGCTTCGTTCTGTGAAGAAACACATGGTGGTTGCTGCGGTTCTGGCGTTGACGTTTGGTGTCGCGGGTTGCAGCGCTGGGGGTAACGACGTGGCGGCACCGGACCAGTCTGAGGTGGAGTCGACGCCGACTGAGACGATGCAGACGCCGGTGGAGAACATCGACAAGACGTGGACGTTCGACTACCAGGGCGCGTCAGGCACGTTCAAGCTCGGCGGCGACCAGAACAGTGACGCGTTGACGGCGCTCGAGACTGCCCGCACATCCGTCAACGGCACCACGTACACGTTCGTCCCCGTCGAGCTGGACAACACGAACGGCAGCACGTCTCTCAACATGTACGGCCTCACCGTCGTCACCAAGGACGGACAGCAGATCGACTCCACCAGCCTGCAGGACGTGTTCTCCTCCTGGCGTGACGCTGCCGGTGACGACGTGGAGAAGTACAACGCCATCGTCGACCTCAGCAACGAGTACGGCCAGTTCGACCTGCAGCCTGGCGCGAAGGGCACCGCTGTAGTCGCGTTCCAGCAGCCTGTCACGTCAGCGTGGCGTGTGACCGTTGCGCCGGCCGGTGGGTCGGAGCAGGTGGAAGCAGTCGCGAAGTAGCGGCACAAAGCACGAACACGCCCCACCCCCGCATCGGGAGGTGGGGCGCATCATGAGCAGCACTTAGGATCAGAGGATCATGGGGAACGGATTCGTGGACTGGTTCAGCCGGTCGTACAAGGGCATCATCGTCGGGCTGCTGGCAGTGTTCGCCGCCACCATGGTCGTGCTAGCCATGCAGCACGTTGACTCGTCGAAGGCAGCAGTAGGAGCGACGCCGAGGTCCGTTACGTACCAAGCGCAGAACGCCGAACAGAGCAGCACCGTCGCGTTCATTGGAGACTCGTACACAGGCGGGACCGGAGCATCTGCAAAGGACCAGGCTTTCCCCCAGGTCCTAGCGGCGCGAGAAGGCTGGACGGCAGCTGTCGTCGCATGCGGTGGCGGCGGGTACGTCAACCCGGGCAACTGCGGCACCGCTTACCCGGACCACCTCAGCGAAGCGATCGACGCGAAGCCCGACATCGTGATTGTCAGCGGCGGACGGAACGACATCAAGTCATCAGCGAGCGAGGTGCAGGCCAACGCGACGGCAACGTTCCACAAACTGCGCGAGGCGCTGCCGAACGCGAAGCTCTACGTGACCTCACCCATCTGGGATGACGACGACCCAGCCGCCGCACTCGCCGGCATCCAGACCGCAGTACGCGCCGCCGCGACTGCGACCGGAGCGACGTACATAGACATAGGCGAACCCCTCACGGGACGTGCTGACCTGCTCATCGACGACAGCATCCACCCGAATGACGCCGGACACGCTGCCATCGCGGACGCCATCCAAGCCGCGCTTCCCAAGAGCTGACGAACGACGAAAGACCCCCTCGAGCTCCCGAAGGAACCCGAGGGGGTCTTTGTCATCCTGCTGCGAGAGCGGTGAGGTTCACAATCGTCGACTGAGCGAACCGTACCGACACGTCAATCGTCGGACTCACCGACGTCGTGAAGATGAGGCTCTGGCGCAGTGTGTCCGTCCCGGCGGGTACGGTGAACTCCTGCCAGAAAATTCCGTCGTAGGTCCCACCGAAGCCACCCTCCACGGTGGAGAGCAGCGAAGTCCCTCCCTGCCGAGCCTCAAGCTTCAGCGTTGCGTTCCCCATAGTGCCGTCGTCCGGGCATGCAGACCGCACGCGTGTGGCGACGGCAACGCGGTCTCCGGCGGCGAAGTTCGTGGTCGCGTTCCACTGGAGACCTCCTGAGTTGGCGGCCGACCCCGCCGTCTGCGTCAAGATCTGCCAATTCCCAACAGCGGGGTCCGTCGCGGCCGCCTGGGACAGCGTGTAGGCCGTCCCGTTGCCCCCATACGCCGCCCACCCCGCGGGGACATTTGCGCCGTTAACCCCTTGATTGAATAGCCCGCGGCCTGCCGGAATGAGATTGGCGGCGTCGAGCACATCGGTCGATAGGTGGGGAGTGTCATTGTTGAACCGACGAAGGAACTCCGGGTCTGTCGCGGCCCTCTTGCCAATTAGGTAGTGGCCGAGCGCGTTGGGGTGCACGCTGTCGAGATTGTAGCCGCTCTTGTACAAGCCCGTGGCGGGGTCGACCACTGCGTTGTACGCGTCGACGTACGGCAGGCCGAGCCGCTGGGCCGTGGACTTAACCCACGCGTTCCAGCGCTGCGTCGATGCGTTTACGGTCGTCGAGTCGTTTCGCGGCGGCGGGCACCACAGAACCGGCATGACACCAACGGCCTGCAGCTTGCTGACCATCCGCAGTAGCGTCGCCCGTGCCGCGACTGGGTCGTACGCGCCGGTAGAACCCGTCGCCCCGATGTTGTTCGTTCCACCCGCGATGATGCACGCACCAGGCAGCGGGTCCATCGCGAGAACCGACGGCAAATGCGTCGTCTCGATCTGCTCGAGCGTGTACCCACCGGTTGCGAAGAAGCCACGGTGACGAATCTTCCCCGCGACGGTCGCGAGTGCCTTGTGCCACGCGTTCCCGACCGTGGAGTTGTAGGCGGTGATGGAGTCACCAATGACAACGAAGCCACCGCGGCGCTGCGCTGTGGACAGTGGCGCAACCGCGGCACTGGCTGCGCTTCCAGCCGACGCCGCCGAGCTCGCCGCCGCCGTGGCAGAACTCGTCGCCGATGACGCTGCGCCAATCGCACGATTAGCGATCGACTGCGCATCGTTCCACAGGCTATTGAAGTCGCCAGGACCAGCAACCATGTCACGAGTGTCAGTTACCCACGCAAGTTCGCCGTCTGCGAGGACCGGATTTGCAGTCTGCCAGTTCGCCAGCGTGTCTCGCCTGACTCGGATCTGCTTCGCGTCGGCCATGCTTCCTGCTTCCAGTCGTGCGCCGTGGCGCGGTAAAACGAAAACCGCCCCGACATGCAGGGCGGCGAAGATGATGAGCGGGCTTGTCGGTTAGACGTGCCGCGGTGGTCGGCGGGGCTGCGTGGCCTCGAGCGCGGACGGGATCACATCAGCGAGCGTCATCGCGTCGTCGCCTTCCGGGTACGGCATCTCCGGCTCCACGCCCCATGCGTTCATGATCTGACCGACCCAACGAGCCAACGCGGTACGGAACTTGCGGTCCTCCTGCTTGAACGCTTCGAACGCACGCTCGATCCGGTCCGCTTTCGCCTCAGCCGCTTCCACACGTTCCGTCAGTTGCGCGTTCGACCGGAGCACGTCCTTCACGAACTGGCCCGGGTCAGCCGAGTATCGTTCGACGGCTTCCTGTTCCTCGTCGTCGACCTCAGCCGCACGACGAGCCTTACGCGCCTTGATCGTCTTGATCCCAGCTGGCGCGCCGATTGCCGCGGTGGCGAGGGCTGTAACACTGATGATGATGGTGTTCGTTACTTCGTCACTGAGCACGCGGAATCCCCCCGGTGTGCGCCTCCTGGTCTGCTTCTTCGCGACCGATCTCCGTGAACAGGTCGTTGATCCGCCACGACAGTGCAACCAGTCGGATCAGCACAAGCACCAGGGTCAGCGTCGAGTTCGACGATCCCGACGCGATGTACATGACGATCGCGGCGACGTAGATCAGCAGCCCGATACCGACCGCGAACCGTCCCCACAGTTCCGTCCGCTTCCGCAGGAAAACGAGACCCAGCAGCGCCACAACGGCACCGATCAGGATGACCGCGCCCCATGCGACACGGAACCACGGCAACGTGAAATCGCCGACGATCTTCGAACCGACAATCAGCGAAGTCAACCCGAACGTAATCAGGCCAACATCGATCACCGGCAGCAGCACCGTGTAGATGCTGCGGAACCGTGGGGGCACAAGAGGAAGTGCGTCCCGAGACCAAACCGTCTTCATCTTGTGCCCCCCAGGTCATTCAGCGAGGTGCTTCGGCGTGTCGTCGTCGCCAGCAGCAGTCTCAGCGGGCTTGTTTGGCACCGCATACGTCGCCACAGCAGTCAGAACCGCCATACCCAGACCAACCCACGGCTGCACCTCATCCGGCAGCGTGAACGCACCGGCCGTCAGAACCGCACCAACCAGCGAAACGATCGCCTTCGCGTACTGCTGCACCTTCGCGAACATCAGCGCACCGCCGTCGCATACTTGGCGAGCATCACATCAACTTCCTGCTGGTACAGCTGACGTGCACCGTCCTCACCATTGCCGTAGATGATCGCCCGCAGCTTGTTCAAGTCATCAAGACCCTCAACAGCCTTCTTCTTGCCAGTATCAAGGTTGTGGACATACCAGCCGCCAACAACACCGCGCTGCACGTTGCGCTCGTCGGCGGGATGCGGAATCAGTCGCAGGTTCATGTCGATCCAATCGGAGATAGGGATGATGGGCTTACGGTCGAGAGTGATTAGCACAGGCGGGTTCTCAACACCGGACCGGGCGTACTCGACACCTGCAGTGGTGTCGTGACCAAGGAAGTCCTCAGTCCAGCCGAGCATCGGACGGGCGATCTGCGCCGCCCGAGCACGGAACGACATGACGCCAGGGGTGCCGTTCGGGGAGTCCGTGAAGATGCCGTACCCGCCGCCGAGGGACAAGCCAACATCGCCGGCTGCGCGGTTCTTGTCGGTGCGGGTCGGGCTAATACCGAACCACACCGGGACACCAGCGGGTGCGGTCAGCATGTCCGCGTGCCGCTTCGTTGCGTAGTTCCAGCCCTGCAGTGCAACGTCGTACTTCCCAGCACCGGGGCCGATCGACGGCACCGACCCCCACCAGGCGTAGTTGTTGGCGAGGCACATGCCAGCACCGTCCGGCTTCCCCATCGCCGCACGGGCGCGGAGAACGGCAGCAGCAGAATCGAGAACAGCCATCAGAGTGACCCCATCCCACCGGTCTGGTCACCGGTCGTAGCAGCGTCCGGGATGCCGCCGAGCTCGTCGGCGGTCGTGTACACGACCGCGTCGATGTGGATCGTTTCGGGCACGTTGTCCTCCTAGTAGCCGATTGCGACGTACGGCATGAACACGGTCGTGCTCGCCTTACCGCCCCAAATGGTGCTGAACCCGGTCCGGGTCACGCTGTCCTCGATGAGGGTCGGCATCGACGACGGTGTGCCGTTGCTGTTCTGGTGCGGGGTAAGGATCACGGTCGAGATGCCGTTAGGGAACGGGACCGGGAACGTCCAGTTCAGGCGTCCGCCGCTGTTCGTTGTGCCACCCGCCTGCCCCATACGGAACAGGGGCAGCACATCGCCAGCGTCCTTATAAGAACCTGAACCGCCAGCCGTGGTACCCCACGACATGACCTGCGAAAACGGGCCAGGCTTAGCCCACCCGACCGCGCTGCCCTTCCACACGTAAACGAAGTCCTTCGCGACGACGTAGATACGCCGGCCAACCCAGTTACCTTGCGTGGGGAGGTCGCCGACGGTCGCGACGTTGCCGTCCACGTTGTCGCGCACCCAGTCAGCAAGGTCGTTGTGATCCGCCCGCAGAGTCGGGGCAGGGTTGCCCTCAAGCCTTGGGACGCCCTTGGTCGGTTCGGGAGTGGTCGTCATGTGCACCTCCGGGCGCGACAAGACACCCACCACAATCAGGTAGGTGTCGGAGAAGTAGTTGGTTAGACGTGCCAGCTGATGTCGAGCGCGCCAGCCTGACCGTCCGTCTGGGTACCGCGGAAGATCGCGAAGCCGGCTCCGTCGAAGCCGACGCCCCACTGAGCGCCCGTCTTCAACAGGTCACCGAACGAAGTCGGCAGCTCCACCCACCCGGACGCGTTCGGCAACGACAGCAGGTTGCTGATCGTCGGCGCACCACACGGGTTCGACGTGTACCCGTGCGTGCCGATACGAGGCTGATTCCCGCTGTTCCGAGTCGGCGACAAGTACACCAAGATCCGGTCGATCGTCGCCGTCGACGGGATGGTGTCCGCGATCTTCGACCCGTAGAAGTACGCCGACTTGTTCGACGCCGACGCGTACACCAGGTTCGTCCACCACCGGCCGTTCTGGAACGAACCAGAATCACCCGCCGTGAACGTCTGCCGGAACGACGTCTGCACCGGCTGCCCACCAGGGTCCGGCGGTTTCGGCTGCTCAGTCTGAGACGACACAATCGCCGTCACCGTCCGTGCCGCCTCGCCATCCCAGTTGATGACCACCAGGTCGCCAACCTCCGGCGTTGCGCCCTTCGGCATCGACATCGCCTCGACCACACCCGAACCGGGCGGGTACTCGATGTCGCACTTCGGGGAACCGACCGCGTTGACGCGGCCCTGCGTTGCCCGCTGCTGCACCGAACCGAGCAGCAGCGTCTGCTTGCCGACCCGCAGTAGTCGCACGCGGTCGCCGACGATCGGCCACGACCCACCCAAGGCGGGAACCGTCAACTGGCGGTCGTCGACGTTCACCAGTGCCTGCGTGCCGTCCGAGGACGGGCCGGCGAACACCCCCAAGATGCTTGCGTCCACACCCGGGATATCGGCGAGCTTGTCGGCGAGAACATCAGCTGACGTTGACGGCACGGCTCAACACATCCCCAGTAATCGTCATCGTGCCCGCACTACCGAGCATGCACTTCGACACACGAACCGTCCACGTCGCCTGCCCATCATCAACAGTGCGCACATCGCCCACCTCCACCGACACGTCAGTGATGCACTGGATCTCGAGCGACGACGCGCGCGGCTGCGAATACTGCGCCAACAGTCCCGGTGCAGCCTGCGCGGCCTGCGTGCCCGTCGTGATCTGCGGCGACGAGTAGAACCGCGGCACCCGGTGATACGGGGTCCGCTCACCACCAGCCGGCGTCGCACGAAGCGGACCAGACTGCACCCACAGTTCTGCGAGCACCTGCTGCTGCTCGTTCGACTCAGCACGGATGATGACGCCGTTGTAAACCTGCTCCGAGTCCAGGGATGAACCGATCTGCGTGATCGTTCCACGCGGACCAACACGGAGCTCAGCAGTCGCCGGGCCAGGCGTCACCGGACGGGCCGTGAGCGTCCCATCAGACGCCATATGCGGCACACCCCCGACAATCGCCATCAGGTCCGTCAGCGCCGCCACCCGATCTTCCTCGTACACGACGCTACGTCGGATCGCAGCGTCCGGCAGGGAGCGGGTCAACTGGAACCCCGTCAACGCGGCAGCTTCCGCCCACACCGAGCTCATGTTCGACGGCGACGACAACCGGGTGAACCGGTCCCGCTGCACCTCCACCATCCGGTCCTTGAGGTTCAGCTTCACCTTCGACCCGACCACGATGCGGGTCTCCCCGAAGATGAACACGCTGTCATCAGCGGACGGCACCGACACGATGGTGAAGTCACCGATCTGCACACGCTCCGAGAACGCACTACCGACCGACACGATCGCGTAGACGACGAGGCGCGCGCCGAACGGAGCCAACCAGTCCTGCGGCTCATGCGGCGACAGAGACTTGCCCTGATCGTCCGTCCACACAACCGTGACCGTGCCCGAACCCTCAATCGCGCCGGACGCGTCCCAGTCGAACGACGGGTCCACAACGGGCAGCCCCTCGAACAGTCGCTGCCCGTCATAGTAAAGGTCCGCGGAGTAAGACAGGTCGAACGAACCGCCCCGGATGACGTCACGGCATGCATCACTGATCAGTCGCACGTCACGCTCCCGCCAGATCGAAGTCGGTTTCCGCATCCAGGTACGTCAGGTACGCACCCTCAATGTCGGCGTACGTTGCGTACGCGTTCTCGAGACTCGAGTACGCCAGCAGGGGGCGCACGATGCCCTCAACAGGAGGGGCGACCTCCTGGCCGGACAGCCGCCACATCACCGCTTCCTCACCACCCGCGTACGCGTACGGTTCAGCTGCAGGTTTCGGCACCACCATGAACATCACCGCCGGCAACCCAGTCGGCAACGACGACCGGAAACACACAACCGGTAGCTGCTCGTCGCCGTCGTACCCGCCGAACACCGACGACATGCGTGCCGCGTCCTCAGCGGTGAACGTCACACAGTCGACGTTGATGTCCTCGAGCCCCGACCGGCCAGTACCGATGTACACCGGTACCGACCGTCCGATTGGCTTGATGACCTCACCCTCGAACGGCCGCGACAACGTCTTCGCCGCACCCTGAGCGAGCAGCACCGAAACACCCCGCGACGGGTCGATCGGCTGATGGATCACCGTTCCGGCGTAGTCGACGTACGTGTCTGACGTCTCCCCGAAACCGAGGCTGACCCCGTTCACGTCGAAGTACTCGGCCCGGTACGAAACCGTCTGCTGCAACGGCGGTTCCGTGTCGATCCCACCGAAACCACCCGCAGCGGGCACGTTCACCAGGCCGCGCACCCGCATCGTCCGGTCGTCCTGAATCCGGTACAGCGTCGCCGTCACCGTCCCAGGAACCACCGTGTCAAGCGTGATCTCCACATGCGGCACCGGGTCCATCGACGGCACCGGAACGAGCCCCGGACCGTAGATAGTGAACGCGTTCCCACCATCTAACGTGTCCGTGAAGGTGGATGTCGCATTGCCACCATCAACGACATCCACCATCACAGGCCCCTCACTTCTTGCCGTTTAGAATCGTTGTCCGCTGACGGCCATCCGCAGAAGCAACACGATCGTCAGCAACCTCGACCATCCGAGCTCGCATGTACTCACCAGTCCACGGGTTCTCGACGTAGATCACCGACGGCTGACTGCTCGCACCAGCGAGGCTGTCCTTGAACGACGGCGACAACGGCACCACCGCCTCGTCGTAACGGCCCTCACCGACGTTCACGAGCGTCCCGCCAGGACGGCGACCGATCATCGCCCCCGCAGCCAACTGCGGCACACCCTTGAACTCGAAGTGCCACGGCTCACGCTGCGAAAACCCGAGACCAGTGTTGATCCAGCCGAACTTCGAACCGTTCGCCCGCAACCAGCCCTGACCCGCAGCAACATCCGCAGCGAGACCGAACCCGTGCTGCGACGTACCCGGAGCGGCAGCCAAGTTGCCGCCCTTCTTGAACAGCGACCACCGGTACTGCTGAGCCGCCAAATCGCGGTAACCCTCAGTCAACCCAAGAGCACCACCTGACGCCTGATACGCGGCGTTCCAAGCGTTCGCCGCAGCCTTCCGCAGCAAACCACCCGTCGGCCCCACACCAGAACCAGGAGCAAACCCCATCGCCTTACCAAGATCCGTCGACGGCAGCTGACCGTTCTGCCCGTTACCACCGAACACGCCCGTACCCAGATCGGCGAGCTTCCGCAACGCCTCCACAGCGCCGTCGAGGATCTTCCCGCCCATGCTCTTCGCGAGCTCGAGCATCCCACCAGCACCAGGGATCTGCGCCGCAATACCGTTCACCAGCTTGCCGAGCGTCCCCGTCGGATCAGACACCACAGAAGCCGCAGTCTGAGCAGCATTCGCCGCCCAATCCCACGCCTTCCCAGCCTTACCCGCGATCCAATCCCAAGCGCCCGACGCGGCACCAACAAGGCCACCGTTCGCATACCCATTGTTCGCGATCGCAGCGAGCTTCCCGACGCCGATACGAGCCGTCTGCTCCTTCGTGAACACGTACTCACCAGCATGCACAATGCCCGCCGGCTCATACTTGCCACCATCGCCCGTGTAGCCACCGGTCGCGAAGCCCTTCGGCAGCTGCACGGTTGGCATCTTTTTCGTACCGAAGAAATCAGCAACCTTGTTGAAGTTGCCGATGATGCCATCGTTCACCACCGTGTCGATGACGAAACGGATCGGAGCCTTTGCCGCTTCCTTGATAGCGTTCCAAGCAGTCGCGACTGCGCTCTTCATGACCTCGAACGCTGCCGGAATGCCAACGGATGCTACATTCGACAGGCGGTCAAAGACCGGCTTAATCAGTCCCCAAGCAACAGCGATTGCCGTCTGAATACCAGACCAAACCGGCTTTATCACTCCTGTGTAGAGGAAAGAGAATGCCGCCCCGAGGGTGCTGCGCAGATAGGTAACCACAACATTGAACACCGCGCTCGTCACCGACCACCATGTGCTCACCGCATTACCGATCCAGGTGAACACGGGAGAGATCACAGACGTGTACAGCCAGTTGAATGTCGCACCCAATACGCTTCGGACAACACCAACGACCGTATTGAATGTCAGGCTTGTTGCCTGCCACCACAAACTGATCGCATTGCCGATCCAAGTGAACACCGGCGAAATGACCGAGTTCCAGAACCACATAATGACCGGCGCAACAGTCTTCGTGAAGATTGCCGCGACCAGCTCAAAGATCGGCTGCAAGTAGTTCGAGTACATGTACGACGCGGCGTCGGCTACCCACTGGAAGACCGCGATCCACATTTTGAAGTAGCTGACGTAAATGCCAACAACAAACATGACAATCTTGCCGATTGCGTCAAACACAGGCTCCAGAACTGACCAGAGCCACTGAGAGCCACCAACGATCCAGTCGATCGCGGGCTTGATTGCGTCAGTCCACAGCCAGGTGAACCAATCGCCGACTGCCTGCGCTGCCGCGCCGATCACCTTGAACGCGCCATCAACGAAGTCCTTGAACCAGCCAATGTTGTTGTACGCGTAGACAACAGCCGCGACGAGAGCGCCGAGGACCGTGATCACGATGCCGATCGGGTTTGCGCGGAGAGCAGCGTTGAACACCCACTGCGCCGCAGCAGCAACCTTCGACGACAGGGCAAACGCCTTGTTGACGACCGTCGCAGTCCGGCCCGACGCAGCCTGCGCATACGTCGCACCGGCAGCGCCATACGAACGAGCGATCAGGATCTGCTGCACCGCGTTCACAGCACCAACCACGCCGCGGTACGCCTTGAACGCAACCACGCCGCCACCGGCTGCGAGAGCGAGTGCGGTGACGAGTTGCGTGTTCTTACCGATCCACGTCGCCAGCGGCAGCAGCTGATACGACAGCTCCGCCACGTACGGCATCGCGACGGAAAGCGCAGTCGCCAGACCAGTACCGACAGCGACGATCAGCGGGGCAAGTGCGGAAACAAGCTCCGACACCACGCCTGCCAGCACCGTGATCAGCGGCGAAGCATTGATCAGCACCATGCTGAGGCTCGCGAACAGCTGCGCCACGACCGGCAGAAGCGGCGCAAGAGCAGCACCGAACACTCCTGCCAGCTGCAGCACGATCGGCACTGCGGCCTGCACGGCGACCGCGAGCACGCCGCCAACCGTCTGCACCAGATCCGCCAGCTGCGGGAGGATCGCAGCAATCGCCGGACCGAACGCGCCACCAACCTGCGACGCGAAACCGCCGAATGCAGATGCGGCACCAGCCAGCGCCGATTGCAGCTCCGGGCTCACCGCAACCAAGCCACCGAGAAGAGCAGCGAACACGCCCAGAGGGCTCGCCAGCGCAGCCAAGGGACCTGCGAGACCACCAATACCAGGGATCATCCCAATAAGCGGGGCGAGTCCTCCTACGCCCAACGTGGAAAACGCTGCGGCTAGCGGAATCAGAATAGGAGAGAGGTCCTTTAGGGAAGCGACAAAACCAGAAAGGTCGGTCTTGCCAGACAGAAGCGCTGTCAGCCGATCCACCGCAGGCAGCAGGACCGTACCAATGGCATCCCCCACGCGCCCCGCAAGCGTCTCAACGGGGCCGAGCGCGTTAGTCAGCGCCTGGAAAAGCGGAGCTAGCTTAGGGAACAGTCCATCAAGAAGGTTCGCACCAATACGGCTAAGAGAAGCGCCAACATTCGCCACTGCGCCGCTGAAGCTATCGCCCATACTGAGGGCAGCCCCGCCGATGTTCTTCTCGATGACTGCCTGGAATGCCTCAGCAGAGATCTTTCCCTCCGAGGCAAGGGTCTTCACCTCGTCGGTTGTGACACCGAGCTGATCAGCGAGATACGAATAGACCGGGATGCCCTTTTGGGCAAGGATCTGTAGCGAGTCATTGTAAGCGCTACCGATAGTCGTAACGTTGTTCATCACGTTACCGATGTCGGACAACGACGAACCGGTGATAGCGGCAGTGTCAGCGGTCAACTTCAGGTAGCGCGTAAGCTCCTGGCCTGGCTTGACGCCTGCCGCAACCGCCGAAGCGGCGATAGTTGCAGCGTCGCCTAGCCCATACGCAGTCCCACGAACCGCCGCAAGCGCCGACTCCATGATTGTCTGCACATCCTGTGCAGAGTTGCCGAGGCCACGCAATTTCGAGGTTGCCTGGTCAATTGAGTTTAGGCGAGCAAAACCCTTGACAAGTGCAGTGCCGATTGCCGCAGCCGAGGTCGCAATCGTTGCAGTAGCAGCGCCCTGAAGTGTCTTGCCAACGGCCTGAGCAAGCCCGGTACCCACCTTTCGACCAACCGATGCACCTACCGCGTCCGGGTTGATCTCCTTCTCAATCTGCTTACCAACCCCACGGGCCGAGGCAACAATGCTGACGTAAGCAACGGCGGACTCAGTAGCCATCGGCTAACCCCTGTTCTTTTGCAGCACCGCCCTCGCCTCATCCGGCGTCAGCGTCGTCTTACCGAGACGGTTCGTGTTGTTGTCTTTCCAAGGGCGCGGATACGGCTTCGGCTTACGACGACCGCTGTTCGCTTGCAGGAACGCGTCCAACATGTCCGCCTGAGCAATCCACTCGCGGCTGACCGGGAAATCCCAGCCGTTCATCGCGGCATAGAGAGGTGACGAGGGCTCTCGAGTGGCGACACGCAAAAGGCGATCGACCTTCACGTGGTCGACCGCCTCCCCAATGTCCTCAACGTCGATACCGAGCTTGTGCAGCTCCCACACCAACTCGTCAGGGTAGGACTCCGCTAGTTCCCGGAGTCCTTCGATTCCCCCAGGCCCACATGCTCCGACCACGCCTCAAACACAGCGCCAAGGTCTTCCATGTCCAGAGCGCCCTTGAAAGCATCCGGGACCACGAGCTCGTAGAACTTGTTGATCGCCGCGACACCCAGGTCCCGCTGGAACTGCTCCTGTACATCCTTCGCAGGATTGCGGGGACGCTTGTACTCGGCCTGAATAGTCATGATCTCGGACGGAATGCGCCCAGACAGGGTGTACTCAACGCCGTCATACTCGACCAGCAGCGGCTTGCGGCTCTTCGCCTTAATCGACAGCGCCTTCACGGCAGTGCTCTCAGTCATCGGTTTCTCCTAGCTTGGTTAGAGAATGCTTGGGTGAGAAGGAAGGCATGCCGGAGCCCAAGCGCCCCGGCATGCCCGTCAATCACTTCTTGGTAGAAGCGGTCTTGTTCTCCGGCTCAGCGTCGACGCCGGTAGGCACATCAGCCGGCGCGGTCTCCTTCACATCCCCAGTAATGCGCACCCAGAAGTTCTTGTCCTGGTTCGCGCGCTGATCCTCAGTGACCTTCTTGATCTCGCCCGACTGAACGTGGCGGACGTAAAGCGTCTTCGCAGTCATGGTCACGCCCCCGTCGTGTCAAGGCTCGTGTACCACTTGACGGCCGAGTACACCTCGTCGCCCACGGTGGTCGCGTAACCGGTCACCGTGATCTCGTAACCGATCGGGTCGCCGTTCACGTACGTCTGGTCACCAACCTCAGTAACCTCACCGTTCGGGACGTAGATGCGGATAACCTCGTCGCCATCAATCACGTCAAAGACGTACGACTTACGGCCACCCGTCTTACCCGGGTCAATCTTGATCGAACCGTCAGCAGCAACCGTGGTGCCGTAATACTCGGCAACGGTTTCCTTCTTCGTCTCGATCATCACGAAGTTGTACGTGATGCTCGACTCAGTAACCGGCTCGCGGACCAGGGCGCTGTTCTGCCATGCACGGATCTGATTCGTGGAACGATCCCGGGTTTCAGTGATGCCACCATCACTGATGTATCCAAGATCCTTGTAGTCGACACCAAGTGCGCTGGTTGCCGTGGTCGGGGCGGTCGCGGTTGTGGTGGCGACGTACGCCGCACCCGTGACGGCCACCCGTACGTTCTCGGAATTGAGACTCACGTGAGTCACCTTTCGTCAGTGGTTGCGGGCGCGGTGGCCCCTGGTATCCCTGCTTGGTGGGAGGTCTGCCGGGTGCTCCCGGACATGCAAAAGCCCCGCCAAGAGGCAGGGCTTTCAAGTAGTTGTGTGGGTTACAGGTTTACGCCGCGATGCCGAAGCTCGAGCTCGGCCGTCTGAACGTAGAATCCGTCAGCCGCCGGATCACTGTTCGGCCCACCATTGAGTTGCGCGTCCAGCAGCGGGTCGCCGTCGACCATGCCGCCCGGACCACGGGACATTGCAAGCGCCAGGACAAGGTTCGCGAGATCCGCCGCGTCACCCTCATCGTCCGCAAACACGTCGACCGTCACATACGACGTCTTTACGGTGTCACCCGTGCCGCCACCAGGGCTCGTCGTGAACACAACAGCCCGCTTACTGGCGGATGACTTCCGGTTTGACACCTCAACGTTCCGGGCGTACGGTTCCGGCCGGCCAGCAAGCAGCTGACCCATCCGGACGATCAGAGGTACAAGAACATCGCTGTACAAGACGCCGTACATCACACCTCCTTCGCGCGGCCAACCACCGCACGAACCGCAGACACAAGATCTGCACGAGCAGACACCGTGTTCTGCACACGCAAACGAGTACGCGCATTACCCGTGCCAACCCCGGTCCGGATAGCAACGATCTCGGACCCCGGCACCCGAGCAGCGACCTGATCCGCGTACGGACGCAGCGCCGCTTCGATCTCAGGCGACACCATCAGCTCACCGAAACCCTTACGGTTCAGCACAACTCGGGTCTTAGCCATCTGCGTAGTCCCTGTCCTCGAGGTGCACGACGTTCCCCGGCTGCCACTGCGAGTAGAACGCCCGCCAGTTCTCCGACGCACCGCGGGTCTTGTACTCGACACCGCGCACACGGAAGCGAGCGTCCGGCCCTGACCTGACCGCAGCCGGTAGGTATAGAGTCATCCCGCCCGTGGTGATGACCGCACCCGTAGACGGATCAATCGTGGACGTTGCCGGCGCAACCGCAACGCCATCGACCGATGTCTCTACGTCCGTGTACGTCGGCTTCCCGTACCTATCGACACCCGTCTGCTCCCGCGTGATCAGAACAACCGTCTCACCCATCAGCCGACCCCATCTGCACGGTGAACGCAGCCTGGAAACCAAGCCCCAGCAGTTGCCGTTCGCGCTTCGTTAGGTACAGGTCACCAGTCGGATTCGAGTACGTGAACGACCGGGAAAACGGCCCAGTCGTCTCCTGCGTCGTCGTCACCCCGGCAGCCGTGTCGCCAGCAATCATGCTGCGTTTCACCATTCCGCATACCACTACACGGGCAGCATCAGCATCGAACTCAGGGGCGAGCTCATCGACGCCGGCACGCTTCAGCAGGGAACGCACCTCCACCGATGCGTCCTCAAGCAACACGGCGGCGGTTTCCCGCTCCGCGTCGGTGAGGGGTCGCCACCGCTTCTCCACATCGTCCACAGACGCAAACGGTTCAGCCATGACGACCCCTACCAATCACTCTTCGGTCTTCGAAGCTCGAGGCTTCCGCCCCGGCTTCGGCTCCGCATCCGTCTTGGGCTTGTACCCAACACGCGACGCAGCAGCCTCCGACACCTCAATTTCAACGCCCGCAGGCGTCACGAAGAGAGGCATCAGGCGGTCGGCGCGTCGATCGCGGCGAACGCGTCCAGATCGAAGATCGCCACGTAGATGACACCCTCAACGCGGTACGCGATCTGGTTGTTGCCCTTAAGGTCGCCGCCACCATCCGGGTCGCCGTACTCGATGACCTCAACGGGGAAGCGACGCTGGAATCCCCACTTCACCTGCGTGTAGTCCCCAACGAGCGCGCGAAGCTTCGTGTCAGCTGCTTCCGGCTGACCGGAAACCGTCGACGACGTAGCAACCGACAGGCCCTTCCAGTTCTGGATGCCCGTACCGAAGCCCATTCCCGGGTTGCGGTCGCGGCCATCCGCGTACTGCTCAGTGGCAAGCGAGAAGCCATAGCCAGCGTCGAGGCCGATACCGGTCGCCTGGTAGTTGCCGCCAGCAATCGCACCGACAGCAGCAATCAGCTCGTCGGTCGGCTTCGACCCAGCCGTGGTGCGGTTCGTCGTCTGGTTCAGGTACGACGTCACCGACGACGCACGAGCACCAGTGATCGGGTTGATGCCGTGGATACCGATCAGGTCGACGGCGCGAGCGGCGGACTCGCCGAGCGCGTCAACAAGATCCTGGACGATCAGAAGACGGTGGTCCTCGTCCACCCACTTGACCTCATCGGTCATGCGGACGGTCGTCTGGAACTTGATCGGCGACGCCATCACGTTGTCCCACGAAGCCGTGTCAGACGTCTTCTGGGCACCCTCAGCGACGATCTGCGCACGAGGCTTGCGGGACATCTTCACGGCCTTCACGTCGCCGTACAGCGTGGGACGCTCCGGCGAAAGGGAGGCGAGAACGGAGTCGTTCTGCACCCGCTCAGCGATACGGCCGAGCTGGTTCGTGGGGATGTCGAACGACGACAGCCCCGAAGTGTTCAGAGTGGGCATGATTGCTCCTAGCGTCAGCCGGCCGTGTGGCCGGTTAGGAAGTTGGCGAAATCGCGGTCCGCTGCTGCGGCTGCGTCGCCCCTGACCTCGGGCACCTTGCCCTGACCAGGAATGACCGGCCCACCAGGAGCCTTGAGCAGTCCGGCGATCCGAGTTGCACGGGCTTCAAGCTCGTCCTCGTCGTTGCCGAACAGAAGATCAGCAGCATCACCGGTGAGGCCATGCTTCGCGGCGATCATCAGCCGAAGCGTCTCGGCTTCCTTCGCCTGCAGAGCCTTTTCGGCTGCTTCCGCACGCTGCTGCGCCTTCTCGAGGTCGCTGAGGTTCGCCTGCTCAATCTTGTCGAGCTGCGCCTTGAACTCCGCGGCCTGCTTCTCCGCAGCCTTCCGTGCGTCACGTTCAGCTGCGATGGCCTTCTTCCCGGCGTCGCCCAGATCCGCGTCGCCTGCAGGATCGCCCTGCTGCTCAACCTGCGGCTCATCGTTGGTGGGCTGCTCGCCGGTCTCACTGCCGGTGGTGTCGGTCATTGTGTTCTCTCCCGAATCGCTCGGATGGGTTCCGTTGGCGTCGCACCAACGAAGTCGAAACGGGCATGAGCCCGGTTAGTGGATGTGACTGTCTGTGAACGCGTCCGGGTACAGGGCGCGCATCTGCGCCGCAATGTTCCGGTCCGTCAACGGCAGCCCGAGCGCGTCAGCAGCTGCGCGGGCATCCTGGTATTTGGCGTACATCGCGTCGGGGTCGTAGCCGGCGATGTAGTGCCTGTCCGCTTCCCACTCAGCGACCGCCTGGCAGTCGCATTCGTTGTGGTAGTGGTCCGTCTGCTGAGCCGTCTTCTGCGTCAGGTACACGAACCCGCGGGATGACAGCAACGTGCACCACGCGCATGTCTTCGCTCCCGTCGGCACCCGCGCAAACCGTGGCTTCGACGGGTCAAGCTGCACGTTCCGCGCAACCGTTCCCCGCTGCGACGCCATCACGTACCGCTGCACACCGCCAGCAAGCAACGTCAGCATCGACGACGGATCATCGCCAAAAAGCTTCCCAGCAGCTGACCGCACACCCGCCTGCACCTGCGCAACATCGGTAGCGTTCACCGTCGTCGCGTTGTACGCACCCACCGCGTCGAAACGGACCTGCTCATACCATTCCGCTGCGACCGTCGCCGCAACATCCCCGTACTCCCGGACGAGCTGCGGAACGAAATCCAACAGCTCATCACGGGCAGCCTCGGGGCGGGTCAGGTCAAGCGAATCCCAGAACGACTGCAGATCCTGCCGAGCCAACGCAACAACGCCACGCCCCGCATCACGGAGCTGCGTCACATCAGCCCTGGTTGTCATTGCCTTGCTCACGGATCGTGATCGGCTGCCCAGGGATGAACACGACATCGCTCAAGCCAGCCAGGCGCGCAGCATCCTTCGCCTCAACGCCAGCCCGTCGAAGAACGCCCAGCGCGTCCGCCTTAGCCTTGAGCACATTCGCCTCTTGCAGCGGATCACTGCTTGCAGTTGCATCCTGTGCACTTGACTGGCCTGTGGCATTAGCTGCATTGGCAAAGACAGACAGCGCACTCGTCGTCTGCGACCGACGCTTGTCCGACAGCAGCCGCGTAATCTCCGTGTGCGAGAACCCAGCGAACTCGAGCGCCACCTCAGACTCCGATAGCCACGGGAACACCAGCGACAGCTTCTGCAACGCATCAGCTGCCGCAGTCGGTGACGTGAACGCCGGGTTAGCCCAGGACGCGTCGATCTGCTGCAGCTCCGGCGTCAGCTCCGAACCGTCACGCAGGCGCACGATCTTCTGCGCCACACGACGGAGCGAGGATGCCATGATCCGGTTCTGCCGCTTCGCAGTGTTCACCAGACGGCGATCGTCCGCGTACAACGCCTCAGCAGACGGCGGGTTGTCCGTCACGATCCCCAGGTTCGCGACCGGAACACCAGTTGCCCCGGAGAACTGCGTCGCGTACATGCGGTACAGCTCCGTGAGGGGCTGCATCGTCATCTGCGGGAACTGCTGTACCGTCGGGGTGTCGCCATCCTCATCCTTCGAGATAGCGAACCACCGGTCAATAGCCGCCTGCCACTTCCCACGCGAGAACGCGTCCTGCGTGACACCAAGCGCCATCATCCGAGGGGCTGCGTAAAAGTCCGCCGAGATCTCCGTGCGAACAATCGTCGTCAGCGCGTGGTCGGTGATGTTCATCACCGGTCGGCTGATTCGCGACCGACCGAACGGGCGATCGATCTGCGGGTCGTACGTCAACGGCTCAACCAGCACCTCGCCCAGCGGGTTCGGCAGCCGGTCAGTTGCCCACGAACCTGATGGCCGACGAGTCATTGACAGCACCACGTCCGGCAGCCAAATGTCCATCGCGTTCGGTGCGCCATCAGCGTCGGTCCCGGTCACCGTCAGTGCCGCCGAGATCACTCGCCGACGCGCATCCCAGATCGCTGTCGACCACTCAGCCGACCGCGACATGACCATCACATCCGGCTCACCCGACTGCACATCACCCAGCGCCGTCGTGATGAACGAGCATGAGTGCTTGTACGCCGACGTGATCGCCTGCGGAAGCTCAAGATCGAACCGGTTAGCGTCGAGTACGCCGGCGAGCTCGAACGGGTCCTGCTGCCCACCCGGCGTCACGAACCCCTCGAACACGGACCGCTCAGCGAGCGCAGACACGGCCTTCTCCGGCCAATCAAGCACCGCCGCGATCCGCGACATCGCCTCTTCGGGAATGTTCCCCGTCGGCTTCAGCGGCATTTTTGCGTCGAAATACATCGACCGCACCAGGTTCCGCGGATACTTCGCAGCCAGCGTCGTAAACAGCTGCCGAACAACGTCCAGCTCCTGATCAGTCACACCCGCAACGAAGCGAGGGGCCTGCCACGTAGGCGTCAAAGCCACGCTCATATCAGCTCCTGCTTCCGTCCGGGGACTCGTTTCGTTGTGCGCGCCGCCCAATAAGCGACGCTGACGGCCTCGACCGGAGTCTCATCGCCGCCAGGAACCGTGACCGTCCAGCCCCAAGTTCCCGTCGTTCCGCGCATCTTCTTGTCAGACACTGCAACCGACTGGTCAAGCACCGCCTGACCTTCCGTCGCGAGGTGCGTAACCGTCTTGTCCTTCACGGCGTCGTAGAACATCGACGACGACGCGAAGTACTCAGGCGTCGACACCACATGGACCGCGGACTTCGACACACCACGCTCGAGCAGCGCCGACCGAAGCGCATCAGTGCCCGCACGGCCGGAGATAGCGACCATCGCCGTCTTCCGCCACCGCTCAGCCAGCCAATCAGCCAACGAAGCAATACCCGAAGCCATCTGCCCCGACTGCGCATCCACCAGCTCGACGTGAATGCCCCCGTCATGCTTCGCGGCACCAGCAACGGACACCCGCGAACCATCGAACGAGAACGCGACACCGAACGAACGGATACCGTCAGCCGGCGCTGCCTCAACGCCCGTCGCACGCCACTCGTCGTCCGTGATCAGCCGTGAACCCTGCTGGTCACTGTCCCAAATCCCGAGCGCTTCACGCTTCCACGACTCATCCGACGGGAGGTTCTTCCGCAGACGCAGCATCGACCGCAGCGGCGTTCGATGCGGATACGACGGGTTCGCAATCGCCCACTGCTCACGATCATCCGGCTCAGCATCCTCATCCGCCGAACACTCGATGTACACAGCGTCCTCAGTCTCACCAGACAACGCCTCACGACGACGCAGCTTGAACGCCTCAGACGGGTCAGAGGGACGCGGAGGGGTACCCATGAAGAACAGCAGCGCACCGGCCGGGAACCGGGACTGGTTCGTCGCCGCAACCATGTCCTCGAGCGCCTTCTCCGTCAGGATCTGCGCCTCGTCGAACACCTCAACATCGACCTCATCGAAACCGCGACCGAAACCGCCCTCGCGAGCGCCGAACATGATCACCGAACCGTTGGTGAAGTGAATCTCCTGCTCACCGTTCACCGCACGCACAGTCCGCACGTACGGGGCAACCGTCTTCCGCCCAGCGAACCCACGCAAAGACGCGAACGTTTTCGTAGCAGTACGCGTCCGGTGCGCAGTCCACAGAACCGTCAGATTCGGGAACAACGTGCACAACGCGAACACGATCCTGCTGATCATGTACGTCTTAGCCACCTGGCGCGGAATGCTCAGAGTGATACCGCCGACCGTCGCCGCGTAATCACCGTTCTCGCGCTTCGCGAGGATCAGCTTCGACGTGCCACGCTGCCACTCATCAAACTCGTCGCCGAAATCCTTGATCCGAGCCTCAACAGCCGGCCACCCAGTCGACGTGATACCGCTCGGAACAACAACATGCCGTGCTACCTCAGATAGCTTCCGCATCGAACGCTGCATCGGCGACATGAGCTGCATCCGTCCGTTCCTCGGCCAACTGACGACGCAGCAGCTCGATCTCCTTCGAAATCTCCATCTGCCGCCGCGTCAACGCCGCAAGATCTCGAGCCGGAGTCGCCTCGTCCTGCACCGCCTTACCGATCCGCATATGCACCGCAGCGAGCTCCGAAAGCCGATCACCCACCTCGATCGCCTCAACGATCGTCAGCTTCTCCGGAGCAGCCAAACGGTCATCAGGCCCCACAGCACGAAGCGCGCGCTTTGGCATGATCAGACCTCGGAACCCCGGAAAACCGGGCTAGAAAGCGTTACAATTGACAGGTGAGGGAATGCATCTGGTGCGGACGATCGATCGTCGCCAAGAACCGTCAAGCACGGTTCTGCTCAAGCAAGTGCCGCGTCTACGCACACCGCAACCCCATCCCCAAAGCGATGACCGCAGCCGAGCGTTGGGTGCGACGCAGCGCCACGAAAGTGCCGCTCACCGTCACCGGATCGGCAGCAAGCAGCACCAACCCCGACACATGGTCGAGCTACCAAGACGCGACCGCATCATCAGCCGGCGTCGGGCTCGGATTCATGCTTGGCGACGGGTTCGCCTGCATCGACCTCGACCACTGCCTCATCGACGGCGTACCCAACGGAGCAGCAGCCAGGTTTCTCGAGCAGTTCCCCGGAAGCCACGTAGAGATCTCACCATCCGGCGACGGACTCCATATCTGGGGCACGGCCGGCGAACGACCCGGGAAGATCCGCGCGGAACACGACGGGCTCCACGTCGAGCGGTACAGCCGAGAGCGCTACATCACCGTCACCGGGAACGCCTACCGGCACGGGCAGCTCCTGCCGCTGTAACGGTTTTCGCCGTCAGGGCCGATCTGCAGCCCTAGGCCCCTTTTTAGCGCCTCATCGTGCGGCGCTTGGGAAAAACACGGCTCGTGCCACCACCTACAGCCCCTTCGGTGCACTTTTGGAATTGGAGCGGGGAGGTATTGGCCCTATTACCTATGGGAGGGCCGGACGAGGCGGGGTAGGGGGTCATGCCCCTTGCTGCATGGTCACCAGCTGAATCCTGTGCTGATGGTTGCTGGTGTTGCTGTTTGTCCTGCTCGTGCGGCTCGTGCTTCGGCGAGTGTCATGGTGGATTTCCACCTGTTGCAGTCTCGGCACATGAGGTGCGTGTTGCCCCGGTCGAGTGGTGAGCCGCCTCTGACTCTTGGTATGTCCTCGTCTACTACCGGCGACTTGGGATGCCATGCGCAGCCTGTGCATTCGGGGCGTGCGCATTTGGGTCCGTGTTTGCCGGCGATGTATTTGAGTGTTTTGTTGACGGTCATGCCGCAGAGTGCACAGTTGGTTTCTTCTGCGAGTACACGTCGGATGAGTTCGCGTCGCCTGTGTCCGTTGGCGTTGGCTGCACCCATGCGTGTGTTCCTTCGGGTGTGACTTCTAAGACCAAGTCGTCTGGGTCGAGCCAGTCTTTCTTGCGTGGCTTACGTGCGTCGTAGGTGCCAGGCTTTTTCGCGGCGGATCATGCGTCGCGTGTACCCGTGCGCCTGGAGGTAGGCGTCGATGTCGTCGGTCATTCGCCGCCTCCGATTGCGTCGTCGAGGTAGCGGCCGGTGATGGCGTGCAGTCCGATTGCGGTTGCCAGTGTTGTGCCGGGTCCGGTTGCGTAGTCGACTGCGGTGACTCGGGCGTCCATGCCTTCTTCGTCGGTGAAGCTTGTCTGCTCGTAACCGATTACGAATGAGGACACGAATCCGCTGTCTTCGCCGTTCACTTCAACTGCGTAACGCTGAACGGCTTCGTGCAGCTGCTCAATGGGGTTGTCGGTCATTGCTTATCTTCAATCGCTTCGTATGCCGCGTTGGCAACAGCCACGAGAGCGCGGTCGGACTCAGGCGGCGGTTGTTCCGGCCATCTGTTGCTTCGGACGCGGTGTGCGCTCAGCAGGTCATCGTCCGTCGGCATGTGTGAACAACTCGCTTCGAAGACGCACCGCGGCCTGTTCGGCTACGTGCAAATCGTCGAAAGTGCCGCCGTAGTATTTGCGCCCATGGTGCCGAACTACGACCCGATAGGGTTTCCCGACCTTCTGCGAAGACGGAATAACCCCACGTATACCGGTCTTGCTGCGAACAGTCGCTCCCCTCAGGTGCTCGCTGTTCTGCTTTTGAGAGGCCACGCGCAAATGCTTGGGGTTCACATAAGACGTGTTGAAACAGATGTGGTCGACGACCTGGCCTGCTTCGATTTCGCCCATGACCAGGGTCCACGCCACGCGATGCGACGTGTGGTACTTGCCGGCGACTCTAGCTCGACCGTATCCCTGCTGGTTCTTCGCGGCGCGCCAAATCCAGCATCCGTTGGTCTTGTCTACCTTGGACCAGAAGCGCGCAGCGTCTGCTTCTGAGATGTCGGCTACAGTTAGCACATCGACTCCTTCCCGAGTCGTTCAAGCCCCGGGGTGTTGGTAGCACCGCCGGGGCGTTCTCTGTTTGGTTAGTTCTCGTCGTGCTCGCGTCGCTGCGAGTAGTTGTCGCGACTCTCCCGATGTCTGCCGTCGCAGGTTGACCGGGGCCGCATGCCTCGATGGATGATCGACGGGCGCGACGAGAAGTATGTGTGGCACGACTGAGTGGGCAGAGGCGGACGATGGCCTTATCGCCTTGTCTGTTGAGCTTGCCCACTCAGTCGGCTGGTTCCCGCGAGCGTCCTGGTCGTTGAGATAACCAGGGCGAGCGGGTGCCTCTTATGCGTCCTAGAGGCGACAGGCTCTTGTTCACCACTCCGCCACTACCTGCGGGGGTCAGCGCGTCATGATCGCGCTTGCTTGTGGGTATGAGTAAAGCCACCGACCCGATGGTTGGTGGCTTTTGGTTGCGAGTTCACATGGCTGTGCCCTCTTGGTGTCGATACTAACCGATTTCGGCTGGTGTTGTCGACTGTGCTGCGTTTTCTTCTTTCGGCGTGTCGTGCTCGATGTTGGCGAAGTACCGAAGCTCGCTGATGCCCTTGATGCCTTCCCAGAGACCGTCGCAGTCCGGGTTGCCGCATTCGGCGTACACCTGTGTCACGTTGAGTCGGATCGCAAACCGGTTCTCGTCGTTGACGGTGATGCGTCGTAGCCCGCACTTGGGGCAGCTCGCTTCCCATTCGCGCCACTTGTCGGGGTTGAACTTTTTTTGGATGTCGGTCACCCACTGTTCAACCGTTTCGCATGCGATCTGCTCGGCTTCTCGTGAGAGGTGGCGGTCGCGGACACTGTTGACGTGCACTTCATGCCACTTGCCAATGGAGTGAATGACGTCACCACGTCGGTAGTCGAACATGATCCACCGGGACCATTCACCGAGCGTCCGGCTGATGCGGTCGAGGATGATCATTGCTTCTGCGTCGATTGGTACGCCTGATCCGTTACCGCCTGCTCCTGACGAGTTGCCAGTTCCGGTGATGAGCATGTCAATCAGCGCGTCATGTTCGAGCATGTGCATGCCGACGAACTTGCCATCATCGTCGTATGCGCTGACTGCTTCGGTTTGTGGCTCGGTGAGCAGGTGTACCGCTGCGGCCAGTCTGTCTTCGAGCTCTTGGGTCATTCGTCCTCCCAGGCCACATCATGTTTCGGCCAGTACGGGTATCTGCACACGTCGTCGGTGGCAGCAGTTGGGGCCACAGTCATGTCGACTGTGGCCCCTTGGTTGCTGGTTGCTTCTTCGAGTAGCCAGCGGCGGTATGTGCGGATGGTTGCTTCATCCATCGGTGTCTTCTTCCGGTCGCGGCACCACAATGGGCGGGTCGAGTACGTCGTCGCGTTGGTCAAGTACCTGCCCTACAGCACGCACGAACTCGTGCATGTCCCCACTGCCGACGTAGCGGGCGTACTCGGCGCGGATGGTGGCGAGTTGCAGGTGCGCGGGTGATGTCCACTCATTGAGGTCCGCCCCGATGCCGAGCGCTTCGTCGTGTAGTCGTTCGGCGTAACCCTGCTGCCGTTTCTCCCATCCGAATTCCCGCATGCCGCAGATCGGGCCGCAGGTAGGGCACGCGTCGTCGGTCATGCGTCTTCACCGCCGCCTCGGATGCCCTGGTTCCGCGCCCGTCGTTCCTCGGCCCGTTTCGCCTGCAATGCACGCTGTTCTGATGTCATCGCGGCGAGCACGTTAAGGGCGCTGGCGTGGAGTGATGCGGCCATGCCGTGGTCGTTCTCGCCGGTGCCGATCTTGTCGAGCTCGGCTTGGCGTTGCAGTTCGTTGACGTCGATGAACACGCACTGATCCCCGTCGAGTCGCGCCACGTTCGCGTCCATGCATGCGGTGGAGTGCGGACTGCTGATGCGGCCGCAGAACTCGTCGTGCTGGCAGATGTACTCAGACATTCGCGTCCGCTTTCCAGCAGGTGCAGGGGATGCGATGTTGAGTACAGCCACCGACAAGCCCGACCGTGCGGTGCGCGTCGGCGGCGGCACGAAGAGCGGTAGCAGCTATCCGGTGCGAGTCAATGTCCGCCTGCTCCCCAGCCTCGAACGTGTCCTCGATGCCGTCTGCGTAGCCGTCAAGCCATGCCGCCAGCGCGCGCATCTGCTCCGGCGTCACCACGGCACCTCAGCATCCGCAATCTGCCCCGCGGTCTGCCAGGACCCCTGTGCGCCCGTCTGCGCCCCGTTTGTAGCCTGCGTGTCCCACTGGGGCTGCGGGGCGGTGTTCGGGGCGGAGACGGGCTGCTGGGCGTTCTGGGGCACGCTTCCGACTCGTTCGATGCGTGGGCTGTTCAGGCTGACGTCGGCGTACACCTTGCCTTCCTGATTCGGCTCGTTCACCTTGACGCTGAGGAACCCGGACACGTTCACGATGTCGCCGATGCTCACCCCCGCGTCTTCCTTCGGCCAGATCTTGTAGTACGACCGGTACGTCTTCCCGTTCGACTCGTTCTGCTCGATGACGGAGAAACCGAAACCGGACTGATTGAGTCGGTTCACGGTGCCGTTCTTGATGCTGACAAGTGCCATTACGCTGCTGCCTTCCTTGCCCGGTACGCCGCGATGGACGCTTCGAGCTGTCTGTCGTGTTCGGTGATGTGTGCGTTGATGGTGCGGTCGGCGTCCGTGAGTTGGAGGCGGTGCACTTCGCCGGCCATGTCCTCGTCGATGGCTTCCTGGATGCGTTGCTGCTTCAACCAGTCGTGCGCGTGACGCATCTCGTGGTCCTGCCTACTGCCGGGCCGTTCGTGTTCGAGGTTGCCGTGGACGCGCATCCGTTCCCGTTCGAGCGCTACCGGGTCGATGGAGGCGATGAAGTTCGCCCACGCGTCATCGGTCATCCCGGCTCCCGTTTGCCGTACAGAGCATCGATGATCGGGTCGAGCGGAAGCCAGCCGTTACCGTCCTCGTCATCGAAAGCGTGCTCGTCCACTGCTCGCTCGATAGCTGCAACGATCTCGAACCAGCTGCGATCATCCATCTGCTCTCTCCTTCCGGTAGTGCTCGATCCACTGCTGCACTTCCGCTTCGTGTGCGTCGCGGTCGAATTCGAACGGTTGCGGTTTCGTCTGCGGTGCCGGCCACACGTCCCAGTCGGTGCCGTCAGTCACGCGGAACGTCATTTCCGAGCCGTCCGAGTTCACCGAGGCTGCGCGGGTTCTCGATGACACGTGCTTCGATTTCTGCGGCTTGTCTCGCGAACGCCTGACGGGCTTCTGCGAGACGTTCAGCGACCGGGGCGGGCAACGGCTCACGTGCAGGCCATGAGGCGTCCAGGAGGCCGCGTGCCTTCGCTGAACGCACGTCCTCCTCGATCGCGGTTGTCGTCTGCCGTGTCAGCACCCGGATCTCGTCCATGAGCACGTCCAGCGACAGGTACGGGCGCGGACTCGGTTTGCGGAAGTGTCGGCGTACGGCTTCCTTGGCGACGTCGAAGCTGACTTCGGGCAGTTCCTCCGACCACACTTCAGCGGTCGCGTCGGACAGGGCACGGTTGTCGAACCCGGCTGATATGTAGCCGAGCAGTCGACGCACTTCAGGCTTGTTCATGCTTCGATCTCCCACTGCTGTTGGTTGTTGTTGTCGTCGCGGGTCATGAACGCGAGCAGTTCGTCGTCACGGCGAGTGCCACGAGACATCTGCACGGGTGGTCTGCCCTGGCGTTGCTGAGCGAACTGCGCGTCCTTCTGCAGCCAGTTCGTGAACGCTGTGTTCCAGTTCTTTTGGCGGCGGTGATTGCGGTGTGCGTGGTCGACGAACCGTTCGAAGGTTCGCTGCTTGTCGAGGTGCAGCGAATCGGCTAGATCAATGTGCTTCTGATTCGGTCGCCAAGCATCATCAAGCAACGTCCCGGCGTCGGACGCGTCAGCGTCAGACAAAGGGTTTTCAGTGTCGTGTAGTGACGTGACGTGACGTGTAGTGACGTGGGGCGCGGAATCCGAGTGGATTCCGTCCGGATTCCGCTCGGAATTCGGGGTTACTTCCGCTTGTTTCCGCGCCTTACGTTCACGGTCACGGCGAAGCGTCCTGCCGATTTGCTCCGCACTCTTGTTCCACTTCAGGTACGAACGCACCTGGAACCCGCCGTCAACGCGCAGCAACAAGCCCACATCCAGCAACGTTTCGATGCGCTTCTCGACGCTGCGAAGGTTCACGCCGACCGCGTGACGCATCTGCAGATCCGAGATGAACCCGTCCGAATCACCGGTCGCGAGGAACGACAGGCAGCGGACGAACAGCAGCTCGGCGTGCTCCTTCGCCTCGAGGATTGAGTCGTCGAGGAAGTAGTTAGCTGCGAGTGGCGTGTACGGTCCGTTGGACTTCGGTCTTGCCACGTTCTCTCCTTCCTGTCATGCCCCGTCGTCCGCTCGTTCGAATGCGCCGCGGAGGAACGAGATGGGTACGTGTGTGCGTGTGCCGTCGAGCAGCAGCAAGTCGACTTGCCCGTCCTGATGCACGTTGGTCACTTTGATGAGTTCCCACCGGTCCGTGATGCGACGCAGCCACGTGCCGGCAATGAGACGTGGCATCGGTGTCATGGGGCGTCCTCCCGCCATTCACGCCCATCTAGGGAGTGGTGGATGTAAAGCCAGGAGTACGAGCCATCCGATTGTTTTATCGGTTCCATTTCAGGGCCGCAAATACACGATCCTTGGCTTTCAAGATCATGTTCTATGACGTCACCACTTGGATACGTATGCACATGCATCGTCATGGATTTACCGTTGCTAGGAAGCTGATCAATTGGTGCCCGAGGTACCTTGTGTAAGCGGGCGGGACGGCTTCGCTGAGTTCTCGCAGCGTCGTCCAGTCCATACCCATCGCTTGCTGCTGCACTTCGAGTGGGATACGCCACACGCCTACCTCGACGGTGCTGCGGAGGTTTGTGCGATTACTAGCAGGCGCGAACCGTGGTGTCTGCCACGAGTGATCGCACGGAATGGACATGAGCGGCACATTCGACTCGAACAGTCGATGTCGCCGCACATCGAGGCCGAAGCTCGAGCCACAGAGCTGCATCGGATCGCGCAGTGGAGCTCCGGGCACGTTCTCGATCACCCAAGGCACGTCGTACTGGTCGAGCGCTTCCTGCGTTTGCGGCAGTAAGTTGAGGTAGTTGTCTCGCCACCCCTTCGTGTCGCTGCGGCCGTAAGCGGTGAACGTCTGGCACGGCGGACTTGCATGGATCGCGTCGAACTCGTGTCCGTGCTTCGCCAGGTACTCGAGCGCGTCGCCCTGGTGGAACTCAAATGGGTAGTTCGGCTGCGGATCAATGTCCACCCCTACAACGTCGAAGCCGGCCCGGGCGTACCCGGTGCCGGCTCCACCTGCACAGCAGAACAGGTCAAGTAGTCGTGGCTTAGGCATCGTCGCCCCAGATTGCTGCGTGCATGAGTCGTTCGACGTCGCGGATGTCGAGTATGACTTTGCCGATGTCCTCGAGTGCGTGTTCGTCGATCTGGTGTCGGATGCGGCGGGTGACGTCGGTGATTGTCTCGGTATTAGGCATCAGTCACCTCTTCCACGTACAGTTGCAGCCCTGACTGCTGTCCGGGCCGGTAGACGATGACGGGCATGACTTTCTCCATCAGGTCAGGGGTGTCGTCGGGAACCACTTCGGCGTCTACGAGGCCGTCGCACAGCGCTTTGAGCGTCGGTACGACGTTGTCGGCGTCGCGACGTGTCGTTGTGCGAACGAACCAGGTGAGGGTGACGCGCACCTTGTCGCAGCGGAGCACGCCGGCTGACTTGGCTGCGTAGAACGAAGCGGCCCTGACCTGTTTGGTCAGAGCCGCTTTCTTCGCCCAGTGCATGCGCTGGTTCGCGTTGAGGGGCGGGCGATCGTACGGAAGATCAAGCGTCCACTGCATCCGCGGCCCCCTGGTGCTGCTGGTGCTGTGCTGCACGACCCGCTGCTTCGATGCGTCCGAGCACGTCGGCTGATGCGCCGGCTCCTCGTGCTGCACCGTGTAGGGCGCGGAGAGCATCAACGTCGTTACCGGCGAGCTGCAACTCTGACTGCCAATCGCGTTGTGGCGCAGTGTCTGCAAGCGGCAGCACCTTGAACGTTCTCCGCTTTCCGCGCTTCTCGAGCACGGACACCTCGACGGGGCGGTCGATGCCGCTCATGGCGGCGATCTCGATGCCGCCCACTACCTGACCGCCGAACTTGATGTCCGGGTTGCGGATGAGGGTGCAGCGCTTTCCAATCCATTCGTCTGTCTCGTCACCCCATACTGCTCCGAGCACCTTGCGCATGGTGAGGGACGGCCGATACGTCTTCCCCTGCACCTCGGCGACACTGATCAGCACCGGCTGTTCTGCGGTTCCCTCGACGGCCCCGGTGATGGTGACCGTGACAGGCGAGCTCAGGATGTCGTCAGCGTTGATCTGCTGGCTGTTTGACTGCCGCAGCTTTGAGATGTTCATAGGTACCTCACGGTGGTGGTTTCGACCGGCCCGTACTCGTCCTCATGCGCGTAGACAAGGTAGTTAGGCGGGCTGAGTAGTTGTGTTTCGGTGGGGTAGCCGGGCCAGATGCCGGCCTGTGAGCATTCGGCGTATAGCTCGAGCGCTCTCTGCACTTTCGCGGCACCCATCTGCTCCCACTCGACGTCCAACGAGTGGACGGCGACGAGGTGGGGCGCTTCGGATTCGACGACGACGAATACGAACGGGATGCGCGGGTAACCGGTTGCCTGCTCGAATGCGCGCTCGTAGAACTCCTGCTGCACGTCGTAGCCGTACGAGGCAACGGTTCGCGCGAAGCCGTCGACTGATGCGAGCTTGGCGGTCGTCTTCAAGTCCACGGCCACGGGGTCCGGCACCTCGATCGCGATCCGGTCGAACCGCGCACGCATCTCGACACCCGTGTCCTCGTCGGTGGCGAACACGGACGCTTCAGAGTGGCCGGGCTGCTCGAACAGTTTGCGTGCGGTCGGGTGCGCGAGTACTGCTTCTGCCATGCCGTCGACCCGTGCTGCTTGTGCCGGCGCGATGGGTGTCAGTCCGTTGGCGCGCTGCTCGTCAGCCCATGCGACGGTCGCGGCTTTCGTGCTGACTGACCCGGACGCGGTGACATGCTCATCCGGGTAGGCGATTGTCCCAGCGCCGACACCGAGCACCTTCGTGTGTACTGCGGTGCCGACGTCGAACGACTGCTTGCCTGGCTCCTGATGCGTGCGCCAGTAGTTGAAGCGTGCAGGGCTCTCGAGCAGCCGGCGCGCCCCGGTCGAGCTCAGGGCGCGGTGTGCGTGGTACTCGCGCTCGGTGACGTCGTAGACGATCTCATTGGTGAGCTTCACAGTGAACGCATCTCCTTCCTAAGCTGCCAGATCATCCGCATCCGCTGCCACCAGGACGGCAGGCGCGCCCATTCGTCGGTGTCGCGTCGGTCCCAGCCGGTGCAGAACGTGCCGGTCATGCTGCGTCCTTCGGTGGCTGAACGTCGCGTATCGTGGAAGGGTTGATTGCTGCGATGTCGCGCGTGCGGGTCGGCTCGGAAGCAGCGGCACGTTCTCGCAGAATCCTGGCGTTTACCGCTGCGTCGCGGATGGCTTCACGGGCGTCCTCTTCCCAGCCGATGTAGTTGTCGTCTGCGAGGGCGAACAGTTCCTCCGGTGTCAGTTCGGTACTCATGTCACTGGTCCTCTTCGTCGGTGCTGCCGGACTTCCAGCAGCGGCAAGGCTTGTCGGGCGTGCTGGTGCGGATGCAGAACGGTGTGTGCGGCGTCTCGGCGGTCGAGGTCGGCTGCGAGAGCGGGGCGCGGAGGTCTCGGGCGATGTTGTTTGCCCAGACCTGATCTGCGCGCTTCGCCAGCGATTCGATCAGCGGCACGGGCACCTGCACGGCGCGGTCGTCGGCGTTCATGCCTTGTCCAGTTCCTTGTGTCGGAGTTCGCATTGGTGCGCCCCGTTCCATGTGGGCCATTCCTCGTTGCAGTAGGTGCAGATGTAGGTGACGAATTCTTGGACCATTACTGTTCTCCTGTGCGGTCGTTTGCGATCCATTGGGATCTGCGTACTTGCAGTTCGGGCAGCAGTTCGTCGAGTTCGCGTAGGTCGAGGCTGGTGAATGCGCCGCCGTAGATGCGTTGCCCTTCGTCGTCGTACGCATCCCAGCTGCCGTCGAAGTACATGACGAACGTGCAGTCTTGCGATTCGAAAGCAATCTGCGGGTCAGTCACGGCGCTTACCCTCGCTGACTCGTTCCCACAGCTGACCGCCGAGGGAAGCGTTAAGTGCGTGCATCATGTCGCCGTCGAAACGGTGATCAGGGAACCACTTTCGCTCTTCGTCGCGGGCAACGTTTAGTACTATGCGTGCCGTCATTTCGTGTCCTCCCATATGTGTGTCACGTTGTCTTCGAGTGTTGTCATGTACTTGCGCAGTTCGGCGATATCGCGACCGTCGAGTGTGCCGGTGGTCCACGATTTGCCGTCGCGCATGAACGCCATGTATTCGCCGTCGGCATAGATCAGTAGCCGGCCGTCCGCGATGATGAGGGGTGGGTCACGGAACGACTAGGTCATGAGTTCGTCCAGAACGTGTTGACGAGCGCCCAGAACCGGATGCGCTCGATCGGTTCGAGCTCTACGTCGTCGTGCTCATCAGTGACAGCCCTAATGCGTGCCCACAGTTCCGGCGTCATCAGATGTTCCCGACAGCGAGCACCGAGAAAAGAAGAACCGCCACAAACAACGTTGCGGCGGCTTCACGGAGGAACGTGCGGAGGTGGCGTCTAGTCACCAGAGTCACGGTTCCGATCAGCGAAATGCTCCATCATGTGGATCGGAAAGAATTGCTCTGAGCACAATTGCGCGCAGATGCTGCATTCGGTCATGTTCGTCTCCTTGGTAGGTGTTTCATGTCGTCGGTGGCGCGTCGTTCACGTCCACTCAAATCACCTCCGCGTGCGTAATCGGCACGCCAGTCGTGTTGCGACGCCCAGAGAACGGTGATGACGGTCGTGCGGTCTTCGCTGACATCGAGCGAGATACGACCACGCGTGTAACACCACGCCTGATGCTTCAACGACCATCGCACGTCGGTGGGGTGTTCGAAACCGGCGCGGATCTCAGCGCCGGTGACGTTCATTTCGAGCGCACGGTCAAGCGCATGATGCGAGACGGTGAATGGGAGGTCGTCGGTCACAGCGCGTCCGCTTTCCAGCAGGTGCAGTCCCGTTCGTTCTTCGTCCATGTGGATTGCGGGTCGACTAGCCAGCAGGAAGAGTCGTGCGGGGCGTCCTCGATCGCGGCGCGCAGCCCCGCAACCACCTCCTCGTACCCGCCCGCACGGTTCTCGCTGATCGCCAGTTCGGCCCGCAGCTGGTCCACCTCGTCAGCGGCAGCGCGAAGGCTGGCATAGGCTCGATCGAGTTGCGCCATGGGCATCGGGCCAAGCAGGGCATCTGCTCGTTCGCGCAGCGCGTCCGTGTCCACCGGGTCAGTCATGATCTCTCCGCAGGTTTGGTCAGGTCATAGATCATCAGTGCGTCAAGGAGCCAATGCGCGGTTGTGAGGATCCCCGCGATATGACGTCCGCAAGCGAAGTAGCGGATGATCGGCGCGAGGTGTTCCGGGTGGTCGTCCTCGAACTCCCCGATCGACCAGCGAGCGAACGCGTTGCAGCGGTCGCAATGTGGGTAGTAGGGATTCGGATCGTCCACAGATGACAACGCCCATGACGGCTTGCGTCCCGGCTCATTCATCACGGTCCTCCTGGGGTGCGGTGTCGGCGGTGAGGAGCTGCTCGAGCACGTCGTGCGCGAGCGAGCCGAGTTCCTTCGCGGTCCAATCGGTCTGGTCGTCTTCGTGGACGCTGACGAAAGTGCGCTGGCATCGGGTGAGTTCGAGGACGAACTCCTCGATGAACTGTTCACGAGTGGGAACGGTCATTGGTCAGCCCTCTTCGTCGGTGCTGCCGGACTTCCAGCAGCGGCAGGGGTTTTCGGGTGTGCTGGTGGTCACGCAGAACGGCGTGTGCGGGGCCGCTTTGAGTTGGTCGGCGGCGGAACGGAGAGCAGCTGCGGAACCGCTAAGCGTCATCGCCACGTGCGGTTCGTCGAAGTCCATTGCTCGCGACTCTGCCATCTGCGACAGATGCTCGGCCAGCGCGCGCATCTGCTCCGGCGTCACAGTGTTGCCCTTGTGTCGGCAACGGTGCGGAGGACGTAGATTGCATTGCTGACCGCCGGATCGTCCCAGTTCATGCTGAACAATCGGTCGGCAGCTTCGTGCATCTGCTCCGGGGTGAGGGCGGTCATCGGAGTGCCGCCTTCTCATAAGCCTTCCAACCAGCCCGGAAATCACGTTCCGCGTCAGGGTCGTGGTCGGACAGATTCGCCTGCTGATACGCCCCAAAAGCATCGTCGCGATCAGTCTTGCTCGGCAGTTCGATGTACGCCTTACCGTGACGGGCGGCCTGCAAGTTGAGGAACCGGTCGTATCGCTTCGGGTCTCTCCAAGCCATCCACCTGATTGACGCCTTGAGGATCGCACTGAGCAGAGCGCCACCAAGGTAGATTGCCGCGAAAACGATCACGATGTTGATGAGGATGCCGACCGTATCGGCGGTGATGTTGATGGTCATGCTTCCGTTCCTTCCGCTCGGGCTAGCACGCTCGCCGCCCAATGCTTGAACTGGCTGTCATCGATCAACGCGTGCGCTTGCGCAATCGCGTCCGGGGTGGGGGTCATGCGGCACGACCAGACGCCTGCTTACGGGCCGAACGCAGATCCGTGTCACGCTTGCACACACGGCACCGCAACCGTCCCGCCGAGTTCCGGTAACCGTGCTCACTGCGCTGATGGCCGTGCTTGCATTCCACGTTCGGGTCATGCTTCGGCGGCTTCTTCGTCCACGCTTCCCGGGCTGTCGGGTTGAACGCGGACACGGACGGTGCGAGACCGAGCATCTGCAGGAACATGACACGCTCATCCGGGTCAGCTGTATGCGCGTCAACATGCGCCGTCATCGCGTCCGCCTGCTCGTCGGTTGCTTCGAACGCGATCGTCCACTTCTCACCCGGGAACACGCGGCCATACATGTCATCCGCGGACTGACTGTTCATGCTGCTGTCTCGATTCGTCGTGTGGCGATGGCACCTTCGCTCGCCTCGTACTGACTCATGCGCTTCAACGCCTCAACGACCGCAAGCTCTTCACTGGTGGTCATGATGCGGAACTTGCGGCCCGTGATAGCCGTGACCTCGAAGATGTGGGCGGTCATGATTGCCTTGCGTTCTGGAAGACGATCCCGATGACTAGCTGCTCGGCGGAGGCTTCGGTCCAGCCGGCGTTGATGAACTGGTTCTTCATGCCGGTAAACATCTCTACTCCCTTCGCTGCGTCCTCCATCGCTCGGGCCATTTCCTCGGTGGTCATGCTGGAACCTCCACGTATCCGTAACGGCCGACCGTCTTCCCGTGCGAGCTCTTCGTCGTGCCCACCTTCTGCAGACGCTTATCGAGACGGCGGGCATCCGAGCAACGCTTGCGAACCGATTCCCAGTCGCAGACAGGCCAGTTGAAGCCGTCGAGGTGGCGGAAGTACAGGTCAGCGATCTGCTCGTCCGAAGCGGGGCCGAGCGTGTACAGCCAGATCACCGCCTCGAGTATGATGTGCGCCTGGTCCGGGTCGTACGCGGCTGCGGACTCGGACGGGTCGGAGGATCTGGCGTTCGTGAGCATCAGGCGGCTCCTTCAACTTCATTGCCCCAACTTGACCAACCCTCGCGCGTACTGCGCGCGAAGAGTTCTAGCCGACGTCCCGTCGTGACTCTCTCAACCATGCTCGTGAATTCTTCTGGTTTTGCACTGTGCCTAGTTCGCGGCGCGAGAATAACGTTCCCCTCTCGCAGATGCGCAGGGATGGATGCCTTGCCCCGAGTTGCGTACAGCACATGCTCGGTCGCGCCACGGAAATACCACCCCATGCCGCCGCGTGTCGGCTCGCCGGTCTTGGTCGTTTTCACCCAGGTCAGCACTGTCCGAAATTCGAAACCCCACGCCTTCGCAATGTCGGCTGGCGTGAGCGACGAGAACCTTCCCCCGAACGTTCCTGGATTGGTGAACCACATGAAGAGGTGAGCGTGTGAGGCTGCAACGTCGCGAACGGGGAGATCAATCAGTTGCTCGTTGGTCATGGTCGGGTAGTGCAGATCTACCGTTCCCGAAGCGGATTTGACGGCCCCCTTGCTGCCGGGATTCTTTTGATACAACCAAGGTGGGTCCGCAACGATCACATCGAACGGGCCAGTGGGGAGCGGCTTGTACAGATCCATGGTGCGTTCCCTTCGTCAAGTTGTGCGTGTGTGTTTGGTGGGTGCCTCCGCCGCGATTCGAACGCGAACAACCCCGGAAACGACTCGGAGGCTGGGTAGGTCAGTAATCGGTGCAGGTTGGGTCGTCGGCGATGCACACGAAGAGGTGGATCGGCCAACCTGCGTCACGACACTTCTCGCACTGGTCGGGGAACATCACGTCGTGGATTCGGTCGAAAATCGGTGTGGCGTACATGGGTGCTCTCTTCTGATTGCTAGTCGTTGGTTTGTTGTGCCCTATCGCCGATTCGCACGGCTCGCAGTCGACGCTGCGTTCGCTTTCGCTAGGGCTGATGGGTCAAGCAGCGCGATGCATGTGACGAGCGATCACAGACAAGACGTCACGGTTAGGCTCGAACCACTCGCCTTCGAGTTGGTGGTCCATCAGCTCACGGTGAATGTCTGCTTCTAGTGCGAAGCTGCCATCGACCACTCCCAGGATGACCAGCGGCTTAGCAGAACCGGTCTGCAAGGTCTTTAGCCGCTTGTCGAAGTTCCTCGTAGCGCCGATCTTGATGTACCCGTTTTGCTGCTCCTGCAGGAAGTAGACCTGCACTGGCATCTCGGTACGCATGCGCCGAGCATGCAGCTTCAGTTCAAGCTGCAGCTCATCAAACAAAGCCCGCACAAACTCTGGGTGCGCATAGGCCGTCTGGCGAAACTCGTAGTACCCAGGGCCAACACTGGCCTCGATGGCAGTTCGAGCCATGGAATCGAAGCCGCGGCCAAGTTCTTCTGCTGACATGTTCACGTGGCCGCAGCCGGAGTCGAACCGGAAGCCGCCGCCTGCCGGCAGGGACATACCTGCCGGACGTACGCACCTGGCGCGCCTTCCTAGGCGGCTCACCATTTCGCTGCTTGTAAGGGACCCAGCAGCCCGAAGGCGGCTTGGGATTGCTTCCCGCGTATCTCGCAACCAGATGCTTGTCTGTGTTCTCGAATCGCCCCGTACGTGGAGGCCTCACCACCGATCAACGCCTGCCTGTGACGGGGGCTACTGGTGGATCGCGTGCCGCGCTCCGAGCGCGACAAGTAACGCCCTGGTTGGGCGTACGAAGTTGCCGAGTGCTAAGCGGCAGGTCTTTCAGTAGGAAGTGACTCGAGCCAGCGCTCGCCTTCCTTCTTGGTGATGATCGGCTTCCGTCCCGCCTCAGTGGGAAGGGAAGGGATCAGGTCGCCCCTGTTGATCGCCTTGCGGATCGTGTCGACAGAAACATCGACAGCAACCGCGAAGTTCGGGATCGAGTAGGCGAGCTTGTCGAGCTGGTTGCTCATGCTGCCTCCTGGCTAAACGCGTCATCCAAGGAGAGACGCAGAAAGCCGCTGACATGCACCAGCTCGGCAACCGTGAACTCCGCATCGCCGTGAAGGCGCTCGGACAGGTCGACGAGGGTGATGTCAGCGGCTTCCGCGACACTTGCCTCAGTCTCACCACGAGCGGTCATCGCGGAGCTGATGCTCCGGATGACTGCCGAGGTGGCTGCTCTTCTCTCCATGTCTTGAACATTACTCCCAAGATCTTGCGAGTGCAAGCATGTACGGGGAGTTTTTCGTCAGATTTTGGGACTGATGTTGCTAGTCTGGGGACGTGCCAGCTTCGAAGTACGCCATCAACCGCGCCCTAGCGCTCGAGATAAAGGCCGCGTACGTGCGGAAGGGCATGACTGCTGCCCAAGTTGCTGAGAAGGCAGGGTTCAGTACTGGGACCATGACCCGGATCTTGGCCGGCGAGGACATGCCCGTCAGTCGCCTCTATCTGATCGCTGATGCGATAGGTGTTGCCGCGGTGGATCTGGTCCGTGCTGCAGTAGACAACGCAGTAGACGACGAGTGAGAAACGAACAAGCGCCCCCACCCAGATCGGGTGGGGGCGCTTGTTCGTGTTCAGTGTGCCAGTAGCTGCGACATGCGGCTCATGCCTTCCCTCAGCCGCTTGTCGTTGCCATGAGAACGATAGGCGCGGGACATGGCGACGGTTGAGTGTCCGACAACCCGAGTGATGTCCGCCTCGGACACCTCTGCCTCGTAAAGCAGGTCGACCGTTGCATGCCGGGCGTCGTGCAACCGGGCGTCCTGTACACCTGCTGCTGCGAGCAAGTCGTGCCAGGCCTTGTTGTCGTCCTTGGGGTCAATCGGTGTGCCATCGAGGGGGAGCGGCTGGCCGGTTTTCCGGTCACGTTTCGGCTCGGCGGTCCACACGAGCCCGTACGGGTTCGGTTCCGACGCGGCCATCTCGATCCGTCGTTCGATAATTGAGCGCAACGGTTCAACAAGTGGAACGAGACGCATGCCGGCGGAGGACTTGGGGCGAGACAGCCACAACCCACCGGTTAGGTGCCGGTGCTCCCAGTCGGCGGGCGCATTGAGCTTCCGTTTGTGGCAATCCGTCCCGCGGATGCGACCACACGTGCCATCGCATCCGTGTGCCCAAGTGAGGCGCTGCAACTGCCAAGAGACGTCAAGGACGTCGGAGACACGGTTGACCTCGAGTCCGAGCAGTTCACCCTGCCGGGCTCCGGTGAGAAGCGCAGCGGCCCACCGCGATCCCATCCGGGCGTTCTGCTCTTTGGCAGCCTCGAGCAGAATCGCCACGCCGTCTTCGGCATTGAGCGTGACGAGATGTGTTCGATCTCGCTTCGGTGCGTCCGTCAGCGTGGCGACGTTACGGGGGATGCGACCTTCTCGTTCCGCGTCTCGCAGCGCGGTTGACAGCACCCGGTGCGCTTGGAGAGCCGTCGTCGACGAGATGGGCTTGCCCTTGTTCTTGCCCTTCTCCTGCACCTTGGACGTGATGATCTGGTGCATGTTGCGGACGTTCTGAGCGGTGAGCTTGTCGAGTCGGATGGTACCGATGGCGGGGATGATGTGGTTCTCGATGAGGCCACGCTGCGTCGCGGCCGTCTTGGGGCGCACACGCAACGTGTGCATGTTGCTGAACCAATACCGCAGCCAGGACTCAAGCGTCTGGGATGCGGTTGGCATGTCGCCGGTCTTCTCAAGGTCGTTCTGAAGTTCACGCAGCTTCCTCGCTGCAACCTTCGGGTCCTTTGCCCGTACGACCTTCCGGCGACGGGTGCCGTCGTGAGAGGGGAGTTCGACGATCGCGGTCCAGTACTGCAGTGGCTTGCTGGTGTCCTTGGGGACCCTGAAGAGGGCTCCGCTGCCACGTGGTCGCATCTTGTCTCCGCTCTACTTGTTGCTGCGTGTTGTGCCGTTGGCGGGGTCGCCGTTGACCCCTACTGCTCTTCTGGCGTGGCGGTACTCCTGGCCGCGCATGGTGTTCTCCTGGTGGTGTATCCGTGTAGCCGTGCGGTGTATCCGACGACTCCAGCACGTACTGGCTTGTACGAGCATGTACTGGATACTAAACCACATGATCCGCGCGTTTGTCCACAAGATCTTGGCAACAAGATAGCTACGGATCAGAAGGTTGGGGGTTCGAGTCCCTTCGAGCGCACCACACGAGAAGGCCCCGTCGCACTGCGGCGGGGCCTTCGTCGTTCCCGGGCGTCGTCGCTGCGTCGGGCGGGTTGGGTCGAGTCGGGTCGGGCCGGGGGTCGCGCACGCCCTCGATGGAGCAGACGATGTCGCCCGCCGGGAGCCCACCCGACGCCTTCTGCTCCACTGACGCCGCACGCGCACCGAGACGGCTCCGCAGCGGGGTGTGCAGTGTGCACGGATTCACGTGCCCGTAACGACGACCTGCACGTTCTGCCGCTCCTGCCCCGTCACTACGGTTGCCCCAACCCGGTCGCCCGACCGGCACCCCTTCCCCAGGAGCATCCCGATGGCCAGTGCAGCGTCAGCACCACCAGCCCCGTCCGTCGTCGTCGACGACTACTCCCTGTCCCGCGTCCCCACCACCGCCCGCTACGGCTGGTTCCAGGTGGCCGTCCAGCGGTTCGGCCAGATCTCCGCCCTGTCCCAGTTCCTCCTCGGCGCCACGCTCGGCTTCGGGATGGGGTTCTGGCAGGCGTTCTGGGCGATCACCCTCGGCGCCGTGATCCTCGAGATCGTGTCGGTCTTCGTCGGCGTCATCGGCATGCGGGAGGGACTGAACACCTCGGTCATCGCGCGCTGGACCGGGTTCGGCAAGGCCGGGTCCGCCCTCGTCGGCCTGGCGATCGGCCTGAGCCTGATCGGCTGGTTCGGCATCCAGTCCGGTGTCTCCGCGGCCGGGCTCGTCGCGATCCTGCCCGTGCTGCCGGCGTGGGCGTGGTCGCTCGTCTTCGGGCTCCTCGTCACGGCGATCGTGCTCCGCGGGTTCCACTCGATGCAGTGGCTCGCGAACGTCACCGTGCCGCTGTTCCTCATCCTGGTCGGGGGGTGGGCGGTGGTCGTCGAGCTGAGCAAGCACTCGATCGCCGAGCTCGCCGCCAAGGCCCCCGCCGGCCCCGAACTGAGCTTCGTCGCCGGCACCACGCTGGTCGCGGGCGGCTTCATCGTCGGCGCCGTGATCACCCCGGACATGACCCGCTTCAACCGGTCGGTCGGCGACGTCGTCAAGCAGACCGCGCTCGGCGTCACCCTCGGCGAGTACGTCATCGGGCTCGCGGGGGTCCTGCTCGCCCACGCGGTCGGCTCGTCCGACATCACCCGCGTGATCACGTCGAGCGTCGGCTGGGTCGGCATCCTCGTGATCCTGCTCGGCACGTTCAAGATCAACGACTGGAACATCTACAGCTCGAGCCTCGGCGTCACGAACTTCATCGACGTCGTCTTCGGCAAGCAGGTGAACCGTGGTGTCGTCACCCTCGTGCTCGGTGTCGTCGGCTCCGTGCTCGCTGCGGTCGGCTTCCTCGGCGCGTTCACCCCGTTCCTCATCGTCCTGGGCGTCGTCTTCCCGCCGATCGCCGGCATCATGGTCGCCGAGTACTTCGTCGTGAAGCGCTGGCGTCGTGAGCTCAGCGACAGCGAGTCGCTGCCTGCGACGAGCCCGACGTGGGTCCCCGCCACGCTCGTCATCTGGGTGATCGCCTCGGTCATCGGCTACTTCGTCACCGTGGGCATCCCGTCGATCAACTCGGTCGTGATCGCCTTCGTCCTGTACGTGGTCGCCGGCAAGGCGGGCTGGGTCCGCGGCGTCGGTGTCAGCCGCACCGAGCAGGCGCCCACCGTCGCGGCGGCGGCCCCGGCCACGCCCGCGCCCGCCCCGGCGCCCTGAGACCGACGGTCGGCGTTCCCCCCACGTCGACCGTCGCCGACGTCGACCGTGCCGCGGCCTCCTGATCCGGCCGCGGCACGGCCGACGCCACCCGCTCCACCATCCGCACCACCCCGAGAGGACCCCCATGCGCATCGGCATCGACGTCGGCGGCACGAACACGGACGCCGTCCTGATGGACGGCAGCACGGTCGCCGCGGCCGTGAAGCGATCGACGAGCCAGGACGTGACCTCCGGCATCGTCGCGGCGCTCGCCGGGCTCCGCGAGCAGCGAGACTTCGGGTCCGCCGACGTCGACGGCGTGATGATCGGCACGACGCACTTCATCAACGCGCTCATCGAGGCCCGCGGGCTCGCCCCGACCGCGGCCGTCCGGCTCGGACTGCCGGCCACCGCCTCGCTGCCGCCGTACACCGACTGGCCGGATCGACTCGTCGGCGCCGTGCAGGGCCGGGCGTTCCTCGCGCACGGCGGCCACGAGTTCGACGGCCGGGTGATCTCCCCGCTCGACCCCGAGGAGCTCAAGCGGCACGCCGCCGCGATCGCCGCAGCCGGCATCCGTTCGGTCGCGATCTCGTCGGTGTTCTCGCCGATCAACGACGAGTTCGAGCAGCGTGCCCAGGAGGTCCTGGCCGCCGAGCTCGGGCCGGACGTCGCATTCTCGCTGTCGAGCGAGATCGGCCGCATCGGCCTGCTCGAGCGGGAGAACGCCACGATCATCAACGCCGCGCTCCGGGAGCTCGCCGACACCATCGTCGACGGGCTGTCCGGCTCGGTGGCGTCGAGCGGCATCGAGGCGCCGCTCTTCCTCAGCCAGAACGACGGCACCCTGATGGACGTCGAGTACGCCCGGCGCTACCCGGTCGCGACGTTCGCCTCCGGCCCCACGAACTCCATGCGCGGCGCCGCGGTGCTGTCCGGCTTCGACACGTGCGCGGTCGTCGACGTCGGCGGGACCACGAGCGACGTCGGCGTCCTGACCGGCGGGTTCCCGCGCGAGGCCACCGGCGAGGTCGCCGTCGCCGGGATCCGCACGAACTTCCGGATGCCCGACGTGCTGTCGATCGGCATCGGCGGCGGGTCCCGCATCCGCGAGGACGGCGCGGTCGTCGGACCGGACTCGGTCGGGTACCGCCTGGTCGACGAGGCACTCGTCTTCGGTGGGGACACCCTCACCGCCACCGACGTCGCGGTCCGCGGTGGCCGGGGCGCGGTGGGCGACGCCGCACGGGTCGCCGGGGTGCCCGCCGAGGTCGCCGAGCGGGCCCTCGCGGTGATCGCCGAGCGCGTCGCCGACGTCGTCGAGCGCATGCGCACCTCGTCCGCGCCGCTGCCCGTGGTCGCGGTCGGCGGGGGATCGGTGCTGTTGCCGGACACCCTGCCCGGGCTCGGCACCGTCCACCGGCCCGAGCACTACTCGGTCGCGAACGCGATCGGCGCCGCCATCGCGCAGGTGTCCGGCGAGGTCGACAAGGTCTACGCGATCAGCGACGGCAAGCGGTCCGCGGTCGTCGACGAGGCCCGGCAGGAGGCCGTCGACCGCGCCGTCGCGGCCGGCGCCGACCCGAGCGTCGCGATCGTCGACTTCGACGAGGTCCCGATCCCGTACCTGCCCGGCAACGCCACCCGCATCCGGGCGAAGGCCGTCGGGGACCTCGCGCTCGGGGCCCTCGTCCGATGAGCACCGTCGAGAGCCCGGTCGAGACGCTCGCGGGCACCCGGCCGCTCACCACGATCGACGGTGACTGCTCCGCGCTCGCCCGGGGCGCCGCGATCCTCGGCACCGGCGGCGGCGGCGACCCGTACATCGGCCGGCTGCTCGCCGAGGCCGCCGTCCGCGCGCACGGCCCGGTGCCGGTGGTGCAGGTCGAGGACCTGCCCGACGACGCCGTCGTTCTCAACGTCGCGATGATCGGCGCGCCGACCGTGATGGTCGAGAAGACCCCGTCCGCAGGGCAGTTCGCCGAGGCGGTCCGCAGCCTGGCCGCGCACCTCGGGGTCACGCCGACGCACATCGCGTGCATCGAGGTCGGCGGGGTCAACTCGACGAGTCCGATCGTCGCGGCGGCCGAGCTCGGCCTGCCGCTCGTCGACGGCGACGCGATGGGCCGCGCCTTCCCGGAGGTCCAGATGGTCCTGCCGACGCTCGCCGGGGTCCGTGCGACGCCGATGGCGCTCGCGGACGAGAAGGGCAACTCGGTCGTGTTCGACACCGTCGACAACCGGTGGGCGGAGCGGCTCGCCCGCACCGCGACCGTCGAGATGGGCTGCTCCGCGATCACCGCGAACTACGCCATGAGCGGTGCACAGGTCCGCGACTCGTACGTCCGCGGCAGCCTGTCGCTGTGCGTCCGGCTCGGGGAGGCACTGGTCGACGCGCGCGCCGCGAACGAGGACCCCGTCGACGCGGTCGCGTCGGTCCTGGGTGGTCGGGTCGTCTTCACCGGCAAGGTCACGGACGTCGAGCGGAAGACCGTCACGGGGTTCGCCCGCGGGACCGCCCACCTGACCGGGTCGGGCAGCGACACCGGCCGGGAGGCACTGCTCCGGTTCCAGAACGAGCACCTGCTGGTCGAGGTGGCCGGGTCGGTGCGCACCACAGCACCGGACCTCATCGTCACCCTGGACGCCGACACCGGCGAACCGATCACCACCGAGGGCCTGCGGTTCGGCGCGCGCGTCCGGATCGTCACCGCGCCGGCCGACCCGCGCTGGCACACCCCGGCGGGCCTCGCGCTCGCCGGCCCGAGGTACTTCGGCTACGACACCCCGGCGGTCCGCCACGACGGCACCGTCAGCGAGGGAGAGCACGCATGAGCTGGACGATCGACGTCGACGACCTGCCCGACCTGGCCCGGGGCGCGGCGATCCTGGGCACCGGCGGCGGCGGCGACCCGACGGTGGGGATGCTGCTCGTCCGCGCGGCGATCACGGAGCACGGCCCCGTCACGATCCTCGACCCCGACGAGGTCCCCGACGACGCCCTCGTCATCCCGACGGCGCAGATGGGTGCCCCGACCGTCGTGCTCGAACGACTCCCGTCGGGCCCGGAGCCGCTCGGTGCCCTCCGGCGGCTCGAGCAGCACCTCGGCCGCACCGCGAGCGCGACCATGCCCATCGAGTGCGGCGGCATCAACTCGATGATCCCGCTCCTCGTGGGGGCCACCGGGGGACTGCCGGTGGTCGACGCGGACGGCATGGGCCGCGCGTTCCCGGAGCTGCAGATGGAGACGTTCTCGGTGTACGGCGTCCCCGGGTCGCCGCTCGCGATCAGCGACGAGAACGGCCACGGCGTCGTCATCGACACCGGGCACGACAACCGCCAGATGGAGTGGCTCGCCCGCGGCGTCACGATCCGGCTCGGCGGCGTCGCGTACATCGCCGAGTACGCCATGACCGGACGCCAGGTCCGCGAGACCGCGGTGCCGCGCACGTTGTCCCTCGCGCTCGCCGTCGGTCGTGCCGTGCGGGTCGCCCGCGAGGAGCACCGCGACCCCGTCGAGGGCCTCGCCGAGGCGTTCTCGCGGACGATCTACACGCACCTGCGCGAGCTGTTCGACGGCAAGGTCGTCGACGTCGAGCGCCGCACGGTGGACGGGTTCGCGAAGGGCCGCGCGACCGTGCAGGGCGCCGACGGATCCGAGCTCGAGATCGCCTTCCAGAACGAGAACCTCGTGGCGCGACGCGACGGCCGGCTCGTCGCCGTCGTGCCGGACCTGATCTGCGTCCTCGACGCGGAGACCGCCGAACCGATCACCACGGAGCGGCTCCGGTACGGGCAGCGCGTCCGGGTGGTCGGGGTCTCGACGCCCGACCTCATGCGCACCCCGGAGGCACTCGCCGTGTTCGGGCCCTCGTGCTTCGGGCTCGACGACGCCTTCGTGCCCGTCGAGGACCTGCACGAACGGGTGCCGGTGGGGGCGCGCTGAGCCGCGCCGATGCGCGAGGATCGACGGTGTGCACCAGGGCGAGCAGCGTGACGGAGCCGTGACGAGCCTCCAGGCCGTCGACGTCGACGACCTCGGACGCGGCACCGCGCTGCTCGGGTGCGGTGGTGGCGGTCAGGTCGACCACATGCTGCACGCGCTGCGGACCGCGCTCGGCGCGGCCGCGGTGCCCGTCGTGCCGCTGGACGGCGCCTTCGGGTCGGTGGTGGCGGTCGGGCTGATCGGGTCCACGACCGTGCTCGAGGAGAAGACCCCGAGCGGTCGTGAGCTGACGGACGCGCTCGCGGCCGTCGAGCGCTGGACCGGTCGGCGGGCGGACGCCGTCGTCGCGGCGCAGATCGGCGGGGTCACCGGACCCGCGGCCGCGCTGACGGCCGTGGCGGCCGGGCTGCCGCTCGTCGACGCCGACCTGGTCGGTCGGGCGACGCCACGGATCGACCAGCTGTCCCTGTTCGTCGACCCGGTCCCGGTCACCGCGGCCGCCGTCACGTCGAGCGGGCTCCGCATCGTCGTCGACGCCCCCGACCCGAGCGACCTCGAGACGGTGTGGCGCGAGGCGGTGTCGCACAGCGGCGGGTGGGCGGCGTTCGCGATCGGCCCCGTCGACGCCGGGACGCTCGCGGACCGCGCCGTCCTGGGCAGTGTCAGCCGCGCGCTCCGTGCCGGACGGGCCGCTGCCGGGGCGCGCGACGTCGGCGCGCTCGCGGCCGCGGTCGGTGGTCGGCTGGTCGCCCACGGTCGGGTGCTCGACGTGCAGCGCGGGGGCGACGCCGTGGCCTTCGTGCACGGGTCGATGGCACTGCAGGACCTCGGGTCGGGGGCCGTCGTCCGGGTCGAGGCCGGGAGCGAGTGGGTGCACTGCCTGGTCGACGGTGAGCCGGTCGCGGCCACCCCGAGCTGCATCGTCGTCGTCGACGCACGGTCCCTGCGGCCCGTGGCGACCGACCGCGCCCGCGTCGGCGACGAGCTCGCCGTGCTCGTGCTCCCGGGGGCCCCGTGGTGGTGGGCGGACCCGCGCCGGACGGAACGGGTGTCGCCGCGGGCGTTCGGCATCGACGCCGACCCCGTGCCGGAGGTCGTCGCGTGATCCCCGTCGCGGAGTTCCTGCCGCTGCTGCCGCCCGGTACCGAGGTGCTCGTCGGACCGGTGACCGGCACCGTCGCCGCGGTCCGCGGGGTCGTCGGCACGCCGGAGCAGGTCGGCCGGACACTCACCCCGCAGGACGACGCGGTCGTGCTGCTCACCCCCGTGGCCCGCTTCGACGCCCGGTTCGACGTGCTGCTCCGTCGTGCCGCGTCCGCCCGGGTCGCGGTCCTCGTCGTCGCCGTGGCCGAGGACACCCCGCTGCCCGGGCCGGGGACCGCGGCGCTCGCCGACCGGCTCGGGGTCGGGGTGCTCGCGACGCCCGACCCGTGGACGACGTCGGTGCGGGTGCACGAGCTGATCGGCACCGGCGACGCCCCGGCCGCACGGGCCGCGGTCGTCGCCGCGCGCGCCGGGCTCGACGCCGGCCCCGAGCTCGAGGACCTGTTCACCCGGCTCGAGGCGGACCTCGGGCACCCGGTGCGGTTCCTCGACGCCTCCGGTCGACCACTCCGCGGGGCAGGGGTCGCGCCGTCGACGGCCGCGCTGCTCGCCCGGACGGTCGGCACGAGCGAGCCGGTGTGGGCGACGGACCCCGGCGACGGCGCCTCGTCCGGCGGTGCTGGCTCGTCGGGCGACGCTGCGTCGTCGGGCGGCGCTGCGTCGTCCGGTGGTGCTGGCTCGTCGGGCGGCGCTGCCGAGACGGTCGTCGCCGTGCCGGTGCCGACCGGCATCGGGCCGCGCGCCTGGCTGGCCGTCGGGCTGACCGCGCCGCTCCGCGCCGAGCGGGCCACGCTCGCCACGGCGCTGCGGGTCGCGGCGGTCGCGGCCGGGCACCGCCTCGTGCTCACCCGGCTCGACGACGAACGCGACGCCCGCTACCGGATGGCGATGCTCGACGACCTCCGCACGGCCGACGGGGCACCCGCGCCGCCGCTCGTGCAGCGCACCATCGCCGCGGGGTGGCAGCTCGACGCGTGGCACGTCGGCATCCGGCTGGTCGCCCGCGGACCCGTCGACGCCGTCGCCCTGCGCCGCGAGGTCGAGATGGCCTTCGACGGCGAGGGCCTGGACGTCGTCGTGGTCGAGCAGACCGACGGCTGGGCGCTCTGGTGCTCCGTGCCGCACGAGCCGGACCGGGCCGCCGTGGCCGCCCTCGCCGCGTCCGTCCGGTCCGCCCAGAACGCGCTGCGCTCGGCCGTCGACACGAACGCCGGCGTCGGGAGCGTGCACGCCGGGCCCGCCGGACTCGTCCGGACCCTCGGCGAGGCCGGCGACGCCGTCCGCCTGGCCGCCGCCCGGCCCGAGTCGGGATGGTTCGTGCACGTCGACCGCCTGGGGCTGGCGCAGTTGCTGCTCGCGTGGACGCAGACCGACACGTTCCTGCCGGCGGCCGAGCAGCTCCTCGCCCCGCTCGAGCGCGGCGGGGGAGCGCTCCGCTCGACCCTGGCGGCGTACCTCGACGCGGAGTCGTCCGTCGCCGAGACCGCGGCCGTGCTCGGGGTGCACCGGAACACCGTGGCGGACCGGATCGACCGGGTGCAGCGGCTGCTCGGCGTCGACCTCGGCGACCCGGAGACCCGGCTCGCGCTGCACCTGGCGACGCGGGCGCTCGGCGGGGCGTAGCGCCGGTCAGCCCGGCCAGGACTCCTGCGACCACGAGCCGTCCGGGCCCCGCTCGTAGGCCGTCCGGTGGCTCGCGGCGTCGATCGCACCGCGCCAGAACACCATCCGATGCGGGGTCAGCGCGTACCCGGCCCACGTCGACGGCGGATCGAGCGCAGCACCACCGCGCGATGCCGTGAAGTCCGCCCAGACCCGTCGCCGGTGCTCGCCGGCCCACGTCGACGGCGGATCGAGCGCAGCACCACCGCGCGATGCCGTGAAGTCCGCCCAGACCCGTCGCCGGCGCTCGGGGTCACGCTCCGCGGCCTCGCGGTCGTTCACCCACGCGAGCACCTGCAGGTCACCCC
>NZ_CP054593.1:1070425-1084653 GCF_013347165.1 Curtobacterium sp. Csp2
CCTCGTTGGTGGTGAGGGGGACCTCGCGCCCGGCGGCCTCGGTGGCCTTGCCCTTGCCGAAGGAGAACATCGACAGGCCGACCCAGTCGACGCTCGAGGCACCGGGCCAGTACGGCGCGTACGGGTCGTCGGCCGCGGTGAGCTGTCCGTCGCCGTTCGTGTCGAGCTTCGACACGTCGGTCGCCGACAGGTCCTGCAGGCGGCCGGCGGACTCCCCGAACGGATAGCCGGCCCCGTACGACGGCGACCACACCATCGCGGCCGACGACCCGTACGCGCCGTACTGGCCCGGTGCCTCGAGCGTCGACTGGGTCGGCCTGTCGATGTTCTCCTTCGGCAAGGGCAAGGCCACCGAGGCCGCCGGGCGCGAGGTCCCCCTCACCACCAACGAGGTCCCCGCCGCCGGTGAGGTCCAGGCACGCTTCGACGAGACCTGGGGCTACCAGCAGCCGCAGACCGAGGGGACCTTCACCCAGCGCTTCGCCGTCGACCAGGACCGTCCGATGCTCCTGGACACCGGGGCGCTCTACGACCACTCGCTCGAGGGAGCCGCGGAGCTCCCGGTCAAGCAGGAGTGGTGGCGGCAGGTGATCGCCGCCGTGCAGCAGCACCCCGAGGTCCGCGGCGTCACGTTCCTCGAGACGAACCGCCGCGAGCCCGAGGCCAGCAACCGGGTCGCGGACTGGCGGGACACGGCCGTCCCGGGGATCGCCGGGTCGTTCCGCACCGACCTGCAGGACGCCGACCACTTCGTCTTCGGGCCGGTCACCGAGCGGATCACACCGCAGGACGGCGCCGCCGCCATCAGCCAGGAGTACGAGACCGGCGGCGACCAGATGGCGTGGATCGTCTGGTTGGCGGCCGGTCTGGCGGCGGTGTTCCTGCTCAGCGGCCTCGTCGGTCGCCTCCTGCCGAGCTGGCGCTACCCCGACGACGGCAAGCCCGGGCGCGACCTGCGGCTCGACCTGTTCCGCGGCTTCATCATCCTCGCCGTCGTCATCACGCACATCGAGATCGGCGGGCCGTACTCGTACATCACGCTGCACGCCACGGGCGCGATCACCGGCGCCGAGATGTTCGTGTTCCTGTCCGGCATGGTCCTCGGCATGACCTACCCGTTCGCGATCAAGAAGTTCGGCGAGTGGGTCGCCGCCGTCGGCGCGTGGAAGCGTGCGCGGAAGCAGTACCTCGTGACGCTCGGGGTGATCCTGGTCGTCTTCGCGATGAGCTTCATCCCCTTCCTGAACACCGACGCGATCACGACCTTCACGGACCGGGGGACCGGGACCGGCGGTGTCGGGGCCGAGGGACGCGTGTACGACCTGTACCCGAACGCGATGCAGCTGCTCGCGTACCCGCCGCCCTGGTACGCGATCCGGCAGTTCCTGCTGCTCGAGATGGGCCCGTGGCCGTTCAACATCATGGGACTCTTCGTGGTGCTGAGCCTGTTCATCCCGCTCTTCATGTGGGTGATCCGGCGCGGGTTCTGGTGGGCGCTGCTCGTCGTCAGCTGGGGTGTCTACGTCTTCCAGGCCCTCAACCCCGACTTCCGTCCGCTGAACTCGCAGTTCGAGGCGGTCTTCCCCCTCCTCACGTGGCAGGTCGTCTTCACGCACGGACTCGTGCTCGGCTACTACCGCCGACAGGTCATCGGCGCGCTCACCGGTCGGCTCGGCAAGGTGCTCATCGGCGTCGGCATCACCGGGTACGCGCTGTTCCTGGTCTACGTCTGGGCGGGCAACCAGTTCGGCTTCACCCCGACCCCGTTCCCCGCGACGATGTACGACCAGCTCTACAACACGGCGTACCAGCGCGTGGACCTGCAGTGGGGCCGGCTCGTCGACATCGCGTTCTTCGCGATCGTGTCGTACGCGATCCTCACGGTGTTCTGGAAGCCGATCGCGGCGGTCCTCGGCTGGCTCTGGATCCCGATCGGGCAGGCGAGCCTCTACGTCTTCGTGTGGCAGGTGTTCTTCGCGCTGGCCATCGCGTCGATCCCCGGTGTCGACTGGTTCAACGGGTGGATCGGCTTCGCCGCCCACACCGCGCTGATCCTGCTGGTCTGGTACATGATCCGCAAGAAGTTCCTCTTCTCGGTCATCCCCCGCTGACCCCGCCCGCGCGGTCGTTCCCATCGCGCGTGACGTAGGAAGCCGATCCGCGCATACCTGGTCAGAACGAACGACCTGGTACGCGCGATTCGACCCAGTACGCGCGGATCGGCTTCCTACGTCACGCGCGATGGGAACGACCGCGCGGGCGGGGTCAGCGGGGGATGACCGAGAAGAGGAACTTCTTGCGGATCATGTACCAGACCAGCAGGATCAGCGCGGTGTGGGCGGCGAAGCCGATCCACCCGTTGAACCAGTCGACACCGGGGATCGACGCGATGGCCAGCGCGAAGAACACCTGCCACACGAAGACGTAGAGGCTCGCCTGCCCGATCGGGATCCAGAGCCAGCCGAGGACCGCCGCGATCGGCTTCCAGAACACCGTGAGGATCGCGTACGACACGATCGCGAAGAACGCGATGTCGACGAGCCGGCCCCACTGCAGGTCCACGCGCTGGTACGCCGTGTTGTAGAGCTGGTCGTACATCGTCGCGGGGAACGGGGTCGGGGTGAAGCCGAACTGGTTGCCCGCCCAGACGTAGACCAGGAACAGCGCGTACCCGGTGATGCCGACGCCGATGAGCACCTTGCCGAGCCGACCGGTGAGCGCGCCGATGACCTGTCGGCGGTAGTAGCCGAGCACGAGTCCGTGCGTGAAGACGACCTGCCACGTGAGGAGGGGGAAGACCGCCTCGAACTGCGAGTTCAGCGGACGGAAGTCGGGGTTGAGGGCCTGGAAGACGTAGACACCCCAGCTGACGACGAGCAGCGCCCACCAGAACCCGCGCCGGATCACCCACATGAAGAGCGGGATGAACAGGCTCAGCACCACGAAGAGTCCCATGATGTTGAACGGCCACGGGCCCATCTCGAGCAGCAGGAACTGCCGGATCGCGTACCAGGGCGGCGGGTACGCGAGCAGCTGCATCGCGTTCGGGTACAGGTCGTACACGCGTCCCTCGGCCCCGACACCGCCGGTCCCGGTCCCCCGGTCCGTGAAGGTCGTGATCGCGTCGGTGTTCAGGAAGGGGATGAAGCTCATCGCGAAGACGACCAGGATCACCCCGAGCGTCACGAGGTACTGCTTCCGCGCACGCTTCCACGCGCCGACGGCGGCGACCCACTCGCCGAACTTCTTGATCGCGAACGGGTAGGTCATGCCGAGGACCATGCCGGACAGGAACACGAACATCTCGGCGCCGGTGATCGCGCCCGTGGCGTGCAGCGTGATGTACGAGTACGGCCCGCCGATCTCGATGTGCGTGATGACGACGGCGAGGATGATGAAGCCGCGGAACAGGTCGAGCCGCAGGTCGCGCCCGGGCTTGCCGTCGTCGGGGTAGCGCCAGCTCGGCAGGAGGCGACCGACGAGGCCGCTGAGCAGGAACACCGCCGCCAGACCGGCCGCCAACCAGACGATCCACGCCATCTGGTCGCCGCCGGTCTCGTACTCCTGGCTGATGGCGGCGGCGCCGTCCTGCGGTGTGATCCGCTCGGTGACCGGCCCGAAGACGAAGTGGTCGGCGTCCTGCAGGTCGGTGCGGAACGACCCGGCGATCCCCGGGACGGCCGTGTCCCGCCAGTCCGCGACCCGGTTGCTGGCCTCGGGCTCGCGGCGGTTCGTCTCGAGGAACGTGACGCCGCGGACCTCGGGGTGCTGCTGCACGGCGGCGATCACCTGCCGCCACCACTCCTGCTTGACCGGGAGCTCCGCGGCTCCCTCGAGCGAGTGGTCGTAGAGCGCCCCGGTGTCCAGGAGCATCGGACGGTCCTGGTCGACGGCGAAGCGCTGGGTGAAGGTCCCCTCGGTCTGCGGCTGCTGGTAGCCCCAGGTCTCGTCGAAGCGTGCCTGGACCTCACCGGCGGCGGGGACCTCGTTGGTGGTGAGGGGGACCTCGCGCCCGGCGGCCTCGGTGGCCTTGCCCTTGCCGAAGGAGAACATCGACAGGCCGACCCAGTCGACGCTCGAGGCACCGGGCCAGTACGGCGCGTACGGGTCGTCGGCCGCGGTGAGCTGTCCGTCGCCGTTCGTGTCGAGCTTCGACACGTCGGTCGCCGACAGGTCCTGCAGGCGGCCGGCGGACTCCCCGAACGGATAGCCGGCCCCGTACGACGGCGACCACACCATCGCGGCCGACGAGTCGCCGGCGTGCACGACGCGGGCGAGCGTACGGAAGGCGTCGACGAACGCGGTCGGCTGCTGCCCCCACCGGACCCACGTGCCGTTCATCTGCGGCGCGAAGCGGACGAGCACGCGGGTGTCGTACTGCCGGTGGACCTCCTCGAACAGGCGGTTCGCGGTCTCGGCGTCGGCGCGGGTCAGGGAGCCGAGCGACTGCGAGGGCTCGAGGCTGACGACGAGGACGGCCCCCTGGGCGGCCGCGGCCCGGGTCGCCCGGAGGAACTCCTTCCGGGCGCTCCGGTCGAAGGGGTACTCGATCTCGACGCCGTACATCGACGGCACGGCACCGAGTCGGCCCGCGTAGCCGTCCGGGCTGTCGTCGCCCCAGTCCAGGTCGGGGCCGAACCACGTCCGGTCGGACGCCGGGAGCGCACCGCGGTCCGAGGCCGCCGCCGAGGTCGCCGCCGCCGGGGTCGCCGTCGCCGGGTTCGCCGTCACCGCGGCCGCCGGGAGTGCGCCGCCGAGCAGCAGCGTCCCGAGCACGACGAGGAGCGCGACGGCCTTGGCCAGGACGCCCCTCACCGTGTGCACGCCAGCGTCCAGATGTTGTGACCGCCGACGTGCTGGTGCTCGAGCCGGTCGAGCGCGGCGGTGGCGAGCGCGAGGCCGCGGCCGCTCTCCTCGTCGACGTCCGCCATCGTCACCGCGGACAGGTCGACGTCCGCCGGCTGCCCGTTGTCGGTGAGCACCGCGAGGAGTTCGCGGTCGGTCGCCAGGAGCTCGACCGTGTACCGGCGGCCCTCGACCCGGTCGGTGCGCTTCGTGTGCTCGACGATGTTCGCGGCGATCTCGGCCAACGCGGTCTCGAGCGCGAAGCGGAGCCGCACGTCGTCGACGTCGAGCGTCTCCCACCAGGCGGCGAACCGGTCCTGCACCTCGTCGAGGGACGCGGCGACGGCCGGCACCTCGAAGGTCACGTGCTGCATGGTCACAGCGGGCCTCCTGCGGTCGAGGACTCGTGTTCGGACTGCACCGTCCCGGGGCCGGGACCGCCGTAGCGGACGGCCCGGATCACGATGCTGAAGATGAAGAGGTCGAAGACGACCCAGGCGGAGTTGACGAGGGGCGCGATCCCCTCCGCCTGGCCGGTCAGGTAGCGGATGCCGATGAGCACGAGCGACGCGACGAGGGCCGCCATCGCGATGAGCTGCGGCTTGACGAGGTCCCACCGCGGCTTCTGCTCGGACTCGTCGCGGACCTTCGGGGTGACCCGGAAGCCGAGCGGCTTGCCCCGGAACACGTTCTCGAAGGCGCTCGTCACGGACTCGATCCACACGGGGAACAGCGCGAGCGAGTACTGCTGCCCGCGCCACGTCGGTCTCCCAGCGGCCACCACCCAGAACAGGGCCTGGTTGAGCACGAGGAACGGGATGAGCCGCACGAAGAAGTCGACGCTGTACGCCTGGACCGGGACCACCCCGAACGACAGGCAGAGCACCGGGGCCGCGATGTAGACGACCGCGGCGAAGCCCGACAGGTAGCTCCACATCGTCGAGAAGTACATGAGGCGCTGCCCGAACGAGAGCCCCTTCTGCACGAGGGGGTTCTCGCGGAAGAACACCTGCATGGTGCCCTGTGCCCACCGGAGGCGCTGCACGAGCATGGTCGGCAGGTCCTCGGGCGCCAGGCCCTTGGCGAGGATCTCGTCGTGGTACGCCGACTTCCAGCCGAGGCCGTGCAGGCGCATCGCGGTCGCCATGTCCTCGGTCACCGAGATCGTGGCGAGCGGCATGATCGGCTGCGCCTCGTCGTCCCGGTTGACGTCGAGCGCGCGGGCCAGGACGGCGATCGACTCGATGGCCGCGACGGGCGAGGCCTCGCGCCGACCGAGCACGTCGAGTGCGGCGTCGTCGAGCCCGGCGAACGTGTCCGCCTCGGTCGACATCGCCGCGAGCTCCTGCAGGTCACGGCGGACCGCCTCGAGGTCGGCGGCGGCGAACCGGAAGGCGATCGCGTCGATGCCGCGCTGGAAGTCGTACGTGACGTCGCCGAGCGGCTCGCCCCGGTCGATCTGGTCACGGGCGCGGTCGACGACCTGCTCGGCCCCGTCGAGCGCGTCGAGCACGCGCGGGTCGGTCTCGGTCTCGCGCGCCCGGGCCAGGAGCTTCCGCGAGGTCTTGATCGTCCGCTCGACGGACTCCTCGACCTCGCGCACGTAGCGGGTGACGCCGAGCTGCATGAGGGCCTCGCGGCGCAGGATCGCGTTCGAGCCGCAGAAGAACGCGGCGTTCCAGCCGTCCTTCGACTGCTGGATCGGCCCGTAGAACAGGGGCGCCTGGCTTCCGAGGAGATCGGCGTCCGGGACGTTCTCGAACCACTGCGGGGTCTGCACGAGCGCCATCCGCTCGTCCTTGAAGTACCCGAGCGTGCGGTCGAGGATCGACGGTTCCGGGACCTGGTCGGCGTCCAGGATGAGCAGGAACTCCCCCTGGGTGGCGAGCAGCGCGTTGTTCAGGTTGCCGGCCTTGGCGTGGCGGGGACGATCGACCCAGTCGGCACCGCGGGTGATGACCCCGATCCCGAGCGACTCGGCGGCGGCGCGCATCTCGGGGCGGTTGCCGTCGTCGAGGATCCACGTGCTGTGCGGGTGCGTGATCGCCTTCGCCGCACGGGCGGTGCGGACGACGAGCTCGACGGGCTCGTTGTACGTCGTGATGAAGACGTCGACCGTGACGTCCCCGGCCGGCTTCGTCGGCGGCTCCCCCCGCTCGCGCAGCCGCCACGCTCCGAAGGCGAACAGGAGCGAGTCGATGACGCTGTAGGTCTCCGCCAGGATCAGCGGCACCGCGATCCACCACGAGTGCCAGTTCACGGACGCGGCCCAGCGCCAGACGATGTAGTTCACGCCGGCGATCGAGGCGACCAGTGCGACGGTCCGGACCACGGCGAGACGCCGGGTCGGGGTTCCGGTCGTGAGCCGTCGCCGGTCCTGGCGGCTGACGTCGAGCGCCGTCATCGGCATCCTTCCCTGCTGCTGCCGGACAGCGCTGGTGAGTGCGCTGCGTACCAGCCTGTCTACCGCAGCACACGAGGACCTGTCAGCCCGACGCCCCGATGGACCGCCGTCCGACCGTGCTCAGCGGTGCACGAGGCCCAGGTCGTGCGCGAGACGGACGATGACCTCGTCGAAGTAGGCGTCGGGATCGGACACCGATCCGACGGCGTGACCGAACAGTTCGAAGGACAGGACGCCGAACACCGTGGTCCACGCCATGAGCAGGCGGAGCACGGCCTCGGGGGGCGGATCGGCGTGGAAGCCTCGCTGTCGTGTGTAGGCCACCGCATCGGCGATCGCGGCGGCCGTCCGCACCGGATCGCCCACCGCGGGACCGTGCCCGATCCGCGGAGCGGCGCCGTCCAGGCCGGACCATGCGTCCGTGACGATGCGGATGAGCACGTGCGTGGTGCGCGAGGCCGGCTCGATCGTGTCCTGCGGTGCGACGTAGCCGGGCACGGGTGAGCCGTAGAGCAGTGCGAAGTCGCCGGGGTGGGAGGTCGCCCACGTCCGGATCGCCCGGCACGCCGCCGTCCAGCGGCCGAGGTGGTCGGCGCGGTCGACCGGCGCCTCGGCGGACTCGACCGCGGCGCCGAGCTCGTCGTAGTCCGCGACGAGCAGCGCCGTGAGCAGGTCGTCCCGGCTCGGGAAGTACCGGTAGACGGCGGAGGACACGAGTCCGACGTCCCGCGCGACGGCGCGCAGGCTGAGCTGCGCGGGACCCTCCTCGGTCAGGCGCACCCGAGCCGCAGCGAGGATCCGCGCGCGGACGGTCTCGCGCGCCAGGGCACGGGCGGTCGGGGCCTTGTCGGACATCCCGTCAGGATGCCATGCGAGAGCAGTGCACACAAACAAGAGCACCGCTCTTGCAATCGGAGCCGAAGCGCGCCACACTGCTTCCGAGAGCACCGCTCTCCGAATCGACCCAGGAGGCCACCATGTCCCGTCACCACGTCGTCGTCGGCGCCGGTCCCGTCGGGCGGCACGTCGCCGCCCACCTCGCCGACCGCGGGGAGGAGGTGGTCGTCGTCACGCGGTCCGGCCGCGACACCGGCCAGCCAGGGGTCCGGCACGAGGCGCTCGACGCATCCGACGCCCGCGCACTGACCCGCGTCACCGAGGGCGCCGCTGCGCTCTACAACTGCGCCAACCCCGGCGACTACACGCAGTGGGAGCGGGTGTGGCCGCCGCTCGCGGACGCCCTGCTGACCACCGCCGAGCGGACCGGGACCGTGTACGGCATCACCGGCAACCTGTACCCGTACGGCCCCGTCGACGGACCGATGCACGAGGACCTGCCCGACGCGGCGACGGACCACAAGGGCGTGCTGCGGGCACGGATGTGGGCGGATGCCCGGGCCGCGCACGAGGCCGGACGCCTGCGGGCCGTCGAGGTCCGCGGTTCGGACTACGTCGGACCCGGCATCGGCCAGAACGGGCACGTGACACGGGTGTTGCCCGCCGCCCTGCAGGGGAAGGCCGTGACGGTGATCGGTCGGACCGACCGGCCGCACACCTACACGGACGTGCAGGACGTCGCGCGGACGCTCGTCGCGGCCGTCGACGACCCCTCGTCGCACGGGCGTACCTGGAACGTCCCGTCGAACCCACCCCGGACCCAGGAGCAGGCGCTCACCGACGTGCTCCACGCCGCTGGTCGTCCGCCGGTCCCCGTGCGCGGGCTGCCGATGGGGCTGGTCCGGGCCATCGGCCTGGTCACGCCCCTGATGCGCGAGGTCGCACAGCTCGGGTACCAGTGGACCGCGCCGTACGTGCTCGACGACCGGCAGGCGCGGGCGCACTTCGGGATCGAACCGACGCCGTGGGACGAGGTGTGCCGCCGGACCCTGTCAGGGCTCGTGACGGTGTAGCGAACCGCGCGCCGACACACCCCCGAACGCACCGAGACGCCCCCGAACGAGCGAGACGCCCCCGGATCCGGGGGCGTCTCGGCGACGGCAGGGCGTCTCGGCGACGGCAGGGTGCCGGGCGCCTCAGTACCGGGGCTTGCGCGGCGCGCGCTCCCGGTCGCCACCACGGAACCCGCGGTCGTCGCGGTCGCGATCGCGATCCCGGCCCCCGCCACGCGGCCCACGGTCATCCCGGTCCCGGTCACGCCGCACGCCACCACCCCGGCGGTCCGGCTTGATCTCGATGAGCTTCCCGCTGATCCGGGTGTCCGACAGCCGGTCGAGCACGCCGGCGTCCATGTCCTGCGGCAGCTCCACGATGGAGAAGTCCGGCCGGATCTGGATCGCGCCGAAGTCGTCACGGCGCAGGCCGCCCTCGTTCGCGAGCGCGCCGACGATCTGCCTTGGCTCGACGCGGTGGCGACGCCCGACCTCGATGCGGTAGGCGGTCATCGGCTGCGAGCGGCGCGGGCCACGGTCCTCGCGGTCCCGGTCGGGCCGGGCGGCGCGGGCGCCGTCGCGGTCGACCTGGTTCCGCAGCTGGTCGTCCGCGGGGTCGAGCAGCAGCGGCGACTCGCCCTGCGCGACGACCGCGAGCGCGGCGGCGACGTCGTCGGCCGGCACGTCGTGGTTCCGCACGTAGTGGGCGATGACGTCACGGAACGCCGTGATCCGGTCCTGCTGCTCGAGCGCCGCGGTGATCGCGTCGTCGAAGCGGGTCAGGCGGGTCTCGTTGACGTCGTCGATCGTCGGGAGCTGCATCTGCGTGAGCGGCTGCTTGGTGTGGCGTTCGATCGCCGAGAGCAGGCGACGCTCGCGCGGCGTGACGAAGCTGATCGAGTCGCCCTTGCGGCCGGCGCGACCGGTGCGGCCGATGCGGTGCACGTAGGACTCGATGTCGACGGGGATGTCGAAGTTCACGACGTGCGTGATGCGGTCGACGTCGAGACCGCGGGCGGCGACGTCGGTCGCGACGAGGATGTCGAGCTTGCCGGACTTCAGCTGGTTGACCGTCCGCTCGCGCTGCGCCTGCGCGACGTCACCGCTGATCGCGGCGGCGGCGTAGCCGCGGGCGCGGAGCTTCTCGGCCAGGGTCTCGGTCTCGCTCTTGGTGCGGACGAAGATGATCATGCCCTCGAAGTCCTCGACCTCGAGGATGCGGGTGAGCGCGTCGACCTTCTGCGGGTACGACACCATGAGGTACCGCTGCGTGATGTTCGCCGCGGTCTTGGTCTTCGTCTTGACGGTGATCTCGGCCGGGTCCGTGAGGTACTGCTGCGAGATGCGGCGGATCTGCGCAGGCATGGTCGCCGAGAACAGCGCGACCTGCTTGTCGTCCGGGGTCTCGGCGAGGATCGTCTCGACGTCCTCGGCGAAGCCCATCTTGAGCATCTCGTCGGCCTCGTCGAGCACGAGGTACTTCAGCTCGGACAGGTCGAGCGTGCCCTTCGCGATGTGGTCCATGATGCGACCGGGCGTGCCGACGACGACGTCGACGCCGCGGCGCAGGGCGGACAGCTGCACGCCGTACGCCTGGCCGCCGTAGACCGGCAGCACGTGCACGTGCTTCATGTGGGAGGCGAACTGCTCGAACGCCTCGCAGACCTGGAGCGCGAGCTCGCGGGTGGGCGACAGCACGAGGGCCTGCGGCACCTTCGCGCCCGATTCCATGCGGGACAGGATCGGCAGCGCGAACGCCGCCGTCTTGCCGGTCCCGGTCTGCGCGAGGCCGACGACGTCGCGCCCCTCGAGCAGCGTCGGGATGGTCGCCTCCTGGATCGCGGAGGGGGTCTCGTAGCCGATCTCCTTGACGGCCTTGAGCACCGGGTCGCTCAGGCCGAGGTCGGCGAAGGTCACCACGGGCCCCTCGTCGGTGGTCTCGGTGGTGGTGGCGGTGTCCGTGCTCATGCGGAAACGGTACCCCGGCTGCGACCTGCGCGGCGACCGCGCGTGGTGACGGAGCACCGGACTGGAGGCTCGTGGCGGGCCCGCCACGAGCCTCCAGTCCGTCCCCCGGTCGCGTCCGCGACGCGGGCCGCGTGGTCAGGCCGCGTCGTCGCGGTCCGGCGCGCCGATGCCGAGCACCGTGTCCGCACGGTCGTTGAGGCGGGCCAGCAGCCCGGCCAGGGTGTGCAGCTCGTCGGTCGCGAACGCCTGCGTGAGCTCGTCGACGGCTTCGGCACCGGCGACGTCGAGCCGGTCGAGCAGACGTCGCCCGGCGTCGGCGACCGCCACCAGGCTCGCGCGTCCGTCCGCGGGGTCGGGCGAGGTGTCGAGGTACCCGGCCTCGACCAGCGACGCGACCCGGCGACTGACGACCGGGCGGGACAGCCCGGTCGCGTCGGCGATCGCCATGGAGCGGACGGCACCGAAGTGGTCGACGGCCCGCAGGATCACGCGCGCCGTCGGGTCGAGCCCGCCGCGCGACTCGATGAGCGACGAGCGGAGCGCCTGGCGGACCCAGAGCCGATCGAGCTGCGCGTGCAGGAGCCGCTCGGCGGCGGCGCGGTCCTCGGTCACGCGGCCAGGGTACCGGCGCCGAATTAGTTGCTTGCTGGAAGCAATGGATGTATCGTTGCGCGGTCTGCAAAGTTACACAGCCAGAAAAAGGAGTTCGATGACCGCCACCGCACCCGTCCCGGTGCAGCACGGCCGCCACGCGGCCGAGGCGCCCGCGGCGACCGGCGCGCCCGCGCCCGGCACGCCCGGCCAGCAGCCGCTCATGACGCACCGCCAGATCCTCCTCGTGATCTACGGCCTGATGGCGGGCATGTTCCTGTCGTCCCTCGGCCAGACGGTGTTCGGCACGGCCATCCGCACCATCGGTGACGACCTGCACGGGCTCGACCAGCAGGCGTGGGTCACGACCGCGTACCTGATCACGTCGACCATCGCGACGCCGATCTACGGCAAGCTCTCCGACATCTTCGGCCGCCGACCCCTGTACATCTTCGGCATCGTGGTGTTCATCCTCGGCGCCGTGCTCTCGTCGATGTCCACGTCGATGCTCATGCTCGCCGCGTTCCGTGCGGTGCAGGGCATCGGCGCCGGCGCCCTGATGTCGCTGCCGCTCGCGATCATGGGCGACATCCTCGCCCCGCGCGAGCGCGCCAAGTACCAGGGCTACTTCCTGGCCGTGTTCGGCATCTCGTCCGTGATCGGCCCGCTCATCGGCGGCCTGCTCGCCGGCTCCTCCGAGATCCTGTGGATCACCGGCTGGCGCTGGGTGCTCCTCATCAACGTCCCGATCGGTGTCGCCGCGCTCATCATGGTGATCGTCTTCCTGCACCTGCCGAAGGTGCACGGCAAGGGCGACAAGCCGAAGGTCGACTGGTGGGGCGCCACGGCGGTGATCGTCACGCTCGTGCCGCTGCTGCTCGTCGCCGAACAGGGACGCACCTGGGGCTGGGGCTCCCCCGCCGCGATCGCGAGCTACGTCATCGGCGCGCTCGGTCTCGTCGCGCTGCTGCTCGTCGAGTCGAAGATGGGCGACGCGGCGATCATCCCGCTCAAGCTCTTCCGGTCCGGCACCTTCTCGATGGCCACGGTCATCGGGTTCCTGGTCGGCTTCGCGATGTTCGGCGCCATGCTGACCATCCCGCTCTACCTGCAGATCGTCGTCGGCCTCACCCCGACCGAGTCCGGCTTCGCGACGCTGCCCCTGGTCGGCGGGCTCATGATCGCGTCGATCACCTCCGGCCAGATCGTCGCCCGAGTCGGTCGCTACCGGATCTTCCCAGTCATCGGCACGTTCCTGGTGTCCGCCGGCTACGTCGTCCTGACCTTCATGACGATCGACAAGCCGCTCTGGTTCCTGATGATCGGCATGTTCCTCATCGGCCTCGGGCTCGGCTCGGTCATGCAGTCGCTGACCCTGGCGTCCCAGGGCTCGGTCGAGGCCCGGGACATGGGCGTCGCGACCTCGTCGGCGACCTTCTTCCGGCAGATCGGCGGCACGCTCGGCACCGCCGTGCTCCTGTCGATCCTGTTCTCGGTGATGCCGTCGAACATCCTCACCGCGACCGCGAACCAGGCCGACCTGAAGCCAGCGCTCTCCGCCGCGCTCGACCCGTCCGTGGCGGGCAAGGCCGAGAACCAGGGCGCGATCGACAAGATCTGGGCCCCGATCACCACGCCGCTCACGAAGACCGTGCAGTCGCAGCTCGACGACGCAACCGCACAGGCGAAGCAGGCCGCCGACGCGCAGGTCGTGTCGAAGGTCAGCGCCGCCGTCCAGGTCCAGGTCGACGCCGGGGCGCTGCCCGAGGCCGCCGCCCAGACCGTGATCGACCAGCAGGTCGCCGACGCCAGCCCCGCGGCCGAGGCCGCCGCGCTCGACGCCGTGGCGACGAAGGCCCACGCGAGTGTCCAGGACGGCACGGTGACCGTCGACTGGTCTGACGCCTCACAGCGGTCGTACTGGGTCGACGAGCTGACGCCGAAGCTGGCGGAGGAGATCCAGGACGGCAGCGGCACCGACTCGAACGCCACGAGCACGAACGACACCTCGTTCCTGACCGGTGCCGACAGCCGGCTGACCCGGCCGTTCATGGCGGGGTTCAACGCCTCGTCCGTGACGATCTACTGGGTCGGGCTCGGGGTGATCCTGCTCGCGTTCGTCCTGACCTGGTTCTTCCGGGTGCCGCCGCTCCGCCAGCGTTCGGCGCTGCAGGAGCAGCACGACCAGGCGAACGGTGCCGGCGACCGCGCTGACGAGCTGGAGGTGCAGGCCGGTCTCGCCGCCGCCGAGGCCGGGTCCTTCACCGGGCCGATGACCGGCTCCACGCCGACCCAGCGTCGGTGACCACGCGGCCGGTCCGGGTGCACCGCGCACCGGGACCGGCCGCGTGGTCACCGACGCTGGGTCGGCGTGGAGCCGGTCATCGGCCCGGTGAAGGACCCGGCCTCGGCGGCGGCGAGACCGGCCTGCACCTCCAGCTCGTCAGCGCGGTCGCCGGCACCGTTCGCCTGGTCGTGCTGCTCCTGCAGCGCCGAACGCTGGCGGAGCGGCGGCACCCGGAAGAACCAGG
>NZ_CP054593.1:1084663-1092636 GCF_013347165.1 Curtobacterium sp. Csp2
TGGGCTCGGAGATGTGTATAAGAGACAGGGCCCCCACGAGGAGCGGGATCATCGAGTTGATGCCGCCGCACTCGATGGGCATGGTCGCGCTCGCCCGGGGCGCCGCGATCCTCGGCACCGGCGGCGGCGGCGACCCGTACATCGGCCGGCTGCTCGCCGAGGCCGCCGTCCGCGCGCACGGCCCGGTGCCGGTGGTGCAGGTCGAGGACCTGCCCGACGACGCCGTCGTTCTCAACGTCGCGATGATCGGCGCGCCGACCGTGATGGTCGAGAAGACCCCGTCCGCAGGGCAGTTCGCCGAGGCGGTCCGCAGCCTGGCCGCGCACCTCGGGGTCACGCCGACGCACATCGCGTGCATCGAGGTCGGCGGGGTCAACTCGACGAGTCCGATCGTCGCGGCGGCCGAGCTCGGCCTGCCGCTCGTCGACGGCGACGCGATGGGCCGCGCCTTCCCGGAGGTCCAGATGGTCCTGCCGACGCTCGCCGGGGTCCGTGCGACGCCGATGGCGCTCGCGGACGAGAAGGGCAACTCGGTCGTGTTCGACACCGTCGACAACCGGTGGGCGGAGCGGCTCGCCCGCACCGCGACCGTCGAGATGGGCTGCTCCGCGATCACCGCGAACTACGCCATGAGCGGTGCACAGGTCCGCGACTCGTACGTCCGCGGCAGCCTGTCGCTGTGCGTCCGGCTCGGGGAGGCACTGGTCGACGCGCGCGCCGCGAACGAGGACCCCGTCGACGCGGTCGCGTCGGTCCTGGGTGGTCGGGTCGTCTTCACCGGCAAGGTCACGGACGTCGAGCGGAAGACCGTCACGGGGTTCGCCCGCGGGACCGCCCACCTGACCGGGTCGGGCAGCGACACCGGCCGGGAGGCACTGCTCCGGTTCCAGAACGAGCACCTGCTGGTCGAGGTGGCCGGGTCGGTGCGCACCACAGCACCGGACCTCATCGTCACCCTGGACGCCGACACCGGCGAACCGATCACCACCGAGGGCCTGCGGTTCGGCGCGCGCGTCCGGATCGTCACCGCGCCGGCCGACCCGCGCTGGCACACCCCGGCGGGCCTCGCGCTCGCCGGCCCGAGGTACTTCGGCTACGACACCCCGGCGGTCCGCCACGACGGCACCGTCAGCGAGGGAGAGCACGCATGAGCTGGACGATCGACGTCGACGACCTGCCCGACCTGGCCCGGGGCGCGGCGATCCTGGGCACCGGCGGCGGCGGCGACCCGACGGTGGGGATGCTGCTCGTCCGCGCGGCGATCACGGAGCACGGCCCCGTCACGATCCTCGACCCCGACGAGGTCCCCGACGACGCCCTCGTCATCCCGACGGCGCAGATGGGTGCCCCGACCGTCGTGCTCGAACGACTCCCGTCGGGCCCGGAGCCGCTCGGTGCCCTCCGGCGGCTCGAGCAGCACCTCGGCCGCACCGCGAGCGCGACCATGCCCATCGAGTGCGGCGGCATCAACTCGATGATCCCGCTCCTCGTGGGGGCCACCGGGGGACTGCCGGTGGTCGACGCGGACGGCATGGGCCGCGCGTTCCCGGAGCTGCAGATGGAGACGTTCTCGGTGTACGGCGTCCCCGGGTCGCCGCTCGCGATCAGCGACGAGAACGGCCACGGCGTCGTCATCGACACCGGGCACGACAACCGCCAGATGGAGTGGCTCGCCCGCGGCGTCACGATCCGGCTCGGCGGCGTCGCGTACATCGCCGAGTACGCCATGACCGGACGCCAGGTCCGCGAGACCGCGGTGCCGCGCACGTTGTCCCTCGCGCTCGCCGTCGGTCGTGCCGTGCGGGTCGCCCGCGAGGAGCACCGCGACCCCGTCGAGGGCCTCGCCGAGGCGTTCTCGCGGACGATCTACACGCACCTGCGCGAGCTGTTCGACGGCAAGGTCGTCGACGTCGAGCGCCGCACGGTGGACGGGTTCGCGAAGGGCCGCGCGACCGTGCAGGGCGCCGACGGATCCGAGCTCGAGATCGCCTTCCAGAACGAGAACCTCGTGGCGCGACGCGACGGCCGGCTCGTCGCCGTCGTGCCGGACCTGATCTGCGTCCTCGACGCGGAGACCGCCGAACCGATCACCACGGAGCGGCTCCGGTACGGGCAGCGCGTCCGGGTGGTCGGGGTCTCGACGCCCGACCTCATGCGCACCCCGGAGGCACTCGCCGTGTTCGGGCCCTCGTGCTTCGGGCTCGACGACGCCTTCGTGCCCGTCGAGGACCTGCACGAACGGGTGCCGGTGGGGGCGCGCTGAGCCGCGCCGATGCGCGAGGATCGACGGTGTGCACCAGGGCGAGCAGCGTGACGGAGCCGTGACGAGCCTCCAGGCCGTCGACGTCGACGACCTCGGACGCGGCACCGCGCTGCTCGGGTGCGGTGGTGGCGGTCAGGTCGACCACATGCTGCACGCGCTGCGGACCGCGCTCGGCGCGGCCGCGGTGCCCGTCGTGCCGCTGGACGGCGCCTTCGGGTCGGTGGTGGCGGTCGGGCTGATCGGGTCCACGACCGTGCTCGAGGAGAAGACCCCGAGCGGTCGTGAGCTGACGGACGCGCTCGCGGCCGTCGAGCGCTGGACCGGTCGGCGGGCGGACGCCGTCGTCGCGGCGCAGATCGGCGGGGTCACCGGACCCGCGGCCGCGCTGACGGCCGTGGCGGCCGGGCTGCCGCTCGTCGACGCCGACCTGGTCGGTCGGGCGACGCCACGGATCGACCAGCTGTCCCTGTTCGTCGACCCGGTCCCGGTCACCGCGGCCGCCGTCACGTCGAGCGGGCTCCGCATCGTCGTCGACGCCCCCGACCCGAGCGACCTCGAGACGGTGTGGCGCGAGGCGGTGTCGCACAGCGGCGGGTGGGCGGCGTTCGCGATCGGCCCCGTCGACGCCGGGACGCTCGCGGACCGCGCCGTCCTGGGCAGTGTCAGCCGCGCGCTCCGTGCCGGACGGGCCGCTGCCGGGGCGCGCGACGTCGGCGCGCTCGCGGCCGCGGTCGGTGGTCGGCTGGTCGCCCACGGTCGGGTGCTCGACGTGCAGCGCGGGGGCGACGCCGTGGCCTTCGTGCACGGGTCGATGGCACTGCAGGACCTCGGGTCGGGGGCCGTCGTCCGGGTCGAGGCCGGGAGCGAGTGGGTGCACTGCCTGGTCGACGGTGAGCCGGTCGCGGCCACCCCGAGCTGCATCGTCGTCGTCGACGCACGGTCCCTGCGGCCCGTGGCGACCGACCGCGCCCGCGTCGGCGACGAGCTCGCCGTGCTCGTGCTCCCGGGGGCCCCGTGGTGGTGGGCGGACCCGCGCCGGACGGAACGGGTGTCGCCGCGGGCGTTCGGCATCGACGCCGACCCCGTGCCGGAGGTCGTCGCGTGATCCCCGTCGCGGAGTTCCTGCCGCTGCTGCCGCCCGGTACCGAGGTGCTCGTCGGACCGGTGACCGGCACCGTCGCCGCGGTCCGCGGGGTCGTCGGCACGCCGGAGCAGGTCGGCCGGACACTCACCCCGCAGGACGACGCGGTCGTGCTGCTCACCCCCGTGGCCCGCTTCGACGCCCGGTTCGACGTGCTGCTCCGTCGTGCCGCGTCCGCCCGGGTCGCGGTCCTCGTCGTCGCCGTGGCCGAGGACACCCCGCTGCCCGGGCCGGGGACCGCGGCGCTCGCCGACCGGCTCGGGGTCGGGGTGCTCGCGACGCCCGACCCGTGGACGACGTCGGTGCGGGTGCACGAGCTGATCGGCACCGGCGACGCCCCGGCCGCACGGGCCGCGGTCGTCGCCGCGCGCGCCGGGCTCGACGCCGGCCCCGAGCTCGAGGACCTGTTCACCCGGCTCGAGGCGGACCTCGGGCACCCGGTGCGGTTCCTCGACGCCTCCGGTCGACCACTCCGCGGGGCAGGGGTCGCGCCGTCGACGGCCGCGCTGCTCGCCCGGACGGTCGGCACGAGCGAGCCGGTGTGGGCGACGGACCCCGGCGACGGCGCCTCGTCCGGCGGTGCTGGCTCGTCGGGCGACGCTGCGTCGTCGGGCGGCGCTGCGTCGTCCGGTGGTGCTGGCTCGTCGGGCGGCGCTGCCGAGACGGTCGTCGCCGTGCCGGTGCCGACCGGCATCGGGCCGCGCGCCTGGCTGGCCGTCGGGCTGACCGCGCCGCTCCGCGCCGAGCGGGCCACGCTCGCCACGGCGCTGCGGGTCGCGGCGGTCGCGGCCGGGCACCGCCTCGTGCTCACCCGGCTCGACGACGAACGCGACGCCCGCTACCGGATGGCGATGCTCGACGACCTCCGCACGGCCGACGGGGCACCCGCGCCGCCGCTCGTGCAGCGCACCATCGCCGCGGGGTGGCAGCTCGACGCGTGGCACGTCGGCATCCGGCTGGTCGCCCGCGGACCCGTCGACGCCGTCGCCCTGCGCCGCGAGGTCGAGATGGCCTTCGACGGCGAGGGCCTGGACGTCGTCGTGGTCGAGCAGACCGACGGCTGGGCGCTCTGGTGCTCCGTGCCGCACGAGCCGGACCGGGCCGCCGTGGCCGCCCTCGCCGCGTCCGTCCGGTCCGCCCAGAACGCGCTGCGCTCGGCCGTCGACACGAACGCCGGCGTCGGGAGCGTGCACGCCGGGCCCGCCGGACTCGTCCGGACCCTCGGCGAGGCCGGCGACGCCGTCCGCCTGGCCGCCGCCCGGCCCGAGTCGGGATGGTTCGTGCACGTCGACCGCCTGGGGCTGGCGCAGTTGCTGCTCGCGTGGACGCAGACCGACACGTTCCTGCCGGCGGCCGAGCAGCTCCTCGCCCCGCTCGAGCGCGGCGGGGGAGCGCTCCGCTCGACCCTGGCGGCGTACCTCGACGCGGAGTCGTCCGTCGCCGAGACCGCGGCCGTGCTCGGGGTGCACCGGAACACCGTGGCGGACCGGATCGACCGGGTGCAGCGGCTGCTCGGCGTCGACCTCGGCGACCCGGAGACCCGGCTCGCGCTGCACCTGGCGACGCGGGCGCTCGGCGGGGCGTAGCGCCGGTCAGCCCGGCCAGGACTCCTGCGACCACGAGCCGTCCGGGCCCCGCTCGTAGGCCGTCCGGTGGCTCGCGGCGTCGATCGCACCGCGCCAGAACACCATCCGATGCGGGGTCAGCGCGTACCCGGCCCACGTCGACGGCGGATCGAGCGCAGCACCACCGCGCGATGCCGTGAAGTCCGCCCAGACCCGTCGCCGGTGCTCGGGGTCACGCTCCGCGGCCTCGCGGTCGTTCACCCACGCGAGCACCTGCAGGTACCGCGTGCGGGCGGCGTAGGCGGCACGGGCCTCGGCGTCCGTCACGGGTGCGACGTCGCCGACGACGACGAGCTGCCGGGCTGCCTCCGGCCAGACGAGGGTCACCGCCGCACGGGGGAGCGCGGCGAGCTCGGCGGCCTTCCGGCTCCTCGCGTCGGTGTGGAAGTGCAGGCGCTCCCCGTCGAACCGTGACAGCAGCACGGTCCGGGCGTCGGGGTAGCCGTCGAGCCCGACCGTCGACAGCGTCATCGTCGGACCCGGGCCGTCCTGCGCGGACGGCAGCCAGGCCGCCGCCAGGACGAGCGGGTCGACCGGGGCGGCCGGGTCGGCCGGGCCAGCGGCGTCGTCGGTCGCGGCCGCCGCCTGCCCCGGCAGCACGGTCACGACACCGCCACCACAGCGGGAACGGCGGGACCACCGACCCCGGCGGCACCTCCGACCCCGGCGGCACCACCCGCGCCGGCACCACCTGCGACGGCGCCGGCGCCCGCCGCCGGCCGCGCCACCGCCGGGTCGAAGCGCGCGATCTCGTGCAGCGACGCCACCGCCTCGTCGAGCGACACGTCCCACAGCGCCTGCCCGTACGCCGCCGTGGCCCGGCTCGCGTCGCCGACGACCCCGGGCGTCCCGAAGTCGTTCGACAGCCAGCCGAACGACACCGGCCCGCCGTTGAACCGGATCCGCTCGAACTCGGCCAGGTGGTCGGGCACCCACCGTTCGGCGAGCGACATGTCGACGAGGTCCGGCCGCAGGTGCAGGATCATCGACGTCTCGGCCGCACCGCCGTGGATCCCGAGGCCGCGCTCGTCGGCGTCCTCGCCCGAGGGGCCGGGGACCCGCGCGAGCGTCGGCATGAGGAACGTCTTCAGTCCGTAGCGCTTCCGGATCTCCCGCAGCGCGACCTGCAGGAGCGCGACGTTCCCGCCGTGTCCGTTCGCGAACACGAGCGAGCCGGCGCCCATCAGCGCGACCGCCCGTCCGACCTGGACCGCGGTGTCGAACATCGTCGACTCGTCGAGCCACACGGTCCCCGGCGCCCAGCTGTGCTCGTCGGACTTCGTGAACGCGATGGTGGGGAGCTGCCAGACGTCCAGGCCCTCGGCGGCGGCCCGTTCGACGGCGGCGCCCCCGATCCGGTCGGCGAGCAGGAAGTCGGTGACGAGCGGCAGGTGCGGGCCGTGGTGCTCGACGGCACCGGTCGGCTGCACGACGATCGAGTCGGGACCGAGCCCCGCGGCCACCGCCGGGCCGGACAGCTCGGCGAGCAGCCGCGAGCCGGCGGTCACTTGCCGAACCCCGGGACGACCGGCTGCGCCGACGCCGTCGAGCCACCGCTGACCACGAGCGACGGGTCGATCACGTGCCCCGGGTTGAGCAGCCCCTCGGGGTCGGTGCGCTGCTTGAGCGCCACGAGCTCCTCGACGCCGTGGTCGACGTAGTACTGGTGCGGACTGTGCACCCGGACCCCCAGGTCGCGGAGCAGCGGGTACCCGGCGTAGACGTCCTCGGCCCCGGTGTACGGCGCGGTGAGCATCCCGATCGGGCCGACGTGCGCCGCCTCGATGTGCAGCATCCCGCCCGGGTACACGGCCTCGACCTCGGCGATCCGGTCGATCAGGGCCTCGCCGCCGACCTCGACGTGGAACCACTCGGTGTCCGGGGTGTTCCGCTTGAGCCACCAGATCGGGTGGTTGTAGGACAGCATCGACACCTTGGTGGTCTGCTGCAGGCCCTCGCGGACGTCCAGCACGCTCCCGCCGGCCTGCTCGATCAGCGCCCGTGCCTCGTCGAGCACGGCGTCGTCGACGATCGCCCGCAGACTGGCCCGGTCGTCCGGGATCGCGGCGTCCGAGGGCAGCGTCGCGGCGACCTCGGCGCGATCGGCGCTGACGAGCCGGGGCACGGGGTCGAGCCCGCGGAGCGTCCGCACGGCGACGAGGGCCTCCTCGAACGTCGGGAACGACGCGTACACGGCGCGCCACTCCTGCAGCGGTTCGAGCCGGACGGTGGCGCGGGCGATGATCCCCGCGGTGCCGTAGGTGTGCACGAACGGCTGCGCCTCGTCGCCCTCGACGTGCAGCAGTCCGTCGGCGCCGGGCAGCGCCACGTCGAGCGCCGTGACGAAGCCCTGCCAGTTGGACCCGTGCGCGATGGACCCGGTGCCCCCGGACCCGCCGGACAGGAACCCGCCGATCGTGGACTGCGCGGTGGACGGGTACATCCAGAGCTGCTGGCCGGTGGCGGCGGCGGCCTGCTCGAGCGCGACCATCGAGGCGCCGGCCTCGGCCGTGACCCAGCCCTCGCCGACCTCGACGACGGCGCGCGCCCGCGAGGTGTCGAGCACGAGTCCGCCGTGCAGCGGGATGCCCTGGCCGTAGTTGCCGGTGCCCTTCCCCCGCGTGGTGACGGGGACGCCGTGCCGGACGGCGGCGCGCAGGGTGGCCGCGACGTCGTCGGCCGACGCGGGGTAGGCGACGAGGTCGGCGAGGCCGAGGGGCAGCTGCGCGCTGAGGATGGGGCTCATGGTCGCCTCGTCGACGGAGGCGCGGGCGCGGGTGCGCTCGCGGTCGACGCGAAGGCCAAGGGCGGCGACCTGACGAAGTCGAAGACCCAGTCGACGCAGGCGAAGCAGCGCGTGCAGGCGATCGCGTCGACGGTCGACGCGGTCAGCGCCGCCGTCAAGCAGTCGGACGCCAAGGCCACCGAGCTGTACTCGACCGAG
>NZ_CP054593.1:1092646-1094320 GCF_013347165.1 Curtobacterium sp. Csp2
GGTGAAGCTCGGCATCGCGAAGGACACCGACGGGTACATCGGTTCCGTCGACGACCAGCGCATGCAGGACTTCATCGAGAAGGCGAAGCCCGTCTTCGCCGGCTCCGGCGACGTGAAGAGCGACCTCAAGGCCTCGGACCTGTACACGAACGAGTTCCTCGACAAGCAGATCGGGAACGGCGGACGGGAGGCGCGGGGCGGGCGTGCCCCGCGCCTCCCGTCCGGTGGTGGGTCGGCTCAGCCGACCCGGGTCACTTGCCGAGCCCGATCTGCTTGTCGAGGAACTCGTTCGTGTACAGGTCCGAGGCCTTGAGGTCGCTCTTCACGTCGCCGGAGCCGGCGAAGACGGGCTTCGCCTTCTCGATGAAGTCCTGCATGCGCTGGTCGTCGACGGAACCGATGTACCCGTCGGTGTCCTTCGCGATGCCGAGCTTCACCATCTGCGCGGCGGCGAACGCACCGACCTTCGAGTCGTACGTCCAGCCGTTGTTGTACTGCTGCACGAGCTTCGTGATCAGGTCGTTCGTCGCCTGGGGTGCCTTCAGGTAGTCGACGTCGGCCTGCTGCATCACGGGGACGAGCTTCTGCAGGCACGGGGTGAGCTTCGTCAGGTCGCCGCTGCGCACGGACATCGCCTCGGGGTAGGGGTTCCACCCGGTGCTCGAGATGAGCGCGTAGTCGACCTTCTTGCCCCAGGCCGCGACCTGGTTCTGGTAGATGTACGGCTCGGCGGTCGCGAAGCCCTGCTGCGCGTCCTTGCCGCCGGCCGACACGAACTTCGACGGGGTGCCGTCGTAGCTGCCGTCGAGGACGCTCTTCGGCAGGGTGCCGGACTGCTCGAGGTAGGTCATGTACGCGGCGCCGTTGAAGTAGCGGACGACACCGCCGTCCTTCGCCAGGGCCTTGCCGAGGCTCGCGATGCTGTCGACCTTCGGGTAGGTCTTCGGGTCCCACATGATCGCCATCGGGGACGTGTCGTTCTCGGCGAAGACGGACGTGGTCGGCAGGTTGCCGGAGAACTGCACGGCCTCGTCGGTGGAGACGTAACCGAGGGTGATCGACTTGTCCTGGTACATCTGCGACGAGACCTTCGAGTAGCCGATCGCGGGGCCGCCGGCGCGGATCTCGAGCTTGACGCCCGTGCTCTTGCCGTTCGCGTACAGGTCGCCGGTGACGGTCTTGCCCGAGGCGTCGATCTGCGGGTCCGGCCCGAGCATCTGGTACAGGTGGCCGTGCTCGCCCTCGGGGTTCCAGTCGGTCTGGACGACGACGGTCGCGGGGCAGACCCCGGACAGGTCGACCTTCGGGCCGGAGGCGGACTGCGCGGTCGCGGCGGTCGTGCTCGATCCGGAGGACGAGCCGGCGGCACATCCGGTGAGGGCGAGCGCGGTCGCGGCGAGGGCGGCGGTCGCGACGCCGAGTCGGGTGGTGGTGCGCATGGAGGCTCCGTTCGTGGTGCGGGTCTCGTGCTGCAGTGCGTGCCGATCCTGGCGCTCGTGCCGCTCATCGGCGCCCTGTTCGGCTACGAGTTCGCCAGCCGGGTCATCGTCACCGTGATGATCGCCCTGTTCCCGATGGTGTCGAACACCCTGTTCGGCCTGCAGTCCGCGGACCGGGCGCAGCGCGAGCTGTTCCGGCTGCAGCGGGCGAGCCGGTTCGCCCGGCTCGTGAAGC
>NZ_CP054593.1:1094330-1103500 GCF_013347165.1 Curtobacterium sp. Csp2
GTGCTGTGGGGGTGGAGCGGGACCGGTGGGCCGGTCAGCTGAAGTCGTGCCAGCGCCCGACGGCCAGGCGGCCGACGAGTCCGAACACGAGGAAGACGGCGACGCCGTAGAGCGAGGCGATGATGATCGTCGCGTAGAGCTCCGGCCCCATCAGGCGCGAGGCGGTGACCTGGATGAGGACGCCGAGGCCGGGGTTGCCGCGCTGGAAGAACTGGTCGCCGACGATCGCGCCGATGACGCTCAGGCCGGCCGAGGTGCGCAGGCCGACGAAGATCGACGGCAGGGCGGCGGGGAACTGCAGCTTCACGAGCCGGGCGAACCGGCTCGCCCGCTGCAGCCGGAACAGCTCGCGCTGCGCCCGGTCCGCGGACTGCAGGCCGAACAGGGTGTTCGACACCATCGGGAACAGGGCGATCATCACGGTGACGATGACCCGGCTGGCGAACTCGTAGCCGAACAGGGCGCCGATGAGCGGCACGAGCGCCAGGATCGGCACGCACTGCAGCACGACGGCGTACGGGTAGAGCGAGCGCTCGAGCCACTTCGCCTGCGCCATCGCCATCGCCCAGGCGACGCCGATCACGATCGCGAAGGCGAGTCCGACGAGCGACACCACGGTGGTGCGGCCGAGGGCGGACCACAGGTCGGTGCCGAAGGTGGAGGGCGACCCGTCTGGCATCGTCGGCGCGACGATCGCCTTGAGCACGAGGTGCGGGTACGGCACCAGGAACGCGAGCCCGCGGACGTGGTCGTAGTACGCCGCCGCCGCGTACCAGATGCCGACGAGCACGGCGAGGACGACGAGCGGCGGCCACCACGTGACGGCACGACGGGGACGGCCGGCGGTGCGGCGCGCGGCGGTCCGGACGGCCCGGGCCTCGGAGACCTCCTGCAGGGTGACCATCAGCGGTGTCCTTCCCGGAGTGCGTGCGAGACCTCGCCGACCAGTTCGGCGAACTCGGGGGTGAAGCGGATGTCGGGGTCGCGGGGCATCGGGAACGGCACGTCGAACCGGCCGACGATGCTGCCCGGACGGCCGGACATCACGATGACCTCGGTGGACAGGTACACGGCCTCGGACACCGAGTGCGTGATGAACAGGCCGGCGAAGCGCTGCTCGACGAACAGGCGCAGGAGTTCGTCGTTGAGGCGCTCGCGGGTGATCTCGTCGAGGGCGCCGAAGGGCTCGTCGAACAGGAACAGCTCCGGGTCGAGCGTCAGCGACCGGGCGAGCGAGACGCGCATCCGCATGCCGCCCGAGAGCTGCTTCGGCAGGTTGGTCTCGAAGCCGTTCAGCCCGACGAGGTCGATGGCGCGCGCCGCCTTTGCCGCCCGCTCGGCCTTCGGGACGTGGCCGAGCTCGGCGAGCAGCTCGACGTTGCCCTGCACCGAGCGCCATGGAAGCAGGGTGGCGTCCTGGAACACGTAGCCGATCCGGTCGGTCGCGACCCCGGCGGTGCCGTGCGACGCGGACTCGAGCCCGGAGGCGATGCGGAGCAGGGTCGACTTGCCGCAGCCGGAGGGGCCGACGACGGACACGAACTGTCCGCGGTCGACGGTCAGGTCGACGCCCTGCAGGGCGACGGTCCCGTTCGGGAAGGTCATCTCGACGTCGCGGAAGTCGAGCAGGGTGTCCGTCGCGGTGACGGGCGGTGGGGCGGTGGTGGTCACGGTCACCTCGGGTCCTCGGTGGGTGTGCGGATCGGGTCGGGGTGTCGGGGTCAGGCGGGCACGGGCGCCGCGGTCGCGGCGACGGTGGTGCGCACCTCGGTGCGGGCGACGAGCCGCCCGCGGGACAGGACGATGCGGTCGGCCGGGGCGTTCGCGACGGCGTCGGTGACGCTGGTCGCGGCGATCGCGAGCAGGTCGGCTCGCCGTCCGGGGACGGGACCGGCGGCCGGGAGGCCCATCACACTCCGGGCGGTGTCGCTCACCATCGCGTACGCCTGGTCCGGCGTCACGTGGCCGGCCGTCACGAGCAGGGACGCGGTCTCGAGCGCGTCGCTGCGGCCGACCGGGTTGAACGGGTCGCGGACGTTGTCGGCGCCGGCGGCCACACGGACGCCGGCCGCGGTGAGCGCCTGGATCGCGGTGAGTCCGCGGGGCGTGGACACCGGGTGCTGCCAGCCCTGCAGGTACAGGTTCGTGATCGGCAGCGTGACGATGCCGAGGTCCGCCGCGGCGACGTCGGCGACGACCTCTGCGCGGCGCTCGGGCCCGAGGGTGCCGAGCCGGACGCAGTGCCCGGCGGTCCAGGTGCGGCCGTCCGCGCCCGAGTCCCGGCGTGCGGTGACGGCGCGGGCGAAGTGGTCGAGCGTGACCGGTCCGTCGAGGTTCTCGTCGGTGTGCAGGTCGACGCCGACCCCGTGCCGGTCGGCCAGGGCCAGCAGCCGGTCGACGTCGGCGAGCGGGTCCTCGGCCAGGTGCGGGGCGCCGCCGACCAGGTCGACGCCGCAGGCCAGGACTGCCTCGACGTGGTGGTCGGGGGCGAGCGGTCCGGCCAGGGCCACGAGCTCGAGGTCCATCAGCCCGGCGAGCTCGTCACGGACCCGCACGAGGGCCTGCGCACCGCGCACGGCGGACTCGACGGGGGCCGGGGCGTCGTCGATGCTGCGGCGACCGCTGAGGACGTCGACGTGGCTGCGGACCGCGGTGGTGCCGGCGGCGAGCATGGTCAGGGCGGCGGTACGGGCGCGGTCGGCGATCTCGTCGACGGTCATGGTCGTGGCGTGGGCGGACCAGGACGCGATCGCGGCACCGAGGTCGCCGAGCGGCGGGCGGATCGCGTCGGCGCTCAGGGCCTTGTCGAGGTGCGCGTGCGGCTCCGCCGGGGCGGTCAGGAGCAGTCGTCCGGCGAGGTCGAGCGTGCCGTCGACCGAGCCGCGGAGCGTGCCGGCCGGGGCGACCTCGGTCACGGTGTCACCCGAGATCGCGACGTCGACGAGCCGTCCGTCGGGCAGCAGCGCCCCGCGCAGCAGGTCGACCGGACGCGGTGCTGACGAGTCCATGGCGGCCTCCCGGGTTGTGTGAGAATGTTGATCGCATCAACATCTCCGATGCTAGGGCGGGTGTGTTTCCCCCTCGTTTCACGGCGGTTGCCGTGTGTGACACCCGCTCGGACCCGGAACGACACCGAGAGGAGTCCGCGTGAGCACCGCGACCCCCACCGAGAACGACCGCGTCGTCGACGAGCAGACGCAGCGCATCGGCGAGCACATCCGCGCACGTCGTCGCGCCGCCCGGTTGACGCTCGTGCGGGTGGCCGAGACCACCGGCCTGTCCCACCCGTTCCTCAGCCAGGTCGAACGCGGGCACTCCCGCGCGAGCATGGTGTCGCTCGAGAAGATCGCCGCCGCGCTCGGCACCACCCAGGTCGAACTGCTCGCCGCCGGCGCCCCCGAGCGCCCGGAGCAGGACGACCGTGCCCCCGAGGTGATCCGGGCGGGGGAGGGCGCCCGCGGGCCGTTCTCGAGCGGCGAGGCGCGGCTGCTCGTGCACGCCGGCCCGCACGCCTTCGAACCGCTCGAGTGGACCGGGGACAACACCGACCTCGGCGAGTACTTCGAGCACCGCGAGGACGAGTTCCTCACCGTGCTCGCCGGCGACGTCCTGCTCGACCTCCGCGGACAGGAGCCGCTCCGCCTGGGGCCGGGCGACTCCGCCTACTACCGCGGCGGCACCGGCCACCGGTGGTGCAGCGCGGACGGTAGCCGCTTCCACATGATCGTGGTCAAGGAGACCCCGCGCGCCGGAGTGGTCGCGTGACCGGGGCGCCCGAGCGCCGGCGGCTGCGCGTCGCCGCCCGCCGCACGGTCGCGTCCGACGTCGTCGCGCTCGACCTCGCGCCCCTCGACGACACCGCGCTGCCGGACTGGGAGCCGGGCGCGCACGTCGACCTCGAGGTCGCGCCGGGCACCGAGCGGCAGTACTCCCTGGTCGGCACGACCCCCGAGGGTCACTGGCGGATCGCCGTGCTCCGGGAACCGGACGGTCGCGGTGGCTCCGCGGCCGTGCACGACGGCCTGGCGGTCGGCACCGAGGTCGCGGTCGCCGGTCCCCGCAACCACTTCGGCTTCGATCCGTCCCGCCCCGCGGTCTTCGTCGCCGGCGGCATCGGGATCACCCCGATCGCCGCGATGATCGCCGCCGCGGAGCGTGCCGGGACGCCGTGGGAACTCCACTACGCCGGGCGCACCCGCGACCGGATGGCCTTCGTCGACGACCTCGTCGCGGCGCACCCCGACCGGGTCGCTCTCGCGGTCGCCGACGAGCACCCGCGGCTGAACGTGGTCGGGCTCCTCGCCGAGCCGCGCGACGCCGTCGTGTACTGCTGCGGTCCGCGCGGTCTCATGGACGCGGTCGAGGCCGCTGCCGCGCACTGGCCGGCCGGCAGCGTCCGGGTCGAGCGCTTCGAGCCGGCCGCCGACGTGGACGCGCCCGGCGAGCCGTTCGAGGTCGAGCTCGCCGTCACCGGTGTCACCGTCACGGTCCCCGCCGACCGGACCCTGCTCGAGGTCGCCGAGGAGGCCGGCGCGTTCGTGCTGTCCTCCTGCCGCGAGGGCACGTGCGGCACGTGCGAGACCCCGGTGCTCGAGGGTGCGGTGGAGCACCGCGACACCGTCCTCAGTCCCGAGGAGCAGGCCGACGACCGCAGCATGATGGTCTGCGTCTCGCGCGCGCGGCGCGGCTGTCCGCGCCTGGTCCTGGAACTCTGACGGGGTCGGGGACGGACGGACGGGAGGCGGTGCACACGACGTGCGTACCGCCTCCCGTCCGTCCGCGTCCCCGACCCGGGTCGGGGACCGCCCCTACGGACGCTCGGTGTCGTCGAGTGCGCCGCCGGTGAGCGCCGAGAGGCGCTCCAGCCCCGCCTCGGCGACCAGCTGACGGGCGAGGGGGCGGGCGCGGGCGACCGCCTCGCGCACGTCCACCCGTGTGACGTCGTGGTCGACGACGCTCAGCTCGCCGTCGACCCAGACGTCGCGGACCTCACGGCTGCCGGCGACGAAGACGACCGCCTGGTACGGGTCGTGCACGTTCGCCAGCGTGGGGGAGTCGCCGTCGAACACGACCAGGTCGGCGCGCTTGCCCGGCTCGAGCGAGCCGATCTCGGCGTCCATCCGCAGCGCGCGGGCGCCGCCGATTGTCCCCATCTCGAACGCCTCGCGCGCACTCATCGCCGTGGCTTGCAGGTCCCGGACGCGCGCCAGGAGCGCCGCCGTCTTCATCGCCTGCAGGAAGTCCTGCGAGTCGTTGGACGCCGGCCCGTCCACGCCGATGCCGACCGGGACGCCGAGGGCCCGGAGCTCCGCGACCGGGGCGATGCCGCTCGCCAGGATGCCGTTCGCGACCGGGTTGTGGGCGACGCCGACGCCGTTCGACGCGTAGCGCTCGCGGTCCTCCCGGTCGACCCAGACGCTGTGCGCCGCGATCACCGGCACCTGGAACATGCCCGTGGCCTCGGCGTGCCCGATGGCCGTGCGGCCGGTGCGCTGCCGGGCTGCGGTGACCTCCTCGCGGACCTCGTGGAAGTGCACGTGCACGCCGTGGCCGCCGGCGACCGCGTAGTCGACGTGCTCCTGCCAGGTGTCGTCGGTGTACCGCCCGATCGACGACACCCCGACCCGGAACGTGCTGTACCGGCTGGCGTCGGCGGCCTCGCGCAGGGCCTCGAACTCCTCGAGGATCGGCGTCGCGCCGAAGTCCCGGTCGACGTCCCCGGAGCCGAACGACACCACGCCGCGCAGACCCAGGTCCTCGAGCGCCGCGACGACCCCGGGGGTCGCCGGCTCGTCGGGCATCGGGTCTGCGCAGAACATGTCGTTCGCGGTCGTGACACCGCTCCGGAGCAGCTGGATGCCCTGCAGCACGGTGCCGGCGTAGGCCTTCTCGCGGGTCATCACCGGGTTGACACGGCCGATCAGTGCGGTGAGCCACTCCCACAGGGTGTACTGCGAGCCGATGCCCGTGATGAGCCCCTCGCTGAAGTGCCCGTGCGTGTTCACGAAGCCCGGGGTCACGACGTCGTACGCACCCCCGCGGACCGGGGCGTCCGGGTGGGCGGGGGACAGCTCCGCGAAGGTGCCCACGGCGGCGATGCGGTCCCCGTCGAGCAGGACGGCGCCGTCGCGGATCGCGGCGGGGGTGGCGGCGTCGTCCGGTGCTGCGGTCAGCACCCAGCCGGCGCGGATCAGGGTCTGTGACATGGGGCGAACCTAGGGTGCGCGTGTTTCGCGGGTGTCACCGCGGGGTTTCCCCGAGGGCGCGGTGCGGGCGGTCGGAACGGGCGCGGTCCGCGGAGCCGGCGCGCCGGGACTGGGAGCGGGCGAGTCAGGACCGCGGGGCTGGTCGGTCTCGGTGACCACGTTCGGGGAGACGGTGCGGACTAGGGGGTCGGCGAGGGCGAGCTCGTGGCGAGTTCGTCAAGGTCACCGTCCGCGCACGCTGACTCGCCGTCGATGCTGTAGCCACCCTCGGTGGACGCGAGGAAGTCGATGCTGGTGACCGGACCGCCCCGTCCGGACACCCTGAGGTCCGGGTCGTCGCCGCCGCTGCGGTACCGCTTCGTCGTGATCCCCAGGCTCTGCCAGAACGACTCGACCTTGCGGAGATCGTCCCTCGGGTCATCCGCGCCGGGCCGCTGCTCGACGTACACCCAGGTGACACCGCCTGGGTCCTCGGCATCGCCGGACCCGTCCGAGCCCTTGCACAGACCGAGCCGCGGTCCGCTGAGGACCTTCCAGTCCCCGTCGACGATCGCCGCGGTGCGGTCGACCGCGTCGGTGATCGACTGCTTCGCGTCGTCCGACGAGACGGCGCGGTGCGGGGACGTTCCGGACTCCACGGGTTCCCCTGCGCAAGCGGTCAACAGGGACACGGCCAGAGCTGCCACGACCGCCGAGCAGAGGCGCTCCGGGCGGAGGCCGTGCACCGACCGCGCGGCGACACCGTCCGACCCGAGACCAGCCATGTCGTCCCCCTCCGACCTGGTGCGAGCGTACACAGGCACGAGCCCGGGGCGTCCGCCGTCACGCCCCGGAAACAGGCGGCTGCTAGAACCGTCGCATGCTGACCGTCACCGGTGCCCGCCGTGTCCTCGTCGACCCCCGCACCGAACGGGACGGTGACGTCGTCGTCGACGACGGCAGCGACCTCGAGACCACGCTCGACGCGTCCGGGTGCGTCGTGACGCCCGGCCTCGTGAACGCCCACCACCACCTGCTGCAGACCGCGTTCCGGACGCTGCCGGGCACGCGCGGTGTCCCGATGGCGGAGTGGCTCCCGACGATGGCCGCGGCGTACGCCCGGGCGGGGCACGATCCCGAGCTGTACGGACTGGCCGTGTCCGCCGGAGCCGCGGAGGGCCTCCTGTCCGGCGTCACGACGATCGCCGACCACCACCTGAACTGGCCCGCGGACGCGACCACCGACGACACCGTGGAGCTCGCGGGCGCGACGGTCGACGCCGTCCGCGGGCTCGGCGGGCGGCTCGTGTTCGTCCGGGGGTCGGCGCGCGACGACCCGGAGCGCGCCGCCGCGTCGGCGGACGCGATCGCCGGGCGGCTGCTGCACGAGCGCGCCGTCGGCGGGGTGGACCCGGACGGGCGGCTCCAGGTCGCGGTGGGGCCGGCCGGGGTGCACTCGGACGGCGAGGCGACCTTCCGGGCGCTCGGCGAGGTCGCGGCGCAGCACGGGTTGCGGCGGAGGACACAGGCGAACGAGCAGGTGGACACCGCCATCGCCCTCGAGCGGTACGGGCGGCGGCCGCTCGACCTGCTCGAGGAGTGGGGGTGGCTCGCACCGGACGTGACGATCGCGCACCTGTGCGACGTCACCGTCGACGAGGTCGCCCGGCTCGCGGCAGCCGGGGTGAGCGCGACGCACGCGCCGGGGTGCGACGTGCCGATGGGGTGGGGGATCGCCCCGGTCGCGGCGCTGGCGCAGGCGGGGATCCCGGTCGGCCTCGGGACGAGCGGGGGCGGCAGCAACGACGCCGGGCACCTGCTCGCGGACGGCCGGCTGGCGATGCAGGTGTCGGCGCTCGTCGGGCCACAGCTCCCGGCACGGCAGGTGCTCGGGATGATGACCGAGGGGTCGGCGGCGGGACTCGGACGCCCGGAGCTCGGGCACCTCGGGGTGGGCTCCGCGGGCGACCTGTGCGTGTGGGACGTCTCGGGCGTCCCGGACGCGGGCGTTGCCGACCCGGTCGCCGGGCTGCTCTGGGCGTCCCCGGGGCGGCGGCCGAAGCACGTGGTGGTCGGCGGGCGCGTGGTCGTCCGGGACCACCGGCTCGTGACGGGGGACGAGCGCGAGATCGCGGCGCGGCTCACGGAGCGGCTTGCGCGCACGCCGGTGTGACGGCGGCGGGCCGGGTTCGAACTCGGGAGCACGGATCGAGGTCGAGGGTGCGGCGGATCGTCCCCGGCGACCCCGTCGTGGACGTCCTGCGTCGGGCGGCGTCGGGCGTGCCGACGTCGCTCGCGGTCTCGCTCGAGGCGGACACGCTCGGTGCGGTCGTCACCGCGCCGGACGGGTGCCGTGGCCGGGTGTTCGTCGAGCGCGCGGACGCCCGGCCGCGGTGCATCGTCGTCGGGGCCGTGGAGTTCGCCGTCGCCGTGACGAACGCCGCGGCGGTGCTCGGGCACGCCGTGACCGTGGTCGACCCGCGGCCGGTGTTCCTGACCGACGAGCGCTTCCCCGCCGCGGACGAGCGCATCGTGGGGTGGCCGACGCGGGTGCTCGAGGGGCTGCCGATCGACGCGTCGACGGTGGTCGTCGTCCTGTCCCACGACGAGCGGTTCGACGCCGCGGTGATCGACCTCGCGCTCCGCCGCGGTGCCGGGTACGTGGGGGCGATGGGCTCCCGTGCGACGCACGAACGGCGGACGGCGGAGTTACGCGCGCTCGGCACGCCGGACCTCGGGCGGCTGCGGTCCCCGATCGGGCTCGACATCGGCGCGGAGACCCCGGCCGAGATGGCGGTCGCGATCACGGCCGAGGTGATCGCCGTGCGTCGGGGTGCTCCGGGTGGCGCGCTCGCCGGCGGGGCGGGGCCGATCCACCGGCGGGCGGTGGCGGCGGCATCGGGCTGAGCGGGCGGGCGGGTTGCCGTTCTGAACCAGGAATCCGACGTCGAACCAGGCGCTGCTGCTGGTTCGACGTCGGGAACG
>NZ_CP054593.1:1103510-1164301 GCF_013347165.1 Curtobacterium sp. Csp2
GGGTCGGGGACCGCCCCTACGGACGCTCGGTGTCGTCGAGTGCGCCGCCGGTGAGCGCCGAGAGGCGCTCCAGCCCCGCCTCGGCGACCAGCTGACGGGCGAGGGGGCGGGCGCGGGCGACCGCCTCGCGCACGTCCACCCGTGTGACGTCGTGGTCGACGACGCTCAGCTCGCCGTCGACCCAGACGTCGCGGACCTCACGGCTGCCGGCGACGAAGACGACCGCCTGGTACGGGTCGTGCACGTTCGCCAGCGTGGGGGAGTCGCCGTCGAACACGACCAGGTCGGCGCGCTTGCCCGGCTCGAGCGAGCCGATCTCGGCGTCCATCCGCAGCGCGCGGGCGCCGCCGATTGTCCCCATCTCGAACGCCTCGCGCGCACTCATCGCCGTGGCTTGCAGGTCCCGGACGCGCGCCAGGAGCGCCGCCGTCTTCATCGCCTGCAGGAAGTCCTGCGAGTCGTTGGACGCCGGCCCGTCCACGCCGATGCCGACCGGGACGCCGAGGGCCCGGAGCTCCGCGACCGGGGCGATGCCGCTCGCCAGGATGCCGTTCGCGACCGGGTTGTGGGCGACGCCGACGCCGTTCGACGCGTAGCGCTCGCGGTCCTCCCGGTCGACCCAGACGCTGTGCGCCGCGATCACCGGCACCTGGAACATGCCCGTGGCCTCGGCGTGCCCGATGGCCGTGCGGCCGGTGCGCTGCCGGGCTGCGGTGACCTCCTCGCGGACCTCGTGGAAGTGCACGTGCACGCCGTGGCCGCCGGCGACCGCGTAGTCGACGTGCTCCTGCCAGGTGTCGTCGGTGTACCGCCCGATCGACGACACCCCGACCCGGAACGTGCTGTACCGGCTGGCGTCGGCGGCCTCGCGCAGGGCCTCGAACTCCTCGAGGATCGGCGTCGCGCCGAAGTCCCGGTCGACGTCCCCGGAGCCGAACGACACCACGCCGCGCAGACCCAGGTCCTCGAGCGCCGCGACGACCCCGGGGGTCGCCGGCTCGTCGGGCATCGGGTCTGCGCAGAACATGTCGTTCGCGGTCGTGACACCGCTCCGGAGCAGCTGGATGCCCTGCAGCACGGTGCCGGCGTAGGCCTTCTCGCGGGTCATCACCGGGTTGACACGGCCGATCAGTGCGGTGAGCCACTCCCACAGGGTGTACTGCGAGCCGATGCCCGTGATGAGCCCCTCGCTGAAGTGCCCGTGCGTGTTCACGAAGCCCGGGGTCACGACGTCGTACGCACCCCCGCGGACCGGGGCGTCCGGGTGGGCGGGGGACAGCTCCGCGAAGGTGCCCACGGCGGCGATGCGGTCCCCGTCGAGCAGGACGGCGCCGTCGCGGATCGCGGCGGGGGTGGCGGCGTCGTCCGGTGCTGCGGTCAGCACCCAGCCGGCGCGGATCAGGGTCTGTGACATGGGGCGAACCTAGGGTGCGCGTGTTTCGCGGGTGTCACCGCGGGGTTTCCCCGAGGGCGCGGTGCGGGCGGTCGGAACGGGCGCGGTCCGCGGAGCCGGCGCGCCGGGACTGGGAGCGGGCGAGTCAGGACCGCGGGGCTGGTCGGTCTCGGTGACCACGTTCGGGGAGACGGTGCGGACTAGGGGGTCGGCGAGGGCGAGCTCGTGGCGAGTTCGTCAAGGTCACCGTCCGCGCACGCTGACTCGCCGTCGATGCTGTAGCCACCCTCGGTGGACGCGAGGAAGTCGATGCTGGTGACCGGACCGCCCCGTCCGGACACCCTGAGGTCCGGGTCGTCGCCGCCGCTGCGGTACCGCTTCGTCGTGATCCCCAGGCTCTGCCAGAACGACTCGACCTTGCGGAGATCGTCCCTCGGGTCATCCGCGCCGGGCCGCTGCTCGACGTACACCCAGGTGACACCGCCTGGGTCCTCGGCATCGCCGGACCCGTCCGAGCCCTTGCACAGACCGAGCCGCGGTCCGCTGAGGACCTTCCAGTCCCCGTCGACGATCGCCGCGGTGCGGTCGACCGCGTCGGTGATCGACTGCTTCGCGTCGTCCGACGAGACGGCGCGGTGCGGGGACGTTCCGGACTCCACGGGTTCCCCTGCGCAAGCGGTCAACAGGGACACGGCCAGAGCTGCCACGACCGCCGAGCAGAGGCGCTCCGGGCGGAGGCCGTGCACCGACCGCGCGGCGACACCGTCCGACCCGAGACCAGCCATGTCGTCCCCCTCCGACCTGGTGCGAGCGTACACAGGCACGAGCCCGGGGCGTCCGCCGTCACGCCCCGGAAACAGGCGGCTGCTAGAACCGTCGCATGCTGACCGTCACCGGTGCCCGCCGTGTCCTCGTCGACCCCCGCACCGAACGGGACGGTGACGTCGTCGTCGACGACGGCAGCGACCTCGAGACCACGCTCGACGCGTCCGGGTGCGTCGTGACGCCCGGCCTCGTGAACGCCCACCACCACCTGCTGCAGACCGCGTTCCGGACGCTGCCGGGCACGCGCGGTGTCCCGATGGCGGAGTGGCTCCCGACGATGGCCGCGGCGTACGCCCGGGCGGGGCACGATCCCGAGCTGTACGGACTGGCCGTGTCCGCCGGAGCCGCGGAGGGCCTCCTGTCCGGCGTCACGACGATCGCCGACCACCACCTGAACTGGCCCGCGGACGCGACCACCGACGACACCGTGGAGCTCGCGGGCGCGACGGTCGACGCCGTCCGCGGGCTCGGCGGGCGGCTCGTGTTCGTCCGGGGGTCGGCGCGCGACGACCCGGAGCGCGCCGCCGCGTCGGCGGACGCGATCGCCGGGCGGCTGCTGCACGAGCGCGCCGTCGGCGGGGTGGACCCGGACGGGCGGCTCCAGGTCGCGGTGGGGCCGGCCGGGGTGCACTCGGACGGCGAGGCGACCTTCCGGGCGCTCGGCGAGGTCGCGGCGCAGCACGGGTTGCGGCGGAGGACACAGGCGAACGAGCAGGTGGACACCGCCATCGCCCTCGAGCGGTACGGGCGGCGGCCGCTCGACCTGCTCGAGGAGTGGGGGTGGCTCGCACCGGACGTGACGATCGCGCACCTGTGCGACGTCACCGTCGACGAGGTCGCCCGGCTCGCGGCAGCCGGGGTGAGCGCGACGCACGCGCCGGGGTGCGACGTGCCGATGGGGTGGGGGATCGCCCCGGTCGCGGCGCTGGCGCAGGCGGGGATCCCGGTCGGCCTCGGGACGAGCGGGGGCGGCAGCAACGACGCCGGGCACCTGCTCGCGGACGGCCGGCTGGCGATGCAGGTGTCGGCGCTCGTCGGGCCACAGCTCCCGGCACGGCAGGTGCTCGGGATGATGACCGAGGGGTCGGCGGCGGGACTCGGACGCCCGGAGCTCGGGCACCTCGGGGTGGGCTCCGCGGGCGACCTGTGCGTGTGGGACGTCTCGGGCGTCCCGGACGCGGGCGTTGCCGACCCGGTCGCCGGGCTGCTCTGGGCGTCCCCGGGGCGGCGGCCGAAGCACGTGGTGGTCGGCGGGCGCGTGGTCGTCCGGGACCACCGGCTCGTGACGGGGGACGAGCGCGAGATCGCGGCGCGGCTCACGGAGCGGCTTGCGCGCACGCCGGTGTGACGGCGGCGGGCCGGGTTCGAACTCGGGAGCACGGATCGAGGTCGAGGGTGCGGATCGAACCACGTTCCCGACGTCGAACCAGCAGCAGCGCCTGGTTCGACGTCGGATTCCTGGTTCAGAACGGCAACCCGCCCGCCCGCTCAGCCCGATGCCGCCGCCACCGCCCGCCGGTGGATCGGCCCCGCCCCGCCGGCGAGCGCGCCACCCGGAGCACCCCGACGCACGGCGATCACCTCGGCCGTGATCGCGACCGCCATCTCGGCCGGGGTCTCCGCGCCGATGTCGAGCCCGATCGGGGACCGCAGCCGCCCGAGGTCCGGCGTGCCGAGCGCGCGTAACTCCGCCGTCCGCCGTTCGTGCGTCGCACGGGAGCCCATCGCCCCCACGTACCCGGCACCGCGGCGGAGCGCGAGGTCGATCACCGCGGCGTCGAACCGCTCGTCGTGGGACAGGACGACGACCACCGTCGACGCGTCGATCGGCAGCCCCTCGAGCACCCGCGTCGGCCACCCCACGATGCGCTCGTCCGCGGCGGGGAAGCGCTCGTCGGTCAGGAACACCGGCCGCGGGTCGACCACGGTCACGGCGTGCCCGAGCACCGCCGCGGCGTTCGTCACGGCGACGGCGAACTCCACGGCCCCGACGACGATGCACCGCGGCCGGGCGTCCGCGCGCTCGACGAACACCCGGCCACGGCACCCGTCCGGCGCGGTGACGACCGCACCGAGCGTGTCCGCCTCGAGCGAGACCGCGAGCGACGTCGGCACGCCCGACGCCGCCCGACGCAGGACGTCCACGACGGGGTCGCCGGGGACGATCCGCCGCACCAGGACCTCGATCCGGCCCCCGCAGCGGAGCGCCGGCGCCCACACCGCGTCGGGGTCGTCCGGGTCGTCGTCGAAGCCGAAGCCGAAGCGCTCGAGCACGGGCACGCCGTCCGCGAGCACCTGCTCGGCCGTCACGAACAGCGACCCCTCGACGCAGCCCCCGGAGATCGTCCCGACGACCTGGCCGCCCGGCAGGACGGCCATCGACGTCCCGACCCCGCTGGGCGCGCTGCCGGACATCGCGACGGCCGTCGCGACGACGACGGGGTCGCCGGCGTCGAGCACGGCCAGGAGGCGCGGTGCCAGTTCGAACATCACGCACCCCCGGCGTCGGTCCGGTCCACGGCCGCGTCCTGGAGGAGCGCCCAGACCCGGTCGCGCGTCATCGGCAGGCGGTACGGCCGGACGCCGAGGGCGTCCCGCACGGCGTTCGCGACCGCCGGCGCGACCGGATTGTACGGCGCCTCGCTCATGGACTTCGCGCCGAGCGGTCCGAGCGGGTCCGAGGTGACGGCGAACCGGACCTCCGTGCGCGGCACGTCGGAGATCTTCGGCACCCGGTACGAGCGGAAGGCGTCGGTCGTCACACGCCCGGCGTCGTCGAGCACGACCTCCTCGTACAGCGTCGAGCCGATGGCCTGCGCGGCGCCGCCCTCGACCTGTCCGCGCAGCTGCTCGGGGTTCAGGACCGTGCCGGCGTCGACGGCCTGCACGCTGTGGAGCACGCGGACCTCGCCGGTCGGCCGGTGCACGGCCACCCGGGCGCCGTGCACCGTGAAGGCCAGGGACCGCGGGGTGCCGTCGTGGCTGCCGTGGGCGACGAGCGGTCCCTCGGCGAGCAGTTCGGCGTGCCCGACGAGCTCGTCGCCGACCCGCACCCCGTCGGGCAGCACGGCGACCGCGGGGCCGAGCGGACCGACGGCGGCGCGTGGCGTCCGGGCCGCGACGAGCGTGAGCGCCCTGCCGGTCATCTGCTCGCGCAGGTCGAGCGCGGCGGCGTACAGCGCCCTGCCCGCGACGACCACCCCCGCCGACCCGAACGCGCCCGTGTCGTACCGAGCGGCATCGGTGTCGGACTGGTGCACGTCGACCCGGTCGGGCGTGGTGCCGAGCGCCGTGGCGACGAGCTGGGTGTGCACGGTCGTGGTGCCGTTGCCGAACTCCGCCGTGCCGACCCCGATCCGGTAGCGGCCGTCGGCGGTGGCCTCGACGGACGCGTGGGCGTGGTGCCCGCGGGGCGGCATCGTGGCGATCGCGGCGAGGGCGATCCCGGTACCGTGCGCCCAGTCGCCGGAGTCGTCGAGCACGGGCCCGTCCATCGCGGGGACCTCGGGCAGGGGCGCACGGAGGGCGTCCTCGACCAGGTCCAGGCACTGGTCGAGCCCGTAGCTGCCCTCCCAGCGCAGGTCGTCCTGTTCGTCGGGGTCGGTGACGACGAGCGGGTCACCCGGCACCACGACGTTCCGGCGGCGCAGCTCGAACGGGTCCAGGTCGAGGCGGCGCGCGAGCTCGTCCATCGCCGACTCGATCGCGAAGACGACCTGCCCGAGGCCGTACCCGCGGAACGCCCCGGACGGCAGGTTGTTCGTGTAGACGGACTCGGCGTCGACGCGCTTGACCGGGCAGCGGTACACGGCGACCGACTCGCTGACCGAGTGGAACATCACGCCGACGCCGTGGTTGCCGTACGCCCCCGTGTCCATCGTCTGGTCGACGTGCATCGCGGTGAGCCGACCGTTCGCGTCGGCGCCCAGCCGCACCCGCACGCGCATCGGGTGCCGCGTCGGCGCGATCGTGAGCTCGTCGCGTCGGCTGAACTCGTACTGCACGGTCCGTCCGGTGCGGAGCACCGCGAGCGTCACGAGGTCCTCGGTCAGCATCTCCTGCTTGCCGCCGAACCCGCCGCCGACCCGCTTGGCGACCACGCGCACCCGGGCCGGGTCGAGACCGAAGACGTGCGCGATCTCGTCCCGCACCAGGAACGGGACCTGCGTGGCGGTCCGCAGCACGAGCCTCCCGTCCCGGTCCAGCGACCCGCGGGTCGCGTGCGTCTCGAGCGCGGCGTGCGAGACGCGACCCGTCGACCACGTGCCCTCGACCGTCGCCGCGGACGCGGCGAGGGCGCCCTCCAGGTCCCCGGTCCCGCCGTGCAGGGCGGCGACGACGTTCCGGTCGGGCTCGGCGATGCGGTGCTCGGCGGTGGTCTTGTCGCCGTGCAGCAGCGGTGCGCCGGGACGCCGCGCTGCGTCGACGTCGTGCACGCTCGGCAGCACCTCGTACGTGACCCGGAGCAGAGCGCAGGCCTGCTCGGCGATCCGGACGCTCTCCGCGACGACGGCCGCGACGCGCTGTCCGCGGAAGCGCAGGACGGGGTCGAACACGCGGGTGTCGTCGGGGTCGTCGAGCCGGGAGTCGTGCCGCCCGGTGGAGAACAGCACACCGGGGTCGTCCCGGTGGGTGAGCACGGCGTGCACGCCCGGCAGGGCCTCGGCGGCGCTCGTGTCGATCGCGGTGACGCGGGCGTGCGGGTGCGGGCTGCCGAGGACCGCGAGGTGCAGGAGCGCCTCGGTCCGGCGGACGTCGAGCGTGTACTCCTCGTCCCCGGTGACGATGCGCATCGCCGCGGGTGCCGCGACCGAGGTCCCCACGGCGTCCCCGGCCGTGGCGCAGGCGGTGTTGCGGACCCCGTCGAGGGCGTCCTCGATCGCGCGGTACCCCGTGCACCGGCACAGGTTCCCCTTGAGCACCCGGTGCCGGTCGGCCAGCTGGTCGTCGTCGAGCGTCGACGCCGTGACGACGTACCCGGCGGTGCAGAACCCGCACTGGAAGCCGGGCGCCTCGGCGAACGCGCGCTGCACGCGGTGCGGGTCGGTGGCCGTGCCGAGGCCGGCGGCGGTGGTGACCGTGCGGCCCTCGAGCCGGTGGGCGGGCGTGATGCAGGAGTGCACCGGGACGCCGTCGAGCAGGACCGAGCAGGCACCGCAGTCGCCCGCGTCGCAGCCCTTCTTCACCGCGGTCACGCCGTGCTCGCGGAGCAGGGTGCGGAGGACCTGGCCGGGCTGCGGGGTCGCCTCGAGGGCGGTGCCGTCGACGGTGAGCCTCATCGGACACCACCGGTCCACCGGCTGCCGCTGTGGCCGGTCGCGCCGGCCTCGGCGACGAGCTCCGCGGCGAAGCGGCGCGAGACCCCGCGTCGCCAGGAGGGGGAGCCGTGCGGGTCGTCGTACCAGTCGTCGTGGTCGGCGAGGGCGGCGTCCACGGCGTCTGCGCTCGGGACGGTGTCCCAGCGCAGCACGAGCGGGCGCGGGACGCCGCCGGTGACGACCAGGACGAAGCCGGCGTCGGTGCCGGTGCCCGTGCCGGTGCCGGTGTCGGTGTCGCGGTCGGTGCTGCTCCACCGTGCGGTGACGAGCGTTCCGGTCCGGCCGTGCGGGCTGAGCGAGACCCGGCGGAACCCGGTCTCCTGTCGCAGCGCCGCGGCCGGCACGTCGAACGCACGGACGACCTCGCCCGGGGCGAGCGTGGTCGTGCGCGGTCCCGTCACGAGCTCGGCGACCGGCATCCGGCGCTCCCCGCCGTCCGTCGTCCACACCACGGCCGTCGCGTCGAGCGTGACGAGCAGCGCCGTCACCGCGCCCGCCGGCAGCGCCGTCGCGACGTTGCCGCCGACGGTCGCCGCGTTCCACACCTTGAAGGACGCGAGCAGGGCGTTCACACACCGGTCGACGAGCGGCCAGGCGCGCCAGTCCGGCTCCGGTGTCAGCCGCAGCAGCGTCGCGAGCGTGCACGTCGCGCCGAGCCGCAGCCCGTCCGGCGTGTGCTCGGCGTCCGGCCAGCCGAGGCCCGTCAGGTCGACGAGGCCGGTCGTGTCCGGCTGCTCCTCGGAGTACAGCCAGGTGCCGCCCGCGAGGGGCTGCTCACCGGGGGCGAGCGCGAGGTCGTCGCGGTGCGACGGTGTCCGCACGGTGCGGACGGAGACGAGGTCCATGAGGGGGTCCGATCAGGGTGACGGTCGACGGGTCGGGTGTCGCCGCCGGCCGTCGACCGTGCGCGATCATGCCGCGGTTCCACGCCCCACGGGCAGACCTGGACGCCGCTCGGGGTGCGGACGTGCGCGCCACGGGGCCTCCTCGGGTCGGATCGGTTCGTGGCGGCAACGCTAGGGAACCGGTGTTTCAGCGTCGTTACGGGCCAGCGACGCCCGGGTCACGTCCGGTGCCGGAACCCGTGACCTGATCGACGCACCCCCGAAACAACCGGGTGTCATCGTCGCCGCATGGACACCACCGCCACCGCAGCCCCCGTCACGACCTCCGTCCGCCTCGGCGCGAACCAGTACGGCAAGGCCGAGGTCCGACTCGTCCGGGTGACCCGCGACACCGACCGGCACGAGATCGAGGACCTCACCGTCACGACGCAGCTGCGGGGCGCGGCGCTCGCCGAGTCCTACACCGAGGGCGACAACGCGAAGGTCGTCGCCACGGACACGCAGAAGAACACCGTCTACGCCTTCGCGAAGGAGCACGGCGTCGGCACCCCCGAGGACTTCCTGCTCCGCCTCGGTCGGCACTTCGCCACGGCGTTCGACTGGTACGACGGCTCGACGCTGTCCGCCGAGCAGCACGCCTGGGAGCGCATCGCGGTCGACGGCCGGGAGCACGACCACTCCTTCGTCCGCTCGGGTCGGGGCACCCGCACCGTCGTGGTGCAGGTCGACGGCGACGACGTGCACGTGCTCGCCGGTGTCACCGACCTGACCGTCCTGAAGTCGACCGGCAGCGAGTTCCACGGCTTCCCCCGCGACGGCTACACGACCCTGGCGGAGACCGACGACCGGATCCTCGCGACCTCGGTCACCGCCCGCTGGCGCTACACGCCCGAGGCGGTCGCCGCCGGCATCGACTACGACGCGCTGTACGCCGGGGTCCTCGACCGGATGCTCGCGACCTTCGCGGACCTGCACTCGCTCGCGCTCCAGCAGACCCTGTTCGCGATGGGCCGCACCGCGATCGAGGCGTTCCCGGAGATCGCCGAGGTGCGCTTCTCGATGCCGAACAAGCACCACTTCCTCGTCGACCTCGCGCCGTTCGGCCTCGAGAACCCGGGCGAGGTGTTCTTCGCCGCCGACCGCCCCTACGGCCTGATCTCCGGCACGGTCGTGCGGGACGGCGTCGCCGAGGCCCCGGCCGCGTGGGCGTCGGTGCCCGCCTTCCTGTGACCGGCGACCCCGTGCCGGATCGGCGCCGCGTGGTCGGGGTCGTCCTCGCCGCGGGCGCCGGCACGCGGATGGGCAGGCCGAAGGCGCTCGTGCGGCGCCCGGACGGTGTGCCCTGGCCGACGCTCGCGGTGGAGACCCTGCGCGCGGGCGGTTGCGCCGAGGTCGTCGTGGTGCTCGGGGCCGCCGCCGACCGTGCACGGCCGCACGTGCCGGTCGCTCCCGACGTGCGGGTCGTCGTCGCCGAGGACTGGGCGGCCGGGCCGGGGGCGTCGCTCGCCGCGGGGCTGCGTGCCCTCGGCGACGAGGACACCGCCTGCGTCACGCTCGTCGACCTGCCGACGCTGCCCGCCGCGGTCGTCCGGCGCGTGCTCGGGCCGGGGTCGGACCGCGACGCCCTGCGGCGGGCGGTGTTCGGGAAGCGGCCGGGTCACCCGGTGCTCGTCGGTCCTGCACACCGTGCGGCGCTGCTCGCCGCGGTCACGGCGGACCCGGGGGACCGGAGCGCGGGCGCCTGGCTGCGGCGAGCCGGCGTCACCGGGGTCGACTGCGCCGATCTGTGGGACGGTGAGGACCGGGACCGTGATCGGGACCGTGATGGTTCCGAGCGTTCCGTCCCATCGCAGCTGCCGTAGGAAGCCGAACCGCGCATGGCCGGTCGTTCTTTCCGGCCTGCAACGCGCGGATCAGGATCCGATGCGCGGATCGTCCTCCTCCGCGCGGTTCGGCAGGGCGGGTGGCGGAAGCGACCCCTTGACGGACTGGAGGCGCGGTGCCGGCTGGCATCGCGCCTCCAGTCCGTCGCTGGTCCCGTCGACTACGCGACGGGCTCGCGGACCTGGTCGAGCGTCGGGTAGTCCGTGTACCCCTCGGCGGTCGCGCCGTAGAAGAGCTCCGGGCGCGGCTCGTTGAGCGCCGCGTCCTGCTCCCAGCGCTCGGCGAGGTCCGGGTTCGCGATCGCGGCACGGCCCACGGCGACGGCGTCCGCGAGGCCACCGTCGAGCAGGGTGATCGCCTCGTCGCGGGTGGTCATGGAGGAGAAGCCCGAGTTGGCGATGAACGGCGCGCCCGCGGTGCGGCGGACGTGCTGCACGAGCTCGCTGCCCGGCTCCGCGTTCAGGACGTCCACGAAGGCGAGCCCGAGCGGCGCCAGGCCCTCGGCGACCGCGGTGTACGTGGCCAGCGCGTCGGCGTCGTCCTCTTCGAGCACCCCCTGGATGTTGTGCTGCGGGGACAGGCGGATGCCGACGCGGTCCGCGCCGATCGCCTCGGCGACCGCCGCGGTGACCTCGACGGCGAAGCGCGCGCGGTTCTCCGGGGAGCCGCCGTACTCGTCGGTGCGGGTGTTGGACACGGGGGAGAGGAACTCGTGGACCAGGTACCCGTTCGCGCCGTGCACCTCGACCCCGTCGAGCCCCGCCGCGATCGCGTTGCGGGCGGCGCGGACGAAGCCCTGCACGGCCTCGCGGACCTCGTCGGTGGTGAGCTCGTGCGGGACCGGCATGTCGGCCTTCGAGCCGTCGGCCAGGTGCGTCTGGCCCGGGGCGGCGATCGCGGACGGGCCGACGATGCGCGGGGTGCCGGAGATGTCGGTGTGCGACACACGGCCGCCGTGCATGAGCTGCATGACGATGGTGCCGCCGCGCTCGTGGACGGCGTCGGCGACGCGACGCCAGCCGGCGACCTGCTCGTCGGTCTCGATGCCGGGCTGGCCGGGGTAGGAGCGGCCCTCCTGCACGGGCCAGGTGCCCTCGGTGATGATCATGCCGAGCGAGGCGCGCTGGGCGTAGTGCTCGACGAGGAGGTCGTTCGGGACACCATGGGCCCCGGCGCGCGTCCGGGTCAGGGGTGCCATGACGATGCGGTTGCGGAGGTGGAGTGCGCCGAGGTCGGCGGGTTCGAAGAGCTTCACGGCTCCGTTGAACCACGTGTTGCCGGGCGCAATTCCCCGGGCACGGCAGATGCTCAGCGACCGGGGCACACGAGCGTGCTCGAGCGGACCTGTCCCTCGGGGCGGATCACCGTGTGCTGCGACAGCGGCTGGTGGCAGATCGGGCACGGGCGGTCCACCGAGCGGTCGTCGACGCCCTCGGCGTGCCCGGCGCCGATCTGCGACGGGCCCATCTTCTCGATGAGCGTGCGGTTCCAGCGGTCGTACCAGCTGCCGAAGCGACCCACGGTCCGTCCTTTCGTTCGTACACCAACCATTGTGGCACGAAGGAGTTCGTCAGTCGAGGGTGTCGACCCGACCGAGCAGCTCGGTCAGGTCGTCCTTGAGGCGTTCCAGCCGTTCGAGCGGCCAGCCCAGCCGGTCGGCCACGGCGAGGGGGACCGTGCGCGCCTGCTGCCGGAGGGCACGGCCGGCGGTGGTGAGCGACACCTCGAGCTGTCGTTCGTCCGCTGTGCTCCGGGCCCGGCGGACGTACCCGGAGGCCTCGAGCCGCTTGAGCAGCGGGCTGAGGGTGGCCGAGTCGAGGCGGAGCTCCCCGGCGATCTCGCGCACCGAGCGGGGATCGTGCTCCCACAGGGCGAGCATCACGAGGTACTGCGGGTGCGTCAGGCCCATCGGGTCGAGCAGGTCGCGGTAGAGCCCGATCACGCTCCGGCTCGTCGCGGCGAGGGCGAAGCAGAGCTGGCGGTCGAGCGCGAGCGGGTCGACGTCGGTCGAGGTCATGCGTCCACGGTACTTCGTGCGCGAACGGTCGGCGCGGTTCGAGCGCATCGCAGCCGACGTGGGATGACGAACCGCGCGAGGGAGGCCGGAACTTCCTGCCTCCCTCGCGCTGATCGGTCACCCGTGCGCGGAACGGTCGCCCACGCGCGGATCGGTCACCCACGCGCGGCTCTGCGCCCTACGCGCGGTGCGTCGGCGTGTGCCCCTCGTGCGGGTTCGCGTCCGGGGCGACGTCCGCCGCGTGCGACCCCTGGTGCTCGGCGTTGCCGTGTCCGCGGCCGTCGGCCGGGTGCGAGCGCTCCAGGCTCGCGCCCTCGACGTCGACGTCCGGCAGGATCCGGTCGAGCCACTTCGGGATCCACCAGGCGCTCTTCCCGAGCAGGTGCATCACCGCCGGGATGAGGAGCATCCGGACCACGAAGGCGTCGATCAGCACGCCGAACGCGAGCCCGAAGCCGATCGGCTTGATGGTGGAGGAGTCCGAGAAGATGAAGCCCGCGAACACCGAGATCATGATGATCGCCGCGGCCGTGACCACCGCGCGGCCGGCGTGCAGCCCGCGCTGGACCGCGACCTTCGCCGAGGCGCCGTGGGCGTAGGCCTCGCGCATGCCGGACACCAGGAACAGCTGGTAGTCCATCGCCAGACCGAACAGGATGCCGATCTCGATGATGGGCAGGAAGCTCAGGATCGGCGCCGGGTCGTGCACGCCGAACACGGAGCCGAGCCAGCCGAACTGGTAGATCGCGGTCAGGCCACCGAACGAGGCGAGCACGGACAGGATGAACCCGGCCGTCGCGGTGATCGGCACGAGGAACGACCGGAACACCACGATCAGGATGATCAGCGACAGGCCGACGACGACCGCCAGGTACAGCGGCAGCACGTTCGAGAGCTTCTCGGACACGTCGATGTTCGCGCTCGCGTTGCCCGCGACGCCGAGGGTGACCTTGCCGTCGTCGGTCGACACCGTCTGCTCGCGCAGATCGGTGACGAGCCGCTCGGTCGAGATGCTGTCCGGGCCGCCGGCGGGCTTCACCTGGAACGCGATGATGTCGCGGTCCTTCGAGGCGCCGATCGGCAGCACGGCCTGCACGTCGGAGTTCTTCGCGATCGCTTGGCCGATGGTGACCTCTCGTACGGTGACGTCGTCCTCCGACACGGACTTCGGCAGGTCGGCGACGACGAGCAGCGGGCCGTTCTGTCCGGCGCCGAAGTCGCGGTCGAGCGCCTTGTACGCCTTGTACTGGCTCGAGTCGACGGACTCGGACGCACCCGTGGGCAGGCCGAGGCGCATCTGCGTCGCCGGGATCGCGACCACGCCGAGCACGAGGACGCCGGCGACGAGCGTGACGACCGCGCGCCAGGTCGACATCGGCTTGTTCGGCACCCGGATCGAGCCCGTGTTGCCGATCCGCTGCCGCTCCTTCCTCCGCAGGATCCGCATGCCGAGCAGCGAGAGCAGCGCCGGGGTGAACGAGGTCGCGATGAGGATGGCGAACAGGACCGCGACCGCGCCGACGGTGCCCATCAGGCCGAGGAACGGGATCCCGGTGATGTTCAGCGCGAGCAGGGCGACGATGACCGTCGTGCCCGCGAACACCACGGCGTTGCCGGAGGTGCCGTTCGCGAGCCCGATGGACTCGTGGACGTCCATGCCGGCCTTCAGCTGTGTCCGGTGCCGGTTCAGGATGAACAACGAGTAGTCGATGCCGACCGCCAGGCCCAGCATCACCCCCAGCACGGGCGTGACCGAGATGAACTCGACCAGGCTCGAGAACGACAGTGAGGCGAGCGACGCGATCCCGACGCCGAGCACGGCGGAGAGCAGCGGGATCGCGGCGCCGATGATCGTGCGGAGCATGAGGAACAGCACGAGCGCCGCGATGATGACGCCGACGATCTCACCCGGGCCGAGGATGGACGGCACGCCCTGCGCAATGTCGTTCGAGACGTACACGGCGACGCCGTCGATCTTCGCCGACTCGGCCTTGTCCGAGATCGCCTGCTTGGTCTCCTGCGGCACCTCGTAGGTCGACTTCGTGAACTGCACGGTGCCGATCGACGACTGGCCGTTCGACGACACGAAGCGGATGTCCTTCGACAGGTCGAGCAGGTCGGAGCCCTGCTCGAGCTCCTGCTCGCTCGTGTCGAGCTTCTTCGTGTTCTCGTCGATCTGCTGCTGGGCCTGCATGATCTGCTGCTCGCCCGCGGTGATCTGCTGCTGCTGGGCGTCGATCTGCGCCTGCGCCTGGGCGAGCTGCGCCTGGGCCGCGGTGGCTGCCGCACCACCGGCCGCGGCGGCCTGGGCCTTCTTCGCGTCGAGCTCCTGCTGGGCGGTCGCGATCTGCTGCTTGCCGGACTCCAGCTGCGCCTTCTGCTGGTCGAGCTGCTGCTGTCCGCTCGTGATCTGCGCGCGGCCGTCCTCGATCTGCTTCCGACCGTCGGTGATCTTCTGGCGCTGCTCGTCGAGCTGGTCCTGCGTCGTGAACCCGTCGCGGACGCCCTTGACCCCGTCGAGGTCCTTCAACCCGTCCAGGAACGACTTCACGTCGGCCTTCTGGGTGTCCGTGAAGGCCTTGCCGTCGGTGGTCTGGAACACGATCGTCCCGTTGCCGCCGTTCGCCGACGGGAACTTGTCGGCGAGCTCGTCCTGCGCCTGGCTCGTCTTGGTGTTCGGGATCGTGATCGACGACGAGATCGACCCCTGGAACAGGCTGAAGGTGAGCCCGGCGATGCCCATGATGACGATCCAGGCGATGATCACCAGCCAGTGCCGTCGTGCGGAGAACCGTCCGAGACGGTAGAGGAGACCGGCCATGCGGCTGCCCCGTCCTTTCGTGTCAGGTGCTGTTGCGGTGCGGGGTGCGCCGGTGGACCCCGGGGAGGGAGGTGTCAGTGCGCCGGCATGTAGCCGGAGCGGACGCTGTGCACGAGGCGGCTCAGCAGCTCGTCCCAGGCGCGTAGCGTCGCCGGGGTGAGGTCGGGGCCGTGGTGGTCGAGCCAGTGCTCGGCGATCACGACGATGCCGCTCATCAGGGAGTCGACGAGCAGGGCGGTGTCCAGGACGTCCGCGCCGGGGTGCCGCCTTGCGACCTCGTCGCGTAGGCGCTCGGTGACCCGGCCGAACGCGGTCTGCGTGAGCACCGCGGCCTTCGGGTCCTCTTTCCCGGGGTCGCCCAGGATGTCGTACATCCCGGCGATCGCGGGGGCGAGGTCGGCACCACGCGCGGCGGACTCCAGCTCGTCGAACATCGAGGCCCGGCTGCCGTCGCCGATCGGCGTGCGCGCCATGTCCGCCAGGAACCGGTCGATGATCACCGACAGCTCCTGCTCGCACACCGCGAGCAGGACCTCGTCCAGGGAGGCGAAGTGGTTGAACACCGTGCGCCGGGCGATGTCGGCCCGGGCGGCGAGGTCGTCGACGCTGAACCCGCGTCCACCCTGCTCGTCGACCAGGTCGCGTGCGGCCTGCAGGATCGCCGCACGGTGCTTCGCCTTGAGGGCGGCACGGCGGTCGGTCGATATGGTCACGGTTGTGAACACTAGGTGCATCGATGCACTCGGTGCAACGACTCCGAGGGCTTGCCCAGTTTCGTCCCCCGATCCTGAGACGACGAGCGGGACGACGGCGCGCGGGTCGCGCGCGGTGCGCGCCGGACCGGCGGTCGGACGGGAGGCACGGGGCGGGCCCGCCACGCGCCTCCAGGCCGTACCGTGGTCGCGTCGTGAACCGCACTGATCGTCTCTACGCGCTCGTCGAGGAGCTGCGCGCGGCCGCGCCCGCGCTGCGGAGCGCGCGGACGCTCGCCGCGCGGTACGGCGTGAGCGTCCGGACCATCGAGCGCGACCTGCGCTCGCTGCAGGAGGCGGGCGTGCCGATCTGGGCGGAACCCGGCCGGACCGGCGGCTACACGCTCGACGCCCGCGCGACGCTGCCGCCGCTCGGGCTGACCGCGGAGGAGGCGCTCGCCGTCGCCGTCGGCCTCGGCGCCCTCGCGACGAGCCCGTTCCGCGACGCCGCGCGCGGTGCCGCGCAGAAGGTGCGGGCGGTGCTCGCGGAGGACGACGCGCGGCGCAGCGCCTCGCTCGCCCGACGGGTGCACCTGCTCGAGACAGGTGACCGGGTGCCGGGACCGACCGCGCTCCTGCCTGCTCTGGCCGGCGGCCGGGTCGTCCGGCTGCGGTACCGGGACGCGCAGGGGAACGAGACCGAGCGGGCGGTCGAGCCGCTCGGGTACGTCGGCAGGGGCGAGGACTGGTACCTCGTCGCGTGGTGTCGGCTGCGCGACGGGGTCCGTGCCTTCCGCGGCGACCGGGTGCTCGGGGTGGAGCCGACGGACGAGCGGGTGCCGCGGCGGGCCGTGCGGTTCGACGAGCTCGACATCCCGCACGGGGTGCTCCGGTCCGTGCTCGCGGACTGAGCGGGTCCGGGGAACACCGACAGGACGCTGTCGCGGGGCTGCGTGAACCTGGTGCCGGGCGGCCACCGCAGGTCGCCGGGAGAGGACAGCGTGGAGTTCACGTCGATCAGGATCATCACCGCCGACCTGGCGGGCACGACCGCCTTCTACGAGGCGGTCACCGGCACCACCGCACACCGACCGGCGCCGGTCTTCGCCGAGGTCCGTGCCGGCGGGCTCGTGCTCGCGCTCGCGGCGCCGGAGACCGTCGAGGGGCTCGGTGCGGGTGCGCCGGTGCCCGGGCAGAACCCGGGGCTCGTCGTGGAGTTCTCGGTCCCGGACGTCGACGCGGCGTTCGACCGGCTGCAGGACTCGGGCGTGCTCGGCGAGGTCGTGCTGCCGCCGACGACGATGCCGTGGGGCAACCGCTCGACCCTGTTCCGGGACCCGGAGGGGAACCTCGTCAACCTGTTCAGCCGACCCGCCTGAGCCGCAGCCGGACCGCTCCCAGCGCTGCGTCGGGCGTGTGCGGCAGGCTCCGACGCGTGGGAGTGACGAGGACGGCAGGCGCGCGGACGGCCGGCGTGCGGACGGTGGCGGTCGGGCTGGTGGCGCTGACGGCGGTGCTGCTGACGGGGTGCACCGCCGGGGACGGCCCGGACGGGTCGGGGTCGTCGGCCGGTTCCGCCGTGCCGACCGCGGCCGTGCCGACCGCGACTGTGCCGATCACCGACGGCACGACCCGACAGGCGTTGGCTGACCTCGAGCGTCGGGACGGTGCCCGGGTCGGGGTCGTCGCCGTGGACACCGGCAGCGGGCGATCGCTCGGGTACCGCGCGGACGAGCGGTTCGCCTTCGCCTCGACGAACAAGGTGCAGATCGCCGCCGCGGTGCTCACCGCCTCGTCCCCGGCGGACCTCGACGAGGTCGTGCACTACGACCGCGGCGACCTGCTGTCCTACGCCCCGGTGACGACCCCGGCCGTCGACACCGGCCTGACCGTGCGGCAGCTCGTCGACGCGGCCGTCCGGCAGAGCGACAACACCGCGGCGAACCTGCTCGTCGAGCGGGTCGGCGGCGTCGCCGGGGTGACGCGGTGGCTGCGCGGCCTCGGTGACACGACGACGGACGTCTCGCGCACCGAACCGGACCTCAACACCGCCCTCCCGGGGGACCGTCGTGACACCACGACCCCGGCGCAGTCCGCCGCGGACCTCCGCGCCGTGCTGCTCGGGGACGCGCTCGACGCGGACGACCGGTCGCTGCTCCGCGACGCGATGCTCGGCACGACGACCGGGACGACGACGATCCGCGCCGGCGTCGACCCGTCGTGGACCGTCGCGGACAAGACCGGGACCGCGTCGTGCGGCGTGCGGAACGACGTCGCGGTCGTCACCCCGCCGGGCCGGGACCCGATCGTGCTCGTCGTGATGACGGCGCACGGTTCGGCGGACGCCGAGCCCTCGGACGCGCTCGTCGCCGAGGCCACCCGGATCGCGATCACGCACCTCGGCTGACGCGCACCTCGGCTGACGCGCTCCTCGGTCGACGGGGTCAGCGCGGGATCGTCGTGGCCCAGCGGCCGATCGCGTCGTACGCACGCTCGCGGACGTCCGGCTCGGACAGCACGACGTCGTGCAGGGCGCCCCGGAGCCGCCGGACGGTGACCTCGGAGCCGAGCGACAGCGCCCGGTGCGCGACGACGTCGACGTTGATCGCCACGTCCGCCCGGGCCATGCCGTCGTCCCAACGGGGCTGGAGCATGCTCTTGTCGCTGAGGAGCACGAGCGTCGGGACCTCGATGCCGAGACCGGCCTCGACGCGCGCCTGCCCCGCGAACACCGCGGCGAGCCAGTTCGGGTGGAGCGGGAAGCCCCGGGCCGGGCGCCACTGCTGGTCGTAGGTCCACGAGCCCTCGCCGGCGGCGGAGACGGTCCTCGTGTAGAAGCCCGGGTCGACGGCCGGCAGCGGTGCGAGCGGGTTCCGCCGGGCGCCGAGCTTGATCACCGGGGCGACGAGTGCCCGACCGACGGCGCTCGCCTGGAACTCCAGCCACGGGCTGTTGAGCACGAGGCCGTCCACGAGCTCGGGGTGTCGTGCCGCCCACAGCGACAGCGTCAGCCCGCCGGTCGAGTGCCCCATCGGGACGAGTCGGCGGCGCGGACCACCCCGGTGCTCGGCGGCGATCGCGTCGAGCGCCGCACCGAGGTCTTCGTCGTACACCGCGAGGTCGTCCACGTTCCCCGGGGTCTGGTGCGGCCGCAGGCTCCGGCCGTACTTCCGCAGGTCCAGGGCGTGGAAGCGGGCGCCGAGTCGTTCCACCCGCTCGGCGAGCTCGACCTGGAAGAAGTAGTCCGACCACCCGTGCACGTACAGCACGTCGACCCCGTGCAGGGGGCCACGGGCGTGCAGGAGCAGGTCGTTCGGTGACCGGCGTCGGCGGACGAGCGTGGCGACGACGGGCCCCTCGGCGTCCGTCCCGAGCGGCAGTTCCAGGCGCTCGAACGGCGGTCCGAGCACGTCCTCGTGCCACTGCCCCGCGTCCATCACCCGAGCGTACCCACGCCGATCACGGTCACGACGAGGTCACGACGAGCCCCGCGGGGTAACGATCCGTACCGACTCGGTCCTTTCCCAGCGCGCGTGCCGGTGTCACCCCGGGAAACCCGGGCGGACGTCCGAACAGCGCTGGGAGGGTCACCCCCGGACGCCATCGATCGACGAGGGGGAATCATGACCGGACGACGGGTGACGGGGGCCGCTGCCGGCTTCGTGGGCGGCAGCGTGCTCGCCGGGCTGCTGGTGGGGATCGGGGTGACGCCCGTGCTGGCGGTCGCGGGTGTGGGGACGACCTCGGCGATCGACCTGTTCGACTCGATGCCGGAGTACATCGAGATCGGTGACCTGCCGACCCGGAACGAGGTCTGGGCGTACCAGGGCGGGCAGCCGGTGCACCTCGCGGACGTGTGGGACCAGAACCGCCAGGAGCTCGCGCTGGACCAGATCAGCGACACGCTCGAGCACGCTGCGATCGACGGCGAGGACAAGCGCTTCCGGGAGACCGGCGGCGTCGACCCGACGAGTCTCGTGCGCTCGCTCGTCAGCGTCGTCGCGTCGGGCGGGGACGGCGGGACGGGCGGGTCGACCCTGACGATGCAGCTCGTCCGGAACATCAAGATCCAGCGGGCGAGCGAGCTGCCGACCGAGCAGGAGCGCGAGGCCGCGACCGCCGAGGCGACGAAGCGTTCGCTCGACCGGAAGCTCGCCGAGGTGAAGCTCGCGATCGGGCTCGCGAAGGAGTACTCGAAGGACGAGATCCTCGCCGCCTACCTGAACATCGCGTACTTCGGCGACCAGACCTACGGCGTGCAGGCGGCCTCGCAGCGGTACTACGGCAAGGACGCCGGCGACCTGTCCCCGGCCGAGGCGGCGTCGCTCATCGCGATCGTGCAGTGGCCGGACGCACGCGACCTCTCCTCGCCGGAGCACTACGCCGACAACCAGGCGCGCCGAGACGTCATCCTCCGCTCGATGCACCAGCAGGGGCACCTCAGCGACGCCGACCTGCAGGCCGCGTTGGCATCCACCCCCGCTGACTACGTCCGCCTGACGGCACCGAGGCAGGGGTGCGAGTCGGCCGTCCGCGGCGCGGAGTTCTTCTGCGCGTACGCCGTGCAGGTGGCGCAGTCCCTCCCGCAGCTCGGCGCCGACACCGCCGCGCGGGAGCAGGCCTGGCGCACCGGCGGCTACCGGGTCCAGACGACGCTCGACCTCGACCTGAACACGCAGCAGAAGGACCTGCTCGACCGGTACGACCGCGCGGGGGAGACCCGGTTCGCCCTCGGCGCGACGCTCGACACCGTCGAGGCCGGCACCGGGCGCGTGCTCACCATGGCGCAGAACACCGACTACGACCGGTCGTCCGCGGCACCGCCGACCGCGACCTCGCTGAACTACGCGACCGACGAGTCGAACGGCGGCTCGAAGGGGTTCCAGGTCGGGTCGACGTACAAGATGTTCACGCTCCTGCAGTGGCTCGAGTCCGGCCGCAGCCCCGACGCCGTGGTCGACGGCACCCGCAAGGCCCGCAGCGTCTGGACGCAGTGCGGGCAACGCGTCACGACGAAGGCGTGGAACCCGAAGAACGACTCGGCGGGCCAGACCGGGCCGTACTCGGTGCGGGCGGCGACGGCGCAGTCGGTGAACGCCGCCTACGCGGACATGGCGTCGAGGCTCGACCTGTGCGACATCCGCGACACCGCCGCCCGCCTCGGCGTGCACCCGGCGACGGGCGGCGAGCTCCCCGCGAACCCCGCCGCGGTGCTCGGGACGACGAGCATCGCGCCGCTGACGATGGCGGCCGCGTACGCCGGGATCGCGAACGACGGCGTGTACTGCGCGCCGGTCGTCATCGACCAGGTGACCGGTCGCGACGGCACGCAGCTCGGTGGACAGCCCGCCGCGTGCTCCCGGGCGGTCTCCTCCTCGGTCGCCCGGACGGCCTTCCAGGTGATGCAGGGCGCGTTCCGCGGCGGCACCGCGAGCGGCGGGCAGACGCCGGACGGCACGACCCTGTTCGGCAAGACGGGCACGACCGACTCGGCGGACCAGATCTGGCTCGTCGGGGGCAGCGAGCGGGCGGTCACGGCGTACTGGCAGGGCAACACCGATGGTGGCCAGGCGAACCTGCGGCACTCCGCGAACGGGCAGGGCGGCACGTACGCCGGGTCCCGCGCAGCCGTGTGGCGGCAGGCGCAGACCGCCGTCAACGCCGCCCTGCCCGTCGGCTGACCCCCGCCGTCCGACATCGATGGAGCAGCAGACGTCGGGTCGGCACGGGACACCCGACGGCTTCTGCTCCATCGACGGGACGGGACGCGACCCGGGAACGGACGGGAGGCGCGGTGCCAGCCGGCACCGCGCCTCCCGTCCGTGGGGTGGTGGGGTCTACGAGACCTTCTTGCTCTCGCCCAGCCAGCCCGCGAGCTTCGTCATGTAGTCGGCCTGCGACGCGTAGTCGAGGGCCGGGAAGGTCCAGCTGTGCACCTGGCCGGCCTGCAGGGCCGCGTTGTCGGCGAACGTCGGCTGCTTCTCGAGGTCGGACACCTGGTAGCCCTGCTGCGACAGCAGGATCACGTCACCGGAGATCTGGCCGGCGTTCTCCCACGAGTAGATGCCCCAGTAGAAGCCCTTCGGCTTCGGGGTCACGAAGTCGACGCCGAACGACGAGTACATCTGCAGCGTGGGCTCGTCGGAGGGACGCGTGACGTACGCGCCGTCGCCGTCCGCGTACATCGAGACGACCGAGACGTCGCTCGCCTTCGCGGCCTTCTCGAGCTCGTCCTCGGCCTTGTCGAAGCGGTCCTCGGCGGCCTCGACCGTCGACTCCGGGGCGCCGAGCGACTCGGCGAGGTCGGCGATCTTCTCGATGACGTCCTCGCCCTTGCCGCCCCACTCGACCTGGACGACGGGCGCGATGGCCTCGACCTGCTGCTGCTGTTCCTTGTCCTTGAAGCCGTAGCCCGGCTGCGTGGTGTCGAGCGTGCCCTTGTCGTCGGTGGGGTAGACCGACGTGACGACGAGGTCCGGCTTGAGTGCCGCGAGCTGCTCGAGGTCGATGTCGCCGTAGCCGGTGCCGAGCTGCGCGATGCCCTTGGTGTCCAGGCCCTCGAAGCGCTGGTCCTTCGCCATGGTGAGCTGCCCGAAGGTGCCGACCGGGCGGAGGCCGTACTCGATGAACGAGATGGCGATGTCGTTGAGGACCACGACGCGCTTCGGGGTGCTGTCGAGCTTGACGGTCTTCCCGGTGGCGTCCTCGTACGACCAGGGTCCCTTCGCGGCGGCGCTCGAGCCGGAGCCGGCGGCGCTGCCGTCGCCGGCTCCGGAGGAGCCGTTCGCGCCGGTGCAGCCGGCGAGCAGGAGGGCCGAGAGGGCCACGGAGGTCACGAGGGCGGCGCGCAGGGAGCCGCGGCGGGGGATCTTCACGTTAGGAGAGCCTAACCTAAGTCTGTACGGCTTGCCAGCCCCTGCTCCTCCGGCTGGTCCTGCTCCGCCATGCCGGTCCCGCTCGCCCGGTTCAGTCCTGCTCGTCCGCCTCGGGGACGATCATCGGGGCGCCGGTCACCGGGTCGGGGACGACGCGGGCGTGCAGGCCGAAGGCCCGCTCGAGCACCTCGGACGTCAGGACCTCGTGCGGGGTACCGTCCGCGACGACCCCGCCGTCGTGCAGGACCACGAGCCGGTCGGAGTACCGCGCGGCGAGCGACAGGTCGTGCAGGACCATCACGACGGTGGAGCCCTGCTCCCGGTTCAGTCGCCGCACGAGCCGCAGGACGTCGAGCTGGTGCGCGAGGTCGAGGTACGTCGTCGGCTCGTCGAGCAGGAGCGTCTCGGCCTGCTGCGCGACCACGAGCGCGATCCACGCCCGCTGGCGCTGCCCGCCGGACAGGCTCGCCACGTCGCGGTGCGCCACCTCGGTCAGCCCGGTCGCGGCGATGGCCTGCTCGGCGACGTCGGCGTCCTCGGCGGTCCAGGGGCGGGCCCAGGACTGGTGCGGGTTCCGGCCCCGCATCACGAGGTCGAGCACGCTCGTGCCGGCCGGGGCCACGGGGGTCTGGGGCAGGATCGCGAGCTTCCGCGCGACCGCACGGTTCGGCTCGCGTCGGATCGGGGTGCCGTCGAGCAGGACCTCGCCGGCCTGCGGCCGCAGCACCCGGCCGAAGGCCTTCAGCAGGGTCGACTTCCCGCAGCCGTTCGCCCCGAGGAAGGTCGTCACGGTGCCGCGTTCGATGCGCAGGTCCAGGTCGCGGAGCACCGGTTCGCGGTCGTAGCCGACGGACAGGCCGCGGGCCTGCAGCACGGGCACCCCGACTGGAGGCGCGGTGCGGGTCGGTCCATCGGCCGGCGTCGTCGGGGTGGTCGCGGCTGTGTCCGTGGTGGCGGACGTGGCGGCCGTCGCTGCCGTGGTGTCTGCAGTGGTCGCGGGTGCGGTGCGTGCGGTCATCGGGACATCTCCTTGCGGTGCCGGACGAGGAGCCAGATCAGGTACGGGGCGCCGACGACGGTCGTGACGATGCCGACGGGGACCTGCCAGGGGAAGGCGGAGCGGGCGAGCAGGTCGGCACCGAGCACGAGCACGGCCCCGAGGGCGCCGGCGAGCAGCAGCGGCGGCCGGTTCGTCCCGGCGAGTCGGAGTGCGACCTGCGGGACGACGAACGCGACGAACCCGACGGGTCCGGCGGCGGCGACGGCGGCGGCGGTCAGGACCACGGCCAGCGCGACGACGAGCAGCCGGTGCCGCTGCACCCCGAGTCCGACGCCCGTCGCGACCTCGTCACCGAGTTGCCCGATGCCGAGCGCCGCACTCGTCGCGAGGGCCAGCGGGACGGCGACGGCGGCCACCACGAGCAGGGGCCACACGGACGACCAGGACGTGCTCGACAGGCTGCCCACGAGCCACTGCGACGCGGCGGTCGCCACGGTGATCTTCGCGCGGACGAGCAGGTAGCTCGTCATCGCGTCGAGGGTCGCGCTGACGCCGATGCCGACCAGCACGAGCCGGTAGCTCTGCACACCGCCGCGCCACCCGAAGCCGTAGACGGCGGCGGCCGCGACGAGGGCGCCGATCGTCGCGGCGACCGGGATGCCGCCGCTGGTGACGACGCTCGACACCGAGTACGAGCCGCCGCCGAGGACGATCGCCGCCACCGCACCGACGCTCGCGCCGGAGGTGACGCCGATGATGTCCGGCGTGCCGAGGGGGTTGCGCGTGACGGTCTGGGTCAAGGCACCCGCGACGCCGAGGACGAGCCCGACGAGCGCGCCCGTCAGCACCCGGGGCAGTCGGAGCGTCGTGACGATGAAGCCCTCCGGGCCGTCCTCGGCGCCGAGCAGGGCGCGGACGACGGTGCCCGGAGCGATCCAGGTGCTGCCGACCGCGACTCCGAGGACGACGAGCACGACGGCGAGGGCGAGCGCGGCGACCGTGTACCCGAGCACCCGCGGGCGCCAGGCCAGGCCGACGGGGCCGACACGGACGCCGCGGCGGACCGGGGCGGCGGCGCTGCGCGGTGCTGCGGCGTTGCGCGGTGCGGCGGCGCTCACAGGGACACCAGCGATCGACGGCGGGCGACGGCGACGAACACCGGGCCGCCGATGACCGCGAGGACGATGCCGACCTCGACCTCCGAGAACCCGCCGACGAGCCGCCCGACGACGTCCGCGACGAGCACGAGCGACGCCCCGACGAGGGCCGAGACGGGCAGGGTCCACCGGTGCCCGGTCCCGACGAGGGCGCGGGCGACGTGCGGCACCGTGAGTCCGACGAACCCGATCGGACCGGCGGCCGCGGTCGCGCCGGCGGCGAGCAGGGTGATGCCGCCGAGGCCCACGAGCCGGGCGACGAGGACGTTCTCGCCCAGGCCGCGCGCGAGCTCCGCGCCGAGGCCGAGCGCGTCGAGCGACCGGACGTTCCAGATCGCGAGCGCGAGTCCGACGAGCAGGAACGGCGCCGCGGCCGTCAGCACGTCGAGCTGCCGCGCCGCCAGGGAGCCGACCACCCAGAGCCGGTACGCGTCGAGCGACTGCTGGTCGGTCAGGACGATGAAGGACGTGACCGCGCCGAGCAACGCCGAGACCGCGGCGCCGGCCAGGGCGAGGGGCACCGGGCTGGCCGTCCCGCTGCCGGCGATCGTCACCGAGAACACCACGACGCTCGCGACCACCGCGCCGGCCAGGGCGAACCAGACCGTCGCGCCGGTGCTCGTGACGCCGAAGACGTAGACGCCGAGGACGACCGCGAGCCCGGCGCCCGACGAGACGCCGAACAGGCCCGGGTCGGCGAGGGGGTTCCGCGTGTGCCCCTGCATGAGCAGGCCCGCGATGCCGAGGGCCGCGCCGACCGCGGCGCCGATGAGCGTGCGGGGGATGCGCGAGCCCCACACCACGGCCTCGGTCGTCCCGGACCCGGTGCGCGTGAGGCCCGCGAGCACCTGGTCGACGCCGAGACGGTTGCTGCCGAAGAGCATGCTGGCGACGGCGGCGAGTGCGAGGACCACGACCAGGCCCAGGACGACGGTCGTCCGACGGCGGACCGCGGTGCGGTGGACGCCCGTGGCGCTCGGCGGAGCGGGCGGTCGCGCGGGGGTCACGACGAGATCGGGGGATGGCACGCGGACCATCTTAGGTTAGCCTTGCCTCATGGCGAAGATCCCGCGGCTCATGCCCGAGAGCCCCCGGCTCTTCCGTGCCCGCGTGCTCCGCTCCGCCCGGGTCACGCCGTCGATGCACCGGGTCACGGTCACCGGGGACGACCTGCACGAGTTCCCCTTCGCCGGGTACGACCACTGGTTCCGCCTGTTCCTGCCGCTCCCGCACCAGCAGCACCTGACGCTGCCCGAGATCGACGGCAACCGCTGGTGCCCGCAGTACCTCGCCATCCCGCAGGACGCCCGACCGCACCTGGCGAACTACACCGTCGCGGGCTTCCGACGACTGCCGGACGGCACCGCCGAGCTCGACGTCGACTTCGTCGTGCACGCCCACGCCGACGGCACACTCGAGGGGCGTGCCGCGATCTGGGCGTGCGCGGCCCGACCCGGCGACGAACTCGCGATGCTCGACCAGGGGCGCATCTTCGACTGCCCGGACGACGTCAGCCAGGTCCTGGTCGCCGCCGAGGAGACCGGGCTGCCCGCGGTCGTCGGCATCGCCGCGTCACTGCCGCGGGACACCGTCGGCCGCATCGTGCAGGAGATCCCGACGGCCGCCGACGTCCGCGTGCTCGACGCCCCGGCCGGCGTCGAGGTCACCTGGATCGTCCGCGAGCACGTCGACCCGCACGAAGTCCCCGGTCGTGCCGCGCTCGCCGAGCTCCAGCGGCACGTGCCGTGCGACGACCGGGTGTACGCCTTCGTCGTGGGGGAGTCCCGGCTCGCCACCGAGGGGCGCCGACACCTGCACCGCGCGGGGGTCCCGAAGTCCCGGATCACCTTCTCCGGGTTCTGGAAGCACGACGCCCGGCAGGCCGTCCCCGCGTGAGCCGGGCCGTCCCCGCCTGACCCGGCCGGGTAGCGTGCGGGCATGAGCGTCCGACTGAGCAAACTCGTGCTGAACTGCGACGACCCCGAGGTGCTGTCGCGCTTCTGGTGCGCCGTCCTGGACTACGTCGAACTCGGCAAGGACGAGGACGGCATCGAGATCGGCCCGGCGTCCGGCTTCGGCGGGGCGACCCCCACGATCATCCTGTCGAGGAACCCGCAGCCGAAGCACCAGCCGCTCCGCCTGCACCTCGACGTCTCACCGGTCGACCAGGACCAGGACGCCGAACTCGAGCGACTGCTGGCCCTCGGGGCGCGCCCGGCCGACGTCGGGCAGACCGGGGACGAGTCGTGGCACGTGCTCCAGGACCCCGAGGGCAACGAGTTCTGTCTCCTCCGGACCCGCCTCGACCCGCTCTGAGCAGCTTCCGACGCGGACGTTCCTTCCCATCGCGCGTGCAATCGGAAGACGTTCCGCGCATGGGACGTCGTTCCACCGGGTCTCCTGTGCGCGGATCCGCCTCCCACGCGCGGATCGGCTTCCGACGCGCGGATCGGCGGCCGGCGAGCGTGGGCGCCGCGCCGCGCCGGGACGGACGGGAGGCGCGGTGCCAGCCGGCACCGCGCCTCCCGTCCGTCGTGGGGCGGCGTCAGCCCTTGAGACCGGACCCGGTCACACCCTCGACGATCTGCCGCTGGAAGACCAGGTACAGGATGATCAGCGGCAGGGCCGCCAGGATCGCCCCGGCCTGGATGTCGGCGTACCGCTGGCCGAAGCTGCCCTGGACCGTGGCGAGCCCGACCGGGATCGTCATGAGGTCCGGGTTCGACAGCACGAACAGGGGCAGCAGCAGGTTGTTCCACACCCCGACGAACGTCAGGATCGCCACCGCGGCGATGACCGGACGCGACAGGGGCAGGATGACCGACCAGTAGATCTTCCACATGCCGGCTCCGTCGATGCGCGCGGCCTCCTCGAGCTCCTTCGGGATGCCGTCGAAGAACTGCTTGAAGATGAACACCGCGATCACGGCGGGCACCTGCGGGAAGATCACCGACCAGTAGGTGTTCAGCAGGTTGACGGCGTTGAGCTCCTGGAAGATCGGGATGATCAGGACCTGCGTCGGGATCATGATGCCCAGGATGATGAGCAGGAACGCGACGTTCCGCCCGCGGAAGGCCAGCCGCGACAGTGCGAACGCCGCCATCGAGGCGAACAGCACCGTGAGGGCCGTGGTGAGCAGGCTCGTGATGCCGCTCGCCAGGTACCAGTTCCAGATGTCGCCGGCCTGGAACAGCGACGCGTAGGAGTGCAGCGTCGGGTTCCAGTTCGACAGGATCGCGTTCGCGCCGAGCGCGGCGACGCCGTTGTCGGACAGCGACGTCTTCAGGGCGAACAGGCTCGGGATGAGCCAGATGATCGCGAACACGGTCAGGATGATCGCGGCCGTGATGTTGAAGCCCTTGCCGGAGACGCCGATCTTCGCGGCGTTGGCGGGAGCGGCGGCCGAGACGCCCGTGCGGACGCGCCGACGGCCGGTGGTGATGCTCTCGGTGGCGGTCATGTCAGGCACCGATCTCTCGCTTGGCGGCAGCGCGCTCGACGAGCTGCCGGATGACCGCGATCGCGACGATCACGATGAACAGGAGCACCGAGGCCGCGGACGCCGCACCGAGGCGGTTGTCCGTGAAGCCGACGCCGGTGATGAGCTGCAGCGAGACCTGGGTCGAGATGCCCGGGCCGCCGTTCGTCATCAGGTACACCTGGTCGAAGATCTTCAGGCTCGCGATGATCTGCAGCAGGATGACGAGCGTCGTGGTGCGGGCGAGCAGCGGCAGCGTGATCGACTTGATCTGCTGCCAGCTCGACGCCCCGTCGACGGCCGCGGCCTCGTAGAGCTCGCGGGGGATCTCCTGCAGGCCGGCCAGGTACAGCACGAAGTTGAAGCCGAGCGTCCACCAGACCGTGGCGATCGCGACGCCGATCATGGCGGTGTTCGGGCTCGCCAGGACGCCCGCGCCCGGGGTCAGCCCGATCGCCTGCTGGACCGAGGCGAACAGACCGGTGGCCGGGGTGAAGATGAACACCCAGATCAGCGAGATCGTCGCCGACGGCAGGATGAACGGCAGGAAGAACGCCAGGCGGAAGAACCACTGCCCGCGGTTCATCCGGTTCGTCAGCACGGCGAACACGAACGCCAGGATCACGAGCGGCGGGGTCGTGTAGAGCGTGAACTGCAGGGTGTGCCAGAGCGACGACCAGAAGTCGGCGCGTCCGAGCATCTCGGCGTAGTTCGCGAACCCGGCGAAGCTGCCGAGTCCGGTGCGGACGGTCGAGGTGTTGAAGAAGCTCGTGACGAGCATCCACACCGTCGGACCCAGCAGGAAGGCCAGGTAGAACAGGCCGAAGGGGGCGAGGAAGAGCCAGCCGGAGCGTCCCTGGCCCCGGGTCATGGCGTTCACGCGGGGACGCGAGCGGCCGGTGACGGCCCTGGCGTCCGTGGGTCGGGTGAGAACTGGTGCAGCGGTCACGTCATCGTGCCTCTCGTGCGGGGTCCACGTGGATCGAAGGGGTCGCGCGCCGGATCACAGCGGGCTCGGGGTGTTGAGGTACGTGGCGAGCTGGTCCTTGATCGCCGAGAGCGCCTGTGCAGGTGAACTGCTGCCCTGCTGCACCAGGGCGAGCTGTGCCCCGACGGTGTTCTCGAAGGTGGATCCGGAGCCGCCGTACCAGGCGGGGTCGTCGAACACGGCGGTCTCGGCGGCCGACGCGTAGTTCGACTGCGGCGTGAGCTCCTTGAACGCCGTGCTGTCGAACGTCGGCATGTACGCCGGCACGTGCCCGCCCTGCGCCCACGTCAGGCTCTGCTCGAGCATCTGCTTGATGAACAGCATGTGGGCCTTGCGCTGCTCGGGCGTGCGGTCCTTCCGCGGCAGGACGAACGTGTGCGAGTCCGCCTGGGTGGCCGGCTTGTCGTACAGCTGCGGCACGGGCACCATGCCGAACTTCAGGCCCTTGATCGACTGGGCGGTGCTGATCTCCCACTCGCCCTGCATGAAGAAGCCCGCCTTGCCCGTGAACATCAGCGTCTGGGCGGTGGCGTAGTCGAGGCCCTTGTTCAGCCAGCCGTTCTTGACCCACTTCTGGGTCATGTCGGTGACCTTCGTGTACGCGTCCTCGTTGACGGTCAGCTTCGCGCCGCCGTCGCTGATGAACGGCGTCGCCCCGTTGATCTGGTTGTACATCGTCCAGAAGAAGCGCCACGGCGTCGCGACCTCGCTGACGTTCGCGACGTTCAGCGCGGTGCCGCCGGTGACCTTCGCGACCGCGGCGAGCGCGGCCTCGAAGTTCTCGAGCCCGTTGAGGTCCTTGAGCTTGCCGTCCGAGTCGATCAGACCAGCCTTCTGGCACACGTCAACGTTGTAGAAGAGCACGAAGGGGTGCGTGTCGAGCGGGATGCAGATGTTCTTGCCGTCGGTCTTCTGCGCCGTCCACGCCTTCTGGTTGAAGTCGCTCGCGCTCAGGCCGACGCTGGCCAGGTCGTCCGCGGAGATCGGGTCGAGCAGGTCCCCGTCCCAGAGCGGCTTCGCCCGGGTCAGGTGCGCGATGGCGACGTCCGGCGGCTTGTTCCCGACGGTCGCCAGTGTGACCTTCGAGTAGTACGGGTTGCCCCACGCGAACGTGGTCGCCTGCAGGGACGACGAGCCGCCGTGCTGCTTGGCGTAGCCCGCCTCCATCGCCTGCATGCGGAGGCCGTCGCCGCCGCCGAACAGGTTCCAGAAGACGAGCGTCTCGGGGTTGAGGGGAGCGCCGGCGACACCGGCGGCGAGCGGGCTGGAACACGCTGCGAGGGGCAGGACCGCGGCTCCGGCGGCTGCTCCGGCGAGCAGGCTGCGCCGGGTGAAGGCTCGGCCGCGCGGGGGCGGATTGGGTACAACGGATCGGATCGGCATGGCATCACTCCATCGGGACGGGCCGAGCGGAGCAGGGTCGGTGCTCCGTGAGCGCTCACACTAGTGCTGAGCAGGCCACCTCGCCACCCCTTCCGTGAACGTCACGGTGAGCGCGCGTGCGCGCTTCCGCCCGGGACCGGAACCCGCTAGCGTTCATGGAGACGTGAGCGCTCACTTTCGTGTCGGGCCGCGCACGTCCACCCGCAGCACCACGCACGAACCGCACACGGCACCGCCGCCGCCAGCAGATCGAAGGAGATCCATGCCCCGCACACACCTCGTCCTCGACAGCGCGTTCACCGTGGGGCCGGTGCGCCGTCGCCTGTTCGGCGGGTTCGTCGAGCACCTCGGACGCCACGTCTACGACGGCATCCACGAGCCCGCGCACGAGACCGCCGACGAGCACGGCTTCCGGAAGGACGTCGTCGAGCTCGTCAAGGAGCTCGGCGTCTCCGCCATCCGCTACCCGGGCGGCAACTTCGTCTCGGGCTACAAGTGGGAGGACGGTGTCGGCCCGGTCGAGCAGCGCCCCCGCCGCCTCGACCTGGCGTGGCACTCGACCGAGACGAACGAGGTCGGCCTGCACGAGTTCCAGCACTGGCTCGACGCCGTCGGCTCCGAGCTCATGCTCGCCGTGAACCTCGGTACCCGCGGCACGCAGGAGGCCATCGAGCTCCTCGAGTACGCGAACATCGACGCCGGCACCGCCCTCAGCGAGTACCGCCGCTCGAACGGCCGCCAGGAGCCCTTCGCCATCAAGATGTGGTGCCTCGGCAACGAGATGGACGGACCGTGGCAGCTCGGCCACAAGAACGCCGAGGACTACGGCAAGCTCGCCGCGATGACCGCCAAGGCGATGCGCCAGATCCAGCCCGACCTCGAGCTCGTGGCCTGCGGATCGTCCGGTGCGTCGATGCCCACCTTCGGCGAGTGGGAGCGCACGGTCCTCGAACACGCCTACGACGACGTCGACTACATCTCGGCCCACGCGTACTACGAGGAAGAGGGCGACCTGTCCTCGTTCCTGGCCTCCGGCGTGAACATGGACCACTTCATCGACACCGTGACGACCGCGGCCGACCACGTCAAGGCGCACAAGAAGTCCGACAAGCGGATCGACATCTCGTTCGACGAGTGGAACGTCTGGTCGCTCAGCAAGTGGAACGAGCAGCAGAAGACGTTCGAGCTGCAGGACTGGCCGGTCGCGCCGCGCCTCCTCGAGGACGTCTACACCGTCGCGGACGCGGTCGTCGTCGGCGGTCTCCTCATCACGCTGCTCCGCCACGCCGACCGCGTCGCGTCGGCGAGCCTCGCGCAGCTCGTCAACGTGATCGGCCCGATCATGACCGAGCCCGGCGGGCCGGCCTGGCGCCAGACCACGTTCTTCCCGTTCTCGCTCACGTCGCGCCTGGCGAACGGCACGTCGCTGCAGGTCAAGGCCTCGGGCGACACCGTCGACGGCGGCAAGTACGGCGAGGTCCCGGTCGTCGACTCGGCCGCCACGGTCGAGGACGGCAAGGCGGCGGTGTTCCTCGTGAACCGCCACCAGACCGAGACCACCACGGTCACGATCGACCTGGCCGGCCTGCAGGTCGACGATGACGTCCGTGCCGAGGGCGTCTGGGACGACGACGTGCACGCCGTCAACGACCTCGGGAACCGCGAGCGCGTCGGACTGCGGACGAACGACACGGTCCGTCGCGACGGCGACACGATCACCATCGAGCTGCCGCCGGTCTCCTGGACCGCGGTGTCGATCGGCTGAGCTCCGCCGGCTGCGGCCGGCGGTCGAGCGCCTCGGCGAGCGCCACGGTGACCGTCGAGTGAGCACGGGAGGGCGTCGGTCCGCGTGAGCGGGTCGGCGCCCTCCCGCTGTCCGTCGGTCGGCTCGCGACCCGGCGCGGGTCGGACGGGAGGATCGTGGCGGGCCCGCCACGATCCTCCCGTCCGTCGGTGGGCACCGACCCGACCGCCGGTGGTCCGCTGGACGCGACGACCCGCCCGCGGGCTTGACCGCGACGGGTCCGCCGGAGCATCCTCGGTGCAGGCAGCGTCGCGGCGGAGGATCAGGTCCCCGAGACGCTTCAGGTGCCGGGGAACGTGTTCGGGTCACGCCGGCACCCGGTGGTCGCGACCGTCGGTCGCGACCACCGCCAGTCCCGACCCGGCCAGTGCGGGCCGGATCAGTCGGCTGCGCGGCGCGCGCGGTCCTTGATCGCCTCGATGACCTCGGTCTTGGCGTCGGCGTACGCGTTCATGTCGTCCCAGCTGCGGGTCATCAGCGTCCGCTTGACGTCCTCGTAGCGCTGGCGATCCGCGGCGTGCCGGCGGAGGTGGTCCCGGAGCAGCAGGTACGCGTCGAGCGCGGGCGCGCCGTGCTCGTACACGTGGACGTGCACGTCCCGCTCCGGAGTCCGGACGAGCTGGTGCCCGGCCTCGCGGACGCGCAGCTCGTAGCCGGCTGCAAGGAGCGGCTCCAGGTACGCGGCCTCGTCGGTGACGTCCGGTACGGCGACCGCGACGTCGACGATCGGTTTGGCGGCGAGCCCGGGCACCGCCGTCGACCCGATGTGCTCGACCACGACGTGTTGCCCGGCGAGCGCGGCCGTGATGCGGTCCCGGTGCGTCGCGAAGCGCTCCGCCCAGGCGGGGTCGTGCTCGTGCAGCCCGACGGTCAGCGCCTCGGGGCCGCCCGCGATCTCGACCGTGTCGACGTCCGGGGCGTGGTGGGCGCCGGTGCGGATCCAGAAGCGCAGCAGGGTGTGGCCGTCCGGGGTGACGACGCTCCGCTCGTACCGGCCGCCGTTCCGTTCGATGACCCGGCGGGACGCGGGGTTCGTGGCGTCGCAGGTCAGGAGCACCTCGGGCATCCCGCGCTCGGCGGCCGTGTCGAGCGTGGCCGCGAGGGCCGCCGACGCCAGGCCGCGCCCGCGCGCGGACGGGCGGATGCCGTACCCGACGTGGCCGCCGTACTCGCGGAGCCAGTCGTTCAGCTCGTGCCGCAGGGCGATGCTGCCGAGGTACTCGTCGCCCTCGACGATCCACCGGTAGGTGCAGGTCACGTGGCCGAGCTCGACCGCCGCCGTGGTCTCCTCGGCGAGCAGCTGGTCGACCCAGCGGCCGAAGCCCTCCGGGTCGCGCAGTGCCGCGGCGTCCCGGACACCGGCGCCGTCCTGGTGGGCGTCGCCCCACTCGTCGAGGGCGCGGACGAACGAGGGGAAGAAGGCGCGGGACGGCGGGACGAGTTCCATCACGGGAGCCTAGGGCCTTGCCGGGCGGCCGGCGGCCGGGCGGCCGGCGCGCGCAGCGCTGTCCGGCGTGGTCAGGCCGGTGGCGCCGCCGTGCTCGCCCGCTCGACGAGCCGCACGGGGACCAGGTCCGTCGCGGTGTGGACCGGGTCGCCCTCGATCTGTGCGAGCAGGTTCGCGACCGCACGGCGGCCGACCTCGTCGAAGGACTGGTGCACGGTGGTCAACGGCGGCCAGAAGGAGTCGGACTCGGGGGAGTCGTCGAAGCCCACGACGCTGAGCGAGTCCGGGACGCTCCGACCGGACTCGTGCGCCGCGCGCAGGACCCCGAGCGCGGTCTGGTCGTTCGCGGCGAACACGGCCGTGATCTCCGGTCGCCCGGCGATCTCGAGCCCGGCGGAGTAGCCGTGCTCCGTGGTCCACCCGCCGTGGAACACGGGCGGGACGGGCCGTCCGGCGCGCTCGAGGGTGTCCTGCCACGCGGCCAGCCGGCGGGCGGCGGAGTACGACGACTCCGGGCCGGCGACGTGCCAGACGGTCTCGTGCCCGAGGTCGAGCAGGTGCTGCGTCGCCTGGCGGGCACCGTCGGCCTGGTCGGTGTCGATCGCGGGGTGCTCGGTCGTGCCGGTCGAGTCGACGACGACCATCGGTACGCCGTCGGGCAGGGCGACCTCGGCCGTGTCGATGATGTGCGACTCGATGATGATGACGACCCCGTCGACGGCCTGCTCGTGCAGCCGGGAGAACGCCGACCGCACGCCCTCCTCGGTCCGGGAGGCCATCGGCAGCAGCGTGATCGTGAAGTCCGCGGCGCCGGCCGCGTCGGCGATCGCCTCGAGCGTGCGCATGTTGCCGAACGACGCGAGCGTGAACATGATCACGCCGATCGTGCGGAAGCGGCCGGAGCGCAGGGCCCGGGCGGCGCGGTTGGGGCGGTAGCCGAGGGCGTCCATCGCGCGCTGCACGCGTTCGCGGGTGTCGGGGCTGACGTTGTCGAACCCGCGGGACACGCGGGAGACGGTCTGCATGGAGACCCCGGCGGCCTCGGCAACGGCGGCCAGCGAGGGCGCGCGGCGCGCGGCGGCGATCTCGGTCGACACGAGCGCTCCTTCCCCCTCGGGCGGCTCCCGCGGTGGTGCCGTCCCCGAACGGTAGCGCATGTTGACGTTGCCATGCTACGGTTCCCGAGTTCGATGTTGACGTCAACATCGACGCACCCGAACGCAGCACGACAAGGGAGTCACATGACCACGCTCGAAGCGCGTGCGCCAGGAGCCGCAGCTCCGGCGACACCGCCGCGGCGCCGGAACCGGCAGCGCGGCCGCTGGACCGGCTGGATGTTCGTCGGTCCGTTCGTCGTGGTCCTCGTGGCCATGCTCGTCGTCCCGATCGGCTACGCGCTCTGGCTCAGCCTGTTCCGCGACCAGCTGATCGGCGGCAACCAGTTCGTCTGGTTCGCCAACTACGTGCAGCTGTTCCAGGACGCCAAGTTCTGGACCGGGTTCGGCCGCGTCGTGCTGTTCCTCGTCGTCCAGGTGCCGATCATGCTCGCCGTCGCGCTGATCGCGGCGCTCGCGCTCGACAGCGCCCGCCTGTGGGCGGCGTCGTTCTTCCGGATCGCGATCTTCCTGCCCTACGCGGTGCCCGGCGTGGTCGCGGCGCTCATCTGGGGCTTCATCTACGGCAACCAGTTCGGTCTCACCGGCACGATCAACTCGGCGCTCGGCATCGACCTGCTGCAGCCGTTCAGCCCGGACTGGATGCTCGCGTCGATCGGCAACATCGTCACGTGGGAGTTCGTCGGCTACAACATGCTGATCTTCTACGCGGCCCTGCGCGTCGTGCCCGGTGAGCTCTACGAGGCCGCCGAGATCGACGGTGCCGGCCCGATCCGCACGATCTGGTCGATCAAGATCCCGGCGCTCCGCGGTTCGATCGTCATCGCCACGATCTTCTCGATCATCGGCAGCTTCCAGCTCTTCAACGAGCCGAACCTGCTCAAGACGCTCGCCCCGAACGTCATCGGCACCTCGTACACGCCGAACATGTACGCCTACTCGCTGTCCTTCAGCGGCCAGCAGTTCAACTACTCCGCCACCGTCGCGATCGTCATGGGCGTCATCACCGCCGTGATCGCCTACGTCGTGCAGGTGCGCGGGACCCGAGCGGAGAACCGATGAGCACCCTGGACACCCGCACGACGCCGCCCACCGTGACCGAGGCGGTGACCACCCGCGGACGCAGCGGGGCGGGCCGCACCCGTGCCTCCCGTCCGAGCGGCCTGAAGGGCCGTGGACCCCGCGCCCGCAAGTCGACGCTCCTGCTCGTGGTGATGATCGTCATCACCGTCTACTCGCTGCTGCCGCTCTTCTACCTCGTCGTCAACGCGACGAAGTCGCAGGACGACCTGCTCAGCACCTTCGGGCTCTGGTTCGGCAACGGCTTCTCGCTGTTCCAGAACATCGGCGAGACGCTGACCTACAACGGCGGCATCTACCTGCGCTGGCTCGCGAACACCGTGCTCTACGTGGTGGTCGGCGCCGGCGGGGCGACGCTCCTCGCGACGATCGCCGGCTACGGCATGGCGAAGTTCCGGTTCCCGGGCCGCCGTGCGGTGTTCGCCGTCGTGCTCGGCGCGATCGCGATCCCCGGTACCGCGCTCGCCGTCCCGACGTTCCTGCTGTTCTCGTCGGTCGGCCTCACGAACACCCCGTGGGCGATCATCCTGCCGTCGCTCATCAGCCCGTTCGGCATGTACCTCATCTGGACCTACGCGATCGACGCGGTCCCGACCGAGGTCATCGAGGCGGCGCGGATGGACGGCGCGGGCGAGTTCCGGATCTTCTTCACGATCGCACTCCGCCTGCTCGCCCCCGGCGTCGTGACGGTCCTGCTGTTCGCCGTCGTCGCGACCTGGAACAACTACTTCCTGCCCCTGATCATGCTGAGCGATCCGAACCTCTACCCGCTCACGGTCGGCCTCAACCAGTGGAGCGCGCAGGCGCAGGGCGTCTCCGCACACCCGATCTACAACCTCGTCGTCACCGGATCGCTCCTCACGATCATCCCGATCGTCGTCGCGTTCCTCTTCCTCCAGCGCTCCTGGCAGTCCGGCCTCGCGGCCGGGTCCGTCAAGGCCTGACCTCCCGCACCACCCAGCAGCACCACCCGAAGCACCTGCTTCACGATGAAGTGAAAGGCACCCTCATGCACAAGCGTCTCCGTCGCGGGCTCAGCGCCCTCGCGATCGGCGTCACCGCAGCCGTCGCCATGACGGCCTGCGCCGCCGGCGGCTCGTCCTCCTCCGGTGGATCGGCCGACGACATCACGAAGGCCCTCGAGAAGGGTGGGTCGCTGACCTACTGGTCGTGGACCCCCTCCGCCCAGGCCCAGGTCGCCGCCTTCGAGAAGGCGTACCCGAAGGTCAAGGTCAAGCTCGTCAACGCCGGCACCGGCAACGACCAGTACACCAAGCTGCAGAACACGATCAAGGCCGGCTCCGGCGCCCCCGACGTCGCGCAGATCGAGTACTTCGCGCTGCCGCAGTTCGCCCTGAGCGACTCGCTCGTCGACCTGAAGTCGTACGGCTTCGACAAGCTGGCGGACAAGTACGGTGCGGGCACCTGGCAGTCGGTCGACCTCGACGGCAAGGTCTACGGCCTGCCGCAGGACTCCGGCCCCATGGCGATGTTCTACAACAAGAAGACGTTCGACGACGCCGGCATCACCACGCCGCCGAAGACGTGGGACGAGTACGTCGCGGACGCCGAGAAGATCCACGCGTCCAACCCGAACGCCTACATCGCCGCGGACAGCGGTGACGCGGGCTTCACGACCTCGATGATCTGGCAGGCCGGCGGCCGTCCGTTCGAGGTCAAGGGCACCGACGTCACGGTGAACCTGCAGGACGCGGGTACCAAGAAGTGGACCTCGACCTGGAACCAGCTCGTCGAGAAGGGCCTGCTCTCGCAGACGCCCGGCTGGACCGACGACTGGTACAAGCAGCTCGGCAACGGTGAGATCGCCACGATGGTCACCGGCGCCTGGATGCCCGGCGTGCTCGAGTCGAGCGTGAAGGACGGCAGCGGCAACTGGCGCGTCGCCCCGATCCCGACCTACGACGGCTCCTCCGACGTCACCGCGAACAACGGCGGCTCCGCCGAGGTCGTCATGAAGCAGTCGAAGAACCCGGCGCTCGCGGCTGGCTTCCTGAAGTGGCTGAACTCCTCGCAGGACTCGATCGACGTGTTCCTGAAGTCGGGCGGCTTCCCGTCGACCAAGGCGCAGCTCACCTCGTCGACCTTCACCGCCGAGAAGCCGGAGTACTTCGGTGGCGAGGCGATCAACGAGACCCTGTCGAAGGCGTCCTCCAGCGTCGCCGAGGGCTGGCAGTACCTGCCCTTCCAGGTCTACGCGAACAGCGTCTACGCGGACACCGTCGGCCAGGCGTACCAGGACAAGTCCGACCTGAACGCCGGGCTCGAGGCCTGGCAGAAGGCGATCGTGAAGTACGGCAACGAGCAGGGCTTCAAGGTCACCTCGAAGTAACACCGTTCCACCACCACCTCGGGGCCGTGCGGATCCTTCCGCACGGCCCCGTTCCCTGAGAGGGTCACACCATGCGCTTCGCCATCGGCGACACCGACTTCCTGCTCGACGGCGAGCCGCACCGGGTCCTGTCCGGCGCGATCCACTACTTCCGCGTCCACCCGGACCTGTGGCAGGACCGGATCCGCAAGGCCAAGCTCATGGGTCTCAACACCGTCGAGACCTACGTCGCCTGGAACGCGCACGCACCCCGTCCGGGCGAGTTCGACCTGACCGGCGGGCTCGACCTCGGCCGCTTCCTCGACCTGGTCGCCGCCGAGGGCATGCACGCCATCGTCCGCCCCGGGCCGTACATCTGCGCCGAGTGGACGAACGGCGGCCTGCCCTACTGGCTGTTCACCGACGGCACCGTCGGCGTCCGCCGCGACGAGCCGGGGTTCCTCGCCGCCGTGCAGGACTACCTCGAGCAGCTCGCGCCGGTGCTCGTCCCGCGGCAGATCGACCACGGCGGGCCGATCGTGCTCGTGCAGGTCGAGAACGAGTACGGCGCGTACGGCTCCGACCCGGTCTACCTGACGAAGCTCGAGCAGATGCACCGGGACATCGGGCTGACGGTGCCGTTCACGAGCGTCGACCAACCGATGGGCACCATGCTCGAGGACGGCTCACTGCCGTCGCTGCACAAGACCGGCTCGTTCGGGTCCCGCTCGGCCGCGCGGCTCGAGCGACTCCGCCAGGCGCAGCCGACCGGTCCGCTGATGTGCTCGGAGTTCTGGGACGGCTGGTTCGACAGCTGGGGCGAGCACCACCACACCACCCCGGCGGCCGACTCGGCGGCGGACCTGGACGTCCTGCTCGCCGCCGGCGGCTCGGTCAACGTCTACATGTTCCACGGCGGTACGAACTTCGGCTTCACGAACGGCGCGAACGACAAGGGCGTGTACCGGCCGATCGCGACGTCGTACGACTACGACGCCCCGCTCGACGAGGCCGGTCGCCCGACCGACAAGTTCCACGCCTTCCGCGCGGTGATCGAGCGCTACGCGCCCGTCCCGCCGCTGCCCGCCTCGATGCAGCCCGGTGGATCAGGTCGCCTGACCGACGACGACTGCACCGGCCTGGAGGCACGCCCCGCGCCCGCCAGGGACGTCGCCGTCCGGCTCGACCGGGTCGCGTCGCTCCGCTCCCTGCTGCCCGCGCTGACCGGGTGGACGACCCACGACGAGCCGCCGACCTTCGACGCGCTCGGGGCGGCCAGCGGCTTCGTGCTCTACCGGACCGAGGTCGACCTGCCGACCGGCGGTGTCCTGACCGTCGGTGACGAGGTCCGCGACCGCGCCGTCGTCACCGTGGACGGTGTCGTCGTCGGCGTGCTCGAACGCGAGCACCACGACCGTGCGATCGCGCTCCCGCCGGTCACCGGCACGCTCGAGCTGCTCGTCGAGGACCAGGGCCGGGTCGACTACGGCCCCCGGATCGGGGAGCCGAAGGGCCTGCTCGGCGGGGTCGCCGTGGACGGGGTCCCGGTCGCGCGGTGGAGCGCCTCGCCGCTCGCCCTCGACCCGATCGCGCCCGCAGCGCTGGCGCAGCTCGCCGAGACCGCGCCCACCGACGGCGACGTGCTCGCCGGCCCGGTGTTCGCCGCGGGGTCGTTCGACCTGACCGAGCCGGGGGACCGGTACCTGTCGCTCGACGGCTTCCGGAAGGGCGTCGCCTGGGTGAACGGCTTCTGCCTGGGGCGCTACTGGTCGCGGGGGCCGCAGCGGACCCTGGCCGTGCCGGGTCCGGTGCTCCGGGCCGGCCGGAACGAGGTCGTCGTGTACGAGGTGCACGCCGCGGCCTCCCGCCGGGTGTGCCTGCTCGTCGAGCCGGACCTCGGCCACACCGAGGGCTGAGCCGCCCCCGTCGTGCCGATCCGCGCGTGGTGTGCCGATCCGCGCGTGGTGTGCCGATCCGCGCGTCGGAAGGCGGGGAATTCGACCTCCGACGCGCGGATCGGCATCTCATGTCACGCGCGATGGGACGGACCGCTCGCCCGGCGTCACGCGTCGAGGGCGTCGAGCTCCTCGAGCGCGCGGCGGGCATCGGCGACCCGGTCGGCCTCCGGGCGGGTCCACCACTCGGGCCCGCGCTCGCCGAGGCCGTGCTTCGCCAGACCGTTCCGCCGCCGCGCGGCCGCCAGGGCCTCGTCGTCGCCGTCGCGCTTCGCCCGGCGCACAGCGTTCCGCCCGCGACCGAGGTGCGACCGGAGCGCGGCGGCGAGGTCCTCGGGCAGCGCCGGGTCGGTGCGCCGCCACCGTCGGCCGTCGACGACGAAGTGGTGGTCGTCGGGCTCAGTGCTCATGCCCCGAGTCTGCTCCGTCGGTGGTCGGCGGTAGACAGGGATCGATGACGGATCCCCGCGCCCAGCCCCTGCTCGACGTCCGACGGATCTACGCCGAGCCCGCCGCGCTCGACCTCCCGCGTGGGCAGGACGTCGTCGCGCGGTGGCCGGACGCCGAGATCGTGCCCGTCGCCTCGCACTGGAACATCCCCGAGGTCCACGGCGACGAACGCAACGTCCGGCGCTGGGTGCGGATCAAGACCGAGGCGCTCGTCCTCGGCGTGAAGAAGTCGCTCGTCACCCGGCCGAACGGCCGCTCCGCCGACTTCATCGCCCCCTCGACCGCGAACGGGTGCGCGATGGCGTGCGCGTACTGCTACGTGCCGCGACGCAAGGGCTACTCGAACCCCGTGACCGTGTTCGCGAACATCGAGCAGATCACGAAGCACGTCGCGCGGAACATCGCGAAGCAGGGGCCGAAGACCGAACCGAACCAGTGCGACCCCGACGCGTGGGTCTACGACATCGGCGAGAACAGCGACTGCTCGGTCGACGCGCAGCTCAGCGAGAACGTCCGCGACCTCTGCGACCTGTTCCGGATGAGTCCCACCGCCAAGGCGTCCTTCGCGACGAAGTACGTCAACCGGGACCTGCTCGACTGGGACCCGATGGGCCGCACGCGCGTCCGGTTCTCGCTCATGCCGCACGAGACCGCGAAGGTCACGGACATCCGGACCTCGCCGATGGCGGAGCGGATCTCGGCGGTGAACGACTTCGTCGATGCTGGGTACGAGGTCCACCTGAACTTCTCGCCGGTGATCCTGACGCCGACGTGGGAGTCCGACTGGGCCGACCTCCTGCGGCAGGTGGACGACGTCCTCTCGCCCGCGGCCAAGGCACAGCTCGCGGCCGAGGTCATCTTCCTCACCCACAACCAGGGCCTGCACGAGGTCAACCTCGGCTGGCACCCGAAGGCCGAGGACCTACTCTGGCGCCCGGACCTGCAGGAGCAGAAGGTGTCGCAGAACGGCGCCGTCAACGTCCGCTACCGGGCGGCGACGAAGGGGCAGCTCGTCGAGCGCTTCCGGGAGCTCGTGGCGGAGCACCTGCCGAGCTGCCGCATCCGCTACGCGTTCTAGCGGCAGAGCGGCAGAGCGGCAGAGCGGCAGAGCGGCAGAGCGGCAGGGCCCCGGAACGGCGGACGCCCGCACCGCCGGGTGGCGGTGCGGGCGTCAGCGGTGCTCGAGGCTCACTTGCCCTCGAGGTGGTCCTTCGCCTTCTCCTTCTCGAGACGCGCCTCGCCCATGACCTGGTCCTTCTGGCCCTGGTGCGTCAGTTCGGCGTCGTCCGTGTGCTTGCCGACGGCCTCCTCGACCTTGCCGACGATCTTCTGGGTGGCGTCCTTCGCCTTGTCTCCGAGCGACATGGTGTCGTCCTTCCTCCGGGGATCCCGCCGAGGGTCCCCGGCGCCTGTGCACCCGACTGAACCACGAGCCTCCCGTCCCTTCGCGGCGCAGCCGGAGGTTCACGTACCCCGATCTCGCCGACGGGGTACGACTACGGGACCAGGCGGTCCGCCCGGTAGCGGTCGAACAGGTCCGCGAACGCGCGGTCGGTGCGGCGGTACCCGGTGAACCCGGCCTCGCGGCTCTTCCCCATGTCGGTCACGACCTCCATCTCGCGGCCGAGGTCGGCGTCCGTGTGCCACCACGAGGCCAGCCGCGTGACGTCGGGCTCGACCAGGCCGTACCGCTCGGCGATGCCGGCCCACGCGTGCTCGTGCGGCGCCATCTGCTCCTCGAGCGGGCGCGGACGGTCGGCGAACCCGACGACGCGCGCCGGGTCGACGCCCAGGTGCGCGGCGAGTCGCGGCCACATCCACCGCCAGCGGAAGACGTCGCCGTCCACGACGTTGAACGCCTCGTCGGCACCCTCGTGGCTCGTCGCCGCCCACACCATGTGCTCGGCGAGGAGCCCGGCGTCGGTCATGTCCGTGAGCCCGTCCCACTGCGCGGCGCTCCCCGGGAACACGAAGTCCAGGTCGAGCTCCTTGGCGAGCGTGGCCTGCACGGCGAGCGTCAGGCCCATGTTCATCGCGTTGCCGACGGCGTGGCCGATCACGGTGTGCGAACGGTGCACCGACCACGTGAAGCCCTGGCGCTCGGCGGCGGCGAAGAGCTCGTCCTCCTGCGCGTAGTAGAAGTTCGGGACGTCGAGCCGCGGCTCCTCCTCGTGGAAGGGCGTGTCCGGCACGACCCCGGCGGCGTACGCCTCGAACGGTCCGAGGTAGTGCTTCAGGCCGGTGATGAGCGCGACGTGCTCGAGCGGCGCGTGCGACAGGGCGGCGAGCAGGTCGCGGACCATGCCGCCGTTCACGCGGATGTTCTCGGCCTCGGTCTCCTGGCGCTGCCACGCGGTGAAGAACACGTGGGTCGGGCGTTCGTCGGCGAGCGCCGCGGCGAGGGACGCCGGGTCGCGGAGGTCGGCGGCGACGGTCCGGACGCCGTCGCGGGTGAGCGGTCGGCGGGACAGCGCGGTGACCCGCCAGCCCAGGGAGAGCAGGTGGTCGACGAGGGCGGAGCCGGTGATGCCGCTGGCGCCCACGACGAGGGCTTCGGGACGGACGGGGGTCGCTTCGGTGGAGGTCGTCATCCCCTGGTGCAACGCGGTCGGGCGACAGGTGTTCCCTACCGGGGACGTCGGATCCGGATCGGTCCCTTGGCGGTGGACGGGTCGACGACGCTGCCGTGCTGGGTGATCTCGACCTCGCCCCGCGCCACCATCCGGCGGGCAGCCCGGCGCGCCGGCTCCATGAGCGGGCGCCAGTCGTCCGGCTCGAGCGAGCGGGCGGCCTCGGACGGGCAGATGCTCGCCGTGCGGGGGCGGGCGGCGAGCAGCTCGTCGATCCGCTGCTCGAGCGCCCGGTCGGTGGCGTCGACGCCGTGCTTCCGGCACGCGGCGGAGCACCACTTCGCGTCCGGGGCGGCGGACGACGGCATCCGGCGGCCGCACGAGGCGCACGTCCGCTCGGCCTGCGCCTCGGCCGACGCCGACGCGTCCGCAGCGGTCCTGATCGCTCGTCCCATGCCGACCATCCTGGTCCCGCTGTCCGGTCCCGCACACAGCCCAGGCTCGGGCTGGCAGCATCGGGTCGGTGAACGCCGCCGACGAAGCAGCCCCCGCCCGCCCGGAGGAGCCCGCGTGGGTCGAGCACGCGATGTGGTGGCACGTCTACCCGCTCGGAGCCGTCGGGGCCGAGATCCGTCCGGCGACGCCGGTCGACGAGCGGCCGGTCGAGCACCGGCTGTCCCGGCTCGTGCCGTGGCTCGACCACGTGGTCGACCTCGGGCTGAACGGGCTGCTCCTCGGTCCGGTGTCCGCGAGCAGCACCCACGGCTACGACGTCGTCGACCACTTCCGCGTCGACCCGCGCCTCGGCGACGACGCCGACCTCGACGCCCTGCTCGCGGCCGCGCACGACCGCGGCGTGCGGGTGCTGTTCGACGGGGTATTCAACCACGTCGGACGGGACCACCCCGCGTTCCGCGCGCTCGAGGAGCACGGACCGGACGCCCCGACCGCCGACCTGTTCGCGGTGGACTGGACGGGCTGGCAGCCGGGCGCCCCGGTGCCGGTGGGGGACTTCGAGGGGCACGACATCCTCGTCGCACTCGACCACGACTCCCCGGCGGTGCAGGACCTGGTGGTCGAGGTGATGACGCACTGGCTCGCCCGAGGGATCGACGGCTGGCGGCTCGACGCGGCGTACGCGGTGCCGCCGGCGTTCTGGGCGGCGGTGCTGCCCCGCGTGCGGGAGCGGTTCCCGGACGCGTGGTGCAGCGGCGAGGTGATCCACGGCGACGCGGCCGCGATCGTGACGGCGTCGACGATGGACTCGACCACGCAGTACGAGCTCTGGCAGGGCACCTGGCACGGGATCGCCGACCGGAACTGCTTCGAGCTGGCGCACGCGGTCGAGCGCCACGACGCCCTGCTCGGCACGTTCGTCCCCACCACGTTCGTCGGCAACCATGACGTCACCCGCATCGCCAGCGCGGTGGGGGAGCGCTTCGCCGGGCACGCGGCCGCCGTCCTGTTCACGGTCGCCGGGACCCCCGTGGTCTACGCCGGGGACGAGTACGGCTGGACCGCCGTCAAGGAGGAGCGCCTGGGCGGCGACGACGCCGTGCGACCGGAGCTGCCCCGGACGCCGCCGTCACCGAGCGACCTGACCCGCACGTACCAGGCCCTCGTCGCCCTCCGCCGGCGGATGCCGTGGCTGCACCGCGCCCACACCGACGTCGTGCACCTGACGAACACTGCGCTGGTGCTGCGGACGGCGACCGCGGACGCGGCCGTGGTGACCGCCCTGAACCTGGCGGACGACCCGGTCGAGGTGCCCGCAGCCGACGCGACGCGGGTCGAGGCGGGCGGTGGGGACCTGTGGGACGGGACCCTGCGCCTCCCGGCCGGTGGGTGGGCAGTCCTGACCGCCTGACCCGACCCGCACAACGAGGCGGTGGAGCAGAAGACGTCGGGCGCCACACGGCGACCCGACGTCTTCTGCTCCACCACAGGGGTGAGGGGAACGGGGTGGGACCCCCCTACTTGCGCGCAGACGCCGCCCGACGCTTGTTGAACACGTCGAACGCGACGGCCGCGAGCAGCACCAGGCCCTTGATGAGCGACTGGTACTCGGTGCCGACACCGAGGATCGACATGCCGTTGTTCAGGATGCCGATGATGAGACCACCGATGATCGCGCCCGGCACCGTGCCGATGCCGCCGGTGACCGCTGCGCCACCGATGAACACGGCCGCGATGGCGTCGAGCTCGAAGCCGTTGCCGGCACCCGGGGCGGCGAGGTTGAGCTGGCCGGTGAAGACCACGCCCGCCAGCGCCGCGATGACGCCCATGTTCACGAACAGCAGGAACGTGACACGCTTCGTCTTCACGCCGGACAGCTGCGCGGCGAGGGCGTTGCCGCCGATCGCGTAGACGTGGCGACCGAAGACCGCGCTCCGCATGACCACCGAGTAGACGACCACGAGCAGCCCGAGGACGACGAGGACGATCGGCGTGCCGTTGTAGCTGGCGAGCAGCAGCGCGACGTAGATGACGAGCGCGACGCCGAAGGCGAGCTTGACGAGGAACCAGACGAGCGGCTCGCTCTCGAGCTGGTACTTGCGCCGGGTGGCACGGCCACGGAGCGAGACGACGATCATGATCGCCGCGGCGGCGAAGCCGAGGACCATCGTCAGCGGCTCGTAGCCCGAGGTGCCGAACGAGGGCAGGAAGCCCGAGCCGAGCGAGCGGAAGCCGTCCGGGAAGGGCGAGATCTGCTGGTTCTGCAGGACGATCTGCGCGGCACCGCGGAAGGCGAGCATGCCCGCCAGGGTCACGATGAACGCCGGGATCCCGAAGTAGGCGATCCAGAAGCCCTGCCAGGCGCCGACCAGGCCGCCGAGCACCAGGCAGAGGACGACCGCGATCGGCCACGGGATGCCCCACTGCGTGATCATCACGCCGGCCATGGCACCCGTGAAGGCGACCACCGACCCGACCGACAGGTCGATGTGGCCGGCGATGATGACCATCACCATGCCGATGGCGAGGATGAGGATGTAGCTGTTCTGGACGATCAGGTTCGAGACGTTGATCGGGGCCAGGGTGATGCCGCTCGTCGTCACCTGGAAGAAGATGACGATGACGATCAGCGCGATGAACAGGCCGATCTGTCGGAGCTGCCCGGTGAGGTAGCCGGCGGCGGACTTAAGCGCGTTCATTGACAGGGGTCTCCCGTTCCTGGGTCATGTACTGCATGAGGACCTCGGGTGTGGCCTCGGAGCGGGGCACGTCCGCGGTGATCGTGCCATCGGAGAGCGTGTAGATGCGGTCGCAGATGCCGAGGAGCTCCGGGAGCTCCGAGGAGATCACGATGACCCCCTTGCCCTGGTCCGCCAGGCTGTTGATGAGCGTGTAGATCTCGTACTTGGCGCCGACGTCGATGCCGCGGGTCGGCTCGTCGAGGATGAGCACGTCGGGGTCGGCGTACATCCACTTCGACAGGACGACCTTCTGCTGGTTGCCGCCGGAGAGCTTGCCCGTGACGGCGTTCACCGACGGGGCCTTGATGTTCATGCTCTTCAGGAACGAGCCCGCGACGGTGGTCTCCTGCGAGCCGTTCACGAAGCCCCAGTTGGCGAGCTTCCCGAGCGCCGAGCCGGAGATGTTCCGCTTGATGTCGTCGATCAGGTTCAGGCCGTAGCGCTTCCGGTCCTCGGTCGCGTACGCGATGCCGTTGTCGATCGCGCGCGTGACCGTGTTCGTCTTGATCGGGACGCCGCGCTTGTAGACCGTGCCGCTGATGCCGGTGCCGTACGAGTGCCCGAACACGCTCATCGCGAGCTCGGTCCGCCCGGCGCCCATCAGCCCCGCGATGCCGACGACCTCGCCGGCCCGGACGTTGAGGTTCGCCTGGTGGATGATCTCGCGCGAGCCGTCGAGCGGGTGGTGGACGGTCCAGTCCTCGATGCGCAGGAGCTCCTCGCCGATGACGGGGTTCTCGCGCTCGGGGTAGCGGCTCGACAGGTCACGGCCGACCATCCCGCGGATGATCCGGTCCTCGGAGACGTCGTCGGCGTGCATGTCGAGCGTCTCGATCGTCTTGCCGTCGCGGATGATCGTGACCTTGTCCGCGATCGCCTTGATCTCGTTGAGCTTGTGGCTGATGATGATCGCCGTCATGCCCTCGGCCTGCAGCGAGCGGATGAGCTCGAGCAGGTGCGCCGAGTCGTCGTCGTTCAGCGCCGCGGTGGGCTCGTCGAGGATGAGCAGCTTGACGTCCTTCGAGAGCGCCTTCGCGATCTCGACGAGCTGCTGCTTCCCGACGCCGATGTCGACGATCTTCGTGACGGGGTTGTCCTTGAGCCCGACGCGCTGCAGCAGCGAGGCGGCCTCGAGGTTCGTCTGGTTCCAGTCGATGAGCCCGCCCTTGACGCGCTCGTTGCCGAGGAAGATGTTCTCGGCGATCGACAGGAAGGGGCTGAGGGCGAGCTCCTGGTGGATGATGACCACGCCCGCGGCCTCGGAGTCGTTGATGGAGCCGAACTTCACCGGCTGGCCGTCGAGCAGGATCTCGCCGTCGAAGGAGCCGTGCGGGTAGACGCCCGACAGCACCTTCATCAGGGTCGACTTGCCCGCGCCGTTCTCGCCGCAGATCGCGTGGACCTGGCCGCGCTCGACCTCGATGGAGACGCCCTGCAGGGCCTTCACACCGGGGAAGGTCTTGGTGATGTCCCGCATCTCGAGGATGGTGTCCGCCATGTGGGACCGCCTTTCCGTCGTCCGCGCGTCGCGCGGGTGGAGACGGACGGGAGGCGCGGTGCGGGGGTGCACCGCGCCTCCAGTCCTGTGGATGGTTGCGTCCTACTTGAGGTCGGCCTCGGTGTAGTAGCCCGAGTCGATCAGGACGGACTTGTAGTTGTCCTTCGTGACCACGGTGGGCTGGAACAGGTAGGTCGGGACGACCTTGACCTTGTTGTCGTAGCTCTTGGTGTCGTTCACCTCGGGCTTCTTGCCCGTCAGCAGGTCCTCGGCCATGGTGACCGACTGCTTGGCGAGCTTGCGGGTGTCCTTGTAGATCGTCGAGTACTGCTGGCCGGCGATGATCGACTTGACCGAGGCGGCCTCGGCGTCCTGGCCGGTGACGATCGGGAGCGGGCGGTCCGAGGAGCCGTAGCCGGCGCCCTGCAGGGCCGAGATGATGCCGATCGACATGCCGTCGTAGGGCGAGAGCACGCCGTTCAGCGTGGTGCCGCCGGAGTACGACTTGGCGATCAGGTTCTGCATGCGGGCCTTGGCGGTCGCCGGGTCCCACTGCTGCGTCGCGGCCTGGGAGAGCTGGTCCTGGCCGGACTGGATCTTCAGCGTGCCGTCCTCGAGGTACGGCTTGAGGGTGTCCATCGCCCCGTTGAAGAAGAAGCCGGCGTTGTTGTCGTCGAGCGATCCGGCGAAGACCTCGATGTTGAACGGACCCTTCTTGTCCGTCTTCTTGCCGTCCGCGTCGACGAGGCCGAGGCCCGTCAGCAGCGAGGTGGCCTGGTCGACGCCGACCTTGTAGTTGTCGAACGAGACGTAGTAGTCGACGTTCTTGTTGCCCGTGAGCAGGCGGTCGTACGAGATGACCTTGATGCCGGCCTTCGCGGCGGCGTCGAGCTGGTCGGAGAGCGCGCCACCGTCGATCGACGCGATGATCAGGACCTTCGCGCCCTTGGTGATCATGTTGCTGACCTGCTGGGCCTGCTGCTGGACCTTGTTGTCGCCGTACTCGAGGTCGACCTTGTAGCCGGCCTTCTCGAGGTCGCTCTTGACGGCGTCGCCGTCCTTGATCCACCGCTCGGAGACCTTGGTGGGCATGGCGACGCCCACGAGCGCGCCCTTGTTGTCGCCGCTGCTGGTGCCGCCCTCGGTCGACGCCCGGCCACCGGCCGAGCACGCCGCCAGGGAGAACGCGATGCCGACTGCTGCGACGCCCGCGATGATCCTGCGCTTCATCATCGAAGTACCTCTGTTCCTCTCGCGTCGTCCTCGACGCGCTCAGGTGCTGGGGCTGCTGTGCCCCGTGGGATTGCTCGGGTGAGCGCTCACATACTGAGGGTTCCGTCACGGGGTGTCAACTCGTCGTGACCGTTTCGGGACCTTGCCTCGTCGGGCGGACTGCGCGGTACGCTCAGCCCCGTGACGACCACGACCGCGCTCGGTGGTGCCGGCGGCAGACGCCGCAGGGCCCCGACGATCTTCGACGTCGCCGAGCGCGCGGGCGTCTCCCACCAGACCGTCTCCCGCGTCATCAACGGCGACCCCACCGTCCGCGAGGCGTACCGCTCGCAGGTGACCGACGCCGTCACGGCGCTCGGCTACCGACCGCGCGCGGCCGCCAGGGCCCTGGCCGGTGGCCGCAGCCGGGCGCTCGGCATCATCACCGCCGGCGACGCCCTGTACGGGCCGTCGAGCACGGCGATCGGCTTCGAGCGCGCCGCCCGGGCCGCCGGGTACCACGTGCTCCTGTCCACGCTGCCGGACGAACCGCGGCCCGTCGACCTCTCCGGCGCGCTCACGACCCTGCTCGCGCAGGACGTCGCCGCGATCGTCCTGGTGGCGGCGGACAACCGGGTGCTCGACGCGCTCGCGTCGCTGACGATCCCGGTCTCGGTGCCGGTCGTCGTCGCGAACGCCGTGCAGCGCGACGCCAGGACCCCCGCGGCGGCGAGTGTGGCCGCGGTCGCCATCGACCAGGCCGCCGGGACGACCCTGGTCATGGAGCACCTGTTCGGCCACGGGTACCGGCGGATCGTGCACATCGCCGGACCCTCGGTGTCGCAGGAGTCCGAGGTGCGCCGCGCCACCTACGAGCGGGTGATGCGCGAGGCCGGGCTCGAACCGGTCGTGCTCGACGGCGACTGGACCCCGGCGAGCGGGTTCGCCGCCGCCCGGCACATCGACGCGACCGTGGTCGACGCGGTCTTCGCGGGGAACGACCAGATGGCGCTCGGGGTGCTGCACGCCTTCGCGGACGAGGGGCTCCGCGTGCCGGACGACATCGCCGTGGTCGGGTTCGACGACGTCCCCGAGGCCGCGCACTTCACGCCGCCGCTCACCACCGTGCGGCAGGACTTCGTGGCGATGGGGCAGCGGGTGCTCGAGACCGTGCGGGCGCTCGTCGAGGGGGAGCCCCGCGACGAGACGCTCCTGGCGCCCGAGCTGGTGGTGCGGCGGAGCACGTAGCGGTCCCGCGCGTGGGAGGCCGATCCGCGCGGATCGGCTTCCGATGTCAGGTGCGATGGGCAGGAACGTGCGTCGTGCGCCCGCCGGCTTCACCGCGCGAGCGGGATCCAGACGCGCATCGGCTCGGGACCGCGGTTCGCCCAGGCGTAGTACGGCACGGCGGTCGCCGTGACGGACTGGAGGCTCGTGGCACGGTCGCCGGACCCGGCCACGTCGTCGACGCTGGTCGCGTCCGCGGGGTGGTCCGTGCCTCCCGTCCGGTCCGTGTCGAGCCGCCGGTACGGCCACGCTGCCTGCTCGTGCCGGGACGGGGCGGACCCGGGCACGCGCAGCGTGACGACGCCGTCGAGGAGGTCGTCGCGACGCTCCTCGGTGATCGGCGCCGACGCGTCGACCGTCAGGTCGTCGACCGTGAAGCCCTGCTGGTCCGCCTGCTCGACGGCGTAGACGAGCGGCCCGCGCTCGATCGCGACCTGCCCTCGGGCGGCGTCGATGCGGGGGTCTGCGACGTACCGGTGCGGTGTCGTGTCGAGGACGAGCTCGACGGTGTCGCCCGCCGACCACGTGCGGTCCAGGACGTGCCGCGTGCCCGGGGCGGGATGTGCCGTGCCGTCCGGCCCGGTGACCGTCGTGGTGTCCGACCAGGCGGGGATGCGCAGCCCGAGGGCGAGTGGCCCGTCCTGCGTGACCGTGACGACCACGCGGCCGTCGTGCGGGTACCCGGTCTCGACACGGACCGGGCCGAGGTCGGCGGTGGCGTACTGGTGCACCTGCAGGCCACCGTCGGTCGCGGTGGCCAGGTAGCCGTCCAGGCTCGCGAACGTGCGCATGATGTTCGGCGGGCAGCAGGCGCAGTCGAACCAGCCGCGACGGCCGTGGGCGGGGGAGCGGTTCTCGTCCGGGTGGGCGCCGTCGCGGTGCTGCAGCGGGTTGACGTAGAAGTACTCGGTGCCCGCCAGGCTCACGCCGGCGAGGAACGCGTTGTACAGCAGGCGCTCGATCGCGTCGGCGTAGACGGGCTTCCCGGTCGCGAGGAGCAGTCGCCACGCCCACTGGACCCCGCCGATGGCCGCGCAGGTCTCGGCGTAGCCGCGGTCGGTGGGGAGCTCGTACGGGTCGCCGAACGCCTCCTGGTCCCAGCGCGCGCCGAGGCCACCGGTGATGAACGCCTTCGTGGCCTGCATGTCGGCGAACTGTCGCTCGCTCGCGGCCAGCAGCTCGGTGTCGCCGGTCTCGACCGCGACGTCCACGGCACCGGCGGCGAGGTACACGGCACGCACGGCGTGGCCCTCGACCGTGGTCCCCTGCCGCACCGGGACCCGGTCCGAGAAGTACGTCGGCTCGCCGCCGGCGCGCTCGATGATGCCGTGTCCGCGGGCGTCGACGAACCACTGCGCCAGGTCGAGGTAGGCGCGGGTGCCGGTCTCGCGGAACAGCTCGACGAGGCCCGTCTCGACCACCGGGTGGCCGTCGACGTCCACGGTCTTCCCCGGCCCGTCGCCGAAGGTGGCGACGAGGTGGTCGGCGTTCTTGATCGCGACGTCGAGGAGCCCGGTGTCGCCCGTCGCCCGGTGCTGCGCGACGGCCGCCTGGTACAGGTGCCCGGCGCAGTACAGCTCGTGGCTCCACTTCAGGTCGACGTACCGCTCGCCCTTGCCGCGGACCTGCTGCACGGAGTCGACGTACCCGTCCGCGGCCTGGGCCCTGGCGTACAGGGCGGTGACCTCGCGCTGCAGGGTGAGGAGGTCCTCGGCGGGGGCGCGGCCGTACTCCCACGCCACCGCCTCGAGCCACTTGGTGACGTCCGAGTCCATGAAGACCGGGCCGACCGCCTCGCCCTGTTCGTCCCCGGCGGCGATGCGCAGGTTCCGGAAGTTCCCGGCGGCGTCGAGCCGGTCGTACCCGCTGCGGATCGCGTCGCGGCCGTTGCGGTCCTGCCGCAGGGCCCAGAAGCCGCCGGTGATCCGGGCGTCGCCGGCCGGGAGCGGCTGCAGCGCGAGGTGCGCGCCGGCGGTCGGGAGGACCGGGGTCGCGGTCCGTGCTCGGCTGTCGGTGGGGAGCGTGGTCGTCACGGCGCCTCCTCGCGCTCGGGCGCTCCTGCGTCGGGACCGGGGCGGGGACCGACGCGTCCGACGGGCGGAAAGCGCTTTCCGCGGCGACCGTACGGCAGGTCGGTCCCGGGCGCAAGAGCCGGTTCCCGTAGGCTTCGACGGGGGACGACGGTCCCGGAAAGGACGTTGCCGTGTCGGACGACCCCTCCGGTCACCCAGGCCATCGCGGGCACCCGAGACGTCCCGGGCATCCCGGGCACGCCGGGCGTCCCGCTCGCATCGCGGACGTCGCGGCGCTCGCCGGGGTGTCGATCGGGACCGCCTCGAAGGCGTTGAACGACACCGGGCAGCTCCGTGCCGAGACCCGGGAGCGGGTCAAGGCCGCCGCCGAGCAGCTCGGGTTCGTCGGCGACGCGCGGGCCCGGGCGCTGTCGTCCGGTCGCTCGTACACGGTCGGGATGGTGACGACCGACTCGTTCGGCCGCTTCACGATGCCGGTGCTGCTCGGCGCCGAGGACGCCCTGTCCGCCGGCGAGGTCATGGTCCTGGTCGCTGACACCCGCGACGACCACGTGCGCGAGGCCCACTACCTGCGCTCGCTCGTCTCCCGCGGTGTCGACGGCATCATCGTCACCGGCCGTTCCGCCAACGCCCGGCCGCCGATCGAGGTCCCGGTCCCGGTGCCCGTCGTCTACGCCCTGACGCCGTCCACGTCGGACGCCGACGTGTCGGTCACCCTCGACGACGCCGCCGGTGCCGCCGCCGCCGCGACGCACGTCCTCGGGCTCGGGCGCCGACGGGTCGCGGTCGTCACCGGGCCGGTCACCGCGCGCTCCGCCGAGCTCCGGGCCGCCGGGGCGCGCTCGGTGCTCGGCGACCGGATGACCGGCGAGCCGCTGTTCGGCGACTGGTCGGAGCGCTGGGGGCGCCGGGCCGTCGACCAGCTCGACCGCACGCACGGCGGGGTGGACGCGGTCGTGTGCGGGAACGACCAGATCGCCCGGGGGGTGTGCGACCGCCTGCGGGAGACCGGGCGGTCGGTACCCGCGGACGTCGCGGTGACGGGGTACGACGACTGGGACGTGGTGGCACTCGCGAGCCGCCCGCCGCTGACGACGGTGGACATGCGCCTCGACGAGCTCGGGAGGATCGCCGGGCGGTCGCTGCTCGAGCTCGTCGCCGGGGGTCGGCCGGCCTCGACCGCGGTCACGCCGACGCTCGTCGTCCGCGAGAGCACCGCCGGCGCGTAGGGGCGGGGCGCGCGTGGTGGGTCGTTTCGCGCATGGTTGGTCGTTCCGCGCATAGGTGGTCGTTCGTTCCGACCAGGTACGCGCGGATCGACTTCCCATGTCGGGTGCGATGGGAAAGAACGTGCACGGGCTGCCCTCGGAGGCTGCTGGGGACGCGGGGAGCGGGGCGTTCCGCGCGTGATTGGTCGATTCGGGCATGGTCGGTCGTTCGTTCCGCCCAGGTACGCGCGGATCGACTTCCGATGTCGGGTGCGATGGGCAGGAACGTGCGTCGCGACCGGCCTGGAGGCGCGGTGCCGGTCCGCCGGGCGTGCGCCGTGCCTCCAGGCTGGTCGCTCCCACACCCGTGGCCGGTCCCGCGGGCATGGCCTGCCACCCGCGCGGCCGGGCGCGCGGGAGCTCACGGGCTGGGCGACACCTCACGCGCGTGGCCGCCCGTGATGTGTCGCTCAGCGCGTGGAGTGCCGCACCGAGCGTGCCCGGCGCGCCGTCGCGTTGCGGGTGTGAGCGCTCACCTGCCATGATGTGAGCGCTCACGCAGGACGACGAGGTCTCGGAGGGACAGATGCGCGACGACCGCCGACAGCAGGTCGAACAGGGCCGGACGACACTCGGCATCGAGCTCGGCTCGACCCGCATCAAGGCGGTGCTCGTCGACGAGGACCTCCGCCCGATCGCGAGCGGCTCCCACGAGTGGGAGAACGAGTACGTCGACGGCCGCTGGACGTACTCCCTCGAGTCCGTCGAGACCGGGGTCCGCGCCGCGTACGCCGACCTGGTAGCCGACGTCGAGCGGCAGGTCGGGGTCCGCCCGACGACCTTCCGCGCCGCCGGGGTCTCCGCGATGATGCACGGCTACCTGCCGTTCGACGCGGACGGCGAGCTGCTCGTGCCGTTCCGCACGTGGCGCAACACCTCGACGGGGCCGGCCGCCGAACAGCTCAGCGCCGCGCTGGACTTCAACGTCCCGCAGCGCTGGTCGATCGCACACCTCGCGCAGGCCGTCCTCGACGACGAACCGCACGTGGCGCAGGTCGCAGGGATCACGACCCTCGCCGGGTACGTCCACCGGGTGCTCACCGGCCGGGACGTCCTGGGCGTCGGCGACGCGAGCGGGCTGTTCCCGATCGACTCCGGCCCCGTCGACAGCGCACCGGGTGAGCCCGGCCGCCGCGACTACGACGCCGCCATGCTCGCCACGACGCAGGAGCTGCTCGGCGGACGGGTGCCGGACCTCCGCGCGCTCCTGCCCGAGGTGCTCGTCGCGGGCGAGGACGCCGGTGCGCTCACCCCCGAGGGCGCCGCGTGGCTCGACCCGACGGGCACGCTGCAGCCGGGCGTGGCGTTCTGCCCGCCGGAGGGCGACGCGGGCACGGGCATGGTCGCGACGAACGCCGTCGCCCCCCGCACCGGCAACGTCAGCGTCGGCACGAGCATCTTCGCGATGGTCGTGCTCGAGCGCCCGCTGGGCACCCCGCACGAGGAGCTCGACGTCGTCACGACCCCGGCCGGCGACGCCGTCGCGATGGTGCACTGCAACAACGGCGCGAGCGAGATCGCCGCGTGGGCCCGGGTGTTCGGGCGGTTCGCCGAGGCCTCGGGTTCGCCGCTGCCCGTCGACGACGTCTACGCGACGCTCCTGACCGAGGCGGCCGACGCCGACCCCGACGCCGGCGGGCTGCTGTCCTTCAACTACCTGGCAGGCGAGCCGGTCACGGGCGTCGAGGACGGCCGGCCGCTGCTCCTCCGCACGCCGGGCGCCCGCTTCACGCTCGGCAACCTGGTCCGTTCCGAGGTGCACGGTGCCTTCGCCACGCTCGCGATCGGCATGGACGTCCTGCACGGCGAGCACGTCGCCGTCGACCGGATGACCGCGCACGGTGGGCTCTTCCGGACGCCGGGTGCGTCGCAGCGCCTGCTCGCCGCGGCGCTCCGCGTGCCGGTCGCGCTCGAGGAGACCGCGGGGGAGGGCGGCGCCTGGGGCATCGCGGTCCTCGCGGCCTACCTGGAGCACACCGACCGGTCGCTCGCGGACTTCCTGGCCGAGACGGTCTTCGGGGGTGACTCGGTGCACGTCGCCGAGCCCGAGGAACGGGACGTCCAGGGCTTCCAGGACTACCTCGCCCGGTACCGCGCGGCGCTGCCGGTGCAGGACGTGGCGGCAGCGGCGACACGCACCAGCCCGACCACCGACCAGGGCGAGCCGACCGACGGGGGCGATCCGCGCCTCCAGGCCGACGCCGGCGACGAGACGGCCGACGCCGACGTGGCCGACGCCGACGCCGACGTGGCCGACGCAGCGCCCACCCAGCACACCGAGAAGGAGCCGACCGCATGACGGACCTGACCACCGACGAGACCGAGGCGGCCGTCGCCCGCGCGCGCCAGCGCGTCGCGACCCTGCACGGCGAGCTCGTCCGCTACGGCCTCGTCATCTGGACCGGCGGCAACGTGTCCGAGCGCGTCCCCGGCACGGACCTGTTCGTGATCAAGCCGAGCGGGGTGTCGAGCGACGACCTGACCCCCGAGAACCAGGTCGTCTGCACGCTCGACGGTGTGCCGGCCGACGGTTGGGGCAACGCCCACGGCCCGTCCTCCGACACCGCCGCGCACGCCTTCGTCTACCGGAACATGCCCGAGGTCGGCGGGGTCGTGCACACCCACTCGACCTACGCGACGGCGTGGGCGGCCCGCGCCGAGGAGATCCCGTGCGTCATCACGGCGATGGCGGACGAGTTCGGCGGCCCGATCCCGGTCGGCCCGTTCGCGATCATCGGCGACGACTCGATCGGCCGCGGCATCGTCGACACCCTCGCGGGTCACCGGAGCCGCGCCGTGCTCATGCAGAACCACGGCGTGTTCACGATCGGCAAGGACGCGAAGGACGCCGTCAAGGCCGCGGTGATGTGCGAGGACGTCGCGCGCACCGTGCACATCGCCAAGCAGGGCGGGGAGCTCGTCCCCATCGCCCAGGAGAACGTCGATCGACTCTTCGATCGCTACCAGAACGTCTACGGACAGAACCCCGAAGGAGCCATGCGATGACGCAGGTGAACCCCCAGGCCACCCTCGACAGCTACGAGGTCTGGTTCCTCACCGGGTCGCAGGGCCTGTACGGCGAGGAGACCCTCCGCCAGGTCGAGGAGCAGAGCCGCGCCGTGCACGCGCAGCTCGAGAGCGCGCTCCCGGTCAACCTCGTCTGGAAGCCCGTCCTCAAGGACGCCGACGGCATCCGCCGCGCCCTCATCGAGGCGAGCGCGGACGACAAGGTCATCGGCGTCACGACGTGGATGCACACGTTCAGCCCGGCGAAGATGTGGATCGGCGGCCTGCAGGCACTGACGAAGCCGCTGCTGCACCTGCACACGCAGGCGAACGTCGCGCTGCCGTGGGGCGACATCGACTTCGACTTCATGAACCTCAACCAGGCCGCGCACGGCGACCGCGAGTTCGGGTACGCCCTGGCGCGCCTGGGCGTCCGGCACGCGACCGCGGTCGGACACGTGTCCGACCCCCGGGTGGTCTCGCGGGTCGCGAACTGGACGCGCGCGGCAGCCGGTGCCGCGGCCGTGCGGGAGCTCAAGCTGACCCGCTTCGGCGACAACATGCGCTACGTCGCCGTCACCGAGGGCGACAAGACCGAGGCGGAGATCGAGCTCGGCGTGCAGGTGAACACCTGGGCCGTCAACGAGCTCGCGGCGGCCGTCGCGGAAGCGGAGGCCGACACCGCGGCGGTCGACGCACTCGTCGCGACGTACGAGCGTGACTACGACGTGGTCCCGGAGCTGCGGAACGGCGGCGACCGCCACGACGCGCTCCGCGACGGTGCCGCGATCGAGCTCGGCCTCCGTGCCCTGCTCGAGCAGAACGGCTCCGCCGCGTTCACCACCAACTTCGAGGACCTCGGCACGCTCAAGCAGCTGCCCGGCCTGGCCGTCCAGCGGCTGATGGCCGACGGGTACGGCTTCGGCGCCGAGGGCGACTGGAAGACCGCCGTCCTCGTCCGCGCGATGAACGTCGCCGGTGCGGGGCTGCCCGGTGGTGCCTCGCTGATGGAGGACTACACGTACGACCTCACCCCGGGGGCGGAGAAGATCCTCGGCGCGCACATGCTCGAGGTCTCGCCGACCCTCACCACCTCGAAGCCGACGCTCGAGATCCACCCGCTCGGCATCGGCGGCAAGGACGACCCGGTCCGCCTGGTCTTCACCGCCGACGCGGGTGAGGCCGTCGTGGTCGCGCTCTCCGACACCCGCGACGGCTTCCGCCTCACCGCGAACGTCGTCGACGTGGTGCCGCCGACCGAGGCGCTGCCGAAGCTCCCCGTGGGCCGTGCCGTGTGGGAGCCGCGCCCGTCGTTCCCGGTCGCAGCGGAGGCCTGGCTCACCGCCGGCGCCGCGCACCACACCGTCATGACGACGGCCGTCGGCCTGCAGGTCGTCGAGGACCTCGCGACGATGGTCGGCACCGAGTTCCTGGTCATCGACGAGCACACCACGGCCCGCGGCTTCCGCGACGAGCTGCGCCTGCAGCAGGCGTGGCACCGTCTCGACCGGGGGTTCTAGGACCGTGACCGTGGCTGCGACGACGCGCACGAACTGGGCCGGGAACGTCACCTACGGGGCGTCCGACCTGCTCTCGCCGACCTCCGTCGACGAGGTCCGCCGCGTCGTCGCGGCCACGCCGCGCCTGACGGCGCTCGGCTCCACGCACTCCTTCAACCGGATCGCCGACACGGACGCGGTGCAGGTGACGCTCACCGGGCTGCCGCCCGTGCTCGACGTCGACGCCGACCGCCGGGTCGTCCGGGTCGCCGCCGGCATGACGCACGCCGCGGTCGCGGCCGGCCTGGAGGCTCGTGGCTGGGCCCTCGCGAACCTCGCCTCCCTGCCGCACATCTCCGTGGCTGGGGCGGTCGCCACCGGCACGCACGGTTCCGGCGTGCGCAACCCGTCCCTCGCGCATGCGGTGGTCGGCCTGGAGGTCGTGCGCGCCTCCGGCGACGTCGCGTGGGTGGACGCGTCGACGCCGGACGACGCCCTCGACGCCCATCGGGTGGCGCTCGGCGCGCTCGGGGTCGTGACGGCGGTCGAGCTCGCGATCGAGCCGACGTTCCAGGTCGCCACGACGGTGCACCTCGACCTGCCGTGGGACGCCGTGCTCGAGCACTTCGACGCGGTGGTGTCGGACGCGTACTCGGTGTCGCTGTTCACCTCGTTCGACGACCGCGGTGCCCGCCAGGTCTGGACGAAGCGCCGGACCGACGAGCCGGCCCCGACGGTCGACCTCGTCGCGCTCGGCGCCCGGCCGGCCGACGGCCCCGTGCACCCGGGCGAGAACGACACCGCGGGCGTCACCGAGCAGGGCGGCGTCCCGGGACCCTGGTCCGAGCGGCTGCCGCACTTCCGGTCGACGTTCACGCCGTCCACCGGCGCCGAGATCCAGGCCGAGTACCTGATCCCCGCGTCGCACGCGGTCGCCGCCCTCGAGGCCCTGCGTCCGCTCGATCCCGTGTTCGCGCCGCTGCTCATCGCGGCCGAGGTCCGGACGATCGCCGCCGACACCGCATGGCTCGCGCCGTCGTCCGGACGCCAGTCGGTCGGCCTTCACTTCACGTTCCGGCGGGACGCCGAGGCCGTGGCAGCGGCCGTCGCGCGGATCGAGGACGTCCTCGCGCCCTTCGACCCGCGGCCGCACTGGGGCAAGGTGTCCGCGGCGGGTGTCGAGCGACTGCACGAGGCGTACCCGCGGCTCGACGACTTCGCGGCGCTCGCGCGGGACCTCGACCCGACCGGACGGTTCCGCAACGCGTACTTGGCGCGGCTGCTGGCCTGACGCGGGCGGGGAGCCGATCCGCGCGTGGGAGGCCGAACCGCGCGTGGGAGGTCGATCTGCGCATGGTGCGTCGTCCGTTCCGACTGCCGATGCGCGATCCGGCCTCCCATGTCGGCTGCGATGGGCCGGAACGACGGGATCCCGAGGCCGTCGTGCGACCGGCCCAGCAGATGCGCAGGCGTTGGTCGGGCGCCGCACGGGCGCATCGCTGAGTGCTCACATGTGTGATCACAAAGGTTGGGTCATGGCGAACCTCAACCGGATCCTCGGCATGGCCTCGAAGGTCATCGACAAGCAGATGCAGAAGCAGCGCGGGCAGGGGAGCCCGGACGCCGCGAACCGACAGTCGTCGGGCGGGACCGACTGGCGGGACATCGTCCGCACGGCGGCGGACAAGCTGACGGGCGACGACCGGCAGCGACCGCAGCAGCCGCAGCCGCAGCAGCCGGCGCCTCAGCAGTACGGGTACCAGAGCCAGCAGCAGTACGGCCGGCAGCAGCACGACCAGCAGCAGGGCGGCCAGCCGCAACAGCGCGGGCAAGCCGACCCGGACGCGGTCGCCTTGGCCAAGTACGACTACCTGCTCCGCACGGCCCCGCCGGAGCGCCTCGAGCAGGTCCACCACGACGCCTTCGCGCGGCTCACGCCCGAGCAGCGCCAGCAGGTCCGGGACCGGCTGAACTCCGAACTCCCGCCGCACGAGCACCTGCGCGACGACTCCGCCGGCGGGATGGCCCGCGCGGCGACCCGGGCCGAGATGTCCCGACCCGGCCTGCTCGGGCGGGCGCTCGGCGGCCGTGGTGGGTCGTTCGCGGGCGGCGCCGCGGTCGGTGCCGGTGCGATGGCGGTCGGCGGCCTCGCGGTCGCGGTCGCCGGTGGCGCGGTGCTGAGCGCCGCGGCGGGGCCGGTGCTCGCCGGTGCCGCGGACCACGGGGTGGACTTCGAAGGCATCGCCGCGGGTGGCGAGGAGTTCCTCGTCGGGCTCGGTGAGCAGGCCGGTGGCCTCGGGGAGCAGGTGTCGGGGCTCGGCGAGCAGGCGAGCGGTCTGGGTGAGCAGGCCAGCGGGCTCGGTGA
>NZ_CP054593.1:1164311-1184630 GCF_013347165.1 Curtobacterium sp. Csp2
CGCCCCGACGAGGAGCAGGACGCCATGCACCGCCCCAAGCGCTTGACCATCACCGCGGCCGTCGCCGCCGCCGCAGCCCTCGTGCTGACCGGCTGCTCGGGTGGCGGGGCATCGGACGACGCATCGTCCGGCACCACCAAGGGCGGCACGCTGAGCATCCTCACGCCGCAGACCGCGCTGCACTTCGACCCGGCCACGAGCCAGAGCCTCGGCATCACGTCGATGGGCCTCGTCGCACGCCGCCTCACCACGTGGGACGTCGAGCCGGGCAAGACCGCGAAGGTCGTCCCGGACCTCGCCACCACGACCGGTGAGTCGAGCGACGGCGGCAAGACCTGGACGTACACGCTCAAGGACGGCCTGAAGTTCCAGGACGGCACCCCGATCACCACCAAGGACATCAAGTGGGGGATCGAGCGCTCGTTCGCGCCGAACCTGACCGGTGGCCTGAGCTACCACAAGTCGCTCCTGGTCGGCGGCAGCCAGTACCAGGGTCCGTTCGAGGGCAAGACCCTCGACAGCATCGAGACCCCGGACGACAAGACCATCGTCTTCAAGCTCGACAGCGCGTACGGCGACTGGCCGTGGCTCGCGTCGATGCCGGCGTTCGCCCCGGTCCCCGAGGGCGACGGCAAGGACACCGGCGCCTACGACGCGAAGCCCGTGTCGTCCGGCCCGTACCAGATCGAGTCGAACACGCAGGGCTCGCAGGTCACGCTCGTCCGCAACAAGGAGTGGAGCGCGAAGACCGACAGCATCCGCACCGCGGGGCCGTCGAAGATCGTGTTCAAGGAGTCGCAGGACGCCTCGACCACCACGCAGAGCCTGATCGCCGACAACGGCGACGCGAAGGACTCGTTCGGCGCGATCTACCTCGGCGCCGCCGAACTCAACCAGGTCCGCGCGAACCCGTCCGCCCAGGACCGCCTCGCGACGAGCAAGGCCGGCCCGATCACCTACATGGCGATCAACACGCAGCGCGGCAAGCTCCAGGACCTCAAGGTGCGCCAGGCGCTGCAGTACGCAGTGGACCGCAAGTCGTTCCGGATCGCCGCGGGTGGCGCGCTCGCGGGCGAGTACGCCTCGACGCTCATCACGCCGGGCATCGCCGGCCGCAAGGACTACGACCTGTACAAGACGAGCGCCACGGGTGACGTCGACAAGGCGAAGGAGCTCCTCAAGGAGGCCGGCGCCGAGGACCTGAAGCTCACCCTCGTGTCGCAGAACGACCCGACGTACCTCGCCCAGGCGCAGGCACTGCAGGCCGGGCTCAAGCGCGCCGGGATCCAGGTGACGCTGAAGCCGCTCGACTACGACTCCTTCACGCAGGCGACCACGAACGGCACCGACTTCGACCTCTCCCTGTCGAGCTGGCAGCCGGACTTCCCGAGCGCGAACGCGAACCTGCAGCCGCTGTACGACTCGTCGCAGATCGGCGGGGGCGGCTACAACGTCTCGAAGTACTCGAACCCCGAGGTCGACGCGCTCATCGTGAAGGCCACCGGCACGATCGACCAGTCCGACGCCCAGAAGCTGTGGGCCGAGGCCGACCAGAAGATCATGGCGGACGCCCCCGTCGTCCCGCTGATCTACGCGAAGCAGTCCTTCTTGGCCGGCTCCAACGTCGAGAACTTCCGCATCGCGGACTTCCCGGCGTACCCGAACTACCTCAAGGTCTCGCTCGCCAAGTGAGTGCACCGCTGCTCGAGGTCGAGGGGCTCCGCGTCGCGTTCGGCGACGCGGAGCCCGTCGTCCGTGACGTCTCCTTCACGCTGACGCCCGGCCGGGTCCTCGCGCTCGTCGGCGAGTCCGGGTCGGGCAAGTCCGTGAGCGCGATGAGCGTGCTCGGGCTGCTCCCGCCCGAGGCACGGGTGACCGGCAGCGTCCGCTTCCGCGGCGACGAGCTCGTCGGTGCGTCGGCGGAGCGGCTCCGGGCGGTCCGCGGTGCCGGCATCGGCGTGGTGTTCCAGGAACCGATGAACTCGTTCACGCCGGTGCTGTCGATCGGCACACAGATCGCCGAGGCCGTCCGGGCGCACCCGACCGACCTCGACCGCGCGGGCGTCTCGGCCCGGGTCGACGAGCTGCTCCGGTCAGCCGGGCTCCGTGATCCGCGGCGGATCCGGAAGGCGTACCCGCACGAGCTCTCGGGCGGGCAGCTGCAGCGCGCGATGATCGCGATGGCGCTCGCGGGCGACCCGGTCGCGCTCATCGCCGACGAGCCGACGACCGCGCTCGACGTCACGGTGCAGGCGGGCATCCTCGACCTGCTCCGCACGCTCGGCCGGGAGCGCTCGCTCGCCGTCCTGCTCATCACGCACGACATGGGCGTGGTCGCGGACGTCGCGGACGAGGTGCTCGTCATGCGCCGGGGCGACCCCGTCGAGACGGGCACGGTCACGGAGGTCTTCGCCCACCCCGCCGCCGCGTACACGCGGCAGCTCCTCGACGCGGTCCCGGCCCTCGAGTCGGACCCCGGCCGGGAGGCCCGTGGCGCGTCCGCCCCGTCGGCTGCGACAGGCGCAGTGGCCGAGTCTCGGCCTGAGCGACAAGTCTCGGGCTCCGGACCGCGAGACACGTCGCCGAGCGCGAGTCTCGCGAACGCTGGCGACGGGACGGACACGACCCGTGCCTCCCGTCCGGAGGGGGTGGTCGCGCAGCTGCGCGACGTGGCGGTGCGCTACGCGCGCCGCGGCGACCCGACCGTCTCCGGGATCGACCTGGAGCTCCACGCCGGGCGGACGCTCGGGCTCGTGGGTGAGTCCGGCTCCGGGAAGTCGACCATCGGTCGTGCGCTCGCGGGGCTCGTCCCCGTCGTGCACGGCAGCGTCGCGGTCGAGGGCGCCGACCTGCGCACCGCGCGGGGGCGTCGGCTCCGCGACCTCCGCAGCCGGGTCGGCATCGTGTTCCAGGACCCGGCGTCCTCGCTCAACCCGCGGCAGACCATCGGGTGGAGCATCGCGGAGCCCCTCCTCGTGCACGGGGCCGGCTCCGCCGCCGACCGTGCCGCGCGGGTGGGCGAACTGCTCGCGGCCGTGCAGCTCGACCCGACGTGGGCCGAGCGCTTCCCGCACCAGCTGTCGGGCGGGCAGCGGCAGCGCGTCGCCGTCGCGCGCGCGCTCGCCCTGCGCCCGGCCCTCGTGATCGCCGACGAGCCGACCAGTGCCCTCGACGTCACCGTGCAGGCGGCCGTGCTCGACCTGCTCGCGCGGCTGCAGCAGGAGTTCGGGTTCGGCATGCTGCTCGTCAGCCACGACCTCGCGGTCGTCCGGCAGCTCGCGGACGACGTCGTCGTGCTGCACGAGGGCCGGATCGTCGAGCGGGGCACCACCGACCGGGTCCTCGACGACCCGCAGCAGGACTACACGCGCATGCTGCTCGCGGCGGCGCCGGTCGCCGACCCGGTGCGGCAGGCCGAGCGCCGGCAGGCCTGGCGTGCGTGGGAAGGAGCAGCACCGTGACCGCGAACGTCGTCGACAGCCCGGTCTCTGCGGCCGCCGGACGCTCGACCGGGTTCCGCGCCGTCGTCCGCCGCGTCCGGCGCGACCGGTGGGCCGTCGGCGCAGCGGTCGTCATCGTGGTGTTCGTCGTCGTCGCCCTGGCGGCGCCGCTCATCGCGCTCGTCAGCGGCCAGGACCCCTACGCGTACCACGTCGACGCGCTGAACGACTTCGGCGCACCCCGCGGTGCCCTCGGCGGGGTGAGCGGCGAGCACTGGTTCGGTGTCGAGCCGCTGACCGGCCGCGACCTCTTCGCGATCGTCACCTACGGCGCGCGGACGTCGCTCGGCATCGGGCTCGCCGCGACCGCGATGTCGATCGTGATCGGCGTGCTCGTCGGCGTGACCACGGGGTTCCTCGGCGGTTGGTACGACCGGGTGCTGTCCCGCGTGGTGGACGTCATCTTCGGGTTCCCGTCGCTCGTGTTCATGATCGCGCTGACCGCGGTCGTGCCGACCTCGTTCCCGAAGCCGCTCCTCGTGGTGCTCGCGATCGGGTTCTTCGGCTGGCCCGCCGTCGCCCGCGTCGTGCGGGGACAGACGCTCTCGCTCGTCACCCGGAACTACGTCGTGGCGTCCACCGCGATGGGCGCCGGGCGCTGGCACGTCATCCGGACGCAGCTGCTGCCGAACCTCGCCGCCACGATCACCGTCTACGCCACGATCTCGATCCCGTCGATGATCGGTGCCGAGGCCGCGCTGTCGTTCCTCGCCGTCGGGGTCACGCCGCCGACGCCCTCGTGGGGCCGGAGCATCGGTGACGCGATCGGCTGGGTGCAGACCGACCCGATGTACCTCGTCTTCCCCGGAGCCGCACTGTTCCTCATCACGTTGGCCTTCAACGTGCTCGGTGACGCCCTGCGCGACGCCCTCGACCCGCGAGGGGGTGCCCGGTGAACGCCGCCCGGTTCCTGGCCGTCCGGATCCTCGGTGCGGTCGTCGTGCTGCTCGTCGTCGCGGCGATCACGTACGCGCTCTTCATGCTGCTGCCGACGAACCCCGCGCGGGCGATCTGCGACAAGCCGTGCACGCCCGAGCGCCTGGCCGACGTGCAGGCGTTCCTCGGCACCGACAAGCCGTGGTTCGCGCAGTTCGCGGCGTACCTCGGCGGCATCTTCACGGGCCGCACGTTCGGCTCCGGCGCCTCGACGATCTCGTGCGCGGCGCCGTGCTTCGGGTACTCGTTCCAGCTGCACGACTCGGTGACGAACCTCATCACGTCGCGCCTGCCCGTCACCGCGTCGATCGCGATCGGTGCCGCGGTGCTCTGGCTCGTCGCCGGGGTCGCCGGCGGGACCGTCTCGGCGCTCCGCCGCGGGACGATCGCCGACCGTGCGGTGATGACCGTCGCGGTCGCCGGGGTGTCCTCGCCCGCGTACCTCATCGGGCTGCTCGCGATCCTGCTCTTCGGCTTCACCCTCGGATGGCTGCCGACGAGCGGGTACGTGCCCTTCGCCGAGGACCCGGTCGGGTGGGTCACGCACCTCGTGCTGCCGTGGTGCGTGCTCGCGTTCATCAGCGCGGCGATCTACGCCAGGCTGACCCGGGGCGAGATGCTCGAGTCGATGTCGCAGGACTTCGTCCGGACCGCCCGTGCGAAGGGTCTGCGCGAGCGCCAGGTCGTCGTCCGGCACGGCCTGCGCACGGCGATCCTGCCCGTGGTGACCCTGTTCGGGCTCGACCTCGGGTCGCTGCTCGGCGGTGCGGTCATCACCGAGAAGGTGTTCTCGATGCAGGGGCTCGGCGCGCTCCTGATCGACGCCGTGCACACGCTCGACCTGCAGGTCGTCGTCGGCTTCACGGTGTTCTCGGCGCTGCTGATCGTCACGGCGAACCTGGTCGTCGACGTGGTCTACGCGTTCGTCGACCCCCGGGTGCGACGCCGGGCGTAGGGCTGCGCCCGTCCCCGTCCTGTCTCGCCGCGCCGCATCCCTCTTGCGAAACGCAACATGGGCGGGTTCTCGCAGCGGTATGTCGCTGCGAGAACCCGCCCACGTTGCGTCTTGCGGACGGCGTCGCGGACGGCGTCGCGTTCGGCGTCGCGGACTGGGCGCCGCCCCGCCGCGCCCCTAGAAGTACGTGATGCCGTGCGGCGCCCGCGCCGGGGTCAGCATCGCGCGCAGGAGCGCCGGCGCCGCCGGGTCCGTCGCCCGCACGAGCCCCGCGGCCGCGAGCGTCACCGGGGACACCGAGCCGATCAGCAGCGCGCCGAGGTCGGCCACGTCGAGCCGGACGTCGGCCTCGCCGGAGTCGTCCGCGGCCGTGCGGGTCACGGTGCCCCGGCCGTCGACGACCTCCAGCCGGTAGGTGCCCGCCGCGAAGCCCATCGCGTCGGAGACGGCGAGCACGATCGACCCGTCGACCGCGTACGGCCGCGAGGCCAGCACCGCGGGCACGTCGAGCACCCGCAGCCAGACGTGGTCCTCCTCGTGGTCGACGTCGTACGCCCGGTTGTCCCCGAGCGCGGCGACGATCGGGTCGTCGAGGCGCGAGCGCTTGTACGACACCACGTCGTTCAGGTCGATCGAGAGCAGGAACTCCCACAGCGACAGGTACGCCTCGTCGGTCGCGTAGACCAGGTCGACGACCTCGAGCACGGTGTCCTGGTCGCAGCCGGAGCCCTCCTTGACGCGCCAGGTCACGTAGCCGTCGACGGCGTCCTCGTCGGTGGCGCCGTCCGGGCGGTGCACGGCGGCGCGGACGTCCTTCGCCGGCTCGCCGTCGCCGTTCCGCAGCCCGGTGACGATCGGCCAGGTGTTCGTGTTCCGCTGCATGGAGCCCGGCGTGCGCGCGTCGAACCGGTCGAACACGGCGCGGGCGGTGCCGTCCGCGAGCCACTCGGGCGTGACGACGGTCACGGTGCCGGTCGTCGGCGCGAGGAACGGCAGCGCCCGGGCGCGACGGACGCGGACGGCCCGCTCGCGGATCGCGCAGCCGAACCCGAAACGCCGGTAGATGGTGCCCTCGGACGCGGTCAGCGAGGCCACCGCGTAGCCCTCGGCGACGCCACGCTCGAGCGAGTGCGTCATCATCCGGCGCAGGATGCCGCGTCGGCGTTCGGTCGGCCGGACGGTCACGGCGGAGATCGCCTGGGTCTCGACGGTCCGGCCGTCGCCCCAGCTCAGGGACTTCGGGAACCACGCGAAGGTGCCGGCCGGCCAGGTCTCGTCGACGGACCCCGGGAGCGGACGACGGACGTGCACGCCCAGCCAGGTCTCGCGGTCGGCGACGAACGCCTGGGCCATCAGCGCGGCGACCTCGGCGTTCGGGTGCGGTTCGTGGAAGCCGAGGCCGACGGCGTGCATCCACGCGTCGGTCGCGGCGTCCGGCGCCCCCTGCTCGTCCGTGCCCGGCGCGAACTCGCGCAGCTCGTAGCGGTCGTCGAATGCCTCGTTGCTCACGTTCCCGACCCTACCGGCGCCGCTCGCGCGGCCGCCTCCCTCTGTCGGTGGAGCAGGAACCGTCGGGTGGCAGCACCGGACCCGACGTCGTCTGCTCCGTCGACGACGGGGCCGGGTCCGGACCGGACGGGAGGCACGGGGCGGGCCCGCCACGCGCCTCCCGTCCGGTGTGTGGCCACGCTGGGACCGTGACCCTCACGGGATGGTGCGCCGCGCCTCCTGGGCCACCACCTGGTCGAGGTCCGCCAGCTTCCGCATCTGCTGGAGCGGACGCGCCATCCGGTTGTTGTTGCGGAGAGCGGGTTCCGTCCGCGACAGGAACGCCCAGTACCCCGCGGTGAAGGGGCAGGCGTCCTCGCCGACCCGTTTCGTCGGGTCGTACCGGCAGCCACCGCAGTGGTCCGACATCCGGTCGATGTAGCGGCCGCCCGACGCGTAGGGCTTCGTCGCGACCATGCCGCCGTCGGCGTGCTGCGACATCCCGATGATGTTCGCCGGCATCACCCAGTCGGTGCCGTCGACGAAGACGTCCGTGAACCACTCGGTCAGGTGCACCGGGTCGTACCCGCGCTGGAGCGCCCAGTTGCCGAGGACCATCAGGCGCTGGATGTGGTGCAGCCAGCCGTGGTCGTGCAGGCCCTCGATCGCGGTGCTCAGGCAGACCGCGTCGATCTCCGACGCGTCGAGCTCCCGCCACCAGCGGGGGAGGTGCTCGTGCGCGTCGAGGGCGTTCTCCTCGGCGCCGTAGTCGTCGCCGAACCACCAGTAGAGGTGCCAGACGTAGTCGCGCCACCCGGCGACCTGGCGCACGAACCCCTCGACGCTGGCGAGCGGGGCGTCGTGGTCGCGGTGTGCGGCGAGTGCGGCCTCGACGACCTCGAACGGGTCGAGCACGCCGAGGTTCATCGGCACGCTGAGGAGCGAGTGCGCCATCGTCCAGTCGTTCGTCAGCGTGGCGTCCTCGAACGGGCCGAAGTCGCCCAGGCGCACCTGGACGAAGTCGTCGAGCGCCTGCCGGGCCTCGTCCGCCGTGACCGCGAAGCGCCGGGTGTCGTCCCTGCCGACGAAGCGCACGGTGCCGTCGCGCTCCCACCGGTCCAGGTCGCGACGGACCTCGTCGTCGATCTCGTCCTCGGTCGGCCACCACGGTTCGGGCAGCCCGAGCGTCGTCGCCCCCTTCGGTGGCGGCTCGCGGTTCTGGTCGTCCAGGCTGAACTTCCCGCCGTTCGGCTTCTCCGAGCGCATCAGCCAGCCCTCGCGGCGGCGGACCCGCTCGTAGTGGGTCTCCATGCGGAACCGGCCGGTGCCCTGCGCTGCCCACTCGGCGAACTCGGCCTCGTCGGTGATGAACCCGCGGCTCGGCAGGATCTCGGTGCCCTTGCCCCAGTGCCGGACCTGCGCGCGGAGGGTCCGGGACGGCGGGTCGACCACCTCGAGGTCGTCGCGACCGACGAGGGCGTCCTTCAGCCGGTCGACCTGCACGTGCTCGGCGCGGTCGCCGAGCTCCCGGACGCGGTGGCGCAGGGCGCTCAGCCACAGGTGCGCCTTCGCGCGGTGCATCGGCCGCGCGTCGAAGAACTCGCGGGCCTCGACGACGAGCACCGGACCGCCGTCGTCGAACAGCGGCCCGTACTGCCCGGGGAGGACGAGCCTGGTGCGGACGGTGCTGCCGGCTTCGGTGCTGCGGCGCTCGGGTTCCATGCCCGGACGCTACCGGCGGTGCGTGACGACCGCCTGACGGCGCGTGTGCCCCGACCGCCGGGCGTTGCCCGCGACCGGGGCTGCCGGCGACCGGGGCTGCCGGCGACCGGTGTCGTCGACGGCCCCGGTCGGTCGGATGGCCCGCTCAGTTGTAGGACGCGAGCCGGTTCGGCGCCGTGTTGCCCACCGGCGTCGGAACCGCCCCGCCGACGCCGTTGATGACGCTCGAGATCGTGCCCGTGTCCCCGAGCGACACCGTCACGAGCCCGTGCGCCCGGATGCCCGAGCCCGTCGGGGTCTCGAACGCCCGGTCGGCGTGCACGGATGGGTTCGTGTTGAAGAAGCAGTACACGCCGCCGCCCCAGATCTCGTGGTTCGTCACACCGGACGCGACCTTGTACGCCGCGTACCCGGCACCGGTCGGGCTCTGCCACGAGGCGTTGTCCGGCACGTCGTACGGCATCTCGTTCTGGAAGAAGATCGTCCGACCGCGGTTGCCGTTCCAGAGCACCTCGTACTTCTGGTAGTGCTCGACGAACAGCCCGGTGGCGAGCACGTCGTCCCCGTTCACCTCGACGCCCGTCGCGCCGGTGTTGACGTTCCAGCCCGTCGCGGCGCCGCCGTGGTCGGCCCGCCACGCCCAGATGTGGTCGACGAGCGTGTCGTCGGCGTCGACCTGCAGCGTCGTCGACGCCTTGCCCTGGATGCTCGACCCGACGCGGAAGAACACGTCCTGGATGCTCTGCGGGTCCGAGGCATGGTCGACGTGCGAGCCGCTGGTGCCGAGTCGGACGAGCTGCGCGCTGTTCTGTGTGCCTGCGTCGACGACCAGGTTCGACACGTTCACGCCGGAGACGTCAGCGGTGGTGAGCACCGCGTTGCCGGCGGTCGGCACGAGCGTCGGGAACCCGATGCCCGTGACGACGGTGTCCGGACGGGTGACGTTCAGCGCGGCGTTCAACTGGTACGTGCCCGGGGTGAAGAACAGGTTCAGCCCCTGCGCCAGCGCGGTGTTGATCGTCGCCGCGCTGTCACCGGGGTGCGCGACGTAGAAGTTGCGCATCGGGATGTCCGTCCCCGGCGTGTTCGGCCACGTCACCCCGGCGGAGTTCGTCCGCAGCGACGGGACGAACACGTGGTACTTGTTCGACGAGTCGACGTACAGGTACGGCTTCTCCCGCGTGACCGGGGTGCTCGACAGGGTGGTGTAGCTCTTCGAGAAGTCGTTCGCCGGCGCGCCCTGCACCCCCGAGAACACCATGTTCCAGTTGCCGCCCTGCCAGCTGCCGAGTGTCGAGTTCCGCGTGTACCACTGCTGCTGCGACCCGCTCGTGACGGTGCCGTCGACCTTCGAGTCGGCGATGTAGCCGCCCGACGAGTACCCCTGCCCGCCGTCCTGGTTCGACGGCCCCATGGTCAGGTTGCCCTTGATGTGCACCCGCCGCATCGGAGCGGCCTGCGACACCGCCCACCGGTCGGTCCCGCCCTCGGGCACCACGGAGAGGTTCTCCGCCGACCGCCAGAAGTTCTGTGTGGCGTTCTTCTCGTCGCCGGCGTTCCAACCGGAGTCGACGTTGAGCGCGCCGGAGATCGTCACGTCGTCGGGGTTCTTCCCGAGACCGGCCACCGAGGTGTAGAAGCCCAGGTTCGCCCAGACCCGCCCGTAGCTGCCGGGCTTGAACAGGAAGGCGTACCGCTGCGAGCCGAACTGTGCCGTGCTGCTGCGGAGCTGCGCGTTGAAGGCCGCGTCGACGTCGGCCTGGATCGTCGACGCGGGAGTGGACTGGTCGTAGACCTTGACGTTGCCCCCGAAGTCTGGGACGTCGCTGGTCGGGACAGCGGCCTGCGCCTGCAGGGCCGGCGCCAGGGCGCCGACCAGGCCGACCGCCGTGATCGTCGCGAGGAGCGTGCTCATCCGTCGTTGCATGATGCTCGATTCGTCTTCGAGCGGCCCCGTTGCCGCCCGCAACAGACGGTAGACCCGCCCGGACGCCGCGGCAGTCGGTGCTGCGGCGGACAAGGACGTACCCCGTTCGGGGGCCGGACAGGAGGCGCGGGGTGCGCCCGCCCGGTCGCTCACGGTCCGGCGGTGGGTACCATGCGCGCATGTGGCCGACCGAGCAGGACTGGCGTGCGTCCGTCCCGCGCAGGCTCGCACGAGCGGTCGAGCGCTGGGACCTGCGTCCCGGCGAGCCGTACGCCGGCGGGAGCGTCTCGCACGTCGTGCCCGTGCGATTGCCCGACGGCGGCGATGCCGTCCTCAAGCTGTCCCTGCCGCACCGCGAGGCCGAGCACGAAGCCGCGGCACTCGCCTGGTGGGACGGAGCCGGAGCGGTCCGCCTGCTCGACGTCGACCCGGACGATCCCTTCGTGCTGCTGCTCGAGCACTGCGACCCCGGCACCCGGCTCGGGGAGCGCGACGGCTTGTCGGTCGAACACCGCCTGCGCACCGCCGGCGGTCTGCTCACCCGGCTCTGGGCCGCCGGGGTCCCCGACGAGGACACCTTCGTGTCCGTCACCGACGTCGCCACCGGGTGGGCGTCGCTCGCCGAGGACCGGATGCGTGAGCTCACGCCGCCCTTCGACCCGGAACTCGTGCGCCGCGGCGCAGACCTGCTCCGCACGCTGCCGAGCGGTGCCGTGCCGTCGGTGGTCGTGCACGGCGACGCGAACCCCGGCAACGTGCTCGCGGCGGGGCGGGAGCCATGGCTCGTCATCGACCCGAAGCCGATGGTCGGCGACCCCGCCTACGACCTGTGCCCGCTGCTCGTGCAGGTCGACGACCCGTTCCGCGCGGAGGATCCCCTGCACGCCGTGCGGCATCGGGTCGCCGTCCTCGCGGACACGACCGGCGAGCCCGCCGACCGGATCGCCGCCTGGTGCACGGCACGGCTGGTCGAGTCGGCCCTGTGGTCCGTCAGCCGCGGCGCGCTCGACGACGGCCGCAGTGCGATGGTGCGAGCAGCGGTGGTCGACCTCCTCGCTGGGTGAGCGTGGTGGGCGTCAGCGGCGCGGGAGCCCGGTGACGTAGGCCGTGAGCACCGCGGTGGGGTCGACCGGGCCGACCGCACCGATGCGGTAGAGCAGCAGGGCGTCGACAATCCCGACCAGGTCCGGTGCGGCCGCATCCGGATCGACCACGCCGATGCCGTCGAGCAGGGTCCGAGCTGCGCGGACGAGCTCGTCGCGCACCGGATCCGCCCCGGTCAGGGGTGCACGGAGCTCGGCGTCGTCGCGCAGCTCGACGAGGAGTGCGAGCCGGGCGGCCTGCGCATCATTTCGGGCGGCGAGCGTGTCGAGGAACCCGGTGGCGACGGTCACGACCGTCATGTCGTCCGGGGCCTCCGGGAGTCGGAGCCCGGCGACGTCCGAGGCCAGCTGCTCGGTGATCCGTGCCGCGACGAGCGCGACCAGGGCACGGCGGGTGGAGGCGTAGTACGTCGTCGACCCGGGCGGGACGCCGGCCTCGGCGTCGACGCCGCGATGCGTGAGCGACCGTGCGCCGCTGCGCGCGACGAGGCGGACCGCCGCGTCGGCGAGGTCCTCGCGTCGTCCCATGGGTTTCCTTCCCCGCTCCGACATCGTACTGTTCTCTACATCTGTAGAGGAACGATCGGGAGGGTGTCGTGCGCGCAGTCGTCGTCGGCGGAGGAGCATCGGGTCGAGCCATCGGGGCGGCGATCGCAGCGCGCGGATGGACGGTGCAGGTGTCATCCCGCCGGACCGGCCTCGACGTCCTGCGCGACGACGTGGCAGCCGCGCTCCAGGGCGCAGACGTCGTGGTCGAGGCCACGGGGCGGTTCACGACGAGCCGCAGACGAGCGACCGGATTCTTCGTCCGGTCGACGACCGCGATCGGGTCCGCCGCGGCAGCAGTCGGCGCACGACACGTCCTGCTCTCGATCGTCGGGTGCGAGCGGTCGGAGGTGCAGGGGTACGGCTACTTCGCCGGGAAGGCGGCGCAGGAGCGGGCCGCCGCGGCGACGGGGGCAGCGCTGACCGTCGTGCGCTCGACGCAGTGGCACGAGTTCGCGGCGCAGAACGCCGAGCGGTTCCGGCTCGGGCGGATGGCCCTCGTTCCCGGGATGGCGGTGGCTCCGGTCGCGCTGGACTCGGTCGCCGGTGTCGTGGGCGAGGTCGTCACGGGGACGCGCCGAGGATCGCGCTTCGAGGTCGCCGGCCCGCAGGTCACGACGCTCCGGGCGATGACCGAGGCGCTCCCCGCCCTCGCGCGGCACGTCGTGCCGATGCGGATCCCGGGGGCGCTCGGGCGGGCGTTCCGCGACGGGGCGCTCCTGCCCGGGCCGGACGTCGAGATCGTCGGGCCGTCCTTCGACGAATGGGCCGCCCTGTAGTGCTCGGCTCAACTCGGTTCGCGGCGGCGCTCCGGGCGGCACGGCGAGCCGGGTCACGATCGTGCATCGACGACGTCTCGATCCGGTCACCTCGACCGATCCCGTCGCGCCGGTCCGACAGGATCGACTCATGGGGAACCCGAACACCGTCCGTCCGTTCGCCGCCGTGGTCGTCCTGCTCGTCGGGGGACTGCTGTCCGGCTGCAGCGTCGGCTCCACCGACAGCGCTGCGCCCGCGACGGAGACGATGGCGACGCCGAGCGCGGCGCAGACGCAGCAACCGAGCGACCCGATGCAGCAGGACCTGTCCGCGGCCCACGTCTGCGGGACCGTGAGTGCGCTGAGCACCGTCCTCCTGAACGCGGTCGCCGGGCAGCAGGTGGGCGAGGTCAGCGAGTCCGACCGGCTGGCCCTCGTCCGCTCGGCTCGGTTCGGGTACGAGCACCTGCAGTCGTCGGACACGCGCATGACCCGGGCGATCGACTCCGTCCAGCGGTACCTCGACGCGCACCCGGCGCCGGCAGCGGGCCCCGCGATCGAGGACGGCCCGGAGTGGGAGCTCCAGCAGAAGCTCCTCACCACCGCGTGCCGCGAGTCCGGCTCGAACGTCGTGGCGACGGCCCAGTACGGCGGCTGACCGGGCGTCGTCAGTCGGTCGCACCCCGCGGCGGATCGACCAGCAGCGACACCCGGTCGCGCAGGTACCCCTCGAGCGGCACCGTGCCGGCGGTGGGCGACCACCGGACGACCGGCTCGCCGTCGACGACCGCGAGCACACCGTCGGCGTCGAGCAGCGTGTCGTCGAGGGGGATGGGCACCGCACCGTGGTTGACGGTGTCGTTCTCGTGGAAGTGTCCCTTCGCCGCGGCGGCCCGGTAGGCGCGGCGCACCTCGGCGGACACCGACACGAACTGCGTCCGGCCCGGATCGGTCACGCGGGTGATGCGGGCGGTGGCCCAGACCCGGCCCGTGGTCTCTCGGGACGATCCGAGCAGCAGGGCCCCGACGCGCCAGACGCGGCCGAGCGGGCGCATCGTCGGGTCGCGGCGGATCCCGAGCACGGCGCGCGGCTCGACGTACTCGGCGAGGGCCTCGTCCCGCACCCCGGCGTCCCGGAGCCGATCGGCCGCGGCGTCGAGCAGCTCGCGCGTGCGCCGCACCCCCTCCGTGCCGCCCTGGTCCACCACGTCCTCGAGCGTAGCCCGGCCCGGCGCCCGCGGAATGCACGCCTGGCCCCGACCGTTGCACCGTCCCGGAACGAGGAGGGCCCATGGGCATCGTGCGGTGGCTGTTCGACGCGCAGCTCGTCATCGGCGACCAGACCGTGCTCTGGCGCGAGGTGGTCGGCAACGTGTTCGGGCTCCTCAGCGCCCTCGGCGGGATGCGCCGCAGGGTCTGGGCGTGGCCGGTCGGCATCGTCGGGAACGCCCTGCTCTTCACCGTCTTCATGGGCGCCCTGTTCGACACCCCGAACCCCGTCAACCTGCTCGGGCAGGCCGGCCGCCAGGTGATGTTCATCGCCGTGAGCGTCTACGGCTGGTACCGCTGGACGCACCGCGCGGACGACAGCGTCACCGTCGTCGAGCCCCGCTGGGCCTCGTGGCGGACACGCGGCCTGCTCGTCCTGGCGATGGTCGGCGGCACCGCGCTCCTGACCCCGGTGTTCCGCGCCCTCGGCTCGTACGAGCCGGTCTGGAGCGACGCGTGGATCTTCGTCGGCTCACTGCTGGCGACGTACGGCATGGCGAAGGGCTGGGTCGAGTTCTGGCTGATCTGGGTCGCCGTGGACCTGGTCGGTGTACCCCTGCTGTTCTCGGCCGGGTACTACGCCTCCGGCCTGATGTACGTCTTCTACGGAGTCTTCACGCTGACCGGCTTCTTCGTCTGGATGCGCCAGCGCGTCCGGCCGTCGGCAGCGCCGGTCACCGTCGGCTGAGGCGCCGCCGGGCCGCCGGCAGGACGGCCAGGCGGCCGGGACGACCGTGCAGCGCGGTACCCCCCGAACGAGGATGTGACAGGAACGAGCGGTCTCCTGTGGACTGTCCGGATGACGGACCCCGACGTGCACCTCGTCGACGAGGAGGCACTCGCCGAACGCATCGTGCGCGGCGCGATCCGCGCCTACCGGCTGTACGCCTTCGAGATGGTCGACGCGGTCGTGGTCGCGGACACCTGCGGGGTCCGGCCGGAGGACGTCGACCGCCTGTTCCCGTCGTGGGACCGCCTGCTGCTCGTGACCTACGACCGGTGGATCCAGCTCCGGGGGACCGCACGCACGACCCCGGCCACGACGGTCGACCACGTCCGGACGACGCTGGCCGAGGACGTCGCCGACCCGGGCCTCGTCCGGCTGATGGCTGGTGTGCTGACGATCGCGGCTGCCGACGGGGACTTCGCGGAGCTCTTCCGCAAGCGCTTCGAGGAGTTCGTCGAGGAGCTCACCCATGGCCTCGAGGCCGACGTGCGCGCGGGCACCGAGCGACTCGGGATCCCCGCGCACCAGGCGGCGACGCAGCTCCTGGCGGTCTACGAGGGGCTGCAGATCCAGATGCTCGTGCGGCCCTACCTGGACGTGCTGGTCGAGTACGACCGGTCGGTGCGCACCCTGCGGCTCGGGTGGCGGGAGCAGGAGGCCGCGGCCTGGGACCTCGACGAGGTCGCGGTCCGGTAGACGGGCGCGACCGGCGACGGCCTGGAGGCACGTGGCGGGCCCGCCCCGCGCCTCCAGGCCGACGTCGACCCGGCCACGGGACGGTCAGCGACCGGTGCGCGGGGTGCGGTGACGCCGCCAGGCGGCGATCTGCCGCAGCGTGACCTTCGAGCCGTACTGGGCGACCGAGTGGCGGAACAGGTACTCGGCGAACCAGAGCAGGAGCGCCGCGGTGGCGAACACCTCGACGATGCACACCACGGACTCGGTGACGGTGAGCGTCCCGACGGCGTTCCGGACCATCGCGGTGATCGGGGTGAAGGTCGGGAAGTACGTGAAGAACGCCGCGATCGGGGACCCCGGGGTGGTCATCACGAAGAACGCCGCGTACAGGGGGATGATCAGCGCGAAGATCGCCGCGGACTGCAGCGTCGAGGCGTCCTTGATCGACGGGACGGCGGCGCCGACGGCCACGAACAGTCCGGACGCGAGCAGCACCCCGCCGACGAGCAGCAGCGCGCCGACGACCATCTGCCACGGGTCCACGGTCAGGCCGCCGAGCCGCGCGGCGACGAGCGGCAGCCCGACGAGCGCGACCGCGAGACCCGGCACGACGAACACCCCGACCTGCACGAAGCCGACGAGCAGCATCGCGACGACCTTGCCGCGGATCAGGTCACCCGCCGTGACCGTCGTCAGGATCATCTCGGAGATGCGGTTCTCCTTCTCCTCGACGACCACCGTCACCATGCGGGTGGCGAGCAGCACGACGATGCCGAAGAACGCCGCGACGTACAGGAAGGGCGGCACGATCGACAGCCAGCCGGGCGCGACGTGTCCGTCGGACCAGGTGCGGAGGTCGGTGTCGGGGGGTGAGCGCAGGATCGACACCGACTCCGGGTCGTCCACCGACGCGGCGACGCTCCGCTCGAGGACCCGCTCGGCCAGGGTCGAGTAGCCGCCGTTCTCGAAGAGCCCGCGGTCGGCGGCCTCGATGCGGATCGGGGTGCTCGACGGGGTCCTGGGGTAGACGACGAACAGGTCGAGTCGCCCCGCACGGACAGCCGCCTGGTCGGCCTCGGGGTCGGTGGACGGTGAGCCGCCCCACTTCGCCGCGACCGAGCGGTCGACGAGCCCGGAGTGGTCGACGTAGTGGAACGGGGTCTTCGCGGCCGAGGAGCTCGAGCTGACCGAGTCCGCACCGGCGGCCTGGCCGACCCCGACGAGCAGCGACACGACGACCACGACCAGGGGGAGTGCGAGCGTGCCGATCCAGAACGCGGGCTTCTTCACGGCGCGGACGAACTCGAACCGGACGACCGTCCCGAGGCGGCTCACGCGGCTGCTCCTCTTGCGCCGGTGCCGGTGCGGGTCTTCTCGTGCTCGCTCGCGGTGGCCACGTCGTCGTGTCCGGCGTCGTGGCCGTAGACCTGCACGAAGATCTCGTCGAGGGGGATCCGCCGCATCGTGAACCCGGTCACGTGCACCCCGGCGGACACGAGCGCGGCGAGGACGTCCGACCCGTCCGGCGACCGGCGGCATCGGCTACCTGCCCGAGGAGCGCGGGCTCTACCGCAAGGAGTCCGTCATCGACGTGATGACGTACTTCGGCATGCTCCGTGGCCTGCGCCGTCCCGAGGCGACCGCGTGGAGCACCGCCTACCTGGAGCGCGTCGGGCTCGCGGACCGCGCGAAGCTCCGCGTGGACAAGCTCAGCGGTGGGCAACAGCAGAAGGTGCAGCTCGGCATCACGATCATGGACCGCCCGCGCCTGCTCATCCTCGACGAGCCGACGAAGGGCCTCGACCCGGTCAACCGCCGGCTGCTCCTCGACCTGGTCGCCGAGCGGAAGGCCGACGGCGCCACGGTCGTGCTCGTGACGCACCACATGGACGAGGTCGAGCGGTTGTGCGACCGGATCCTCCTGCTCAAGGACGGGCGCGCCGCCGCGTACGGCAGCATCCCCGAGGTGCAGGACGCCTTCGGCGGTGCGGTCGCGCACGTGACGCTCGACGGCAGCGTGCCGGAGTCGCCGCTGTACCGGGTGGTCCGGCACGAGGGGCACGTGGCGTACCTCGCCCTGACCGACGCCGCCGTGCCGGACGGGTCGGACGTCCTCGCCGCGCTCGTGTCCGCCGGGGTGCACGTGACCGGGTTCACGATGCGGCGGATCCCCCTCGACGAGATCTTCGTGCAGGTCTACGGCCACGACGCCGGACACGACGACGTGGCCACCGCGAGCGAGCACGAGAAGACCCGCACCGGCACCGGCGCAAGAGGAGCAGCCGCGTGAGCCGCCTCGGGACGGTCGTCCGGTTCGAGTTCGTCCGCGCCGTGAAGAAGCCCGCGTTCTGGATCGGCACGCTCGCACTCCCCCTGGTCGTGGTCGTCGTGTCGCTGCTCGTCGGGGTCGGCCAGGCCGCCGGTGCGGACTCGGTCAGCTCGAGCTCCTCGGCCGCGAAGACCCCGTTCCACTACGTCGACCACTCCGGGCTCGTCGACCGCTCGGTCGCGGCGAAGTGGGGCGGCTCACCGTCCACCGACCCCGAGGCCGACCAGGCGGCTGTCCGTGCGGGGCGACTCGACCTGTTCGTCGTCTACCCCAGGACCCCGTCGAGCACCCCGATCCGCATCGAGGCCGCCGACCGCGGGCTCTTCGAGAACGGCGGCTACTCGACCCTGGCCGAGCGGGTCCTCGAGCGGAGCGTCGCCGCGTCGGTGGACGACCCGGAGTCGGTGTCGATCCTGCGCTCACCCCCCGACACCGACCTCCGCACCTGGTCCGACGGACACGTCGCGCCCGGCTGGCTGTCGATCGTGCCGCCCTTCCTGTACGTCGCGGCGTTCTTCGGCATCGTCGTGCTGCTCGCCACCCGCATGGTGACGGTGGTCGTCGAGGAGAAGGAGAACCGCATCTCCGAGATGATCCTGACGACGGTCACGGCGGGTGACCTGATCCGCGGCAAGGTCGTCGCGATGCTGCTCGTCGGCTTCGTGCAGGTCGGGGTGTTCGTCGTGCCGGGTCTCGCGGTCGCGCTCGTCGGGCTGCCGCTCGTCGCCGCGCGGCTCGGCGGCCTGACCGTGGACCCGTGGCAGATGGTCGTCGGCGCGCTGCTGCTCGTCGGCGGGGTGCTGCTCGCGTCCGGACTGTTCGTGGCCGTCGGCGCCGCCGTCCCGTCGATCAAGGACGCCTCGACGCTGCAGTCCGCGGCGATCTTCGCGCTGATCATCCCCCTGTACGCGGCGTTCTTCGTGATGACCACCCCGGGGTCCCCGATCGCGGCGTTCTTCACGTACTTCCCGACCTTCACCCCGATCACCGCGATGGTCCGGAACGCCGTCGGGACGCTCACCGTCACCGAGTCCGTGGTGTGCATCGTCGAGGTGTTCGCCACCGCGGCGCTCCTGCTCTGGTTCGCCGAGTACCTGTTCCGCCACTCGGTCGCCCAGTACGGCTCGAAGGTCACGCTGCGGCAGATCGCCGCCTGGCGGCGTCACCGCACCCCGCGCACCGGTCGCTGACCGTCCCGTGGCCGGGTCGACGTCGGCCTGGAGGCGCGGGGCGGGCCCGCCACGTGCCTCCAGGCCGTCGCCGGTCGCGCCCGTCTACCGGACCGCGACCTCGTCGAGGTCCCAGGCCGCGGCCTCCTGCTCCCGCCACCCGAGCCGCAGGGTGCGCACCGACCGGTCGTACTCGACCAGCACGTCCAGGTAGGGCCGCACGAGCATCTGGATCTGCAGCCCCTCGTAGACCGCCAGGAGCTGCGTCGCCGCCTGGTGCGCGGGGATCCCGAGTCGCTCGGTGCCCGCGCGCACGTCGGCCTCGAGGCCATGGGTGAGCTCCTCGACGAACTCCTCGAAGCGCTTGCGGAAGAGCTCCGCGAAGTCCCCGTCGGCAGCCGCGATCGTCAGCACACCAGCCATCAGCCGGACGAGGCCCGGGTCGGCGACGTCCTCGGCCAGCGTCGTCCGGACGTGGTCGACCGTCGTGGCCGGGGTCGTGCGTGCGGTCCCCCCCGAACGAGGATGTGACAGGAACGAGCGGTCTCCTGTGGACTGTCCGGATGACGGACCCCGACGTGCACCTCGTCGACGAGGAGGCACTCGCCGAACGCATCGTGCGCGGCGCGATCCGCGCCTACCGGCTGTACGCCTTCGAGATGGTCGACGCGGTCGTGGTCGCGGACACCTGCGGGGTCCGGCCGGAGGACGTCGACCGCCTGTTCCCGTCGTGGGACCGCCTGCTGCTCGTGACCTACGACCGGTGGATCCAGCTCCGGGGGACCGCACGCACGACCCCGGCCACGACGGTCGACCACGTCCGGACGACGCTGGCCGAGGACGTCGCCGACCCGGGCCTCGTCCGGCTGATGGCTGGTGTGCTGACGATCGCGGCTGCCGACGGGGACTTCGCGGAGCTCTTCCGCAAGCGCTTCGAGGAGTTCGTCGAGGAGCTCACCCATGGCCTCGAGGCCGACGTGCGCGCGGGCACCGAGCGACTCGGGATCCCCGCGCACCAGGCGGCGACGCAGCTCCTGGCGGTCTACGAGGGGCTGCAGATCCAGATGCTCGTGCGGCCCTACCTGGACGTGCTGGTCGAGTACGACCGGTCGGTGCGCACCCTGCGGCTCGGGTGGCGGGAGCAGGAGGCCGCGGCCTGGGACCTCGACGAGGTCGCGGTCCGGTAGACGGGCGCGACCGGCGACGGCCTGG
>NZ_CP054593.1:1184640-1184706 GCF_013347165.1 Curtobacterium sp. Csp2
CGGCAGCTGTTTAGATGAGCAAACTCATGGCTCATCGATTATATTTTGTTTCTTTTGTCAGGCGAA
>NZ_CP054593.1:1184716-1225806 GCF_013347165.1 Curtobacterium sp. Csp2
AGATGTGTATAAGAGACAGACGCTGCAGTCCGCGGCGATCTTCGCGCTGATCATCCCCCTGTACGCGGCGTTCTTCGTGATGACCACCCCGGGGTCCTGGGGTAGACGACGAACAGGTCGAGTCGCCCCGCACGGACAGCCGCCTGGTCGGCCTCGGGGTCGGTGGACGGTGAGCCGCCCCACTTCGCCGCGACCGAGCGGTCGACGAGCCCGGAGTGGTCGACGTAGTGGAACGGGGTCTTCGCGGCCGAGGAGCTCGAGCTGACCGAGTCCGCACCGGCGGCCTGGCCGACCCCGACGAGCAGCGACACGACGACCACGACCAGGGGGAGTGCGAGCGTGCCGATCCAGAACGCGGGCTTCTTCACGGCGCGGACGAACTCGAACCGGACGACCGTCCCGAGGCGGCTCACGCGGCTGCTCCTCTTGCGCCGGTGCCGGTGCGGGTCTTCTCGTGCTCGCTCGCGGTGGCCACGTCGTCGTGTCCGGCGTCGTGGCCGTAGACCTGCACGAAGATCTCGTCGAGGGGGATCCGCCGCATCGTGAACCCGGTCACGTGCACCCCGGCGGACACGAGCGCGGCGAGGACGTCCGACCCGTCCGGCACGGCGGCGTCGGTCAGGGCGAGGTACGCCACGTGCCCCTCGTGCCGGACCACCCGGTACAGCGGCGACTCCGGCACGCTGCCGTCGAGCGTCACGTGCGCGACCGCACCGCCGAAGGCGTCCTGCACCTCGGGGATGCTGCCGTACGCGGCGGCGCGCCCGTCCTTGAGCAGGAGGATCCGGTCGCACAACCGCTCGACCTCGTCCATGTGGTGCGTCACGAGCACGACCGTGGCGCCGTCGGCCTTCCGCTCGGCGACCAGGTCGAGGAGCAGCCGGCGGTTGACCGGGTCGAGGCCCTTCGTCGGCTCGTCGAGGATGAGCAGGCGCGGGCGGTCCATGATCGTGATGCCGAGCTGCACCTTCTGCTGTTGCCCACCGCTGAGCTTGTCCACGCGGAGCTTCGCGCGGTCCGCGAGCCCGACGCGCTCCAGGTAGGCGGTGCTCCACGCGGTCGCCTCGGGACGGCGCAGGCCACGGAGCATGCCGAAGTACGTCATCACGTCGATGACGGACTCCTTGCGGTAGAGCCCGCGCTCCTCGGGCAGGTAGCCGATGCCGCCGGTCGCCGGACGGTAGGGGACGCCGTCGACCGTCAGGGTCCCGGCGGTCGGGGTCGTGATGCCGAGCAGGGCCCGGATCGTGGTGGTCTTGCCCGAGCCGTTGCTACCGAGCAGACCGAAGGTCTCGCCGGGGGCCACGTCGAAGGACAGGCCGTCGACCACGTCCCGGTCGCCGAAGCGCATCATGAAGTCCCGCACGCTGATGTCCGCCCCGCTCATGGTGCCGACCCTACCGACGGTGGGGCGGGGGTCACCGGGTACCGGCACTTGCCACTTTGGAAAGTAGTTGTCATGATGGGAACACTTCCCGGGGTGGGGAGGGACCAGAGGGGGAACCATGACCGATCCGCAACCGTCCGAGGCCCGCGCACTCCTCGCGCACGCCGACCGTCTCGCCCGTCGCACGCACGACGCCGTCCGGTGGCCGTACGTCGCCTTCATCGTCGCCCTCGGCGCGACGACGTCCCTCGGGACCTTCGCGATGGGGATGTCGGCGGGCCGTGCCTTCGCGGCGGCCTACGTCGGCACGATCGTCGTCGTGCTCGCGCTCGTCCTGTGGTTCAGCGCCGCGATCCGTGGTCGTGCCGCCTTCGCCCGCGGCCGGCGGTGGATCACCTACGTCGCCGCGTGGGGGCTGAGCTACTGCGCCGCGATCGCCGTCGTGGGCTGGGCGCACGGCTCGGTGCTGTGGTCGGCGGTCACGTCCGGTCTCGTCCTCGTCGTGTCGCTCGCCTGCGCCGCGTGGGAGTCCCGCGGATGAGCAGCTCGCACCCGCGACACCGACTCGACGACCTGCTGCAGAACCCGGTGCGGTTCTCGGTCGTCGCAGCGCTCGACCGGGCTGGGACGCTCTCGTTCCGCGAGGTCCGGGACACGCTCGAGGTCACCGACTCCGCGCTGAGCAAGCAGGCCAGCGCGCTCGAGGCGGCCGGGTACGTCACGGTGGGCAAGGCGCACGTCGGCAGGACCCCGCGGACGTCGCTGTCCCTGACGCGGGCGGGTCGTCTCGCGTGGCAGGCGCACCTCGCCGCGCTCCGGGAGATCGCGGGATCGGTGGGCTCGTCCTGAGCGATCTGTCCCATCACTGGTGACGTGGGAGGTGGATCCGCGCATGGTGGGTCGGAAGGGGCGACCTCCCATGCGCGGATCGCCATCCCGCGCGCGGATCGGCACCCCAGGCGCGGATCGGCACCCCACGCGCGGATCGGCACGGCACGCCGGGTGCGGGACGCGACCCCGGGACGGACGGGAGGCACGGTGCCTGCCCGCACCGTGCCTCCCGTCCGCCTGCTGGTCCCGTCAGGAACGCGCGGTCCCGTCAGGAACGCAACCAGGCGGTCCCCACACCCGACAGGGCGCCGTCTGCCACCGGCGCGGAGGCGAGCAGGAGCTCGCCGGCGGGGAGTGCGAACGGCTCGTCGCCGAACACCGTCACGCTCGTCCACCCGTTCGGGCGACGGAACGCGAGCACGTCGTCGCGGCCGGTCTCGATCCACTCGAGGTGCTCCTCGGACCGGAGCTGGCCGCGCAGCCCGAGGGCCTTCCGGTACAGGTTGAGCGTCGAGTCCGGGTCGGCGTCCTCGGCCTCGACCGAGAAGTCGGCGAACCAGGCCGGCTGCGGCAGGTGCGAACCGCCCGTGCCGAAGCCGAAGGACGGCCCCGAGCGGGTCCACGGGATCGGCACGCGGCAACCGTCGCGGCCGACGTCGACGCCCGGGTTCCGGAAGAACGCCGGGTCCTGTCGTTCGGCGTCGGGGATGTCGCCGACCTCGTGCAGGCCGAGCTCCTCGCCCTGGTACAGGTACGCCGAGCCGGGCAGCGCGAGCTCGAGGAGCGTCGCCGCCTGCGCGCGCCGGAGCCCGAGGGCGCGGTCGAGGTCCTCCTGCGCGCCGCCGGCAAGGAGCCACGCGGCGCCCTGCTTCTCCTCGGCGCCGTTGCGGGCGGGGAGCGCGTACCGGGTGGCGTGCCGGACGACGTCGTGGTTCGAGAACACCCACGTCGTCGACGAGCCGGACTGCTCGGCGAGCCCGAGGTTGAACTCGATGATCGTGCGGAACTGCTGCGCGTCGAAGTCGGCCTCGAGCAGGTCGAAGTTGAACGCCTGCCCGAGCCCCTCGGCGGAGGCGTACCGGGCGCGGCGGTCGGCGGCGACCCAGGCCTCGGCGACCGCGGTGCGGGCGGGGGTGTACTCGTCGAAGACCCGGCGCCACTCGGCGTAGATCTCGTGCACGTCGTCGCGGTCCCAGAGGATGTGCGCGCCGTCCTTCGGGCTCGCGAGCACCTCGGCCCACGTGGGCAGCTCGCCGGCCGGCAGGTCCTTCGCGAGACCGTGGGCGACGTCGATGCGGAAGCCGTCGACCCCGCGGTCGGACCAGAAGCGCAGGGTGTGCAGGAAGTCGTCGCGGACCTCGCGGTTCGCCCAGTTCAGGTCGGGCTGCTCCTTCGCGAAGTTGTGCAGGTACCACTGGCCGTCGCCGACCGCGGTCCACGCCGGGCCGCCGAAGATCGACACCCAGTCGGCCGGCGGCTCCTGGCCGTCCGGGCCGTTGCCGTCGCGGAAGACGTAGCGGTCCCGCTCCGGGCTGCCCTTCGGCGCTGCGAGGGCCTCGCGGAACCAGGCGTGCCGGTCGCTCGTGTGGTTCGGCACGATGTCCACGATCACGCGGATGCCGGCGCCGTGCAGCGCCGCGACCATGTCGTCGAAGTCGGCGAGCGTGCCGAGCCGCGGGTCGACGTCGCGGTAGTCGTCGACGTCGTAGCCGCCGTCGGCGAGGGCGGAGGGGTAGAACGGGCTGAGCCAGACCGCCTCGATGCCGAGCGAGGCCAGGTACGGCACGCGGCTCGTCACACCGTGCAGGTCGCCGATGCCGTCGCCGTCCGCGTCGGCGAACGAGCGCGGGTAGACCTGGTAGACGCTCGCCTGACGCCACCACGTCTCGTCGGTGGTGGTCGCAGCGGGCTGGGCGAGGGTGTCGGTCACGTAGGGCCTTCCGTCGTTCGTGGGAGTGGGAGTGGGAGTGGGGGTCGTGGTCGTGGCGGTGTTCGGCTCGGTCACTTGATGGCGCCCTGCGTCACCCCGGCCATCACCCACCGCTGGGTGACGAGGTAGACGATGATCGCCGGTGCCATCGCCATCAGGTACGAGGCGAAGGACACGTTGTAGTTGTTGCTGAACTGGGTCTGGAACATCTGCTGCAGCACCGGCAGGGTCTGCAGCGCGGGGTCGGAGGTGATCAGCGACGGCATCACGAAGTCGTTCCAGGACGCGAGGAACGCGAAGATGCCGACGGTGGCGCTCATCGGTGCGAGGAGCGGGAACACCAGTCGCCAGAACGCCTGTCCCGTGCTCGCGCCGTCGATGCGTGCACTCTCCTCCAGTTCGGCCGGGATCGACCGCAGGAACGCGGTGAACAGCAGCACGCTGAAGGACAGTTGGAACATGACGTGCAGGATCGCGACGCCGAGTGGGTTGTCCAGGTGAGCCAGCCCGGTGAGCTTCACCTGCGAGAGTGCGAGGACCGGGAACGGCAGGAACATCGCGGCGAGCAGGTAGAAGAACGACCAGCGGAACAGCCGGCGCTCCCAGTTCCGGGCGATGGCGTACGCGGTGAACGACGCGAGCAGGATCGTCCCGGCGACGGTGATCGCGGCGATGAGCACCGAGACGCCGAACGCCCGCGGGAAGTCGGTGAGCTCCCACGCCTGGACGAACCCGTCGACGCTGAACGGCGCCGGCAGCGAGAACGCGTTGCCGTCGACGGCCTGGCTCGTGGTCTTGAACGCCATCGTCACCGTGACGTACAGCGGGACGAGGACGGAGAGCGCGCACAGCACGAGGACGATCGTCACCGGCCAGTTGGCGCGGTCGCCACGGCCGCCGCCGCGTCGTCCGGCGGTGCGGTCGGCGTCCACGGAGCGGATCGACCCGGTCGCGGTGGTGCCCGGTCGGAGGGGTGCCTGCATGGTCATCAGAGCGCTGCCTTCCCGCGGGTCGCCCGCAGCTGGATCACGGCGATCACGACCGCGATGACGAAGAAGATCGTCGCGTTCGCCATCTGGTAGGCGTAGTCGCCACTGCTGAAGCCCTTGAAGATCGACATCGCGACGCTGGTCGTCGCGGTACCGGGGCCGCCGTCGGTCATGCCGACGATGATGTCGTACGAGTTGAGGAAGTTCTTGAACCCGATCACCAGGTTGATCAGGATGTAGCCCGCCGTCAGCGGGGCCGTGATCGACACGAGCTGCCGCCAGGAGCTCGCGCCGTCCAGGGCGGCGGCCTCGTACACCTCCCCGGGGATCGACAGGACCCCGGCGATGTAGATGAGGAGCGTCGACGGGATCGCCTGCCACGCGGTGACGACCACGATCGCGACCCACGCCAGGTCCGGGTTCGCGAGGATGCTCTGCTCGAGCGGCGCGAAGCCCAGTGCGGTGGCGAGCGCCGGCAGCGAGTTCGCGAACAGGAACGAGAACACGTAGGCGATGACGATGCCCGAGATCACCATCGGCAGGACGAACACCGCCCGGAGCGCGATCTTCCCGCGCACCTTCGACGTCAGCGCGATGGCGAGCAGGAACGCGATCGCGTTCACGACGAGGACGGTGACGAGCGAGAACCCGATCGTGAACAGGTACGCCTGCAGGATCGCCGGGTCGGAGAACACGGCGACGTAGTTGGTGAGCCCGGTGAACCGGAACTCGCCGAACCCGACGGAGTCCGTGAAGCTCAGCACGATGCCCATCACCGCCGGCAGCGTGATGGCGAGCGTGAAGAGCACCAGTGTCGGGACGAGGAAGACGAGGAAGAGCGGTTCGACGCGCTTCCGGCGTCCGCGGCTGCCGGACTGGAGGCGCGGTGCGGCTCCGCCCCGTCGGCGGCGGTCCGCCGTCGTGATCGCTTCGGTGGTCGTGGTGGCCAAGGTCGTCTCCTTACGCGGCCGTGCGGAGCGCGAGCCGCGCCCAGTCGCCGTCGAGGGTGCGGAGTTGCGGAGCGGGGGCACCGCCGAAGGCGATGGACTGCAGGTAGTTCGCCACCGGGATCTCGGCGGGGATGAGCTGCGAGGCGCCGAGGGAGAAGGCGGCGCGGTCGTACGAGTCCTGCATGCCACGGAGAGCGGGGTTCGACACCGGTGGGGAGTCCTTGCGGACGCCGAAGCCGTTGTTGTCGGCGTTGTACCGGTCGCTGACCGCCGGGCTCATCAGGAACGACAGGAACTCGCGCGCGGCCTCCTGCTTGCGCGACGCCTCCGGGATCCAGAGCCCCAGGTCGACGTTCACGCGCACCTTGTTGTCCGCGGCGTCGTCGGTCGCGGGGAACGGGAAGGTGCCGAGCTCGACGTCCTTGTTCGACTTCGCGATCTCGCCGAGCGCCCACGGTCCCTGCAGGTACATCGCGGCCTTCCCCTGCGCGAACGCCAGGTTCCCGTCACCGTACCCGCGGCTCGCGGCGCCCTTCTGGTGCCACTGGAGCAGGTCCACCATGCGGTCCACGGGCGCCGCGAAGTCCTTCTCGAACGAGACACGGGAGCCCTTGCCGACCCGGGTTCCCTCGCGGTCGAGCGCGGCGAAGGTCTGCTGCAGGTCGAGCATGCCGCCGACCGAGTAGTCGAACATGCCCTGGGCGATCGTCCAGTTGTCCTTGTACGTGCCGTACATCGGGGTGATGCCGGCGCGGACGAGCCGCTCGCACACGTCGCGGAACGCCGACCACGTGGTCGGCACCTCGAGCCCCTGGTCGGCGAAGATCCGCTTGTTGTAGATCACGGACGCCGCCGTCACCGAGTAGGGCAGGACGCTGGTGCGGCCCGGGTAGTCGGCCGTCTGCTGCATGAGCGGCCACAGGTCCGGGTTGATCGTGTCCTTCTCCGGCAGGTCCGACAGGTCCGTCAGGGCGCCGTGCTCGACGAACGAGACCATCGCGTAGTTGTAGTTCAGGCACCCGAGGTCCGGCGGCCGGTTCCGGACGAAGTTCGCGGACATGTTCGACGTCGAGTCGCGGACCACGCGGATCTTCGACTGGCTGTCGTGGAACTTCGCGATGACGTCGTCGAAGTAGCCGATGACCTCGGGCTTCGACACGTAGAAGGTGATCGTCTCGGGTCGGCTGCTCGAACCGCCGAGCGGGGCGCACCCGGCGAGTGCCAGGCCCGCGCCGATGCCGCCGGCCCCGAGGAGGAACCCGCGGCGGCTGAGCGCGGCGGTGTCCCTGGTGGTGGCGTGTGGTCGCACGTCGTCTCCGTCCGTCCGGACCCGGCGTCCCTGCCGTCCCGGTCAGCGGACCGGCGTCGGTGCCGGCTCGCGACACTTAATCTACTCAGAAAATCTAATCGCGCAAGCAATGTTCCCCGCGGTAGGGTCAGCGCATGTCCCGACGCCGTGAGCCCGCTCGTGCGACCAGCGCCGAGACGGTCCTGGCGTCCGCGTTCGACGCCGCCGCGTTCACCGCGACCGAAGCCATCGACGCCACCGGCCTGACCCGCTCGACCGTCCTCGCCGCGTGCGCCGAGCTCGTCCGGCTCGGGTGGCTCCGCGACCTCGACGACGCCCGGGCTGCGGGGGAGGAGTACCGGAAGGGCCGACCCGCCCGCCGCTACGAACTCGACGCGGGAGCCGGGGTGGTCGTCGGGGTCGACGCCGGGCAGCACCGCGTCACGGCGCTCGTCGCAGACCTGCGCGGGACGGTGCTCGCACGGGCCGAGGGCGCACTCGGCGATGCCGGCCTCGAGGTCCCGGTCCGCCTCGGCGTCACGGCCGACACCGTGTCCAGGGCGCTCGCCGACGCCGGGGTCGACCCGACGCGCGTGCTGGTGACCGTCATCGGCATCCCCGCGCCCGTCGACGCCTCGGGTGCGTCGCCGGACGACGGCGGGTTCTGGAACCGGATGAACCCGGGCTTCGCCGACGTCGTGCCGCACGGTGTCGTGGTCGTCGAGAACGACGCGAACGCGGCGGCCCTCGCCGAACGGCCGTCCTCCGGGGACGCCTCGTTCGCGGCGCTGCTGTCCGGTGAGCGCTTCGGCGCCGGGCTCGTCGTCGACGGGGTCCTGCTGCGCGGGGCGCGCGGCGGTGCCGGCGAGCTCCGGGTGCTCGACCTGGTCGACGGTGTGGCGTCCTCCGACGGCATCGGTCGCACCGCACGCACGCTCGTTCGGCAGGCGCGGGCGGCGGGCCGTGTCGGCGCGTCCTCGCTCCTCGGCGGCGACGAGGAGCCCGACGCCGCGGCCGTCCTGACCGCCGCCGCACTCGGCGACGCGGTCGCGGTCGGGATCGTCGACGCGCTGGGGGATCGTCTGGCGCGGGTCTGCGTGCTGCTCGCGAGCCTGCTCGACATCGACCGCGTGGTCGTCGCCGGGGCGATCGCGGACGCGGTCGAGCCGGTGATCGACCGGGCACGGGCGCACCTCGCGGCGTGGGAGTACGACCCGACGCCGGAGGTCGTGGCCTCCCGGCTGGGTGGCGACGTCGTCGTGCTCGGGGCGCTGGCGCTGGCGCTCGACACTGTCCGCGCCGACCCGATGGCGTTCCCGCTGCCGGCCGCCCAGCCGGTCCCCGCAGCCTGACCGCCGCGCCGCCCGAGCACCCGTTGACACCGCGCCCGCGCAGTGCCACGCTGCTTGCGTGTTGACGTTGCCATGAGCGTGCCAGGGGGCACGCGGGAGCGCCGACGACCGGCACGACGACGTCGTCGTGCCGCTGCAACGATGCAGTCAGGGAGAACCCATGCACACCTCGACCACCCCACGCCGACGCCGCCTCGTCGGCACGCTCGCCGTCGTCGCCGGCGCCACCGCGCTCGCCCTCGCCGTCCCCGGCACCGCGACCGCCGCCCCGGCCGCGACCGCCGCGGCGCCGGCCCACAGCCGTCCGAACCCGGCGCCCGCCCTCGACCCGACGCAGTTCCACGGCGTCAACTGGGCCGACCCGCGGGACAACTACGTGAACGGGCCCGTCGTCCCCTCGGGGCTCTCGACGTCGGACGACTACCGCACCGTGTACAAGACCTCGGAGCGGATCGTCCGCGAGTTCCGGAAGGACCTCGGCGCCGACACCGTCCGCCTGCCCGTCAACCCGTACTCCGTCGGCACGGCGTGGTGGACGTCCTACAAGGGGGCGATCGACGCCGCCCGGCACCAGGGCGTCAAGGTCGTCCTCGGCTACTGGGAGGGCAGTGACGCCAGCAAGGACGGCAAGGTCGACGACCCCGCCGCCTGGACCGCCATGTGCGACATGCTGACGAGCACCTACCGCGGTGACGCCGGCGTGTACTTCGAGCCGATGAACGAGCCGTTCGGCTACGCACCCGCCGACTGGATCCAGGTGGCCACCGACTGGGTCGACCGCTACACGGCCCGTGGGATCCCGCGCGACCGCGTGTTCGTCAGCGGCACCGGCTACAACGACCGCGTCGACGCGGTCTGCGCTGCGCCGGCACTCGCCGGGACCTACGTGTCGCAGCACTTCTACGGGTTCTGGGGCACGCACGACGCCGCGGGCTGGGCCGCCGACTTCGAGAGCCGACTCGGCGACCAGGCGTGCGGCGCCCGCACCGTCCTCGACGAGTTCGGGGTCCCGATGACCACCGGGATCGACTACCGCGGTTCCGCGACGACCGGCAACGCCGACGCGGACAACTCGGTCGCCTTCCTGCAGACGGTCACGACGATCGTCCGCGAGCGGCACCTCGGCGCCGTGTACTGGCCGGGGCTGCGCACCGGTGACACCTACAGCCTCGAGGAACTGCAGGGCGCCGGGTCGCACGTGGAGCTCGCGGTGACGAACGAGTCCGGGCTCGCCCTGCTGCGGTGGGCCTGGGGCGAGGGTGAGCGCGCGCCCTTCGGGACCCGCTGACGCGACCACGGACCGGGACGCGCGACGCGACCACGGACCGGACGGGAGGCACGGTGCCAGCTGGCATCGTGCCTCCCGTCCGTGGGGTGGTCGCGTCGGCGACGGATCAGCGCCGGACCGGCGCCAGTCGCTGCAGCTGGGTGACGTGTCCCGGTTCGAGCTCGTCGAGCGTGGCGACGCCGAGCAGGCGCATGGTCCGTTCGATCTGCTCGGAGAGGATCTGGATCATCCGGTCGACACCGGCCTCGCCGCCGGCCATGAGGCCGTAGAGGTAGGCGCGGCCGACCATCGTGAACCGGGCGCCGAGCGCGACGGCGGCGACGACGTCGGCGCCGGACATGATGCCGGTGTCGAGGTGCACCTCGGTGTCCGCACCCACCTCCTTGACGACCTCGGGGAGCAGGTGGAACGGGACGGGGGCGCGGTCGAGCTGCCGGCCACCGTGGTTCGACAGGGTGATGCCGTCGACCCCCATCGACGCCAGGCGCTTGGCGTCCGCGAGGGACTGCACGCCCTTGACGACGACCTTGCCGGGCCACTGGTCCCGGATCCACGCGAGGTCCTCGTAGGTGACCGTCGGGTCGAACATGTGGTCGAGCAGCTCGCCGACCGTGCCCGACCAGCGGTCGAGCGAGGCGAACGCGAGGGGTTCCGTGGTGAGGAAGTCGAACCACCACCACGGCCGCGGGATCGCGTTGACGATGGTCTTCACGCCGAGCTGTGGTGGGATCGAGAACCCGTTGCGCTTGTCCCGCAGCCGTGCGCCCGCGACGGGGACGTCGACCGTGACGAGCAGCGTGTCGAACCCGGCCTTCGCGGCCCGGTCGACCAGCGCCATGCTCTTGTCGCGGTCCTTCCACATGTAGAGCTGGAACCAGTTCCGGCCGTGCGGGTTCGCGTCACGGACGTCCTCGATCGCCGTGGTGCCCATCGTCGAGAGCGAGAACGGGATGCCCGCCCGACCGGCGGCCCGGGCGCCGGCGCGTTCGCCCTCGGTCTGCATCATCCGGGTGAAGCCGGTGGGGGCGATCCCGAACGGCAGGGCGGTGGGTGCGCCGAGCACCTCGCGGGAGGTGTCGACCTTCGAGACGTCGCGCAGGATCGCCGGGGTGAACTCGATGTCCTCGAACGCCTGGCGGGCGCGGGCGAGGGAGCTCTCGGCCTCCGCCGCACCCTCGGTGTAGTCGAACGCCGCCTTCGGGGTGCGGCGCGCGGCGATCCGGCGGAGGTCCCAGATCGTCAGCGCGGACTCGAGCCGCTGCCGCCGCCCCGGCAGCGCGGGCTTCTTGAACTGCATCAGCGGCACCAGGTCGTGCACGGTCGGCAGCTGCCGCCGGACCCGGACCCGGTTCGTCGACGGGGTTCCCGGCGTCGGTGCCGGAGCCCCGGTCGCCGGGTCGACGCGGTGCTGGTCGTCGGTCGAGGTCATACAGACATCCTATGTCTGTATGGGGTCGTTGGCGAGGGCGATGCGGCAGGGGTGCGCTCTCGGGCAAGGAGCGCGCTGCGCCAACGCGTCGACGGAGCCGGGGATGTCGCGAGACGTCCGATCAAGCTCCCTCCCACAAGACGCAACGTCGGCGGGTCTCGCGCGAAGAACCGCCGCGAGAACCCGCCGACGTTGCGTTTCGCGATCGCCGGAGCCCGCGAGCGCCAGCGCCGGTCAGCGGGGGAGCGCGGCCAGGACCTCGGCGGCGCGGGCGGCGTCCTCGGCGCTGACGTCCAGGTGCGTCACGAGCCGGACGGCCCGCGGTCCGAGCTGCATCACCCGGACGCCCCGCTCCGCGGCCCCGGCGACGAACGCCCCCGGGTCGGCGACCTCCGCGAACACGATGTTCGTGTCGACGGTCGCCGGGTCGACGTCGAGCGCCGCGGCGAGCACCCGGGCGTTCGCGTGGTCCTCGGCGAGCCGGTCGACGTGGTGCCGGACGGCGTACCGACCCGCGGCGGCGAGGAACCCGGTCTGCCGCGTCCCCGCGCCGTACCGCTTCCGCCAGACCCGCGCGGCCGCGACGCGCTCTCGGGAGCCGACGAGCACCGAGCCGACCGGGGCACCGAGGCCCTTCGACAGGCAGACCGACACCGTGTCGAAGCCGGCCGCGAGCTCGCGGAGCGGGGTGCCCGACGCCACGTGCGCGTTCCACAGCCGGGCGCCGTCGAGGTGCACCGCGATGCCGTGCTCCCGCGCGTACGCCTGCACGGCCCGGACCTGGTCGAGGGGCTGCACGGTGCCGCCACCGAAGTTGTGGGTGTTCTCGACCGCGATGGCCGTCGTCGACACCGAGTAGGCGCCGGCGTCCGGCTCCGCGATCGCCTCGACCGCCGCGGCCACGAGTCGTCCGCGCTCCGAGGCCCACGTTCGCGTCGTGATGCCGGAGAACACCGCGGCGGCGCCGAGCTCGGCCCGCACGACGTGGGCGCGGACGTCGGCGAGCAGCTCCTCGCCCGGGGCGACGTGCAACCGCAGCCCGAGCTGGTTCGCCAGGGAGCCGGTCGGGGTGAAGAGTCCGGCCTGGTGCCCGAGCAGGTCGGCGACCTCGCGCTCGAGGGCGTTCGTCTCCGGGTCCTCGCCGAAGACGTCGTCGCCGACCTCGGCGCCGGCCATCGCGGAGCGCATCGCCGGGGTCGGTCGGGTGACGGTGTCGGAGCGCAGGTCGATCGGGGCGTCGGTCACCAGGCAACGCTAACGCGCCGTTCAGATCGTCGATGCGCGACGCCGCTAGCGTGGCGCCATGCAGCAGCCAGCCGCGGGGTCGCTCCGCATCCTCCACCTCTCCGACACGCACCTGACCGGCGACGGTGCACTCCACCAGGGGTCCGTCGACACCACCGCGGCGCTCGACGCCGTGCTCGCCCACGTGGACGGTGTCCCGGGCGTCGGGCTCGTCGTCGTGTCCGGCGACGTGTCGGAGGACGGCAGCCCGGAGTCCTACCGGACCGTCCGGGAGCGCGTCGGCGCCTGGGCGGAGCGGCGCGGCGCGGCGTTCGTCGCGGTCCCGGGCAACCACGACCTGCGCGAGGGCTTCCGTCAGGTCCTGGCGAACGGGCACGTCCTCGGCGAGGGCGGCCGGCCGCTCGCGCACACGATGGAGCACACCCCGCCGGAGGTCCCGGTCTCCGGACAGTCCACCGTGCACGGCTTCCGCATCGTCACCGTCGACACGAGCGTCCCCGGCGCTGGCTACGGACACCTCGACGAAACGGCGCTCGAGCGGCTCCGGACCGCGCTGACCGGCGAGCCCACGGAGCACGGCACGGTCGTCGTGCTGCACCACCCGCCGGTGCCGTCGCCGACGCTCCTGCACGAGGCGCTCCGCCTGCAGAACCCGGAGGACCTCGCGGAGGTGCTCGACGGCTCGGACGTCCGGGTCGTCCTCGGCGGCCACCAGCACCACCACGCCGTCGGGTCGCTCGGCGGGATCCCCGTGCTCGTCGCACCGGGCGTGGCGAACGACACCGACGTCGTCGGTCCGTACGACGAGGAGTCCGCCCACGTCGCCGCCGGTGCACTCATCGTGGACGTCGCGCCGGACGGCTCGGTGTGGTCCACCCCGGTGCGCGTTCCCCAGCCGGACGCGGATCCGCTCGCGTTCGCGCTGGACGCCGAGACGGTCGCGCGGATCGCGGAGCAGGCCGGCCCGCGCTGAGCGCGAGGCACGGGCCGGTCCGCGCAGGGCTGACGCAGGCTCGGTCGCGCGGGCCGGGCTGCGCGGGCCGGGTCGCGCAGGCCGAGTCGCGCAGTCCGGGCCACGCGGACCGGCCCGGCACCCGGCCGGGGACGGACCGGACGGGAGGCACGGTGCCGGACCGGCGCCGTGCCTCCCGTCCGTCCCGTGCTCGCGTGGGGCGACCGCGCCCACGGGAGGGGACCCGTCGAGTACCCCGCGCTCCCGGACACCGTCCCGGTGGCGCGAGTACACCGGGGGTCATGCAGACGGAAGGAGTCCCTCATGCGCATCGGTAGTGCCGTGCAGTACGACCGGTACGGCGGGTTCGACGTCGTCGACCTCGTCCCGCAGGAACGTCCCGAACCCGGACCCGGCGAGGTCGTCGTCGAGGTCGTCGCCGCCGGCCTGAACCACGTCGAGCGGTTCCTCCGCGAGGGGAAGCTCCGCGACCACATCGACCTCGCGTTCCCGGCCCACCAGGGCGTCGACTTCGCCGGCATCGTCCGCGCACGCGGCGCCGAGGTCAAGGACCTCAAGGTCGGCGACGAGGTCATGGGACACGCCCCGGACGGCGGCGCGCACGCCACGTGGGTGCGCGTGCCGCGCGGCGCGGTCATCAAGAAGCCCGAACACGTCGGTTGGGAGGTCGCCGGTGGGCTGTACCTCGCCGGAGCGACCGCCGCGACGATCGTTCGCGGCCTGCGCCTCGGCCCCGAGGACACCGTCGTGATCAGCGCCGCCGCGGGTGGGGTCGGGCACATCGAGTGCCAGCTCGCCCACGACGCCGGCGCGACCGTGATCGCGCTCGGCAGCCCGCGGAACCACGACTACCTGCGCCAGATCGGGACGCTGCCCGTGGCCTACGGCGAGGGCGAGGAGGACCGCATCCGCCAGATGGCGGCCGGCCGACCGATCACCGCGTTCATCGACAACCACGGCGGGGGCGGTGCGGCGGACCTCGCGGAGCGCCTCGGCGTGCCGTCGGAGCGGCTCGTGACCTCCGAGCACCGCCGCGACGTCGAGCTCCGCTTCCTCCGCGCCCCCGCGGACGACGAGGAAGCGCGCGACCTGCTCGTCATGCTCGCCAAGGCCGTGCAGGACCGGCGCGTGCAGGTGCTCATCTCCGGCTTCTACCCGTTCGAGTTCATCGTGGACGCGTACGAGGACCTGGCCGAGATGCGCTCCCGCGGCAAGGTCGTGATCGGCATGCAGACCGTCGAGACCGGTGCACGCCTCGACTGGTACCGCTCCGAGAAGGCCCGGGACCTGCGCGACCGCTACGGCGAGCAGCGCGGTGCCGACACCGAGACGATGGCGGGCGGGAGCGCGTCACCCGCGTCCTGAGCGAGGTTCGTCCACGACGACGAGTCGGTCCGGCCCCGCGGGATCGGACCGTCTCGTCGTTCGACCGTCGCTAGCTCAGGACGTCCTTCGTCGCGAACCGGCCGTACGCCAGCGCGCCGAACACCGCGACGTACCCGAGCTGCAGCAGAGCGTTCTGCCCGAACGAGTCGAACGAGATCGGGTCGCGGAGCAGGTCTCCGAACCCGAGCCACAGGTGTGAGAACAGGAACGGGTGCAGCCAGTCGAGCTGGGGGAGCTGGTCGAGCACCTGCGACACCCCGGCGAGCACGACCGTCGCCGCCATCGCCCCGACCGGGACGGTCGTGAGCGTCGACGCGAACAGGCCGAGCATCGACAGGCCGAGCATCGACAGGGTCACGTAGAGCGCGAGGAGCACGGCCCGGCCGGCGTACGACCAGCCGTCGACCTGGGTCCCGGACAGCAGCGTGACCGGGCCGATCGGGAACAGCAGTGCGCCGATCGCCGCGCCGACGAGCACCACGAGGAGCGTCGCCGCCAGGCTGAACGCGACCGCCCCGACGTACTTCACGACGATGAACCGGAGCCGGCCGGTCGGTGCGACGAGCAGGTAGCGGATCGTGCCGTGGTTCGCCTCGCCGGCGACGGTGTCCCCGGACACCACCCCGACGGTGAGCGGCAGGAACAGCGGGATCGACACCGTCAGCGCCGTGAAGGCGACGAAGAGCCCGTTGTTCGTGATGTCGCCGAGGAACGCGGGGCCGCGGTCGCTCGGGTCCGTGGTCAGCCGGACGGCGATCGCGATGAGCACCGGCACGAAAGCGAGCGCGCCGAGCATCGCCCACGTCCGACGTCGACGGAACAGCAGGGCGAGTTCGGAGCCGAGCAGGGCGAACGGTCGCCTGGGCCGGTGCGCGGTGTCAAGCTGCGACATCGAAGCCCTCCCCGGTGAGCGCGACGAACAGGTCCTCGAGGGTGCCACCGCCGAGCGCGATGCCACGGACGCGGACGTCGGCACGGACGAGCGCCGCCGTGATGGTCTCCGGCTCGAGGTCGGCGGGCAGGTCCGCGACGAGGGCGTCCGAACCGGCGTCGCGCCGGGGGGAGAGCCCGATCCGGACGAGGACCGCGGAGGCCTCGCCGACGTCCGGGGTCCGTACGGTGACGGTCCGGCCACCGGTGGCGCGCAGGTCGTCGAGGGACCCCTGCGCCACGAGGCGTCCGCTCCGCATCACGGCGGCGTGCGTGCAGACCTGCTCGATCTCGGCGAGTAGGTGGCTCGACACGAACACCGTGGTGCCGTCGTCGGCGAGCGAGCGGATGAGGTTCCGGACCTCGCGCGTGCCCTGGGGGTCGAGACCGTTCGTCGGCTCGTCGAGCACGAGCAGGTCGCGCGGCGCGAGCAGGGCGTTCGCCAGCCCCAGGCGCTGCTTCATGCCGAGCGAGTAGGCGTGTGCCTTCTTGTCCGCGGCGTGGGTGAGCCCCACGCGTTCGAGGGCGACCGCGACGCGGTCCCGACGGGTGCGCGGGTCGGAGCTCGGGTCGGCGACGTCGAAACGCTGCAGGTTCGCGCGTCCGGACAGGTACGGGTACGCGGCCGGGCCCTCGACGAGCGCGCCGACACGGGGCAGGACCTCCTGCAGAGCGCCCGGGACCGGTCGGCCGAGCACCTCGATCGTGCCGCTCGTCGCCGAGGACAGTCCGAGGAGCATGCGGATCGTGGTGGTCTTGCCCGAGCCGTTCGGGCCGAGGAACCCGAAGACCGACCCGCGCGGTACGGCCAGGTCGATGCCGTCGACGGCCCGCTGCTTCCGGAAGACCTTGACGAGCCCCTCGGTGCGGACCGCGAGCTCGGACGACGCGTCGTCCGGCTGCCGCGCTGTCTCGCCCGGCTGCCGCGCTGTCTCGCCCGGCTGCCGCGCTGTCTCGCCCGGCTGCCGCGCTGTCTCGCCCGGCTGCGGTGCTGCCGTCACTTCGCGGCGGCGACCAGCGCGGACACCGGCACGGCGCCGGCGAGCACCCGGCCGTCGTCCGTCAGGTACACCGAGACGAGCGATGTCTGCAGCGCCCGGCCGCCGTCGACCGGCTTCGTCAGCTGGTCGAGGAGTGCCGATGCGTCAGGGTCCCGGGTCGTCCGGGCGGAGTCCCCGGTCGGCAGCTCGACGATGCTGTCCCAGCCGGACCCGGTCACCGTCGGCCGGACACGGGCACCCTGTGACTGCCCGTGCTGGCTCGGTCGGTGCTGACCCGCGTCGGAGAGGTCCTTCGTCATGACGTCCGCGCCGGCCGGCGGCGTGAAGTCGAACAGTCGGGCGTCGGGTGCGCCGTAGTCGAGACTCGTGAAGCCGACCTGGAACGCCGGGTCGTCCTGCCTGGCCGCCGTCACCGTGACGCGGAGCGGGAGCCCGGTCTGCTGGTCCACCGCCAGCCGGACGCTGCCGACCAGCGTGTCGTCGGACCTCGGCGTCAGGATGACCTGCCACGCGTCGTGACCGGCGACGCGGACCGTCGTCGGCTCGGAGACCCGGGTGCTCGGTGTGATCGCCGCGACCGCACGCTCGGCGGCCTGCGCCGGCGTGGTCGCGCCGGCCGTGGGGGCATCGGAACCGGCGGGGAGCGTGAGGTGCACGGCCTTGCGCTCCTCCGAGTCCCACGTCCACACGTCGGACCCGTTCCGGACGACGTCCTGCTCGGCGAGCTGCTGCGTCAGCTGGAAGCGCTGTTCGTCCTCGCCACCGACGTACAGGCGCGCGGTGTGTGATGCGGTGAGCAGCCCGAGGACGTCGGACGCACCACCCTCGAGCGAGGACCCACCGCTGCCCGAGGGGAGTTCCGGCAGGCCGAGGTCGCTCGTCTGCGAGAGCGTGCCCGAGTACTGCGCGTCCCGGGACGCCGCGATGCTCGCGAGCACGTCCGCCGCGCTCGGGTCCGTGCCGGCGACCGGGTCGGCGGCGGCGTTCGCGATGACGGGCGCGGCGATCGCTCCGGCCACGACGACCGGGGCGATCGCGGCGGGCAGCCAGGCTGACTTCTTCATCGGGTCCCCTTCGGTGGTGCGGTGGGTGCACGAGCGGCGTCGCCGTGGAGCGTCGGGTGCGCGAGCACCGTACGTCGCGCACCCGACAGCGCGCTGGGGATCCGCGGACCCAGCGCCCTCATGCCCTCCCGACGTCGGTACCGACCGGCACCGAGCCGTCGTAGCCGCAGATCGCCGCGACCTTCTCGGCGCTCGCGCTCGTCGAGTCGAACTCGTACCCGAGCCACTCCTTCGCCAGTCGCCGTGCGAGCTCGAGCCCGATCACGCGCTGCCCCATGCAGAGCACCTGCGCGTTGTTCGACAGCACGGAGCGCTCGACGCTGAACGAGTCGTGCGCGGTGACGGCTCGGATGCCGGGGACCTTGTTCGCGCTGATCGCCACCCCGAGCCCGGTGCCGCAGACCAGGATCGCGCGGTCGGCCTGACCGTCCGCCACCATCCGCGCCGCGTCCACCGCCACGTGCGGGTACGCCGTGTGGCCCTCGGCGTCGACCCCGACGTCGACGACGCTCGCCACGCGGTCGTCCGCCTCGAGGTCACGCTTGATGACCTCCTTGTAGTCGAAGCCCGCGTCGTCGGAGCCCACCACCAACCGGTACGTCATGCGTCCACTCCTTCGCGTCGTGCGCGGACCGCGAGCACCTCGCCGATCCGCGTGAGGACCATCCCCATCGAGGTGGCGCCCGCGTCGGGCGTCCCCACGCTCTTCTCGGCCAGCGGCCGGGCACGCCCGACCCTCGGCCGCAGGTCCGCCGTGGCCGCCGCCTGCTCGACCGCGACCCCGGCCGCCGCCTGCCACGCCTCCGCCGTGTCGGCACCCTCGTCGACCCGGGACCGCAGCTCGTCGACGAACGGCATCAGGGCGTCGAGCAGGGTCTTGTCACCGCGGGACGCGCCACCGAGGTGGACGATCGAGTCCGCGAAGGCCTGGGCGGCCGCGACGACGTCGGCCGCGTCCACGTGCTCGGCGTCGTCGCCGAGCGCGCGGCCGAACGCCTCGAGTGCCGCACCCCACAGCACACCGGATGTGCCGCCGGCCGACGCGGCCCACGCCTCACCGGCACGGCCGAGGACGAAGGCGACCCCGGCCTCCCGGTCGGTCTGCTCGACGGCGCGACGGGCCGCACCGATGCCCTTGACCATGCCGCGACCGTGGTCGCCGTCACCGGCGACCGCGTCGATGCGGCCCAGCGTCTCCTCCTGCTCGCGGAGCAGGACGTCCATCGCCTCGACGGCGACGCGTGCGGTCTCGGCGGCCCGCCGGGAGGCACCGGTCGCCTCCGGCACGACCGTCGCCTCGGCAGCGGCCTCGGTGACGGCCGCGGCCGGCACGAGCGCGGCGACCGGGGCGGCGACCTTGCGGTACGCAGGCGTGTAGGCATCGGCGCGCCAGTACCGTTCGAGCTCGTCGTCGAGGAACTGCAGCGTCAGCGAGCAGCCGCCCATGTCGAGGCTCGTGACCAGTTCGCCGACCTCGGGCTCGACGACCTCGAGCCCCGCGTCCTCGAGGAGGGGCAGCACCCGGCCCCACAGCAGGAAGAGCTCCTCGTACTTCGTGTCGCCCAGGCCGTTGAGGATCGGCGCCACCCGCGGTCCGGCGCCCTCGGGTCGTTCGGCCAGCAGACGCTCGACGAGCAGCGCGGCGAGGTCCCGCGCCGGCAGCACCGGGACGTCCTGGATGCCGGGTTCGCCGTGGATGCCGAGCCCGAGCCCGAGGTGGCGGTCGGGGACCGAGAAGAGCGGCTCGGTGGCGCCGGGCATGGTGCAGCCGGAGAATGCGACGCCGATCGTGCGGGTGGCGGCGTTCGCGGCGGTGCCGACGCGCTCGACCTCGTCCAGCTCCGCGCCGGCGGCCGCGGCGGCACCCATCGCCTTGAACACCGAGAAGTCGCCGGCGATGCCGCGACGCTTCGTGACCTCGTCCGCGCTCGCCACGTCGTCGGTCACGACGACGATCCGGGTGTCGATGCCCTCGGCGCGGAGCCGCTCGGCTGCGAGCCCGAAGTTCATGGTGTCACCGGCGTAGTTGCCGAAGGACAGCACGACGCCGCGGCCCTGGTCGGCGGCCTTGGCGACCGAGTAGACCTGCGCCGCCGAGGGCGAGGTGAAGACGTTGCCGACGACGGCACCGGTGGCGAAGCCCGGACCGACGACGCCGCAGAACGCAGGGTAGTGCCCGGAGCCGCCGCCGACGACGACGGCGACCTGGCGCTCGGCGCCCTCCGTCGGGAGTGCGACGACGCCGCCGTGCACGCCGCGGACGCGGTCGGCGTACAGGGCGAGCCAGCCGGCGAGCTGGTCCTCGGCGAAGTCCTCGGGGTCGTCGTGGATGGTGGTCATGGGGGTCGTTCCTGTCGTGCGGTGGACCGGGGTCCGGTGGATGGGGTCAGGATCGGGTCGGACGACCGGGTGCGTCGGTCGGGTCGGAGGGGTCGCGTGCCGGTGAGGGGGTGTGCGCATCGGGGGGACCGGGCGGCGGTGGGACGGCCACCGCCGCCCGGGGTCGGGTCGACGTGCCTCAGTGGGTGCCGCGGTGCGGGCGCCCCTGCGGCACGTCGAGGAAGTGGATCATCACGAACGCGCAGGCGTAGAGGCCGACGAACGTCCAGGTGACCGCCTGGCCGCCGCCGCCCAGCGCGAAGACCGCTGCGACGACGCCGGTGCCGAGGAACGCCGCGCCGCCGGCGGCCGTGGTGTACATCGCCATCGCGGCACCCTTGTGCTCCGGAGCGAGCGCCGGCATGATCGCGCCCATCGGGACGAAGCCCGCGAGCAGGCACCCGAACACGCAGCCGGCCACGACCGAGAGCACGTAGCCCCAGTCCGACCCGGCGGGCACCAGCTGCGGCACGTACCACCAGGCCACGAGCCCGGTCGCGGAGCCGACGATGCCGAACCACTTGACGGTGCGCTGCCAGCCGATGCGGTCGCCGACCCAGCCGAACAGGGCGTTCACCAGGATGTTCGTCGCGTAGACGCAGACGGTCATGAGCAGCCAGCGGCTCTGGCCCCAGCCGCGGTCGTTCGCGATCACGGCGGGCAGCACGACGAACATGCCGAACTCGGGTGCGGTGTTGATGAGGCGGACGAGGAAGCCCATCAGGATCTTCGGTCGCGTCGCGGTGAGGCGGATGCCGCTCGTCAGGACCCGCCAGGCGCTCTCCGCGGCCGGCGCGATCCGCGAGAAGCCGTTCGGCAGGCGGACGCCGAACAGCATGATGAGGAACCCGGCGACCACGAGGCCGATCGAGGCGATCATCGCGCCCGTCTCACCGATCGTCCCGCCACCGAACACCTGGATGGCCCCGATGGCGAACAGGGAGCCGAGCGTCGGCAGGCCACCGGTGAAGGCGACGTAGAACCACCCCACCGCTGCGCCGTTGCGCTCGACCGGCGTGGTGATGTTCACCCAGACCAGGAAGGCGAACGCGAAGAGCGGGTAGCCGAAGCCGCGCAGGGCGTAGGCGACGGCGGCGAAGGGCACGCTCTCGACGTTCAGCGCCAGCAGGAACAGCGCCTCGAAGACCACCCAGACGGCGAACCCGAGGATCATCACCCGGCGCGGCCCGATCAGGTCGGAGAGGGCGCCGGAGACGTAGCTGCCGATGAGGGCGGCGAGGCTGTAGAACGTCACGATCGTGGCGACGGTGGCCTCGGGGCTACCGAGGACCGCGACCATGTGCGGCGTGATGAAGTTCGACTCGACGCCGTTGCCCGTCATGAAGACGAGCACGGCGACGAAGCCGAGGGCGAGCGGACGGGGGATGCCCATCCGGTCGAGTCGACCCTCGGGGCGGGCGGCGGCGGTCGTGGGCGCGGTGGTGGTGCGCGCGGTCGTCGTCGACATCGCGGGACTCCTCGGCGCTCAGGCCCGCGCGGCGGACACGGTCGGGGCGGACGTGGTGGGCGCCGAGAGCGACGGGATGATCGACACCTTCACCGACGCGCCGGCGGAGTCGCCCACCAGGTCGAGGGCCTGCTGGAAGTCCTCGAGCGGGAACTGGTGCGTGCAGATCTCGTCCATCGGCAGCGTGCCCGACTCGAGCAGCTTGATCGCCGCCGGCCAGGTGTGCGGGCCGAGGTGGGCGCCCCGGACGTCGAGCTCCTTGTCGTCGGAGATGATCGACCAGTCGACCGAGACGGCGTCCTTGAAGACCGAGTACTCGACGAACGTGCCGAGCTTGCGGAGCAGGTTCAGGCCCTGGGGCACCGCGGAGGGGTGACCGGTCGCCTCGATGTAGACGTCGGCGCCGTAGCCGTCGGTGAGTTCCTTGACCCGGGCGACGGCGTCCTCCTGCGCGATGTTGATCGTCAGGTCGGCACCGACCTTGCGGGCGAGCGCGAGCTTGTCGTCGACGACGTCGAGCGCGATGATCCGCAGCGGGTTCTTCTGGCGGGCACCGGCGATGGCGGACAGGCCGATCGGGCCGGCGCCGGCGATCACCACGGTGTCGCCGAACCTGATCTCGCCGCGCTCGACGGCGTGGAAGGCGCAGGAGAGCGGCTCGGCGAAGGCGGCGACCTGGCCCGGCAGCGCGCGGTCGACCGGATGGGTCAGGGCCTTCGCCGGGACGAGCACGTACTCGGCCATCGCACCGTCGAAGCCCTTGAACCCGAACATGTCGTGGACGGCGCACATCCAGTAGGCACCCTCGAGGCAGTACCGGCACTCCCAGCACGGGACGATCTGCTCGCACGCGATCCGGTCGCCGAGCGTCACACCGCGCTTCGCGAGTGCGGCGTCGTCACCGGCGACGATCGTCCCGACGAACTCGTGGCCGGGGATCCGGTCGGCCTCCGCCCACGCCGGCCGGTTCTCGTCGCCCCAGAACTTCGCGGCGCCGTGGTAGCACTTCAGGTCGCTCGCGCAGATGCCGACGGCGTCGGTGCGGAGCAGCAGTTCGCCCGGGCCGGGCTGCGGCACCGGACGTTCCTCGAGTCGGTAGTCACCGGGCCCGTGCACCACGACGGCGCGCATCGTGGTCGGGATCTCGAGGTGCGCCTCACCCTGCGCCGGGGTCTCGGTCGTCGTCGTCGTCGACATGTGCTGGTCCTCCGTTGGTCAGCCGGGCGGGGCGCCCGTTCCGATGGTTCGGCGACGACTGTACACCCGTCGGAACAGATGTCCAGAACACAATTTCTGCTATGGTTCCCACACCACACCGATCCATCGCAAGGGAGCGACCATGACCGACGCCGTCGACAGCGCCACCGGCACCGACACCGCCACCGCCACCGCCACCGCCTTTGCCGCGGCACTGCGACCCGGTCCCGGGACCGTCGACCTGACGAACGACCTGACCGGCCGGACCGCGGTCGTGACGGGCGGCGCGTCCGGCATCGGGAACGCCATCGCGCACGCCTTCGCCTCCCGCGGTGCCCGCGTCGCCATCGTCGACGTCCGTGCGGACCCCTCGGCGGCGGCCGCCGCCGAGCTGCCCGCCGTCACGGCCGGGGAGCACCTCGGCCTCGCGTGCGACGTCACCGACGACGGCTCCGTCGCGGCCGCGGTCCAGCAGGTCGTCGACGCCGTGGGCTCGATGGACGTGCTCGTGAACTGCGCGGGCATCGTCGCGCTCGACGCCGCCGAGGACCTCGACGCCGGGGCGTGGGCGCGCACCCTCGACGTCAACCTGACGGGCACCTTCCGGCTCGCGCAGGCAGTCGGGCGGCACATGCTCGCCGCCGGCACCGGGCGCATCGTGAACATCGCGTCGCAGGCGGCCCACGTCGGCCTCGACCGGCACGCCGCGTACTGCGCGTCGAAGGCCGGCGTCCTCGGTCTGACCCGGGTGCTCGCGCTCGAGTGGGGCGGGCGCGGGGTCACGGTCAACACGGTCTCGCCGACGGTCGTGCTCACCGACCTGGGTCGTGCGGCCTGGGCGAACGCGGCGGGCATCCGGCACCAGGACGAGATCCCGACTGGCCGCTTCGCGACCCCCGCCGAGATCGCCGCCGCGGTGCTGTTCCTGGCGAGCGACGGTGCCGCGATGGTGAACGGCGCCGACCTCCGCGTGGACGGCGGGTTCACGATCCGGTGACCCTCGGTCGGACTACGATCCGAGTGTCCGACCGATCCGAAGGGTGCCGCAGCATGTCCTCCGAGAGCACCACCGGCGCCGAGGGGTCGCGGGCCCGTTTCCCGCTGGACACCGTCTACCAGGCGGCCCGGATGTACTACCTCGAGGACGCCACCCAGGTCGAGATCGCCTCGCGCCTCGGGGTCTCGCGCCCCACGGTCAGCCGACTGGTCGCCGAGGCGCGCCGCGCCGGCCTCGTCCGGATCGACGTCGTGGACCCCTTCCAGGACGAGACCGTCGCGCTCGCCGAACGGCTGCAGGTCGTGCTCGGGCTGCGCGCCGTGCACCTGGCGGCCGTGACGCACCAGGCGACGCTCGGCGCCGACCTGGCCGCCCCGATCGCGACCGCTGTCGAGGGGATGGGGCTCACCCCGGGCGACGCGGTCCTGGTGTCGTCCGGTCGGACGGTCTACGACGTCGCGCAGACCGGGATGCCGCAGCTCGCGGGCGTGCAGCTCGTCCCCACCGTCGGCGGGCAGGCGGACCCGATGCCGTGGTTCCAGACGAACGAGATCACCCGGACGGCCGCCGAGCACTCCGGCGCGATCCCGGCGTTCCTGTTCGCGCAGGCCCTGCCGTCGGCCGCCATGCGGGCATCGCTCGACGAGGACCCCGCCTTCCAGCACGTCGTCGGCCTGTGGGGGCGGGCGAAGGGTGCGATCCTGGGCGTCGGCGCACCGACCCCCACACGCGATGCGCTGGCGCGGGGGATCCCGGTCGAGGACGCCGTGTTCGACCAGGCCGCCGGTGACGTCTGTCTCAACTTCTTCGCCGCCGACGGGTCGCCGATCGAGTTCCCCGGCAGCGAGCGCATGGTCCGGACGTCGCGCGAGGTGCTCGCGGGCGTCCCGCACGCGGTCGGCGTCGCCGTCGGGTCGGCGAAGGTGCCGAGCATCATCGGCGCCGTCCGTGCCGGCATGATCAACGAGCTGGTGACCGACGCCGTGACCGCGCGCGCCCTGCTCGACGCACTCGCCTGAGTCGCGAGGCGACCAGGGGCGGACGGGAGGCGCGGTGCGGGCCGGCACCGCGCCTCCCGTCCGTCACCCCGTGCGGTGGGCGGTCCGGCGCACGTCCCACAGGTGGTGCACCGGGTCGTGCGCGTAGTAGGTCGCGAGGGTCGTGACCGTGAAGGCGCTGCCGTCCGAGCGCCGCCCCGTCCGTCCGACGGCGCCGTCGGGGACGGCGGCGAACGCGGCCGCCGCGTCACGGGCCGCATCGGTGAGCTCCCGGGCGACGACCGCCGGGTCCTGCTCGCCGTAGCGGTCCTGGGCGGCGGTGGCGTCCTGGTCCCAGTTCGGGAAGGTCGGGTCGTCCTCGGCGAGCACGAGCCGGAGCCGTTCCGTCATCTTCCGGTGGACGTCGCGGACGTGCGCGCCGTACTCCAGTGGCGACCACGTGCGGTCGTCGGGGCGCTGCCGGACGTCCGGACGGGCCAGCTGCTCCGGCCACGCGGCAGCGTTCTCGGCGATGACCGACGGGACGTCGCGGAACGCCAGGGTCGCCCCGTCGAAGCCGCAGTCGGGGCACGCGGTCCCGATCACCCAGGTCCAGTTCTTCGTGTCCGGTTCGATCGCCACGGGGCAGACGTTACCGCGTCGTGACCTCCGGGCCGATCGGCACCGTCGTGCGGATCGGGCGTGACCCCCGTCCGGGTGACACGCCGGTACCTGTGAATCTCCGGCCAGTGACATGTCGGTCGCTCGGTACCGTTGCTGGCTGTTCCGGGCCGGTACCGATCGGCCCGTCCCCACCACGAGGAGATCGCGTATGGGTTCCGACCCCAGCAGTACCACCACCCGACCGCCCCGACGTCTGCGGGTCAGCGACGTCACGGTGGTCGACAAGAGCATGATGCGCCGGGCCGTCAGCGGGATGGTCGTCGGCAACACGATGGAGTGGTACGACGTCGGGGTGTACGGCTACCTGGCGGTCACGATGGGCAAGGTGTTCCTGCCCACGGCCGAGCCGTCGGTGCAGATCCTGTTCAGCCTCGGGGTGTTCGCGGCGACCTACGTCGCGCGACCCCTGGGCGGCATCGTGTTCGGTCGGCTGGGGGACCGGCTGGGACGGCAGAAGGTGCTCGCCACGACGCTGATCCTGATGGCGTCGTCGACGTTCCTGATCGGAGTGCTGCCGGCATGGTCGACCATCGGCGCGGTCGCTCCGGTCGTGCTCGTCGTGCTGAAGCTCGCGCAGGGCTTCTCGACCGGTGGCGAGTACGCCGGCGCGACCACGTTCGTGACCGAGTACGCCCCTGACCGTCGGCGCGGCTTCTTCGCGAGCATCCTCGACTTCGGCAGCTACATGGGCTTCGCGCTCGGCGCCACCGTGGTGACCGTGCTGCAGGTGTCGCTCGGCGACGAGACGATGACCGCGTGGGGCTGGCGCCTCCCGTTCCTGCTCGCCGGCGTGATCGGCGTCGTCGCGATCTGGTTCCGCCTGCGCATCGAGGAGTCGCCGGTCTTCCAGGCGACCCAGGCGGCGCAGGAGGCCGCCGCCTCGGACCGCGAGGCCGCCGAGGGCGGTCGGCCCGCCAACGTGCTCGTCATGGTGCGGGACCACTGGCGCCCGATCGTCATCGCGATCATGCTCGTCGGCGCCTCGAACACGGTCGGCTACGCGCTGACCTCGTACATGCCGACGTACCTGACCGACTCGCTGGGGTACTCGGCGATCGACGGGACGCTCCTCACCATCCCCGTGCTCGTGCTGCTCGCGGTGATGCTGCCGGTCGCCGGTCGCGTCTCCGACCGGATCGGTCGTCGCACGGTGATGTGGATCGGTGCCGGCACCACGGTCGTGCTCGCCGTCCCGGCCTTCCTGCTCATCGGGCACGGAGCGCAGTGGTCGACCCTCGCCGGACTCGGGCTGCTGGCGCTGATGACCGCGCTGTGGGTGTCGAACCAGGCGGCCTCGTTGCCGGCGCTCTTCCCGACGTCGACCCGGTACGGGGGCATGGGCTTCGCCTACAACATCGCCATCGCGGTGTTCGGTGGAACGACGCCGCTCATCGTGCAGGCGCTCCTGACCGCGACGGGGGATCAGCTCGCGCCGGCGTACTTCCTCGTGGCGATGAGCATCGTCGGGGCGATCGGTGTGTTCTGCATGCGCGAGTCCTCGCAGCGGCCGCTCCCGGGGTCGATGCCCGCGGTGGAGTCCGAGGCCGAGGCGCGCGAGCTCGTGCTCACGCAGGACACGAACCCGAACCTCGACCTGGGCGACCTGCCCTTCGCGGCGCACGACGGGATCGCGGAGACCGCCCGGCGCTGAGGGCGTGCAGCGCCGGTCGTCCCGGGGCGCCGGTCGTCCGGAGCACGGCGCGCGGTCTGCGACGACGCACGCGTCGATCGACGCGTGCGACGTCGCACACCGGTCAGTCGTGCCGGTGTCCGTGCGAGGGGTCGAGCGCCGGCCACACCGGGAACGGGTCCGGCCACCGACGCCAGACGTCCGGCCCGGCGAGCAGCTCCTCCGATGTGAGGAGTGCGCCGTCCAGCGCGCGTTCGATCGCGTGCACGTCGAGGCGCTCGCCGACGAACCAGATCGCCTGCCCGACCGGCGCGTCCTCGTCCCACGACGGGTTCGCGGTCGGGTCCAGAGCGAGCATCGCGCCGAAGCTCGACCACGAGCCGACGTGGTCCGGCCGGGACGCCAGTCGGAAGAACCCCTTCGAGCGCAGGACCCGGCCGTTCGCCCCCGCCGCGAGGTCGTCCGCGATCACGCCGGCGAGTCGCCCGGGGTGGAACGGCAGCGGCTCCCGGTAGCGCATCGTAACCAGGTCGTCCTGTGGCCCCCGCCCGGAGTCCGTCCGGCCGGCGTCACTCGACAGTGCGCGCATCCAGCCGGCGCCGGAGGCCAGCAGGCGGGCGGCGCCGCCGTTCGACGCCGGCAGGTCGAGCGGCCCCCTGACGGCGGGTGCCGCGACGATCGCCGCCTGCGGAGCCATGCGGTGGAGCAACGCCACGAGCGCCCGACGACGACGGCCGGAGAGTGGCTCGAGTCGGTCGAGCGCGACCACGGTCGCGTACTCGACGAGGGCCACCACGCGCTCAGCGGCCACGAAGGCGTCGTCCACGTCCGACCAGAGCAGGTGGGCGACGTCGTCCGCCCGGAGCACGGCGACCACGTGGCGCAGGACCCGGTCGTCGCCGGTCTCCGAACGGGCGGCGTTCGCGAGGAGCATCCCGACCGCGCGGACGTCCACCTCCGGCGCGAGCGTGACGACGAGGTCGTGGTCGGCGTCCGGTCCGCACACGCGGTCGAGCTGGTCGCGTCGCGCGGCGATGCCCCTGGCCGCCGCGAGGGCATCGCCCTGGACGTGCATCCGGTGGCCGCTGCCGATCCGGCGCGCGACGCGGACTGCGTCGGCATCGTGCAGTGCGGTGACGAGGGTGGTTGCTGCAGGGCGCATGTCGGGTAGCCTACATGACAACCGTTCTCAACAAGGAGTCGGTGCAGGAAGGAGACCCGTGAAGGTCCGCAACTCGCTCAAGGCGCTCAAGAAGATCCCCGGCTCGCAGATCGTGCGACGCCGCGGCCGCGTGTACGTCATCAACAAGCGGGACCCGCGGTGGAAGGCGCGGCAGGGCTGACGTCGGCGGCCCTCCCTAGGGTGGGTCCATGCGACTCCTGCTCATCCGTCACGGTCAGACCCCCGCCAACGTGGACGGCGTGCTCGATGCCGCCGTCCCCGGTCCGGGGCTGACGGACCTCGGGCAGCAGCAGGCCGCGGCGCTGCCGGACGCCCTCGCCGACCGCGGGATCGAGCGGCTCTTCGTCTCGACCCTGGTCCGCACCCAGCAGACGGCTGCGCCCCTCGCCGCCGCGCTCGGGCTCGAGCCGGTCGTGCTCGACGGGCTGCGCGAGATCGAGGCCGGCGACACCCAGGGCAAGCGCGACCGGGTCTCGGTGCAGCTGTACATCTCGACCGTGCACGGCTGGTCGGCGGGGGACCGGGCCAGCCGGATGCCCGGCGGCGAGAGCGGCGAGGAGTTCTTCGCCCGCTACGAGGGCGCGATCCGGCAGGTCGAGGCCGCCGGCGTCGCGGTCGCCGCGGTCGTCAGCCACGGCGCGGCGATCCGGACGTGGGCGAGTGCCGTCGCGCAGAACACCCCGGACGAGTTCGGGACGAAGCGCAACCTCGAGAACACCGGCATCGTCGAGCTCGAGGGCTCGACCGCCGACGGGTGGCGCCTGGTCGACTGGGAGGGTGAGCCGGTCGGCGGCGACGAGCTCGTCGACCGCACGGCGCAGGACCCGACCGGCGAGCGGTTCTAGCGCGGCGAGGCGCACTCGCCGCCGCGAGACGCCGCCGGATCCGGCGGCGTCTCGCGGACGAGGCGGCGTCTCGGCGCCGGGCGCGGCGTCGCGCTGCAGCAGACGTGACCACACGACGGACGGGAGGCACGGTGCCAGCTGGCACCGTGCCTCCCGTCCGTGGGGTGGTCGCGACCGACTACGCGGGCTGCGCCGCCGACGTGTGCAGCGGCACGATCACGCCGTGCGACTCGCGCAGGACGTCGAGCGTGCGCTGGACCTCGTCCGCGCGCTCCTCGGCCGTCCAGCCGAGCGCACCGGCGAGGACGTCGGCCAGCTCGTCGAGCAGGTCGATCGTGACGCCGCCGACGAACGCCAGGTTCGTGCGACGGAGCACCACGTCCACCAGGTGGACCGCCTGCTCGTGCTCGGCGAAGTACGCGACCTCGGCGCGGGTGAGCGACGGGTCGGACTCGAGCGGCTCGACCGGGCCGTCGGTCAGGACGTCCACGACCTCGGCCGCACGGGTGCCGTAGCGCTCGAGCAGGCCGTCGACGAGCTGCTCGTCGAGACCGTCCCGGTGCGACTTGATCCACAGCGCGCGCTGGGCGTCGGTCGTCGGGAAGTCCTTGCCGCCGCCGATCGGCATGCCGGTCGTGTCGACCTTCCGGTCCACACCGAGCTTCGTCGTGACGTCCGAGGACAGGTGCGCGGCGAGGGCACGGAACGTGGTCCACTTTCCGCCGACGAGCGAGAGCACGGTCGTGCCGGGCAGGCCGGCGATCGGGGTGTCGACGATCCGGTAGTCGCGGGACACGAAGCCGGGTGCGGTGTCCTCGTGGCGGGGGAGCGGGCGGATGCCGGAGTAGCGGTACACGATGTGGTCGCGGTCGAGCGCGATCTGCGGGAAGACGTGCTTGACGAGCCCGAAGAAGTAGTCGACCTCCTCCTCGGTGCACACCGCCGGCTGCGACGGGTCGGCGTCGATGTCCGTCGTGCCGATGAGCACCCGGCCCTTCAGCGGGTAGATGAGGACGATGCGGCCGTCGTTGTTCTCGAAGAACAGCTCGCGGCCCTTCGTCGCCTCGAGGAGCTCGGGGTTGTCGACGACGATGTGCGAGCCCTTCGTGCCGCCCATGAACTTCGTCTCGCCGCCGAACGCCTGGTTCGTCAGGTCGGTCCAGGGGCCGGAGGCGTTCACGACGACCTCGGCCGAGAAGACGAACTCCTCGCCGGTCTCGCGGTCGCGGAGCACGACACCGCCGTCGCGGGTGCCGGCTGCCTCGACGTAGTTGACGGAGCGGGCGGTCGCGGCGCTGCCGGAGCCCTTCGCCGCGGCGAGGCCGTCCTTGAGCACGTCGAGCGCCAGACGCTCCGGCTCGTGCACGGACGCGTCGTAGTAGGTGCCCGTGTACTTCAGGTCCTTGTTGAGCGCGGGCATGTCGGCCAGCGCGGCCTTCTTCGTGAGGAAGCGGTGCTTCGGCACCGAGCCGCCGTCGCGCGAGAAGGAGTCGTAGATCGTCATGCCGATCTTGATGAGCGCGGCGCCGCGCTCCTTGGTCGAGCGCTGCTTGTGCGTGAGCATGCGCAGCGGGGCGTTCATGATGCCGGAGAACGTCGAGAAGATCGGCATCGTCGTCTGCAGCGGCTTCACGTAGTGCGGCGCGATGCGGATCAGGCCGTTGCGCTCCTGCACGCTCTCGCGCACCAGGCGGAACTCGCCGTTCTCCAGGTAGCGGATGCCGCCGTGGATCATGTGGCTGGACGCGGCCGAGGCGCCGCCGGCGTAGTCGCCGCGCTCGACGAGCACGACGTCGACGCCCTGCAGGGCGAGGTCGCGGAAGGTGGCGATGCCGTTGATGCCGCCACCGACGATGAGGACCTGGGCGTTGGGGCGCTCGGTGAGCGCGGTCACCGTGTTCCGGGGCTGCGTCTTCTTCGACATGGTGCGTCGCTTCCTTGGGTCGGTTCCGTGGGGTCGACTCCGATCGTGCGCCTCGGTGGGAGGTCGGGCAACCTGCGTGCACGAACGTGCAGCACACCTGTCGCTGCGGCCCGGCACGGGGCCGGGGAGCGGACGGGAGGCACGACAGGGGTTGCAGAGGCCGTGCACGTCCGTGCATGCTCGGTTCCCATGAGCGATGCTGCGCAGCCGATGCGGACCCAGCAGGCGCTGCGCGCCGCACACCTGTACTACCTGCAGGACCTGACGATGGACGCCATCGCGGACGAGCTCGGCACCTCGCGGTCGTCGGTCTCGCGGTTGCTGAAGTACGCCAGGGACACCGGGCTCGTGGACATCCAGATCCGCTCGCCGCTCGACCAGGCGGCAGCGCTCAGCCGGAACATCCGGGCGCGGTTCGGCGTGCACGCCCACGTCGTGCCGGTGCCGGACCACACGAGCGACGTCGACCGGCTCGAGCGTGTCGCCCTGTCCGCCGCGCGCATCCTGACGCAGTACGTCGAGTCGAACATGGTCGTCGGCATCTCGTGGGGCTCGACCGTGAGCGCGGTGAGCCGGTACCTCGTGCCGAAGACGACCCACGGCTCGACCGTCGTGCAGATCAACGGTGCGGCGAACACCCGGACGACCGGCATCGTCTACGCGTCCGAGATCCTGCGGCGGTTCGGCGAGGCGTACGGCGCGTTCGTGCAGCAGTTCCCCGTCCCGGCGTTCTTCGACGACCCGGCGACGAAGGAGATGCTCTTCCGCGAGCGCTCCATCCGCCGCGTGCTCGACCTGCACGAGCGGATGGACCTCGTCGTGTTCGGTGTCGGCGCTCCGCAGGCCCCGGTGCCCTCGCACGTGTACTCCGGCGGGTACCTCGACCCGGCCGACCGCGACGAGCTCGCGCAGGCCGAGGTCGTCGGCGACGTCTCGACGGTCTTCTACCGGGCGGACGGGTCGTGGAAGGACATCGGCGTGAACGCGCGCGCCGGCGGACCCGACCTCGACACGATCAAGCGGGCGCCCCGCCGTGTGTGCGTCGTCGCGGGCCGGGGGAAGGCGGCGTCGCTCAAGGGCGCCCTCGCCGCGGGGCTCGTGACCGACCTGATCCTGGACGAGAGTGTCGGGCAGGCGATCCTCCAGCCTTAGGTCAGTTCCTGACCGACTCGATGTCGGTGGTGCGCCCTAGGCTCCGGTGCATGGTGTTCTCTCGTGCGACCCAGCCGGCGACGGCGCCCGTTCCGGGTGTCCCGACGTCGCCGGACGTCTCCGACGCCAGCCGACAGGACGACGGTCGGCGCCGTGACGCCCGCTACTTCCGGCGCCTCGCCGGGACCGACATCGACGAAGCCCTCGCCTTCTTCACGGGCGACTACGACTTCCGGGCGCCCCGCGTCCGCCGGACGCACACGCAGCAGCACTGGGACTTCGCGGGCGTCGGTGACGCGCGGATGTCGCTCCGGTCCTCGCGGCTGCTGGTCGACCTGCAGACCGAGAGCATGGTCGACGACGAGTTCCTCGTCGCGTGGATGCGCTCGGGCACGAGCACGATCACGTTCCAGGGACGCGAGCACGCGCTCGAGCCCGGCGTCCCGGTCGTGCTGCCCTTCGCCGAGGCGTACGCGCTGCACCACCGGGACATCGGGCTGAACCTCGTGCACCTCGACCGCGACTTCGTGCGGTCGGTGGTCGGCGAGGACGACTTCGCGTTCGAGCCGATGCGCCGCCCGACGGCCGAGGGGCTGCGCGCCTGGCAGTCCGTCGTCCGTGCGCACTCCGGCACCTGGCTCGACGTCGAGCACGACCTGACGCCGATCGTGCAGCGGTCCATCGCCGAGTCGTTCGTCGCCGCCGCCGTGCAGGCGTTCCCGCGACGGGACCGCTGGCGATCGTCCGTCACCGGCTCGGGGCCCGAGCACGACCGGCTGCGACGCGCGCTCGAGTACGTGCACGCCCACGCCCGCGAACCCATCGGGACGACCGAGATCGCCGAGGCCGCCGGGCTCAGCCCCCGTGGCCTGCAGCAGTCGCTCCGGCGCCACCTGGACCAGACGCCGGGCGACCTGCTCCGGAGCGTCCGGCTCGACGGTGCCCGGTTGGACCTGCTCCGCGCGGACCGGGACGCCACGAACGTGGCGGAGATCGCCCGCGCGTGGGGCTTCGGGCACCTCGGACGGTTCTCGGCGACCTACCGGGCCCGGTTCGGCGAGCTCCCGAGCGAGTCGCTCCGCACCCGCTGATACCGGGCACGTGCTCGGTCGGCGGCGTGCGGCTCGGTAGCGTGGCGCGCATGGACACCGTCGTCACCGCCCTCCGCTCCGCCCTCGCGGACCCGGACGGCGCCGTCGTCCGCACCGACCCGGCAGTGCTCGACGCCGCACGGACCGACAAGTCCGGCTGGACCGCACCCGGCGGGCCGGTCGCCGTGGTCGAGGCCCGGTCGGTCGCCGACGTCCAGGCCGTCCTCCGGACCTGCTCCGCGGCGCGGGTGCCGGTCGTCCCACGGGGCGCCGGCACCGGGCTGGCCCGCGGGGCGAACGGCACCGAGGGCTCCGTCGTGCTCAGCGTCGCCCGGATGGACCGCATCCTCGAGGTCTCGGTCGCCGACGAGTACGCCGTCGTCGAGCCGGGCGTCCTGAACGGCGCCCTCGACGCCGAGGTCGCCGAGCACGGGCTGCGCTTCGCCCCGGACCCGGCCAGCGCGGCGATCTCGACCGTCGGCGGCAACATCGCGACGAACGCCGGCGGCCTGCGCTGCGTCAAGTACGGCGTGACGCGCGAGGCTGTGCTCGGACTCGACGTGGTCCTGGCGGACGGCCGGCTCGTCTCCACCGGACGCCGCACGGTGAAGGGCGTCACCGGCCTCGACCTGACGGCGCTGTTCGTCGGCTCGGAGGGCACCCTCGGGGTGGTCGTCGGAGCGACCGTCCGGCTCGTGCCGCTGCCGGCCGGAGCGCCCGCGACGCTCGGGGCGGTGTTCCCGACCGTCGCCGACGCGGCCCGCGGTGCCGCGGCCGTCGTCACCGGCGCGAGCCGGCCGTCGACGGTGGAGCTGCTCGACGCGGCCGCCCTCGCGGGCATCGCCGCACACCTCGGACCGCAGGTGCTGACCGAGACGCTCGGGAGCAGCTCGGCGGACGGGGCGTTCCTGCTCGTCGAGTTCGACGGGCCGGACGCAGCGCAGGCCGCGCTGGGAGCCGCACCGCGCCTCCAGGCCGAGGGCGGCACCGTGCACCACGCGACGTCCGCCGTGGAACGCGAGCGCCTGCTGACCGTCCGACGGTCCTTCCACCCGGCCATGGAGGCGCGCGGCCGGGTGCTGATCGAGGACGTCGCGGTGCCGCGGAGCCGGCTCGCGGAGATGTTCGAGCGGGTCGAGGCGATCGGGCGCCGGCACGGCGTGGCGATCCCGACGGTGGCGCACGCGGGGGACGGCAACCTGCACCCGAACTTCGTCTTCGCGGGGGACGAGGTGCCCGCGCACGTCTGGGCCGCGGCCGACGAGTTGTTCCGCGCCGCGATCGACCTCGGGGGCACGCTGACGGGCGAGCACGGTGTCGGGGTGCTCAAGCGGCGGTGGCTCGGTGACGAGCTCGGTGACGACGTCCTCGACCTGCAGCGGGGCGTGAAGGCGGTGTTCGATCCGCTCGGGATACTCAATCCGGGCAAGGCGATCTGACCGGTTCGTCGAATCTCGTCGTACCGAACGACCGCTCGTCGCGCAGATGTTCGGCGGAAACGAGTCTGAAACGAACCAGAGCGCATCGTGGTCGTACCTGCACCGCCCACGAAGGAGTCCGTGATGCTGATCGGCGTCCCCACAGAGGTCAAGAACAACGAGTACCGCGTCGCGGCGACGCCGGCGGGGGTCGGTGAGCTGACGCTGCACGGCCACGAGGTCCTCGTGCAGTCCGGCGCCGGCACCGGGTCGTCCTTCGGTGACGACGAGTACCGCGCCGCCGGGGCCACGGTCGTCGACACCTCGGCCGAGGTCTGGGCCCGGGCCGAGCTCGTGCTCAAGGTGAAGGAGCCCGTGGCGTCGGAGTACGCCTCGATCCGCCCCGGACAGGTGCTCTTCACGTACCTGCACCTGGCCGCCGACCGCCCCCTCACCTCGGCGCTCGTCGAGTCCGGCGCGACCGCGATCGCCTACGAGACCGTGCAGCTGCCGGACCGGTCGCTGCCGCTGCTCTCGCCGATGTCCGAGATCGCCGGACGACTGTCGGTGCAGGTCGGCGCGGCGCAGCTCATGCGCGCCGCGGGCGGCCGCGGCCTGCTGCTCGGCGGAGTCCCCGGGACGCCGAAGGGCCGGGTCGTCGTGATCGGCGGTGGCGTCGCGGGAGAGCACGCGGCGACGATGGCGCTCGGCCTGGGCGCCGAGGTCACCGTGTTCGACATCAGCCTGCCGCGGCTCCGTGCGCTCGACGCCCGGTTCGACGGCCGCATCACGACGCTGCGGTCCTCGTCGCACGCGATCGCCGAGGCGCTGCGGGGCGCGGACCTGGTGATCGGGTCGGTGCTCATCCCCGGGGCCTCGGCGCCGAAGCTCGTGACCGACGCGATGGTCGCCGGCATGCGCGAGGGTTCGGTGCTCGTCGACATCGCCATCGACCAGGGCGGGTGCTTCGAGGGCTCGCGGCCGACCACCCACGACGACCCGACCTTCCGGGTGCACGACGCCGTGTACTACTGCGTGGCGAACATGCCCGGGGCGGTGCCGCGCACGAGCACGATCTCGCTGACGAACGCGACGCTGCCCTACGCCCTCGCCGTCGCCGACCAGGGGTGGGAGCGGGCGACCGCGGCGGACCCGGCGCTCGCGAAGGGGCTGAACGTGCACGCGGGCCGCGTCGTGAACGACGCGGTGGCCGCCGCGCACGGGCTGGCGGCCGCGCGGTAGCCGGCGCCGCGCCCGCCGCGCTGCGCGGTCGCGCCGCGCGCGGTGGCCGGTGCCGGTTCATGCGCTCAGCGACAGTTCACGGGCTCACGAGCCCGTGAACTGTCGCTGAGCGCGAAAGGTGTCCGGCGGGGCGCGGCCCCGGCGCCCTGGCCTACGCCACCCGCGCGGCGCCCGCGCCGCGGCGCGCCCCGACCCACCCGACGCGGGTGCGCACCACGAGTGTGACGAGCACGACCGCCGCGATCGACACCACCGCCGCCACGGCCGTCGGCACGGACACGAGCGGCCCGTCGAGCCGCCCGATCGCGACCCACGCCAGGCCCCACGCGAGCGACACCGTCGGGGCCAGTCGTCCGCCGCCCCACACCGCCAGGAGCACCCCGACGAGCCCGGCGACGAGCGCCACGACCACGCCCCAGACGTCCTGGCCGAGACCGAAGCCCTCGAACCCGGCCGCCGCGAGCACCGCCGCGGTGTTGGCCGCCGTCGCGACGCAGACCCACCCGAGGTACAGCCCGAACGTCCCGTCGGTCAGCACCTGCTCGACGACGCCCGACGCCGTGGTCCGCCGGAGCACCGCGAACGTCCACACGAGCACGACGAGCAGCGCGACGATGACCGGCTCGCTCAGCCACAGCGCCCCGAACTGCACGGACAGGATCCACGCCGCGTTGAGCAGCAGGGACAGCGTCGCCGGCAGCGCGAGCCGTGCGTGCCGCGCGTCGTCGGCGGTCCGGAAGCACTGCCGCACCGCGTACGCGAGCAGCCCGACGTAGATGACGCTCCAGATCGAGAACGCCGGACCGTCCGGCGCGATGGCGGTCGAGGACGCCGACAGCGCCCCGCCGGCCGCGTCCTGGATCGGGGTGCCCACCACCGCTCCGGACCCGACGAACGCGCCGATCACCGCGACGACCGCGCTCACCGCGACCACGATCCTCCAGGCCTTGCCCATGACCACTCCCTTCGTCAGCATGCTGATGACCTGCACGGTAGGCGCGTGGTCACCCCGCGCGCGCAGCGCGCGTCCAGCGGGCGGGGGACGGGCCACGGCCGGGAGGCACGCCCCGCGTCCGGCACGTCGGCCGTGCGTGGTGCGTACGGTTGCCTCGTGACCGTCGAGCTCAACACCGTCTACGTGGACCGGATCGCCCCGATCGTGTGCCCCTCGCTCGAGACGACCTTCCGGATGATCGGCGACCAGGGTGCGAGCGCGTGCATCGTGCTGCACCGCCCGGACGCCGAGGAGCTCGGGGACGTCGCGGTGGCCCTGGGGCTGCACGAGCTCGCGGTGGAGGACGCCGCCGAGGGCCACCAGCGCCCGAAGCTCGAGCGGTACGGGTCGACGCTCTTCGCCGTGCTGAAGCCCGCCGTGTACCACGACGGCCGCGAGGAGGTGGAGTTCGGCGAGGTGCACGCCTTCGTGGGGGAGTCGTTCTTCCTCGCGGTCGTCCCGGCGGACCCCCGCGGTCCCCAGGCCGTCCCGCGCGCGCTGCAGCGGATGAGCGGCAAGCCCGGTCTGGTCACGGTGGGGCCGCAGGCGCAGCTCTGGGCGCTGATGGACTCGATCGTGGACGGGTACGCGCCCGTGATCGACGGCCTCGAGGAGGACATCAACCAGATCGAGGACCAGCTGTTCTCCGGTGTCCCCGGGGTCTCGAAGCGCATCTACGAGCTGTTCGGCGAGGTCGTCGACTTCCAGCGGGCCGCCCGTCCGCTCATCGGCATGATCGAGAACCTGCACCGCGGCGCCGACAAGTACCACCTGCCGGTCGAGATGCAGCGGCGCTTCCGGGACGTGCTCGACCACGCGATCCGGACCGTCGAGCGCCTGGACACCTTCCGCTCCCTGCTGCAGAACGCGCTGACGGTCGACTCGACCCTGGCGGCGCAGAAGCAGAACGACGACACGAAGCGCATCTCCGGCTGGGCGGCGATCCTGTTCGCCCCGACGCTCATCGCCGCGATCTACGGCATGAACTTCACGCACATGCCCGAGCTGTCGTGGACGTGGGGCTACCCGCTGTCGATCGTCGCGATGGTGCTGTTCGCGGCCGTCCTGTACGTCGTGTTCAAGGTGAAGCGCTGGTTCTGACCCCCGCGCGCGCGTCGAGTTGCGGGAGCGCTCCCAGGCGGGGAGGCTCGTCCTGCCGACGACGCCGACCGGAGCAACGATGCCGACCCAGACCGCAGCGACCACGACCACCAGCTCCCCGACGCCGGGGATCGTCCACCTGACCGCAGGGGGCGTGTCCCTCGTGCTCGACTGCCGCGACGCCGCGCTGCCGGCGATCGTGCACTGGGGGGCCGGGCTCGGCGCCCTCGACGAGGACTCCCTCGTCGCCCTGGCCGCCGCCTCGGTACCGCCGGTGGCGCAGAACGAACCCGACGTGCCGGTCCGGCTCTCGGTCCTGCCCGAACCGCACCGCGGGTGGAGCGGGCGCCCCGGACTCGCCGGACACCGTGACGGCCGGGACTGGTCGCCCGCGTTCACCGTGACGGCCCTGGACGTGCGGCTGCACGGGGACGACGGACGCGACGACGCGGGTACGGGCACGAGCGCTGGCACGGACGCGGGCGCGGGCGGCACCGTCACGGCCGACGCCGAGGACCGCACCGCCGGACTCGCCGTCCGCGTCACCGTCGAGCTGCTCGCGTCCGGGCTCGTCCGCGCCCGGGCCGCCGTCACGAACACCGCCGCGGGGACCTACACCGTCGACGACCTGACCGTCGCCTTCCCTGTCCCGTCCCGCGCCCGCGAGGTCCTCGACCTCGCCGGCCGTTGGGGCAAGGAGCGCACCCCGCAGCGCCGGGAGCTCGTCGTCGGCACGCACGAGCGCGACAGCCGCAAGGGGCGCACCGGTCCGGACGCCGCGACCGTGCTGAGCGTCGGCGTCCCCGGGTTCGGGTTCGCGTCGGGCGAGGTCTGGGGTGTGCACACGGCCTGGAGCGGCAACCACCGGCACTACGCCGAGCGCCTGTCGACCGGACGCCAGGTGGCCGGTGGCTCGGAGCTCCTGCTGCCGGGCGAGGTCCGTCTCGGCGCCGGGGAGACGTACGAGGGGCCGTGGGTCTACGCCGCGTACGGCGACGGCCTCGACGACCAGGCGCGCCGCTTCCACCGCTGGCTCCGCAGCCGGCCGCAGCACCCGACGTCGCCGCGCCCGGTCACCATCAACGTGTGGGAGGCGGTCTACTTCGACCACGACCTCGCCAAGCTGACCGAGCTCGCCGAGCGGGCCGCGCGCCTCGGCGTCGAACGGTACGTGCTCGACGACGGCTGGTTCCGCCACCGCCGCGACGACCACGCCGGACTCGGCGACTGGTACGTCGACGAGGGCGTCTGGCCGGACGGCCTCGGCCCGATCGTCGACCGCGTCCGTGCCCTCGGCATGCAGTTCGGCCTGTGGTTCGAGCCCGAGATGGTGAACGAGGACAGCGACCTCGCCCGCGCGCACCCGGAGTGGATCATGCAGGCCGACGGGCGGCTGCCGGTGCGCTCCCGCGACCAGCAGGTCCTCAACCTCGCGATCCCCGAGGCCTTCGCACACGTCCTCGAACGGATGACCGCGATCATCGGCGAGTACGGCATCGACTACGTCAAGTGGGACCACAACCGCGACCTGGTCGAGGCCGGGCACCGCGGGGGCGGGGCCGCCGTGCACGAGCAGACCCTGGCTGCCTACCGGCTCATGGCGACGCTCAAGGAGCGCTTCCCCGCGCTCGAGATCGAGGCCTGCGCCTCCGGTGGGGCACGCGTCGACCTCGGCGTCCTCGAGCACACCGACCGCGTCTGGGTGTCCGACGACATCGACCCGCTCGAGCGGCAACAGATGCACCGGTGGACGCAGCAGCTGCTGCCGCCCGAGCTCCTCGGCGCGCACGTCGCGAGCGGCACGAGCCACAGCACCGGACGCCGCCACGACGTGTCGTTCCGCGCGGGCACGGCGATGATCGGGCACTTCGGTATCGAGTGGGACCTCACCCAGGCCACCCCGGAGGAGGAGGCGACGCTCGCCGAGTGGATCGCGCTCCACCAGGAGTGGCGCGGCCTGCTGCACGGCGGGGACCTCGTCCGGAACGACGAGGTCGACCCCACGCGCCTCGTGTACGGGGTCGTCGCGCCGGACCGTCGGGACGCACTGTTCTTCCTCGTCAGCACGGGCCGCTCCGAGGTGTCGGGCACCGGACCGATGCGCTTCCGCGACCTCGACCCCGGCGTCACCTACCGCGTCGACCCGGTGTTCCGCGGCCCGGACCACCTGCTGAACCCGCCGTCGTGGTGGTCGGGGGAGCGCCGGTTCCCCGGCCGCGTCCTCGGCACCGTCGGCCTCGAGGTCCCGCTGCTCCCCGCGGACTGCGTGGTCCCGTTCCGCGTGACGGCCGTCTGACCCGGGACGCACCGGCCCGACACGGGACGGCCTGGAGGATCGTGGCGGGCCCCGCCACGCGCCTCCAGGCCGGCAGTGGACCGCTCCGGCGGCCGCTAGGCTTCCGGACATGCCGCAGACCGGGAACGCGACACGAACGTCCACGCCGGTCGCCGGGAGTGCACGCTGGGCCGTCAAGCTCGCGGTGATCACCGCGCTCGTCGGCGTCGCCGGCGGCGTCGCGGGCATCAGCGTGTGGCTCGCGCTCCAGCTCATCCAGTTCGTCGCCTTCGGGTACCCCTTCGGCGGGCACCTCGAGGCGGCCGACGCGCCCTCCGGCTGGAACCGGTTCGCCGCGCTCGCCGCGGCCGGTGTGCTGACCGGCGTCGCGTGGTGGGCGCTCCGACGGTGGGCGAAGCCCGTCGTGTCGGTGCCGGCGGCCGTCGGCGGCAAGCGGATGCCCGCCCTGTCGACCGTCGCGAACGCCGGC
>NZ_CP054593.1:1225816-1253052 GCF_013347165.1 Curtobacterium sp. Csp2
GCCGGCGTTCGCGACGGTCGACAGGGCGGGCATCCGCTTGCCGCCGACGGCCGCCGGCACCGACACGACGGGCTTCGCCCACCGTCGGAGCGCCCACCACGCGACGCCGGTCAGCACACCGGCCGCGGCGAGCGCGGCGAACCGGTTCCAGCCGGAGGGCGCGTCGGCCGCCTCGAGGTGCCCGCCGAAGGGGTACCCGAAGGCGACGAACTGGATGAGCTGGAGCGCGAGCCACACGCTGATGCCCGCGACGCCGCCGGCGACGCCGACGAGCGCGGTGATCACCGCGAGCTTGACGGCCCAGCGTGCACTCCCGGCGACCGGCGTGGACGTTCGTGTCGCGTTCCCGGTCTGCGGCATGTCCGGAAGCCTAGCGGCCGCCGGAGCGGTCCACTGCCGGCCTGGAGGCGCGTGGCGGGGCCCGCCACGATCCTCCAGGCCGTCCCGTGTCGGGCCGGTGCGTCCCGGGTCAGACGGCCGTCACGCGGAACGGGACCACGCAGTCCGCGGGGAGCAGCGGGACCTCGAGGCCGACGGTGCCGAGGACGCGGCCGGGGAACCGGCGCTCCCCCGACCACCACGACGGCGGGTTCAGCAGGTGGTCCGGGCCGCGGAACACCGGGTCGACGCGGTAGGTGACGCCGGGGTCGAGGTCGCGGAAGCGCATCGGTCCGGTGCCCGACACCTCGGAGCGGCCCGTGCTGACGAGGAAGAACAGTGCGTCCCGACGGTCCGGCGCGACGACCCCGTACACGAGGCGCGTGGGGTCGACCTCGTCGTTCCGGACGAGGTCCCCGCCGTGCAGCAGGCCGCGCCACTCCTGGTGGAGCGCGATCCACTCGGCGAGCGTCGCCTCCTCCTCCGGGGTGGCCTGGGTGAGGTCCCACTCGATACCGAAGTGCCCGATCATCGCCGTGCCCGCGCGGAACGACACGTCGTGGCGGCGTCCGGTGCTGTGGCTCGTGCCGCTCGCGACGTGCGCGCCGAGGAGCTCGGGCGGCAGCAGCTGCTGCGTCCACCGGTGCATCTGTTGCCGCTCGAGCGGGTCGATGTCGTCGGACACCCAGACGCGGTCGGTGTGCTCGAGGACGCCGAGGTCGACGCGTGCCCCACCGGAGGCGCAGGCCTCGATCTCGAGCGCGGGGAAGCGCTCCTTGAGCGTCGCCATGAGCCGGTAGGCAGCCAGGGTCTGCTCGTGCACGGCGGCCCCGCCCCCGCGGTGCCCGGCCTCGACCAGGTCGCGGTTGTGGTCCCACTTGACGTAGTCGATGCCGTACTCGCCGATGATCGCGGTCATCCGTTCGAGGACGTGTGCGAAGGCCTCGGGGATCGCGAGGTTGAGGACCTGCTGGTCGCGGGAGCGCACCGGCAGCCGCCCGTCGGCCTGCATGATCCACTCCGGGTGCGCGCGGGCGAGGTCGCTGTCCTCGTTCACCATCTCGGGCTCGAACCACAGGCCGAACTGCATGCCGAGGGCACGGACGCGGTCGACGATCGGGCCGAGGCCGTCCGGCCAGACGCCCTCGTCGACGTACCAGTCGCCGAGTCCGGCGTGGTCGTCGCGGCGGTGGCGGAACCAGCCGTCGTCGAGCACGTACCGTTCGACGCCGAGGCGCGCGGCCCGCTCGGCGAGCTCGGTCAGCTTGGCGAGGTCGTGGTCGAAGTAGACCGCCTCCCACACGTTGATGGTGACCGGGCGCGGCGACGTCGGGTGCTGCGGCCGGCTGCGGAGCCAGCGGTGGAAGCGGCGCGCCTGGTCGTCGAGGCCGTCGCCGTACGCGGCGTAGACCCACGGCCCCTCGTACGTCTCCCCGGCGCCGAGACGGACCTCGCCCGGCAGCAGGAGCTCCGAGCCACCGGCCACCTGGCGTCCGGTCGACAGGCGCTCGGCGTAGTGCCGGTGGTTGCCGCTCCAGGCCGTGTGCACACCCCAGACCTCGCCCGCGCGCACCCGGAGTGGATCATGCAGGCCGACGGGCGGCTGCCGGTGCGCTCCCGCGACCAGCAGGTCCTCAACCTCGCGATCCCCGAGGCCTTCGCACACGTCCTCGAACGGATGACCGCGATCATCGGCGAGTACGGCATCGACTACGTCAAGTGGGACCACAACCGCGACCTGGTCGAGGCCGGGCACCGCGGGGGCGGGGCCGCCGTGCACGAGCAGACCCTGGCTGCCTACCGGCTCATGGCGACGCTCAAGGAGCGCTTCCCCGCGCTCGAGATCGAGGCCTGCGCCTCCGGTGGGGCACGCGTCGACCTCGGCGTCCTCGAGCACACCGACCGCGTCTGGGTGTCCGACGACATCGACCCGCTCGAGCGGCAACAGATGCACCGGTGGACGCAGCAGCTGCTGCCGCCCGAGCTCCTCGGCGCGCACGTCGCGAGCGGCACGAGCCACAGCACCGGACGCCGCCACGACGTGTCGTTCCGCGCGGGCACGGCGATGATCGGGCACTTCGGTATCGAGTGGGACCTCACCCAGGCCACCCCGGAGGAGGAGGCGACGCTCGCCGAGTGGATCGCGCTCCACCAGGAGTGGCGCGGCCTGCTGCACGGCGGGGACCTCGTCCGGAACGACGAGGTCGACCCCACGCGCCTCGTGTACGGGGTCGTCGCGCCGGACCGTCGGGACGCACTGTTCTTCCTCGTCAGCACGGGCCGCTCCGAGGTGTCGGGCACCGGACCGATGCGCTTCCGCGACCTCGACCCCGGCGTCACCTACCGCGTCGACCCGGTGTTCCGCGGCCCGGACCACCTGCTGAACCCGCCGTCGTGGTGGTCGGGGGAGCGCCGGTTCCCCGGCCGCGTCCTCGGCACCGTCGGCCTCGAGGTCCCGCTGCTCCCCGCGGACTGCGTGGTCCCGTTCCGCGTGACGGCCGTCTGACCCGGGACGCACCGGCCCGACACGGGACGGCCTGGAGGATCGTGGCGGGCCCCGCCACGCGCCTCCAGGCCGGCAGTGGACCGCTCCGGCGGCCGCTAGGCTTCCGGACATGCCGCAGACCGGGAACGCGACACGAACGTCCACGCCGGTCGCCGGGAGTGCACGCTGGGCCGTCAAGCTCGCGGTGATCACCGCGCTCGTCGGCGTCGCCGGCGGCGTCGCGGGCATCAGCGTGTGGCTCGCGCTCCAGCTCATCCAGTTCGTCGCCTTCGGGTACCCCTTCGGCGGGCACCTCGAGGCGGCCGACGCGCCCTCCGGCTGGAACCGGTTCGCCGCGCTCGCCGCGGCCGGTGTGCTGACCGGCGTCGCGTGGTGGGCGCTCCGACGGTGGGCGAAGCCCGTCGTGTCGGTGCCGGCGGCCGTCGGCGGCAAGCGGATGCCCGCCCTGTCGACCGTCGCGAACGCCGGCGTGCAGATCCTCGCGGTCGGGCTCGGCGCCTCCATCGGGAAGGAGGTCGCGCCCCGCGAGATCGGGGCGTGGCTCGCGCAGCTCGTCACCGCGAAGGCCGGCCTGACCGCGCGCGAGACGAAGATCCTCGTCGCCTGCGGCGCGGCCGCCGGTCTCGCCGCGGTCTACGACGTGCCGCTCGGCGGGGCGCTGTTCGCGGTCGAGGTCCTGCTCGGGGAGCTCACGTTCGCGACGGCGCTGCCGGCGTTCGCGACGAGTGCCATCGCCGCGGTCACCGCACGGCTCGTGATCCCGGACGAGGTGCTCTACCACGTGCCGTCGATGCACCTCACGCCGTCGCTCCTGGTGTGGGCGGTCGTGGTGGGTCCGCTCCTCGGGTTCGCCGGCGTCGGGTTCGTGAAGCTGACGAACCGGCTGCAGGCCACCGCGCCGAAGGGCTGGCACCTGCTCGTCGTGCTGCCGGTCGTGTTCGCGATGGTCGGCCTGATCGCGGTGCCGTTCCCCGAGATCCTCGGCAACGGCCGGGCGCTGGGGCTCGTGGCGATGAACGCGACATCGTCGTCCCCGGACTTCGCGGGACTGTCGCCCATCCTGTTCCTGCTGCTCCTCGGGGTCCTGCGCACCATCACCACCTCGGCGACGATCGGCGCCGGCGCGGTCGGCGGCACCCTGACGCCCTCGATCGCGATCGGCTCGGCGGTGGGCGGCGCGCTCGGCGGGGCGTGGATCCTGCTCTGGCCCGCCGACGGCCCGAGCCTGGCGGCCTTCGCCTTCGTCGGCGCGGCGGCGTTCCTCGCGACGACGATGCGGGCACCGTTCACCGCGCTCGTGCTCGTCGTCGAGTTCACCCAGCAGGGCACGGACATCCTCGTCCCGTCGCTCCTCGCGATCACCGGCTCCGTCGCCGTCGGGTACCTGCTCGCACGCCGCCGCAGCGCCCAGATGGCCTGAACCCGCACGACCCGACCGTGGCTGCGGACGCCTGTTCCGTCCGTCCCGGACACCGACCGCTGGCCCGGATTAGCATCGGCGGCACCGCGGGGCGAGGGGTCCCGCACGACCACGAGGAGACCGCCATGGCCGGGTTCGACGACATCACGAAGAAGGCACAGCAGTTCCTGCAGGACGGCAAGGTGCAGGACGCACTGAAGAGCGAGAAGGCCGAGGACGTCAGCGACAGGATCCTCGACGGCGTCGCGGACGCGGTGAAGAAGGCCACTGGTGGCAAGTACGACGACAAGATCGACGGCGCGCGGGACCAGGCCGACAAGCACATCGGCAACCAGTAGGACCGGCACGTCCGCTCGTAGCGATTGGACGCGGCGGCGGAGACGGACCACGATTGTGGGGTGACCGTCCCCGCCCCGAACCAGCCGCTGACCGACGCCGAGGTCGCCGCGATCAAGCGGGACTTCCCGATCCTCCAGCAACAGGTCAACGGCCACCCGCTCGCCTACCTGGACTCCGGGGCGACGGCCGAGCGACCCGTGCAGGTCCTCGACGCCGAGCGACGGTTCCTCGAGACCGACAACGCGGCGGTGCACCGCGGCGCGCACACGCTCGCGGCGCTCAGCACCGACGCCTACGAGGACGCCCGGGCTACCGTCGCGCGCTTCGTCGGGGCGGCGTCGCCGTCGGAGGTCGTCTGGACGGCGAACGCCACCGACGCCCTGAACCTCGTCGCCTACGGCATCGCCAACGCGAGCCGCGGTCGAGGGGGAGCCGCCGCAGACCGCTTCCGCATCGGCCCGGGCGACGAGGTCCTCGTGACCGAGGCCGAGCACCACGCGAACCTCGTGCCCTGGCAGGAGCTCGCGGCCCTGACCGGCGCCACGCTCCGCTGGGTCCCGGTCGCCGACGACGGCACCTGGACCGCGGCGGACATGGTTGCGCTGATCGGTCCGCGCACCCGGGTCCTCGCGTTCGCCCACGTCTCGAACGTCACGGGCATGATCGCGCCGGTGGCCGAGGTCGTGGCCGCCGCGCACGAGCACGGCGCCCTCGTCGTCCTGGACGCCTGCCAGTCCGCGCCGCACCGGCCCCTCGACCTCGGGGCGCTCGACGTCGACTTCGCGGCGTTCTCCGGGCACAAGATGCTCGGACCGAACGGCATCGGCGTGCTCTGGGGCCGCCAGGAGCTCCTCGACGCCCTGCCGCCGTTCCGCACCGGCGGCTCGATGATCACCACCGTCACGATGGAGTCGTCGGACTTCATGCCCGCGCCCGAGCGGTTCGAGGCGGGGACGCAGCCGGTGTCCCAGGCCGTCGCGCTCGCCGAGGCCGTCCGGTACCTCGAGCGGATCGGCACGGACCGGGTGCGCGACCACGAGGAGACGCTCGCGCAGCGCATGCTCGAGGGGCTTGCCGCCGTCCCGGGCATCCGCGTCGTCGGACCGCCCGTCGGGGTCCCGCGCTCCGGGCTCGTCGCGTTCGACGTCGACGGGGTGCACGCCCACGACGTCTCCCAGTACCTCGACGCGCAGGGCATCGCGGTCCGCTCCGGGCACCACTGCGCCCAGCCGCTGCACCGCCGGCTCGGCCTGACCGCCACGAGCCGCGCCAGCACGTACGTGTACACGACCGACGAGGACGTCGACCGGTTCCTCGCGGCCGTCGCCGAGGTCCGCGACTACTTCGGAGCATCCTCGTGAACGGCCTCGACTCGCTCTACCAGCAGGTCATCCTCGACCACGCCAAGGCCCGGCACGGCGACCTCGTGCTCGACGACGCCGATGCGTCGCACTTCGAGCGGAACCCGACCTGCGGCGACGAGATCACCGTCAGCGTCCGCCTCGAGCCCGGCACGGACCGCATCGCGGCGATCGGGTGGCAGGGCGACGGGTGCTCGATCTCGATGGCGTCCGCCTCGGTCCTCGCCGACATGGCTCCCGGGCGGACCGTCCCCGAGCTGCTCGAGCTCACCGAGGCGTTCCGGACGATGATGCGCTCGCGCGGGGCGGGGGAGCCCGACGAGGACGTGCTCGAGGACCTCGTGGCGTTCCACGGCGTCTCGAAGTTCGTGATGCGTGTGAAGTGCGGCATGCTCGCGTGGGTCGCCGCCGAGGCCGCCGTGCGCGAGGCGTCCGCCGCCTGAGCCTCGAGCCCGGCAGTCGCCGGCAGCGTCACGCAACGTCACCGTCCGTGACGGACGGCGCTGCGCGACGTAGCTTCTCGACGTGACCTCGACGAACGACACCGAGCCCCGTGAGACCGCGACCCGGCAGATCCGCTTCAACGCGTTCGACATGAACTGCGTCGCGCACCAGTCCTCCGGACTGTGGCGGCACCCGCGCGACCGCTCGCGGCACTACAACGACCTGTCGTACTGGACCGAGCTCGCGAAGACGCTCGAGCGCGGGACGTTCGACGGCATCTTCATCGCGGACGTGCTCGGCACCTACGACGTGTACGGCGACTCGAACGAGGCCGCGCTCCGCACCGGGTCGCAGGTCCCGGTCAACGACCCGATCCTGCTCGTGTCCGCGATGGCCGCCGTCACCGAGCACCTCGGCTTCGGCATCACCGCCGGTACCGCGTACGAGCACCCGTACCCGTTCGCCCGCCGCATCTCGACGCTCGACCACCTGACGAAGGGCCGCATCGGCTGGAACGTCGTGACGGGCTACCTGCCGAGCGCCGCGCGGAACATGGGCCAGACGGACCAGCTGTCGCACGACGACCGCTACGACGTCGCCGACGAGTACCTCGAGGTCCTCTACAAGCTCTGGGAGGGCTCGTGGGAGGACGACGCCGTCGTCGAGGACCGCACGTCCGGGGTGTTCACCGACCCGGCGAAGGTCCACCCCATCGAGCACCACGGGCAGCACTTCGACGTCCCGGGCATCCACCTCTCCGAGCCCTCGGTGCAGCGGAGCCCCGTCGTGTACCAGGCCGGGGCGTCCCCGCGGGGCGTGCGCTTCGCGGCGGAGAACGCCGAGGCCGTGTTCGTCGGCGCGCCCACGCTCCCGCAGCTCGCCGCCACCGTCCGGAAGATCCGCGACGCGCTCGAGGCCGCCGGGCGGGACCGGTACGCCGCGAAGATCTACACGCTCCTCACGGTCATCACCGACGCGACCGACGAGGCCGCGCAGGCGAAGCACCGCGACTACCTGTCCTACGCGTCCGAGGAGGGCGCGCTCGTGCTCAACTCCGGGTGGATGGGCGTCGACCTGTCGCAGTACGACCTCGACGAGCCGCTCGGGAACATCGAGTCGAACGCGATCCAGTCGGCGGCCGCGAACCTGTCCGCCGCGACGGGCGAGGACGGCGCGAACTGGACCGTCCGGGACATCGCCCGCCAGACCGCGATCGGCGGACTCGGCCCGGTCGAGGTCGGCAGCGGAGCGACCATCGCGGACCGGCTCGTCGAGATCCAGCGGGAGACCGACGTCGACGGGTTCAACCTGGCGTACGCCGTGACCCCGGGGACCTGGGAGGACGTCATCGAGTTCGTCATCCCCGAGCTCCGCGCCCGCGGTGCCTACCCCGAGGCCTACGTCGAGGGGTCGCTCCGCCACAAGCTGCACGGCCGCGGCGACCGGCTGCCCGAGGAACACCGGGGCGCGCAGTACCGCGTCGGCGCACGGGCGACCGTCTGACCGACCCCGGCGGGTGCGACGTAGGGTGGTCCGGTGATCGGGTCGTCCTTCGTCGTGCGCACCGCGGAGGACGAGTCGACCGCGGCGGCCTGCGTCGCGCTCTGGGTCGCCGCCGTGGCGGATCGTGACGGCGTGCCGGCATCGGACGCCGTCCGTGCACGTGCGCGCGAGAAGTTCGCCGCGGAACGGGTCGCCCTGGTGGTGGCCGACGACGGCGGGACCCCCGTCGGCTTCGCCCTGGTCACCGCTCCCGGTAGCGGCGGCACCCCGAGCGACGCCGCGTACCTCAGCCTGCTCGCCGTGCACCCCGCGGCACAGGGGCACGGGCTGGGCCGACGCCTGCTCGCCGCCGCCGTGTCCGCTGCGGCCGATGCCGGACACCTCCGTGCGGAGCTGCACGCCCTCGACGACAACACCGCGGCCCTCGCGCTGTACCGGAGTGCCGGGTTCGCGCCGCTCAGGGAGGCCTTCCCGCATGCCCTCAGCGGCCGTCCGACCCGGGTCTGGAGCGCGGTCTCCGCCCAGGTCAGGTGAGGCTCACCTCACCAGGAAAGCCCCGGTCAGGGCAGCCTTCCCTTGCTGGCGGACCGGCCGCGACCGTGGTTCGATGGCCGACATGTCGACCGCATCGGACCTCGCCCTGCCCGTCTCCGAGCACGACGACGCCACCAGCGCCGCCCGGCTCAACTGGCTCCGAGCGGGCCTGCTCGGAGCGAACGACGGCATCGTGTCCGTCGCCGCCGTGCTCGTCGGCGTCGCGGGTGCGGGAGCCGGCACCGGTCCCGTCGTCGCCGCGGGCACCGCAGCCCTGGTCGGCGGGGCGATCTCGATGGCCCTCGGCGAGTACATCTCGGTGAGCGGTGCCCGCGACGCGCAGCGCACCGGGCAGGCGGCGCAGCAGGCCCAGCTCGAGGCCGACGCCGAGGACGCGCCGACCCTCGCTGCGCACTACCGCTCGCTCGGCGTGGACGACGACGTGGCCGAGGCCGTCGCCCGGCAGCTCGTCCGCCCCGAGGTCCGTCGTCGTCGGGCTGCGGCCGCGCTCCGGGACGCCGAGGACGAGGTCGTCAGCCCCTGGCGTGCGGCGTGGGTCTCCGCGGCGACCTTCACGACGGGTGCGCTGCTGCCGTTCCTCGCGATGCTGCTGGCGCCGGAGTCCTCCCGCATCGTCGTCACCGTCGTCGCTGTGCTCGTGGCCCTCGCGGCGACCGGCACGACCGGTGCGGTCCTGGGCGGTGCCCGCCGCGGGCGTGCGACGGTCCGGGTCGTGGTGGGCGGCGCGCTCGCCCTCGCCGCGACCTACGCGGCCGGTGCGCTGCTCGGCACGCACGCGTTCTGACCGCCGGGAAGGCCCACTCGGAACAGGCGTTCCAGGACGGTCGTCGCGTCACACGACCGTTACACGAGGGAAACAGGCGGCGCGAAGAGGCTCCCTAGCGTCGGGGAACACGGGGACCCACCCCCGTTCCCACTCCCACGGAGGACGCCTTGGTCACAGAGATCGCGACCCCGGTCGCCGCGCCCCACGCCCCCACCCCGCCGTCGACCGCCCGCGCGGGCGCCGGTGTCGTCAAGCCCGGGTACGACCCGGCGCTCACCAACCAGGACCTCGCCCCGCTCCGCGAGCAGCGCTGGACGAGCTACAACATCTTCGCGTTCTGGATGTCCGACGTGCACTCGGTCGGCGGCTACGTCACCGCCGGGTCGCTCTTCGCCCTGGGCATCGCGAGCTGGCAGGTCCTCGTCGCCCTGGTCGTCGGCATCCTGATCGTGCAGGTGTTCGCGAACCTCGTCGCGAAGCCGTCGCAGCGGACCGGGGTGCCGTACCCGGTGATCAACCGCGCGGTGTTCGGCGTCGTCGGCGCCAACGTCCCGGCGATCATCCGCGGGCTCATCGCGATGGCCTGGTACGGCGTGCAGACCTTCCTCGCCGCGCAGTCCCTCAACATCGTGTTCCTGAAGTTCGTCCCCGGGTCGGCTGCGCTCCTGGACCACTCGTTCCTCGGCCTGTCCGCGCTCGGCTGGATCTCGTACGCGATCCTCTGGGTCGCCCAGGCAGCGCTGTTCTCGATGGGCATGGAGGCGATCCGGCGCTTCATCGACTGGGCCGGCCCCGCGGTGTACGTCGTGATGATCGCCCTGGCCGTGTACCTCGTCGCGAAGGCCGGCATCGGCAACATCTCGCTGACGCTGCACACCGGCGCACCGATGTCCTTCGGCGCGTCGATCCCGGTGATGCTCTCGGCGATCGCGATCGTCGTCAGCTACTTCTCCGGCCCGATGCTCAACTTCGGTGACTTCTCGCGCTACGGCCGCAGCTTCCGGGCGGTCAAGCGCGGGAACCTCTGGGGCCTGCCGGTCAACTTCCTGTTCTTCTCGATCCTCACCGTGCTGTGCGCGAGCGCCACGGTCCCGGTGTTCGGCAAGCTCATCACCGACCCGATCGAGACCGTGCAGGCGATCGACGCGCCGTTCGCGGTGCTGCTCGGCGGACTGACCTTCGTCACCGCGACGGTCGGCATCAACATCGTCGCGAACTTCATCAGCCCCGCGTTCGACTTCTCGAACGTCGCCCCGCGGAAGATCAGCTGGCGCGCAGGCGGCATGATCGCCGCCGTCGGCTCGGTCCTGCTGACCCCGTGGAACTGGTACGGCAACGACCAGGCGATCCTGTACACGCTCGGCATCCTCGGTGCGCTCATCGGCCCGCTGTTCGGCATCCTCATCGCCGGGTACTACCTCGTCGCGAAGCAGCGCGTCGCGGTCGACGACATGTACTCGAAGGAGCCGACCGCGCGCTACTGGTACCGCAACGGCTGGAACCCGAACGCGATCTGGACCCTCGTCGTCGCCGGTGCCGTGTCGGTCGCCAGCGCGGTGCTGCCGCCCGCCACCGGCGTCCTGCCGTGGCTGTCGAACTACAGCTGGTTCATCGGCTGCGGCCTCGGCCTCGTGCTCTTCCGCGCCCTCGAGCACCGGTCGCCTCGGATGCCCGCGCTGTCCGCCGACGACCCCACGGTCGACCACGGCGCCGCCCCCGGCCGCGACTGACCGCACCGGCCCGAGCCCGACGAGCACGGCCAGCACGACGAGCCCGACGAGCACGGCCAGCACGATCCGCCCCAGCACCACCGGAAGGACCCCGATGCGCATCCGCGTCGTCAACCCGAACACCACCGTCGCCATGACCGAGACGATCGGCCGCGCCGCCGCCGCGGTCGCCGGCCCCGGGACCCTCGTCGAGGCCGTCACGCCCACCATGGGCCCGGCGTCGATCGAGAGCCACTACGAGGAGGCCCTGGCGGTCCCCGGGCTCCTCGAGCAGGTCGCGCTCGGCGAGCGGGAGGGCGTCGACGCGTACGTCGTGGCGTGCTTCGGCGACCCGGGACTCGACGCCGCGCGGGAGATCGCCACGGGTCCGGTGATCGGCATCGCCGAGGCCGGGTTCCACGCCGCGGCGATGCTCGGTCGGCGGTTCGGCGTCGTGACGACCCTGGCGCGGACGACCGGTCGGGCGCACGAGCTCGCCGAGCGGTACGGCTTCGCGTCGCTCGTCACCGAGGTGCGGGCGTGCGAGGTCGCCGTGCTCGCGCTCGACGACCCCGCGTCCGGCGCGCGGGAGCTGATCGTCGAGGAGTGTCGGGCGGTCGTCGCGGGCGGTGCGGACGCGGTCGTGCTCGGCTGCGCCGGGATGGCCGAGCTCTGCGCCGAGGTCTCGCGGGCCGTCGGCGTGCCCGTGGTCGACGGGGTCGCCGCGGCCACCGTCCTCGCCGAGTCGCTCGTCCGGCTCGGCCTCCGTACCGGGAAGCGCGGCGAGTACGCACCCCCGCCGCCCAAGGCGGTGACAGGGCTCCTCGCGGGGTTCCGACGCGACCGGCCGGCGGACGCGACGATCGGGGCGGCGGCGTGACGCGCCTCCCGGCCGACCTGGTGCTGCGCGCCCACCGGACGTGGGTCGACGGGGCGTTCCGGCCCGCAGCGGTCGTCGTCCGTGACGGCCTGGTCACCGAGGTGCTGCCGGTCGACGCCGACGTGCCCGCCGTCGCGGACCGGACGGTCCCGGCGGGTCAGGTGCTCCTGCCCGGCCTCGTCGACACGCACGTGCACGTGAACGAGCCCGGCCGGACCGAGTGGGAGGGTTTCGCGTCCGCCACCCGCGCCGCCGCGCTCGGCGGCGTGACGACCATCGTCGACATGCCGCTCAACTCGATCCCGGCGACCGTGGACGCCGAGGCGCTCGCGGTCAAGCGGGCGAGCGCCGACGGCCGCGTCGCGGTCGACGTCGGGTTCTGGGGCGGTGCGGTCCCGGCGAACGCCGGGGCGCTCGCCGACCTGCACGACGAAGGGGTGTTCGGGTTCAAGTGCTTCACGGCGCCGTCGGGCGTCGACGAGTTCCCGCACCTCGACCCCGGGCAGCTGCAGGCCGCGATCGCCGAGGTCGCCGCGATCGACGCGCTCCTGATCGTGCACGCCGAGGACCCCGCGCACCTCGTCGCGCACGACGCGCTCGGCGGTCGGTACGAGGACTTCCTGGCGACCCGACCGCCGGTGGCCGAGCGCTCCGCGATCGGACAGGTCGTCGACGGGGCCCGGGCGACCGGTGCCCGCGTCCACGTGCTGCACCTGTCCGACGCCGGGGCGCTGCCGATGATCCGGGCCGCGAAGGACGACGGTGTGCGGATCACCGTCGAGACGTGCCCGCACTACCTGTCGTTCGAGGCGGGGGCGATCCCGGACGGCGCCACCGAGTACAAGTGCTGCCCGCCGATCCGCGACGACGCGAACCGCGACGCGCTGTGGGCGGGGCTCCTCGACGGAACCATCGACTGCGTCGTTTCGGACCACTCGCCGTCCACCGCGGACCTGAAGACCGACGACTGGGGGCTCGCCTGGGGCGGGATCGCCGGGCTGCAGGTGGGGTTCCGGGCGGTCTGGACCGAGGCGGTCCGGCGGGGCATCGCGCTCGAGACGGTGCTGCCGTGGTTCACGACCGGACCGGCCGACCTGGTCGGGCTCGACGACCGCGGGCGGATCGCGCCGGGTGCGGTCGCGCACCTCGCCGTGTTCGACCCGGACGCGGTGTCGGTGGTCGACGTGGCCGGGCTCGCGCACCGCAACCGGGTCTCCGCGTTCGCCGGTCTGGAGGCACGGGGCCGGGTCACCGAGACCTGGTTGCGCGGCGAGCTGGTCGCCACCGCCGACGGCGGGGTGACGGCCGTCCAGGGCCGACTGCTCGACCGACCGGCACGCGTTGCTCCGCAACACGCTCGAAACGAACGTTCCGGTAGCCTGCTCACCGGAACGACCGACGCACGAACGGACCTGTCATGACGCACCCGGTGAACCCGCCCGCCCGACTCCTCATGGGGCCCGGACCCATCGACGCCGACCCCCGGGTGCTCCGCGCGCTGTCGACCCCGCTCGTCGGGCAGTACGACCCGTGGATGACGCGGACGATGTCCGAGACGCAGGAGCTGTACCGGCAGGTGTTCGGCACCGGGAACGACGGGACCGTGCTCGTCGACGGGACCTCGCGCGCCGGCATCGAGGCGGCGCTCGTGTCCCTGCTGGCACCCGGTGACCGCGTGCTCGTCCCGGTGTTCGGCCGCTTCGGGCACCTGCTGGTCGAGATCGCGACCCGCGCCGGCGCCGAGGTGCACACCGTCGAGACCGCGTGGGGCCAGGTGTTCCCGGTCGCGGTCGTCGAGGAGGCCGTGCGGCGTGTGCGGCCGAAGCTCGTCGCCGTCGTGCAGGGCGACACCTCGACCACGATGAACCAGCCGCTCGACGAGCTCGGCGCGGTGTGCGACCGGTACGGGGCGCTGCTCTACACCGACGCGACCGCGACGATCGGCGGCAACCCGCTCGAGGTCGACGCGTGGGGGATCGACGCCGCGACCGCCGGCCTGCAGAAGTGCCTCGGCGGCCCGTCCGGCAGCGCGCCCCTCACGGTCTCGCCGCGCGCGGTCGAGGTGCTCGACGGTCGCCGGAGCGTCGAGGCCGGCATCCGCGAGGCCGACGACGTCGTGGCGGAGCAGCCGATCCGGTCGAACTACCTCGACCTCGCGATGATCCTCGACTACTGGGGTCCCCGCCGGCTGAACCACCACACCGAGGCCGCGTCGATGCTCTACGCGGCACACGAGTGCGCCCGGATCCTGCTCGACGAGGGCCGCGACGCCGTGGTCGCCCGGCACGCCACCGCCGGCCGCGCGATGACCGAGGGCGTGCAGGCACTCGGGCTGCGGGTGTTCGGCGACCTCGCGCACAAGATGCACAACGTCGTCGCCGTGGAGATCCCGGACGACGTCGTCGGGGACGCCGTGCGTGCGGCGATGCTCGAGGACCACGGCATCGAGATCGGGACCTCGTTCGGCCCGCTGCACGGTCGCGTCTGGCGCCTCGGGACGATGGGCTACAACGCCCGCAAGGACGCCGTCGTCACGACGCTCGCCGCGCTCGAGCACGCGCTGCGCCGGGCTGGGCACGCGGTGCCGCAGGGCGGCGGGGTCGACGCGGCGCTCGACGTGTACGCGGGAGCGTCGTCGACCGTCGGGACGCCGTCGCTCGTCGAGGTGTCGGCGTGACCGCGGCGGCCCCGACCGTGCCGGCCGCGAGCGGGCGGGCGCTCGCCGACGCCGCGACCGTCGTGCGCTGGTGCGACGAGCTCGCCGCCGTGTCGCAGGACGACGGTCGGATCACCCGGGTGTACCTGTCGCCGGAGCACGCCCGCGCGAACGCCGTCGTCGACGGGTGGATGCGCGACGCCGGGCTCGAGACGTGGCAGGACGCCGCCGGGAACCTGCACGGGCGGGTCGCCGGTGCCACCCCGGACGCCCCGGTGCTGCTGCTCGGATCGCACCTCGACACCGTGGTGGACGCCGGCCGGTACGACGGGGTCGTCGGGGTGCTCATGGCGATCCGGACCGTGGCGCGCGTGACGGCCGCCGGTCCGCTGCCCGTCGCACTCGAGGTCGTCGCGTTCTCCGACGAGGAGGGCACCCGGTTCGGCAAGGCCCTGCTCGGGTCCTCGGCGGTCGCCGGGGTCTGGGACGAGGGCTGGTGGGACCTCGAGGACGGCGACGGCGTGACGCTCCGCGACGCCTTCACCGCCTTCGGCCTCGACCCCGAGCGGGTCGGCGAGGCCGCCGTGCGCCCCGAGCGGCTCGTCGGGTACCTCGAGGCGCACATCGAGCAGGGGCCGTGGCTCGAACGGGCCGGCCAGGCGCTCGGCGTCGTCACGAGCATCGCCAGCGCCCGGCGGTTCGCCGTCGAGGCCGTGGGCGAGGCCCGGCACGCCGGTGGCACCCCCTACGAGCGGCGGCACGACGCCCTGCTCGCCGCCGCCGAGGCCGCCCTCGCGGTCGAGCGGATCTGCCGGGCCGAGCAGCACGTCGGGACGGTGGGCACCATGACGGTCGAACCCGGGGCCGTCAACGTCGTCCCCGGGCTCGCGCGCTTCAGCGTCGACCTGCGCGGTGAGTTCGACGAGGGCCGGGACCGGGTCTGGGAGACGATCGTCGCGGCCTTCGACGAGATCGCCGCCCGACGCGGGGTCACCGTCACGCCGACCGAGGTGCACCGGGCGCCGGCGGTGTTCTGCGCGCCCCGGCTGACGGCCGCCGTGCGGGCTGGGATCGTCGCCACGGGGGAGACCGACCCCACGGAGCTGTTCTCCCGCGCCGGCCACGACGCGATGTCGCTCGGGCTCGTGACCGACGTCGCGATGCTGTTCCTCCGCAACCCGGACGGCATCAGCCACCACCCGGACGAGTTCGTGTCCGAGGACGACGTCGCCCTCGGACTCGACGCCCTTGCCGTCGCGGTCGAACGCGTCGCCGACGACCTGGCGGCGCGGTCGTGAGCGCCACCGTGACCGACGTCCGCGCCCGGGTCGACGCCGTCTGGGACCGCCTGTCGCCCGCCGAGCGCCGGGTCGCCGCGATGGTCCGGCACGACCCGGAGCTGCTGCTCGTCGGGACCTCGGCCGAGCTCGCCGCCGAGTCCGGCACCTCGAAGGCCACCGTGTCCCGCCTGGTGCGGTCGCTCGGGTTCCAGGACGCGGCCCAGGTGCGGCAGGAGCTCATGTCGGCCCGGGGCAACGGTCTGCCGTGGGCCGCCGAGGACGCCGCGCACGTCGACCAGCGCGCGGTCGAGGCGCGGAACCTCGACGCCGCGTTCGCGTCCCTCGCCCGGGCCGACCGGGTCCGGCTCGCCCGCCGGATCGTCCGCGCGCACCGCGTGCTCGTCTTCGGGGAGCGGGCGGCGCACCCCGTCGCCATGCAGCTCCGGTCGCAGCTCGCGCAGGTCCGACCGGACGTCCGGCTCGGTCCGGCGCCCGGGCAGCGACTCGGGGAGGAGGTCGCCGACCTCGACCGCCGCGACCTCGTGGTGCTCGTCACGGTCCGCCGGCACGCCGCCGGGGCCGAGGGGCTCGTCCGGCACTGCGTCGCGACCGGGGCGGACGTCGTCGTGCTCGGCGACCCGACCGCGGCCGTGATCGCCGCGCCGGCGTCGACCGCGGTGCTGTGCCCGGTGGACTCCCCGTCGGCGTTCGACTCGATGGCGGCGATGTTCGCGGTCGTCGCGGCGATCGCGAACGACGTGTACGAGGCGGCCGGGCCGGCCGGGCGTGCCCGGGTCGACGCGGTGGCCGCGGCCTACGACACGCTGGGGGAGCTCGCCGGGTCCTGACCGCCGCGCTCGAGCTCGGACCGGAGCGACGCGTTCCGGTCCGCGATCAGCCGGCGCAGGTACCGGCCGAGCACGAGCCGTTCCGCCAGCCGCCCGAGCGGCCCGAAGGGCGCCGTCAGGGTGACCTCGTCGACCATCCGCGTGCCGCCGGCCGACGCCGTGAACCGGTGTTCGTGCCGGAAGCGGGCGAACGGCCCACGCACCTGTTCGTCGACGAAGCGACCAGGAGCCTCCAGGGCGGTGATCCGACTCGTCATCCGCCAGACGATCCCGAAGTGCCGTGCCCGCCACGTGACGGTCTCGCCGAGCCCAATCGTGCCGGTCGTCGTGCCCGCGACCGCCCGCTCGCCGGACGCGGCCATGGAGCGCTCGTGCGCACCGACGTCGAGCGACAGCGCGAAGGCGCGCTCCGGCGACGTGGCGAGGTCGGTGACCAGGCGGAACGTGACCGTCACCGGTCCGGCCAACCCGGGGCCGCGGTGCGGTCGTCCCAGCGCAGCACCGCGGCGGTGAGCTCGTCGTGCCGCTGCCCGCGGTGCAGCGAGCCGGACCGGCGGCGGCCCTCGTACGTCAGGCCGAGCCGCTTCGCGACCGCAACCGAGGCGGCGTTGCCGGCGAGCGCGCGCCACTGCACCCGGACGAGCCCGAGGCCCGTCGGCGCGTCGGCGAACGCCCAGCGGAGCACGCGGTCGGCGGCCTCGGTGACGAAGCCGCGGCCGCGACCGTCGGGGTGCACCGCGTACCCGATCTCGGCCGCACCGTCGGCGAGGCCGAACAGCCCGACCGTGCCGAGCAGGCGGAGGTCCTCGGCGCGACGGATGCCGAACTCGTACCGGACGTCGTCCCGCCACCCGGCGGCGACGACCTCGTCGAGGAAGTGCCGGGCCTCGGCGTGGCCGTACGGCACGGGTACCGGGGTGAAGGCGATGACGTCCGGGTCGTTCGCGTACGCGACCACGTCCTCGGCGTCCGCGGTCGTCGGCACGGAGAGCACCAGGCGGTCGGTGCGGAGCGTCACGGGCTGCACACCGCGAGCCTACTGACCGGGCGGTAGCGTCGACGGCATGACCCTCGACGCCCTCGCCTTCCCCGTCATCGACGGCCACAACGACCTGCCGTGGGAGCGCCGCGAGTCGCACGGCTCCGGCGTCGAGGGCATCGACACCGAGCAGGGGACGCTGCACACCGACCTGCCGAAGCTCCGCGCCGGCGGCGTCGTCGGGCAGTTCTGGTCGGTGTTCGTGCCGTCCGACGACCCGGACCCCGTCCGGACCACGCTCCAGCAGATCGACACCGCACACCGGATCATCGCCGCGTACCCGCAGGACCTGACCTTCGTGCGCACCGCGGCCGAGCTCCGTGGGGCGGTGGACGCCGGGCGGATCGGGTCGTTCCTCGGGGCCGAGGGCGGCCACTCGATCGGCGACGACCTGGCCGTGCTCCGGACCTTCGCGCGGCTCGGCGTGCGGTACATGACGCTGACGCACAACGACGACACCACGTGGGCCGACTCCGCCACCGGGGCCAGGGCGCACGGCGGCCTGACCGACCGCGGCCGCGAGGTCGTCGCCGAGATGGAGCGCACCGGCATGCTCGTCGACCTGTCGCACGTCGCGCCCTCGACCATGCGGGACACCCTCGACGTCGCGACACAGCCGGTGGTGTTCAGCCACTCGTCGACCGTCGCGGTCGACGACCACCCGCGGAACGTCCCCGACGACGTGCTCGGCCGGCTCGCGGACAACGGCGGCGTGGTCATGATCACGTTCGTGCCGAAGTTCGTCTCGCGTGCGTGGGCGGACTGGGAGGAGGCGGGCTCCGAGGGCGAGCCGCCCCTGGTCACCGTCGCGGACGTCGCGGACCACGTCGACCACGCCCGCCAGGTCGCCGGGGTCCGGCACCTCGGGCTCGGCGGCGACTACGACGGCACCCCGGTGCTGCCGCCGGACCTGCGGGACGTGTCGCGCTACCCCGTGCTCGCCGAGGAGCTGCGGCGCCGGGGCTGGGGCGACGAGGACCTGCGCGCGCTGGCCGGCGGCAACGTGCTGCGGGTGCTCGAGGCGACGGACGAGCGGTTCGCGCAGAGCGCGTTGCGCTGACGGGGCGGGGCGGGGCTGGCCGGAGCATGCGGAAGCGTGATCGCTGCTGTCGCACGACGACGGCGATGACGTTCACGGCCCACGGTCCGGCCGCGCGCTGCTGGCCGGCGGCGAACGGGCGAGTGTGAGGGGAGGACCTCGCTCGACGGACCCCGCACATCCGACATGTTCGCGGCTGCGGTCGGGTCTCGCGAAGATCGTCGGATGAACGAGCGAGCGCCGCTCCCCGAGGGGTACGGAGAGACTCTCGACCGCATCAGGGCGAGCGTGCGTGCGACCCGCTCGCAGGTACAACGCGCCGCCAACACGCAACTGATCAACCTGTACTGGTCCATCGGCCGGATCCTCCTGGAGCGAGGTCGGACCGCCCGGTGGGGCAGCGGAGTGCTGAACCGGCTCGCAGAGGACCTCCGGGCGGAGTTCCCGACGATGTCCGGCTTCTCGGCCACGAACCTCAAGTACATGCGGCAACTCGCGAAGACCTGGCCGGAGCAATCCTCATTAGGTCCGCACGCCGTGGACCGATTGCCCTGGGGTCACGTCCGTGTCCTGCTCGCAGAGACTGATGCTGCGCGCCGGTCGGCCTACGCCCGCGCCGCGGCGGAGCACGGATGGACCCGCAACGTCCTCGTGCACAACCTGCGGACCGGAGCGCTCGAGCGCAGTGGTGTCCAGCCCACGAACTTCAGCCGGATGCTGGATGCCGACGGAGCCGACCTGGCGCAGCAGATGACCCGGTACCCGTACGTCCTGGACTTCCTGTCGGTCGAGTCCGAGCACGGTGAGCGGGCCCTCGAGGCCGCCATGGTGGCTCGGATCGCCGAGACCCTCCGCGAGCTCGGGACCGGCTTCGCGTTCGTCGGGCGACAGGTGCACTTCGACGTCGACGGCTCGGACTTCTTCGTCGACCTCTTGTTCTTCCACGTCGAGCAACTCCGCTACGTCGTCGTGGAGCTCAAGACCGGTGAGTTCCGGCCGGAGAACCTGGGGCAGCTGTCCTTCTACGTCGCCCTCGTCGACGACCGACTCCGGCGCGCGGCGCACGAACCGACGGTCGGTCTGCTGCTCGTCGCCGGCAAGAACGACGCGGTCGTCCGCTACTCGCTCAGCAGCTCGGCCGCTCCGGTGGGCGTGGCGTCCTACGAGCTCCTTCCTCCCGAGCTCCAACGAGCGCTGCCGAACGAGGAACAACTGCGACGTGCGCTGCTCGGTCCGCCGTGAGCGAGGCGAGCGCGGCGCGCGCCCGGCGCGTCAGCGCGCGTCAGCGCACGTCACAGGACAGGGGAACGCCGGGTGCCGTCGCTAGGATCGCAGCGCACCACGCGCCTCCAGTGCAGGGGGTGCGCACCTGACCCGCAGAGGACGGACCGGATGAGCGGCACCATCTACGACAACATCTCGCAGGCGTTCGGGAACACCCCGCTCGTGCGACTGAACCGGCTGCCGCAGCCGGGCGGTGCCGAGGTCCTCGCGAAGCTCGAGTTCTACAACCCCGGGTCGAGCGTGAAGGACCGTCTCGGCGTCGCGATCATCGACGCGGCCGAGGAGTCCGGCGAGCTGCAGGCCGGCGGCACCATCGTCGAGGGGTCGTCCGGCAACACCGGCATCGCGCTCGCCCTGGTCGGAGCCGCCCGCGGTTACCGGGTCGTCATCACGATGCCCGAGACGATGAGCGTCGAGCGCCGGGCGCTGATCCGTGCGTTCGGTGCCGAGATCGTCCTCACCCCGGGGCCGGAGGGCATGAAGGGTGCTGTCTCGCGTGCCGAGCAGATCGTCGCCGAGACGCCGGGAGCGATCCTCGCCCACCAGTTCGAGACCCCGGCGAACGCCGCGATCCACCGGAGGACCACGGCGGAGGAGATCCTCCGCGACACCGAGGGCCACGTCGACGTGTTCGTCGCGGGCGTCGGGACCGGCGGCACCATCACGGGCGTCGGCCAGGTCCTCAAGGAGCGCGTCCCCGGCGTGCAGATCGTCGCCGTCGAGCCGAAGGACTCCCCGCTCCTGACGGAGGGCAAGGCCGGGCCGCACAAGATCCAGGGCATCGGCGCGAACTTCGTCCCGGAGGTCCTCGACCGTTCCGTCATCGACGAGGTGTTCGACGTCGAACTCGACGACGCACTGCGCGTGGCCCGGGCGCTCGGGACGGAGGAGGGCATCCTCGCGGGCATCTCCTCCGGCGCGATCATCCACGCGGCCGTGCAGATCGCCGCGCGCCCGGAGAACGCCGGCAAGCGGGTCGTCGCGATCGTGTGCGACACCGGTGAGCGCTACCTGTCGACGCCGCTGTTCGAGGGGCTCACTGCGTGACGCGTGCCGTCCGACGCGGTGTGCTGCGGACGGTCCGCGAGGACCTGGCCGCAGCACGCCGCGGCGACCCCGCCGCCCGGGGCGACCTGGAGAACGCGGTGGTCTACTCCGGCCTGCACGCCGTCTGGACGTACCGGCTGACCCACCGGCTGTGGACCGCCAGGGACCTGCCCGGGTCGCGGTTCGCGGCGCGCGTGCTCGCCCAGCTGGCGCGGTCTGCGACCGGGATCGAGATCCACCCGGGTGCCCGCATCGGTCGACGGCTCTTCATCGACCACGGGATGGGCGTCGTGATCGGCGAGACGGCCGTGATCGGCGACGACGTCGTGGTGTTCCACGGCGTGACGCTCGGCGGCCGCGGGGGCGAGCACGGGCCGGGCGTCCGCCGGCACCCGGCGGTCGGGGACCGCGTCGTGCTCGGCGCCGGGTCGTCGCTGATCGGCGCGATCACGATCGGGTCGGACTCGGTGGTCGGCGCGAACACCGTCGTCACGAAGGACGTACCGGCCGGGTCGGTCGTCACGGGCGTCGCCGGGACCGCGCGTCCCCGATCCGGACACGAGGGCGTGCCCCCGCTCTGACGCGCGGGCGCCCCGGCGTCAGCTCTTCTCGCAGGCGATCCCGTCGCCGTCCGCGTCGAGCCCGCGGTTCGCCTTGTACAGCGCGTCGTCCTTCTTCACGGTGCCCTTGAGCGCCCGGTTCTCGACCTTGCCGGACTTGGTCGTGACGCGGTTCGACGTGACGGACTGCTTCGCGATGCCGCCGGAGTACACCTTCTGCACGGCGGTGCAGTTCTTGTACACGGTCGGTGCCGCCTGGGCGGCCGCGGTGCCGCCGAGGACGACGGCTGCGGCGAGGACGGTGGACGCGGCGGCGATGCCGGCGGTGCGGAGGAGGTGCACGGGTGCTCCCGGGGGTCGTCGGCGCACGACGGGTTCCGTGGCCGTTGTGATCGTACGGCGGGATCGGTGAGGAGTCCTCGCCCCCGAACGGGTCGCACCGTGGTTCGGGTGGGTGCGGTGCGGCATGCTGGGGGGATGGACGGGGCGGCACTGCACGAGGTCACGGTCCGCACCGCGCTGGCGCTGCCCGCGGTCGAGGAGACCCAGCCCTTCGGCGAGGAGTCCGTCGTCTACAAGGTCGTCGGGAAGATGTTCGTGCTCCTCACCGAGCTCCGCGGCGTCCCGATCGTCAACCTGAAGTGCGCACCCCCGCACGGCGCCGCGCTCGTCCGCGACCACGCCGAGGTGTCGCCCGGCTGGCACATGAGCAAGCGGCACTGGATCACCCTCGTGCCGGGCGACGGCCTCGACGAGTCGATGGTCGAGGACCTCGTCGCGAACTCCTACGAACTCGTCGTCGCCGGGCTGCCGCGTGCGGCCCGCCCGCTCGACCCGGCACGCCGCGCCCGCCCCGAGGACGGCTGATCGCGGCGGCGCAGGCCCGATCGCGCGCCGCCCCCTCCGGCTCAGCGCACCCGACCCGGCGCCAGCACCTTCGACACCTCCCGCACGACCTTCGGCGCCAGGCGCTCGCCGGAGTCGAGCACCGCGCGGGCCTGCTCCGGGGTCAGCCCGGCCGAGATCTGCCCGATCGTCACGCCGTGCGCCGGTCGGTGCACGACGACCACCGGGTTCCCGGCCGCCACCGGCCCGGAGCGCACCACGCGGAGGTACGCGCCCGGACGGTTCTCGGCGGCGAACCGCTTCACCCACCCGTCGATGCGCATCCGACGGGCGAAGGTCCCGCAGGGCACCCGGGGGATCGTGACCTCGAGTTCGAGGGTGTCGCCGATCCGCCAGCGCTCACCCGTCACCGCCCCGGTGACGTCGACGCCGGTCGTCCGGAGGTTCTCGCCGAAGAGCCCGGGCGGGACGTCGCGTCCGAGCAGGTCGGCGAAGTACGCGGCGTCCTCGTCGGCGTAGGCGTACACGGCCTGGTCCTCGCCGCCGTGGTGCTTCCGGTCGGCCTGCACGTCGGCGTGCAGCCCGAGGGGCCGGACCCGGACGGGGCCGTCGACCGGACGCTTGTCGATGGCGGTGACGCCGATCGTCCCGGAGTCGCGGAGCAGCTGGTCGACGCGGCAGACGGCGGTGACGGAGGACATGTCCCCAGCCTGCCGTACGGATCGTGCCCGCGGTGTGACGATCCGGCGCTCCGACCCGTCACACCGGTGGAACACACAGGAGGACGACATGACCGGCACCGACACCCACCGCGGCACGCTGCGCAGCGGCGACACGCACCTGCTCGCCCAGGCCCGCGTCCGTGCGCTGGCCACCCGGCCGACCGGACCCTTCCGCGTGACGACCGCGGCGCCCGTCCCGGCACGCCCGGCGTCCCCGGCCCGCCCAGACTTCCCCCACCTGTGACCGGTAGAAGGAACCCGTGCCCCACCAGCCCCTCACGGACCTCGACGACGCCGTCCTCGCCGGCCGGTCCTCCGACGGTGACGTCCGGGCGTTCGAGGTCCTCATCCGGCGGTACACGCCGCTGCTCCGGGCCTACGCCAGACGCACCCTCGGTTCAACCGACGAGCTCGACGACGTCGTGCAGGAGACCTTCATCACGGCCTGGAGCCGTCTCGACGCGCTCGAGGACGGCGCCAAGGTCAAGTCCTGGCTCATGCGCATCCTCAGCCGGAAGTGCATCGACCGCATCCGGGCCCGTCGGGAGCACCTCGACGTCACCGAGCTCGAGGTCGCCGCACCCCGGGACGACGCCCCGGAACGGGTCGCCGAGGCGCGCTCCCGCGAAGAGGCCGCGGAGCGTGCGCTCGCCGAGCTCCCGGAGGCGCAGCGGCGGTGCTGGGTGATGAAGGAAGTGCTCGAGTACCGGTACGAGGACATCGCGGAGGAACTCGACCTGCCCGTGTCCACCGTCCGGGGCCTGCTGTCCCGGGCCCGGAAGAACATGATCCGTCTCATGGAGGCATGGCGATGACCCCGCACCCGGACGACCTCCGGCTCGACGCCCTCGAGCCGGACGACCTCGACGGCCACACGATCGACGAGCTCGCCGACTACCTCGACGACGGCATGCAGCCGGCGGACCCGACGATCGACGACTCCCCGGCCTGCCAGAACGCCCTCGCCGCGATCATCCGGCTGCGCCAGTCCTCGATGGGGTCGCTCGACGCAGCGGCCGCCGAGGAGCCGCCGGCGGACGAGTCCTGGATCGGCGGGGTCCTCGCGAACATCTCGCTCGAGGCTCGTGCCGGCCGCGACGTCCCCCTGATCCCCGAGGCCCCGACCGAACGCCCGGTGATGACCGAGGGCGCGATCCGCTCGCTCGTCCGCAGCGCGGGCGACGTCGTCCCCGGCGTCGTGATCGCCCGGTGCTCGCTCGACGGCGACGTCACCACGCTCGGCGCCCCGGTCCGGGTGCTGGTCGAACTCGCCGTCCGCACCGGCGCGCCCATCCACGCCGCCGCCGAGCAGGTCCGCGAGGCCGTCGCCACGGTCCTCGCCGAGCAGACCGACCTGGTCGTCGACGCCGTCGACGTGCACGTCCGCGACCTGCTGCCGGCCCTGCCGGCCGACGCCGACCACGAGGAGGACCGCGCATGACCTGGGACGACGAGACCGTCGCGGCCGTCGAGGCCGCTGTCCTCGCGGTGCCCGGCGTCGCCGAGCTCTACCGCGCGAAGCCCACGCTCGGGAGCGCGATCGCCTCGGCCCGCAGCCTCGCCTCGCGCACCGCCGTCGCCCGCGTCGTGCTCGACGACGACGTCCTGCGCGTGGTCATCGGGACCGACGGCTCCCGTCCCGCGCCCGCCACCGCCCGCGCCGCGCACGTCGCCGCCCTCGAGACCGCGACCGCCCACGGGGTCGCGCTGTCGCGCGTGGACGTCCGCATCGCACGCATCGGCTGACCGCCCGCGCGACCCGGCCACACGTCGGACTGGAGGCTCGTGGCGCGCCCGCCCCGTGCCTCCCGTCCGACGGTCGTCACCGCCCGCGGTCCGCGACCTCCAGGACCACGACGGTCGCCGCGACGCACAGCGCCGTGAGCACGAGCGCGGCCGCCGGGACGGCGGTCGCGGCGAGGACGGCGAGCGCGAGCAGGACGACCGCGGCGTTGCCGGCGCGACCGAGGGACGGGCGGAGGGCGAGGGCCCAGATCGCCAGGACGAACAGCGCGACCGGCACCGTGACGGTCGCCGCGACCGTGGTGTGCGACAGGTCCGCGTCACCGGTGGCCGCTCCGACGGCGACCTCGATCCCGGCCGGGAGCGCGCCGGCGGCGGCGAAGACGAGGTAGTGGCCGTACCCGAACACGAGCGCGGTGCCGAGCGAGCGGATGTGGGCGTGCTGCTCGCGCGAGAAGTAGATCCACCAGAGCCCGGCGACGACGACCAGCCCGCAGCCGGCGAGCACGAGCAGGGACCCGACGTGCTCGGCGTCGCGGAGGGCGTCGATCACCGCGCTCGCCGAGGCGACGAGCCCCTCGCCGAGGACGATCAGCGTGAAGAGCGAGTACCGCTCCGCGATGTGGCGGGTGTGCCACGGCGTCGTGCGGGTGCCCGACTCGGCGAACGGCGGCACGAGCACCTCGAGGAGCACGAGCACCGGGGCGACGAACGGGACTGCGGCGTGCGGGAGCAGGAGCATGCCGACCCAGAGCGCCTGCACGACGACGATGCCACCGGCGTACCGGAGCGCGGTGCGCCGGTACGCCGGTGCCGAGCCGGCGGCGCGGAGCCACTGCGCGACGAGCGCGAGCCGCATCACGACGTAGCCGGCGACGGCGGTCGTCCAGACCCCGTCGACCATCGCGTCCCGGACGCCAGCGGCCAGGACGAGTACGCCCGCCATCTGCACGAACGTCGTGACGCGGTACGCCCAGTCGTCGGTGTCGAAGGACGTCGCGAACCAGCTGAAGTTGATCCAGGCCCACCAGATGGCGAAGAACACGAGCGCGTAGGACGGCACCGCCGAGGTGATGTGCCCCTCGGCCTCGATCTCGTGCAGGTTCGACGCGGCGAACCCGACGGCGACGACGAAGACCAGGTCGAACAGCAGCTCGAGCGGGCTCGCGGCGCGGTGGTGCTGGTCGGGGTCGCGGGGCGTCATCCGCCGGAGTCCGAGGGTCGTCACCCGGCCAGCCTGCACGACGCTCGGCCCCGGGTGGGAGACCCGGGGCCGAGCGTCGCGGGGGCGATCAGTAGAAGTTGTTCGCCTGCGAGTGTGCCCACGCTGCGCAGGGCGTGCCGTACGCGGAGCTGATGTACTGCAGACCCCACTTCACCTGGGTGGTGGCGTTGGTGCGCCAGTCGGCGGCGATCGTCGCCATCTTCGAGCCGGGGAGCGCCTGCGGGATGCCGGTCGCGCCGCCGTTCGCGTTGACGGCCTGGTAGTTCCAGCCCGACTCCTTGGTCCACAGGCTGTCGAGGCACTGGAACTGCGCGGAGCCCCAGCCGTACTGAGACGACGCGAGCTGCGCTGCCGTGGCCTTGGCGCCGGCCGGGGTGTTCGCGGCGGCCTGGGCGCGGGCGGCCTCGGCGGCAGCTGCGGCCTGCTCGGCGGCGGCCTTCGCGGCTGCCGCGGCACGGGCCTGCTCGTCGGCGTCGGCCTTGTCCTGCGCGGCGCTGGCGTCGGCGACCTCGGTCGTGGCGTCCACCGTCGAGGCGATGTGCGACGTGATGGCGCCGCTCGACATGGACCGGTAGTCGGAGAGGGCCTGCACCTGCTGCTCGAGGGCCGCGGTGTCGGTCTTGTGGTTCGCGTCGGCCAGGACCGTCTGCGCCGTGACGATGGTCGCGGCCGCCTGTGCCTTGTCGAGCGACGCGCCGCGGAGGGCCGGTGTGGCACTGGCGCTCGCGCTCGGGGTGGCGATGCCGAACGCGTCGCCGATCGCGGGCTGCGTGCCGATGGTCGCGACGCCGCCGACGAGCGCGAGGGCCGCTGCGCCGCCGACGACGAGCGCGGTGCGGCTGCGGAGTGCCCGGCGGACCCGGCGGCTGCGGGTGTCGAGTGCCTGGCGGCGGGTGGTAGCGGTGGTCGTGGGGAGGGAGGGGGTGGTGCGTCCTGTCATCGGTTCCGGTGGTCGGCCGGCTGTTGGTGCGGTCCGCGACGGGTCCGGATGCGGTCGATGCACTTTCCGCTCGCTCTCGCACTTCTCTCTCTCCCCTCCCTCCCTCTCCCTCTTCCCTCCCCCCTCCCCCTTCTCCCCCTCCCCCC
>NZ_CP054593.1:1253062-1342445 GCF_013347165.1 Curtobacterium sp. Csp2
GTGGGGGAGTGCGCCCGCGACCATCGGGTGGTCGGTGCCGGGGTCCGCGAGCCGGGGGAGGACCGGACGGTGGTGTGGAGCCCGTCCGTCCGCCGCTGGGCGACCGGGGCGGCCGCCTGCTCGGGCGAAGCCGTCACGATGACGTGTCTCCCTGGACACCCCGTCCAGGAAGACTGGCAGAACGGTCCGTCCACCGTTGTGTAACGGTTCGGTAACGGCCCGCTCGGAGCCGGCTCAGCGGCCGGAGGTGTGCACTTCCTGGGAGCGGTCGCCCTGGGCCACGCGCTCGAGGGCGTCGAGTGCGCCGGCGATGGCCTGGACGTCAGCGGTGGGCAGGTCGGCGATGAGCTCGGCGACGATCCCGGTGCGATCGGAGCGGGCGCGTTCGACGGCGTCGACGCCCGCCGGGGTGATGCTCACCATGAAGGCGCGACCGTCGCTCGGGTCGGCCTCGCGCTCGATCAGGCCGCGCTGTTCGAGCTCGGTCAGGATGCGGGTCATCGTCGGCTTCGTGACGACCTCGATCCGCGACAGGTCGCCGGGGCGCAGGGGTCCCTCGCGTTGCACGGTGGCCAGGGCGGAGACGATCCCGTAGCCGAGCGAGGCGGCGTCCGAGCGGGCTCGGCGGTTGATCCGACCGACGGCGGCGGCCAAGCGCGCGGCGATCTCGGTGCGGTCCGGCGTGCGGTCGGTCATGCTGCGCTCTCGGTCGACGGGTCGGGCGGGGCTGCTCGGTCGGAGCGATGCTACCGGGGTCCGCAGGCGTGTGACCGCGAGCCACCCGTGCGCGTCCGTCGCGGCGCTCCGGACGCAGGACGCCCGCCCCGCGACGGCAGGACGGGCGTGTTCCTGTGCGGAAGTACAGGTTGACTCAGGACTTCTCGCCCGGCAGCAGGTGGATGGCCTCGGTCGCGAGCTCGGCGGCGATGTTGTCGCCGGACTCGGTGGCGGCCCGGAGGCGTCGGAAGTCCTCGGTCATCCGGTCCCAGTCGATCAGCTCGTCGAGGTTCGGCAGGCGGAGTCGGAAGGCCAGGCCGTCCATCGTGTCACGGCAGACGCGCTGCAGGTCGGGGTTGCCGCACGCGTCGACGTACAGGCCGAACACGTCGAGGGCGTCCCGGTTGACCGATGCGACGTCGTGGGACTCCAGCTCGGCGATCGTGCGGTCGAGCTGCGCCACGATCCGGCGCCGGGCCGCCGCCGTGAGCCGCGGGACCGCGAGCCGGACGACACCGCCGAACAGCACGCCGAGGGTCTGCATCGCCTCGACCACCTCGTCCGGCTTCGGCGTCGTGACCCGGGTGTACCGGTTCGGGGCCATCTCGATCAGGCCGGCGCGGGTGAGCTGGCTCAGGGCTTCGCGGATGGGGGTGCGGGAGACGCCGAGCCACGCGATGAGTTCGTCGTCGTTGAGCCGCTCACCGGGCTCGAGCGTGCCGTCCATGATCGCGGCGTGGATCTTGTGGCGGACGGTGTCGCGGAGGAGCTGGTGCTCCGTGGGGGCGGTGCGGGGGACCGGCATGCGGTGTCCTCGGTTCTCGGGAAGGACGGATCGGGCTCGTGCCGCACGGGCACGTCGTCCACGGTACCTGATGTACCACCGGACGACGGCCGGACGCGGCGGCTCCGGTCAGTCGTCCTCGAGCAACCGCACCGTGAGCGGGTCCTCGGTCCCGTGGAACCAGCGGTCGAGGACGGCGCGGAACGGGGTCGGGTCGTCGGCCGCGCGGGCGAACAGGGTCGCCGACGAACGGGCCTTCATCGCGTCGACTCCGCCGAACAGGGCGTCGGCGCTCTGGGCGGGTGCTGCTGCGGCCACCGCGGCGGCCTCGACGATCCGCGGGCCGAGCACCGGGTGCGCGAGGTACGCGCGGGCCTCGGCGAGTCCCGCGATCCCGTACCGCTGCGCGGTCGCACTCCGGCCGAGGCCGACGAGCTGCGGGAACACGAACCACATCCAGTGCGAGCGCTTCGCACCGGCCCGGAGCTCGGCGAGCGCCTGCTCGTGCACCCCCTCCTGCGCCCGCACGAAGCGCTCGAGGTCGAACCGGTCGTCGCTCACCGGACCACGTCCCCCCACGCGTAGCGGACCGTCGTGCCGTCCACGACGAGGAGCGAGTCCGGCGCACGGTCGAACAGCCCGGGGAGGCCGACCGCGGCCGGCAGGTCCCCGTCGAGCCGCTCGAGCCGGGCGGACCGGATCGCCAACGGCGGGTGCTGCCGCTGCCAGAAGAGCGTCTGCGCGAGGTGCCGGGCGTGGATGCCGGCGCGCGTGGTGAGCTCGGCGGCCAGCGGGTCCTGCACCGGCTCACCGGCCACGACGCGGACGGTGGCGTCGAGGCGGGGGCGGGGTGTGCCTCCCGGCCGTCCGCCACCCGCGGTTCGGAGCTGCCGCACCCACCGGACCGGGTGCCGGGCGCGCGAGGGGTGCCGGACCGAGTGGTGCGCGATCGTGTCGCCCCGCCGTCGGGCCCTGGCGTGCGCGAACGTGTACGGCACGCCGAGCAGGGCGTGGGCGGCGACGATCGCCGGGACGTTCGCGGTGTCGACCGTGCGGTAGGCGGCCCCGCGGCGGCCGTGGTCGTCGACGGTCAGGACCTCGATCGTGACCTCGGTCATCGAGCCGAGCCGACCGGAGGGCGGGAACGGCGGCACGCTCGTCTCGCGGAAGACGTACGCGGTCAGCCCCACCCAGGCGCTGCCGTCGACGACGTCCGGGCGGGTGCCCCGCGGGACGAGCCCGGCGAGCTCGTCGGGGTCGCGTCGCCAGTGGGCGAAGACGATGTCCTCCCAGGCGTGCACCGTCACCGGCCGGTGCAGCAGGGGCACCGCCGCGCGGGCACGCGGGGTGTCCGTCACCGGCGCGTGGCGTGCCGACCGACGCGGGCCGCCCACGCGACGAGGGGTGCCTGCAGGGGGAGCCGCAGGACCGAGACGAGCCGCACGGCGCGGGACGCCCGCGGGCTGTCGAGGGCGTCGCGCGCCATGGTGACGTTCGCGGGGAAGACCGCGAGGAACAGGGCTGCTGCTGCCCAGCCGGCCGAGCGGCGGGTGGCCGGGACGGCGAGTCCGACGGCCACGGCGAGTTCGGCGAGGCCGGAGCCCAGGGTCGTCAGGCGGGGCGGCAGGCCGTCCGGGACGATCCGGTCGTAGGTGCGCGGGCGGAGGAAGTGGGTCACGCCGGCGCCGGCCAGCAGGACGGCCAGGGCGCGGGCGGTCCGGTCGGCGCGCCGGGTGCGTTCACGTCGTCGCATGCGTCCATCGTGCTCGCCCGGGCCTGCGTGTGCACGGGACGTGCGTCGGTCAGGTGAGAGCGGTCGCCACGAGGTCGAGCACCGCCGCGGCCACCTCGGCCTTCGTCCCTGAGGTCTCCCGCACCACGTGGCCGCCCGGCACGAGCACCTCGATGGCGTTCTCCTCGCGCTCGAAGCCCGACGACCACCCGACGTGGTTCACGACGAGCAGGTCCGCGGGCTTCCTGGCGATCTTCGCGCGGCCCAGGGCGAGCCGGGCCTCGCGGTCGGGCTCGGTCTCGGCCGCGAACCCGACGATGATCTGGCCGGTCCGCCGCGCGGCCACCAGATCGGCCAACACGTCCGGGTTCCGCACCAGCTCGAGCGTCATCCGGTCGCCCTGGTCGTCCTTCTTGAGCTTCGCCTCGAGGACCTCGGCCGGCCGGTAGTCCGCCACAGCGGCCGTCATCACGACGACGTCCGCCTCGGCCGCCGCCGCGTGCACGGCGTCGGCGAGCTCCTGCGCGGAGCCGACCGGCACCACGGTCGCGTCCAGTCCGGCGGTGAGTCCGCCGTCCACGTTCGCGGCGACGAGGGTCACGACGGCGCCGCGGCGGGCCGCGTCCGCCGCGATCGCGACGCCCTGGCGGCCGCTCGACCGGTTCCCGACGAAGCGGACGGGGTCGAAGGGCTCGCGCGTGCCGCCGGCGCTCACGACCACGCGGACGCCGGCGAGGTCGCCCTGCTCGCCGCGGGCGCCGGGACCGGCCTGGAGGCTCGCCCCACGCCCGGCGGGACGGGGTGCGTCGGTCGTGTGGCCGGTCCCGGTGCTCGTTCCGGTCCTGCTCCCGCCCTCGTTGCTGGTTCCGGTGCTGGTTCCGGTCGTGCTCCCGGTTCCGGGCTCGGCGACGACCGCGAGGGCCGCGCGGACGATCTCCTCGGGCTCCGCCATCCGGCCGATGCCGGCGTCGTCGCCGGTGAGGGCCCCGACGACCGGTCCGACCAGGTGCACGCCGCGACCCTCGAGGGTCCGGACGTTCGCCACGGTCGCCGGGTGCTCCCACATCTGCGGGTGCATCGCGGGGGCGAGGACCACGGGGGCCTCGGTCGCGAGCAGGGTCGTGCCGAGCAGGTCCCCGGCGAGCCCGGCGGCCATCCGGGCGATCGAGTCCGCCGTGGCCGGTGCGACCACGACGAGGTCCGCGCGCCGGCCGAGGGCCACGTGCCGCACCTCGGACACGTCGTCCCACACGCTCGTGGTCACGGGGTTGCGGCTCAGGGCCTCGAGCGTGGGCAGGCCGACGAAGCGGAGCGCGCCCTCGGTCGGGACGACGTGCACGTCGTGCCCGCGCTTGACGAGGTCCCGCACGACCCCAACGGCCTTGTAGGCGGCGATCCCGCCCGTGATCCCGACGACGACGGTCAGACGGCGAGCTGCTGCAGCATCCACGCCGGTCACGCTACCCGGACGGTCGTGCGAGGATCGACCCCATGTGCACCGTCGTCGTCCGCGTCGACCCCGCGGGCGAGTGGCCCGTCACCGTGCTCGCCCTGCGGGACGAGTCCCCCGACCGGCCGTGGGACCCGCCGGCCGCGTGGTGGCCGGAGCGCGACCCCTCGGTGCGCGGCGTCCGCGACCGGTCCGCCGGAGGCGCGTGGCTCGCGGCGTCCGACACCGCCGGACTCGCGGTCGTGCTCAACCGCGCGGAGCCCGTGCCGAGCACCGACGGCACGTGGACGACCCGGGGCGTCGTCCCGCTCGACGCCGTCGACGGGGTGCTGCCCGGCGCCGACGGGCAGCTGCCGACCACCCGGGCGTTCAACCTCGTCCGTGCCACGGCCGACGGGGTGACGGTGTCGACCTGGGACGGCGAGGCGGTCCGGACGACCGACCTCGGCCCCGGCGTGCACATGGTCACCCACGGAGCACCGGACGACCCCGCCGCGCCCCGGATCGGCCGGTGGCTCGACGCCTTCCGCGCCGCACCCGCACCCACCGCGCCGCCGGTGCTCGGCCCGTTCGACGAACTCCGCACCGCGGACGCTGGGACGGACGCCGGCGACGGGTGGAGCGGGTGGTTCGGGCTCCTCGCCGAGTCGGCCGCGCTGCCGTCGGACGACCCGGACGCGATCCTCCGCGACGCCGTCGAGCCGGACGGGCACGTCGCGACGCTGTCCATCGTGGCCGCTGCCGTCGGGCGGGACCGGACCGTGCTGCAGCACGCGCGGCTCGAACGGCCGGGGCGGCTCGACGGCTCGGTGGAGCTGCACCGCGCCTGACCCGGGCCAGCCTGCCCCGCGCGTTCCTGCCCATCGCGCGTGCCATGGGAAGCCGATCCGCGCGTGGGGTGGCGGAAGGGACGGTCTCCCATGCGCGGAACGGCCTTCGACGCGCGGAACGGCATCCCACGCGCGGAACGGGCACCCGGCGAGGACGCGGACCCTGTGGAGACCGGCAGCGACCGGGGCGGTCCCGCCGCCCGGGGACGGCGTACGGTCACGGCTCGTGACCCGATCCGCACGCCCCGCTCCCGCACGACGCCGCACGGTGCTCGTCGCGCTGACCGCGGTGGTCGCCGCAGGCCTCCTCGCCGGGTGCACGGAGAGCACCTCGGCGGCAGCCCCGGCCACCCCGCACCCGAGTGCGACCACCCGGGCGTGGGACCACGCGCCGGGGGAGCGCATCGTCGTGATCGGCGACTCGATCACCGCCGGGCACGGCCTGACGCCGGAGCAGGCGTGGCCGTCGCTCCTCGCCCGGACCGAGCGGTGGCAGCTGACGAACTTCTCGTGCGACGGCGCCGGGGTCGTGGCCGAGGGCGACGCCGATGAGTGCGCGAGTGCCTACCCGACCCTCGTCCGACGTGCCGTGGACGAGCGGCCGCAGGTCGTGTTCATCCAGGCGAGCTCGAACGACCTCGGCGAGGACGACGCCGTCGTGAAGAGCCAGACCGACCAGCTCGTGGCCGAGGTGCACCGGCTGCTGCCCGAGGCCCGGGTCGTCGGGCTCAGCGCGATCTGGAACGAGCAGGCCCCGCCGGCGCAGCTCGGCAAGATCTCGCACGCGATGCACCGGGCCGCCCGGAAGGACGGCGGGACCTACGTCGACATCGGCGATCCCCTCCGCGGGCACGCCGACTGGATGCAGTCCGACGACGTGCACCCGACGGCGCGCGGGCAGCGGGCGATCGAGGCCTCGGTCATCGAGTCGTTCGCCCGCGACCGCCTGCGGTTCTGACGCCGGCGGGACGCAAGCGGCACCGCGCCTCCAGGCCGGCGACCCGACCACCCGCCGGACCGACGACCGGCCGCTCGACCAGCCGCCGGACCGGCGGCCCGGGGTCAGGCGGGCGCCTGCGTCCCGGTGAGGTCCTCGGCGACCGCCCACAGGGACCGCGCCAGGTCCGCGCTCCGCGCGCTCCGCGGCACGGTGACCGTCGTGGTCGGACCGGTCAGGCCCGCCGGTCCGTTCGGCCCGTAGTAGGCCCCGCCCACCGCTGCCGGTCCGACCGCGGCGTACAGCAGCGGCTCGGCGCCCTGCTCGACGGCCTGCGTGAACGGCAGCGCACGGTCGCTCGACCGCACCGGCCGGGAGCGCCCGAGCGACCGTCCCGCGGACTGCAGGTTCGTGCGCGTGTAGCCCGGGTGGGCGGCGGTGCTCACGAGCGACCAGTCGCGCTCGACCGTCAGACGGTGCAGGTGCAGTGCGAGGAGCAGGTCGGCGAGCTTCGATTGGGCGTAGGCGCGCCACGGGTTGTAGCCGCGGTGCCACTGCAGGTCGTCGAAGCGGATGCGTCCGGGGATCGCGGCGAGGCTCGACATCGTCGCGACGCGGGGGACACCGCCGCCGGCGTCGCCCGCACCGCCTGCGCCTGCGCCTGCACCTGCGCCGCCGCCCGCGCGCAGCAAGGTCGGCAGGAGCAGGTTCGTGAGCGCGAACGGGCCGAGGAAGTTCGTGCCGAACTGCAGCTCGAACCCGTCCGCCGTCTCGAAGCGCTCGGGCGGCGCCATCACCCCGGCGTTGTTGACGAGCACGTCGAGGGGCCGCTCGTCCGCGACGATCCCGTCCGCGAAACGGCGGACGCTGGACAGGTCCGCCAGGTCGAGCTCGCGCACCTCGAGGTCGGCCGCGGGGTGCTCGCGGCGGATGTCGGCTGCTGCGTCCTCGCCCTTCGCGGGGGTCCGCACTGCCAGGACGACACTGGCGCCGGCGGCGGCCAGGCGCTTCGCGGTCTCCTTGCCGGTGCCGCTGTTCGCACCGGTCACGACGATGCGGCGGCCGGTCTGGTCGGGGATGTTCGGCATGCGCGGGACGGTACCCGCGGGGTCTGGCCGACGACCGAGCGCTGTGCTATATTCATGCAAACGCATCGATCAGGAGGCGCGCCATGAGCAACGCATTCGGAACCGACCGTCCCTCGGACGTCCCGCCGCCCGCACCCGAGCGCATCGGCCCGGTGCAGCTCGGCCTCGACACCTTCGGCGACGTCACCGAGCGGCTCGACGGGACCGTCCGGAGCCAGGCGCAGAGCCTCCGCGAGGTCGTGGACGAGGCCGTCCTCGCCGACCAGGTCGGCATCGACTTCATCGGCGTCGGGGAGCACCACCGCGAGGACTACGCGGTCAGCGCCCCCGAGGTCGTCCTCGCCGCGATCGCCGCGCGCACCGAGCGCATCCGCATGGGCAGCGCCGTGACCGTGCTGTCGAGCGACGACCCGGTGCGCGTCTACGAGCGCTTCGCCACCGTCGACGCGATCTCGGACGGTCGCGCCGAGGTCATCCTGGGCCGCGGCTCGTTCACCGAGTCGTTCCCGCTGTTCGGCTACGAGCTGAGCGACTACGAGGTCCTCTTCGAGGAGAAGCTCCAGCTCTGGAACGCCCTGCGCGGCGGCGACAAGGTCACCTGGAGCGGCACGAAGCGTGCGCCCCTGACCGACCAGGACGTCTACCCGAAGCTCGAGCACGGTCCGATCCCGACGTGGATCGGCGTCGGTGGCTCCCCGCAGTCCGTCATCCGTGCGGCCTCGTACGGGCTGCCGCTGTTCCTCGCGATCATCGGCGGGCAGCCCGCGCAGTTCGCACCGTTCTCCCGCCTGTACCGCCAGGCGCTCACGCAGCTCGAACTCCCGCAGCAGCCGATCGCGATGCACTCGCCCGGGTTCGTCGCCGCGACCGACGAGGAGGCCGCCGAGCGCTACTGGCCGTACCACAAGGCCGTCACCGACCGCCTCGGTCGGGAGCGCGGCTGGCCGCCCCTCGACCTCGCGCAGTACCAGGCAGGGCTGTCCGCCGGCGGGTCGCTGTACGTCGGGTCGCCCGAGACGGTCGCGCGCAAGATCGCGCGGAACATGCGGATCCTCGGCGTCTCGCGTTTCGACATGCGGTACGCGACGGGTCGCCTGCCGCACGAGGACATGATGCGGTCCATCGAGCTCTACGGCACGCGGGTCGCCCCGCGGGTGCGCGAGCTCCTGGCGGAGCCCGTCCCGGTCCCGTAGGCACGCGGTCGCCGGCTGCGGAGCGCGGACCGCGGGCTGCGCCGGACTGGAGGCACGGGGCACGTCCGTCACGTCGGCTCACGGTCGGCGCGGGTACGGTCGGCGCCATGCTGCGACCGAACGGGACCACCGAACGACGCTTCCGCGGCCGGATCCTCGGCGCCGGGACGACCTCCGGCGTGCGGATCGTGGTCGGCATGTGGGACCGCTCGCCCTTCGGGTCGTTCACGGACGTGTTCCTCGAGCTCGCCGACGGGTCGAGCGTGCTGCTCGCGCCGGACGAGATCGTCGCCGCGTACGTGTCCGGCACCTACCGGTTCGACACCGTCTCGGTCGTCGACGTCTGTGCCCGGCGGACGGCGCGCGGCCTCGAGCTCGACGCCGGACCGCTGCAGGCGACCATCGACGTCGGCGGGATCTCACCACTCGGCCGGGTCCTGCGCATCGTGCCGAAGCCGATCGCCCGCGACCCCCGGTGGCTCGCCGCGATCGACCCCGTCGCACGGCTCGTCTCGCCGGGGTCCGGCACGGCCGGCTCGGCGGGCAACGGCCGTCGCGAGTACTACGGCGTGACCGGGGCCCACGACGTCACCGCGGTGTCGGGGACCTGGGCGGGGGAGCCGCTCGGGACGCTCGCACCGCTCGACCCGCCCGTGGCGTTCGGGTTCGCTTCGATGCCGCGCGTGCCGCAGGTCGTCGACGTCGAGACGACCATCCGCGAACCCGCCGTCTGAGCGTCGGCGCTGCCGCCGGTCGCGGTGGTGCGCGCCCGGGGACGCGAGTGTGCGGCGGATGCTGCCACGTGCCTCCAGGCCGAGCCGGACGCGTCCAGCGTCGAGGGGCAGACTGGTCGGAACGGAACGCGCCCGGGACTGCCCGGCCGGACGTCGAGCACAACGGGGCGCACGACGAACAGGAGCATCATGACCGACACGCAGGCAGACCAGCGCGCCGCCATCTCGGACATCGTCCACGGAGCACGCACCGCCCTGCTCACGACCGTCAGCGACGACGGTCAGCTGCACGCACGGCCCCTCGCGGTGCAGGACAAGGCGTTCAACGGGACGCTGCGGTTCCTCGTGCAGGACGGCAGCGAGAAGGTGACCGACATCGCCCGCAACCCGCACGTCAACGTGGCGATCGAGTCGCAGGGCGGGTACCTCTCGATCGCCGGACGCGCCACGGTGACCCGCGACGAGAGCGTCATCGACGAGCTGTGGTCGCCCTTCGCCGAGGCCTGGTTCCCGGAGGGGCGGCAGGACCCCACGATCCGGCTGCTCACCGTCGAGGGGGACTCGGTCGAGTACTGGACGCAGGACACCGGACCCGTGGGGAGCCTCGTGCAGACGCTGAAGGCCGCGCTCGGCAAGCAGAGCCAGCCGGACACGGGTGACCACGGGACGGTCGAGCTCTAGGCAGGCGGGCGGGCTCGCGGGCTGGTCGGCTCGCGGAACGCGGTCGGGGTGGGCCGGCCCGGCCCCGCCCGACCGGCCGGGTCAGGGAGGGCCGAGCAGCCACAGCACGGCGACGAGCACCGGCTGCCCGAGGAGCGCGCAGCTCACGAATGTCCACCGCATCCAGGGCCGCGCGACGAGCTCCGGCGAGCCGAACAACGGCGCGAGCGGCATGAGCAACCGGGGCGTCGAGGCCATCGGCAACGACACCGCGAAGATGTACAGCGCGTACGCCGCCGAGTACAGCACCGTCGTCTGCCCGAGCTTCCGGGTCGAGCGACGCAGGAGCCACACGGGGTACGCCACGAGCAGGAACACGACGATGAACACCCCGCCGACGCCGATCCAGCGCAGGGCGATGAGGAACCACGGCGTCATCGGCACGAAGTCGACCCGCCCGATGAAGTTCACCCACCAGGACATCTCGGTCTCGAGGTACGCGTCCGGCCGACCGGTCACGTGCGACGCGATCACGGGCCACGCGACCCCGGCTGCGGCAGTCACGGCCCCCGCTGCGACGACCCGGACCCGCTCCGCGACGGGGAACGCGTCGAGCGACCGTACCCCGGTGCCGGCGGCGGCCCGACGTGCGCGGATCCACCGCACCAGGGCGACGACCCCGAGCACGAGCGGGATCGCCAACGCCCCCGGCCGGGTGAACGCCGCGACGACCCCGAGCAGCGCGAGCAGCCCGTACCGCCGGCGCTCGAGCGCGAGCAGCGCCCCGAAGGTCAGTGCGAGGAACGTGCTCTCGGCGTAGCCGACCTGCAGCAGGAACGACAGCGGCCCGCACGTGAAGAAGAAGACGGCCCACATGCCGGCGGCGTGCCCGGCGTGGTCGGCGACGAGCCGGTGCAGCAGGAACGCGGCGACGAGCCCGGCGAGCAGGGCCACGAGCGGCGCCCCGACCTCGAACGGCAGCCCCGTCGAGGCGGTCAGCGCCCGGATCGCGAACGGGAACGCGGGCAGGAACGCCCACGAGTTCTGCGCGACGTGCCCACCGGCGTCGAGCGGCAGCGTCGTCGGGTACCCGTGCACCGAGATCTGCTCGTAGTACTGCCCGTCCCACGCGGTCAGGAACGCCAGGAACCCGTGCCCGTTGCCCCACACCGCGTTGTCCGGCATCGCCCGCCCCATCAACGGGTAGGCGAGCGCGAGCCAGAACGTGGAGACGACCCGGCCACCGGTCCACAGGAGCAGGACCGCGGCCCAGGCGGGCAGCGCGGTGGCGAGGTCGACGAGACGACGTCGACCGTTCGCGAGGGTGCCGGCGACGACGCCGTCGTACCGGCTCACCGGCCCGCTCCGCGATGTCCGGGCATCAGGGTGGGCACGTCCCGAGGGTAGCCGTCCGTTCCTGGACCCCTGCGTGCCACGCGCACGTCACGCGGGTGGTCGGTCGCCGGGCACGGCCGGGAAGCACGCCCCGCGTTGTGCGCACCGGAACGGCTCCGCCCCGTGGCCGGTCCCGGCGACGTCGGCACCCCTACCCTGGTGGCGACCCGCTGGACCGAACCGAGGAGGCCCCGTGCCGAAGACCGCCATCGTGACCGACCACGCCCCGAAGCCCGCCGGCCCGTACAGCCAGGGCATCGTCGCGAACGGCTTCCTGTACACCGCGGGCTTCGGCCCGCAGGACCCCGCCACCGGGGCGATGGCCGACGACGTCGCCGGGCAGACCGCGCAGGTGCTGGCGAACGTGGCCGCGGTCCTCGCCGAGCACGGCGCGACCCTGGACGACGTCGTGAAGTCCACCGTGCACCTCGAGCACTCGGACCGGGACTTCCCGGCCTTCAACGAGGAGTACGCGAAGCACTTCTCGGAGCCGTACCCGGTGCGGACCACCGTGCAGTCGCACCTCGCCGGGATCCTCGTCGAGATCGACGTCGTCGCCGTGCTGCCCGACCGCCAGGACTGAGCAGGTCCTCACCCACCACCCCCGGCGGCGGTCCGTTCCCTGCGCTCAGCGCGCGCGACGGAGCCCGACGCCGGGGGTCGCGTGCGTCGTGCGACCGGCGGCGAGCACCGGGACCCCGGCGACGAGGACGTCGTCGATGCCCTCGGCCCGCAGCGTCGGCGCGGCGTAGGTCGCCCGGGCCGTGACCCGCTCGGGGTCGACCACGACGAGGTCCGCGACCGCGCCGGCCCGGACCACGCCGCGGTCGCCGAGCCCGTGCAGCCCGACCGCCGTCGTCGCGAGGTGCCGCTGCGCCTCGTCCCACGTGAGCAGCCCGGGCCGGGCGAAGTCGCCGAGGTACCGCGCGAACGTGCCGGCCGCGCGCGGGTGCGGGTGGGTGCCGACGTGGATGCCGTCCGACCCGGCCGTGTGCCCCGGGTGGCGGAAGAGCGGCGCGAGCTGCTCGGGCGTGCGCGGCTCCGGGACCCGCATCACCACGGTCACCTGCAGCGCGGACGCGAGCAGCACGTCGAGCGCCAGGTCGACCGGTTCCGCCCCGGTGTCCGCTGCGGCCTGCGCGAGCGTCCGGCCCTGCAGTCCGTGGTGCGCGGCGGACGGCACGTGCGACAGCGTCACCTGCTCCGCCCACCCCGGGCCGAGGTCGGCGCGACCCGTCACCCGCTCGAGTGCGGCGGCCCGCACCCGCTCGCGGCCGGCGGGGTCGGCGAGGGCGTGGGCGAGGTCGTCGCTGCCGGGACGGGCGAGGGCCGACGGCAGGAGCAGCATCGACAGGATGGTGCAGCCGCGCGAGTACGGGTAGGCGTCGAACGACAACGGCACGCCCGCGGCCGCCAGGTCGTCGAGCGCCCCGAGGACCGTCTGCACCGGCCCGTGCAGGTGCGACACGTGCGCCCGGACGCCGGAGGCCCGGACGATCGCGGCGACCTCGTCGAGCCCGACCCGGACGTTCGCCTCGTACCCACCGCGCATGTGGGTCACGTAGAGCCCGTCCACCGCCGCGACCTCGGCGCACAGCGCGGCGAGCTCGTCGGCGTCGGCGGAGACCCCCGGCACGTAGTCGAGCCCGCTCGCGAGCCCGACCGCGCCCTCCGCGAGCCCGGCGCGCACGAGCGCCCGCATCCGTGCGGTCTCGTCGGGGGTCGCCGGGCGGTCCTCGTCGCCGATCACCTCGTGCCGGACCGTCCCGGCCGGCACGAGCGTCGCCACGTTCACGGGGGTGGTGCCGTCGTACGTCGACAGCAGCGCCGCCGTCCCGCCGCCCCGGTACCGCGGGTGCGGGCCGTCGATCGCCGCGAAGTACCGGTCTGCCCACGTCCCGTCGCCCGGTGCCGGGCCGACGCCGTCCTGGCCCGTGACGATCGTCGTGACGCCCTGGCGCAGCAGGGTCTCCTGGACGTCCTCGTCGAAGGCGCGTGAACCGGCGTGGGAGTGCACGTCGACGAAGCCGGGCAGGACGAGGCGCTCGCCGCAGTCCACCGTGACGGCGTCCGACGGTGGGCGCACCGCCGGCCCGACGGACGCGATCCGGCCGTCCCGGACGAGCACGTCCGCGCGGACCGGGCCGTCCGGACCGACCACGGCGCCACCGCGGAGGAGCACCGGGGAAGCGCCCTGGGGTGCCGCGGTCACCGTGTGATCTCCGCGACGAGCCGGGTCGCGCGCTCCCGCAGCGACGCCAGGTCGCCGGTGACGAGCGCGTCGCCGACGAGCGGGGACCCGAGCCCGACGGCGACCGCACCCGCCGCCAGGTAGTCGCGGACGTCGTCGATGCCGATGCCGCCCGTCGGGACGACGTCGACGAAGTCGAGCGGGGCGAGCACCTGGCGCAGGAACGCCGGGCCGCCGAGCTGCGCCGCGGGGAAGACCTTCACCGCACGGGCGCCGAGCTGCCACGCGCGGACGATCTCGCTCGGCGTCGCGGCGCCCGGGTACCAGCCGAGTCCGAGTGCATGGGCCCGCTCGCCGATCGCGGGGTCGGTGTGCGGGCTGACCGCGAAGGTCGCGCCGAGGGCGGCCGCCTCGTCGACCTGTCCGGGCTCCATCACGGTGCCGACGCCGACCGCGACGCCGCTGCCGTGGCGCTCGACGGTCCGGGCGATGCCCTCGCGCCAGCCCGGGGTGTTCGTCGTCAGCTCGACCGCGCGGACCCCGGCCTCGACGAGGGTCGTGACGACGGCCTCGACGTGCTCGCCCGTCCCGCCACGGAGGATCGCGACGGCGGGACCCGCGGCGTGCCGGTGGCGGGGGTGCGGGGCGGTGTCGGTCATGCGGGCTCCTGGTGGTCGCGGGCTCGTGGTCTGCGGTGCGGTGCGGTGCGGTGCGGTCGTGTGGTGGGGTCGTGCGGTGTCAGCGGTCGACGCGGTCGTGGACGTCGGCGGTGTCCGGCGTGCCCGGGCGGTGCAGTGCGGCGGGGTCGGGTCGGTGCCAGTCGCCCGCGACCGTGCACGCGAGCGCCCCGGCGTCGGCGGCACGGTCCAGCGCGGTCTCCGCCGGCGCCCCGGTCAGCGTCGCGGCGAGCCAGGCGGCGACGAACGCGTCCCCGGCGCCGACCGGGTCGACGACCCGCACGGGTGTGGCCGGGCGCCGCAGGGTCCGTCCGTCGACGACCGCGACGGCCCCGCGCGACCCGGCCTTCACGACCGCGGGGCCCCGCGACACGGCGGCGAGCGCGTGGGCGAGGTCCTCGTCGGTGCCCTCGTCGTCGCCGAGGCCCAGGAGCAGGCGGGCCTCGTCGTCACCGGCGAACAGGACGTCGGCGCGCTCGGCGACCGGACGGTAGACCCCCCGGGCGGTCGACGCGTCGACGAGCTTCGCCCGGTGGTTGACGTCGAACGACACCGGCACCCCGGCGGCGTCGGCGCGGTCGAGGACGGCATGGACGGTCGCCCGCGCGGTGTCGGACAGGGCGAGCGTGATGCCGGTCAGGTGCACCGCGGCCGCGCGTTCGACGAGTCCGGCGGGAACGTCCTCCGGCACGAGGGCCGACGCCGCGGAGTGCCGTCGGTGGTAGGTCACCCGCGTGCGGCCGTCGTGCAGGCGCTCCTTGACCATGAGGCCCGTCGAGCGGTCGGGGTCGACCACGGGGACGACGTCGACCCCGGCTGAGCGGACGTCGCGGAGCACGCGGTCGCCGGCCGGGTCCGCGCCGACCCGACCGACCCACGTCGCGGGGACGCCGGCACGGACGAGCCCGATCGCGACGTTGCTCTCGGCGCCGCCGGTGTCGACCCGGAGGTGCTCGAGTTCGGCGACCTCGCCGGGCTCGGTGCCGCTGAGCAGGAGCATCGTCTCGCCGACGGTCACCACGGCGCCGGTCGGCTCGGTCACCGGACGCCGCCGGAGCTCGCGGTGCGGGCGAGGGCCAGCCCGGCGGAGGACGACCCGAGCGCCACCGACACCTCGAGTGCGGTCCGGACGACGCCCTCGCCGAGCTCCCGGACGGCCGCGGCGGGGAAGCGGGAGGCCAGCCCGGAGATGCTCATCGCCCCGACGACCTGGTTCGCGTGGTCGAGCACGGGCGCGGCGACGCAGCGGATGCCCGGTTCGTTCTCGCGGTCGTCGATGCCGTAGCCGCGCGCGCGGGTCCGCTCGACCTCCTGCCGCCAGCGGTCGTCGTCCGTGATCGTCTGGTCGGTCATCGCGACGGCCGGTACGGCCAGGACCTGTGCCAGGAGCTCGGGCTCGCCGAACGCCACGATCGCCTTGCCCGAGGCCGTGTTGCGCATCGGCAGGCGGTTCCCGATCCGCGACCCCATCCGGACGGTGCCTCGGGTCTCGACCTTGTCGACGTAGACGATGTCGGTGCCGTCCGGAACGACCAGGTGGCAGGTGAGCCCGGTGGCCTCGGCCGTCCGGCGGAGGAACGGTGCCGCGGCGGCGCGCAGGTCGATGCCCTCCAGGTAGCTCTGCCCGAGCAGCAGCGCGCCGAGGCCGAGCGTGAAGCCGGCCTCGGGCGTCCGGCGGAGCAGGTCGGTCTCGAGCATCGGGGCCGTCAGTCGCAGCACGGTCGACTTCGCCGTGCCGAGCTCCGCCGCAAGCTCGGTCAGGGACACCGACGCGGCGCCGCCCCGGGTCCGGTCCGCGACGTGCTCGAGCAGCCGCAGCCCGCGGCGGAGCGACAGCGCGGCGTTCCGGGCCGGCACCTCCGCGGTCATCAGAACCACGTCCCGATCGTCTGCACGACGGTGTCGTCGTCGTCGAGGATCCGCACCTGACGCCACTTGTCGAACACCGTGCACGGGTGCGAGACCCCGAGCACGACGACGTCGCCCGGCGTGAGCCGGGGTGCGTCGTCCGTCAGCGCGAGGTAGCAGTGCTGGTCGTCCAGGCGCACCACGGTGACCGCCCCGGGTGGCGGGACGACCTGCGGGTCGTGCGCCGTGCCTCCAGGCCGGATCCCCCGCACGACGGGCAGGCCCTCGTCGAAGGAGACGTCGCGCTTGCCGATCGCGACGAAGGCGCGACCCGGTTCCGGGCACGAGGTGACGCGGCCCCAGACCTCGATCGCCGGGCGGAGGGAGCCCTCCTCGGGGCGGCGGCCGAAGGGCGTGCGCTCAGCGTAGAAGCCGTCGTCGTGGGTCAGGTACGCGCCGGAGCGGAGCAGCACGTCGACGTCAGCGGGCCGGTCCGCGAGCGCGTCGACCACGCCGTCGAACCAGGCGCTGCCGCCCATGCTGAGGAGCATCCGGTCGGTGTGGACGAGCGGGCGGAGGTCGGCGGCGACGGCGGCGACGCCGGCGACCCAGCGTCGGGCGGTGTCGACGTCGGGCAGGCCGCCCTCGTACCCGGTGACGCCCCGGAGGACCAGGCCCGCGTCGACGGCTGCCTGTGCGACGGTGCGGGCCTCGGCGGGGGAGCGCACGCCGGTGCGGCCACCGGGGAAGCCGACCTCGACCAGGACGTGGACCGTGCCGCCGGTGCGCGCCTGCGCGGCGGAGGCGGCGGCGACGCCGGCGAGCGAGTCGACGTTGCAGAGGACGTCGACGGGTGTCGGTGCGGTCGCCGCCGGTGCGTCGGTGCTCGCGTCCGTGCCGGTGCTCGCGTCGGTGGCCTCGCCGCGGGTGGCGAGCCAGTCGAGGCCCGCCGGGTCGAGCACCTCGTTCGCGACGAGGACCCGCCGCACCCCGTGTGCCCACGCCACCATCGCCTGCTGCACGGAGGCGACCGTGACGCCCCACGCGCCGGCGCGGAGCTGCCGCTCGACCAGGGCTGGCGCCATGTGGGTCTTCATGTGCGGGGCGAGCAGCAGGCCGTGGCGGTCGACGTAGGCCTGCATGACGGCGGTGTTGTGCGCCAGGGCGGAGTCGCGGAGGGTCATGACGGGCAGGTGCGCGTGGTCGAGCACGTGGGGGCGTGCCGGTGCCGCCGGATCGGGTGCGCCCTTGTCGGTCACGGTGGCGGGGCGGTCGGCGGCGTCCTCGCGCTCCGGTGCGGCCGGGCGGTCGGGGGTGGTGGCCATCGGTCCTCCTGCTGGTCGCGGTGGTCCCACCGTCCACGGGGGAGGCGCCGCCGGGCAACGTCGTCGTCCTCCCCATTGTGCGGTGCAGAACCATCCCGGGTGTGGCGGAAACCGAGCGGGCATAGCATTCGAGGCGACATGACGACGATGACGACGACCCGACGGCGGGGGAGCACGGCGGTGGCGGTGCTCGTCGCCGGCACCTACTTCATGGAGCTCCTGGACGGGACGATCCTCGCGACCGCTGCGCCGGCGATGGGACGGGACCTCGGGGTCGACTCCGCGGCCGTCGGCGTCGCGATCACGGCGTACCTCGTCACCCTCGCGGTGTTCATCCCGGTCAGCGGGTGGCTCACGGACCGGATCGGTTCCCGCACGGTCTTCGCGGGCGCGATCGTGCTCTTCACGGTCGCCTCCGGGCTGTGCGCGATGGCGACGGGACTCGTCGACCTGACGATCTGGCGCATCGTGCAGGGCCTCGGTGGGGCGCTCATGGTGCCGGTCGGCCGCCTGGTGGTCCTGCGGAGCGCCGGGCGGGACCAGCTCGTCCGCGCCATCGCGATCCTGACCTGGCCGGCACTCGCGGCACCGATCGTCGCGCCCTTCGTCGGCGGGGTGCTCGTCGACACCCTGAGCTGGCACTGGATCTTCCTCGTCAACATCCCCCTCGGCGTCGTCGCGTTCGTCGCGGCGCTCGTCCTGGTCCCGCAGGAGCGCGCGCCGGAACGCGTGCCGTTCGACTGGTTCGGGTCGCTGCTGGCGTGCTTCGGCCTCGGTGCCCTCGTCGTGATGGCCTCGCTGCTCGCGCTCGACGACATCCCCGTGGTCGCGGTCGTCGTGTCCGGGATCGTCGGCGCGGTGTGCTCCTGGCAGGCCGTCCGGCACTTCCGCCGCGCGCCGCACCCGATCATGGGGCTGGAGTCCTTCCGGCTCGAGACCTTCCGGGTCTCGCACGCCGGCGGCAGCCTGTTCCGCCTGGCCGTCTCGGCGGTGCCGTTCGTCCTGCCGCTGCTGTTCCAGGACGCGTGGGGGTGGAGCGCCGTCCTTGCGGGTTCGGCCGTGCTCTGGGTCTTCGTCGGCAACCTCGGGATCAAGCCCATGACGACGCCGTTCCTGCGGTGGTTCGGGTACCGGGCGGTCATCGTCGTGTCGAGTGCCGTCGCCGCGCTGACGGTCGTCGCGATGGTGTTCATGACCGAGGACACCCCGTTCTGGCTCCTCGCGCTCCTGCTCGTGGTGAGCGGCGCCGCACGGTCAGTGGGCTTCACCGCGTACAACACGATCGCGTTCGCGGACGTCGAGCAGGCGGACATGACGCCGGCGAACACCCTGTCGTCGACGCTGCAGCAGGTCGCCGCCGGGTTCGGCGTCGCGGTCGCCGCCGTCGCGATCCGGGCAGCGGCCGGCCTCGGCGGGTCCGGGCCGTACCACGTGGCGTTCTGGGTGGTCGCGGCGCTGCTCGCGGTGGCCTGCCTGGAGGGCGTGCTCATGAGCCGGACCGCCGGCGAGACCGTCCGGCCCGTGCGGCGCGCGCGTGCCTGAGCGCGGCGCGGCGCGGGGCCGGGCCGCGCCGTCATCCGTTTCCGACACGGTCACACGCGCGAAACCCGGGGTGCGCTACGGTCACAGCAACTGTCCGCGACAGCCGAGTACGGTGACCGCGGCAGGGTGACCGAGACACCCAGGACGGAAGGCAGCATGGCCGGGCCACAGCAGCAGGGATCGATCGCAGCCGACGCGGCTGTGGAGCCGACGGCCCTGCGCGTCGTGAGCTACAACCTGCGCGAGCACACCGCCAACGGCGAGCTCGCCGCCCTCGCAGAGGCGTCCGACGCCGACGTCATCTGCGTCCAGGAGTGCGACAGCAACGACCTCGCGCCTCAGGTCGGTGGGCTCTCGCTCGCGGCCTCCACCAAGGCGAACCGACTCGGTCTGGCGATCTACAAGCGGGACGACCGGTTCGAGGTCGAGGACTTCAGCATCCACTCACTGCAGAAGTCCCTGCACGACCGGGTCCTCGCGCCCGCGCACGAGCGCCTCATCGCGATGCGCCTCCGCGACACCGAGGCAGACACCGAGGTCATCGTCGCCTCCTTCCACGCCTCGCCGCTCACCGCCACGAACTCCCTGCGCCGCAAGCAGATCGAGGCCGCGCACCAGTTCGTCCGCGACCTGTCGGACGAGGCTCCGGCGATCATGGTCGGCGACTTCAACTACCCGTGGTTCCAGACGAACCTGCGCCGGAAGATCGAGGAGCACGGCTTCGCGCTGTCGCTGTCCGACCAGCCCACCTACCTGCGCTACCGCAAGTTCACGGGCCACTTCGACTTCGCCACGAGCGTCGGCCTGCACATCGCGGGCGTGGAGACCCTGCCCGCGGGCATCTCCGACCACCGGCCGATCCTGGTCCGGGCGCACTACGAGCACCCGGGTGCGACCGGCGCGGTCCGCGTACCGGAGGCTCCCGCCGCCTGACGGGCAGGCCGCTCGCACGGGACGCTCGCACGGCGGAGCGCCGGAGCGGGTGCCAGCGGGGCGCCGAGCGTGCAGGACTCGCCGCGTGCGGGGCGCCGAGCGTGCACGGAACGTCGGGAGGTCGCGCCGAGCGCGACAGATGTGGCCCGCTCGGCGCGCGGCCGCCCGGCTCGGGCATCGACGCGCGAGCGTGCAGGACACGCCGCGTGCGGGGCGCCGAGCGTGCACGGAACGTCGGGAGGACGCGCCGAGCGCGACAGATGTGGCCCGCTCGGCGCGCGGCCCGGCGGTCTGCCGCACCGACGACGGACGGGAGGCACGGTGCCAGCCGGCACCGTGCCTCCCGTCCGTGGGGTGGTCGCGTCGCGTCAGCGACGCAGCGTGGCGCGCGCCAACCGGTTGCCGACCAGCTGCCCGAGCTGGACGATGACCACGATCGCCGCGACGGACACGTACACGATCCACCAGTCGTACCGCTGCGACCCGTACACGATCGCGTACTCGCCGAGACCGCCGCCGCCGATGAGCGCTCCCTGCGCGGTCATGTCGACGATGCCCACGAAGATGAACGTGTACCCGAGGATGAGCGGCCCGATGCCCTCCGGGATGAGCACGGTCAGCAGGATCGACACCGGGTGTGCGCCCGAGGCCCGTGCGGCCTCGACGACACCCGGGTCGACAGCGAGCAGGTTCTGCTCGACGATCCGGGCGACCGCGAACGACGCCGCGAGGGAGATCGCGAAGGTCACCGCGGGGACCCCGATCGTGGTCTGCACGGCGACGCGGGACAGGGGCGCGATCGCCGCGAGGAAGATCACGAACGGGATCGGTCGGACGATGTTCACGACCACGTTGACGATCGTGTGGACCGTCCGGTTGCCGAGCAGGTTGCCCGGACGGGTGGCGTACAGGACGAGTCCGAGCGCCAGGCCGATGACCCCGGCGACGACGAGGGACACCAGCGTCATCACGAGGGTGTCGCGGATCGCGGTGAAGAACACGTCGGACGTGTCGATCACGCTCTGGAAGCCGTTGCCGTTCACGCTGCCACCTCCTCGTCGACGGTGATGCCCCCGGCGCGGAGCGCACCGACCGCCCGGTCGACGGCCGCCGGGTCCGGCGCCGTCAGTTCGTAGGTCAGGGACCCGATCCGGCGCTCGCGGATCTCACCGACGCCGCCGAACACGAGCTCGGCGCCGACCCCGGCGTCGCGCCAGGCGGCGTCGATCCGGTTCTGCAGGCCGACCTCGTCGGTGATGCGCACGGTGACGAGCCGCCCGCGATGGTGCTCGCGGAGCCGGGCGAGCTGCTCGCCGGAGGGCCGGTCGTGCAGCGCGGTCCGGACGAACCGTTGCGCGGCGCCGGTCTGCGGGTCCGCGAACACGTCGTAGACGTCGCCGACCTCGACCACGCGGCCCTGCTCCATGACGGCCACCCGGTCCGCGATCTGGCGGACGGCGTCCATCTCGTGGGTGATGACGATGATCGTCACGCCGAGTTCCCGGTTGACGCGGCGCAGGAGCGCGAGGACCTCGGCCGTGGTCTCGGGGTCGAGGGCACTCGTGGCCTCGTCCGCGAGCAGCAGCTCGGGGTTCGAGGCCAGCGCCCGGGCGATGCCGACGCGCTGCTTCTGCCCGCCGGAGAGCTGCTCCGGGTAGGCGTGGGCACGCTCGAGCAGCCCGACGAAGTCGAGCAGCTCGGCCACGCGGCGGTCCCGCTCGGCCTTCGCGACACCGGCGACCTTGAGCGGGTACGCGACGTTGCCGGCGATCGTGCGGGACCGGAAGAGGTTGAACTGCTGGAAGACCATGCCGATCTTCCGACGCGCCAGACGGCGGTCCCGCTCGGGGATCGCCGTCAGCTCCTGCCCGCCGACCGTGACGCTGCCCGACGAGGGCAGCTCGAGGGCGTTGACGAGCCGGACCAGGGTGGACTTGCCGGCGCCGGAGTACCCGATGACGCCGAGGACCTCTCCCCGGTGCACGTCCAGGGAGACGTCCTCGACGGCCACCACGGTCTCGCCGGTGTCGGCGCGACGGTAGTGCTTCGAGACGCCGCGGAGTTCGACGAGGACCGGCACTACTGCTTGGCCGCCTTCGCGTCCTGCTCGACCTTCGCGAGCTCGTCCTGCAGCTTCGTGGCGCTCTCGTCGCGGGAGACCGCCTCGGGCAGGTCCTGCTTGAAGGCCTTCTGCACCGCGGAGTCCTGGAAGAGCTTCGCGAGGTCCAGGTAGGTCTTGTTGTCCTTGTCGGCGTCGCGCACCGCGAAGACGTTGACGTACGGGGCAGCGCTCGCGCTCGCGGGGTCGTCCTGGAAGATGATGTCGCTCGTCGGCAGCTTGGCCGCGGTGGCGAAGTTGTTGTTCACGACGGCCGCGGCGACCGAGCCCTGCTGCAGGGCGTTCGCGGTCTGCGAGGCGTCGAGCGGCTGGACGTCGACCTTCGACGACGTGATGTCGGTCGTCGTCGAGAACGCGGAGCCGCCGTCCTTCAGCTCGAGGAGCTTCGCGGACTGCAGGATGAGGAGCGCCCGCGCCTGGTTGATCGAGTCGTTCGGGATCGCGACCTTGGCGTCCTTCGGCAGCTCGCTCGTCTTCGTGTAGTCCGTCGCGTAGAGCGGCAGCGGGTACACGGCGGTCGAACCGATCGGCTGCAGGTCGTCGTCCGACGTGACGTTGTAGTCCGCCAGGTACTGGATGTGCTGGAACTGGTTGATGTCCAGCTGGCCGTCCTTCAGCGCGGGGTTCGGCAGCGAGTAGTCCGAGAAGTTGGTGAGCTTCACCGTGACACCGAGCTCGTCCTTCGCCAGCTTCGTGTACGTGCTCCAGTAGCCGAGCGACTTGTCGGCGACGCCGATCGTCACGGTCTTCTGGGCGCCCCCGGCGGCGGTGCTTTCCGAACCGCCGGAACGGACGGCACCGACGATGACGGCGACGACGATCGCGACGACGACCACCGCGGCGGCGATGATCCAGCCGATCGGGCGCTTGCTCCTCGGCTTCTCGGGCAGGACGGGTGCTGCGGACATGGGTGCTCCTCGTGGGCCGTGCTGTGGGGTCGCGGTGGTCCGCGGTGTGCGATCGAGTGTGACGGGCGGTCGGGGCACCGGGCCAATCCCGTTCCGTCGTGTTACATCCCGTGGTTCTCCACAGGACGCCGTCCACGAGCCCGTCTGACGTGTCCGGTTGGTTGACTCGTCCCGTGCGCAGCATCGAACTCGTCCTCACCCCCGACGCCGACCGAGCCGTCCGAGCGGCGTGGGACGCCCTGGCCCTCGCCGACCTGCCGAGCCTCGGCCGGTCCGGCACGAACGACCCGCACGTCACGGTCGTCGCCGGCGAGGGCGTCACCGTCCCGGACGCGATCGCGACCCCGCCCGTGCAGCTGCGGCTCGGCGGCGTTCTGCTCTTCCCCGCGGGGCCCGGGCGGTCGGTGCTCGCCCGGGCGGTCGTGGTCGGTCCGGCGCTCGCGGCGTTCCACGCGGCCGTGCACCGAGCCACGCGGGAAACGGTCGACACCTCGGCACCCGGGGCGTGGTCGCCGCACGTCACCTTCGCGCGTCGGGTCCGGGACGTCGACCTCGGGGCGGCGGTCGCCGCGCTGCGCTCGGCACCACTGCCGGACACGCTGGGCGTGGCGGGCGTGCGTCACTGGGACGGCGAGACGAAGACGGTCACCCGGCTCACGTGATCGGGATCGACGGCCGGACTGGAGGCACGGTTCAGGTCCGCAGCACTCGCTCGCCGAAGGCGGACGCGAACGTCCGCTGCGGGTCCGCCGCGGCCGCCAGCCGGCGGAAGTCGGGCAGCCGCGGCCAGAGGCGCTCGACGGTCTCCGCGTCCAGGGAGCTCATCTTGCCCCAGTGCGGTCGGCCGTCGAACGGGGCGAGGAGCGCCTCGAGGTCGGGGAGCAGGGCCGCGACCGCCTCCGGGTGCTTCTGCCAGGTGAAGGCGATGCAGAGCACGTCCTCGCCCTGGGTCGGGCTGAGCCAGAACGGGTCGGCGGCCATCGTCCGGAGCTCGCACACGTGCAGGTGTGGCTGGATGCGGGCGGCCATCGTGCGGACGGCGTCCAGCGCGGGCGCCGCGAGCCGCAGCGGCACGAAGTGTTCGCTCTGCACCTCGGAGCCGTGGGACGGGACGGTGTCGATCGGGAAGTGCGGCAGCCGGTCCCACCACGGGCCGACGGATCCGTCCCGGGCGGTGTGGTGGCCGTCCGCGGGGCGACCGGGCAGCCGTGGGGCGCCGACGAGGTCGTCCGGGACCGGGACGTCGTCCGCACCGTCGGGGACGCGCGACTTCAGCAGGACCTCGCCGACCTCGTCACCGAAGACCGTGTAGGCGCACACCGAGTACGCACTCGCGTGGACCGCGGCGACGTTCGCGACGTAGACGTCCCATGGAAGCGGACCGTAGGAGTCCTGGCGCATCCGGTAGGTCCGTTCGACGTCGACCTCGACCCGGGTGACGACGCCGAGGAGACCGAGGTGCAGCACGGCGCCGTCGAAGTCGGGGTCACCACGGCGCAGGGTCCGCCGCGACCCGTCCGGACCGAGCAGCTCGAACGCCCGGACTGCGGTGCTCAGCGAGCCGAGGGCGGTGCCGGAGCCGTGCGTCCCGGTGGCGATGGCACCGCCGAGGGAGATGTGGGGGAGTGACCCGGTGTTGTGCAGGGCGACCCCGGTCCGGTCGAGCTCGGGCGCGACGACGCCGTACCGGGTGCCGGCGCCCATGGTCGCGGTGCCGGCGGCGGTGTCCACGACCAGGTCGGTGGGGACGTCCGACAGGTCGATCAGCACGCCGGGGGCGTCGGCGACGTCGTTGAAGGAGTGCCGGGTGCCGAGACCGTGGACGCGGGACTCCCGGGCGACGATCTCGGCGGCCTCGTCGATCGAGCGCGGCCGCTCCACCCGCCGGGCCGAGTAGGTGACCGTGCCGGACCAGTTCAGCTCGCGCGCCGTCGACCGCATGCCCTCACGATGCCACGCGGGTGCCCGGCGCGGTAGCGGTGTCCGCGGACCACGACGTCGACGAACCACGTTCCCGACGTCGAACCAGGGATCAGGGCTGGTTCGACGTCGGGAACGTGGTTCGACCCGGGGCGCGGTGCGCGCCGACGGGCCTCAGTGCACGACGGGCGTGGGTGCGCCCTCCGGGGTGTCCGGCCGGCGCACGAGCGCCGAGGTCGCGATCCCGGCGAGCGAGATCACCGCCCCGACGAGGAACGCCGTGGCGACACCGGACGCCGTCGCGGAGCGCACGCCCTCGGCGTCCGCCCCGGCACCGGCCGACGCGGCGCCGATCGTCAGGAGCGTCACGAACAGGGCCGTCCCGGCTGCGCCGGCCAGCTGCTGCGTGGTGCCGAGCACCGCGCTGCCGTGCGAGTACAGGCGCTGCGGCAGCCCGCCGAGCGCCGCGGTGAACAGCGGGGTGAACGTCAGGGCGAGGCCGAGGCTCAGCACGACGTGCGCACCGAGGACGAACCACACGCTCGTGTCCGCGCCGACCGTCGAGAGCGCCCAGAGCACGGCGCTGATGATGATCGAGCCGGGGATCAGCAGCACGCGCGGACCGCGACGGTCGTAGATGCGCCCGACGACGGGGGACAGGAGGCCCATGAGCAGCCCGCCGGGGAGCAGGAGCAGCCCGACCTGCAGGACCTCGAGCCCGAGCACGCGCTCGAGGTAGATCGGCAGCAGGATGAGCGTCCCGAACATCGCCATGAAGCTCAGCCCCATCGCGACGATCGGGATCGTGAAGCCGCGAGTCCGGAAGGTCCGCAGGTCGAGCAGGGCGCTGTCGGTGCGCTGCAGACGGGTCTGCCGCAGGACGAACACCACGAGGGCGACGACCCCGACGACCAGGGCCGCGACGGGGACGAGCGGACCGGTCGACCCCGCCTCGCCGAGGCTGGACAGGCCGAACACGATGCCGCCGAACGCGAAGGCCGACACCACGACGGAGAGCACGTCGAGCGGCGCCTTCCGCGGCGTCGAGACGTTCCGGACCTTCAGGGCGCCGAGGACGAGCGCGACGATCGCGATCGGCAGGACGAAGCCGAACAGCCAGCGCCACGAGAAGGCGTTGAGGATGAGCCCGGAGATCGTCGGTCCGACGGCGGGTGCCACCGAGATGACGATCGAGATGTTGCCCATGATGCGGCCGCGGTGCGCGGGCTCGACGAGGTTCAGGACCGTCGTCATGAGGAGCGGCATCATGATCGCCGTGCCGCTGGCCTGCACGATGCGGCCGACGAGCAGCATCGGGAAGCCCGTCGCGACGAGGGCGATCAGCGTCCCGCCGGCGAACAGGCTCATCGCCCAGGTGAAGACCGGCCGGGTGTGGAACCGCTGGAGCAGGAAGCCCGTGACCGGGATCACCACGGCCATGGTGAGCAGGAAGCCCGTGGTGAGCCACTGGCCGGTCGCCGCACTGATGCCGAGGTCGTCCATGAGCCGGGGGAGCGCGACGCCCATGATCGTCTCGTTGAGGATCACCACGAACGCGGAGACGAGCAGCAGCCCGATCACGAGTCGGGTCTCGCCGGGGGACGGCTGCGCGACGCTCCCGGTGCGGGGTGCGGAATCGACGGCCTGGGTCATGCTGGGCTCCTGACGGGCTCACGGCGTGGGCGGGGCGCCGAGGGCGCAGACGGGGCAACATCCTGAGCGGACGTCCACATTCCCGATCAGTGCAGGACCGATCCCGATCAGTGCAGGATCGCGAACCCGTCCCCGTCGCCGTGCGGCACCACCGTCCGCAACGACACGTCCGTCACCGTGGCCGACGGCGGCCCGGTCCGGATGAACGCCATGAGCGCGTCCACCGCGGCCGACGGCCCCTCTGCCTCGACCTCCACCGTCCCGTCGAACAGGTTCCTGGCGTACCCGACGAGCTCGAGCCCGTCGGCCTTCCGTGCGGTCCAGTACCGGAACCCGACCCCCTGGACCGTGCCCGACACCACGGCGTGCATCCTCGTCACCGTCGTCATGGACCCGAACGTAGGCCGCGATGCGTCCTCCGGCATTTCCGCCGTGTTCCGATCGCGTGAACGGTGATAGTGTCACTGCAACCCGAACACTTCGAGTCGACATGACACTATCTCCTGAACCCGCACCCACCGCCATCCGCGTCGCGGTCTCCACCGTGATCGTGGCGCTGCGCCCGCACCCGGACACCGGGGCGCCGGCGCTCTGGATGCCGCTCGTGCGCCGCGTCGCCGAGCCGTTCGAGGGGTCGTGGGCGTTGCCGGGCGGCTGGGTCGGTCCGGACGAGGGGCTCGAGGACTCCGCCGCCGCCCGCCTCCGCGAGACGACGAACGTGCAGCCGCGGTACCTCGAGCAGCTCTACGCCTTCGGTGACGTCGAGCGCTCCCCGAGCCGGGTCGTGTCGATCGTGTACTGGGCCCTCGTGCACCCGGACGAGGCGAGCTCGGTGCCGGACGACTGGAACGTGCGGTGGTTCCTCGCCGACGAGCACCCGCCGCTCGCGTTCGACCACGACCGCATCGTCGAGTACGCCCTCTGGCGCCTGCGCACCAAGATGTCGTACTCGCGGATCGCCCAGGCGTTCCTCGGCGACCGCTTCACCCTGACCGAGCTCCGCGGTGTGTACGAGGCCGTGCTCGGGCGGGCGCTCGACCCCGCGAACTTCCGTCGGCAGGTGGCGCAGGGCGACGCCGTGCTCCCCACCGACGAGACGACGAGCGGCGGGCGGCACCGTCCGGCCCGGCTCTACCGCTCCAACCCCGACCTCGCGTACGCCGACAACGGCCCCCTCACGCCGACGACGGCCGCGACGGCCGCGACGGCCGCGACGGCCGCCGCGACGACCGTCACCGCCGCGTCCCACTAGACACCCCGAACCGAAGGAAGCACCGTGTCCATCGCGACCACCATCGAGCTCATCTCCAATGGCCGGGCCGACGGCAGCACGTGCACGCCCGACCTCGCGGCGCCCACGTGGGACTTCGACGCGCGCCCCGGCTACGGCCCGGGCTCCTCGATGTCCGACGTCATCCCGACGGGTGCTCCGCGGCAGGGGCAGATCCCGGAGGAGTACAAGACCGCGAGCGACGATGAGCTGCACGCCCGCATCGAGCGCGCGAAGGCGACCCTGGGGGACCGCGTCGTGGTGCTCGGGCACTTCTACCAGCGCGACGAGGTCGTCCGGCACGCCGACTTCCTCGGCGACTCGTTCCAGCTCGCGAACGCCGCCCTGACCAAGCCCGACGCCGAGGCGATCGTCTTCTGCGGTGTGCACTTCATGGCGGAGACGGCGGACATCCTGGCGCGCGACGACCAGCGCGTGATCCTGCCGAACCTCGCCGCCGGGTGCTCGATGGCCGACATGGCCGACATCGACAGCGTCGAGCAGGCCTGGGCCGAGCTCGAGCAGGTCTACGGCACCGGACCGGACGCCGACGGCCGCGTCCCGGTCATCCCCGTCACGTACATGAACTCCGCCGCGGACCTCAAGGCGTTCTGCGGTCGGCACGGCGGCATCGTCTGCACGAGCTCGAACGCGGCGACGGTGCTCGAGTGGGCGTTCGAGCGCGGGCAGCGCGTGCTCTTCTTCCCCGACCAGCACCTCGGCCGCAACACCGCGAAGGCCATGGGCGTCAGTACCGACCGCATGCCGATGTGGAACCCGCGCAAGCCCCTCGGCGGCAACACCGCCCAGGAGCTGCAGGACGCGCAGGTGGTCCTCTGGCACGGGTTCTGCTCGGTGCACCGTCGCTTCACGGTCGGCCAGATCGAGCAGGCACGACGGGACCACCCGGGCGTGCAGGTCATCGTGCACCCGGAGTGTCCGATGGCCGTCGTCGACGCCGCCGACGCCGCCGGCAGCACCGACCTGATCCGCCGGACCGTCGCCGCGGCGACCGAACCGACGACGTTCGCGATCGGCACCGAGATCAACATGGTGAACCGGCTCGCCGCCGAGTTCCCGCAGCACACGATCTTCTGCCTGGACCCCGTCGTGTGCCCGTGCTCGACGATGTACCGCATCCACCCGGGCTACCTCGCGTGGGTCCTCGAGGCGCTCGTCCGCGGCGAGGTCCTCAACGAGATCGTCGTCCCCGCCGACGTCCAGGCCGACGCCCGGGTCGCCCTAGAGCGCATGCTCGCCGCGAAGCCGCGCGGCTGACGGACGGCACCGCACCGTGCACGTCGTCATCGTCGGCTCCGGGATCGCCGGACTCACCGCCGCCGTCCGCGCGAGCGCCCGCCACGACGTCACCCTCGTGACGAAGGGTGCGCTGCGCGACGGCGCCACCGCGTACGCCCAGGGCGGCATCGCCGTCGCGCTCGGCGCCGACGACCGTGTCGCCCTGCACGAGCAGGACACCCGTGCCGCGGCCGCCGGCAGCGCCGACGAGCGCGCCGTCGCGGTGCTCTGCGCCGACGGCCCCGCCCGCGTCCGCGACCTGCTCGCGCTCGGGGTGCCGTTCGACCGGACCACCGACCCCGCCAGCCTCGACCGGTACGGCGACGACCTCGCCCGCGGACGCGAGGCCGCCCACGGCCGCTGGCGCGTCCTGCACGCGGACGGCGACGCGACGGGAGCCGCCGTCGAGCGGACCCTCGTCGACGCGCTGCACCGGTGCCACGTCACGATCCTCGAGCGCACCTGCCTGACCGACCTCGTGCTGCGGGACGGCGCCGTGGTCGGGGTCGACGTCCTCGACCTGCTCGGCGAGCCCCGACGCATCGACGCCGACGCCGTCGTGCTCGCCGCCGGCGGGGCCGGGCACCTGTACCGGGAGACCACGAACCCGCTCGTCGCGACGGGCGACGGGGTCGCCGCGGCGTGGCGTGCCGGCGCGGTGGTCGCGGACCTGGAGTTCGTCCAGTTCCACCCGACCCGCCTCGCCGTGCCGGACGGTGGTCTGGTCTCCGAGGCCGTCCGCGGCGAGGGTGCCGTCCTGCGGGACGCGGCCGGTCGCCGCTTCATGACCGCCGTGCACCCGGACGCCGAGCTCGCCCCGCGGGACGTCGTCGCCCGCGGCATCGCGGCCGCGGTCCGCGAGCAGGGTGGTGCGCCCGTCCTCCTCGACGCGACGGGCCTCGACCCCGACCACCTCGTCCGCCGTTTCCCCGGCCTGACCCGCGCGACACGGGCCGCCGGGTTCGACTGGACCCGCGAGGGCGTCCCGGTCGCGCCCGCCGCGCACTACGCGATGGGCGGTGTGGTCACGGACGCCGAGGGGCGCACGAGCCTGCCCGGCCTCCTCGCCGTCGGCGAGACCGCCTGCACAGGGGTGCACGGTGCGAACCGGCTCGCGTCGAACTCCCTGCTCGAGGGACTCGTCTTCGGGGTCCGCGCCGCTGACGCGGTCGCCGTGCCGCGCCCCGCGCACCTCCGGCTCCGCGGCGACGCCGACCTGCCCGTCGTGACCGTCCCGCCCGTGGTGACCGATGGGCACGACGGGACCGACGTGGCGGGCGCACACCGCGCCTCCCGTCCGGTGCACGGTGACCGGCCTGGAGGCGCGACCCACCCCCGCGACGTCACCGACGTCCGCCGGGTGGTCCAGACCGAGATGACCGAGCGGGTCGGGCTGCTGCGCGACGCCGCCGGGCTCGCCGCGGCGCGGCGGACGCTCGACGCCCTGCCGGACCCGGCCCCGACCGGGGTGCGGGCCGCCGAGGACCGCGCGCTGCTCGACCTGGCGCGCATCACGGCCCGCGCCGCCGAGGCGCGGCGCGAGTCCCGCGGCGCGCACGCCCGGACCGACCACCCCGACACCGACCCGACCGCGCCGGTCAGCACCGCGTGGGTCCGGACCCCCGTCACCGTCACCACGCCCGTCCAGCAGGGAGTCCCCGCATGACCACCACCGTCCCCGTCGATCCCGGCACCATCCCGCCGCACGCGCTGCGACGCGTGATCGAGACGGCGCTCGAGGAGGACGCGCCCTGGGGCGACGTGACCAGCGAGGCGCTCATCCCCGCCGACGCGACCGCCACGGCGACCCTGGCGGCGCGCGAGTCCGGCGTGTTCGCCGGCGGGACCGTCTTCGCCGCCGTCATGGTCGCGGTCGACCCGTCCGTCGAGACCGTCCTGCACGTGCGGGACGGTGCTCGGTTCGCGGCCGGTGACGTGCTCGCGACCGTGCACGGGTCGGCACGCTCGGTGCTCCGTGCCGAGCGCGTCGCCCTCAACCTGGCGCAGCGGATGTCCGGCATCGCCACCGTCACCGCCCGGTACGTCGCCGCGGTCGAGGGTACGCGCGCCCGCATCGCCGACACCCGGAAGACCACCCCGGGCCTCCGGGCGCTCGAGCGCTACGCCGTGCGCTGCGGCGGCGGGTACAACCACCGGACCTCGCTGTCCGACGCGGTGCTCGCGAAGGACAACCACCTCGCCGTCCTCGCCGCACGCGGGGTGCCGATCGGCGACGCGATCACCGCGGCCCGGGAGCGGCTCGGGCACACCGTGCACGTCGAGGTCGAGGTGGACCGGCTCGACCAGGTGGAGCCCGTCGTCGCCGCCGGCGTGGACACGATCATGCTCGACAACTTCACCCCGGAGCAGCTCGTCGCCGGCGTCGCTGCCGTGGCCGGGCGCGCGGTGGTCGAGGCCTCCGGCGGGGTGTCGCTCGAGACCGTCGCGGCGATCGCGGCGACGGGGGTCGACGTCGTGTCGGTGGGGGCGCTGACGCACTCGGCGAGGGCGCTCGACCTGGGCCTCGACATCGCGGTGTCCGACGGCGCCGTCGGTGTTCCGTCGCCGTCCGCGTCGCTCGCCGCCCCGGGTCGCGGCTGACGTGTTCTACCTGGACCGCGCCGCGACGACCCCGGTTCGCCGCGAGGTGCTCGAGGCGATGTGGCCGTACCTGACCGGGGTGTTCGGCAACCCGTCCTCCACGCACGGCGTCGGGGACGCGGCCGCGCGCGGGCTCGCCGACGCCCGGGCGACGGTGGCGCGGGTGCTCGGCTGCCGTCCGGGCGAGGTCGTCTTCACCACGGGCGGCACCGAGGGCGCGAACACCGCTGTCAAGGGCATCGCCCTCGCCGCACCGCGCGGTCGGCACGTCGTCACGAGCGCGATCGAGCACGAGGCGGTGCTCGAGAGCTGCCGGTACCTCGAGCGGCACCACGGCTTCACGGTCACGCTCGTGCCGGTGGACGCGGACGGGGTCGTCACGGTCGAGGCGCTCACCGCGGCCCTCCGGGCGGACACCACGCTCGTCTCGATCGCGCACGCCGACAACGAGATCGGGACCGTGCAGGACGTGCCGGCGCTCGCGGCGGCCGCACACGCCGTCGGCGCGCGGTTCCACACCGACGCCGTGCAGAGCGCGCCGTGGCTGGCGGTCGGGCTCGACCTGCTCGGCGTGGACGCGCTCTCGCTCTCTGGTCACAAGCTCGGTGCGCCGAAGGGCACCGGCGTCCTCGTGCTCCGCGCCGGGGTGCCGCTCGAGCCGCTCCTGCACGGCGGTGGGCAGGAACGTGGTCGGCGATCCGGCACCGAGGACGTCGCCGGAGCGGTGGCCGTGGCGACCGCGCTCGCCCTCGCGGCGGGGGAGCGGGTGGACGCGGCGGCCATGGCGGCGGCGACCCGGGACGCCGTGCTCGACGGGGTCACCGCGGCGGTCCCCGGGGCGGTCGTCACGGGGTCCCGGCGCTCGCGCCTGCCGGGGCACGCGTCGTTCTGCTTCCCGGGGGAGCCCGTCAACGGGGAGACCGTGCTGCTCGAGCTCGAGCAGCACGACGTGGTGTCCTCGTCGGGCAGCGCCTGCGCGGCCGGCAGCACCGAGGCCTCGCACGTCCTCACCGCGACCGGACTGTCCGAGGACGTCGCGAGGACCGCGCTCCGCCTGACCTTCGACGCGTCCCTGACCGAGGACGACGCGGCCGCGGTGGTCCGGGCGGTGGCCGATGCGGTGTCGACCGTGCGGCGACTCGGAGTGAACTAGACGTTCTACTCCATGAATGGGGTGATGTCCCCCCTTCTGCGGACCGGCGTGGTCCGCCACGATGGGGGCATGGCCAACGCGATCACGACCCGTCTCCGGCAGGAGGACCGCTTCCGGGTGGTCCAGCTCCTCCCGGCTCCGGCCACCGTCGTCGCGCTCGCCATCGCCGCGCAGCACGACCTCGGGACCGCACCGCTCGGCGTGATCGCGTCCGTCGGTGCGCTCGCGACCCTCGGCAGCGCGCTGCTCCCGATGGTCCGCCCCGCGGCGGTCCGACGGTCGATGCCCGTCCCGCGAGAGGCCGACCGGTACGCCGCGGCCACGCTCACGGCGCTGACGCCGGCCGTCACCACCCCTGACCAGGGGGATGCCGAACAGCACTGAACCACCCGAACCCCGGACGCAGGACCCCTGACCGCGTCCGGAGCAGGGCACGACGTCCCCCCTGTCGTCGGACCCTGCAGCGCCGCCCCCGCCGTGGACGCGGCGCCGGACCCTGACCGGCGCCGCACCCCCTGTCAGTCCGCGGACGGGGGCGGCGTCGTCCCCGGCCAGACGTACTCCAGGTCGTCCGGCACGTGGGGGAACAGCGGGCGGTAGTGCTCCGGAGCCTTCTGCACGAGCTTCGACCGGTGCGACTCGTGCACCGCGGGGTCGTGGTTCCAGGCGGGCACCGGGAAGTCGCCGCGCTCGTACTCCGCGAGGTCCTCCGGAACACGGGCGAGGTCGACGAGCGTCTTGCCCAGGCACGTGTCGGCGTGCCCGCGCTCGAGCCACACCCGGCACGTCGCGTCCTGGTACGCCATCAGCGCCGGCCGGTACCCGCGCCACATCGCGACGACGGGGTGGTGCTGCCAGCCGTAGTCCGGCAGCGTCAGGGCGCGCATGACCTGCAGCGTCTCGACCCGCTGCTTCCCGAGTCGCTTGTCGTCGAGCACCTCGGCGGAGGCCCGGAAGTCGGCGTAGGGCAGGAACGTCTGCATCCCCGCGACGGTACGCGCGGGTGCTGGAGCGCGACACAAGTCGTCACACCCGGGCGGGCGCGGAGCGGGCGTGTGAGCATCGACCGCATGAGCGGAGAACTCGTCGTCGGCGTCAGTGGCAGCCCCTCCGACCCGTCCCGGACGTCCACCCTGGTGGCCGCCACGGTCGCACGGCTCGGGGAGGAGATCGAGGACGCCCGGACAGAGACGGTGGAGATCGGGCCCCTGCTCGCCGACCTCGGCGCAGCGTCCTCACGCGAGGCGATGTCGGACCGGACGCGTCGGGCGCTCGAGACGGTCGAGGCCGCGGACGTGCTCGTGGTCGGCAGCCCGGCGTTCCGCGCGGCGTACTCCGGGGCCTTCAAGCTCTTCTTCGACTGGGTCGGGCAGTACGACCTCGTCGACACCCCGGTGCTGCTCACGGCCACCGGCGGCAGCGACCGGCACGCGCTCCTCGTCGAGCACCAGATGCGGCCGCTGTTCGGCTTCTTCCAGTCCACGACCCTGCCGCTCGGCGTGTTCGGCAACGAGCGCGACTTCACCAAGCGCGAGGGCGGCTACGACATCAGCAGCGTCGACCTCGAGCTCCGCATCGACCAGGCCGTCCGGCGGGCGCTGCCGATCATCCGCGGCGGCTTCGCCACGGCGGGCCTGGCCGACGTCCGCCGCCCCGCCGACTTCTAGACACGCAGCGCGAGGCGCGACCGCGCCGACCTGCCCGGCTCGGCTTCGGCGAGGTGCCGCAACTCGCCGCTGACGCGGCGTCGAGGTGTCACAGAATCCCGGAACGTCCGTCGAGATGCCGAGATCTCGGCACCTCGGGGAAGCAGGCCGCGCGCGTCACGCGGCGCGCGGGCGGACGGGAGGCACGTGGCGGGCCCGCCACGAGCCTCCTGTCCGGTGCGGCTCAGCCGAGCAGGGACGCGACGTGCGCGACCGCGAGGCGGTAGCCGTCGGCGCCCGCGCCGGCGATCACGGCCGTCGCCGCGGTGGCCACGTGGTCGACGTGCCGGAAGGGTTCGCGCTTCCACGTGTTCGACAGGTGCACCTCGACGACGGGGACGTCGAGCGCCTCGACCGCGTCGTGCAGTGCGACGGAGGTGTGCGCGTAGGCGGCGGGGTTGATCACGACGCCGGCGAAGTCGTCGAGCGCCTCGTGCAGCCACTCGACCAGCTCGCCCTCGCGGTTGGTCTGACGGAAGTCCGCCTCGAGCTCGTGCACGGACGCCTCGGTGTGCACGATCGCCTCGATCTCGGCGAGTGTCACGGTGCCGTACTGCGTCGCGTCCCGTCGCCCGAGGATGTCCAGGTTCGGCCCGTTCAGGACGAGGATCCGCCGCGGGCGTGTCGTGGTGTCGGTGGCCGGCTCGCTCATGGGGGAGAGCCTACCGAGCGGGACGCACGGCGACACGGCCTTGCATGCCTTGGCTATGTGAACGGTCACATCGCGGTGTAACGTCTCCGTCCGGGTCGGCGCAGTTGCCGACTGCAACACATGGATGTGGAGATCGCATGGTCCTCGCTGCGGCGACCAACGGGATCCGGCTCGAACTGGGCTGGGTCGACTACTTGATGATCATCGTGTACTTCGCGGTGGTGATCGGCATCGGGTTCACCGCCAGGCGGCAGGTGCGCACGAGCATGGACTTCTTCCTGTCGGGACGGTCCATGCCCGCGTGGATCACCGGTCTGGCCTTCGTGTCCGCGAACCTCGGCGCGACCGAGATCCTGGGAATGGCCGCGAACGGTGCCCAGATCGGCATGGCGACGCTGCACTACTACCTCATCGGTGCGGTGCCCGCGATGGTGTTCCTCGGCCTCGTGATGATGCCCTTCTACTACGGCTCGAAGGTCCGCAGCGTCCCGGAGTTCATGCTCCGCCGCTTCGGCAAGGCCCCGCACCTCGTCAACGCCATCGCCTTCGCGGTGTCGAACGTCCTGATCGCCGGCATCAACCTCTACGCGATGGCCATCGTCATCGAGGCGATGCTCGGCTGGCCGGAGTGGCTCGCCATCCTGGTGTCCGCCGCGTTCGTGCTCGCCTACATCACCCTCGGTGGCCTGAGCAGCGCCATCTACAACGAGGTCATGCAGTTCTTCGTGATCATCGCCGGCCTCGTGCCGCTGACGATCGTCGGTCTGCACCGCGTCGGCGGGTGGAGCGGCCTGACCGAGGCCATCAAGCAGACCCAGGGCGTGCAGCACCTGCAGACCTGGGCCGGGACCGGCATCGGCGACGTCACCAACCCGATCGGCGCGAACTGGCTCGCGATCGTGCTCGGCCTGGGCTTCGTCCTGTCCTTCGGCTACTGGACGACGAACTTCACCGAGGTGCAGCGCGCGTTCTCGGCGAAGAACATGTCGGCCGCCCGTCGGACGCCGCTCATCGCCGCGATCCCGAAGCTCTTCATCCCGTTCATCGTCGTCGTCCCGGGCCTCATCGCCGCGGCGGTCGTCGGCAACCAGTTCGCCTCCGGGGAGCTGACGTACAACGACGCGATCCCGAAGCTCATCCAGATGTACCTGCCGACGGGCGTGCTCGGCATCGCGGTGACGGGCCTCCTCGCCTCGTTCATGGCGGGCATGGCGGCCAACGTGTCGTCCTTCAACACCGTCTTCACGTACGACATCTGGCAGCGCTACATCAAGCCGAACATGCCCGACCTGCACTACCTGCAGACCGGCCGCTGGGTCACGGTCGTCGGCGTGGTCGTCGGCATCGGCACGGCGTTCCTCGCGGCGCAGGCCGGCAACATCATGACGTACATGCAGACGCTGTTCTCGTTCTTCAACGCACCGCTGTTCGGCGTCTTCATCCTCGGCCTGCTGTGGAAGCGGATGACCACGCAGGGCGCACTGTGGGGCTACGTCCTCGGCATCGTCACGCCGACCATCACCTGGATCGCGTACCTGGTGAACCCGGAGCTGTTCTCCACCGCGACCGCGGAGACGATGTACGGCGCGATCATCTCGTTCGTCACGGTGCTCGTCGTCGGCGTGCTCGTCTCGCTCGCGACGAAGCCGAAGGACGTCTCGGAGCTCGGCGGCCTGGTCTACGGCGTCGGCAAGATCGACATGACCGCCGGGGCCGTCGCGACCGACACCGCCTGGTACCGCTCGCCCGCCCTGCTCGGCACCGTCGCCCTGGTGCTCTGCGTCGCCCTCTACCTGCCGTTCCTCTAGGCCCGGACCCGAAGGAGTACCACCATGCGTGACGACACCACCACGCTGACCGAGGAGCAGGTCGCCCTCGTCCGCTCCACCCGTCGACTCGACCTGCGCCGCATCCTCGGCGGCCTGTTCGTGCTCTACGGCGTGATCACCACGATCGTCGGGATCGTGCACTGGGACACCGACCCGCAGAAGACCGGCGGCATCCACATCAACCTGTGGGTGGGCCTGTCGCTGCTCGTCGGCGGCCTGCTGTTCTTCCTCTGGGACCGCCTCAACCCGGTCCCCGCGGAGGACATCATCGGCCAGGCCGAGTCCGAGGCGGACCAGCGCGCCGCCGGCGAGGGCCGCGACGCGGTCTGACCCAGGGGAGCGCCACGGCGCAACAGGCAGGAACGGGCGTGCCCGGTCGGATCACCCGACCGGGCACGCCCGTCCTCGCTCGGTCCAGCGGGTCGGACTGCGTCGCGTCGCGGAGATGGTTGCGGCGACGGCCTAGAGGCACGGTGCGGTTCCGGCGCGCGGGCCACGTCGTGCTTCGCGCGATTGACGCACGCTGCGCTCCGCGCCTAACATTGACATGTCGGTCGGGTGCTCTCGGCCGGAAGCGATCCCCGGATGTCCTGCAGCCAGCGCGGGCCCGGGGATCTGCGCTGTTCAGGGGCTGCGCTGTTCGGGTGCGGCGCTGTTCGGGTGCTGCGCTGTTCAGGATTCCCGCTGTTCAGGATCCCGCCATCGAGATCGGTCTTCACGGGATGACGACGGTCGCGCTCGGCCTCCCGTGATCGAGTCCCGCGCTGTGCGCACCACAGGCGAGGTCCGCCAGCGCCAGGAGCGTCTCGTCGGAGGCGTGCGCATGCTCGTACCGGACGGCCCGTCCGATGCCGCGGTCGCGCAGTGCCCGCAACATCGACCGGTCGTCGCGATCGCGTGCCGGTCCTCGTGTCTCGAACACGACTTCGCCGACGTGCCGCTGTTCGAGCTCCCACACCAGGCGTTCCAGGCAGTGTCGTCGCCTGCGTTCCACCCGGGTAACCGGGCCGTCGTACCGGATGACCAGGACCTCGACTGCGTGACGCAGGAGATCGAGCCACGAGACCCGCTGTGCCGGGAGGGCCTCGTACCAGTGCAGCTTGCGCATCCGACGTGGCGTCGCGGCGAGGATCGCTGTTCGTGCCGCCTGACGATCGCTGATCGCGACGATGACGGCGGCCATCAGGTACGTCGTGTGGTCGAGACCGCCGCCCGGCTCGGATTCGTCGACGAAGGCGGTGCGCATCTCGGTAGCATGTTGCGTTCCACGTTGGTACCGGTCGTGAAGGATGGTTGCGTGTGGTCCGGTACTGCGAGAGGTTCGACCTCGACGAAGGAGTCCCCATGCCCACGATGGTGTTCATCAACCTGCCCGTGACCGACCTCGCCCGGGCGACCGGGTTCTACGAGGCGCTCGGCTACTCGATCAACCCGGACTTCACGGACGAGACCGCCGCGTGCGTCGTGGTGAGCGACACCGTGTACGTGATGCTGCTCACGCACGCGAAGTTCCAGGAGTTCACCGACAAGACGATCGCGGACCCGGGGACGATCGAGGTGATCAACTCCCTGAGCGCCGCGTCGAAGGACGAGGTGCACCGCATCGTCGACGCGGCCGTGATGAGCGGCGGGAACGAGGACCGGCCGGAGATGGACCTCGGCTTCATGTACCAGCGGAGCTTCACGGACCCGGACGGGCACCGCTGGGAGTACGTCTGGATGGACGAGCAGGCGATGACGGACGGCCCGCCGGCCGAGTAGTCCCGACGTCGTCGGTGCCGGCCGCCAAGATGGCAGGGTGACCGACGAACCCGTGGCCCCGCCCGCCGACGAACGCACGACCGCGACGACCGACCTCGTCACGGGGGAGGACGGTCTCGCCCGCCCGGTGTGGGCCGCCACCGACGCGATGCTCCGCGACTACTACGACACCGAGTGGGGGATGCCCGTGCACGACGAGCGTGGGGTGTTCGAGCGGCTCTCGCTCGAGGCGTTCCAGTCCGGGCTCTCCTGGCGCACGATCCTGGCGAAGCGTCCGGCGTTCCGCGCAGCCTTCGCGGACTTCGACCCGGACACCGTGGCCCGCTTCGACGAGGACGACGTCGCACGCCTGATGGCCGACGCCGGCATCGTGCGGAACCAGGCGAAGATCCGGGCGACCATCACCAACGCGAACGCCACGGTCGCCCTCCGTGCGGACGGCGGTCTCGCGGACCTCGTGTGGTCCTTCCGCCCCGACACCACCCCGGCGCCCCGGACCGCCGCCGAGGTGCCGACCACGAGCCCGGAGTCAGTCGCCCTGTCGAAGGCCCTGCGGAAGCGCGGGTTCGCGTTCGTCGGACCGACCACGATGCACGCCCTGATGGAGGCGCTCGGCATCGTCGACACGCACCTGCTCGGCAGCCACCGCCGCGGGACCTCCGGCGTCTGGGCCTGAGCGGGACCGGCACAGAGCGGAACGACCCGACCCGACCCGCCGGGGCTAGGGTCGCGGCATGGACGCCGACACGACACCGGACGCCGAGCGCGGGCACGACCCGGCCGAGGTACGGATCGCGTTCCTGCTGTTCCCCGCGGTGACGCAGCTCGACCTGACCGGCCCGGCGCAGGTCCTCACCCGCGTGCCGGGTGCCCGGGTCGAGTACGTCGCCGGGACGCTCGACCCGGTCGCCACCGACTGCGGGTTCGCCGTCGTCCCGACCCGGACCCTCGAGACCGCCGCCGACGCCGACGTGCTCGTCGTCCCGGGCGGGGACGGCGCCTTCGACGCGATGCTCGACCCCGCGGTGGTGGCGTTCGTCCGACGGCAGGCCGAGCGTGCCACCTGGGTGGTCTCGGTGTGCACGGGAGCGTTCGTGCTCGGGGCCGCCGGGCTCCTCGCGGGGAAGCGGGCGACGACGCACTGGGCGTCGGCGCCCCTGCTCGAGGCGTTCGGCGCCGAGCCGGTGCCGGAGCGGGTCGTGACCGACGGCTCCGTCGTGACCGCGGCCGGGGTGAGCGCCGGGATCGACATGGCGCTGTGGCTCGCGGCGGAGCTCGCCGGGCAGCCCGTCGCCGAGCGGATCCAGCTGCAGCTCGAGTACGACCCGCAGCCGCCGTTCGACGCCGGGTCGGCCCTCCGCGCGGACGCCCTGGTGGTCACCGCGGCCCGCGCCCACACCGAGGCACGTCGGGGTGCCCGCGTCGCGCAGGCTGCCGCAGCGGTGCTGCCCTGACGGTTCAGTCCAGCGGGAGCTGCATCTGCGTCGCGGTGACGCGGTACCCGAGCTGCGCGTACAGGTCCTGCGCCCCGGTGTTGTAGCCGAAGACGTTCAGGCCGATCGACGTCGCGCCGTGCTCACGGGCGACCCGCTGCCCGGCCTCGAGCGCCCGTCGGGCGTGCCCGCGCCGCCGGTGCTCCTCGTCGACCTCGACGTCGAACACCCACCACTCCGCGCTGCCGACCGAGAACGGTCCGATCCAGAGGTACCCGACCACGTCCCCGGCGTCGTCGACCACGTCCCACACGAAGTGCTCCGGCAGGGGAGCGCCGCCCGGGAACCACTGGTCGAGCGACTTCTGCTTGTTCGCCTCGGCCTGCTCGCGGGTCTCGCCGGAGCGCATGCGGGACGCGACGTACTCGGCCATCGTGCGGTCCAGCCACCCCGGGATCCGGTCCGCCGGCATCGGGACGAGCTGCGTCCCGGTCACCGGTTCCCCTTGGAACCGCGCTTCGGCTTGCCGTTCCCGAGCCGCTGCGTGCCCGGTCGGCCGGTCCCGCGGGGCTTCCGCGCGCCCTTGCCCCCGGCCTTGCCGCCGGACGCCTGCTTCGCGGTGGCCTTGCCGCCGCCGCTCCCGGTGCCCGAGCCGCGCCCTCCGCCGCGCCCACCCGTGCCGGACCGACCCGTGCCGGAGCCACCCCGCGACCCACGCGAGCCGTCGTCGTCGGCGTCCGGAGTGCCTCCTGGCCGGTCCTGCGCAGCACGCGAACTGTTGGCGGTCCGCCCACGCACCACGCCGATGAACTCCTCCGTCGTCTCGGACGCGTCTGCGTCCCGCCAGACGAGCGCGATCCGGGTCCCCGCGGCGTCCGCCAGCGGGCGAGCGACCAGGTCCTTCCGGCTCGCGGCGCGGAAGAGCGACTGCGGGAGCACCGCGACGCCGACGTTCGCCTCGACCAGGTCGAGCACCGCGGCGACGTCGGCGGGGACCGGGCCGGCGTCGACGACGTGCACGTCGGCCAGGTCGGTGTCGGAGACGACGTCGGAGGCGGCGAGGGGCGCGTCCTTCGGCATCGCGACGACGGCCGTCTCGGTCCAGAGCGGGATGGCGTTCAGGTGTACGCCGACGGGCATGCGCGCGAAGGCCATGTCGGCCTCGCCGGCAAGGGCCTCGTCGACCCCGTCGTGGCCGATCGGGAGCAGGCCGAGGGTGGCGTTCGGGAAGCGTTCCCGCCAGACCCGGACCCACTTCGCGGGGGAGACCCCCGGGACGAAGGCGATGGTGAGGGCCGCGGTCATGCAACCGAGCATAGGGGCCGTACCCTGGACCCATGGCGCAGGAACAGACGATGAAGGCCGAGACGGCTGCGAAGAAGCTCGGCATCCTGCTGGCGGCCGCCCCGGAGTCCTTCCGCGAGGGTCCCGTCACGCGGACCGCCTTCGACGAGCTCCGCACGCAGCCGCCGGCGTGGCTCGAGGACCTCCGTCGCGACGGCCCGCACCCGCGCCCCGTCGTCGCCCAGAAGCTCGGCGTCTCGATCTCCGGCCTGAACCGTGCCGGCATCGACGAGCCGCTCACGACCGCCCAGGTCAAGGAGTTGCTGCAGGAGATGCCCGAGTGGCTCGTCCGTGAGCGCGCGACCCAGGCCGAGGTGCACGCCGAGAACGCCCGCGTGAAGCAGCAGCGCGCCGAGAAGGCCGCGGCCCGCGCCGCCCAGGACTGACCACCCGGCCCCACCCCGACCACCGCACGCCATGACCGCCGCGCACGAGACCGTCGCCGACGCGATGCTCGTCGTGCCGCAGTTCGCGTCGGTGTGCTGCATCGTCGGCGACCGCTACCGTCCCCGGCCCGGCGTGATCGTGCCCGCGACGGTCATGCTCGTCGCGATGGTGCTGCCCGTGGCGCAGGTCGGTTCCGTCTGGACGCTCCTGGCCGCCACGGCGCTGCTCCTCCTCGCCCCGCTGCCGGTGATGCGCCGTCGCCGCCCCGACGGGCGACGGGCGGAGCCCATGGACGTGCACCGGGCGCTGTCGTCGGTCGTGATGGCCGGCATGCTCCTGATGGGGCACGCGACCGGCCTGGCCGACGACCATGCAGGACACGGCGTGGCCCTGTCCGCCGTGCTCGGCGCCGGGGTGATCGGCTACTGCGCGTTCAGCGGCTGGCTGCTCCGGTACGAGTGGGGCCGGGCGGACCGTCGCGCGGTCCGCAGCGGCGAGGTCTTCGCGATGACGGTCGCCGTCATCGGCATGACGCTCGCCATGTGACCCACCGGCCTGGAGGCACGACCCGCCTCCGCCCGTCGGCCCGCCCCGTTCCGATCGCCGGGTCCGGCGGTCGGCCCGGTGCTCCGGTGCGCGGGCGGACCGGCTCGCGGTAGCGTCGGGGCGTGTCCGACCGACCAGCACGCCGCCCCGATCCCGCGCCGCGCCTCGACGAGGTCGACGAGCGCATCCTCTGGACCCTTGCCGCCGACGCCCGGATCCCGAACAACCGGCTCGCGGCCGCCGTGGGGGTGGCACCGTCGACGTGCCTCGCCCGGGTGCGGGCGCTCGAGGACGCCGGGCTGATCCGGGGCTACCGGGCGGACGTGGACGTCGCGGGGCTCGGGTTCGCGATCGAGGCGATGGTGTCCGTCCGCGTGCACGCCGCCGCCCGGCACGAGCTGCGCGAGTTCGCGAAGCGCCTGCTGCGGGTGCCGGTCGTGCAGGACGTGTCGTTCCTCGCCGGCGACAAGGACTTCCTCGTGCACATCGCGTGCACGTCCACCGAGCAGCTGCGGGACTTCGTCGCGGACGAGCTGAGCGGGGACCCCTCGGTCGCGACGACGCAGACGAACATCGTGTTCGAGCGGCTCGTGGCCGACCGGGCGCAGCAGGGCCGGTCGTTCGACGAGCTGCGGCGCTGGCGGGCCTGAGCGGGGAGCCCCTGCCGGTGAGCTCTGCCGGTCAGCCCCTGCCGGGTCAGCGCTGCCGCGTCATCGGGACGTGCGGGATGGCGTCCTCGAGGAAGTCCTCGCCGGAGCGCACGAAACCGAACCGTGCGTACCACTGCTCGAGGTGCGCCTGGGCGTTGATCGCGATCGAGCCGGAGCGCGACTCGGCGATCGCAGCCTCCATGAGCCGGGCACCGAGGCCCTGTCCGCGGGCGTGCCGGGCGGTGGCGACGCGCCCGATCCGCTCCGTGCCGTCGGCCTCGCGGAGCAGGCGCAGGGTGGCGTCGACCGAGCCCTGACCGGCCCAGAACTGCAGCGTTCCCCGCTCGAGGTCGCGGCCGTCGATGTCCGGGTAGGCGCACTCCTGCTCGACGACGAAGACATCCTGCCGCAGGCGCAGCAGCTCGTGCAGCGTGACGACGTCCAGGTTGCGCGTGGGGGCGTGGAAGATCGAGGTCACGACCGGCCTTTCTCGAAGAATGCTCCAGAAAGGGTTCCGATCCGGAGCGGGACGGCGTACCGTACCGGCCAACCACTCTACGTGCGCAGCCGAGATCAGGAGGTGAGCGCATGGACCAGCCGTTGCGCGACCCCTGGCGCGCGCTGCTCCGGATCGTCCTCGTGGGCGTCGGGGTCGCCGCTGCCCTCGTGCTGCTCTCGCTCGTGCTCGGAGCCCGGCCGGCAGCCGCCGCCGAGGGTGCGCCGCAGCAGCGGGGCATCGTCGGTGGACTCGTGCAGGACCTCGGCGGAACCGTCCAGGGCGTCACCGGCGAGGTCGGCTCCGTGGTCGACCAGGCCGTCGCGCCCGTCCGGAAGGCCGTGCCGGCTCCGGCGCCCGCTCCGGCCGCACCTGCCCCGGCTCCGGTCCCTGCCGCACCCGTTCCCGCTGCTCCCGCTCCCGTTCCTGCCGCGCCGGCGCCGGCCCCCGCCGCGCCGCCTGCTGCGGCCCCGGCTCCTGCCGCACCCGCTCCCGCCGCGCCCGTTCCAGCGGCACCCGCCGCTCCCGCGGCCGGCGCCCCCGCCCCCGCTCCCGCTCCCGCTGCTGCGGGAGTCGGGACGACGACGGGGACGCCGGACGCGACCGGGACGAGCACCGCCTCCCGGCCGCTCTCCGGCACGCTCGAGTCCGTCCTCGAGCCCGTCACCGGCACCGTGCAGTCGGTGACCGACGCCCGGCCGGTGACCGCGGTCGTCGAGGCCGTCGACACCGTCGTCGGCGCGCTCCCGCTGACGGGCACGCTGCTCGGGGACCACACCGTGGGGACGGTCGTCGGTCCGGTCACCGGTGTGGTCGACGACACCCTCGGCGTCGTCGGCGGAACGGTCGGCACGCTCCCCGAGACCGTCGGCGAGGTCGTCGGACCGGTCGAGGCCGTCCTGCCCCTGCCCGCGCGGTGCTGCCCGTGCCGTCCCTCCCGGTCCCGGCCCTGCCGACGCCCGGCGTCCCCGTGCCCGGCCAGACCGTGCCGACGTCCCCGGCACTCCCCGGCGGCAGCACCGTCGCGGTGCCGGCACCGGCGTCCGCAGGGGACGCGACCGGTCCGGTCGTCCTCGCGGCGGCCGCGCCGTCCGCGAGCGCCGGACCCGCGAGCGACGACCAGCCGGTCGCGAGCACGACGTCGATCGTCACCGTCCGCGGGGTCGCCGCCGAGCACGCCACGACGGGCGCCGCGGGATCGGTCACGGTCGACGGCACCGCACTCCGCGTGCCCGCCGACGGCGACCGTGTCGTCCCGCTGCCGGTCGGTGGCGGATCGACGGGCTCCGGCTCCGGCAGTGGTTCCGGTTCCGCCGGGGCTGCACCGGTCGGTGTCGACGGCACCGTCGGCACCCAGGTCCCCCTCGCCGCGGGGTCACGCGGCACGCTCGACGACGACGTGGTCCCCGCGTCGGTCGTCGGCGACCACGACGTCGCTCCTGACTGAGGTCGGTGCGCCTGTCCAGCCCGGCAGGCACGCACCTCCCGACCGCACCTGCGGTCGGTGACGATCTCGATCAGGAAGTGACACGACCATGAACAAGCACGTCTCCAGGGGGCTGTGGTTCGCCCTCTGCCTCGGAGGCCTGACGCTCGGAGGGGCAGCGGCCGCGAACGCCGCGACGACCTCCGGCGCGGACGGCATCCTGTCCGGCACCCAGGTCGCGCCGTCCGTGAGCGCCCCGGTGTCCGTCGCCGGGAACGCCCTCGGGGTGCTCGGCGACGCCGTCTCCGCTCCCGCTCCGGCAGCGCCCGCTCCGGCCCCGGCGGCGCCCGCTCCCGCGGCTCCGGCCCCCGCTCCTGCGGCTTCGGTCCCCGCTCCTGCGCCCGTCACGTCGGGCGCGGACGGCGTGGCCTCGGGGACCCAGGTGGCCCCGGTGGTCACCGCCCCGGTCGCCGTCTCCGGCACCGCGGTCGCAGTCGGCGGCGACGCCACCACGAGCACCCCGGCCCCGGCCGCCGCTCCCGCCCCGGCTGCTCCGGCTCCGGCTGCCGCTCCGGTAGCTCCGGCACCCGTGACGTCCGGCGAGGACGGCATCGGCTCCGGCACCCAGGTCGTCGGTGACGTCACCGCTCCGGTCACGGTCGGCGGCAACGCGGTCGGTGTCCTCGGGGACGCCACCGCTACGGCGCCGACCCCGGCACCCGCAGCACCGGCGGCGCCCGCAGCACCCGCGGCGCCCGCTGCCGAGCCGACGACGTCGGGTCAGGACGGCGTCGCCTCGGGCACGCAGGTCGCCCCGGTCGTCTCGGTCCCGGTGACCGTGACCGGCAACGGGATCGGACTCCTCGGTGACGGCACGTCGACCGCCACGGGCCCGGCGGCGCCGGCTGCTCCGGCGGCGCCGTCGGCGGGTGGTACGACCTCGGGTGAGGACGGCATCGGTTCGGGCACGCAGGTGTCGCCGGTGGTGAGCCTGCCGGTGACGATCGGTGGCAACGGGATCGGTGTCGTCGGTGACGGCACGTCGACCTCGACCGGTGGGACCGGCTCGGGCACGGGCTCCGCGACCCCGTCGGCGGGTGGTACGACCTCGGGTGAGGACGGCATCGGTTCGGGCACGCAGGTGTCGCCGGTGGTGAGCCTGCCGGTGACGATCGGTGGCAACGGGATCGGTGTCGTCGGTGACGGCACGTCGACCTCGACCGGTGGGACCGGCTCGGGCACGGGCTCCGCGACCCCGACGGCCGGTGGTACGACCTCGGGTCAGGACGGCATCGGTTCGGGCACGCAGGTGTCGCCGGTGGTGAGCCTGCCGGTGACGATCGGTGGCAACGGGATCGGGCTCCTCGGTGACGGCACGTCGACCTCGACCGGTGGGACCGGCTCGGGCACGGGTTCCACGAGCCCGTCGGCGGGTGGCACGACCTCCGGCGCCGGAGGCCTGCTCTCCGGGACGCAGATCGTCCCCGTGATCAGCATCCCGGTCACCATCGGCGGGAACGGCATCGGCATCGTCGGCGACGGCACGAGCACGACCCCCGGTACCGGGACCGACCCGGGTACCCCCGGCACGCCCGGCACCCCGGGCACCCCTGGTGAGCCCGGCACACCGGGTACGCCTGGCACCCCCGGTACGCCTGGCACCCCGGGTACGCCTGGCACCCCGGGTACGCCTGGCACCCCGGGTACGCCTGGCACCCCGGGAACGCCTGGCACCCCGGGAACGCCCGGTGAGCCCGGCACCCCGGGAACGCCCGGTGAGCCCGGCACCCCGGGCGCGCCCGGCAACGGGACCGACGGCACGACGCCCGACGTGACCACCCTGCCGGTCGCGACCACGACCACCACGGTCGCCGCCGCGACCGAGGTGACCACCGCCTCCCGTCCGACCGTCGCGACCACGGCGACGACGCAGACCGGACAGCCGCAGCTCGCCTACACCGGAGCCGCGTCGCAGACGCTGCCCGCGGCGATCGCGCTGCTGCTCCTGATGGCGGGAGCCGGGGCGCTGGTCCTGCGCAAGCGGCTCGGCTGACACCACCACGGCGAGGAGGGGCACCGTCCGCGGTGCCCCTCCGATCCATGCGCCTTCGAAGGGCCTGCTTGGACGACACCGAACGTTCCCTGGGAGCACTCGGTACCGAACCTGTGCGCAGTGGAAGCGCTTGCGCGGCCCCACGGCAGCAGGGGAGCGCCACGATGAGAGCGTGCTCCACGAACTCCTGCGCATCCCGATCACCGGCCGGGCGGTCCTCGTCCCGGTCTACGTCATCACGGCCGTCCTGGCGGCCTGGGTCCTCGTCGGACCGGCGCGGGAACGGCACCGCGGACGGCGGCTCGCGTTCCGCGTCGGTGCCGGCGTGCTCGGCGCCGTGGTCGGCCTCGTCGCGGTGTGGTGGACGGGCGACGTGCAGGACCTGTTCGGCGTCGCCTTCACGCCGATCACCCGGATGTGGATCGCGTTCGCCTTCGCCGGGGTCGCCCTGCTCCTGGTCGTCCTCGTCCAGGGCGGGTGGCGCCGACGAGGCCTGGCGGTGGCCGCCGCGGCCGCGGTCGTCCTGTCCGCCGGGCTCGGCGTGAACGTCGACTTCGGCTTCTACAAGAATGTCCAGCAGGCCATCGCGACGAGCCCGTACAAGACCGTGAAGCTTCCGGAGCGCTCCGGCAACGCGACGCCGGCGACGGACCTCTCCGGGTGGCAGGCCCCGGCGGGCATGCCGAAGACCGGCGAGACGATCAGCGTGGCGATCCCCGGCACGGTGTCGCACTTCCGCGCCCGCAAGGCCGTGGTGTGGCTGCCGCCGGCGGCCCGTGTCGCGAACCCGCCGAAGCTCCCCGTCATCATCGCCTTCTCGGGGCAGCCCGGACAGCCCGCCGACCTGTTCCAGACCGGCAACATGGGGCAGTACCTCGACCGCTACGCCGCGGCGCACCAGGGCCTCGGGCCGATCGTCGTGTCGCCGGACCAGCTCGGGGCGCCGAACCGCAACCCGATGTGCCTCGACTCGCGCCGACTCGGCCGGAGCGAGACCTACGTCATGACCGACACCGTGGACTGGATCCAGTCACACCTGCCGGTCGAGAGCGGCCCGTCGCACTGGGCCGTCGCCGGCTTCTCCGAGGGCGCGACCTGTGCGATGCAGCTCTCCGCCGCGCACCCGGACGTGTTCGGTACCGCCCTGGCGATCTCGAGCGAGATCGGCCCGAAGAACGGCAGCGTGCAGCAGACCATCGCGCTCGGGTTCGGCGGGGACGCCGCCGCCTACCGCGCCGCGATGCCCGTCGCCCTGATGGCGGCACACGCGCCGTACCGCGACCACCTCACGGTCTTCGGCTACGGTCAGGACGACGCCCCGTACACGGCGTCGACCGAGACGCTCCGGGCCGCCGCGGAGCGGGCCGGGATGCAGACGCAGACCTTCGTCTCGCCCGGGTCCGCCCACGACTGGAACACCGTGCGGTACGTGCTCGCGCACGGACTGCCCCCGGTGCTGGCGCACCTCGGTCTCCCGGCAGCGGAAGGCACCCTGTGAACGACCAGACGGCGACGGCGCCGCCGGAGTCCGGTACCGGACCGGGCGCTTCCCCCGAGAGCGCCCCCGGACCACGAGAGCCGCGCACGCCCGGCAAGGTCCAGGCGGCCGTCGTCGCGGCCGCCCGGACCGTCGGCCGGACGGCCCGGCGGTACCCCGTCACCACCGTCGTCGTGCTGCTCGTGCTCGTGACCTCGGTGGTCGGCGTGGTCCTCCGCGTCTCCCACGGCACCACGCCGTCGCACTTCGGCCCGCTCCGGGTCTTCGCCGCGTCGACCGGCCTGCTCGCCCTCGTCGCCACGATCGTCGGCGTCGTCGTGCTGCTCGGCGCGTCCGAACGCCTGATGGGGCCGTGGCGCACGGTCACCGCCTTCGTCGTCACGACGGTCGTCGGCACCGGGCTCGGCGCGCTCACCGCGTTCCTCGACCCGGACGGCCGTCCGATCGGGGCGCTCCTGCTCGGCCGGGCGACGAGCTTCGACCCGTGGACCGCGATGGTCGGGACGATCGTCACCGCGAGCGCGTTCGCCGGGCCGCTCTGGCGTCGCCGCATACGGGTCAACGCCTTCGCGGTCGTCGCCGCGCTCCTGCTCTACGCGGGGCACGTCTCGGACCTGTACGCAGCGTTCGCCGCCCTCGTCGGCTGGGGCCTCGGGACGATGCTCCGGAGCGGTCCGGCCCGCATCGGCTGGGTGCGCAGCTCGCACCGCGAGACCCGTGTGCTCCTCGGGACCGTCGTGCTCGTGTCCGCGGTCGGCCCGGTCATCGCGCTCGTGTCGCGCGCCCGCGTCGGACTCCTCGCGCCGCTCGCCGCGGTCGTCGGGGCCGGCCCGGTGACCCCGGTCCGCGGCTGCCACGCCGACGGCGCCGTGGACACGTGCCTCCGCGGGCTCCTCGACTACCGGGCGACCGACCCCTGGACCCTCCTGCTCGCCGTCGCACCGCTGCTCGTCCTGGTCGTGGGCGGTCTCGGGCTGTTCCGGGGGAGCCGCTTCGCGGTCTGGCTCGTCGTCGCCGTCGACCTGGTCACCGCGATCGCCGCAGCGGTCACCTACAGTGCCGTCCCCGGTCGGGTCCAGCACCTGCACGCATCGGAGAACCTGGTCGTGGTGGACCTGTCGATCGCCGCGTCCATCGTCGTGCCGCTCGCGACCGCGCTCGTGCTCGTCGTCCTGCGCCGGTCGTTCACGGTGCTGCCGTCCCGCCGTCGCATCGCCACCTTCGCGGTCGTCGTGCTCGCGGCCGCCGCGGTCATCGTCGTGGTCGTGCTCGTCACCGCGGCCTCGTCGCCCCAGCGGGTCCCCGACCCCTTCCGCCTGGTGATCGCCGTGCTCGGCCCGCTGTCCCCGGTGACGTTCTGGGACCGGCTGCCCGCGATGGACCCCGCGCTCCGGTTCGTGCTCGGCGTCTCCGGCCCCCTGCTGTGGACCGTCATCGCGCTCGCCGCGATCCGGCCGACCGGCGCCGCGCCGCACGCGCTCGACACCGACGAGGTCGGCATGGACCGCGCCCGCGCCCGCGCACTCCTGGAGGCCGCGGGCGGCGACACCTTCGGGTGGATGACGACGTGGCAGGGCAACGCCTACTGGTTCGCCGCCGACGGCCGCGCCGGGGTCGCGTTCCGGCGCAACGGCCGGGTCGCGGTGACGGTCGGCGGGCCGTTCGGGTGGCCGGACGCCCGCGACCGGGCGATGACCGAGTTCGCCCGGTACTGCGACGACAACGGGTGGACCGCAGTGTTCTACGGCATCGAAGCCACCGCGGCCGAGCACCTCACGGGGCAGGGCTGGGCGACGCTCCCCGTTGCCGAGGACGCCGACTTCGACCCCCGCACGTGGACGACCACCGGCAAGAAGAAGCAGGACGTCCGCACCTCGGTGAACAAGGCGAAGCGCGAGGGCATCACCGCGCTGTGGTCGTCGTGGCAGGACCTGCCCGTGGCCACCACCCGGCAGATCGAGGCGATCTCCGAGGAGTGGGTCTCCGAGCGGGAGCTGCCGGAGATGGGCTTCACGCTCGGCGGGATCGACGAGATGCGCGACCCGGCCGTCCGCACCCTCGTCGCGCTCGACGTCGCGGGCACGGTCCTCGCGGTGACGAGCTGGCTGCCCACGTTCCGCGAGGGACGCGTCGTCGGCTGGACCCTCGACGTGATGCGCCGCACCGCCGCGGCCCCGAACGGCGTGATGGAGTTCTTGGTCGCCAGCGCCGCGGACCGGATGCGCGAGGACGGCGTCGAGCGGCTCAGCCTGTCCGCGGCGCCACTCGCATCGTCGGGGGACGCACCGCCGTCGAGCGACGGCGTGCAGAACCTGCTCGACCTGGTCGGCGGGGTGCTCGAGCCGGTCTACGGGTTCCGGTCGCTCCTGCGGTTCAAGGCGAAGTTCGGTCCGGACCTGCACCCGCTCGTGCTCGCCTACCCGGACCCGGTCGCGCTGCCGTCGATCGGCATCGCGGTCGTGCGGGCCTACCTGCCCGACCTGTCGCTCCGGCAGGCGGTCGCCCTGGTGCGCGGCCGCGGCTGACGGGCGGTCCGGGACGACGGACTGGAGGATCGTGGCGGGTCCCGCCTCGATCCTCCCGTCCGCCCCCGGGCGGAACGGTCCCGCCCTGTCGAGGCGCCGCCGTGTGCGCGAGGCGCCCCCGTGCGCGCGGGACGCCGCCTTGAGCGCGAGACGCCGCCGTGTGCGCGAGACGCCGCCGGATCCGGGGGCGTCTCGGTGACTCCGAGCCGTCTGGCGCCCGCGCTCCCCGGCCCACCCCGCCCCCGACGCGTCACACCGCGCAACCGGCCGGACGTCGTGCCGGTGGGGTGGGGTATGGTTCGGGGTACGCAAGCGCTCCGGGGTCGGTGCAATTCCGAACCGGTGGTGACAGTCCACGAGCTGACGTCGGGTACGCCCGACCGAGGTTGACCCGGTGGGACTCCGGGACCGACGGTGAGAGTCCGGATGGGAGGAAGCGCTGGCGGGCAGGGCGATCCGTCGTCCCCGTCCGCCGATGCCGACATCCGTCGAGCACACCCGGAGTCCCGTTGAGAGGACACCAGTGTTCACCGGCATCATCGAGGAACTCGGCACCGTCACCGCCGTCGAGCAGCACGGCGACTCCGTCGCGCTCACCGTCCGCGGACCGATCGTGGTCGCGGACGCCCGGCACGGCGACTCCATCGCCACGAGCGGCGTCTGCCTGACCGTGGTCGAGCGGACCGACGACACCTTCACGGCCTTCGTCATGGCGCAGACGCTCGACATGAGCGCGCACGGCTCGCTCGCCATCGGGGACCGCCTGAACCTGGAGCGCGCGGCCTCGGTCGGCGACCGGCTCGGCGGCCACATCGTGCAGGGACACGTCGACGGCACTGCGACCGTCCTGTCGACGAGCGACGGCGACGGGTGGCGGCGCGTGCGGTTCTCGCTCGCACCGGACCTCAGCCCGCTCGTCGTCGACAAGGGCTCGGTCGCGATCGACGGCGTCTCGCTCACCGTCAGCGCCGTCTCCGACGAGACCACCGACCCGGAGTCCGCCTGGTTCGAGGTCAGCCTGATCCCCGAGACGCTCACCGCGACGACCCTCGGGGAGCGCGTCCCCGGCGACCGCGTGAACATCGAGACCGACGTCCTCGCCCGCCACGTCCGGCGCATGCTCCGGCTCGACGCGGCGGTCGCCGCGGAACCCGCCCTGGAGGCACGGTGAGCGCCCTCGACGCCGCCCACGTCGTGCCCGCGGTCAGCTCCGGCGACTCCGCGGCCGGCTCCGACGCGGCCGCGGCCGGCTCCGGCCGGTCCTCGACCCGGGGTCTCTCCTCGGTCGAGGACGCCGTCGCGGCCATCGCGTCGGGTCGGCCCGTGATCGTGGCGGACGACGAGCACCGTGAGAACGAGGGCGACGTCGTCCTCGCCGCGGAGCTCGCGACGCCGGAGTGGATCGCCTGGACCGTGGCGCACTCGTCCGGGTTCATCTGCGCCCCGATCAGCGCCGACATCGCGGACGCGCTCGACCTGCCGCCGATGGTCGCGCACAACGAGGACGTCCGGGGCACCGCCTACACGGTCACCGTAGACGCCGCGGTCGGGGTCACGACCGGCATCAGCGCGCACGACCGCGCCAGGACGCTCCGGGTGCTCGCGGACCCGACGTCCGTGCGCGACGACCTACACCGTCCGGGGCACGTCGTCCCGCTGCGCGCGCGACCAGGCGGGGTCCGGGAGCGCGCCGGGCACACCGAGGCCTCGATCGAGCTCGTCACCGCGGCAGGGCTCCGGCCCGCCGCGGCGATCTGCGAGATCGTCGGAGACGACGGCGAGATGATGCGGTTGCCGCAGCTCGTCGAACTCGGGGCACGCGAGGGCGTGCCCGTCATCACCATCGCCGCACTCGTCGACTGGCTCGACGCGGCCGACCGGGCGGCGACGGACGTCGCGCCCACCGAAGGGACCACACGATGAGCGGAGCAGGAGCCGCGGAGCGCGACCACGTCGACGGGACGGGCGTCCGGGTGGCGATCGTCGCCGGGCAGTGGCACGAGACCATCGCTGGCGGGTTGCTCGCCGGTGCCCAGCGCGAGGTGCAGCGGCTCGGCGCGACGGCGCAGGTCGTCCCGGTGCCGGGCAGCTTCGAGCTGCCGGTCGTCGCGAAGGCGGCGCTCGAGTCCGGCTTCGACGCGGTCGTCGCCCTCGGGGTGATCATCCGCGGCGGGACCCCGCACTTCGAGTTCGTCTCGGACGCGGCGACGAGCGGCCTGACCCGGGTGGCGATCGACACCGGCAAGCCTGTCGGCTTCGGTGTGCTGACGCTCGAGGACGAACAGCAGGGCCTCGACCGCGCCGGCCTGCCCGGGTCGAAGGAGGACAAGGGAGCCGAGGCCGCGCACGCCGCGATCGCCACGGCCGTGTCCCTCCGGAGCCTGCGCCAGATGGCCGGCTGACCACCCGACCCACCCGACGAGCACTCCGCACACCTCGTGCGGGGTGCTCGTCGTCGTTGTGCCCGGGAGCGGTCCGGGGTGTAGCTTTTGAACATGTTCGAAAACGACGCCGCGCCGATGACGAAGCGCGACCGCACCCGCGCCAGGATCCGAGAGGTGGCGATCCGGTCCCTCCGCGAGCACGGGTACGACGGCACGACCATGCGGGGGATCGCGGACGAGGCGGGGCTGTCGGTCGGCAACGCCTACTACCACTTCCCGACGAAGGACCACCTGGTCCAGGAGCTCTACGTCGAGGTGCAGCACGAGCACGTCGCCCGAGCCACCCCGGAGCTCGAGGGCGTCGACGAGCTCGCCGACCGGGTGGGGGTCGTCGTGCGGACGGGCCTGGCGAACCTCCGGTCCTGGCACGGGATCGCGCCGCAGTTCCTGACGACCGCGATCGCGCCCGGATCCCCGAACAACCCGATGTCGCCGGAGTCCGCGCCGGCGCGCGACGTCGTGCTCGGGCTCTTCCGTCAGGCCGTCGACGGGTCGCGCACGAAGCTCCCGGCGCCGCTCGGCGACGACCTGCCGCGGGCGCTCTGGATCGCCTACCTGCTCGTCACGCTGTTCTGGGTGTACGACACCTCGCCCGACCAACGTCGGACGGACCGGCTCGTCGACACGGCCCTCGGGGTGCTCCGCTTCGCCCTGCCGATGCTCCGCGTCCGGCCCTTCCGCCGCACGGTCACCGAGATCGTCGGCATCGTCGCCGGGCGGGACGCGTGACCGTCGGCCCGGGACGCGGTTGGACCGTCGCCGAGTCCGTCGAGCTCGAGGCCCGCGCGTACGGCTGGCTGGTCCTCGTGACGCTGCCGGCCGTCACCTTCGCTGCGATGCAGGTCGTCGTGCTCGGGCCCGGGAACGGAGGCCTCGACTGGTCGGTCCTGTGGTGGGCGGTCGCCGTCCCGCTCACCTCGGCGCTGCCGGCGCTCGGGGCGGCGATCGTCGTCCTGCCGGTGACGTACGGGGTCGGCCGGTGCCTGCGGCGGGTGGACTCGGACGCGGCACACGTCGGATGGACGGCCGTGACGGCCGGGCTCACCGCCGCGGTGATGATCGAGGTGATCGCGGGGGCGACCTCGTACACGGCCCCGTTCCGTGCCGACGCGCTCCTGTTCGGGCTGGTCTACGCGGTGCCGTTCGGCGTCGCGGCCGCGGTCGCGGGTGCCCTCGCCCGGATCGGTCAGCTGCGCCGCGCCGCCGCCGTGGTCCCGGTCCCGGCCGTGGAGTCGTTGCCGACGCCGCTGGGGTAGGGGTGACGCCGCGTCGAACCAGGGAACCGACGTCGAACCAGCTGTGGGGGGTGGTTCGACGTCGGCTCCGTGGTTCGACGCCGGCCGTCGGGCGCAGCGCGACCGGCGGACGCGGAGCGCGACAGCCGGGCAGACGCAGGACGGCCCCGCACCGATCGGTGCGGGGCCGTCCTGACGAGCGCCGGGGGCGCGGAAGTCAGCGCTTGCCGAAGACGTGGATCGGCAGGTAGAACGAGAGCGACATGAGCAGCAGGCCGCCCATGAAGACGAACGCCTGGCCGGACTGCACCTGGAACGCGAACCCGAACAGGTACATCGACACCAGCAGCAGCAGGATCGAGAAGAAAGCGGCGATGACGCGGCCCACGGTGGTACCTCCGGTTCGAGCGGGTGGATCCCGACCAGTCTATCCCCAGGTCGGCCGGGGCCGGTGCACGCCCCGACGACGGGGCGCCGGTTCACGCAGTGGGGCGGGTGGCGATGAGACGGTCGACGACGGCGAGCAGCGTGTCCATGTCGACGGTGCCGCGGTTCGGCCGGACCTCGGACCCGGTCACCGCGCCGAGGGAGGCCTGGTGGTACAGCCCGTCGCCGAGGAGCTTCACGGCCTGCGCGGTCGGCGCGTCGCCGAGCTCGTCGACGAGGGTCTCGAGCCATGCGTTCTCGGTGTCGTCGAGCGTCCGGCCGGCCTCCTCGTACCCGGCCTGCTGCAGCCGGCTGGCCGCCAGGAGGGCGAGGTCGAGCTCGCTGCCGACGAACAGGCAGTTCCGCACGAAGTAGCGCGCGGCGCCGTCCTCGGCCTCGCGCATCCGCTCGACGTCGATCGCCCCGAGGTCGGACAGCCGCTCGCACAGCCCCTCCACCAGGGCGGCCTTCGAGCCGAAGTGGTACAGCAGTCCACCCTTCGAGACGCCCGCCCGCGCGGCGACGGCGTCGAGGGTCGCCGGACGCTCGCCTTCCTCGCACACGATGGCGACGAAGCTGTCCAGGACACGGTCTCGGGCGCTTGCCATGCGCACGAGTCTAGGCAACCGCCCGCACGCCGACGAACGGCCGGTTCCGTGAACGTTCACGAACTCCTTGTCCGCGCGCTCGGCGGTGGGTAGCGTCGCAGCGACCGCACGGCCCACCGCACGAACAGGAACCGCATGTCAGCGCAGACCGCGACCCCCTCGACCACGCCGTCCACGGGCGCCGACCGGCCCGGATGGGCGGTGCTCGGCCCCGGCAGCATCGCCCGCCGCTTCCTGTCGCAGCTGCCGGCGAGCACCGGCACGCTCGTGGCCGCCGGGAGCTCGTCGCCGGAGCGCGCGCAGGCCTTCGCCGACGAGGCCGCCGAGCACGGGTTCGCCGACGTCGCCGCGGTCGACCACGCCGGGGTGCTCGCGGACGACCGGGTCGACGCCGTCTACGTCTCGACGGTGCACACCGGCCACGCCGACCTCGTGCTCCGCGCCCTCGCCGCCGGCAAGGCCGTGCTCTGCGAGAAGCCGCTCGCCCCGAACCACGGCACCGCGATGGCGCTCGTCGACGCCGCACGCCAGGCGGGTCTGCCCCTCGTCGAGGCCTACATGTACCGCTTCCACCCGCAGACCGCGGCGCTCCTCGACCTCGTCCGACAGGGTGCGATCGGCGACGTCCTGCACGTGGACGCGTCCTTCGCGTTCCGCACGGGCGAGCGCAGCGGTCGACTGTACGACCCAGCGACGGCGGGCGGCGGCATCCTCGACGTCGGCGGGTACCCGGTCACGATGACCGCCGCGATCGTGCAGGCGGCGACGGGTGTCGCCGTCGCCGAGCCCGTCGACCTGACGGCCACCGGCACCCTCGGCCCCACCGGGGTCGACGAGTGGACGGTCGCGCAGCTGACCTACCGCGGCGGCGTCACGGCGAGCGTCCGGACCGGCGTGCACCTGCAGGACGACAACGCGGTGACCGTCCACGGCAGCCGCGGCCGCATCGTCCTCACCGACCCGTGGACGCTCTCGGCCGACCCGACGATCACGGTCAGCACCGTCGACGAGGAGCCCCGCACGATCTCCTTCGCCGGCGAGCACCCCTACGCCCGCGAGGCAGACGCGACGACCGACGCCCTGCGCGCCGGAGCCGTCGAGGCATCGCAGATGACCCTGGACGAGACGCTCGCGACCGCCCGCACGCTCGACCGCTGGCGCGCCGCGATCGGCCTGCGCTACCCGTTCGAGGCGGAGACGGCCGACATCCCCACGGTGAGCGGCGCCCCCTTGCGCGTCCGCGACGATGCCCCGATGCGGTACGGCGACGTCCCCGGCGTCGGCAAGCGCATGTCCCGCCTGGTGATGGGCGTCGACAACCAGCCAGACCTCGCCCACGCGAGCGCGCTGTTCGACATGTTCGTCGAGCAGGGCGGCAACGTCTTCGACACCGGCTACGTCTACGGCGGCGGCGTGCTCGAGGGTCGACTCGGCAAGTGGATCGAGAACCGCGGCATCCGGGACGACGTGGTCGTCATCACCAAGGGCGCCCACACCCCGTACTGCGACCCGGAGTCGCTCACCCGGCAGCTGCTCGAGAGCCTCGAGCGGCAGGGCACTGACCACGCGGACGTCTACATGATGCACCGGGACAACGAGGACGTGCCGGTCGGGGAGTTCGTTGACGTGCTCGACGAGCACCGCCGCGCCGGTCGGATCCGGGTGTTCGGCGGCTCGAACTGGAGCACCGCCCGGTTCGACGAGGCGAACGAGTACGCCCGGGCGAACGGGAAGCACGGGTTCGAGGTCCTCAGCAACCACTTCGGTCTCGCCGAGGCGTACGACGTGCCGTGGGCCGGCTGCCGCCACGCGACCGACCCGGAGTCGAAGCGCTGGCTCGAGGAACGGCAGGTCCCGCTCCTGCCGTGGTCGTCCCAGGCCCGCGGGTTCTTCACCGGCCGCGCCGCTCCCGGCGACACGAGCGACCCGGAGCTCGTGCGCTGCTACTACTCGGACGAGAACTTCGAGCGCCTCCGCCGCGCACGCGAGCTCGGCGAGCAGCACGGCGTGCCCGCGACCGCGATCGCCCTGGCGTACGTGCTGCACCAGCCGTTCCCGACCTTCCCGCTGTTCGGCCCGCGCACCATCGAGGAGGCCCGTTCGTCGATGACCGGGCTGTCCGTCGAGCTGAGCCCCGAACAGGTCGCGTGGCTGGACCTCCGCGCCTGACCGCGGCGCTCGGCCGACAGCACGACCCGAACGTGACCGACACCACGCCCCCCGGCGCGACCGACACCACCCACCCCGCGGACGCAGCAGCAGCGGACGGAGCAGCAGCAGACGAAGCAGCACCGGACGGAGCAGCAGGCGCCGACGCGTCCGCGGGGCGGTCGGCCGCCCGCGCCACGATCCACGACGTCGCCGCGGCCGCCGGGGTCTCTCGTCAGACCGTGACCCGTGCGATGAACGGCATGTACGGCATCAGCGCGGCGACGAAGGAGCGCGTCCTGGCCGCTGCGTCGGCCCTGCACTACCGGCCGTCGCGCTTCGGCCGCGGGCTCGTCACCGGCGGTGACCGTCAGCTCGGCCTCGTGGTGAACGACCTCCGGAACCCGTACTCGCCCGAGCTCGCGGCCGCGGTGCTCGGCCTGGCGGCGGCCCGCGGGTGGAACGTCATGCTCGCCGACGTCGGGCTCGCGGGGGACTCCGACCGCGCGGTGCAGGCCCTCGGGGCGCAGACCGACGTGGTGATCGGCTACCTCGGCATCCGCGCGCCCGAGTGGATCGAGCGGCTCGGCACGGTCCCCGTCGTCGAGCTCGACCCCGCCGGCGAGGTCCTCCGCGGCGCCGTCCGCATCGACCCGGCGCCGGCCGTCGAGGACCTCGCCGACCACCTGACGGCCACGGGGGTGCGGCACCCGGTGATCGTCGACGCCTCGCACACCGGCCGCCCGAGCAGCCGCGGGCTCCTCGTGATCGACGCACTCCGGCGCCGTGGGCACCGACCGGAGATCGCGATCGCCGAGGCGTCGACGTCCGAGCACGGGGCCGTGATGGCCGCGCGGGCGCTCGAACGGTTCCCCGCGGTCGACGCGGTGCTCGCGTTCAACGACGTCATGGCGCTCGGCGTCCTCGCCGCGTGCCGTCGCGCCGGTGTCGACGTCCCCGGACGGGTCCGTGTCGTCGGCGTCGACGGGCTCGCGGTCGGCACGCTCGTCGCCCCCACCCTGACCACCTTGGCGGTCGACCTCGGCGCGGTCGCGCGCGAAGCGCTCGACCTCGCCCTCGGCATGCTCGCGGGGGAGCTGCCGCGCTCCGGCACGTCGGTGCAGCGCACCGTGCGCCACCGCCTGCTGGTGCGCGAGTCCGCCTGAGCGACCCGCGTCCGCAGGGTGCGCACAAGGCGGACGGGAGGCACGTGGCGGCGCCGCCACGGGCCTCCCGTCCGCCGTTCGGTTGCATTTGCAACCAACACCGTCCAGACGGTACACTTACGGAGTCCTGACGGGGCGCGTGTCGACACCGCGCCCCGTCTCGTCTGCTCCGCCGTCGACCTGGTCCGGCTCGAACCCCCAGGGAGTCACCGTGTCCGCACTGCTCACCAGCCCCGTCGCCACCGCCGTCACCGTCAGCCGCGCCCGACGGTTCGCCGCGCTCGCGGTGCTGATGCTGCCCGTCCTGCTCATCTCGGTGGACAACACCGTCCTGAGCTTCGCGCTGCCGACGATCGCCCGCGCCCTCGACCCGAGCGCGACCACGCAGCTCTGGATCGTCGACGCCTACCCGCTCGTCCTCGCCGGTCTGCTCGTCGTCATGGGCAGCATCGGCGACCGGATCGGACGCCGCCGGATCCTCGTCGTCGGCGCGACCGGGTTCGCGCTGTTCTCCGTCGCCGCCGCCTTCGCGACCGAGGCCTGGATGCTCGTCGCGGCCCGCATCGCGATGGGCGTGTTCGGCGCGATGCTCATGCCGGCCACGCTCTCGATCATCCGCAACGTGTTCACCGTCGCGGGGGAGCGGCGGATGGCGCTCGCCGTCTGGTCGACGATGTTCGCCGCCGGCAACGCCCTCGGCCCGCTCGTCGGCGGTGTGCTCCTGGCGCACTTCCACTGGGGCAGCGTCTTCCTGGTCGCCGTCCCGATCCTCGTGCTCATGCTCGTCGGCGTGCCGTTCTTCGTGCCGGAGTCCCGCGACCCCGCGCCGGGGCCCGTCGACGTCCCGAGCATGCTGCTCTCGCTCGGGACGCTCGCGCCGATCGCCTGGGCGATCAAGTCGGTCGTGCACCCCGAGGAGCGCGGCTTCGCGATCGCGATGCTCGCCGTCGGCGTGCTCTGCGGCATCGCGTTCGTCCGCCGGCAGCTCCGGTCGCGCACGCCCATGCTCGACCTCCGGCTGTTCCGGAGCACGGCCTTCAGCGGCAGCGTGCTCATGAACATGGCGGCGATGTTCTCGCTCACCGGCTTCCTGTTCTTCATCGCGCAGCACCTGCAGCTCGTCGCCGGGCTCGACCCGTTCGCCTCCGGGATGGTGCTCATCCCCGGGTCGGTGCTCACGATCGTCGCCGGACTCGTCGTCGTGCCGATCGTCGCCCGGGTGGCCCCGCGGTGGGTCGTCGCGGTGTCGCTGACGTTCTCGGCCGCGGCGTACGCGATGGTCTCGGTCCTCGGGCACCACGCGTCCGTGGTCGCCCTGGCGTTCGCGTTCGTGCTGCTCGGCATCGGGATCGGGGCGTCCGAGACGGTCACGAACGACCTCATCATCTCGACGGCGCCCGCGGACAAGGCCGGTGCGGCGTCGGCGGTGTCCGAGACGGCGTACGAGATCGGCGCGGTCCTCGGGACGGCCGTGCTCGGCACCATCCTCGCGGCCGCCTACCGGGCCCACGTCGTGGTGCCCGGCGGCCTGAGCGGGTCGGCGCACACGGCGGCGCAGGAGACCCTCGGCGGCGCGGTGTCGGCGGCGCAGGACCTCGGCGGCACGGCCGGGCAGGCGCTGCTCGAGAGCGCCCGGGCGGCGTTCGACTCCGGCGTGACGATCACGGCGGGCGTCGCCGCGGTGCTCATGCTCGTCGCCGCGGCCGCCTCGGTCGTCATGCTCAAGCGCGACTGACCCGACGGCGCGCGACCGGCGCGGGCGGTCCTGCGTGGTCCCGTGCTCGCTCGCGCGCACTCGCCCGTGCGCTTGGTGGACCCGTGCACTCGGTGGCGCAGAAGACGTCGGGTCGGTGACCGCCACCCGACGTCTTCTGCTCCATCGTTGGCCCCGGGCAGGCTCCGGCGCGACCGAGCCCCCTCCGGCGCCTCCTCCGGCGCGCCCGGGATCGGACGAACCTGGGAATCGTTGACCTGAACCACGGTTGAGGTCCTACGTTGGGACGTGGCCGCGCAGCCGCGGCCCACCCCACCCCGGAGGAACCCCACGACTGCCATGCCCGACGAAGCCCCGGCCACGACCGCCGACGCGTACAAGGCCGCCTTCCGCGGACACCCCGCCGGTGTCGCGGTCATCACCGCCGAGGGACCCGACGGGCCCACCGGTCTCACCGCGTCGAGCGTCGCGAGCGTCGCGGTCGACCCGCCCGTCCTGGTGTTCTCGCTCTCCACGAAGTCCGGCTCCGCGGGGGTCGTGCTCGGCGCCGACGTCTTCGTCGTGCACCTCGTCGACTCGCTGAGCGTCGGACTCGCCAAGCGTTTCGCCGCGACCGGCAGCCCGGCGGCCGACGACCCGATGTGGGGCACCCTGCCCACGGGTGAGCGCTACCTGCCGGCCGCGGCCACCGCCCTGCGCTGCCGGCCTCGCTCGACGACCGAGATCGGTTCGTCCACCGTGGTCGTCGCCGAGGTCCTCGACATCGTCGTCGGCCGCGAGCACGGCGAGCCGCTGGTCTACCACAACCGGGAGTTCCACTCCCTCTCCGAACGTTCCCGGCTCTCCTGAGCCGCGGAGCACCGTCCGACAACCACGAACGAAAGGACCTCCGATGGCTGAGTACACCCTGCCCGACCTGCCGTACGACTACGCCGCCCTCGAGCCGCACATCAGCGGCAAGATCATGCAGCTGCACCACGACAAGCACCACCAGGCCTACGTGACCGGTGCCAACACCGCGCTGCAGCAGCTCGGCGAGGCTCGTGAGTCGGGCAACTTCGGTGCGATCAACAAGCTCGAGAAGGACCTCGCCTTCCACCTCGGCGGGCACGTCAACCACTCGATCTTCTGGACCAACCTCGGCCCGGACACGAAGGTCCCCGAGGGTGAGCTCGCCGCGGCGATCGACGAGTTCTTCGGCTCCTTCGAGCAGTTCCAGGCGCAGTTCGCTGCGGTCGCGAACGGCATCCAGGGCTCCGGCTGGTCCGTCCTCGCGTGGGACCAGGTCGGCCAGAAGCTGGTCACGTTCCAGCTCTTCGACCAGCAGGCCAACGTCCCGCTCGGCGTCGTCCCGATCTTCATGCTCGACATGTGGGAGCACGCCTTCTACCTCGACTACCTCAACGTCAAGGCGGACTACGTCAAGGCCGTGTGGAACATCGTCGACTGGGAGAACGTGGCGGCCCGCTTCGCGAACGCGAAGGCGCAGTCGTTCGTCACCCTGTGACGCGACGTCGGTCACCACGGTGACCGGCCCACGGACGGGAGGCGCGGTGCCAGCTGGCACCGCGCCTCCCGTCCGTCGTCTGGTCGCCGTGCGCAGTCTGGTCGCCGTGCGCAGTCTGGTCGCCTCGCGCAGTCCGGCGGTCGCGCGCGGTCGGGTGGCAGGCGTCGGCTGGTGGCCGTGGGTGGGCTGACCGGCACGCGTCTGCCGGCGGTTCGTCGATCCTGTGTGACCTGCCGGCGGGCGGACGGACGCCGTCAGGCGGTGGCGAGGGAGCCGACGGACACCTCGAGCGCGATCGCCCGGAGTGCGCCGTCGACGTCCGTGCCGGCCGGGTCGACGAGGGCGCCCCACTGCACGCCACGTGCGGCACCGACGGCGGCGCGTGCCGTGCGCTCGGCGGTGTCCGGGCAGGCGCCGTGCGCGGTGCACCAGGCAGCGATCTCCGCGATCCGACGCCGGAACGATCGCCGTTCGCGATCCCGCCCGTCGATGGACTCCACGCAGCCGAGCTCGAACGTCAGCCGCGCGGCGAGTGCGCGTTCGGGGGAGTCCAGTCCGCCGAACACCGTGACGAGGTGCCGGCCCAGTGCGTCGGTGTCGCCCTCGGGATCGAGGACGAGATCGACCACGTCGGCCTCGAGGTGGTCGACCACCGCCTGGATCAGGGACTCCCGCGAGCCGAAGTGGTACACGATCGGGTACGCGCTCGTGCCGAGCACCCGGCCGAGGCTGCGGACGGAGACGTCCTCGAGCTTGGTGTCGAGCAGGTGCTGCGCGACCTTCTCGACGATCGCGGGCTTGAGCGTCGGGTCGGGCTTCCTGGGCATGGGATCTCCGGGGGTCGCGGTCGCGTGGTGGTCGGTCGACGCGCACGACGCAGCCGATCACCTGAAATGTTAGCCGATCACCATGACCTCCCGCACCTGCGAGGATCGACATCTGCTCGCAGCTTCCCTGAAGTAGAGGAATGCTCGGGTCTGGCTAGGATGGCGGACGTGTCATCGTCCTCCGAGCCCGTCGTGGTGCCCCCACGGCCCGCAGCCACACGCGCCGGACGAGAGGTCACGGGTCGTCGTCGCGGCGTCGGGAAGCGCTTCCTGGTCGTCGGCGACGTGCTCGACGGGGTCCTCGTGCAGACGAGCGCCGAGGCGGTGGGGACGCACGACCCGGCGGCCGTCATCCAGCACCGGTCGCTCGGCGCCGCGGGCAACACCGCCACCTGGCTCGGCTGGCTCGGGGCGGAGGTCGACCTCGTCGCCCGCGTCGGCGTCGACGACGTCCTCCGACACGAGCGCTCCCTGGCGGACGCCGGCGTCCGGGCGCACGTGCGCTACGACGCGCGCGCCGCGACCGGGGCGATCGTCTCCGTACGCGACGGCCGCGGCCGGACCGCGATGACGGATCCCGCGGCGAGCGGTGACCTCGACGCGGCGGACGTGCCGGGCGACCTCGTCGCGCGCGCGGACATCGTGCACCTCACCGGGGCGGCGATGCTCGGTGGTGGTGGTGCCGAGCGGATCGCAGGGCTCGTCGCACGAGCGGGGTCCGCGGGTGCGCGGGTGTCGCTCGACCCCTCCGCCGAGGCCGTGGTCCGCTCCGTCGGCCCCGAGACGTTCCTCGCCGCCCTGGACGGCGTCGACGTGCTCTTCCCGGACGAGGCCGAGGCCTGCGCGCTGACCGGCGCGGCGACCGCAGCCGAGGCCGTCCGCCGGCTCACCGCGGTCGTGCCGCTCGTCGTCGTGACGACCGGGTCCGACGGGGCGCTGCTCGGACGTCCGGGCCGGAGCCCGCAGCGGGTCCCGGCCACCCCGGCGACGGTCGTCGACACGCTCGGGGCCGGGGACGCCTTCGCCGCCGGGTTCCTGCGTGCGTGGGCGACCGACCCCGTGCGGGTCGGCGCCGCCGCGCGCGAGGGCACCCGGGTGGCGTCGCGTGCGCTGGGCTTCGTGGGCGGACGGCCGCCGGTCTGAGCTGGGCTCTAGCGCTCGGTGGGCTCCGCGGTCACCGTCAGGGTCTGCACGAGTCCGACGGCGAGCGGCGCGAGCTTGATCTCGATGCGGAGGCGCCCGTTCGTCCCCGGCAGCCACCAGCGCAGCTGTGAGGGCACGGTCGCGTGCTCCTCGACGGGGTCCGCGTGCAGGTCGACACCGACGCGGGCGACGGCCTCAGCGAGTGCCCGCCGTCGCCGTTCGTACGGCTGGTCCATCGCGACGTTCGGGCTGCAGACGCGGTCGGCGAGGGCGTCGCCGGCGGGGTCCTGCGGGGCGTCGGCCCACTGCTGGAGCAGGGTGGTGACCGAGCGCTGGGCGTTCCGGGCGGCGGCGGCGGTCCGCTCGACGCCCGGTGCGACCGGGGCCGGCTGGCCCGGGATTCGTTCCAGCACGACGTCGAGCGCCCGGTCGGCGGCCGCGGAGACCTTGGCCTGCGTGGCGTTCTCGAACGCGACCACGCCGAGGCCGTGCTCGACGGACCAGCGCATGTGCGCGGAGAAGCCGGGGTAGCCGCCAGAGTGGCTGACGAGCTCACCGAACCGCGGGTCCTGCTCGACGAACAGCCCGAAGCCGTACGCGGTCGCCCGGGTCGAGGTCGGGACCACCGACGGTGGCACGACGCGCATCGCCTGCTGCATGAGCCGTCGATCGGCGGGGGAGAGCGGTCCGGGCTCCGGGGTGGTCGACGTCGCGGAGGCCAGGTGTCGTGCCCACCGGGCGAGGTCGCGGACGGTCGAGAACAGTCCGCCGATCGACGAGAACGCCCCGGGGCCGGTCATCGGCTGCGGGGTCCACGCCCCGTCGTCGTCGCGCTGCCCGGTCACCACGTACCCGCGGGCGTCCTCGGCGCGGAACACCGTGTCCTCCAGGCCGAGGGGTGCCAGCACGCGGCTGGTCGCGGCTTCGAGGAACGTCGTCCCGGCTGCGACGGCCACCGCGCGACCGAGCAGGGCGTACCCGGTGTTCGAGTAGGCGAACCGGGTCCCGGGTACCGAGTCGAACAGCAGCCCGCCCCGGAGCACGTCGTCGAGTTCCGCGTCGGCGATCGACTCCTGCCGGTCGGCCCACGGGTCGTCCGTCGGGAACCCGCCGGCCATGGTGAGGAGCATGCGCAGGGTCGGGACCGGGGCGTCCCGCGACGGCAGCGTGACCTCGGCGAACGCCGGGACCGCGTCGGTGATCGGGGCGTCCAGGTCGGCGCGGCCCTCGGCGACGAGCGTGAGGAGGGTCGCCGCGGTGACGCTCTTCGTGCACGAAGCGATGCGGTACACGGTGTCGGCGTCCGGTGCCCGACCGTCCCCGCGGTCGCCGTGCCCGCCGGAAGCGATGAGCCCGTCACGGTCGAACACGCCCCAGACGCTGCTCGGGGCCGTCCGGGCCGCGACGCGGTCATGGAACAGCGCGTCGACCTCGGCCAGCAGGTCGTCGGGCAGGCTCATCCGCGGCGCATCCGGTCGTAGGCGTCGAGGGCGCGCTGCCGGCTCGCCTTGAGGTCGACCATCGGCTCCGGCCGGTCCTCGTCCGCGGGGACCCAGCGGTGCACGTACTCACGGTGCGGGTCGAACCGCTCGAGCTGCCGGTCGGGGTTGAAGACGCGGAAGTACGGCGCCGCGTCGAACCCGGACCCGGCGACCCACTGCCAGTTGCCCGCGTTGTTGGCCGGGTCGGCGTCGACGAGGGTGTCCCAGAACCACTGCTCGCCGATCCGCCAGTCGACCAGCAGGTTCTTCACGAGGAAGCTCGCCGCCGCCAGCCGCACACGGTTGTGCATCGCGCCGGAGTGCCAGAGCTCCCGCATCCCCGCGTCGACCAGGTCGAAGCCCGTGCGGCCGTGCCGCCAGCGGTCGATCTCGTCCTGGTCGGCGTCGCGCCACGGGAAGGCGTCGAACTCACGGCGGACGTTCACGGTGGCGATGTCGTCGCAGTGGAAGTACTCGTTCCAGTTGAACTCGCGCCACGCGAGCTGCCGGAGGAAGGCCGGGGCCTGCCGACGCTGCTCGGGCTCGAGTTCGCCGTGCAGCCGGTGCCACACCTGGTACGGGCTGACCTCGCCCCAGCGCAGGTGCGGGGACAGGTCACTCGTCGCGGCCATCGCGGGCTCGTCGCGCTGGTCGTAGTCCTCGAGCGCGTCGTGGACGAACCGTTCGAGCTTCCGGTGCGCCCCGGCCTCGCCCGGCTCCCAGGCGTCGCGGAGTCCGCCGGCCCAGTCCGGAGCGGTCGGCAGCAGGGCCCAGTCGTCCAGGTCGTCGCCGTCCACGTCCGCCGGCGCCGGCAGGTCACGGGGCTTCGGCAGCGGGTGCCGGGGTTCGGGCATCGCCTGCGCCGCACGCCAGAACGGCGTGAAGACCTTGAACGGCTCGCCCTGCCCGGTCAGGACGGTCCACGGTTCCCAGAGCAGGTTCGCCGCGAAGCTGTGCGCCTCGGTACCGGCGTCGGTCAGGCCGCTCTTGATGCCGGCGTCCAGGTCGCGCTCGACCCGGCCGTAGCGACGGTTCCAGTAGACCGCGTCCGCACCGGCGTCACGGACCAGGGCCGGCACCACGTCGGCAGCAGCGCCCTTCCGGAGCACGAGTCGTGACCCTCGGTCCCGCAGCTCGCCGTCGAGCGCCGCGAGCGAGTGGTGCAGCCACCAGCGGCTCGCGGCCCCGACCGGTCGGATGCCGTCGGTCTCCTCGTCGAGGACGACCACGACCGTGACGGGTCCGCCGTGGTCGATCGCGGCACGGAGCGCGGGGTTGTCGGCGAGCCGCAGGTCCTCCCGCAGCCAGACGACCGCGCCGCTCATGCGTCCACCGTGGCCCGGTCGCGCGGGACGCGGGTGGAGCTCCGCCCCGGTGCGTCCGCCGCGACCCGGAGCTTGGTGCACAGGGCGGTCAGCGTCCGGAGCTCGTCGTCGTCGAGCCCGGCGCCGACCTGCTCCGCGATGGTCTGCGCGTGCTGCACGGCGACCGAGCGGTAGACGTCGAACCCGTGCGCCGTGAGGGCGACGATGACCCCCCGGGCGTCGCTCGGGTCCGGCTGCTTCTCGACGATGCCCTTCGACGCCAGGCGCTCGACGAGTCGGCTGACGCTCGGCTGGGTGAGCAGCAGGTGTCCGGTGAGCTCGCGCATCCGGCACCGACGGCCGGGCTGCGTCGACAGGTTGAAGCACACGTCGTACTCGTTGAACGAGATCTCCGCGCTCGGGAAGTCGGCGTTGAGCGCCCGCATGACCGTCACCTGCGCCCGGAACAGTGCTTCCCAGGCCGCGACGGCGGTCGCCTTGTCGCTGCGGCGTGACTCGTCCACGGTGCGGCCCCTTCGGTCGTGCGGTCAACCCACACTAGCGACGGAGCACGAGCGCGCCGTGCAGACGGGGGACACGCCCGCGGACGGGTCGGCGGACGCAACGAGGGCCGGTCGCCTTCTGGGCGACCGGCCCTCTCCCTTGCACCAAGAGTGTCCTGCAATCACATTCCGCAGCCAGTGCCACAGCAAACACTGTCTGCAAGAAGGATTGTATAACGGCGAGGTAACGGCGCGCCAGCGTGTGACCAGGTCGTTCGCTGCGAGTTCACCGGGAGGACGCCGAGCGGATCAGAAGAGGTCGGGCGAGGGCGTCGAGGCGTAGCGCACGGCGACGTCGGCGTGCCGGTCGAACCGGTAGCCGACACCACGCACGGTGCGGACGATCTCCTCGAAGGCTCCGAGCTTCGAACGGAGCCGACGGACGTGCACGTCGATCGTTCGCTCGTTCGGGGTCTCGTCCTCGCCGTCCGACCACAGGCCCTCGATGATGGCCGCGCGGTCGACGGTCTGTCCCTCGCGGAGGACGAGGAACTGCAGGAGCTCGAACTCCTTGTAGGTCAGGGGAGCGGCCTCGCCGTCGAGCGTGACCCGCTTCCGGGAGATGTCGATGACGACCCCGGTCTCCTCGGGCTCGGGCTTCTCGGCCTGCTTGCGCGCGGCGACGGCGGAGCGGTCCTGCAGGGCGAGCCGGACGACGTCGACGTCGCGGCCTCCGGAGCCCTCGGCGGCGACGGCCACCGCGGCGTACGTCTCCGAGGTCGGCACGAGCTGCGCGGTGAGGGCCTTGAGCTGCTCGACCACCGCGGCGAGCGAGGTGCCGGCGGCGGCGGCCTGCGCCTCGTCGATGCCGACGTACAGCGCGAAGCCGCGGGCTTCGGTGCCCTCGGGCAGCGACCGGTTGCGCTGCGGCGCGACGACCGGGCTGGTCGGGATGCCGTTCGGGACCGGCGGAGCGACCGGTGCGCGACGGGACCGGATGGGCGTCACGGTGCCGAGGTCCGTCGACACGGACGCGGGGGAGCGGTGAGCGGTGCGGGGCTGGGCGATGGTGAGCGACATGGCGGTTCTTCCGTGCGGGTTGCTGCGCTGCGTGCGGCGCGGCGGTGTCGAATGCGTCGGTCCGGGGTCGGCGGATCGCCGTGTCGCCCTGCGGTCCGGCGGTGGACCGGGGCCTTCCCGGGGGTACGGGTGCACCGTCTCGAGCACGGTCGCTGTCCGTCGCCGGACGCTGTGCGTCGTCGAGTCGGTGTCACCCGGGGATCACACGCTCGCGACCGGGGTGGTGTCGCGGGGGATCCGGCTGGAACGGGTACCGATCAGGCACACATTCGACAACGCATGACCGCCGTCGTCGGCATCATCGTGCCGACGGTCCCCACTGCCCCTCGGGAGGAGCACGTCTCGAGGACGCGGGTGGACGGGTTCGCAGTCATGGGACGAGTATCAGCGGTATACCAACCCCGTGTCAACCGTCCGTGCGGACGGTGCGTGGTCCGGCCCCCGGGATGCAGGACGCCCCCGGCCACGCGGGACCTCCTGCCTGGCGGCAGGGGCTCGCGCGATCGGGGGCGTCGCGTCGGTGGTGCTACTCGGCCAGCCCGTACAGGCGGTCGCCGGCGTCGCCGAGGCCCGGGACGATGTACCCGTTCTCGTCGAGCTTCTCGTCGAGGGCGCCGAGCACGATCGAGACGTTGCGGTCTCCGACGGCCTGCTCGACGGCGGCCAGGCCCTCCGGGGCGCCGAGGATGCACACGCACGTGACCTCCTCCGCGCCGCGGTCGAACAGGAAGTCGATCGCCGCCGCGAGGGTGCCGCCGGTCGCGAGCATCGGGTCGAGCACGAAGCACTGGCGGCCGGACAGGTCGTCGGGCAGGCGCTCGGCGTAGGTCTGGGGCTCGAGCGTGGTCTCGTTGCGCGCCATGCCGAGGAAGCCGACCTCGGCCGTGGGGACGAGCTTGACCATGCCCTCGAGCATGCCGAGGCCCGCGCGGAGGATCGGGACGACGAGCGGGCGGGGCTTCGCGATGGAGACGCCCATGGTGTGCGCCACCGGGGTGTCGATCGGCGTGGCCGTGACGCGGACGTTGCGCGTCGCCTCGTACGCGAGGAGCGTGACGAGCTCCTCGGTCAGGGCGCGGAACGTGGGGGACGGTGTGGTCCGGTCGCGGAGCACCGAGAGCTTGTGGGTGATGAGCGGGTGGTCGGCGACGTGGACTCGCATGGAGTCGAGCGTACCGTGCCGATGGGGCAGGATCGACGCGTGGAAGACCCCGCCGGCCGCCCGTTCACCGCCGCCATGGACCGTGCCCTCGCCGAGGCACGCGCGTGCCTGGCCACCGGTGACGTCCCGGTCGGGGCCGTCGTGCTCGACGCCGACGGCGCCGTCGTGGCGGTGGGGCGCAACGAGCGCGAGGCGCGGCAGGACCCGACCGCCCACGCCGAGGTCCTGGCGCTCCGGGCCGCGGCCGCGGTCACGGGGGACTGGCACCTCGCGGAGCACACGCTCGTGGTGACGCTGGAGCCGTGCCCCATGTGCGCCGGTGCCGCGCTCGCCGCCCGGGTGCCGCGGATCGTGTTCGGGGCGTGGGACCCGAAGGCCGGGGCGCTGGCGATCATCAACGTGCTCGTCGCGGTGCTCTGGAAGTAGGGCGCTCCGCGGTCCGCGGTTCGTGGTCCGCGGTCCGCGGTCCGCGGTCCGCGGTCCGCGGTCCGCGGGGTCAGCGTCGTTCGCGGAAGAACGCGTCGAGCAGTGCGGCGCAGGCCGCCTCCCGCACGCCGCCGACGACCTCGGACCGGTGCGGCAGCCGGCGGTCCCGCGCGATGTCGTAGACGCTCCCCGACGCCCCGGCCTTCGGGTCCCACGCCCCGAACACGATCCGCGGCACCCGGGCGGCGAGCGCGGCACCGGCGCACATGGGGCACGGCTCCAGCGTCACCACGAGCGTGTGCTCCGCGAGGTGCCAGTCCCCCGTGACCGCGGCCGCGGCCCGGAGCGCCCTACTTCCAGAGCACCGCGACGAGCACGTTGATGATCGCCAGCGCCCCGGCCGAGTGGAAGAACGGCAGCGCGGCCTTCGCCTTCGCCTTCCCGGCGTCGGCCTGCTCCTGACGCGCCCGGGCGACGAGCGCCAGGACGAGCGCGACCACCGCGACCGCCAGCTTCACGCCGAGCTTCGCGTGGTTCGCCCCGCCGTCCGTCGTGGCGTCGAGGATGCCCATCATCGCGAGGCCCGTGACGAGCTGCGTGACGAGCCCGGTGATCATCCAACCGGTCTGGAACCCGCCCTTGCGGCGCACCTGCACGAGGAACGCGCCGATCACGGCCGCGAGGCCGAGGAAGTGCAGGATGAGCAGGACCGAGGAGAGCGCCGTCATGGACACGAGCCTGGCGGAACCGGGTGGCCCTCCGCCAGCAAGGCTGCCCTCAGTCGGCGGCGCGGATGACGATCGCCTCGGTCGGCGGTCGTGGTCCGGTCCGGAGCACGTCCGGCTCGACGTAGATCACCCGCGCTGCCGGGACCGCTACGCGGATCCGCTGCTCCACGGCGTCGATGCCCGCCGCGACGTCGCCGAGCCGCCGGTCGCCGTCGACGGCGACCTTCATGCCGACCATGAGCTCGTCCGGGCCGAGGTACAGGGTCTTGAGGTGCACGATCGAGTCGACCTCCGGCCCGTCGAGCGTCGCGGTCCGGATGCGTTCGACGTCGGCGTCGTTCGCACCCTCGCCCACGAGCAGGCTCTTCGTCTCGATGCCGAGCACGACCGCCACCGCGATGAGGAGCAGGGCGATCAGGATCGTGCCGACCGCGTCGAACACCCCGTTGCCGGTGACCACCGTCAGCCCGACGCCGAGCAGCGCGAACACCAGGCCGGTCAGGGCCGCCGTGTCCTCGAGCATGACGACGGGCAGCTCGGGCGCCTTCGCCCGGCGCACGAACTGCACCCACGACTGCGACCCCTTGTGCGGGCGGGCCTCGCGGAGCGCCGTGCGGAGCGAGAAGCCCTCGAGCCCGATCGCGACGACGAGCACGGCGACCGGCAGCCACCAGTTCTCGAGCGGGTGCGGCGCCGCGAGCTTCTCGAGCCCCTCGTACAGCGAGAAGACCCCGCCGACGGTGAACAGGATGATCGACACGACGAACGCGTACACGTACCGTTCGCGCCCGTGGCCGAACGGGTGCTCCTGGTCGGCGGCCTTCCGCGCACGCCGTCCGCCGAGCAGCAGCAGGAGCTGGTTCGCGGAGTCGGCGAGGGAGTGCACGCCCTCCGCGAGCATCGCCGCGGACCCGCTGATCGCCGCCGCGACGAACTTGACGATCGCGATCCCGACGTTCGCGGCCAGTGCGGCGAGGATCGCCCTCGTGCCTCCCGAAGCGCTCACAGGTGTCCCTTCTCCCGACGTGCCCCGATCCTAGGCGCGACCGGTGCGCGAGGTCGCTGGATAGGGTCGGGAGCATGACGATCGAACTGCCCCGCACCGCCATGCTCGGCGTCGGCTCCATGTCCGGCGCGGTCCTCGACGGCCTGCTCGCCGCGGGGCTCGACCCGGCGACCGTGACGCTCACGACGAAGTCCGAGGGCTCGGCTGCGGCACTGCGGGAGCGCGGGCTCGACGCCCTCGCCACCGACACGGACCCGGACGCCAACCGGCACGCGGTCCGCGGCGCCGACCTCGTGGTGCTCGGGGTCAAGCCGTACATGGTGGCCGACGTGCTCGACGAGGTCGCTGCGTCCCTGCACCCGGGCGCCGTGGTCGTCAGCGTCGCCGTCGGTACGACCACCGCCGCGATGGAAGCCCGCGTGCCCGCCGGCGTCCGCGTCGTCCGTGCACTGCCGAACACCCCGATCGGCGTCGGGCACGGCGTCACCGGCATCAGCGCCGGCGTGACCGCCGACGACGACGCGGTCGCGCTCGCGTCGTCCGTGTTCAGCGTCTCCGGGACCGTGCTCACCGTGCCGGAGGACCGCCTCGACGCCCTGTCCGCCGTCTCCGGTTCCGGACCCGCCTACGTCTTCCTGCTCGTCGAGCAGTGGCAGGAGGCCGCCGAGCGCCTCGGCTTCGACCACGACCAGGCCGCCGCGATGGTGCAGGGGACGCTCCGCGGCGCGGTCGAGCTGCTGGCAGCCTCCGGGCGGGAGCCCGCGGACCTCCGCCGGGCGGTCACCAGCCCGGCCGGCACGACCGAGCGCGCCGTCGCCGTCCTGCAGGACGCGGACCTCGCAGACACGCTGGAGCGCGCGTCGCGCGCGGCGATCGCACGGGCCGAGGAGATCGCGCGGTCCTGACGGCGCGCGGTCCCGGCCACGCGTCGCCGGCGGCGACGAGCACCGGACGGGAGGCTCGTGGCGGGCCCCGCCACGAGCCTCCAGGCCGTCAGCGGGTCACTCGAGCGCCGCGAAGCGTTCCAGGTCCGTCTCGGTGCCGGAGACGATGATCACGTCGTCCTCGCCGATCACGCTGTCCGGCGTCGCCGGCACGAACGCCCGCCCCGGCGACTTGATGCCGAGCACGGTGAGTCCGTGCCGCGTGCGGATGACCGTCGTGGCGAGGTCCTTGCCGCGCACCGCGCGGGGCGGGTGCATCTTGACCACCGCGAAGTCGTCGTCGAACTCGATGAAGTCGAGCATGCGTCCCGAGACCAGGTGGGCGGTCCGCTCGCCGGCCTCGCGCTCCGGGTAGACGACGTGGTTCGCGCCGATGCGGGACAGGATCGTGCCGTGCGACCGGCTGACGGCCTTCGCCCAGATCTGCGGGATCCCGAGGTCGACGAGGTTCGAGGTGATGAGGACACTCGACTCCAGGTGCGAACCGACCGCGACCACGGCGATCGCGAAGTCCTGCGCGCCGATCTGCCGCAGGGCGTCGATGTCGGTGGCGTCCGCCTGCACCGCGTGCGTGACGCGGTCCGACCACTTCTGCACGAGCGCGGCGTCGGTGTCGACGACGAGGACCTCGCGGTTCTGGCGCTCGAGCTGCCCGGCGGTCGCGGCGCCGAAGCGGCCGAGGCCGAGGACGAGCACGGGGGCGTCGTGGCTCACGGCTCCGGTGACGGGGTGGGGCGCACGGCGGTCGGCGCGTCGGTCAGCCAACGATGGGCCTCTCTTCGGGTCGGCGGAACAGCTGCCGGCTCTGGCTGGCGGCCAGGGCTGCGGCGATCGTCACTGTACCGACCCGGCCGAGGAACATCGTGGCGGCGAGCACGTACTTGCCGGACTCGGGCAGCTCGGCCGAGATCCCGGAGGACAGGCCGCACGTGGCGAAGGCCGAGATGACCTCGAACAGCACGCGGTCCAGGGAGTCGCCGGTGATCTGCAGGAGCACGACGGTGGCGACGGCGACGATCGTCGCGCCCCACAGCACGACGGCGACGGCGACGCGGAGGACGTCGCTCGGGATGCGGCGGCCGAACGCCTCCATGCTGCGGCGGCCCCGGGCCTCGGCGACGGCGGCGAGGAACAGCACGGCGAGGGTCGTCACCTTGATGCCACCGGCGGTCGAGGCCGAGCCGCCGCCGATGAACATGAGCATGTCGGTGACGAGCAGGCTCGCGCCGTGCATCTGCTCGACGTCGATCGTCGCGAAGCCGCCCGAGCGGGTCATCGTCGAGAAGAAGAGGGCCTGGAACGCCGTGTGCCCGGCGCCCTCGGATCCGAGCGTGCGGGGGTTCGAGGCCTCGAGCGCGATGTAGACGACGGCGCCGAGGAGCAGCAGGACCGCACTCGTGGTCAGCGTGAGCTTGACGTGGATGGGCCACCGCCGCGGGGAGCGGAGCTGCTTGGTGAGCGTCCGGATGACCGGGAAGCCGATCGACCCGAGGACGACGGCGACCATGAGGAGCGACAGGAACCAGTAGTCGTGGGTGAACGGCGCGAGGCCGTCGGCGTTCGGTGCGAACCCCGTGTTCGTGAACGCCATCGCCGCGTAGTAGAAGGAGTCGCCCACCGCCGTCCAGAACGGGTACCCGGCGACGAGCACGGACGGCAGGAGCAGGAGCCCGACGGCGATCTCGATCGTCAGCGTGCTCACCGCCACCGTCAGCAGGAGCGTGCCGACCTCGCCGAGCCGGACCGCCTGGCCCTCGGGGACGGCGCCGTGGTGGGTGCGGAGCGGGTTCGAGTCGCCCGCGGCGATGAGCTTCGCGCGGAGCCCGAGCCGACGGGTCACCACGAGCCCGAGGATCGACGCGAAGGTCAGGACCCCGACGGCGCCGATCTGCGTGCCGATCACCACGAGGGTCTTGCCGAACACCGACCAGTGCGTGGCCATGTCGACCGTGGCGAGTCCGGTGACGCAGACCACCGACGCGGCGGTGAACAGGGCGTCCGAGAAGTGCGTCGTCGTGCCGTCCGCCGAGGCCATCGGCGTCATGAACAGCAGCGTGAACAGGAACACCAGCGCGATGAAGACGAGGATCGCCAGTCGGGAGGGCGAGGACCTCAGCACCGCGGCGATCCGGCTCACCTGTCGCCGGGAGGCGCTCACCTGGGGCGGGAGCGGCTCGGTGCGGTCGAGCATCGTATGCCTCCGGGGACATGGGCGGGACAGCGGTCATGGTACATCCGTGCCCGCCCGACTAGCCTTGCCGCATGGCCGACATCTTCACCGTCGTGGCGGACCCGACCCGGCGCGAACTGCTCGGTGCGCTGCTCGCCGCGTACGGGTCGGACAGCACCGGCGGCGAACTCAGCGTCGGGCAGCTCGTCACGAAGCTCGGCGTGAGTCAGCCGACCGTGTCGAAGCACCTCCGGGTCCTGCGGGACAACGGCCTCGTCTCCACGCGCGAGGAGGGTCAGCACCGCTTCTACCGTCTCGACCCCGAGCCCCTCGTCCGGCTCGAGGAGTGGGTCGTCCCGTTCACCGGCGCGGTGGACGCCGACGGCACCCCCGCCACGACGGCCTGGACGCTCGACGGCCAGCCGGTCTCGATCCGCCGCAACGGCACCGCCGGCAAGGCCACGGTCGAGGTCGGCACGGAGCTCGGCCGCGTGATGGCCGAGGCGTCCTACCGCGCGACCGCGGCGTTCAGCGGGGCGCAGCAGGGCTGGGAGCGCGTCGTCGAGAGCAGTCGGAAGCGCTTCACCCGACGGGGCGAGGACGACTGACGTCACGGTTCGGCCCCGAGCCTCGGAAGTGCCTGGACACGTCGTCCCGTCGGCCCCTACAGTTACCAGAGACCACACAGGTCACACCCATCCCGCGCGGGAGCGCGGGTCACCCGAAGGACCACCATGAGCGGCAGTTTCGACGACGTGCGCTTCCTCACCGTCGCAGAGGTTGCCGAGATGATGCGGGTCTCCAAGATGACGGTCTACCGGATGGTGCACGCCGGTGAGCTGCCCGCGATCCGCTTCGGCCGGTCGTTCCGCGTCCCGGAGTCCGCGGTCGCCGACGTCCTGCGCGGCGGCGGGGTCGCCGACGTCGGCTAGCGCCCGTCCGCCCGGCCACGCCGCTCGTTCGACAGGACCGCTGCGCTCCGCTAGACTCGGCCGGGTTGATTTTCCGCGGTCTCTTCGGGCCCGGTGTCCACACATCAGCATCGTTCCGAGCGAGGTCCACTATGGGTTCTGTCATCAAGAAGCGTCGCAAGCGCATGGCGAAGAAGAAGCACCGCAAGCTCCTTCGCAAGACGCGCCACCAGCGTCGCAACAAGAAGTAAGTCCAGTACTTGCACCCGAAGCCCCGGTCCGCCGGGGCTTTCGTGTGTCCGCGCGCCGGTTCCCCTGCGGGCTAGGGTGATGACATGCCCGCCGTGACCCTGTTGACGAAGCCCGGCTGCCACCTCTGCGACGACGCCCGACCCATCGTCGAGCGGGTCGTGGCCGACCACCCCGGCACCACCCTGCAGGAGCGGTCGATCCTGGACGACGACGCGCTGCGCGAGCAGTACGCCGAGGACATCCCGGTCGTCCTGGTCGACGGGCGGGTCCACAGCAACTGGCACGTGGACGCCGACCGGCTCCACCGTGCCCTCGAGAAGGCCGAGGCCCGCGCATGATCCACCACGTCGTCTCCTGGACCCTGCGGGAGGACCTCGACCGCTCGGCGTCGATCGACCGTATCCGCGAACTGCTGACCGGCCTGGTCGGCACCGTCGACACGATCCGGTCCCTCGAGGTCGTCGAGAACGTCGCCTACCCGGGGAAGAACCAGGACGTTGCGGTCGTCGCGACGTTCGACGACCTCGTCGGGCTGGACGCGTACCAGGTGCACCCCGACCACCAGGCGGCGGCAGCGGAGATCCGAGGACTCGTCACGTCGCGGGCGGCCATCGACTGGGAGCGGTGATCCGCGCCTCCCGTCCGAGCACGACCAGCCCAGACACGCGACCAGCCGGGACCGTCCCCGGTCCTGGACACCAGAACGGCCACCCTCCTGCAGGAGGGTGGCCGTTCTCGTGTCGCCGGTGCCTACGGGGTGAGGCGCGTCGGGCCGCGGAACAGGTACGTGACCTCGCGGATCGACGGCTCGTGCAGCGCGAGCATGAGCACGCGGGCGAGGCCCATGCCGAAGCCGCCGTGCGGCGGGACGCCGTAGCGGAAGAAGTCGAGGTACCAGTCGATCTCGGCGGTGTCGAGACCCTTCTCCTCGGCCTGCGCCGCGAGGCGCTCGACGCGGTGCTCGCGCTGCGCGCCGGTGGAGATCTCGGCGCCGTTGAACAGCAGGTCGTAGCTGTTCGTGAGCGTCGGGTCGTCCTCGTGACGCATGTGGTAGTACGGCCGGATCGTGGCGTCGTAGTCGGTGACGAACACGAACTCCGAGCCGTGCGTCTCCTTCGCCCAGGCGCTCACGCGGCGCTCGCCCTCGGGGTCCAGGTCGCCGTCGGCGCGCACGACCTCGTAGCCGCTGTCGGCGACGATCTTCCGGGCCTCGGCGAGGGTGACGCGGGGGAACGGGGCGGTCGGCACGACGAACTCGAAGCCGAAGACCTCCTCGATCTCCTTGCCGTACTTCTCCTTGACGGCGGTGAAGCCGGCGACGAGCAGCTCCTCGTGCATGGCCATGACGTCGGCGTGCGACTCCACCCACGAGATCTCGGCGTCGACGCTCGTGAACTCGGTGGCGTGCCGACTCGTGAACGACGGGTCCGCGCGGAAGGCGTCGGCGATCTCGAACACCGCGCCGAAGCCGGCGGGCTGCGCCATCTGCTTGAAGTTCTGCGGCGACTGCGCCAGGTAGGCCGTCGTCTCGAAGTACTCGAGCTGGAAGAGCTCGGCGCGGGACTCCGACGCCGACGCCATCAGCTTCGGGGTGTGGATCTCGATGTAGTCGCGCTCGACCCAGTACGTGCGGAACGCGTGCTCCATCGTCGTCTGGATGCGGAAGATCAGGTTCTGCTTGCGGTTGCGCAGGTCCAGGAACCGCCAGTCGAGACGCTTGTCCAGGGACGAGTCGTCGGCGATCGGGGTCTCCGGGATCGCGGCGCTCACCACCTCGAGCGAGCCGACCTTGACCTCGAGCCCGCCGAGCTTCACGCGCTCGTCGTGCTTCAGGGTGCCGCGCACGTGCACGAAGGTGCCGTGGGCGAGACCGGAGATCGCGTTCGTGATGCCGAGGGCGGCCTGGGCGGCGTCGTCGCCGTCCTCCGCCTCGCGCGTGGCCGGGTTCACCAGCTGCGCGGCACCGGTCTCGTCGCGCAGGACGACGAACTGGACCTTCTTCTGGTCACGGACGGTCTCCACCCATCCGGCGACGGCAACGGGGCCGTCGGGGAGGGCGGCGAGGTCGGCGATACGGGTGCGTTCGATCACGGTCGTCGAGTCTACGGCCTCCTCCACAGGGAGGGTTCCGCGGGTGGTCCTCCACAGGTCCGGACGGGAGGCACGGGTCGGGTCCGCCTGGTCCGTAGCGTCGGGTGCGTGGTCGGGTCGCGAGTCGAGAGGGGGCCCCGGTGACGGCAGGGGGAGTGGGGCTCGCGGCCTGGCCGCCCCTCGCGGGGCATCAGGGGAGCGAGGCGCGGAGGATGCTCAGCGTCCCGATGAACTCCTCCGCCATGCCGGCACGCTCGACGAGCTTCGCGTGGCGAGCCCGGGCGTCGTCCAGGAACGCGTCGAGTCGGGCGGCGCGGGTCCTGGCATCGTCCGGGTCGGCGTCGCGCAGGCCGTCGACGACCCGGAGCAGCTCGGCCATCTCGTCGAGGGTGAACCCGAGGGGCTTCATCCGTCGGATCACGAGCAGGCGCTCGAGGTCGTCGCCCGTGTAGACGCGGAAGCCCCCGGTGGTGCGGCCGCTCGGGACGAGGAGCCCGACCTCGTCGTAGTGCCGGATCGTCCGGAGGGACATCCCCGCACGCTCGGCCAGCTCGCCGATGTGCATGGTCGCAGGGAGGCCGGCATCGTTCATGGTCCAACCCTACCCTCACGTGAGGGTAGGGTTGCCTTCGATGACCGTGCTCACCCATGCCCCCACGCCGCCGCGCGTCCTCGATGCCCTCCGATCGCCGCGGATGCTGACGCGCGAGGTCCTCGCCGGCGTCGTCACCGCGCTCGCCCTGATCCCCGAGGCGATCTCGTTCTCGGTCGTCGCCGGCGTCGACCCCGCCGTCGGGCTGTTCTCGAGCGTCGTCATCGCCGTGGTGATCGCCTTCGTCGGCGGTCGCCCCGCGATGGTCTCGGCCGCCGCAGGGTCGGTCGCCCTGGTGATCGCTCCGCTCGTGCGCGACCACGGGATCGCCTACCTCGTCCCCGCGGTGGTGCTCGGCGGCGTGTTCCAGCTCGTCCTCGGGTTCCTCGGGGTCGCACGGCTGATGCGCTTCATCCCGCGGAGCGTCAACGTCGCGTTCGTGAACGCGCTGGCCATCCTCATCTTCACCGCGCAGCTGCCGAACCTGTTCGGCGGGGACGTGCCCGTCGTGGTGTGGCCGCTCACCGCGCTCGGCGTCGGCATCGTCGTCGGGTTCCCGTTCCTCACGAAGGCCGTCCCCGCGCCGCTCGTCGCCGTGGTCGTCGTCACGGCGATCACGATCGTCTTCGGCATCGCCGTGCCGACCGTCGGCGACGAGGGGGCCCTGCCGACGGCACTGCCCGGCTTCGGCGGGATCACCGTCCCGATCACGTTCGAGACGCTGCAGATCGTCGCGCCGTACGCGTTCGGCGTCGCGATCGTCGGACTCATCGAGACACTCCTCACGGCACAGCTCGTCGACTCGATCACCGAGACCCGGTCGAGCGCCTGGCGGGAGTCCTGGGGGCAGGGCATCGCGAACATCGCGTCCGCGTTCTTCGGCGGCACGGGCGGCTGCGCGATGATCGGCCAGACGGTCATCAACGTGAAGACCGCCGGCGCGCGCACCCGGATCTCGACGTTCGTGGCCGGCGTCTCGGTGCTCGTGCTGACGATCGTGCTGCACGACCTGGTCGCGCAGATCCCGATGGCGGCGCTCACCGCCGTGATGCTCATGGTGTGCGTCGCGACCTTCGACTGGCACAGCATCCGACCGCGCACCCTTGGGCGGATGCCGCTCGGCGAGACCGCCGTCATGCTGATCACGGTCGTGGTGGTCGTCGCGACCGACAACCTCGCCACCGGCGTGCTCGTCGGGGTGGTCGTCGCCGCACTCGTCTTCGCGCGGCGGGCGGCGCACCTCGTCACGGTCGTGCGGGAGCCGGTGGACGAGCGCACCGTCCGCTACCGGGTCCGCGGCGCGCTGTTCTTCGCGTCGTCGAACGACCTCGTCACCAGGTTCTCGTACGCCGAGGACCCCGAGCACGTCATCGTCGACATGAGCGACGCGCACGTGTTCGACGCGAGCACCGTCGCCGCGCTCGACGGCGTGGAGCAGCGGTTCGCGAAGCACGGCTCGACGGTCGAGGTCGTGAACCTCAACACCGGGTCGGTCGCCCTGCACGGACGGTTGACGGGGCGCCTCGGCTGAACGTCCCCGCATCCGTGAATCCGCTGTGGGGCGGGTGGGAACAGCGGAGCGACCTAGACTGGAACCCATGCCCGCGACACGGATCCACCTCGTCCGGCACGGCGAGGTCCACAACCCGGGGCGAGTGCTCTACGGCCGTCTGCCCGGCTTCGGCCTGAGCGACCTCGGCGCCCGGATGGCCGCCGCTTCGGCGACCGCGTGGAAGGAAGCAGGCGTCGATGTTCGCCGGATCGTGGCGTCCCCGCTCCAGCGCACGCAGGAGTCCGCAGCGCCGTGGGCCGAGGCGTACGGGCTCGACGTCTCGCTCGACGAGCGCCTCATCGAGCCGACGAACCGGTACGAGGGGCAGCGTCCCGGCTTCACGAAGCGGTCGCTCGGTCGCCCGACGGAGTGGCCGTGGATCGCGAACCCGTTCCGCCCGAGCTGGGGCGAGGCGTACGAGTCCATCGCGAACCGCATGCTCGCCGCCGTCACCACGGCGTGGGAGAGCGTCGACGAGGGCGACGTCGTCCTCGTGAGCCACCAGCTGCCGATCTGGACGGTGCACCGCAAGCTCGCGGGGGAGCCCCTGTGGCACGACCCGCGCAAGCGCCGGTGCGACCTGTCCAGCATCACGACCGTCGAGCGTGTGCCCGCCACCTCGTCCGGCCGCTTCACCGAGGTCGGGTACGCGGACCCGGCGCACGCGTTGCGCGGATCCGCCGTCGACGAAGGAGCTGTCTGATGTCCACCCGAACCCGGTTCGCCACCCTCGCGGCGACGGCGGTGATCGCCGCCGTGGCGCTCGCCGGGTGCTCGTCGTCGAACGACTCGCTGTCCAAGCAGTACGGCAGCGGGACCACGCAGAACTACATCTCCGGCGACGGCGCGGTGACCGAGGTCGCCGCCGACAAGCGCACCGACCCGGTCGAGTTCAGCGCGAAGGACTCCGACGGCGACACCATCTCGTCGAAGGCGCTCCGCGGCAAGGTCGTCGTCCTGAACTTCTGGTACGCCGGCTGCCCGCCGTGCCGTGCCGAGGCGAAGTACCTCAACCAGGTGCACGACCAGTACGCCGACCAGGACGTCGCCTTCGTGGGCGTCAACGTCCGGGACGAGGCCGGTACCGCCGCCGCGTTCGAGCGCACCTTCAAGGTCGACTACCCGAACGTGCTCGACGCGGGGACGGGCACGATGCAGCTCGCGCTCTCCGGGCAGATCGCCCCGAACGCCGTGCCCGCGACGATCGTGCTCGACAAGCAGGGTCGCGTCGCCGCCCGTGTGCTCGGCGCGGTCGACGGTCCGAGCATCCTGCAGACCCTGGTCGGCGACGAGCTGCACGGCAAGGCCTCCTGACCCGTGTCCGGCAACCCCTTCGCCGACGCGATCCTCAGCGGCCAGATGGTCGTCGCGCTGCCCGTGGCCGCGCTCGCGGGGCTCGTGTCGTTCCTGTCGCCGTGCGTGCTGCCGCTCGTCCCGGGCTACCTCGGGTACGTCGGCGGCGTCGCCGAGGGCGGGCAGCGTCGCGGGCGTGTGGTGCTCGGGGTGCTGCTGTTCATCCTCGGCTTCACCGCCGTGTTCGTCGCGTACACGACCGTCTTCGGTGCGCTCGGCTTCTGGCTCGTCCGCTGGCGCGACCTCATCACGCAGGTGCTCGGCGTCGTGGTCATCGCGATGGGGCTGGTCTTCGTCGGCCGGTTCACGTTCCTGCAGCGCACCCTCAAGCCGTCGTGGACGCCCGCGACGGGTCTCGTCGGCGCGCCGCTCCTCGGCATCGTGTTCGGCCTCGGCTGGACCCCGTGCCTGGGCCCGACGCTCGCCGCGATCAACCTGCTCAGCGTGCAGTCGGGCAGCGCCTGGCAGGGCATGTGGCTCGGCGTCGCGTACTGCCTGGGCCTCGGCGTCCCGTTCGTCCTCGTGGCGCTCGGCGCCGGCTGGGCCACCGGGGCGATCCGCGCCGTCAAGCGCCACATGCGTGTCGTCAACATCATCGGAGGAGCGATCCTGATCGTCATCGGTCTGCTCATGGTCACCGGCATCTGGTCGGCCGTCATGTCGAGTCTCGGGGCGGTGATCCAGAGCTTTGTCCCCGCAGTCTGACCGCGACGCCGACGACACCGCCCGCGCCGACGCCCCAACGGACGCCACCGCGACCGACGCCACCGCACCCGACGACACCGTCTCCGGCGGCGACCCCATGCGACCGTCGGACCACGTCGACAGCACCGCCGCCGCGGCCGCGGACGACGCCGACGGCGGGGTGACGCAGCCGAAGCTCGGGTTCGTCGGCTACCTGCGCTTCTTCTGGCGGCAGCTGACCAGCATGCGGACCGCACTGTTCCTGCTCATGCTCCTCGCGCTCGCGGCGATCCCCGGCTCCCTCGTGCCGCAGCGGACCGCGGACCCGAACGGCGTCGTGCAGTACAAGGCCGACCACCCGCAGCTCTTCCCGGTGCTCGACACGCTCCAGGTCTTCGACACCTACACCTCGGTGTGGTTCTCGGCGATCTACCTGCTGCTGTTCGTGTCCCTCATCGGCTGCATCGTGCCGCGGACGAAGCACCACTGGCAGGCCCTCCGCACCCGCCCGCCGCGGACCCCGGTGCGGCTCGGTCGCCTGGCGGGCTACCGTTCCGTCCCGGTCGAAGCAGCGGCGCTCCGGGGCGACCGGACGACCGACGTGGGCGGTGCGACGGACGCGGCCACGAGCCTCCCGTCCGTCGACCACGCCGTGACGCGAGCCGCCGCGCTCCTGAAGCGGTCCGGCTACCGCGTCGAGCGCTTCGGCGACTCGGTCAGCGCGGAGCGCGGCTACCTGCGCGAGACCGGCAACCTCGTGTTCCACGCGGCCCTCGTCGGTGTGCTCGTCGCCGTCGGGCTCGGCGGTGGCTTCAGCTACACCGGACAGCGGCTGCTCGTCGAGGGCCAGACGTTCTCGAACGTCCTCGGCTCCTACGACTCGTTCAACCCGGGTCGCTGGTTCACCCAGTCCGACCTGCAGGGCTACAACCTGACGCTCGACAAGTTCACGACGACGTACGAGGAGCGCAACCTCGACGCCCTCGGCCAGGCGCTCGACTACTCGGCGACGATCACCGCACGTCAGAAGGACGGCCAGGAGCGCACGGAGCGCCTCGGCGTCAACGAGCCGCTGTCCATCGGCGGCACCAACGTGTACCTGCTCGGCAACGGCTACGCGATGCAGGTGACGGTGCGCGACGGCGACGGGAACGTGGCGTTCAAGGACGTCGTGCCGTTCCTGCCCGAGGACGCGAACTACACGTCCACCGGCGTCATCAAGGTCCCGGACGCGAAGCCGTCGCAGCTCGGCATGGTCGGGTTCTTCTACCCGACGGCGTCGAAGCTCGGCTCCGGTGCGTTCGCGAGCGCCTACCCGGACGCGCAGAACCCGCTGCTGACGCTGCAGGTCTACCGCGGCGACCTCGGGCTCGACAGCGGCGTGCCGCAGAGCGTCTACTCGCTCGACACGAGTGGGCTCGAGCAGATCGCCGGACGCCAGTCGAAGGCGGCGAGCATCGAGCTGAAGCCCGGGCAGTCGAAGGAGCTCCCCGACGGCACAGGCTCGATCACGTTCGACGGCGTCAAGCGCTACGTGTCCCTCGACGTGCACCACGACCCGTCGCAGCTCTTCGTCGCCGGCTTCGCGGTGCTCGCGGTGCTCGGTCTGCTCACCTCGCTGTTCGTCCCGCGCCGACGTGTGTGGGTGAAGGCGGTCCCGCGTCGCGGTGCGGAACACGGCGAGTACGACCTGGAGTACGCCGGGCTCGCCCGCGGCGAGGACCCCAACCTCGAACGAGCGGTCGCGGACATCGCTCGACGCCACCTGTCGGACCTCGGAGTTAGGATCCCTGCGTGAACCCGGACATGACGACCAACCTCGCGACCTACTCGGTCGTGCTGACCTACTCGGCGATCGCCGTGTACGTCATCGCGTTCATCGCGTTCGCACTGGACATGGCGAAGCGCTCGGGTGAGGTCACCGCCGCCGCTGCCGGGGCGTCCACCGCGGCGGCCGAGCGGACGGTCGCCACCGTCCAGGGCGGCACGGTCGTGCTCGAGAAGGTCGCCGAGTCGGCTGGTCGGTCGGACCGCGGCACGAAGTTCGAGCGCGTCGGCATGGCCGTGACGATCCTCGCGCTCGTGCTGCACGTCGGGGCGGTCGTCCTCCGGGGCATCGCGGCCGACCGTGTGCCGTGGGGCAACATGTTCGAGTTCTCGCTCACGGGCACGGCGCTCATCACGCTGATCTTCCTGCTCGTGCAGTTCTGGCAGAACCTGAAGTTCCTCGGTGTCTTCATCAGCGGCCTGACGATCATCCTGCTCGGCATCGCCACGGTGAACTACTACGTGCCCGTCCGGCCGCTCGTGCCGGCGCTCGAGTCGTACTGGCTCGTCATCCACGTGTTCGTGGCGATCGCCGGGACCGGGTTCTTCGCCCTCGGCGCCGGGCTCGCGGTGGCGCAGCTCGTGCAGACGTCCCGACAGAGCCGCGGTCTCGCGACCAAGCTGCGGTTCATGGAGACCCTGCCGGACGCCGACCGGCTCGAGGTCCTGAGCTACCGGGTCATCCTGGTCGGCTTCGTCCTCTGGACCTTCACGCTGATCGCCGGTGCCATCTGGGCCGAGCGAGCGTGGGGCCGCTACTGGGGCTGGGACACGAAGGAGGTCTGGACCTTCATCATCTGGACCCTCTACGCCGGGTACATCCACGCCCGTGCGACGCGCGGCTGGCGCGGGGCGCGCTCGTCCTGGCTGGCGCTCATCGGGTTCGCCGCGGTGATGTTCAACTTCGCCGTCGTGAACGTGTTCTTCAAGGGGCTGCACAGCTACTCGGGCCTGTGAGCCGTCGGGTGCTGTGACGGACCAGGATCCGTGACGGACGGGAGGCGCGGTGCCGGCTGGCACCGCGCCTCCTGTCCGTTGCGGGTGCTGCCCGGCGGTCGCGTGCTCGCGCGGACTCGGGTGCGCTCGAGCGGGCCACATCTGGGCCGCTCGACGTCGCCCGGCGACGGAATGCGCCCGCGCGGCGAACGCGCGCGGCGTGTCCTGCCCGCTCGGCGCCCGCTCGGCGCGCCACAAGGGCGCACGCGCCGCCGCCCGCGGGTCAGGCCGCGGCGAGCAGGGCGTGCGTCCGCCGGAGCCGGCCGAGCCACCACGCCCGGCGCTCCGGGGCCGCGGCGTGCCGCTCGAGCAGCTCGACCGACACCTCGGCCCGCCGGACGGCGACGCGCCCGCCGACCGGCAGGAGCGGAGTCGCGGTCACGTCGGCCTCGAACATCGCCGCCGTGCCGAGGCCGGCGGCGTAGCCCGGGGACATCGCCACAGCCGCGAGGAACGCCCCCATCCCGAGCCCGACAGAGGTGTCGAGCGCGCTGGACACCACGCAGGGCAGTCCGGCCTCCGCGACGACCCGCTGCGCAGCGGTCACGCCCCCGAGCGGCTGCGCCTTCACGACCAGGACGTCGGCAGCGCCGGCCCGTGCCACCGCGAGGGGATCGGCGGCGCGACGGACGCTCTCGTCGGCGGCGATCGCGACCCCGAGCCCGGAGGTCCGGCGGCGGAGGTCGGCGAGCTCGGGGACGGTCCGGACCGGCTGTTCGGCGTACTGCAGGTCGAGGGGTGCGAGGTGCTCGAGCGCCCGGACAGCCTGGTCGAAGGTCCACAGGCCGTTCGCATCGACCCGGACGGCGGCGTCCGGACCCATCACACGACGGACCGCGGCGACCCGGGCGACGTCGTCCTCCAAGGTCGTCCCGGGTTCGGCGACCTTCACCTTCGCGGTCGTGCACCCGGGGTAGCGGGCGAGGACCTCGGCGACGCGGTCGGCGGGAACGGCCGGGACGGTGGCGTTCACCGGGACGGAGTCGGCCGCCGGCTCGTGGTCGCTCCAGCCGAAGTCGATCGCCGCGCGGAGCCACGCGGTGGCCTCGGCGTCGTCGTACTCGACGAACGGCGAGAACTCGGTCCAACCGACGGGGCCGCGGAGCACGAGGGCCTCGCGGGTGGTGATGCCGCGGAAGCGCACCCGCATCGGCAGGGCGACGACGTGGGCGTCGGCGGTCAGGTCGGCGAGGTCGGGGAGCACGCTCCATCCTCCCGCAGGGACTGCGAGCGCGCTCGGGCCCCGCCGCAGGTCACGGTCCGGACACGTCCAGCGCGTCCGCCGGTTCCTCGGAGCGGACCGCCAGGGCCGGCCATTAGCATGCGACGGTCGGCCAGCGCCGACGCACGTGCACCACGTGACCGACCGCGTGCACGTGGACGACGTCGCGGCGATGACCGCGACGCACCCTGTGACGAATGGAGGGCCGGTGCCGCCGGAACCGCAGCAGCGCGCGCAGCGAGCGGCCGCGCCCGCGACGAGCGCGCAGCGGCGATCCGCCCCCGCACCGACCCGCACGACGCAGGACAAGCAGGTCCGCACGACGCAGGACAAGCAGGTCCGCACGGCGCCGGACAAGCAGCTCCGAGCCGCGCAGGGCAAGCAGGCCCGCGGGACCGCGAACCAGCGGGTGGGCGCCCGTCCGGCCGGGAGCGGCACGAGCGACTTCGAGCGCCTCATGCAGCGCAACACCGTCGACGCCCGGACCCTCGCGCAGCGGGCCCGCCGGCGCAAGAACCCGATGGCCGGCAAGATCGCCCTCGGCCTCGCGATCGTCTCGGCTGCGGTGGACGCCAGCGCCTTCGCGGTGTTCATGGGCGGCGACACCACCTTCGCGTTCGGCATCTGCTTCGTCGTGGTGTTCCTGACGCTGATCGCCGCGGTGCTCGGCTTCGTCGCCGCGGTCGGGTCGTTCGGCCGCTGGTACGGCGCGATCGGGGTCGTCCTGGCGTTCTTCGCGAACCCGGTGATCCTCATCGTCCTGCTGGTGGTGGTGGCGCCCGAAGCGCTCACCACCATGTGACCGGCCCGACGCACCACGAGCACGACGCACCACGAGCACGACGCACCACGAGCACGACGCACCACGACCACGACGCGGCCCGACGCACCACCAGCACGAGCACGACCGCCCGCCCGGGCTCCGGCGATACGGTGGAGGCATGCCCGCCCCCGTCTCCGACCTGTTCGACCCCGACGTCTGGACCGCGGCTCCGGTCGCGGAGCACTTCACCGACATCACGTACCACAAGCACGTGTCGCAGGGCATCGTCCGCGTCGCCTTCGACCGACCCGAGGTCCGGAACGCCTTCCGTCCCCGCACGGTCGACGAGCTGTACCGCGCCCTCGACGACGCCCGCCAGGACCCCCGCGTCGGCGTCGTCCTGCTCACCGGCAACGGCCCGAGCCCGAAGGACGGCGGGTGGGCGTTCTGCTCCGGCGGCGACCAGCGCATCCGTGGACGAAGCGGCTACCAGTACGTCGGCGACGAGGGTGCCCCGCCCGAGGGCGTCGACCCCGCCGCGGCGCAGGCGTCGATGGGCCGCCTGCACATCCTCGAGGTGCAGCGTCTCATCCGCATGATGCCGAAGGTCGTCATCGCGGTCGTCCCGGGCTGGGCGGCCGGCGGCGGGCACTCGCTGCACGCGATCTGCGACCTGACGATCGCGAGCGCCGAGCACGGGAAGTTCAAGCAGACCGACGCCGACGTCGGCTCGTTCGACGGCGGGTACGGCAGCGCCTACTACGCCCGCCAGATCGGCCAGAAGCTCGCGCGCGAGGTCTTCTTCCTCGCCGAGGAGTACTCCGCCCAGCGCGCCCACGAGATGGGTGCGGTGAACAAGGTGGTGCCGCACGCCGACCTGGAGCGCGAGGCCATCGCGTGGGGCGAGACGATCCTGGGCAAGTCGCCGACCGCGATCCGGATGCTCAAGTACGCCTTCAACGCGGTGGACGACGGGATGGTCGGCCAGCAGGTCTTCGCGGGCGAGGCCACGCGCCTCGCCTACGGCACTGACGAGGCGGTCGAGGGCCGCGACTCGTTCCTGCAGAAGCGCGAGCCCGACTGGACCGCCTTCCCCTGGCACTTCTGATGGCCCGCCCGCTGGTCGCGCTGGGGGCGTCCGACCCGTCGGCCGTGCTGCGCGGCCTGGAGGCAGCGCTCGCCGGCGGCCCCGCGCTGCTCCCCGTCGCGGAGGACGCCCCGGCCCTGCCGACCGCACCACCGTCCCACGTCGAGCAGCGGGTCGCCCTGGTCGTCGAGACGAGCGGCTCGACGGGGACCGGCAAGCGGGTGGCGCTGTCGTCCGACGCCGTCCTCGCGGGTGCGGCGGCCGCGGACGCGGCCCTCGGCGGACCGGGCGCGTGGCTCCTCGCGTTGCCGACGCACTACATCGCCGGCCTCAACGTCCTGACGCGGTCGATCACCGCCGGGACGACCCCGGTCGTGCTGCCCGTCGGCCACTTCGACCCCGCGGCCTTCGCGGACGCGGTGGACCGGCTCGACGTCGGTCCGGCCGACCCGCGACGCTACACCTCGCTCGTCCCGGTGCAGCTGGCGCGGGTGCTCGACGACCCCCGGGCGACCGCGGCCGCGGCGACGCTCGACGCTGTGCTCGTCGGCGGGCAGGCAACCCCGGTGCCCCTCCGCGAGCGTGCCCGTGCCGCCGGCGTCCGTGTCGTCACGACCTACGGCGCGAGCGAGACGAGCGGCGGCTGCGTGTACGACGGCGTTCCCCTCGGGCCGGTGCGGGCCGCGGTCGACGACGGGGAGCTGCTGCTCGCCGGGCCGGTGCTCGCCGAGGGGTACCTCGGCGACGACGAGCGGACGGCGCGCAC
>NZ_CP054593.1:1342455-1381653 GCF_013347165.1 Curtobacterium sp. Csp2
GGGCAGGACACGCCGCGCGCGTTCGCCGCGCGGGCGCATTCCGTCGCCGGGCGACGTCGAGCGGCCCAGATGTGGCCCGCTCGGCGCCCGCTCGGCGCGCCACAAGGGCGCACGCGCCGCCGCCCGCGGGTCAGGCCGCGGCGAGCAGGGCGTGCGTCCGCCGGAGCCGGCCGAGCCACCACGCCCGGCGCTCCGGGGCCGCGGCGTGCCGCTCGAGCAGCTCGACCGACACCTCGGCCCGCCGGACGGCGACGCGCCCGCCGACCGGCAGGAGCGGAGTCGCGGTCACGTCGGCCTCGAACATCGCCGCCGTGCCGAGGCCGGCGGCGTAGCCCGGGGACATCGCCACAGCCGCGAGGAACGCCCCCATCCCGAGCCCGACAGAGGTGTCGAGCGCGCTGGACACCACGCAGGGCAGTCCGGCCTCCGCGACGACCCGCTGCGCAGCGGTCACGCCCCCGAGCGGCTGCGCCTTCACGACCAGGACGTCGGCAGCGCCGGCCCGTGCCACCGCGAGGGGATCGGCGGCGCGACGGACGCTCTCGTCGGCGGCGATCGCGACCCCGAGCCCGGAGGTCCGGCGGCGGAGGTCGGCGAGCTCGGGGACGGTCCGGACCGGCTGTTCGGCGTACTGCAGGTCGAGGGGTGCGAGGTGCTCGAGCGCCCGGACAGCCTGGTCGAAGGTCCACAGGCCGTTCGCATCGACCCGGACGGCGGCGTCCGGACCCATCACACGACGGACCGCGGCGACCCGGGCGACGTCGTCCTCCAAGGTCGTCCCGGGTTCGGCGACCTTCACCTTCGCGGTCGTGCACCCGGGGTAGCGGGCGAGGACCTCGGCGACGCGGTCGGCGGGAACGGCCGGGACGGTGGCGTTCACCGGGACGGAGTCGGCCGCCGGCTCGTGGTCGCTCCAGCCGAAGTCGATCGCCGCGCGGAGCCACGCGGTGGCCTCGGCGTCGTCGTACTCGACGAACGGCGAGAACTCGGTCCAACCGACGGGGCCGCGGAGCACGAGGGCCTCGCGGGTGGTGATGCCGCGGAAGCGCACCCGCATCGGCAGGGCGACGACGTGGGCGTCGGCGGTCAGGTCGGCGAGGTCGGGGAGCACGCTCCATCCTCCCGCAGGGACTGCGAGCGCGCTCGGGCCCCGCCGCAGGTCACGGTCCGGACACGTCCAGCGCGTCCGCCGGTTCCTCGGAGCGGACCGCCAGGGCCGGCCATTAGCATGCGACGGTCGGCCAGCGCCGACGCACGTGCACCACGTGACCGACCGCGTGCACGTGGACGACGTCGCGGCGATGACCGCGACGCACCCTGTGACGAATGGAGGGCCGGTGCCGCCGGAACCGCAGCAGCGCGCGCAGCGAGCGGCCGCGCCCGCGACGAGCGCGCAGCGGCGATCCGCCCCCGCACCGACCCGCACGACGCAGGACAAGCAGGTCCGCACGACGCAGGACAAGCAGGTCCGCACGGCGCCGGACAAGCAGCTCCGAGCCGCGCAGGGCAAGCAGGCCCGCGGGACCGCGAACCAGCGGGTGGGCGCCCGTCCGGCCGGGAGCGGCACGAGCGACTTCGAGCGCCTCATGCAGCGCAACACCGTCGACGCCCGGACCCTCGCGCAGCGGGCCCGCCGGCGCAAGAACCCGATGGCCGGCAAGATCGCCCTCGGCCTCGCGATCGTCTCGGCTGCGGTGGACGCCAGCGCCTTCGCGGTGTTCATGGGCGGCGACACCACCTTCGCGTTCGGCATCTGCTTCGTCGTGGTGTTCCTGACGCTGATCGCCGCGGTGCTCGGCTTCGTCGCCGCGGTCGGGTCGTTCGGCCGCTGGTACGGCGCGATCGGGGTCGTCCTGGCGTTCTTCGCGAACCCGGTGATCCTCATCGTCCTGCTGGTGGTGGTGGCGCCCGAAGCGCTCACCACCATGTGACCGGCCCGACGCACCACGAGCACGACGCACCACGAGCACGACGCACCACGAGCACGACGCACCACGACCACGACGCGGCCCGACGCACCACCAGCACGAGCACGACCGCCCGCCCGGGCTCCGGCGATACGGTGGAGGCATGCCCGCCCCCGTCTCCGACCTGTTCGACCCCGACGTCTGGACCGCGGCTCCGGTCGCGGAGCACTTCACCGACATCACGTACCACAAGCACGTGTCGCAGGGCATCGTCCGCGTCGCCTTCGACCGACCCGAGGTCCGGAACGCCTTCCGTCCCCGCACGGTCGACGAGCTGTACCGCGCCCTCGACGACGCCCGCCAGGACCCCCGCGTCGGCGTCGTCCTGCTCACCGGCAACGGCCCGAGCCCGAAGGACGGCGGGTGGGCGTTCTGCTCCGGCGGCGACCAGCGCATCCGTGGACGAAGCGGCTACCAGTACGTCGGCGACGAGGGTGCCCCGCCCGAGGGCGTCGACCCCGCCGCGGCGCAGGCGTCGATGGGCCGCCTGCACATCCTCGAGGTGCAGCGTCTCATCCGCATGATGCCGAAGGTCGTCATCGCGGTCGTCCCGGGCTGGGCGGCCGGCGGCGGGCACTCGCTGCACGCGATCTGCGACCTGACGATCGCGAGCGCCGAGCACGGGAAGTTCAAGCAGACCGACGCCGACGTCGGCTCGTTCGACGGCGGGTACGGCAGCGCCTACTACGCCCGCCAGATCGGCCAGAAGCTCGCGCGCGAGGTCTTCTTCCTCGCCGAGGAGTACTCCGCCCAGCGCGCCCACGAGATGGGTGCGGTGAACAAGGTGGTGCCGCACGCCGACCTGGAGCGCGAGGCCATCGCGTGGGGCGAGACGATCCTGGGCAAGTCGCCGACCGCGATCCGGATGCTCAAGTACGCCTTCAACGCGGTGGACGACGGGATGGTCGGCCAGCAGGTCTTCGCGGGCGAGGCCACGCGCCTCGCCTACGGCACTGACGAGGCGGTCGAGGGCCGCGACTCGTTCCTGCAGAAGCGCGAGCCCGACTGGACCGCCTTCCCCTGGCACTTCTGATGGCCCGCCCGCTGGTCGCGCTGGGGGCGTCCGACCCGTCGGCCGTGCTGCGCGGCCTGGAGGCAGCGCTCGCCGGCGGCCCCGCGCTGCTCCCCGTCGCGGAGGACGCCCCGGCCCTGCCGACCGCACCACCGTCCCACGTCGAGCAGCGGGTCGCCCTGGTCGTCGAGACGAGCGGCTCGACGGGGACCGGCAAGCGGGTGGCGCTGTCGTCCGACGCCGTCCTCGCGGGTGCGGCGGCCGCGGACGCGGCCCTCGGCGGACCGGGCGCGTGGCTCCTCGCGTTGCCGACGCACTACATCGCCGGCCTCAACGTCCTGACGCGGTCGATCACCGCCGGGACGACCCCGGTCGTGCTGCCCGTCGGCCACTTCGACCCCGCGGCCTTCGCGGACGCGGTGGACCGGCTCGACGTCGGTCCGGCCGACCCGCGACGCTACACCTCGCTCGTCCCGGTGCAGCTGGCGCGGGTGCTCGACGACCCCCGGGCGACCGCGGCCGCGGCGACGCTCGACGCTGTGCTCGTCGGCGGGCAGGCAACCCCGGTGCCCCTCCGCGAGCGTGCCCGTGCCGCCGGCGTCCGTGTCGTCACGACCTACGGCGCGAGCGAGACGAGCGGCGGCTGCGTGTACGACGGCGTTCCCCTCGGGCCGGTGCGGGCCGCGGTCGACGACGGGGAGCTGCTGCTCGCCGGGCCGGTGCTCGCCGAGGGGTACCTCGGCGACGACGAGCGGACGGCGCGCACCTTCACGGAGCGCGACGGCCTCCGCTGGTACCGGACGGGCGATGCCGGGCAGGTCGAGGACGGCCGCGTCCGCGTGCTCGGGCGGCTCGACGACGTCGTGATCTCCGGTGGTGAGAAGGTCCCGCTCGGTGCGGTCGAACGGATCGTGCGCGGCATCGCCGGACAGGAGAGCGCGGTGGTGACGCGCCGCGCGTCCGCGGAGTGGGGCGAGGTGCCCGTCGTCGTGACGGAGCGGTCGCTCGACCTGGCCACCGTGCGCGCCGTCGTCGGCGACGCCCTCGGCCGGGCCGCCCGGCCCGCCGACGTGGTCGTCGTGGACCGCGTGCCGATGCTCGCGTCGGGCAAGCCGGACCGCCGGGCGGTGCGGGCGCTCGCCGACCCCGCCAGCTGACGGACCCCCGTCCTGACGGGCCGGGCCACCTGACGGACCGGACCGGCGTGGGGGAGGTGCGCCGTGCCTCCCGGTCGACGTCGGTACGATGGTCGGCCGTGGCACGTACGAAGAACACGACCCCGGCGAAGCGCCGCAGCGGCAACCCCGCGAAGGCCGCTGCGCCGCAGCGCACGAAGCGGCGCGCGACCGCACGCGACTGGATCGGCGGGGCGCGCCTGCGCACCCTGACGCTCGGTGTCGTCCCAGTCGTCCTGGGAACCGGCGTCGCGTTCGTCGACAGCGGCGAACCCGGCGACTTCGGCGCGTACCTGGCGAAGGACCACCACCTCGTCGTGGCGCTGCTCGCCCTCGCGGTCGCGCTGTTCCTGCAGATCGGCGTGAACTACAGCAACGACTACTCGGACGGTGTCCGGGGCACCGACGAGTTCCGCGTCGGACCCGCACGTCTGACCGGGGCCGGGCTCGCGAAGCCGCGCACGGTGCTCACCGTCGCGCTGACGTTCTTCGGCCTGGCCGCGGTCGCGGGTCTCGTCATCGTCGTGCTCACCGGGCTGTGGTGGCTGCTGCTCGTGGGCGCCGCCGCGATCGTCGCGGCCTGGTTCTACACCGGGGGCAAGCGGCCCTACGGGTACAACGCCCTCGGCGAGGTGTTCGTCTTCGTGTTCTTCGGGCTCGTCGCCGTGCTCGGTACCGAGTTCGTGCAGATCCGTGCCGTCACGACGAGCGGCTGGGCGGCCGCCGTCGCCGCGGGCCTGTTCGCGTGCGCGGTCCTCATGGTGAACAACATCCGCGACATCGACGAGGACCAGCAGGCGGGCAAGCGCACCCTCGCGGTCGTCGTCGGCCGTCCGGTGGCCCGCGTGCTCTTCGCGCTGTTCCTGCTGCTGCCCTACGTCGCGCTGCTCTGGTTCACGCTGCTGTACTTCCGGACCGGCTTCGCGTACTTCTCGCTGCTGCTGGCCCTGCCGGCGCTGGCGATCGGGGTGTCGTCGCGGAAGCCGCGGGAGCTCATCACCGCGCTCCAGCTGTCGTCCTTCGCGTCGCTGGCCTACGGCGTCGTGCTCGGCGTCACGCTCGCCGTCCAGCCGTAGCGGCCGCTGGGGCGGTCAGGCCCGAGCGGCGCCGGGCCCGGCCGGTGGCGGCGAGTCACTCCTCGCCGGACTCCCGACGGACCTCGTGCCGCTCGGCATCGGACACCGGACGCGGCGCGGGGGAGTCGGAGTCGGCGGCGTCGACGAAGTCGTCCTCGAAGTCGCTGTCCGCGTCGTGCTCCTTGCGGGTCCGACGGGACGCGAGGCTCGAGGTGACCTGGCCGCGCAGTCCCGGGAGCGCGATGTACGAGACGAGCAGGCCGATGAGCGCCGCACCGATCGTCGCCCAGTACCAGGGCAGACCGATCACGAACAGGACGACGAGGGCCACGGCGAAGATGCCGAGCCGGGCCAGGGTGTAGACGAGCCACGCTTTCACCCGACGAGTCTACGGACCCCACGGCGCACGGCGGCTGACGGGCAGGCGCATCCCAGGCGCCGAACCTAGACTCCGTCCATGGTCCGTCTGTGGTTGATCGTCGTCGTCGCCGCCGTGGCCTTCACGGTCTACGCGGTCATCGACTGCGCGACCATGCCCCGGCAGCGCATCCGGTCGCTCCGCAAGGGCTGGTGGATCCTCCTCGTGCTCGTCCTGCCCGTCCTCGGCGCCGTGCTGTGGTTCCTGCTCGGCCGGGCACCGACGGCCAGCGGCCCGGGCCCCCGCTACCGTGGACCCGAAGACGACCCGGACTTCCTCGGCGGCCCCCGTGCTCCCGAGCCCCACCGCACGGACAAGGACCAGGACGACGAGACCCTCCGAGACCTCGAAGAACAGTTCCACGAGCGTGACGACGACGGCCCCGCCGATCGCTGACGGCGCCACGGGATCCGGCAGCCCGGCGACCGACTTCGCCCTCGCGCTCCTCAGCGCCCTCGCGCGCGCCGGCGTCACCGACGTCGTCGTCAGTCCGGGTTCACGCTCGCAGGCCCTCGCCCTCGCCGCCGTCGCCCTCGAACGGGCCGGCGGGGTCACGGTGCACGTCCGGCTCGACGAGCGCACCGCCGGGTTCTTCGCCCTCGGGCTCGCCGTCGAGAGCGGCCGGCCCGCCGCGGTCGTGACGACCTCGGGCACCGCCGTCGCGAACCTGCACCCCGCCGTGCTCGAGGCGCACCACTCCGGTGTACCGATGGTCGTGCTCAGCGCCGACCGTCCGGACGAGCTCCGCGGCATCGGCAGCAACCAGACGACCGTGCAGCCCGGGCTGTTCGGCCCTGCGGTCGCCTTCGTGCGGGACGTGCAGGCGCCGACCGCGGGTGGGGTCGACCAGGACGCCGTCCGGTCCCTCGCGCGCGAGGCCGTCGCCGTCGCCGCCGGCCACGCCGGCCAGCCGGGTCCGGTCCAGCTCAACGTGGCCTTCCGCGAGCCGCTGTCCGCGGGGCTCCGCGCCGAGGACGTCCAGGGCGTCGCCGACGACGAGGTCGACCTCGAGCACGCCCGGCGCCGGGTGCACACGGACCTGCCCGTCGCGGAGCTCGCGCCCGACGAGGTCCCCGGGACCGTCGTCGTCGCAGGACACGACGCCGGCGAGGACGCCGAGCGGATCGCGTGGGAGCTCGGTGCGCCGCTGCTGGCCGAGGTGTCGAGCGGAGCGCGCTTCGGGCGGAACCTCGTCGTCGCCTACCGCGACCTGCTCCGCGACGCCGACTTCGGTGGTGCGGTCCGCCGCGCGGTCGTGCTCGGCCACCCCACGCTCAGCCGCGAGGTCCCCGCGCTCCTGCAGCGCGACGACGTCGAGACGGTCGTGGTCCGCGGACCGGGGGCCGACCCGTACGACCCGGCCCGTGCCTCCCGTCCGTCCGCCGAGACCACCTTCGTGTCCGACGTCCGCGTGACGGGCCGGACCACCCCGGCACACCGGGCGTGGGTGGGGCGCTGGGTGGCGACGAGCCGCGCGCTCCTCGGCGACGGCGACGCCGGTCCGGACCTGGACGCCAAGCGGTCCGCCGACCGGACCGAGCGCAACCGATTCCTGCGCGACGAGGTCGCGCTGCGCCGCCGCGCGGTCGACCGCGAGATGCTCGTCGAGGCGGTCTGGGGTGCGACGTGGCCGCACGACCGGCTCGTGCTCGGCGCCTCGCAGCTCATCCGGGTCGCGGACGCGCACGTCGCCGGCAAGAAGCTCCGGGTGCACGCCAACCGCGGGCTCGCGGGCATCGACGGCACGGTGTCGACGGCGCTCGGGATCGCGGCGGCGCTGGACCGGTCACCGGACTCGATCGGCACGACGCGGGTGCTCGTGGGGGACCTGACGTTCCTGCACGACCTCGGCGCGTTCGTCACCGGGACCGAGGAGCGGCGGCACCGCGTGCAGGTCGTGGTCGGGAACGACGGCGGGGGCGCGATCTTCCGCGGGCTCGAGGTCGCCGCGACCACGCCCGAGCAGGACATGCGCCGGATGATGACGACGCCGCAGCAGGTGGACGTCGAGCGCGTGGTGACCGGGCTCGGGTGGTCGTACCGGCGGGCGGCGACGTGGGGTGACCTCGAGGCTGTGCTCACCGACCCTGCGGAGCGGCTGGTCGTCGAGGTGCCGCTGGGCTGACGGGCTGGCACCCGCTCGTGCGCTTTCGTCTCGTCTCGTCGAGACGGACCGGTCGCGTCGAGACGCCGCCGGATCCGGGGGCGTCTCGCGTGTGGCGGTGCGTCTCGCGCGGACGCGGGCGTCTCGCGTCCGCCGTGTGGCCGGGTGGCACCGGACGGGAGGCACGGTGCGGGCCCGCCACGATCCTCCCGTCCGGGGGCGGTCACGCGGGTGACGTTCCTGCCCATCGCACCCGACATGGGAAGCCGATCCGCGCGTCGGAGGCCGGAAGGAACGACTGCCCACGCGCGGATCGGTCTTCAATGCGCGGATCGGCACCCGACGCGCGGATCGGTCTCCCCGCCGCCGCGCTCAGGCCAGGGCGTCGCGCACCGGGCGGAACTTGAGCGCCGTCTCGGCGACCTCGCGCGCCGGGTCGGAGCCGGCGACGATGCCGGCGCCGGCCCAGGCGCGTACGGTCCCGTCGTCCTCGATGCGAGCGCTGCGGAGCGCGAGCATCCACTCGCCGTCGCCGTTAGCCCCGAGCCAGCCGACGGGTCCGGCGTAGCGGCCCCGGTCGACGCCCTCGAGCTCGGCGACGAGCCGCACGGCCACGTCGGTCGGCGTCCCGGCGACCGCGGCCGTCGGGTGCAGCGCGTCGGCGACGTCGAGCGAGGTCGTCCCGGCGGGGAGCGTCGCGCGCACGTCGGTCGCGAGGTGCCAGAGGTTCGGCAGCTGCAGCCGGAACGGCTCCGGGTCGGCCCGCAGGTCGGTGGCGATCGGTCGGAGCGCCGCCAGCAGGCTCGCGATCGCGAAGCCGTGCTCCTCGACGTCCTTCCCACTCGACGCCAGGGCCTCGGCGGCGGCGCGGTCGGACACCGGGTCGGTCCCGCGTGCGGCGCTGCCGGCGAGCACCCGAGCGGACAGCTCGGTGCCGTCCGTCCGGGCGAGCGTCTCGGGCGTGGCTCCGACGAGCCCGTCCACGGCGAAGGTGACGCACTGCGGGTAGGCGGCGGCGAGGTCGAGCAGGATCGCCCGGCGGTCGGCGCCGTCCGGCAGGGTCCCGACGAGGTCGCGCGCGAGCACGACCTTCTCGGCGCGGCCCGCGGTGATCCGGCGGACGGCCTCGGCGACGTTCGCGGCGTAGGTGTCCTCGTCGACCCGGCCGGGGCCGAAGGCGACCGAGACGTGCCAACCCACGGCGGGCACCGGGACCGAGGTCCGGGTGAACGCGAGCGGAGCCGGGTCCGGGGTCGTGTCGACGGCGGTGAGCCATGCCTTGCCGCGGCGCTTGCCGATGACCACCCGGGGGACGACCAGCACGCTGCGCTCGGCGGAGTCGTCCGCGAAGGTGAAGGAGCCGAACGCCACGAGCCCGGTCCCGCGGAGCTGCACCGGGTCGTCGACCACGGCGCTGCCGACGACGTCCCGCCAGACCGCGGCGGCGTCGCGCATCCGGTCCGGTCCGGAGAACTCGAAGCGCAGGGCCTCGCCGATCCCGACGATGCCGTCGCCGCCCCGCACGAACGCGAGCGGAGCGTCCCGCAGGGTGTGCCGCAGCACGTCGCCGGGATCGTCGAGGATGCGGGTCGAGACCGTGAGCGTGGGAGCCGCCGTGGTGGTTCGGGTCACGCACCGATCGTACGCGCGGACGGGGTGCACGGGCCCCGGCCCGGCGTCGGGGACACCCTCGGGCGCGACCTCTAGGATGGTGCGGTGAGCAGAGCGGACCTGAGCAAGCAGCCGGCTGAAGTGGCGGCCATGTTCGACGACGTCGCCGCGAAGTACGACCTCACGAACGACATCCTGTCCGCGGGCAACGCCCCGCTGTGGCGCGTCGCGACGGTCCGTGCGGTCGACCCGCAGCCGGGGGAGCGCGTCCTCGACATCGCCGCGGGCACGGGCACGAGCGCTGCTGCCCTCGCCAAGAAGGGTGCCGAGGTCACCGCGCTCGACCTGTCCGCGGGCATGATCGCCGTCGGGCGTGAGCGCCACCCCGAGATCACCTTCGTCGAGGGCGACGCCGAGCAGCTGCCCTTCGACGACGACTCGTTCGACGCCGTGACGATCTCGTTCGGCCTCCGCAACGTGAACGACCCGATGCAGGCCATCACCGAGATGCTCCGGGTGCTCAAGCCCGGCGGTCGCGTCGTGATCTGCGAGTTCTCCACCCCGCCGATGGCGCTGCTGCGCTTCGGCTACGGCGCCTACCTCAAGCGCGTGCTCCCAGGCATCGCGCGGCTGTCGAGCAGCAACCCGGCCGCCTACCGCTACCTCGCCGAGTCCATCGAGGCCTGGCCCGATCAGCAGGTCCTCAGCCAGTGGCTGCGCGGCGTCGGCTTCACGATGGTCGCGCACCGCAACCTGACCGCCGGCATCGTCGCGCTGCACCGCGGCCGGAAGCCCGTCGCCGGCACCGTCCGCGAGTCGGTGGCCCGCCGTGCCAAGGCCCGTCGGGAGCACCAGCACACGGGCGAGCAGCCCAGCGTGGTCGACCCCGGCGCCGAGCAGCCCGGCACGGACGCCTGACGGCCCCCACCCCCGAACACGGAGCAGCACTTGAACCCGAGCGTCCCGGTCGCACGTCGCGCACCGAGTCTCCGCGCGTCGTTGGGCATCGGCGAGCGACTCTTCGCCACGCCGTCGGAGCGCCGCTTCATCACCGCCGTCGACGACGGTCTCGAGCTCGTCGAGGAGCAGCTCGAGGTCGCGATGCGGTCCACCGACACCCTCGCCGACACGACGAGCCGCTACCTGCTGTCGGCCGGTGGCAAGCGGATCCGTCCGACGCTGACGCTCCTCATCGCGCAGCTCGGCCAGGGTGTGACGGACGCCGTGGTCAAGGCCGCGGTGAGCATCGAGACCACGCACCTCGCGTCGCTCTACCACGACGACGTCATGGACGAGGCCCCGGTGCGCCGCGGTGTCCCCGCGGCACACGTGACCTACGGCAACAACGTCGCCATCCTGACGGGCGACCTGCTGTTCGCCCGTGCGAGCCTCATCACCGCGGACCTCGGCACCGAGGGCATCCGGATGCAGGCCGAGACCTTCCAGCGCCTCTGCATGGGGCAGCTCCACGAGACCACCGGCCCGCAGCCCGAGGACGACCCCGTCGAGCACTACATCCAGGTGCTCAGCGACAAGACCGGCTCGCTCATCGCCACCGCGGCCCGAGCCGGTGTGATGTTCTCGGGCGCCGACCGGGCGTACCTCGACGCCGTCGGCACCTTCGGCGAGAAGGTGGGCGTCGCGTTCCAGCTCGTCGACGACGTGATCGACCTGGCGCCCGCGACGGACAAGACCGGCAAGATCGCCGGCAACGACCTCCGCGCCGGCGTCGACACCCTGCCCCTGCTCCAGCTCCGCCGACTCGCGGGTGACGACGCCGAGGCCGCCGCGCTGCTCGGCCGCATCGAACGCGACGTCAAGGACGCCCCGGACGACGCCGTCGACTCCACGCCGTACCAGTCAGCGGTCGCCGCGCTCCGGGCGCACCAGGCGACCACCGCCACGCGCGCCGTCGCCGTGCGCTGGGCAGAGGAAGCCGTCGAGGCCCTCGCCCCGCTGCCCGACGGCACCGTGAAGCGCGCACTCACCCGCTTCGCCGAGTCGGTCGTCGAGCGGAGCCGATGACCTCGCCGGCACACCAGCCGACACCCCCGGCAGCACCCCGCACGAACGAACTGGAGACACCAGTGACCACCCTCCGACTCGCCATCGTCGGCGCCGGTCCCGCCGGCATCTACGCCGCGGACATCCTGCTGCGGGAGGCCCGCGGCTTCGACGTCTCGATCGACCTGTTCGAGCAGCTGCCGGCGCCGTACGGCCTGGTCCGCTACGGCGTCGCACCGGACCACCCCCGCATCAAGGGCATCGTGAACGCGCTGCGAGACGTGCTCGACCGCGGTGTCGTCCGGCTGTTCGGCAACGTGCGGTTCGGCGAGGACATCACGCTCGACGACCTGCAGCAGCACTACCATGCGGTGCTCTTCTCGACGGGCGCGATCAAGGACGCCGACCTGGACATCCCCGGCGTCGAGCTCGAGGGCTCCTACGGCGCGGCGGACTTCGTCAGCTGGTTCGACGGGCACCCGGACGTCCCGCGCACCTGGCCGCTCGAGGCCGAGAGCGTCGCGGTGATCGGCAACGGCAACGTCGCCCTCGACGTCTCCCGCATCCTCGCGAAGCACGCCGACGACCTGCTGCCGACCGAGATCCCCGCGAACGTCTACGACGGCCTCAAGGCCAGCCCCGTCACCGACGTGCACGTCTTCGGCCGCCGCGGTCCGGCGCAGGTGAAGTTCACGCCGCTCGAGCTCCGCGAGCTCGGTGAGCTCCGCGACGTCGACATGGTCGTGTACGACGAAGACTTCGACCATGACGAGGCCTCGAAGACCGCCATCGCCACGAACAAGCAGGTCATGGTGATGAACCGCGTGCTCGAGCAGTGGCGCCAGCGCGAGACCGGCACCGCCAGCCGCCGCCTGCACCTGCACTTCTACGCGAAGCCCCTCGAGCTCGTCGGCGAGGACGGCCACGTCACGGCGATCCGCTACGAGCGCACCCGCCCCGACGGTCTCGGCGGGGTCGAGGGCACCGGCGAGGTCCGCGAGCTCCCGGTGCAGGCCGTGTACCGCGCGGTCGGATACTTCGGGTCCCCGCTGCCGGGCGTGCCGTTCGACGAGCGCACCGGTGTCATCCCGAACCACGAGGGCCAGGTCCTCGATGCCGACGGCCACCAGCTCCCCGGCATCTACGCCACCGGCTGGATCAAGCGCGGACCCGTCGGGCTCATCGGACACACCAAGTCCGACGCGATGGAGACCGTCCAGCACATCGTCACCGACCAGGCGTCGTGGTGGAGCCCGGCCGACCCGTCGCCCGAGGCTGTCCCGGCGCTGCTCCGCGAGCGCGGCGTGGAGTTCACGGACCTCGACGGCTGGCACGCGCTCGACGAGCACGAGCAGGCACTCGGCGGCGCCGAGGGTCGCGAGCGCATCAAGGTCGTCCCGCGCGACGAGATGGTCGACGTGTCGCTCCGTCGCGTCGACCAGCCGACGAGCTGACCGCCCCGACGACCACCGCGCTCCCCGCACCGCGATGACCACCGCCCGCCCCGCACCGCCCGCCGCGATGCGGGGCGTGCTCGTCGCGCCCGGACGGCTGCAGGGCGTCGACGTGGCGCGGGCCCTCGCGCTGCTCGGCATGATGGCCGCGCACGTCGGCGGCGTCGCGGACGCGTTCGACTGGGCCGACGGCGCGACGTGGTCCGCCGTCGTGAACGGCCGGCCGTCGACGCTGTTCGCGGTCCTCGCCGGGGTGTCGATCGGGTTGACCAGCGGCCGCACCACTCCGCCCGGACCGCCGGCGATCGGCCGGGTCCGCGCACGGTTCGCGGTCCGCGCGGTCGTCGTGGTCGCGATCGGGCTGCTGCTCATGGCGCTCGACACGCCCGTCTACGTCATCCTGCCGACCTACGGGGCGCTCTTCTTGCTCGTCGTGCCGGTCCTGCGGCTGCGCGCACGGTGGCTGTTCGTGCTCGCCGCGGTGTGTGCGCTCGCGTCGCCGGTGGCTGCCCTCGCGGTCGTCCCGCTCTACGCGGACGCCGGCATGTTCGGGGTGCAGCTCGGGCTGGTCTACCCCGTGGTCACGTTCCTGGCGTACGTCTTGGTCGGACTCGCGGTCGCCAGGAGCGGACTGGAGGATCGTGTCCGGCAGGTCCTGCTCCTCGCGTCCGGCGCGCTGGTCGCCGCCACCGCCTACGTGGTCGGGAACCTGGTCGCCCCGGTCCCGGCGGACGCCGAGTACGCGTTCCCGGGGCTGCCGTACGCTCCGGACGACAGCACACCGGGGCAGGTGCTCGCGCAGTACTTCGCGTCGCCCCGGGACCACTCGTCCTCGGTCGTGGACGTCGTGGCGACGGCCGGGATCGCCGTCGCGGTCGTCGCCCTGTGCACGCTCGTGTTCGACGGACGTGGTCGGACGGTCGCCCGGGTCGCGTTCCCGCTCGCGGCGGTCGGGTCGATGCCGCTGACCGTGTACGCCGGCCACCTCGTCGTCATCGCGGCGCTGCCCGAGTACCCTGAGTCCGCGACCGCGTGGGGCTGGTTCGCCGTCGGCTCGGTGCTGTTCGCGATGACGTGGCGGACGTTCCTGGGACGCGGCCCGCTCGAGCGGCTCGTGGCGCGGCTCACCCGACTGGTGCCGGACGCTCGCTGACCAGCCCAGGGTGCCGGAACCGCATCGACGTCGGAGGGGCCCGGCGGGGCGGACCCGCACCGTGCCTCCCGGCCGGCCCTACTGCAGGGCTGCCGTCAGCCGCGCGACGTTGTCGAGCACCTGGGACCGGCGCGGACGTTCGAGCCACGCGTCCAACGTGAGCTCGAACGAGGCCTCCTTGTAGGCGGCCTGCACACCGCGCAGCGCGTCCACGAACCGGCTCCCGCGGACCATCACCGAGACCTCGAGGTTCAGGCTGAACGACCGCATGTCCATGTTGCTCGACCCGATGACGGACACGTCGTCGTCGATCGTGAAGTGCTTCGCGTGCAGGATCGTCGGGGCGCGGTACAGCCAGATCTTCACGCCGGCGCGCAGGAGCTCCTCGTAGTAGGAGCGCTGCGCGTGCCACGTCATCGCGTGGTCGCCCATCTCGCCGACGAACAGCTCGACCTCGACCCCGCGCTGCGCCGTCGTCGTGATCGCGTAGAGCATCGAGTCGTCCGGCACGAAGTACGGGGACGTGATCGACACCTTCTCCTGCGCGGAGTAGAGCAGCGCGTTGAACAGACGCAGGTTGTTCTCGCCGTCGAACCCGGGGCCGGAGGGGACCACCTGGCAGTCGAGGGCGTCCCCGCGGTCGGCGCGCTGCACCGGGTCGCTCTCGCGGAGCAGGAGCTCGTCCGTCTCGCTGTACCAGTCGGTGACGAACAGGGCGTTGAGGCCGGCGACGACCGGACCCTCGAAGCGGGCGAACAGGTCCTTGTAGACCATGCCCTTCTCGATGTGCGACGGCAGGTCGTAGGACGGGTCGATGAGGTTCTGCGACCCGGTGAACGCGACCGAGCCGTCGATGACCATGATCTTCCGGTGGTTCCGGAGGTCCGGGCGCTGGAACTTCCCCTGCAGCGGCTGCAGGGGGAGCATGAGGTGCCACTCGATGCCGGCCTGGTCGAGGAACGCGAGCGTGTCCTTGTAGCCCGGGTAGCCGCGGCTCGCCCAGTGGTCCAGGAGGAACCGCACCGTCACACCGCGGGCCTGGGCACGGGCGAGGGCCTCGAAGTACGGCCGCGTCGTGTCGTCGATCGTGGCGATGTAGAACTCGACGTGGACGAACCGACGCGACTGGTCGATCGCGCGGGTCATCTCCTGCACCGACTCGTACGAGTCCGGGTAGAGCTCCGCGGAGTTGCCGCCGACCAGGGGCATCGCGCCGAGCTCGCGGTTGAGCTTCGTGATGCTCTCGAGCCACGGCGGCCACGGGTGGTCCCGCCGCACGCGCTCGATGCCCTCGGTCTGCTCGAGGATGTACGCGTTGATCTCCGTCTGCTTCTCGCGCCGGGCCTTCGGCAGCTTCGTCGACCCGATCACCAGGAAGACGATGAACCCGATGTAGGGGATCAGGAAGATCGCGAGGAGCCAGGCGGTCGCGGTCTGCGGCTTCCGGTTGTACGGGACGTAGATGATCGAGAAGACACGGATCGCCAGGTCCAGCAGGACCAGGAGGACGGTGATCGCGACGCTGAGCCAGTGCTCCACGGGGCGCGGCGCTACCGGAAGTTGATGAACTGCAGCGGCACGTCGAACTCTTCACCCTTGAGGAGCTGGATCGTGTTCTGCAGGTCGTCACGGCTCTTCGAGGAGACGCGCAGCTCGTCGCCCTGGATCTGGTTCTTCACGCTCTTCGGGGCGTTCGCGCGGAGGAACGCGCCGATCTTCTTCGCGACGTCCTGCTCGATGCCGTTCTTGAACTTCACCTCGATGCGGTACTCCTTGCCCGAGGCGAAGGGGTCGCCGGCGTCCAGGCTCTTCAGGCTGATGTTGCGCTTGATCGCCTTGGTCTGCAGGACGTCGAGGACGGCCTTCGCGCGCTCCTCGGAGTTCGCCTTGATGAGGACGTCCTCGCCGCTGAACGCGATCGAGGCCGCGGCGCCCTTGAAGTCGTAGCGCTGCTCGATCTCCTTGGCTGCCTGGTTGACGGCGTTCTCCGCCTCCATCTTGTCGACCTTGCTCACCACGTCGAAGGAACTGTCTGCCATGCCGGACAGCCTAACGGCGGACGGGAGGCACGGTTCGGGTCCGGCACGTCGGCTGCGGTGGGCGGTGGTCACGACCACCCCCGGTGATCCGCTATGCTCTTGGAGCGCCTTCGGTTGGTGATCACACGAGCCGGGTGCGCACATGGCGAGTTACCCAAGCGGCCAAAGGGATCTGACTGTAAATCAGCCGGCGTAGCCTTCGGGGGTTCGAATCCCTCACTCGCCACTCGATGAACCGGCCCCGTCCTCCTCGGACGGGGCCGTTCGCGTTCCGGCAGGCATCGCGTTCCGGCACGCATCGCGTTCCGGCATGCATCGCGTTCCGGCATGCTGGGGTCGTGTCCGACACGCTCACCCCAGTCCAGTTCGCCGACCTCGCCGAGTCGATCGCACGCGAAGGGGCCGCCCTCGCCGCCCGTCGTCGTGCCGAGGGGGTCGAGGTCGCCGACCGCAAGTCGAGCATCGTCGACGTCGTCACCGCGGCCGACCGCGAGGTCGAAGCGCTGATCCGCCGCCGGATCGCCGAGGACCGTCCCGACGACGGCTTCCACGGCGAGGAGTCCGGCTCGGGGACCGGCAGCTCCGGCTTCACGTGGGTGGTCGACCCGATCGACGGGACCGTCAACTACCTCTACGGCAGCGACGCGTACGGCGTCAGCATCGGCGTCGTCCGCGGGGAGCCGGACCCGACGACGTGGGAGCCCGTCGCCGGCATCGTGGTGCAGCCCGCGACCGGCACCGTCTTCCGCGGCGCGGTCGGCGCCGGGGCGACCCGCGACGGGGTGCCGCTCCGTGTGGCGACGCCGGCGTCGCTCGCCGAGACGCTCGTCGCCACCGGCTTCGGGTACACGGCGGACCGTCGTCGGGAGCAGGTCGCCGTGCTCGCCGGGCTCATCGGCGAGGTGCGGGACGTCCGACGCGGGGGAGCAGCGTCGCTCGACTGCTGCGCTGTGGGCGCCGGGACCGTCGACGCCTACTACGAGCGGGGGATCAACCCGTGGGACATGGCCGGGGGCGCGGTCGTCGCGGCCGAGGCCGGTGCCACGGTCCGCATCTGGGACGCGGGCGGGACCCGGTCCTTCCTGTTCGCCGCGCCAGCGGTGGCCGACGGACTCGAGGCACTCGTCAGACGGCTCGAGCAGGAGGTGCTCGGCGGCTGAGCGCTCCGGGCGACCTGCACGGACGTGCACGCGACTGGCGAGGAGCTGTACGTCCTGCTAGCGTGCTCCAGTCCCGTTACCTGCTCGTTACCAACGGGAGCCCTGCCCCACGCTCGTGCTCCCGACCCACGAGCGCTCCGTGCCCCGAACTCCCGCCGAACCAGGATCAGCCCCGAACGCATGCCCCACGCTCCCGTGACGCCCACCCGCACCGCCGAAGTCGACACCGCTCCCGAGCCGGTCGTCCACCTCACCCGACGCGAGCGCATCGCCGCCGAGCGACGAGCGGCAGCAGCAGGCGGTCCGGTCGCAGCCCCGGTCCGTGCCGAGGTCGCCGCGCCCGTGACCCCGCCCGCGCCGGCGTCGCCGATCGATCTGGCACCCGCGTCGCCAGTGCGTCCCGAGCCCTCCGCCGGTGCGGTCACCCCGCCGGCCCCGAGCTCGCCGGTGGTCGCTCCGGCTGCCGTCCGCCGGGCGGGTCGTGCCGCACGTCCCGTCGTCACCACGGCCGACCGGGCGACCCGGCACATCCCCGCGGTCCCGGCTGCTCCGGCTGCGGCCATCGCGTCCACCGGCTCGTCCTTCCGCCGGACCGCCTCGCGCATCACCGCGGTCGGTGCCCTGCTCTTCGCCGCCGGACTCGTCGTGTCGACGTCGCTCCCGGCGCAGGCGCTCTGGGTCCCGACGAGCACGACGGCCGAGCGCACCGGCAGCGGCGCCGCCCAGACCCTCGCGGTCGGCGACGGCGCGACCGACGCGGAGACCACGCGCGACCAGTACTCGGTGTCGAGCGCTGCGCAGTACAAGAACGTCGACGCGTCCTCGTTCACGAACGACGCGAACGGCACCATCCAGTGGCCGTTCCTCACCGGTGTCCCGATCACGTCCGGGTTCGGCGGCCGCCAGGTGGAGGGCTGCTCCTTCTGCTCGACGAACCACATGGGCGTCGACTTCGCCCCGGGCGAGGGCACCCCGATCCGTTCGATCGCCGCCGGCACGGTCATCAAGGTGCAGGCGCACGACGGCGGCTTCGGCAACGACGTCTGGGTGCAGCACGACGTCGACGGCAAGCAGTTCGTCAGCGTCTACGGCCACATGAAGGACAACACGTTCGAGGTCGTCCGCGGCCAGCAGATCGAGGTCGGTCAGGTCCTCGGCCAGGTCGGCTCGACGGGCAACTCGACCGGGCCGCACCTGCACCTCGAGATCCACGTCGACGGAGTCCCCGTGGACCCGCTGGCGTGGCTCCGCGCGAACGCGAACTAGCGGGTCAGCGGCGGCGCGCCCGGGCGTCACGTCCGGTTCCCGACCACCGTCGCGGGTCTGCTACTCTCGTCTGGTGCCGCCGAGCGGCACTCGCCCCGATAGCTCAGTGGTAGAGCACTTCCATGGTAAGGAAGGGGTCGTCAGTTCAATCCTGACTCGGGGCTCCGACCCGGAGCTGTGCGCTCCGGATCTCTGGCGGGGTAGCTCAGTTGGTTAGAGCACACGACTCATAATCGTGGGGTCACGGGTTCAAGTCCCGTCCTCGCTACCACAAGCCCGGCGATCCGCTCGCCGGGCTTTCTTCGTTCCCGGGCTGGACTCGTCTCGGGCTCTGTTGGTCTCGGGCTGTGCTGGTGTCGGGCTGTGCTGGTGTCGGGCTGTGCTGGTGTCGGGCTGTGCTGGTGTCGGGCTGTGCTGGTGTCGGGCTGTGCTCGTTCCAGCTGCGCGTGCTGCGGCGCCGTCCTGCCCGCGCGCCTGGTCGTTCCGGGCATCCCTGGTCGTCCCGGAGCACCAGGGACGCGCGATCCCACGAGGTACGCCGATCCCGCCGAGTACGGGCGCACGTTCCTGCCCATCTCGCTCGACATGGGATGGCGATCCGCTCGTGGGGTGCAGGAAAGGACGACTTCCCATGCGCGGATCGACATCCCATGCGCGGAACGGCCTCCTACGCGCGGAACGGTCCCGGGTCAGCGCGGGGGAGCGGTGAGCAGGCCGGCCGCGCGCAGGGAGCGCTCGAGCGTCGCGTTCACCTGCTGCCACGCGGAGCGGCGTCGTCCGGCGCCGATGCTCCCACCGGACACCGCGGTGCCGTGCACGGCGTGTCGCAGGGTGATCGTGGTCGAGGTCCCCGTGACTGTGGAGGACAGCTCGTACCGGCGGAACTGCCGCGACGGGTGCACCAGGGCCCCGAGCAGGATCGTCAGCGCGCGGCTGCCCGACGTCGCGGTGAGCGTGCCGCCCGTGGACTCCACGCGGTGGCCGGCCTGGCGCAGGGCGGCGCCCGCGACCTCCATGGCCGTGCAGCGGTCACCCGTGTGCACCGCGAACTCGGTCGTCGTCTCCATCGTTCCTCCCCACCCCCCGGATCGGCACAGCGACCCGACGACTTCCCCCGAAGCCGTTCGCGGCAGCATAGCCGAAGTCGTCTCACTTCCGGGCCGTGTGTCGCGGGGCGTCGGTAGACTCCCGGACGTGTCAGTGAACCCCGAGCTCGTCGGCAGGACGTTCCCGCCGGCCCAGCCCTACCTGGTCGGTCGCGAGAAGGTGCGCGAGTTCTCGCGGGCCGTCTTCGCGACGAACCCGATCCACCACGACCCCGACGCCGCCCGGAACGCCGGGTACGCCGACGTCGTCGCTCCGCCGACCTTCGCCGTCGTCGTGCAGGAAGCCACGCTCGCGCAGCTCCTCGCCGAGCCCGACGCCGGGATCGACTTCTCGCGCGTCGTGCACGGCGAGCAGTCCTTCACGTACGAGCGGCCGATCGTCGCGGGCGACGAACTCACCGCGACGCTGACCGTCACGAGCGTGAAGACCCTCGGCGGCAACGCCATGGTCACCGCCGAGAGCACGATGCAGGACGCCACCGGGGAACACGTCGTCACGGCGACCTCCACCCTCGTGGTCCGAGGAGACGACGCATGACCGCCGCACCGCTCACCGCCGTCGAGGTCGGCACCGTCGTAGCCGAGCGCACGATCCACCTCACCCGCGACTCGCTCGTCCGCTACGCCGGGGCCTCCGGCGACTTCAACCCGATCCACTACCGCGACGACGTCGCCGCCTCGGTCGGCCTCCCCGGTGTCCTCGCGCACGGCATGCTGACGATGGGTCTCGCGGTCCAGCCGGTGTCCGAGTGGCTCGGCGACCGCGGGACCGTCCAGCGCTACGGCGTGCGGTTCACCCGCCCCGTCGTCGTCGACCCGGAACAGGGCGCCGACGTCACCGTCGTCGCGAAGGTCGGCACGGTCGACGCGGACGGTCGCCCCCAGCGCATCGACCTCACCGTGACCGCCGGCGGGCAGACCGTGCTCGGCAAGGCGCAGGTCACGGTGGTGCTCCGCTGACCGGGTCGACGCGTCTCGCCGACCTGACGACGTTCCGCGTCGGGGGTCCCGCCAGGACGCTCCTGACCGCCGAGACCACCGACGAGCTCGTCGCGCACGCGCACACGGCCTGGGCGGACGACGAGTGGCTGGTCGTCGGCGGCGGCAGCAACCTGCTGGTCGCCGACGACGGCTTCGACGGCACCGTCGTGCTGGTCCGCACCCGCGGCGTCACCGCCGAACACGACGCGGACGGCGTCACCGTCCGCGTCGCGGCCGGTGAGCCGTGGGACGCGTTCGTCGCGACCACCGTCGCCGAGGGATGGACCGGACTGGAGGCACTGAGCGGCATCCCGGGCACGGTCGGCGCCGCCCCCGTGCAGAACATCGGCGCCTACGGGGTCGAGCTGTCCGACGTGCTCACCGCGATCGACTTCCTCGACGCGTCGACGGGGGAGCGCGCGTGGGTCCCGGCCGCCGAGCTGGCGCTCGGCTACCGCACGTCGACGCTCAAGCACGGCCGGCGCGGGGTCGTCCTCGCCGTCGAGTTCCGTCTCGGCTCGGCTCCCGAGGCCGGGGTGCCGGTCCGGTACGCCCAGCTCGCGGGCTCGCTGGGAGTCGACCTCGGCACGCCGGTCGACCCGGCGACGATCCGCGCGACCGTGCTGCGGCTCCGTGCGTCGAAGGGCATGGTCCTGGACGACGCCGACCCCGACACGTGGAGCGCCGGGTCGTTCTTCACGAACCCGATCGTCTCCGCCGCCTTCGCCGAGACGCTCCCGCCGGAGGCGCCGCGCTGGCCCGCCGGCGACGACGTCAAGCTCAGCGCCGCCTGGCTCATCGAGCACGCCGGGGTGCACCGCGGGTACGCGGTCCCGGGGTCCCGCGCGGGGATCTCCTCGAAGCACACCCTCGCGCTGACGAACCGGGGCGACGCGACCGCGGCGCAGGTCGCGGAGCTCGCGCGCTACGTGCAGGCGACCGTCCTGAACCGCTTCGGGGTCGCGCTCGTGCCCGAGCCCGTCGTGGTCGGTGACCTGACCGCCTGATCGCCACGATCCTCCCGGCCGTCCAGCAGTCGGTCTGACGGGCCGCACCCCCCGGAACGACGTCGCGCCCCGCTGCTGCGGGGCGCGACGTCGTCGACGGGGTGCGACGATCAGGCGGAGAAGAACGCCGCCAGGCGACGGACGCCCTCGGCGATGTCGTCGTCTCCCAGGGCGTAGGACAGTCGCAGGTAGCCGGAAGGGCCGAACGCCTCGCCGGGGACGACCGCGACCTCGGCGTGCTCGAGGATCAGGTCGGCGAGCTCGAGCGTCGTCGTGGGGGTGGAACCGGCCCACTCGCGACCGAGCAGCGCCGTCACGTCGGGGTAGACGTAGAACGCACCCTGCGGGGTCGGCGTGACAAAGCCCGGGATGGCGTTGAGGCCGTCGACGATCGAGCGGCGACGGCGGTCGAACGCATCGCGCATCGCGGCGACAGGCTCCTGCGGGCCGGTCAGTGCGGCGATCGCGGCGCGTTGGGACACGTTCGACACGTTCGAGGACAGGTGAGACTGCAGGTTCGACGCGGCCTTCACGGCGTCGGCCGGGCCGATGAACCACCCGACGCGCCAGCCGGTCATGGCGTAGGTCTTCGCGACGCCGTTCACCAGGATCGTGGTGTCGGCGAGGGCCGGGACCGCCTCGAGGATGCCGGTGAAGCGGACGCCGTCGTAGACGAGGTCCTGGTAGATCTCGTCGCTGATCACCCAGATGCCGTGCTCGAGGGCCCACTCACCGATGGCCTTCGTCTGCTCGGCGGTGTAGACCGAGCCGGTCGGGTTCGACGGCGAGCAGAACAGCAGCGCCTTCGTCGCGGGGGTCCTGGCGGCCTCGAGCTGCTCGACGGTGACGAGGTAGTCCTGGTCGCTGCCGGCGAAGACCTCGACCGGGACACCGCCGGCGAGCCGGATGGCCTCGGGGTAGGTGGTCCAGTACGGGGCGGGCAGCAGGACCTCGTCGCCGGCGTCGATGATCGTCTGGAACGCCTGGTAGACGGCCTGCTTGCCGCCGTTCGTGACGATCACCTGCGCGGGGTCGACGGTCACGCCGGACTCGCGCGCGGTCTTGTCGGCGATGGCCTGCTTGAGCTCGGGGAGTCCGGTCGCCGGCGTGTACCGGTGGTTCTTCGGGTCCTGCGCGGTCTGGACGGCGGCGTCGACGACGTGCTGCGGCGTCGCGAAGTCGGGCTCACCCGCGGCGAAGGAGACGACCGGGCGGCCGGCGGCCTTGAGCGCCTTGGCCTTCGCGTCGACCTTGAGCGTGGCGGACTCGGGGATCGCCGCGACGCGCGAGGCGATGCGCGGTCGGTCCGCCTGCGCGGCGGGCTCGGGGGTGGTGGACTCGGGGCCGGGGGCTGCGGTGCTCACGGCCCCCAGCCTACCGACGCGGCGCGCCGGAGCATCCGTCAAGTGGACAGCGTGTGACGGACTCCCGTACACTCGACCACCGGCGCACGGAACGCTCTGCGGAACGTGGCCACGGGGTGTTCCCCCTAGGGCGGTGGCTCAATTGGTAGAGCAGCGGTCTCCAAAACCGCAGGTTGCAGGTTCGAGTCCTGTCCGCCCTGCAAGTCTGGAAGGTGTGAAGTTGGCGAGCAAGGACATGGAGACGACGACGGACGACGTCGTCGCGAAGGCCAAGGCCGATCGCGCCCAGCGCGGCGGTCCGTTCGCCGCCATCGCCCTCTTCATCCGCCAGGTCATCGGCGAACTCCGCAAGGTCGTCACGCCGACCCGCAAGGAACTCTTCAGCTACACCGGTGTCGTGCTGGTCTTCGTCATCGTGATGATGATCCTCGTGTCGATCCTCGACTTCGTGTTCGGTCTCGGCGTCGGTTACGTCTTCGGCAACGGTCCGACGGTCTGATCCGACGGGGCCCCTGCGGGCGTCCGGCTGGTCTGGGCGTCGTCCGACAGGAGTACGGTCGCCCGAGACGGAACCGGACGCGCACCGCTCCGACCGCACACCCGATCCGCACCACCGAACGGAAAGAACCGCAGTGTCTGACAACTCCCGCGACGACATCGACCTCGCCACGGCTGCCGAGCAGTCCTCGGAGGTCGAGGAGAACCAGGAAGGCGACGTCGAGACGAGCGAGGGCCGCTCGGTCGAGTCCGCCGAGGAGCGTGCGATCTCCGTCGAGGACGAGGACGACGAATCCCTCGGTCTGAGCGACGAGCCCGACGACGGCACGGTCGACGCCTCCATCGACGAGGCGCTCACGGCGCTGCAGGAGTCCCGCGACCCCGAGGCGGACGCCGTTGTGGACGACGCACTCGACGTCGACACCCTGGACGAGGCCGAGGCCGCCGTCGAGGCCGTCGAGGACGAGGAAGAGACCGAGCTCGAGGCGGAGACCGCCGCCGAGGCGAACGAGACGATCGCCGCGGACGAGGCCCTCGACGCTGACGACGACACCGAGGTCGACCCGTACGAGGCCTTCAAGGCCGAGCTGCGGATGAAGCCCGGCAAGTGGTACGTCATCCACTCCTACGCGGGCTTCGAGCGCCGCGTGAAGTCGAACATCGAGAACCGCATGGTCTCGATGTCGATGGAGGACTCGATCTACCAGGTCGAGGTCCCCATGGAGGACGTCGTCGAGATCAAGAACGGGCAGCGCAAACTGGTCACCCGCGTCCGGATCCCCTCGTACGTGCTCGTCCGCATGGACCTCAACGAGGACTCGTGGTCGGTCGTCCGGCACACCCCGGGCGTCACCGGCTTCGTCGGCAACGCGCACAACCCCACGCCGCTCCGCTTCGACGAGGCGTTCGGCATGCTGAAGTCCCTCGTGCAGGTCGCCGAGGCAGCCCCCACCAAGGGCGGCGCCAAGGGCAGCGGCTTCGCGCAGGCCCAGCCGCAGGCCGAGGTCGACTTCGAGATCGGCGAGACGATCACCATCAAGGAGGGCTCGTTCGCGGGTCTGCCCGGGTCGATCTCCGAGATCAAGCCCGAGAGCGGCAAGCTCACCGTCCTCGTCTCGCTGTTCGAGCGCGAGACGCCGGTCGAGCTCAGCTTCGACCAGGTCACCAAGCTCTAGTCCGATCCGCGAGATCGGGTAGACTACTGAGGTTTGGCCCCGTGCGCTGACGCGTGCGGGGCTTCACCGCGGTCCGGATCCGCCGGACCAGCGGGAGAGTGCACGGGTCCCCGTGCGTTCGATTCCAGGAGGAAAGCGAAGAATGGCACCGAAGAAGAAGGTCACGGGCCTGATCAAGCTGCAGATCAACGCGGGCGCCGCCAACCCGGCCCCGCCGATCGGTCCGGCGCTCGGTCAGCACGGCGTGAACATCATGGAGTTCTGCAAGGCGTACAACGCCGCGACCGAGTCGCAGCGCGGGAACGTCGTGCCGGTCGAGATCACCGTCTACGAGGACCGTTCGTTCACGTTCGTCCTCAAGACCCCGCCGGCCGCGGAGCTCATCAAGAAGGCTGCGGGTGTGCAGAAGGGGTCCTCGACCCCGCACACGGTCAAGGTCGCGAAGATCTCGATGGACCAGGTCCGTCAGATCGCCGAGACGAAGCAGGCCGACCTGAACGCCAACGACATCGAGCAGGCCGCGAAGATCATCGCCGGCACCGCTCGTTCGATGGGCATCACGGTCGAGGCCTGAGCCTCAGCGCCACACACACCCCAACCTTTCCGTGGGAGAGCCTCGCCGGCTCGTCAACCACGTAGCTCCTGAGGAGAACACCATGGCGAAGAAGTCCAAGGCCTACCAGGCCGCGGCCGCGAAGATCGAGGCCGACAAGTTCTACACCCCGACCGAGGCCGTCGCCCTCGCGAAGGAGACCGGGTCGGCCAAGACCGACTCGACCATCGAGGTCGCGCTCAAGCTCGGCGTCGACCCGCGCAAGGCGGACCAGATGGTCCGCGGCACGGTCATCCTGCCGCACGGCACGGGCAAGACCGCCCGCGTCATCGTCTTCGCCGTGGGCGCTGCGGCCGAGGCCGCCATCGCCGCCGGTGCCGACGAGGTCGGTGGCGACGAGCTCATCGCGAAGGTCGCCGAGGGCTACACCGCCTTCGACTCGGCCGTCGCGACCCCGGACCTCATGGGCAAGGTCGGTCGACTCGGCAAGGTGCTCGGCCCGCGTGGCCTCATGCCGAACCCGAAGACCGGCACCGTGACGCCGAACGTGGCCCAGGCCGTGAACGACATCAAGGGCGGCAAGATCGAGTTCCGCGTCGACAAGCACGCCAACGTGCACTTCGTCGTCGGCAAGGCCTCGTTCACGCCGGAGCAGCTCGACGAGAACATCTCGACCGCGCTCGAGGAGATCGTCCGTCTCAAGCCGTCCGCCTCGAAGGGCCGTTACATCACGAAGGGCGCCGTCTCGACGACCTTCGGCCCCGGCATCCCGCTGGACGTCAACGCGATCTGACGACCTTCGGCACTGGGTTGGTTCAGGCCATCCCGCTGGACGTCAACGCGATCTGACGACCTTCGGCACAGGGCTGGTTCAGGCCATCCCGCTGGACGTCAACGCGATCTGACACTGATCTGCTGAACAGCCGATTCCTCGATCGGCTGGTCGACCAGGAGACCCGCACCGGCCGGTGCGGGTCTCCTGCGTTACCGCCGCGGTCCGGATAACGTGGCAGCGTGCGGACCCTCGTCAACTCCCTCCGGCTGATCGCCGTGATCGCCGTCGTGGCGGCAGTGCTGGCCCAGTGGCTCGTCAGCTCGAAGTCCCCGGACTACCTGTTCTGGAACTTCTTCGGGTACTTCACGATCCAGTCGAACATCCTCATCGCGGTGGCCCTCGCGCTGACGCTCGTCGCCGCTGCCCGCCGGAAGCGCGGCGACGTCCTCGTCAGCGGGCTCCGCGGTGCGGCGACGGTGTACATCGCCACGACCGGCGTCGTCTACAACACGCTGCTCGTCGGGGCAGCTGTCGAGAACACGGTGCCGTGGTCCAACGACCTGCTGCACAAGTGGATCCCGCTGTACGCGGTGCTCGACTGGCTGCTCTTCTCGGACCGGGCGCGCCTGCTGCTGCGGCACGTCTGGTGGTTCCTGGTCTACCCGGCCGTGTGGCTCGCGGTCGTCCTGATCCGTGGCGCGACCGACGGGTGGGTGCCGTACCCGTTCCTGAACCCGGAACAGGGCTACGGTGTGGTGAGTCTGTACTGCCTCGGGGTCGCCGTCTTCATCGGGCTGATGGGCATCCTGGTGGTGGGGATGAGCAGGTTGCGGATCGTGAAGGTCTGACGCCGGTCAGGTGCGGAACGCTCGCAGCTTGTCCAGCACCAGGTCGGCGAGCTGTACGAGGCCGCGGATCTGGTCGTCGTCGCGGTCGATCCACCGGCACTCCGGCTCGTCGGCGACGGGGACGAACCCGTCGTGGCGCTCCCAGACGAACAGCGTGCGGTCGGCGCCGAGCACGTACTGCTGCCACCAGACCTGCCGCAGGTAGTGCCGCGGGATGCTCCGCCACGCCTTGCCCGTGGTCTTGATCTCGGCGAGGACGAGTCGCTCCGACGCATCGAACCCGACACCGTCCGGGGTGGCCAGGTGTGCGCGGTTCGTGCTCGCGTGGAACAGGTGTGCCGAGGGCTCGATGCCGTGCGTGGCGGCGACCCAGGCGGCGATCACGGGTTCGCGGTCCTTGCCGTGCTCGGTGAAGGCGTTGCCGGAGAACCGGGAGCCGTAGCGCTTGTCGGTGACGACCGCCTCGACCGCGCGGAGCGACGCGAGTCGTGCGACGTCGGTCGCGGTGATGCCCATCGCGCGCGCCCGCAACCAGGCGACCCGGTCGGAGGAGTGCGCGACGATCCGCTCGGTGTGCCCTCGCAGCGCGGTGAAGGCGTCGTGTCGTGCCGCCGCGGCCGGGGCGACCGGCGTGGCGGACGCGGGGCGATCCTCCAGGCCGGGGTCCAGGTCGCCCCACAGGGTGGGCTGCACGATCGTCACCCGACGATTCTCACCCCGCGCGCCGACAGCGCGGTAACCGACGCGCGCGGCGCCCGGCGACAGCGCGGTGATCGACGCGCGCAGCGCGCGGTCAGGAGACGAGGGCCCGGCGCTCCGCGAAGACGACGAGTTCGTCGACCCCGGCGGGGGAGAGGGCGTAGTCGATCGCCAGGGCCGCGGCGCCGTGGAGTGCCGCGAGCGATCCGGCGTGCGACTGGGCGATGACGAGGTGCTCGGTGGCGAGGGGCATCGAGCGGGAGTAGACGACCTCGCGGACGCCGGCGAGCAGGTGCTCCCCGGCGCGGGTGATCGACCCGCCGAGGACGATCACCGACGGGTTCATCAGGGAGACGCAGGTCGCGAGCACCTCACCGATGTCGCGCCCGGCCTGGCGCACGGCGCCGATCGCGTCGAGCTCGGCGCGGTTCACCAGGTCGATGACGTCGCCGCTCGTGTGCACATCGTGCCCCTTCGCCCGGAGGGCACGGGCGATCGCGGGTCCGGAGGCGACGGCCTCGAGGCACCCGGTGTTGCCGCAGTGGCACGGCACGTCGCCCGCACGGGACACCCGCACGTGGCCGATGTCGCCCGCGGTGCCCTGCGCGCCGCGCTGCAGTGCGCCGTCGGAGACGATGCCGGAGCCGATGCCGGTCGCGACCTTGACGAAGAGCAGGTGGTCGACGCCGGACCAGCCGTGTCCGCGTTCGCCGAGCGCGGCGATGTTCACGTCGTTGTCGACCAGGACGTGGGCGGGCACGTGCGCGCGGAGCCACGCGGGGACGTCGAAGCCGTCCCACCCGGGCATGATCGGCGGGTTGGCTGGACGCCCCGTGGAGAACTCGACGGGACCGGGGACGCCGATGCCGATCGCGATGACGTCCTCGCGGGCGCGGCCGACCTCGTCGAGGAGCGCGTCGATGGTCTCGACGAGCCAGGTCAGGGTCGGTACGGGGCCGGCGGCGATGTCGATCGCGGCCTCGCGCGTGGCGAGCGGGGTGGCGACGAGGTCGGTCACCGCGACCCGGCCGTGCGAGGCACCGAGGTCGGCGGCGACGACGAGTCGGGCGCGGGGGACGAGTGCGACCTGCGCGGGTGGGCGGCCGCCCGTGGAGGCGGCGGTCTCGACGGGGCCGACGAGTCCGACCTCGATGAGGGCGTCCAGGCGCACGGCGATGGTCGAGCGTGCGAGTCCCGTCAGGGCGGCGAGCTCCCCGCGGGTCCGCGGCACTCCGTCGCGGAGGATCTGGAACAGCTCGCTCGTCCCGACCGGAGGCGACGCTGCCGTCCGTGTCGTGTCGACCATGTCGGGAGTGAACCACACATCGATCGCGCCACGCAACGAAGATCGTCGACGAAGTCACAACTTTTGCTTGACCGCCGACAGAAGCGGTCATAGTGTGACGCTCGGTCAGTGACGATCCACCATCTCGACGAGGAGAACCCCTGGTGACGCAACCCCTCTCGGTCCAGCTCTACACGGTGCGCGACGCGCTCTCGGCGGACCTGCTCGGCACGCTGCAGCGCATCGCGGGCATCGGCTACACGGACGTCGAGGCCTTCGGCTTCGTGGACCGCGCCGAAGCCCTGCGCGACGCACTCGGCGAGGCCGGCCTCCGTTCCCCGAGCGGCCACGCCCGACTGCTGGACGCCGGTGAGCAGGACCTCGAGCGCATCTTCCACGCCAGCACCACGATCGGCCTCGGGACGCTCATCGACCCGCACATCGACGAGGCCCGCTGGACGACCCGCGAGGACGTCGAGGCGATCGCCCGCGAGCTCAGCGCCCTCGCCCCGCGTGCGGCCGACCACGGTCTGACGCTCGGCTACCACAACCACGCGTTCGAGTTCTCGAACCGCATCGACGGCGTCTCGGCCTACGAGGTCTTCGCCGACGCGCTGTCCGACGACGTCGTGCTCGAGCTCGACACCTACTGGGTGACCGTCGGTGGCGACGACCCCGTCGCGGTGCTCGGCAAGTACGGCGACAAGGTGCAGTTCCTGCACGTCAAGGACGGCGACGGCACGCACGACGACAAGCAGCAGGTCGCGGTCGGCAACGGCATCATGCCGATCCGTGACATCGTCGCTGCCGCTCCCGACGCCCAGCACGTCGTCGAGCTCGACGACCACGAGGGCGACGTGTTCCAGGCCGTCGCCGACTCCTACACGTTCCTCCAGGGGGCCCGAGCATGACCGACACCACCACGACCGCAGCCGCGTCGACCGACAGCGCCCGCCGCACCGGTCCCGTCGGCGTCGGCGTCATCGGCGCCGGGGTCATCTCCGACCAGTACCTGTCGAACCTCACCGCGTTCCCCGACCTGCAGGTCCGGTTCATCGCGGACATCGACGAGCCGCGCGCCGCCGCACAGGCCGAGAAGTGGGGCGTGCCCGGCTCCGGCTCGGTCGCCGAGCTCCTGGCGGACGACGACGTCGAGATCGTCGTCAACCTGACGATCCCGGCCGCGCACGTCGAGGTCGCCCTGCAGGCCCTCGCCGCCGGCAAGCACGTCTGGGGCGAGAAGCCCTACGCGCTCGACCGGGAGAGCGCCGCGCAGCTCCGCGACGCCGCGGCCGCCGCGGGCAGGACCGTGAGCGTCGCCCCGGACACGTTCCTCGGCGCCGGGCTGCAGACCGCCCTCCGCACGATCCGCGAGGGCCGCATCGGCACGCCGCTCAACGGCCTGACGCTCTTCCAGAGCCCCGGACCGGAGTCGTGGCACCCGAGCCCCGAGTTCCTGTTCGCGTACGGTGCCGGTCCGCTGTTCGACATCGGCCCGTACTACATCACGACGCTCGTGCAGGCGTTCGGCCCGGTCGCCAAGGTGACCGCGACGGCGTCGAAGTCCCGCGCCACCCGGACGATCGGCTCCGGCCCGAAGGCCGGCACGGACTTCCCGGTCGAGGTGCCGACGAACCACTCCGCGCTCATCCAGTTCGAGGACGGCGGGAGCGCGCAGAGCGTCTTCTCGTTCGAGTCGGACCGCGGGCGCACCGGCTTCGTCGAGATCGCGGGGGAGACCGGCACGGTCGTGTTCCCGGACCCGAACAACTTCGACGGCGACACCGAGCTGTACGCGCACGGTGCCGACGGCCCCGAGACGATCCCCGCGGTCGGCTCCACCTACTCGCGCGGCACGGGCGTGGTCGACCTCGCCCGCTCGCTCCGCGCCGGGGAGGACAACCGGGTCCCCGGTGCCCTCGCCTTCCACGTCCTCGACGTGATGGTCTCCATCGCCGAGGCGGCCGAACGTGGTGAGACCGTGCTCGTGGAGAGCACGGTCGAGCCCTCCCCGACCCTCCCCGAGGGTTGGGACCCGGCGGAGCAGACCCTGTCCTGACCCCAGGACGGGCCCGCTCCTGCTCGCGGGTCGGCCACACGGCCGGCTCGCACCCACACAGCAGCACCCGACACGCACCACCCTCAGCACCATCTCAACGACGAGAAAGTAGAGAGTCATGCGCACTGCCATCCGCGCACTGGCCATCACCGCGGCCGCGGCACTCACCGTGACCGGCCTGGCGGCCTGCTCATCCGGGTCGTCCGGTTCCTCCGGCGACGGGAAGACGCTCACGTACTGGGCGTCGAACCAGGGCACGTCGCTCCAGAACGACAAGGAGGTGCTCACCCCCGTCCTCGAGAAGTTCACCAAGGAGACCGGGATCAAGGTGAACCTCCAGGTCATCGGCTGGAACGACCTGCAGAACAAGATCCAGACCGCCGTCACCTCGGGCCAGGGCCCGGACGTCGTCAACATCGGCAACACCTGGGCCACCTCGCTCCAGGCCACCGGCGCCTTCCAGGAGTTCGGTGACTCGGAGATGAAGGCGATCGGCGGCGCCGACAAGTTCGGCAAGGTCGCACTCTCCACCGGTGGTGCGCCCGGCAAGACCGTCACGAGCGTCCCGCTCTACGGCCTCGCCTACGGCCTGTACTACAACAAGCAGATGTTCAAGGACGCCGGTCTCGAGGCGCCGACGACGTGGGAGGACCTCACGGCGGACGCCAAGAAGCTCACCTCGGGCGACAAGTACGGCTTCACCATCGCCGGTGGTTCGTACACCGAGAACTCGCACTTCGCATTCATCACCTCGGCGCAGAACGGCGGCGAGTGGTTCGACAAGAGCGGCAAGCCGACCTTCACCGAGAAGGCGAACGTCGACGGCATCAAGCGCTACCTCGACCTGATGCAGTCGGACAAGGTCGTCAACCCGTCGAACGCGCAGTACGACAACGGCACGCAGGCGGTCTCGGACTTCGCGAACAAGAAGGCCGCGATGATGCTGACGCAGAACAACGCGAACGCCACCATCACGTCGCAGGGCATGACCACCGACGAGTTCGGTGTCGTCCCCTTCCCGACGACCGCTGACGGCAAGGACATCGCGTCCTTCCCGGCCGGCATCAACCTGTCGATCTTCAAGAACACGAAGAACAAGGACGGCGCCCTGAAGTTCGTCAAGTACATGACGAGCGAGGAGACCCAGACCACGCTGGACAAGCCGTACGCGGCCCTGCCGGTGCTGGCCTCGGCTGCGGACTCGGTCACCGACGAGCAGACGAAGACCTTCCTCGACATCTACAACAACAAGGCGAAGCCCCTTCCGCTGGTGCCCGCCGAGGACCAGTTCGAGTCGACGGTCGGCAAGGCGATGAACGACATGTTCGCCAAGATCGCCACCGGCTCGACGGTGTCGGACAGCGACATCAAGTCGGCGCTGCAGACCGCGCAGGACCAGGTCTCGCAGGCGGCCGGTTAGTCGGCCTGGAGGCCCGGGGCGCGTCCGCAGGACGCGTCCCGGGCCTCGCCCCTCCACACCCGGCCGCGTGCCGGGGGTGAGCCGATCGGCTCACGCATGCCGCGCCTCCAGGCCGCTGCCACGGCCCGACCGCCACCGGTCACGAGACGCGAAGCACCCGATCCCATCCTCGCCGGAAGGCCACCACCCATGACCACCTCGGTCCTGCCCGAATCCGAGCGCATCGACCTGACGCACACGAAGGCACCGACCCTGTCGGGGCCGCAGCCCGGTCGCAAGCCCAAGCGACACTGGCTGCCGTACGCGCTCGTCGCACCGGCGATCCTGTTCGAGCTGCTCATCCACATAGTGCCGATGCTCGTCGGCATCTGGATCTCCTTCATCCAGCTCACCAAGTACTTCATCGCGAACTGGGGCGCCGCACCGTTCGCGGGCTTCCGGAACTACTCGGTCGTCGTCGACTTCGACCAGGCGATCGGCAAGGGCGTCCTCAACTCGTTCCTGATCACGTGCGGGTTCACCGTCCTGGTGGTCGGGCTCTCGTGGACGTTCGGCATGGCCGCCGCGGTCGCGCTGCAGAAGCCCTTCAAGGGTCGCGGCCTGTTCCGCACGCTGTTCCTGGTGCCCTACGCGCTGCCGATGTACGCCGGCATCATCACGTGGAAGTTCATGTTCCAGCGTGACTCCGGCGCGATCAACCACATCCTGGTCGACCAGCTGCACCTGATGGGGCAGGGGCCGTTCTGGCTGATCGGGTCGAACGCCTTCGTCTCGGTCGTCGTCGTGGCGATCTGGAAGACCTGGCCGTTCGCGTTCCTCATGCTCATGGCCGGCCTGCAGTCGGTGCCGAACGACGTCTACGAGGCCGCCTCGGTCGACGGCGCGAAGCCGTTCCGGCAGTGGCGCTCGATCACGCTGCCGATGGTCCGCCCGGTCAACGTGACGCTCGTGCTCGTGATGTTCCTCTGGACGTTCAACGACTTCAACACGCCGTTCGTGCTGTTCGGCTCGACCGCGCAGCCGCCGGCCGCCGACCTGCTCAGCTTCCACATCTACAACGCGTCGTTCATCACCTGGAACTTCGGCTCCGGTGCCGCGATGAGCGTCCTGCTCCTCATCTTCCTGCTCATCGTCACGGGCATCTACCTCGCCGTGACCAACCGGAGGTCCGTCCGTGCGTGAGACATTCGGCGCCAAGTCCTTCAAGGTCGTCACCCTCGTCCTGCTGACCCTGTTCACGGTCGTCCCGCTCTACGTGATGATCACGACGGCGATCAAGCCGCTCGGCGACGTCCAGAACGACTTCACGTGGATCCCGACGAACATCACCCTGCAGCCGTTCATCGACATGTGGACGACGGTGCCGCTCGGGCAGTACTTCATCAACTCGCTCGTGGTCTGCACGGTCGCGACGGTGTTCTCGCTCATCATCGCGACGTTCGCCGCGTACGGGGTGTCCCGGTGGAACTTCAAGGGCAAGAGCACCTTCACCACCGCGGTGCTCTCCACCCAGATGTTCCCCGGCGTGCTGTTCCTGCTCCCGCTGTTCCTGATCTTCACGAACCTCGGGAACGCGGTCGGCATCCAGCTCGTCGGGTCGTGGACCGGCCTGATCATCACGTACCTGACCTTCACGCTGCCGTTCTCGATCTGGATGCTCGCGGGGTACTTCGAGACCATCCCGCGGGAGCTCGACGAGGCCGCGATGGTCGACGGTTCCGGCCCGATGGGCGCCCTGTTCCGGGTGATCCTGCCCTCGGCCCGTCCGGGTCTGGTCGCGGTCGGCATCTACTCGTTCATGACGGCGTGGGGTGAGGTGCTGTTCGCCTCGGTCATGACGAACGGCAACGGGTCCACCCTGGCGGTCGGTCTGCAGCAGTACTCGACGCAGACGAACGTGTACTGGAACCAGATCATGGCGGCGTCGCTCGTCGTCTCGATCCCGGTCGTGGTGGCGTTCCTCATCGTGCAGCGCCAGTTCGTGGCCGGCCTGACCGCGGGTGCGGTGAAGTAGGGGCGGCTGCCTGCCTGCCCGAGGCTCGGCTCGGCGGACGGTTCCGTGGCCAGTGGACCGCGGAACCGACCGCCGGGCCGAGTCTCGTTCCGCGACGACGACAGGATGGACGCATGACCGACACCACCCGCGGGCGGCAGCTGCTGCCCGGACAGACGAGCCGTGTGCACGTGTACGACCTCGCGACGCGGACGAGCCGACCCGTGTTCGCGTCGCGGACCGTCCTCGTCGAGGCGCCGAACGTGCTCGACGAGCGCACCCTCGTGCTGAACGGCGACGGTGACCTCTGGCTCCTGCGCCTGCCCGAGCCCGGCAGCGACGTCGTGCTCGACGAGTCCGCGCTCGTCCGCGTGCCGATGCCCGGTGTCACGGAGATCAACAACGACCACGTGCTCGACCCCTCCGGGACCTCCGTCGTGGTGAGCGCCCGCGACGGGGAGCTGTACCGGGTGCCCCTGCCGGACGGCGGCTCGGCGGAGCGCCTGACCGACACCGCGGCCGTGCTGCCGGTCGTCCGGAAGTACTACCTGCACGGCATCGCCCCGGACGGCAGCGTCCTCGCCGCGATCGTGGGGGAGCGCACGGTCGACGGCGTCTGGACGACGGACGTCGCGCTCGTCGACCCGGCCTCCGGCGCCACGACGTTCCTGACCCGTGACGAGCACCCGGACGACGGCTGCGCGATCACCCCGGACGGCCGCACGGTCCTGTTCAACACGGAGCGCTTCACCCCGGGGACCGCGCAGCTCGCGGCACTCCGGCTCGACGGCGGTGACCCGGTCCGCCTGACCGCGGACGAGCGGGTGGACTGGTTCCCGCACCTGTCGCCGGACGGGCAGCACCTGCTCTACCTGTCCTACGGACCCGGCGTGCAGGGGCACCCGGCCGACCACCCCGTCGAGCTCCGGCTGCTCCCCGGGGTCCTGGTGCGCGGCGCGCGGATGGCCGTCGTGCCGGAGACCCTCGTCGCGCTCGACGGCGGCCAGGGCACGGTCAACGTGCCGCCGTGGTCGCCCGACTCGACGTGGTTCGCGTACTGCGACTACCCGGTGGCCTGAGCGACTGATCGTCCGAGCGGTGGCGACGTCCGCGGCGGCGACCGCGGCGAGCGTCGCGAACACGGCGCCCGCCGTGCCGGCGGTGATGACCGGGGTGGTGGACGCGAGGGTCCGCGCGACCGCGAGCCGACCGGCCGGGGTCGCACCGTGCCTCCCGGCCGTGGCCTCGACGTCCGCGGTGGCGACGTCCCGCGCAGAAGCGGGCCATGCGGGGGACTGGAGCATGTCGCCGACGCTACGGAGCGGACCCTTCGGACCCTGCCCGGCGATCCACAGAGCGCGGAGGGGCGCTGCACAGACGGCTCATAGGAATTTCTCGATACTCGAAGACGTGACCATCTCCCAGCCCGCAGCAGCCCCGCGTCTCTCCCGTGCCGACGGATCCCCGTTGCGCATCCTCGTCGTCGACGACGAGGCCAGCCTCACCGACCTGCTGTCGATGGCGCTCCGCTACGAGGGCTGGGACGTCAAGAGCGCGAACGGCGGGCAGGAGGCCCTCGCCACGGCCCGCGAGTGGAAGCCCGACGCGATGGTGCTCGACGTGATGATGCCGGACCTCGACGGGCTGCAGGTGCTCGGTCGGCTCCGGCAGAACAACGACGACACCCCGGTGCTGTTCCTCACCGCGAAGGACTCCGTCGAGGACCGGGTGACCGGGCTCACTGCCGGCGGCGACGACTACGTCACGAAGCCGTTCTCGCTCGAGGAGGTCGTGGCGCGGCTCCGCGGACTCATCCGTCGGTCGCAGATCTCGATCTCCGAGGCCGGGGACTCCCGCATCGTCGTCGGCGACCTCGTGCTCGACGAGGAGTCCTACGAGGTGTCCCGCGCCGGACGCCCGATCGAGCTGACCGCCACCGAGTTCGAGCTGCTCCGCTTCCTCATGCGCAACCCGCGCCGCGTGCTCTCGAAGGCGCAGATCCTGGACCGCGTCTGGTCCTACGACTTCGGCGGCAAGTCCTCGGTCGTCGAGATCTACATCTCGTACCTGCGCAAGAAGATCGACGCCGGCGAGACCCCGATGATCCACACCGTCCGGGGCGTCGGGTACGTCATCAAGCCGACGTCGTGACGCTCCGCCGCCGGCTCGTCCTGAGCATCGTCGCGCTCGTGGTCGCCGTGAGCGCGGTGATCGGTGCCGGCAGCATCCTCGCGCTCGCGTCCATCCAGCGCTCGGCGATCGACCAGCAGCTGCAGTACGCGACGAGCCGGGCGCAGCGGTCACTCCAGAACCAGGGGCCGAACGGCCCGAGCCTCGAGATCGGGCGGCCCTCCGGACAGGCCGCAGGGACGCTGACGGTCTACTTCCTCGACGGGACCGCGGCGGTGGGCAGCGTGCTGGACAATGACGGGCGCATCCAACAGCTCACGGGGTCGGTCGTGCGCCCGCTCGGTGGCGTCACGGTCGACGGTGTTGCCCAGACCGTCGATCTCGGCGACGACCTCGGTCGGTACCGGGTCACGGCCGCGCAGGTCGGGCCCGCGGTGCTCGTCGTCGGACTCCCGATGGCGCCGATCTACGAGAGCGTCTGGAAGCTCTTCGGCGTGGTGCTGGTGGTCACCGCGCTCGCCCTGCTCGCCGCGACCGGGGTCGCCGCCGTCGTCGTCCGCCGGTCGCTCCGACCGCTCGAGCGCGTGGCGGAGACCGCCTCCGCTGTGGCCCGGATGCCCCTCGAGCGGAGCGACGCCCTCGACGGCGTCCGGGTCCCCGACACCGACCCGCGCACCGAGGTCGGCCGGGTCGGGACCGCGTTCAACCGGATGCTCGGGCACATCGGGAACGCCATGCAGGCCCGGGAGCGCTCGGAGCAGAAGGTCCGCCAGTTCGTCGCGGACGCCTCGCACGAGCTCCGCACGCCGCTCGCGTCGGTGCGCGGGTACGCCGAGCTCACCCGACGGATGGGCGGCGACCTGCCGCCGGACGTCGTCTACGCCATGGGCCGGATCGAGTCCGAGTCGCTCCGGATGACGAGCATGGTCGAGGACCTGCTCCTGCTCGCCCGTCTCGACGAGGGCCGCGAGGTCCAGTTCGCCGAGGTCGACCTGACCGGCCTGGTGTTCGACGCCGTGAACGACGCGCACGCCGCCTCGCCGGCGCACGAGATCGCCGTCGAGGTCCCGGACGAGCCCGTGGTCGTCCCCGGTGACGCGGCCCGGCTGCACCAGGTCATCGTCAACCTCGTCACGAACGCCCGGACGCACACCCCGGACGGCACCCGGATCACTGTCGGGTTGTCCCCGGCTGCCGGCGGTGTGGACCTGACCGTGCGGGACGACGGGCAGGGCATCGACCCGGAGTTCCTGCCGAAGCTGTTCGAGCGGTTCGCGCGGGCGGACAGTTCGCGGTCGCGGAGTGCGGGGTCGACCGGGCTCGGGCTCGCGATCGTCGACGCGGTCGTGCAGGCGCACGGCGGGACGGTGTCGGTCGCGAGCGTGCCGGGGGACACCGTGTTCACGGTGCACCTGCCGAGCACGCGTCCGGTCGCGTCCGCCGACGTGGTGGCGGCGACCGCCTGACGGACGGGAGGCACGGGGCGGGCCCGCCCCGTGCCTCCCGTCCGTGGGTTGGTCGTCACCCGCGTCCTGTGGTACCGTTCTCGAAGCCAAAGACCGCCGGTCGTCTGTGCGCTCGCGCACAGACCGAAGGTCCTCACTCGTGGGGCAGCCAGCGCAGGTGTTCAGACCCTCTCCTCTTCACGGGGGAGCAGCTCCGAGCCTCTGCGCCGGAGCTTTTTCCATGTACGGGGTCCTGGGGCTAGCCGGCAAGAAACCCCAAGGAGAACCATGGCGAACAAGGAAGCTGCGGTCGCCGAGCTCACGGATGCATTCCAGAGTTCGAACGCCGTTCTGCTCACCGAGTACCGCGGTCTCACGGTCGCGCAGCTCAAGGAGCTCCGCAACTCGATCCGTGAGCACGCCACGTACGCCGTGGTGAAGAACACGCTGACCAAGATCGCGGCGAACAACGCCGGCATCACGTCGTTCGACGACGAGCTCGCCGGTCCGTCCGCTCTCGCCTTCGTCCACGGTGACACCGTCGCCGTCGCGAAGTCGCTGCGTGCATTCGCCAAGGCGAACCCCCAGCTCGTGGTGAAGGGCGGTTACTTCGACGGTAACCCGCTCACCGCGACCGAGGTGGACAAGCTCGCCGACCTCGAGTCCCGTGAAGTCCTGCTCGGCAAGCTCGCCGGCGCCTTCAAGGCCTCGCTGTTCGGTGCTGCGTACCTGTTCCAGGCACCCCTCTCGCAGGCCGTCCGCACCGTGGACGCCCTCCGCGAGAAGCAGGAGTCCGCGGCCTGACCAGGCACGCGTTCATCAACCACACGTACTAGCTAGTAGTAGGAGAAAATCATGGCGAAGCTTTCGCAGGACGAGCTCATCGAGGCCTTCAAGGAGCTCACGCTCATCGAGCTCTCGGACTTCGTGAAGAAGTTCGAGGAGGTCTTCGAGGTCACCGCTGCTGCCCCCGTCGCGGTCGCCGCGGCCGGTGGCGCTGCTGCCCCCGCCGAGGAGGTCGAGGAGAAGTCGGAGTTCGACGTCGTCCTCAAGTCGGCCGGTGACAAGAAGATCCAGGTCATCAAGGAGGTCCGTGGCCTCACGTCGCTCGGCCTGGGCGAGGCCAAGGCGCTCGTCGAGACCGCCGACGCCAAGATCCTCGAGGGTGTCAACAAGGAGACGGCCGACAAGGCGAAGGAGGCCCTCGAGGCCGCCGGCGCCACGGTCGAGCTCGCGTAGTTCCGACCTTCTGGTCACGAAGGCCGCTGCCCCTCGGGGTGGCGGCCTTCGTCGTGTGCGGGGCGCCGGCGGCCTCGAGGGCCTCCTTCGCCTTGTCGGCCGTCTCCTTGTTGACACCCTCGAGGATCTTGGCGTCGGCGGTCTCGACGAGCGCCTTGGCCTCGCCCAGGCCGAGCGACGTG
>NZ_CP054593.1:1381663-1386514 GCF_013347165.1 Curtobacterium sp. Csp2
CGCCCGGCCGCCTGTCTGCCTGCCTGCCTGCCGCGAGTTCACGCGCTGAGCGACACTTCACGGCGGCAGGCGCGCGTGGAGTGTCGCTGAGCGCGTGAGGTGCTCCGGTTCACACCGGGACGCCGTGTGCGCGGAAGAGCGCTCGGAGTCGGTCGAGCTCGACCAGGTGCCACCACGTCGCCCGGACGACCGTGCGGACGGCGGGCAACGCTCGGACCCGGTCCTCGCGACGCTTCTCCGCCCAGAGCACGTCGCCGGGGTCGCGTCCGTCCAGCATCGTCGGGTCGACGTACTTCTGTCGCCCGTCGAACTCGACGACCACCCCCAGGGACGGGAACCAGAAGTCGAGCCGGTCGATCGTGCCGTCGGCGTGCCGTACCAGCGCCTGGCTCACCCACGGCGGCATGCCCAGCTCGACGAACCGTGCGGCGGCGAAGGACTCGCCGGCGGACTCGTGGAGCGGGTCGAGCGCATCGAGCACGGCGGCGGCGCGGACGGACCCACGGGCTGGCCGTCGGGGGACGTGCTGTTGCAGCTCGTCGATCCGGACCTGCCTGCGGCGGACGGCGGCATCGACGGCGACCGCTGCGACGTGCAGCGCGCACGACGTCGCGAGCATCACGGCCGTGTCGAGGGCCGAGGTGACGGGAACGCCGTCGAACGCCGCGGGGTCGACGGCGGTCCGCGGAACGCCGGGGTGACGGACGACGCCAGCTCGGTGCTGGATGACCGTTGCGTTCGGATCGAGCACGTGGACCCGATCGCCGACGTCCCCGATCCAGGGCCAGCCGTGGATCATCGCGGCGGTCCCGTGCGAGAAGACGGAACCGGGACGCAGCAGCGGCGCGACGGCACGGGCGCGGGTGAGGTGTCGTTCGTGGAGGGCGAGGCCGTCCCAGACGTCGCGCTCGATGAACACCCCGGGCAGCAGCCGCACGAGACTGCCCGCCGCGTACCGACGCTGCAGGGTCCGAGCGGTCGCCGGGTCGGCGGGGGACGTCCGGAGGATCGGTGTGCGCTTCCGGTGTTCGTGCATGCGCCGATCGTGGCCGTGCCCGGGCGGGTCCGGGGTGTGATCGGCGGGACCGGTGCACGACCTCCGCAGCGACCGGCTGTGTGGAGGACGGATGTCACGGGCTCAGCGACAGGTCACGGGCTGACCGGCGCGTGAGGTGTCGCTGAGCGCGTGAGGACGCAGCAGGGCGCGGGCCGCCGCACGGGTCAACGCAGGGTGCTGTGGCGGCGGCCGTAGACCAGGTAGAGCACCACGCCGGCGAGCATCCACAGCCCGAAGGCGATCCACGTGCCGGCTCCGAGGAACACGGCGAGCAGGACGCAGCAGAGCGTGCCGAGCACCGGGACGACCGGGAACAGCGGGACGCGGTACGAGCGCTCCAGGTCGGGTCGGCTGCGGCGCAGGACGAGCACCGACACGTTGACGAGGGCGAACGCGACGAGGGTGCCGATGCTCGTGGCGTCGGCGAGCTCCCCGAGGGGGACGAGCGCCGCCACGACGGTCACGACGACGCCGACCACGAGGGTGCCGACGACGGGCGTGCCGGTGCGGTGGGAGACCCGGCCGAAGAGCTTCGGCACGAGTCCGTCCCGCGCCATGGTCAGCAGGATGCGGGTCTGGCCGTAGAGCACGGTGAGCACGACGCTCGCGATCGCGACCACAGCGCCGACGGAGAACACGAGCGCGACCCAGGGCTGGCCGGTGACGTCGACGACGATGCGGACGAGCGAGGCCTCGTCGGCGGAGAACGACGTCCACGAGCGCGCTCCGATCGCGGCGATCGCCACGAGGATGTACAGCGCGGTGATGAGCGCGATCGACCCGATGATCGCGCGGGGGAGGTCGCGGCGGGGGTCCTTCGCCTCTTCCCCGGCGGTCGACGCGGCGTCGAACCCGATGTACGAGAAGAACAGGCGCGAGGCCGCAGCGGTCACGCCGGCGGCCCCCATGGGGGCGAGCGGTTCGAAGTTCTGCGCGCGGAACGCGGTGAACGCGACGACGACGAAGAACACCAGCAGGGCGATCTTCACGACGACCATCAGCGTGTTCACCCAGGCGCTCTCGCGGGCCCCGGGCAACAGGACCGCCGTCGCGAGCAGGACCAGGAGCGCCGCGGGCAGGTTGACGACCCCGCCGTCGCCGGGGGGAGCCGCGAGGGCCGTCGGCAGGTGCAGACCGAAGACGCGGAGGGTCTCGTCGACGTACTCGCTCGCGCCCACGGCCACGGCGGCCACGGACACCGCGTACTCGAGGACGAGGCACCAGCCGCAGACCCAGGCGATGCCCTCGCCCATGGTCGCGTACGTGTACGAGTAACTGGACCCGGACGTCGGCACCGCGCCGGCCATCTCCGCGTAGGACAGCGCGGAGAGCAGCGCGGCGACGCCGGCCACCACGAACGAGATCCACACGGCCGGCCCGGCGAGGGGCACCGCGGTCCCGAGCACGACGAGGATGCCGGTCCCGAGGGTCGCGCCGACGCTGATCATCGTCAGGTGCCACACGCCGAGGGAGCGACGGAGCGGCGCACCGTCCACGCCGCGCGCGGCCTCTGCCTGCAGCTGCTCGATGGGCTTGCGCCGAGCGAGCTGCTGGCGGAGCGACGTGGGGCGGGTGGGCGCGGACGTCATGGGACCTCTGTGGAGCCGGGGAAGGGGACTGCTGATGGTCGCACGGCCCCTGAACGGGGTCAAATACGGGCCACCCCGCCACCGTCACCGCGCGGGGATAGGTTTGCCCCATGAGCATGGGCCACGGGATGCGTCCGGGTACCGCGGGCGGACCCCGCGGCGGTGGGCGCATCTCGAGCGGCGACGTCCGGGCGCAGAAGGCCGCGAACGCCGAGGCGCCGCGGATCCCGCACCTCGTCCGGCGGATCGCCGAGCTCTTCGTGCCGCACCGCCGCGCGATCGTCCTGACGGTCGTGCTCGTACTCGTCGGGGCGGCCCTGTCGGTGATCCCGCCGCTGCTCACCCAGCAGGCGTTCGACCGCGGACTGTTCCCACCGGGTGGTCGCCCGGACCTGCCGGTGCTGTTCGAGCTCGTCGGCGGCATGATCGCCCTCTGGATCGCGAGCGCCGGCGTCGGCATCTGGCAGACCTACCTGACGGCGACCGTCGGCAACAAGGTCATGGGCGCCATGCGGATGCGGCTCTTCGGGCACCTGCAGCGGATGGAGCTGGCCTTCTTCACCCGCACGAAGACCGGCGTCATCCAGTCACGGCTGCAGAACGACGTCGGTGGCGTCGCGAGCGTCCTCAACAACACGATCTCGTCCGTCCTCGGCAACACCGTCACCGTCATCGCCGCGATCGTCGCGATGCTGCTGCTGAGCTGGCAGATGACGCTCGTCGCGGTCGTCCTCCTGCCGCTCCTGGTCATCGCCCAGCGGCGGGTCGGCCAGGTCCGCGCGCGGATCGCGGCCCAGACGCAGGAGTCACTTTCCGACATGACGGCGATCACCCAGGAGGCACTGAGCGTCTCCGGCATCCTGCTCGCCAAGTCGTTCAACCAGCAGCGCAGCGAGACGCAGCGGTACGGGGACGAGAACCGCAACCAGATCCGGCTGCAGGTCCGCCAGCAGATGTCCGGCCAGTGGTTCTTCGCCATCGTCCAGGTCTTCCTGTCGATCATCCCCGCGGTCATCTACGTGGTGGCCGCGTACCTGATCATCGGGAACGTGCCGATCACCGCCGGCACCATCGTCGCGTTCACCACGGTGCAGTCGCGGCTGCTCTTCCCGACGGTGGGCCTGCTGCGCGTGGTCCTCGACCTGCAGACCTCCGGAGCCCTGTTCGCCCGGATCTTCGAGTACCTGGACCTGCGTCCCGCCATCACCGACGCGCCGACCGCGCAGAAGGTGGACGAGCGCCGCGTCGGGCACGTCGCGTTCGAGGACGTCACCTTCGCCTACCCGGACGCCGAGGCCGACGCGCCCACCCTGCGCCAGGTCTCGTTCGAGCTCGAACCCGGACAGTTCGCCGCGTTCGTCGGGCCGTCGGGCGCCGGCAAGACGACGATCTCGTACCTGGTCCCGCGACTGTACGAAGCATCCTCGGGCTCGGTGCGCTTCGCGGGTGCGGACGTGCGGGACCTGGAGCACGAGGACCTGATGCGGCACGTCGGCATCGTCAGCCAGGAGACCTACCTGTTCCACGCCTCGATCGGCGACAACCTCCGGTACGCCAAGCCGGACGCGACCGACGCCGAGCTCGAGCGTGCGGCACGCGCGGCGAACATCCACGAGACCATCGCCTCGTTCCCCGACGGCTACGACACCGTCGTGGGGGAGCGCGGCTACCGGTTGTCCGGCGGCGAGAAGCAGCGCATCGCGATCGCGCGGGTGCTGCTCAAGGACCCGCCGGTGCTCGTGCTCGACGAGGCGACGAGCGCGCTCGACTCCATCTCCGAGCACGTCGTCCAGACCGCCCTCGACACGGCGGCGGCCGGGCGGACGACGATCTCGATCGCGCATCGTCTCTCGACGATCCGGGACGCCGACGTGATCTTCGTGCTCGACCACGGGCGGATCGTCGAGCGCGGGACGCACGACGAACTGCTCGACCGTGACGGCGTGTACGCGGCGCTCTTCCGGCAGCAGAACGCCCCGGTCGACGCGGATCGCTGACCGCTCGGCTCCCTCCAGCCCGCAAACCCGCCCGTGGTCGAGCACGAAGATCACGTCGGCGTCCCGGATCGTCGAGAGACGATGCGCGATCGAGATCGTCGTCCGCCCGGCCGCCGCCGTGTCGAGGGCGGTCTGGACGACGTGCTCGGAGATGGAGTCGAGCGCGCTCGTCGCCTCGTCGAGCACGAGCACCGGCGGGGCCTTGAGC
>NZ_CP054593.1:1386524-1434183 GCF_013347165.1 Curtobacterium sp. Csp2
GGCCGAGGCCTCCGGCGACCTGCGGCCCGGCGGGACGATCGTCGAACCGACCTCGGGGAACACCGGGGTCGGGCTGGCGCTCGTCGCCCAGCAGCGCGGGTACCGGTGCGTGTTCGTCCTGCCGGACAAGGTCGGCGAGGACAAGCGGAACGTCCTCACCGCGTACGGCGCCGAGATCGTCGTCACGCCCACCGCGGTCCCGCCGGAGCACCCCGAGTCGTACTACTCCGTGTCGGACCGGCTCGTGCAGGAGATCCCCGGCGCCTACAAGCCGCGCCTCCAGGCCGGATCTCCGCCCACCTCCCGCCACCTGCCCGCCCCGCCGCGCCGAGCGGACGGCCGATCCCACACCCCTCACGTGGTGACCGTGGTCCGTCCAGGAGGTCCTGCAGGCCCAGGCCCAGGTCCGCCTGCAATCCCGCGTCGCATCCCAGCGGGTCGCCCGGGGGTGCCGCCTAGACTCGCCCGCGTGCGTTACGCGAACTCCGTCGTCGACCTCGTCGGCGACACCCCGCTCGTCCGTCTGAACCGCGTCACCGAGGGCATCCGGGCGACCGTCCTGGTCAAGGTCGAGTACCTGAACCCGGGCGGCTCGTCGAAGGACCGCATCGCGACGCGGATCATCGACGCGGCCGAGGCCTCCGGCGACCTGCGGCCCGGCGGGACGATCGTCGAACCGACCTCGGGGAACACCGGGGTCGGGCTGGCGCTCGTCGCCCAGCAGCGCGGGTACCGGTGCGTGTTCGTCCTGCCGGACAAGGTCGGCGAGGACAAGCGGAACGTCCTCACCGCGTACGGCGCCGAGATCGTCGTCACGCCCACCGCGGTCCCGCCGGAGCACCCCGAGTCGTACTACTCCGTGTCGGACCGGCTCGTGCAGGAGATCCCCGGCGCCTACAAGCCGAACCAGTACGCGAACCCGAACGGCCCGCGGAGCCACTACGAGACCACCGGTCCCGAGATCTGGCGCGACACCGAGGGGCAGATCACGCACTTCGTCGCCGGCGTCGGCACCGGTGGCACCATCTCCGGCACCGGCCGGTACCTCAAGGAGGCCTCGGACGGTCGCGTCCGGATCGTCGGTGCGGACCCGGAGGGCTCGGTCTACTCGGGCGGCACCGGGCGGCCCTACCTGGTGGAGGGCGTCGGCGAGGACTTCTGGCCAGCCGCGTACGACGCCGGCATCCCGGACGAGATCATCGCCGTGACGGACGCCGAGTCGTTCGCGATGACCCGCCGCCTGGCGCGCGAGGAGGGCCTGCTCGTGGGTGGGTCGAGCGGCATGGCCGTGGTCGCCGCGCTCCGGGCCGCGCAGGACCTGACCGAGGACGACGTCGTCGTGGTGCTCCTGCCGGACGGCGGCCGGGGCTACCTCGGCAAGATCTTCAACGACCGGTGGATGCGCTCGTACGGCTTCGCCGAGACCGACGACGCGCGGACGGTGGGGTCCGTCGTCGCGGGCAAGGACGGCCGTCTGCCGGACCTCGTGCACGCGCACCCGTCGGACACCGTGCGGGACGTCGTCGAGATCATGGCGACGTACGGCGTCTCGCAGATGCCGGTCCTGAGCGCCGAGCCGCCCGTCGTGATCGGCGAGGTCGTCGGTGCCGTCGCCGAGAAGGACCTGCTCGAGCAGGTGTTCACCGGCGCTGCCGCGATGACGGACGCAGTGTCCGACTTCGTCGGGGACCCGCTCCCGCTCATCGGCACGGGGGAGTCCCTGTCCGCGGCCCGGCGGGCGCTCGAGTCCGTCGACGCCCTGCTCGTCGTCGACGACGGCAAGCCGGTGACCGTGCTGACCCGGCACGACCTGCTGACCTCCCTGTCCGAGTGACCCGGGCCGCGCACCGACGCGGCCCCGACCACGACCCCGAGCTGCAAGGAACCCCGATCGCATGACCGAGTTCGACACCCGCGCCGTCCACGCCGGCCAGGACCCCGACGCCACGACCGGCGCGGTGATCCCGCCCATCCACGTCACGAGCACCTACGTGCAGGACGGGGTGGGGAACATGCGGAACGGCTACGAGTACTCGCGCGGCGGCAACCCGACGCGGGACGCCCTGCAGACGCTCCTCGCCGACCTGGACGGCGGGGTCGCGGCGTACTCGTTCGCGTCCGGGCTGGCCGCCGAGGACGCCCTGCTCCGCGCGTACCTGGAGCCCGGCGCCCGCGTGGTGATGGGCAACGACGTCTACGGCGGGACGCACCGCCTGGTGAACCGGCTGCACGTGCCGTGGGGCGTCGAGCTCGTCGTCGTCGACATGAGCGACGTCGACCGGGTCCGCGCCGCGCTCGAGGGCGCCCCCGCGAAGACGGTCCTGTGGGTCGAGACCCCGACGAACCCGCTCATGAAGATCGCCGACATCGCGCTGCTGTCCGAGGTCGGGCACGCCGCCGGTGCGCTCGTCGTCGTGGACAACACGTTCGCCTCGCCGTACCTGCAGCAGCCGCTCGCGCTCGGCGCCGACGCGGTGTCGTACTCCACGACGAAGTACCTCGGCGGCCACTCCGACGTCGTCGGCGGTGCGGTCGTGCTCCGGGACCGGGAGTTCGCGGAGCAGGTCGGCTTCCTGCAGTTCGGTGCGGGAGCGATCGCCTCGCCGTTCGACGCCTTCCTGACCACCCGTGGCATCAAGACGCTGCCGCTGCGGATGGAGCGGCACTCCACGAACGCGCAGGCCGTCGCCGAGGCGCTCGTGTCCGCCCCGGGCGTCGAGCGGGTCTTCTACCCTGGCCTCGCCGACCACCCCGGACACGACGTCGCCGCGAAGCAGATGCGCGGCTTCGGCGGCATGCTCTCGGTCGCGCTGACCGGGGGCCCCGAGGCGGCGAAGCGGTTCGTCGAGTCGACCGAGGTGTTCACGCTCGCCGAGTCGCTCGGCGGGGTCGAGTCGCTCATCGGGTACCCGAGCGAGATGACACACGCGTCCGTCAAGGGCACGGAGCTCGCGGTGCCGGAGAACGTCGTCCGTCTGTCGGTGGGCATCGAGGACGCCGGCGACCTGGTGGCGGACGTCCTGCAGGCGCTGGCGCGCTGACGTCGCGGCGCGCTGGCGCGCGCGCAGGGCGGACGGGAGGATCGTGGCGACGCCGCCACGATCCTCCCGTCCGCCCCGTCCGAGGTCACCGGTAGCGTGACGGGGGTGAGCAGCGTGGCGACGACGACCGGGATCCTCAGCGGGCGCTACGCGCTCGCGACGATCGGCATGATCGCCATCGTGGGCGTCGCGGCGTTCCAGAACCTGGCGATGACGACGGTCATGCCGGAGATCAGCCGTGACCTCGACGGCGAGACGCTGTACGCGCTCGCCTTCGCGGCACCCCTCGCCGCGGGTGTCCCCGGGATGGTGCTCGCGGGGAACTGGACGGACCGGTCCGGCGGTCGCGTCGTCGCGTGGGTCTCGGCCGCGCTCTTCGCGCTCGGCACCGCGGTCGTGATGCTGGCGCCCACGATGGAGGTGTTCCTCGTCGGGCGGCTCGTCGAGGGCTTCGGTGCCGGGGCGATCGACGTCGTGCTCTACGTGCTCGTCGCGCGGATCTTCCCTGCCGAGCTGCACGGCCCGGTGTTCGCCGGGTTCGCCGCGGCGTGGGTCGTCCCCGCGCTCGTCGGGCCGGCGGTCGCGGGCATCGTGACCGAGACGTGGGGCTGGCACTGGGTGTTCGCCGGAGCGCTCGTCATCGCCGTGGTGTCGTTCGCCCTGCTCGTGCCGACCCTCGGGAGGCTGCACGCCCCGGCCGCCGCGCTCCGACCGGTGTGGCAACGCACCAGGATCGGCTGGTCCGTCGGCGCGGCGGTCGCGATCCTGCTCCTCAACGTCGCCCCGGACCTCGGCCCGTGGCCGCGCGTCGCGGCGGTCGTCGTCGGGGTCGTCGGCACGTGGGCGGCGCTCCGTCCGCTGCTGCCGACCGGGACGTTCCGTGCGGCGCCCGGGCTGCCGAGCGTGGTGCTCCTGCGAGGGCTCGTCGCGGCGGCGTTCTTCGGGAGCGAGGCCTACGTGCCGTTCCTGCTGCAGTCGCGGCACGGTCTGTCGGCGTCGACGGCGGGCCTCGCGCTGACCGTCGCCGCCCTGAGCTGGGCCGGTGCCAGCTGGGTGCACGGACGCGTCGGCGAGGAACGCCTGACGGCCGCCAGGACGTTCGGTGTCGGGCTCGCCCTGGTGCTCGTCAGCCTGGTCACGGCGCTCGCGGTCGCCTGGTTCGACCTGCCGTGGTGGGTGCTCGTCGTCGGCTGGTTCGTCGGCGGCGCCGGCATGGGCGGGCTGTACCCGCGGGCGTCGATGCTGACACTGCGCTTCTCGGGCGAGGGCGACGACGGGTTCGCGAGCTCGGCGCTGACGATCGCGGACGCCTCGGGCAGCGTCGTCGGGCTCGCGGTCACCGGGTTGCTGTTCGTCGGCAGCGGGGGAGCGGACGCCGCGTGGTCGTTCCCGCTCGTGTTCCTCGCGATGATCGTGATAGCGCTGCTCGCCACCGCGGCGGTCCGACGGCTCGGCCCGGTGCCGCCGCCGGCGGATGCCCAGCGGGTAGCGTGACGCTCGTGCGCATCGGGGTCGGGGCCGTCGTGGCGGTCGTGGTGGGGGCGGCCCTCGTCGCCCTGACCGGTTGCCAGGGACCCACGACCGCGGCGCCGACGCCCGTGCAGAGCTCGGACCTGACCAGCTCGGACGGCGGCTTCGACCGGCACGCCGTGGTCGGGGTGGTCCTGCCCGCCGCGGACGGCTCGCTCGGCACGGCTCTGGGCGACCGGCTCGACGCGGCGGGGTTCCGGTCGGACGTCCGGGTGGCGCCCGAGCAGGACGGCGCGGCGGCCCAGCGCGAGGCGGTCGACGCGCTCGTCCGGGGTGGCGCGAAGGCGGTGCTCGTCCGCGCGGTCGACGCCTCGGCCCTGACCGGGGTGCTCCAGACCGCGCACGACGCCGGCGTGGTCGTGGTGTCCCTCGGCGGTTCCCTGCCCGCGAGCGGGACCGGGGGCGACGGGGTGTCCGCCGACTACCGGGTGCCCGGCGACGACGACGAGGACGCGCTCGTCGACACCACGGTCGACGTGGTGCGGTCGCTGCAGCGCGGCGAGAAGCCGACGGTCAGCGACTGACGGTCAGCGATCGACGACCGGGACCGTGGTGGTCAGTGCCACCAGGACGGGAACGACAGCGTGATCGTCTCGACGAGCGACCTGCGCGACCGCCGGGGCCCGGCGAGCCAGGCCTCGATCGCGCCGACGAACCCCTGCGCGACGAACCCGGCCGCGACGTCGTCGAGCATGGTCGGGCGCTCGGTGGGGAGCTCGCGGATGTGCTGCGCGCTCGAGACGGTGAAGTGCTCGACGAGGAGCCGGTGGAGCGAAGCGTCCTCGGTGTCCGGCAGCCCCTTCGCGTAGATGTCCCGGTGGGACACCACGTGCTCGACGACCGCGTCGATCCCGCGACGGGTGATCGCCGCGAGCTCGTCGGCACTCGCACCACGGGCGGCAGCCGTCCGGCGGGCCTCGGCGTCGTCCTCGCGGATGCGGTCGAGCTCGGGCGTGAGCACGTCGGCGAGCAGCGACCCGGGGGAGACCGCGTGCGAGTAGAAGGTCGCACGGTTGATCCCGGCCGCGCGCGTGACGTCGGCGACGGTGATCGTGGACACGGGGCGGTCGGCGGCCAGCCGCAGGATCGCCTCGCGCAGGGCTGCGGTGGTGTGCAGGATCCGTGCGTCGACCACGGTCCCACCCCCTTCTCGCCGAGTCCGGTGCCCGGTCCGACCGGGTGTCGACGAGCACGGTCGACGCTACCGTACGGCGACCGCCCGGACGGGACGGAGAGCGCGGTGTGACGCGACGGATGTGATGCGGGAGGTTCCGGGAGCGCTCACGCAGCCCGTAGGATGGTTCCGTGGGCGAATCGATTCGATTCGACTCGGCCGGGTCCGCCCGGTGCGACCCCGCTCTCCCGGCGCCGGGCAACCACGGCGCCCGTGATCACCTCCCTCTCCCGTCTCTCCTGTCGAAGGACCGCTCGCTCGTGACCGCGCCCGCCACCACTGGTTCGCTCCGCGTCGTGCTCCACCCCGGTGACTCGCTCACCCGGGGGCAGCGCCTCGTCTACGTCTTCGTGCTCGGCGCGCTCACCGCGCTCGGGCCGTTCACCATCGACCTCTACCTGCCGGCGTTCCCGTCGCTCAAGGAGCAGTTCGGGGTCTCCGACGGCGCCGTGCAGCTCACGCTCACGGCGACGACGCTCGGGTTCGCGATCGGTCAGCTGCTGGTCGGCCCGTGGAGCGACAAGGTCGGTCGTCGCCTGCCGCTCATCATCGCCACCACGGTGCACATCGCGGCGTCCATCGGAGCGGCCACCGCGCCGGACATCGAGCTGCTGGCCGTGTTCCGCGTCCTGCAGGGCATGGGTGCCGCGGCGGGTGGTGTCGTCGCGATGGCCACCGTCCGCGACCTGTTCGGCGGCAAGCCCCTCGTGCGCATGCTGTCCCGCCTGGCGATGGTGAACGGCCTCGCACCGATCCTCGCGCCGCTCATCGGCTCGCAGATGCTCCGCTTCACCAGCTGGCGCGGCATCTTCGTGTTCCTCGCCTGCTACGGCCTGGCCGTCGTGATCGCGTCGATCCTGCTCATCGTCGAGACGCTGCCGAAGGAGCGCCGGCACGAGGCCGGTCACTCCACCGTCGGCCAGCGGTACAAGGCGCTGTTCTCCGACCGGATCTTCGTGGGCGTCGCGCTCATCGGAGCGATGGTGTTCAGCGGCCTGTTCTCGTACCTCAGTTCGTCGCCGTTCCTGTTCCAGGGCGTCTACGGGCTCAACGCGCAGCAGTACGGACTGCTCTTCGCGGTGAACTCCATCGGCGTCGTCGTCGGCGTGCAGATCTCCTCGCGGATCGCGCAGCGTGTCGGCCCGCAGTGGATCCTCGCCTGCTCGACCGCGACCCTGTTCCTGGCGTCGGTCGCGATCATCGTGCTCGACGCGCTCGGTGCCGGACTGGTCGGCGTGCTCGTGCCGCTCTGGTTCTTCATCGCGGCGTGCGGCTTCTCGTTCCCGCTCGTCCAGGTCATCGGCCTCGCCGCGCACGGCAAGGAGGCCGGCACCGCCGCCTCGCTCCTCGGCGCCCTGAACTTCGGTGTCGCCGGGCTCATCTCGCCGATCGTCGGCTGGCTCGGCATCGAGACCGCGGCGCCGATGGCGGCCGTGATGGCGTGCACGGCGGCGGTGGCGATCGTCCTGCTCTGGGCCGTGGTCCGTCCCCGCACGGTCCCCTCCCTCACGCACTAGTCACTCCCCGTCGTCGTGCGGCCGGACCGGCGTCGGTCCGCGTCCGTACGCTGTGGCCATGAGCGACGACGCGGTGGAGCAGGCGAGGGCAGCGGCGGCGGCGGCGCAGGCCGCCGCCGAGGAGGCGCGTCGGCTCGCCGACGAGGCCGCACGGCGGGCCGAGGAGCTCGCCGCAGCGCTGAGCCGGACCGCGGCAGCGGCGCTCGCCGAGCCGGCAGCGACGACTGCCGAGCCGACCACCGCGCCGTCGGGCCCGGCCGCCCCGGTAGCCGAGCCGACGGCGAGCACGGGCACCGAGCCTCCCGTCCGGCCCGACACCCGACCCGGCGACCAGGCGAGCCCGCCGCCCACCGCGCCACCCGCCGGACCGCTCGGCACGGACGCCGTGGCGGCCGTCCGTGCCGGGTACGCCGTCGGCGGCACCGCCCTCGAACTCGGCGCGCTCGTCAACGGCGAGGCGCTGCCGGACGTCCAGGTACGCATCCCGCTCGGCATGCTCAACCGGCACGGGCTCGTCGCGGGTGCCACCGGCACGGGCAAGACCCGCACCCTGCAGCTCCTCGCCGAGCAGATCGCCGCGGCTGGTGTGCCGGTGTTCGCGGCGGACGTCAAGGGCGACCTGTCCGGCCTCGCGACCCCCGGCCAGCCGAACGACAAGCTGCTCGCGCGCACGGCGGGCATCGGTCAGCAGTGGCAGGGTGTCGGCAGCCAGGCCGAGTTCTACGCCCTCGGCGGCGTCGGCACGGGCGTCCCGGTCCGGGCGACGGTGTCCGGGTTCGGGCCGCTGCTGCTCGCGAAGGTGCTCGGTCTCAACGAGACGCAGGAGTCGTCGCTCGGGCTCGTCTTCCACTACGCCGAGCAGGCCGGGCTGCCGCTCGTCGACCTGTCCGACCTGCGGAGCGTCCTCACCTACCTGACGAGCGACGCGGGCAAGGGCGAGCTCGCGGACCTCGGCGGTCTGTCGAAGCAGACGGTCGGCGTGATCCTGCGCGAGCTCGTCACGTTCGCCGACCAGGGCGCCGACGCGTTCTTCGGGGAGCCGGAGATCGACACCGCCGAGTTCCTCCGGACCGCTCCGGACGGCCGCGGGATCGTGAGCCTGCTCGAGGTCCCCGGCGTGCAGGACCAGCCGCAGCTGTTCTCGACGTTCCTGATGTGGATGCTCGCGGACCTGTTCAACGAGCTGCCCGAGGTCGGCGACCAGGACAAGCCGAAGCTCGTGTTCTTCCTCGACGAGGCGCACCTGCTGTTCACGGGTGCGTCGAAGGACTTCACCGAGCAGGTCGTCCGCACCGTCCGGCTGATCCGTTCGAAGGGCGTCGGCGTGTTCTTCGTCACGCAGACGCCGAAGGACGTCCCGAACGACGTGCTCGCGCAGCTGGGGTCGCGCATCCAGCACCAGCTCCGCGCGCACACGCCCGACGACGCGAAGGCTCTCCGCGCCACGGTGTCGACCTACCCGACGAGCGAGTACGACCTCGGCGAGGTCCTGACCTCGCTGGCGACGGGTGAGGCGATCGTGACCGTGATGAACGAGCGTGGTGCGCCCACGCCGGTCGCGTGGACGCGCCTGCGCGCGCCGCAGGGTTCCATGGAGCCCCTGCCGGGGGCCGACCTGGAGGCCCGGGTCACCTCGTCCCCGCTCCTCGCCCGGTACGGCACCCGCGTCGACCCCGACTCGGCGCACGAGATCCTCGCGCGCCGGATGGAGGCCGCGGCCGCCGAGGCCGCCGCGGCGGAGGCGGCGGAGCACGCCGCGTCCGCGCAGGCCGAGGCCGAGAAGGAGGCGGCGCGGGCCGCCGCGGCAGCCGCGAAGGAGGCGGCGGCACGGGCGAAGCAGGACGAGCGGGAGCGTCGGACCGCGCAGCAGGAGTACGAGCGCACGCAGCGGGAGTTCGAGCGCGCGGAGCGGGCGGCCGAGTCGCGGCGGAGCGGGCGTTCGTCACGGTCGTCGCGGACGTCGACCTCGCGGCGGTCGGGGGACCCGCTGTCGGACCTGCTCGGTCCGGGGCTCGGCGGGACCATCGCCAAGGAGGTCGTGAAGGGGATCTTCTCGACCCTGCGACGCCGGCGCTGAGGGACGGCGCGGCCGGTCGGCGAGCTTCGGCGAAGCGGTCGGTCAGCGTGCTCGGGCGGCGCGGACGGTCAGCGGGCGAGGAGCCCGATCGTCTCGACGGCGAGGACCCCGACGACGATGAGCGCCGCTGCGCCGCCTGCGACCGCGATCCCGGCACGACGCTCGTACCAGGCGCGGCTCGACGGCCAGCGGCGGGCGACCTCGCGCGCCGGCAGGACGCGGCCTTCGCGGTCCACCCGGACGTCGAGCACGTCGACCACTCGCTCGAGCGCCGCGTCGCCCCAGACGTCGCCGCGCATGCGGAACAGGTGCTCGCCGTCGGCGTCGAACGCCAGGAGCGTCCGGACCGGGCGGTCGGCCGTCCCGCGCTGCGTCGTGACGAGGACGAGGTGGTGCACCCGGGCCCGCGGGATGCGTCGGTTCGCGGTGACCACGCCGTGCAGCACGACGTCGTCCTCGTCGATCCCGAGGAACGCCGAGCCGAGCCGCACGAACAGCACGCCGGCCAGGACGGCGAGGAGCAGGACGAAGCCGGCCACGAGCGACCACCAGCGCATCGGGAGGGTGACCCAGACGAGCGCGACGACGAGTGGGACGGCGGAGCAGACGACGCTCAGGGCGGTGGAGCGGACCAGTGCGCGACGGGGCCGGAGCACCGTGTCGAACACCGGCGCGCGCAGTCGTCCCGTCGCCGGTACCGTCGCGTCCCCCACGTGGGTCTCCTCGCCCTCGGGTGCGCGGGCAGCGTCGACCGCACGCCCGTCGAGCGACGCCCCTGCCGCCCGGTTGCACCGTGTCCGACCCGTCCCGGGGTCGTCCGTGAGCACAGACTAGGGCCTCGGCGGGGCCGGAGGACAGTGCGTTCCACTGCGCAGCGGCGTGTTCCGGCCACCCCGTTGCGGACGGGGGGCACGATGGTCGGCCTGACGGGGGACACGGGCGTCGACGGGCGCCACCGGAACGACGAAGGGCACCCGCTCGGCGGGTGCCCTTCGTGCTCCTGACAGGTACGGCCCTGGTCGGAGCTGCTGGCGGAGAATGGGGGATTCGAACCCCCGAGGGCTTGCACCCAACACGCTTTCCAAGCGTGCGCCATAGGCCACTAGGCGAATTCTCCAGGCGACATCTCGCGATGACGACACCCCATGGTACAGGTTCCCGAGGGTGTGGATGACCACGAGCCTCCACAGCCCCGCCGGCTCCCAGAGGGCCCGTCGAGCGCGCGACTACCCTGGAGGTGTGTCGACCCGCATCTACATCACGTCAGCAGAGGGGCACACCGGCAAGAGCACCGTGGCCCTCGGTGTCCTCGAGACCCTCGCCCGATCCGTCGGTCGCGTCGGCGTGTTCCGACCCGTCGCCCGGTCGGTCGCCGAGCCCGACTACGTGCTCGAGCTGCTCCTGCAGCACACCGCCGTCGGGCTCTCCTACGACGAAGCCGTCGGCGTCACATACGACGACGTCCACGCGGACCCCGAGGCCGCGCTCGGCACGATCCTGTCCCGCTTCGCGCAGGTCGAGCGGCAGTGCGACGCGGTCGTGGTCCTCGGGTCCGACTACACCGACGTGGGCAGCCCGACGGAGCTGTCCTTCAACGCGAAGGTCGCGGCGAACCTCGGGGCGCCCGTGCTGCTCGTGCTCGGCGGCCGCGACTCCGCCGAGCGGGGGGCGCGCACGGCCGAGGCGATGGCGCAGGTCGCCGACGTCACGACGAGCGAGCTCCGCGCGGCACACGCCCAGCTCCTCGGCGTGGTGGTGAACCGTGCCGACCCGGACGCGCTCGCGGCGATCGTCGCGAGCGTCGAGCACGCGGTGCGCGACGACCACCCGGACACGCCCGTCTGGGCCATCCCCGAGGACCGAGTGCTCGTCGCACCGACCGTCCGGGCCCTGCTGCAGGCGACCGGCGCGACGCTCGTCCGCGGGGACGAGGCACTGCTCGACCGCGAGGCCCTGGGCACCGTCGTCGCCGGCATGAGCATGGAGAACGTGCTGCCCCGGCTCATCGAGGGCGGGATCGTGGTCGTGCCGGGGGACCGCAGCGACGTGCTGCTCGCCACGGTGCTCGCGAACCAGTCCGAGACCTTCCCGAGCCTGGCCGGTGTCATCCTGAACGGCGGGTTCGAGACCTCGCCGCAGATCACCCGCCTGCTCGAGGGCCTGTCGAGCTCGCTGCCGATCGCCCGGAACGACCTCGGCACGTACGACACCGCGCTCCGGATCACCCACACCCGCGGGCGGCTCGCGGCGGACTCCCCGCGGAAGGCCGACCTCGCGCTCGCGCTCTTCGAGCAGCACGTCGACGCCGACGCCCTGCGCGACCGGCTGCAGCTCACGCCGTCCGGCGTCGTGACGCCGCTCATGTTCGAGCACGGCCTGCTCGACCGGGCCCGCGGCTACGGCAAGCGGATCGTCCTGCCCGAGGGCGACGACGACCGCATCCTGCACGCCGCGTCCACGCTGCTGCAGCGTCAGGTCTGCTCACTGACGATCCTCGGCGAACCCGCCGCGATCCGTGCCCGCGCGACCGAGCTCGGGCTCGACCTCGAGGGTGCGCAGCTCATCAGTCCGTTCGACCCCGAGCTCCGCGAGCGCTTCGCCGAGGAGTACACCCGGCTGCGGGCGCACAAGGGCATGTCGATCGAGCTCGCCCGCGACACCGTCACGGACGTCTCGTACTTCGGCACGCTCATGGTGCAGCTCGGGTTGGCCGACGGCATGGTGTCCGGCGCGAAGCACACCACGGCGCACACCATCCGGCCGTCCTTCGAGATCATCAAGACCCGGCCGGACACGTCGATCGTGTCGAGCGTCTTCCTCATGGCGCTGGCCGACCGCGTGCTCGTGTACGGCGACTGCGCGGTGATCCCGGACCCGACGAGCGAGCAGCTCGCCGACATCGCGATCTCGTCGGCCGAGACCGCGGCGCAGTTCGGGATCGACCCGCGCGTGGCGATGCTCAGCTACTCGACCGGGGACAGCGGCACCGGGGCGGACGTCGACAAGGTCCGCGCGGGCACCGCCTTCGTGCGGGAGCGTCGCCCGGACCTGCTCGTCGAGGGCCCCATCCAGTACGACGCCGCCGCCGACCCGACCGTCGCGAGCACGAAGATGCCGGACTCGCCGGTCGCCGGCCGGGCGACGGTGTTCGTCTTCCCGGACCTGAACACCGGCAACAACACCTACAAGGCCGTGCAGCGCTCGGCGGGTGCCGTGGCCATCGGTCCGGTGCTCCAGGGCCTGCGCAAGCCGATCAACGACCTGTCGCGGGGCGCCCTCGTCGGCGACATCGTGAACACCGTCGCGATCACCGCGATCCAGGCCGGCACCGCGACCGACGCGGCCTGACCGACCGACCCGCACCGCGCCTCCAGTCCGTCCCGAGAAAGGCACCACCCCAGTGACCGCAGCCCTCGTCGTGAACTCCGGTTCGAGTTCGTTCAAGTACCAGCTCATCGAGCTCGAGGGCGAGCGCACGCTCGCCTCCGGGCTGGTGGAGCGCATCGGCGAGTCCGCCGGCGCGTGGAAGCACACGAACGCGGTGACGGGGGAGTCGTCCTCGAACGACGCCGCCGACGTCCCGGACCACGCGGCGGGCTTCCAGGCCATGCTCGACGCGTTCGCGAAGGTCGGACCCTCGTTCGACGAGCACCCGCCGGCGGTCGTCGGCCACCGCGTGGTGCACGGCGGGACCACGTTCGACCGGGCGACGGTCGTGACGGACGAGGTCGAGGAGCAGATCGAGGCGCTGAACAGCCTCGCGCCGCTGCACAACCCGGCGAACCTCGAGGGGATCCGGGCCGCGAAGCAGGTCTTCGCCGACGTCCCGCACGTCGCCGTGTTCGACACCGCGTTCCACCAGACGATGCCGCCGCACGCGTACACGTACGCGATCCCGGCCGACCTCGCCGAGAAGCACCAGATCCGGCGCTACGGCATGCACGGCACGAGCCACAAGTACGTCTCCGAGCAGGCCGCCGCGTTCCTCGACCGCCCGCTGTCCGAGTTGAAGACCATCGTGCTGCACCTCGGCAACGGGGCCTCGGCCGCGGCGATCGACGGCGGTCGCTCGATCGAGACCTCGATGGGCCTGACCCCGCTCGAGGGCCTGGTGATGGGGACCCGCTCCGGCGACCTCGACCCCGCCGTCCTGCTGCACCTGCACCGCGAGGCCGGACTCGACTTCGACGAGCTCGACACGATGCTCAACAAGCAGTCGGGCCTGCTCGGGCTCACCGGCAACGGGGACATGCGGGACGTGCAGGACGCGGCGTCGCGCGGCGACGAGACCGCCGAGGCGGCGCTCGCCGTGTACCGGCACCGGATCCGCCGGTACGTGGGGGCCTACACGGCGCAGCTCGGTGGGCTGGACGCCGTGGTCTTCACCGCGGGCGTCGGGGAGAACAACGCGCTGCTGCGCCGGCGCGTGCTCGCGGGGCTCGAGCACCTGGGCATCGAGGTCGACGCGGACCGGAACGAGTTGGCCTCACGGGAGGCACGGCGCATCTCCACGGACGCGTCGCGTGTCGCGGTGCTCGTCATCCCGACGAACGAGGAGCTCGAGATCGCCCGGCAGTCGGCTGCGGTCGCGCTGTAGCTCGCGGCGGTCGCGCGCGAGACGCCCCCGAACGCGCGAGACGCCCCCGGATCCGGGGGCGTCTCGGCGGTTCAGGGGCGTCGAAGCAGCGCGGGGGCGTCTCGTTCGTGCGGATCGGGTCAGCCGAGGGCGTGCAGGGCGGCGGGGATCGGTGTGTTGCCGCTCGTCACCTCGAACTGCACGCCGACCGCAGAGTCGTCGAGGAGCGCGTGCAGCACGACCGCGGCGACGTCCGCACGGGGGATCGACCCGCGCGGCACCGTGCGCCCGACGGCGATCGTGCCCTGCGGCGGTGTGTCGAGGAGCGCACCCGGACGGACGATCGTCCAGCGCAGGTTCCGCGCGCGGATGTTCGCGTCCGCCTCGGACTTCGCGCGCAGGTACACCTGGAAGACGTCGTCCTCGGAGCGGGCGGGCACGACCGCGCGCTCCGGGTCGTACGAGTCGGCCGCCATCGCCGAGATCATCACGTAGCGGTCGATGCCCATCCGCTCGGCGGCGTCGGCCAGGAGCAGTGCTGCGTCCCGGTCGACGGTCTCCTTCCGCTCCGCACCGCTGTTCGGGCCGGCACCGGCCGCGAACACCACCGCGTCGACCCCGCGCAGGCGCAGGGCGAGTTCGTCGTCGTCGACCTGCTCCAGGTCCACGACCAGCGCGGTGGCACCCTGCTGCTCCACGTCGGCGCGGTGCGCGGGGTTCCTGATGACGGCGACGGCGTCGTGGCCGGCGTCGGTGACGAGGCGGGCGAGGAGCAGGGCGATCTGTCCGTGTCCTCCGGCGATGGCGATCTTCATGTGTCCGATACTGCCCGTCGCGTCCGGTAGACTTCCGGAGGCTCCTCACGTGACGCCATCCAGGCCAACTCCCCCAGGGCGGAAACGCAGCAAGGGTAACCGGGCTCTGGCGGGTGCGTGAGGAGTCTTCTTCGTTCCCGGAGGGCTCTCGGACGGCCCCGTCCACAGCCTCGGTGCGACGGCTGGTGGTGTCGGCCGTCCCGGCTACCCTTGGTCCGTGGTCACCGCCCTGTATCGCCGTTACCGGCCCGAGAACTTCGCCGAGCTGATCGGGCAGTCGCAGGTCACCGACCCGCTGCGGACCGCGCTCCGGACGAACCGTGTCAACCACGCGTACCTGTTCAGCGGGCCACGCGGCTGCGGCAAGACGACCTCGGCCCGCATCCTCGCGCGCTGCCTCAACTGCGCCGAGGGCCCGACGGACACCCCGTGCGGTGTCTGCCCGAGCTGCGTCGAGCTCGCCCGCGGGGGCAGCGGTTCCCTCGACGTGATCGAGATCGACGCGGCGAGCCACAACGGTGTCGACGACGCCCGCGACCTGCGCGACCGCGCCGTCTTCGCGCCGGCGCGTGACCGCTTCAAGATCTTCATCCTGGACGAGGCGCACATGGTGACGCCGCAGGGCTTCAACGCGCTGCTCAAGCTGGTCGAGGAGCCCCCGGAGCACGTCAAGTTCATCTTCGCGACGACCGAGCCCGAGAAGGTCATCGGCACCATCCGGTCGCGGACCCACCACTACCCGTTCCGTCTCGTGCCGCCGGCCACGATGCTCGAGTACGTCGAGCAGCTCTGCGCGCAGGAGTCCGTGTCGGTCGCGCCGGGCGTCCTGCCCCTGGTGGTCCGGGCCGGTGGCGGATCGGTGCGTGACACCCTGTCGCTGCTCGACCAGCTCATGGCGGGGAGCGAGGACGGCGCCATCGCGTACGAGCGTGCCGTCGCCCTGCTCGGCTACACCGACGCGGCACTGCTCGACGACGTGGTCGACGCGCTCGCCGTCGCGGACCCGGCATCGGCGTTCGCGGCCATCGACCGCGTCGTGCAGACCGGTCAGGACCCGCGACGCTTCGTCGAGGACCTGCTCGAGCGGCTCCGTGACCTGATCGTCGTCGCCGCCACGAACGAGAGCGCGGCGGCGGTCCTGCGCGGCATCTCGCCCGAGGAACTCGACACCATGACCCGCCAGGCCGGGGTGTTCGGGGCAACGGCGCTGTCCCGGGCGGCGGACATCGCGAACCGCGCCCTGACGGACATGACCGGTGCGACCTCACCGCGGCTGCACCTCGAGCTGATGACGGCGCGCATGCTCGTGCCCGAGGCCGACGACACCCAGCGCGGGGCCCTCGCCCGTGTGGAGCGGCTCGAGCGCCGTGTCGGTGTCGGCGACGCGGGTGGACACCAGGGCGGTCCGACGGCGGACGCGGCTCCTGCCGCTCCGACCCGGACGGCGCCGCCTGCCGCTCCGCAGCGCACCGCAGCTCCGGCGCCCGCGTCGACCGGTTCGCCTGCGTCGACCGCTGCGCCCGCGCAGTCGGCGGCTCCTGCAGCGAGCCCGCGCTCGACCGGTGAGCCGTCGTCCGGCAACGGATCTGCCGCCCCCGGGGACGCCGTGCGTGACGCCGCCGCAGCGTGGGGAGCGGTCGCACCGAGCACCCCGCAGCCCGCGCAGCAGCCGCACGCCGAGCGCCCGTCGACGGATGTCCCGGCCGCCCCGTCCGCTCCGTCCGCTCCGTCCGGCACGGCCAACGCCTCGTCGACCGGGCAGGGCACGGCGGTCGGCGACGAGCCCGTGGTCCGTCCCATCGCGGCCGTGGGCTTCCAGCAGCTCCGCGACGCCTGGCCGCAGGTCGTCGAGCACGTGCAGAAGGCCCGTCGGTCGGCGTGGTCCGTGGTCGTCACGGCGCAGGTCACGGCCCTGCGTGAGGACGTGCTCACCCTGACGTTCCCGAGCCAGCAGGACGTGGCGTCCTTCAAGGAGATGTCCGATCCCGCGACGAGCGTCAGTGAGCTCCTCCGCTCGGCGATCATCGACGTCCTCGGACTCCGGGTGAAGTTCGTCGCCCGCGGGCCCGGGCAGCACCAGCAGCAGCAGCCGAACGGTCAGCAGCGGGCTCCGCAGCAGCAGATCCGGCAGCAGCAGGCCCCGCAGCAGGCGCAGCAGGCCCCGCAGCAGGCGCAGCAGGCGGCGGCGCCGGAGCGTCGTGCCCCCGAGCCGAAGCCCGAGCCCGAGGTCGCGGCGCCGCGGGCCCAGGCGCCGCAGGCTCCGGTGCAGCAGCAGGCGCCCCAGGCTCCCGCGGCACCGACTCCCGCGCCTCAGCCCGCGGCGACACCGGCACCGGCGTCCAGCAGCCCGGTCACCGACTGGGCGGTTGCCACCATCCCAGCGGCTGACCCGACGCCCGCACCCGCCGCCCCGGCCGGACGAGCGGAACCGAGCTGGTCGGCGCCCTTCGGCACGACGGACACCGGCGAGCCCGTCACCCCCGTCCCGGTCGTCGGCGACCCCGCCGCCGACGCAGCGCTCGCTGCGCAGCTGCGTCCAGCCTCGGCGCTCGGCGGAGGCGCCTCCGCGACGCCGCGCCCGCGTGCCGAGTCCGCCCCGGCCGCCGCACCGGCGGCAGCCGAGACGTCGGCGTCCGCACCCGCTGCGCCCGACACCACGGCGACCCGGTCCGACGTGCCCGTCGACGACTACCCCCTCGACGACGAGCCGTACGACGACGGCGCCCCGTTCCCCGACCCGGGCACCGGAGTGCCGGCCGCGGCGCCGACACCGCCCGCAGCGGCGTCCGGCCAGCAGCAGGGCGCTGCCCGACAGCAGGGCGCCGCCCAGCAGCAGGCCGCACCCCGACAGCAGGCCGCCCGGCCGCAGCCGACCACCACACCTCCGGCCCGTCGCGCCCCCGTCGCGGGACGCTACGGCGAGGCCGTCGTCCGTGAGATCCTCGGTGCCCAGTTCATCGAGGAGACCGCCCTGCACGAGGAAGGCGCCTGATGTACGACGGCATCGTCCAGGACCTGATCGACGAGTTCGGTCGCCTGCCCGGCATCGGCCCGAAGTCCGCGCAGCGGATCGCGTTCCACATCCTGCAGACCGAGTCGTTCGACCCGAGCCGCCTGGCGGAGCTCCTGGCCGACGTCAAGGAGAAGGTCCGCTTCTGCGAGGTCTGCGGCAACGTGACCGAGTCCGAGCGCTGCAGCATCTGCCGCGACCCCCGTCGTTCGCCGACCGTGATCTGTGTGGTGGAAGAGGCGAAGGACGTCGCCGCGATCGAACGGACGCGCGAGTTCCGCGGGCTCTACCACGTGCTCGGCGGTGCGATCAGCCCGATCGACGGTGTCGGTCCGGACGACCTGCGCATCCAGCAGCTCATGACGCGCCTGGCCGACGGCACGGTGGACGAGGTCATCATCGCGACCGACCCGAACCTCGAGGGCGAGGCGACGGCGACGTACCTGAGTCGTCTGCTCGTCCCGATGGGCATCCGGACGACGCGACTCGCGTCCGGTCTGCCCGTGGGCGGCGACCTGGAGTACGCCGACGAGGTCACACTCGGACGGGCCTTCGAGGGTCGTCGCCTGGTCGGCGGCTGAGCACGACGCCACCGGCCGGCACGCACCCGCCGCGCGGCTCCTCACGCCCAGCAGCACGCAGGATCCTTGCGTCCCACCCCGTTCCGACGCAACATCCGCGGAACACCCTCTACCATTGTCGAACCGCGTCACATCGCGGATCCGTCGTCCCCGGGAGTACCAAGCAGTGGCCTTGATCGTGCAGAAGTTCGGTGGATCGTCCGTCGCGGACGCCGAGAGCATCAAGCGCGTGGCGAAGCGGATCGTCCAGACGAAGAAGGCCGGCAACGACGTCGTCGTCGCGGTCTCGGCGATGGGCGACACCACCGACGAGCTCGTCGACCTCGCGCACTCGGTGACGCCCATCCCGGCTGGTCGTGAGCTCGACATGCTGCTCACGGCGGGGGAGCGCATCTCGATGGCCCTGCTCGCGATGGCGATCAAGAGCCTGGGCGTCGAAGCCTCGTCCTACACCGGTAGCCAGGCGGGCATGCTCACCGACGCCCAGCACGGCAAGGCCCGCATCGTCGACGTCACCCCGAAGCGCGTGCGCGAGGCGCTCGACGCCGGCCACGTCGCGATCGTCGCGGGCTTCCAGGGCTTCAACCGCACGACCGGCGAGATCACCACGCTCGGTCGCGGCGGCTCCGACACCACGGCCGTCGCCCTCGCCGCCGCGCTCGACGCCGACGTCTGCGAGATCTACACCGACGTCGACGGCATCTTCACCGCCGACCCGCGCGTGGTCCCGAAGGCCAAGAAGGTCGACCGGATCACGAGCGAGGAGATGCTCGAGCTCGCGGCCTCCGGCGCCAAGGTCCTGTACATCCGTGCCGTCGAGTACGCCCGTCGGCACGGCGTCACCCTGCACGTCCGCTCCTCCTTCAGCAACGCCGAGGGAACCATCGTCTACAACCCTGCAGAGGGGGAAACCGTGGAAGAACCGATCATCACCGGGATCGCCGGAGACCTCTCCGAGGGCAAGATCACCGTCGTCGGCGTGCCCGACACCCCGGGCAAGGCCGCCGAGATCTTCACGATCGTGGCCCGTGCCGGCGCGAACATCGACATGATCGTGCAGAACGTGTCCGAGGCCGTCACCGGCCGCACGGACATCTCCTTCACGCTGCCGAAGGACCAGGGCCAGGGCGTACTCACGGCGCTCGAGGTCGCGAAGGCCGACATCGGCTACGAGGGCATCCAGTACGACGACCAGATCGGCAAGCTCGCCCTCGTCGGTGCGGGCATGCGCACGAACGCCGGCGTCTCCGCCGCGCTCTTCCGCGCCCTGCACGAGGCGTCGATCAACATCGAGATGATCTCGACCTCGGAGATCCGCATCTCGGTCGTCACCCGTGCCGACACCCTGAACGAGGCGATGCGCGTCGTGCACGCGGCGTTCGGCCTCGACGCCGACCAGGAAGCCGTCGTCTACGCCGGCACGGGCCGCTGACCGCGGTCCCGCGAACGAGCAGGAGCACCACATGAGCACCACCGTCGCCGTCGTCGGCGCCACCGGTCAGGTCGGCGCCGTGATGCGTCGCCTCCTCGAGGAGCGCGCGTTCCCGGCCGACCGCGTCCGGTTCTTCGCGAGCGCCCGGTCCGCCGGCACCACGCTGCCGTTCCGCGGCGAGGAGATCGTCGTCGAGGACTCCGAGACCGCCGACCCGTCCGGCATCGACATCGCGCTGTTCTCGGCGGGTGCCACCGCCTCGCGCGCCCTCGCGCCGAAGTTCGCCGCTGCGGGAGCCGTCGTCGTCGACAACTCCAGCGCCTGGCGGATGGACCCGGACGTCCCGCTCGTGGTGAGCGAGGTGAACCCGCACGCCATCGACCAGGCGCCGAAGGGCATCATCGCGAACCCGAACTGCACGACGATGGCGATCATGCCCGTGCTCAAGGTCCTGGACACCGAGTCCGGTCTCCGCCGACTCGTGGCCACGACGTACCAGGCCGTGTCCGGGTCCGGGCTCGCCGGGGTCGAGGAACTGCTCGGCCAGGCCAAGGCCGCCCTCGAGCAGGACGCCGTGGCGCTGACCCACGACGGCTCGGCCGTGACCTTCCCGGAGCCGGTCAAGTACGTGCGTCCCATCGCGTTCGACGTCGTGCCGCTCGCCGGCTCGATCGTCGAGGACGGCGAGGGTGAGACCGACGAGGAGAAGAAGCTCCGCAACGAGAGCCGGAAGATCCTCGAGCTGCCCGACCTGCTCGTCGCCGGCACCTGCGTGCGCGTCCCGGTCTTCACCGGGCACTCGATCTCGGTGCACGCCGAGTTCGACCGTCCGCTCTCGCCCGAGCGCGCGACGGCGATCCTCGCCGAGGCGCCCGGCGTCGAGCTCGCCGACGTGCCGACGCCGCTGCAGGCCGCCGGGCAGGACCCGTCGTTCGTCGGCCGGATCCGGGCCGACCAGTCCGCGCCCGCCGGTCACGGCCTCGCGCTCTTCGTGAGCAACGACAACCTGCGGAAGGGCGCCGCGCTCAACGCGGTGCAGATCGCCGAGACGATCGTCGCCAGCCGCACCGTCGCCGCGTAGCGGCCGGGGAGGGACCAGAAGACGGACGGGAGGCACGTGGCGGGTTCGCCACGTGCCTCCCGTCCGTCTGTCGGTCGGCTCGCACCCGGCCGCACGCCGGTAGGATCGACGGGTGGCAGTGAAGCAGGTGGACCCCATCGACGTCGTCCTGGTCGGGGGAGGGATCATGAGCGCCACGCTCGGCGCGATCATCCACCGGCTCGAGCCCACGTGGCGCATCCGCGTGTACGAGCGGCTCGGATCGGTCGCGCAGGAGTCCTCGAACCCGTGGAACAACGCGGGCACCGGGCACTCGGCGCTCTGCGAGCTGAACTACACGCCCGAGCTGCCCGACGGACGGGTCGAGATCGCGAAGGCCGTCACGGTCAACGAGCAGTTCCAGGTGTCACGGCAGTTCTGGGCCCACCTCGTCGAGACCGGTGCGCTGCCGGAGCCCTCGAACTTCATCAACCCGACGCCGCACATCTCGTTCGTCTGGGGTGCTGACAACGTCGAGTACATGCGGAAGCGCTGGGAGGCGCTCAAGGACCACCCGCTCTTCGCGGGCATCGAGTTCTCGGACGACCCCGCGCAGATCCGGCAGTGGGCACCCGCGCTCATCCCGGGGCGCAAGAAGGACCAGCCGATCGCGGCGACGTACTCGGCCGCGGGCTCCGACGTCGACTTCGGGTCGCTGACGCGCCAGCTCTTCGACGAGCTCGAGATCGCCGGCGTCGAGTTCGAGCCGTCGCACCAGGTCCGGAAGATCACCCGCTCGACGGTGTCCGAGGGCTGGGTCCTCGACGTCCGCAACGAGATCGGTCGCTCCACGCAACGCATCGCGGCGAAGTTCGTCTTCGTCGGCGCGGGCGGCGGAGCACTCCACCTGCTGCAGAGGTCCGGCATCCCGGAGATCCGCGGGTACGGCGGGTTCCCGGTGTCCGGCGAGTTCCTCCGGACCGACGAGCCCGAGGTCGTGCAGAAGCACGCGGCGAAGGTGTACGGCAAGGCGAGTGTCGGCGCTCCGCCGATGTCCGTCCCGCACCTCGACACCCGCATCGTCGACGGCAAGGCGTCGCTCATGTTCGGCCCGTACGCCGGGTTCAGCCCGAAGTTCCTCAAGCAGGGCTCCGTGCTCGACCTGTTCCGCTCGATCCGACCGCACAACCTGCGTCCGATGCTCAGCGTCGCGTTCTCCAACTTCGACCTCGTCCGCTACCTCGTCGGGCAGCTGCTCGCGTCGAAGCAGACGAAGTTCGACGCCCTCCGCGAGTTCATGCCGACGGCCGAGCCGGACAACTGGCACCGGATCACCGCCGGGCAGCGTGTCCAGGTGATCAAGCCCGACCGCGAGAAGGGTGGCGTGCTGCAGTTCGGGACCGAGGTCATCACGTCGGCCGACGGGTCGATCGCGGGTCTGCTCGGTGCGAGCCCCGGGGCGTCCACCGCGGTGCCGATCATGCTGTCCATGCTGCAGCGGTGCTTCCCGGACCGCTGGGCAGGCTGGGAGCCGACGGTGCGCGAGATGGTGCCGACGTACGGCACGGACCTCGGCTCCGACCCGGCGCTCGCGGACGAGACCCTCGCGCGGACCGCGAAGGTGCTCGGGCTGCACCACTGACCCGGGCTCGCCCGGCTTGACCGCCGTTCGAACGTGTGTTCGAATGGCGGCATGCGGTGGAGTGGACAGGCGATCGACGCGGAGCGGACCGACGCGCTCCCGGGGCTCGCGTCGAACAGCGGGCTCGTTCGGAGCGTCACGACGCCGGAGTTCGCGGGGGTCACCTTCCACGAGGTCCTGGCGAAGAGTGCCCTGAACCGTGTGCCCAGTGCCGACGGTGCCGGTACCTACGGCTGGACGATCAATCCGTACCGCGGGTGCAGCCACGCGTGCGTGTACTGCTTCGCCCGGCCGACGCACACGTACCTGGAGTTCGACGGCGGCGCGGACTTCGACCAGCAGATCGTCGTGAAGACCAACGTCGCCGACGTGCTCCGCCGCGAGCTCCGCCGACCGAGCTGGCAGGGGCACCCGGTCGCCCTCGGCACGAACACCGACCCGTACCAGCGCGCCGAGGGCAAGTACCGACTGATGCCGGGCGTGATCCGTGCCCTCGCCGAGTCCGGGACGCCGTTCAGCATCCTGACGAAGGGCACGCTGCTCCGACGTGACCTGCCCCTGCTGGCCGAGGCCGCACAGCAGGTACCGATCGACCTGGCGATGTCGATCGCGGTGTACGACGACGCGCTGCAGCAGCAGGTCGAGCCGGGCACCCCGACGACGGCGGCACGGTTGGCGACCGTCCGGGCGATCCGGGACGCGGGCCTCGACTGCTCGGTGTTCCTGATGCCCGTGCTGCCGTTCATCACCGACACCCGGGCACACCTCGACGACGCGATCGGGCGGGCGGCCGCGGCTGGTGCGACGAGCGTCATGTACTCGGCGTTGCACCTGCGGCCTGGGGTCAAGCCGTGGTGGTTCGCGTGGCTGCAGCAGACCCGCCCGGACCTGGTCGCGCGGTACCGGTCGATGTACCTCGACAACACGTACGCCCCGAAGGACTACCGCCGGTGGCTCGCGGAGCGGGTCCGTCCCATCCTGCGCGCCCACGGGGTCGCGGTCGGTCGGGTCGACCCGGCGACCGGCTCGATGGGGTTCCGCGACCGCGAGGAACGGCTGCGCACGATCCCGACCGGGCGCACGGCCTCGCCGCTCGACGAGCAGTCGCGTCCGTCGGTGTCGCCGCTGCAGCGCGCGGACCCCGGCTGGGGGCATCGGACAGCCAGCGTCGGTGCGGCGTCCGGGCCGACCTTGTTCTGACGCGAGTGCGCTTCCGCGTTCGGGGGACACCGAGTGTCGGTGATCGGCGGTAACATCGGGCGGGTCGCCGAACGGTGCTCGTTTCGGGGTACACGACAGCCTCCCGATGGCCGTCGTCGGCGACACGACGACCCTCCGGAAGGACCCTCGACCCGTGCTCGGCATCCCCACGCACCTCGCGCCCCGCGTGAATGCCTGGTCGACCGTGCGCGCCTTCCACGCCGCCGCCGTCGGGTCCGTGGTGGCCGCGGCGGTCGTGCTGCTGCTCTACCGGCTGGCCGACCCGGACGTCCGGATCGTCGGCGCCGTGCTCGCCCTCGTGCCGATGGCCCTGATGATCGGCGTGCACGTGCAGTTCGGCACGTGGCGGTCGGCCGTGGCCTTCCTGCTCGTCGGCGGGGTGTCCGCGTGGTGGTTCGCGCTCGTCGTGCAGCGCGAGGTCCCGGCGGGCTGGGTGACGAGCTACCTGCTGTCGCTCGTGATCATCCCGCTCGTCCTCGTCGGTGGTGCCGGCGCGGTGGCCGGACGCGTCGTGCTCTGGTCGGTCGGCGGGTTCCTGGTCGGACGCCTCGCGACCTCGATCGCCGTCGCGCAGGTGGACGGGCCGCCACGGCCGCTCCTGCTCGCCTGGGTGACCCTCGGCTTCGTCGTTGCGCTCGTGCTCTTCACCAGCCGGAACACCGCACGGTCCGAGCGGGTCCAGCCCGAGCTGCTCCGCTCCGCGCGCGAGGAGCACGTCTCGGCGTACCGCGCCGGGGTCGAGGCCGAGGCCGCGGCGATCCTCCACGACACCGTGCTCAACCACCTCGGCGCCATCGCCCTGGCACCGGACGGCCCGATGGACCCGCAACTCGCACGCACGGTGGAGTCCGACGTCGCGATGCTGACCGGCAAGGAGTGGCTCGCGCCGTCCGGGTCCACCGTGGACCGGCCGTCCGCCGTCGCCGTCGACGCGTTCGAGGCGATGGTCGACGAGCACCGCGCCGAGGGCCTGCAGGTCGACGTGACGGGTGACACCGCCGTGCTCGGCGCCCTCGACCACACCGCCTCGACCGCGCTGTTCCGCGCGGTCGGCCAGTGCCTCGCCAACGTCCGGAAGCACGCCGGCACCGACCGAGCCGAGGTCAGCGTCTTCGACGACGGTGCATCGTGCACGGTCATGGTTGTCGACGACGGCCGTGGCTTCGACGAGCAGGAGACCAGCCCGGACCGGATGGGCCTGCGCGGCTCCGTCCGCGAGCGCATCGCGCGCGTCGGTGGCGACGTGCAGGTCTGGTCGTCGCCCGGGTCCGGCACCAGCGTGATGATGACGGTGCCGCACGCCGCCGCCGCGGTCCCGGTCGCCGCCACGCTCGACGACGAATGGGGGACCGGCCGGTGAGCCGCGTCGACGACGTCCGGGCCCGCACCCGTGGCAGCCGCACGGCGCAGCAGTACGACCCGCTCGGCGCGATGGGGTCGCGTCCGCTCGCGATCGTCCTCGGCGCCGGTGGGGTCGCCTGGGCGCTGCTCGTGTCCGTGTTCGACCGGGACGTGCCCGGGAGCCCGACGCTCAGCGCGTTGACCATCCTGCTCCTCGCTGCGTCCGGCGCGGTCGTGTTCGTCGCCTCGTCGCCGTTCCGCGCCCCGTTCCCGCGGTGGGCGTTCGTGCTCCACGTCGTCCTACTCGCCGCAGCGACCGTCGCGAGCGTCGCGGCGCAGTGGGGCCCTGACCGCAGCGCCCTGAACGACTTCATGAGCCTGCTCACCGCGACCGGCATCGTGATGGCAGCGCCGTACCGACCGTGGCGGGACCTCGCCGTGGGCGGTGTGGTGCTGGCCGTCGTCGACGCCGGAGCGTGGGGCGCTGCCGCGACCGTGTTCCCGTACGGCGTGCCGGCGTCGGTCGCGGCGTTCCTCGCCGCCGCCCCGACGCTCGTGCTCACCACGGCGTCCGTGGTGTTCGCCGCGACCTTCGCAGGGCTCGCCGAGCGCGTCCAGATCCGGGCCGGGTCCTACTCCGTCGCCCGTGCGGAGCGGGACGGCATCGCCGCGAGCGTGCAGCACGACCGCTCGGTGGTCCTCGCCCGTGACGTCGCTCCGTTCTTCGCCGAGCTCCGCACGAGAGCGGCCATCACGGACGCCGACCGTGCGCGGGCCCGTGCGATCGCCGACGGCATCCGGCGGGCCATGGTCGCCGACGCCGACCGGACGTGGTTCGAGCACGCCGTGGTCGTGGACGGCGGGACGGCCAGCGCGATCGACGACCCGGACGGGCTGATCGCGACGCTCGACGCCGACCAGCGCACCGTCGTCCGGACGTTCCTGCGCGCGGCCCTCCGCGCGGCGACGGTCGACCCGGCCGGGTTCCGCGCCCGGGTCCGGCGGTCGGCGGACGACGACCCTCCGACGACCCCGAGCGCCACCGGAACCGGGACTGTCTCCGTCGCGCTCGACCTGGCCGTGGACGACTCCGACGTGGGCATCCACCGCACCTTCGACCCCTACCTCGCGGTCCTCCGCGTGACCTTCCCCGACCTCGACGTCGCCGTCCGGCCGTCGTCCCTCGCACTAAGGTTCTCCTATGACCAGCACTGACCCGAACCGGACCACGGAGGGCGTGCCCCCGCTCCCGCAGCCCGGCACCCGACGCGTGCGGCTGGCGATCCTCGACGACCACGAGGTGCTGCTCGACAGCCTCTCGAGCTGGATCGCCGTGAACGCCTTCGACTTCGACCTCGCGCTGACGGCCCACACCTGGCTCGAGATGGTGCACAGCGAGAACTTCCCGACCGACCTGGTCTTCCTCGACTTCCAGCTCAAGGAGCCGGTGTCGATCGAGGCACGCGTCCGCACCTGTCGCGCGGCCGGGGCGAAGGTCATCGTGCTGTCCAGCGTCGACAGCCGCGAGTCCCGCGACCGCGCCCTCGCCGCCGGTGCCGCGGCCTTCCTGTCGAAGTCGCTGCCGATGCGCGAGGTCATGGACGTGGCACGCGAGGTCATGGGCGTCTCGCGCGAGACCCCGCCGCAGCGTGACTGGCGTCCGCTGCCCACGGGCGCGAACGCGCACCAGCGGCCGAAGCTCAGCCACGGCGAGGAAGAGGCGCTGCGCCTGTACGTGTCGGGCTACTCGACGAACGAGGTCGCCGCGCAGATGAACGTGCAGTACGAGACGGCCAAGACCTACCTGCGCCGCGTGCGCGAGAAGTACAGCAAGGTCGGTCGTCCGGCGTCGAAGAAGTCCGACCTGATCCGTCGTGCGGCAGAGGACGGGTTCCTCGCGTAGTGGCGAAGCTCTACTTCCGCTACGGCGCGATGAACAGCGGCAAGAGCACCGGGCTCCTGCAGGCCGCCTACAACTACGAGGAGCGCGGGCAGCGCGTGCTGCTCGCGAAGCCGTCGGTCGACACCAAGGGTGACCGCGAGATCGTGTCGCGCCTCGGCGTCACCCGGTCCGTCGACGTCGTCTTCGCGCCGGACGACGACGTCCGCGCCGCCGTGGCGACCGCCGGAGCGGTGGACCCGGAGTCCGACCGGCTCGACGGCATGGTCCGGCCGCTCAGCTGCGTCCTCGTCGACGAGGCGCAGTTCCTGACGCCCCGCCAGGTCGACGACCTGCTCCGCATCGCCGTCCTCGACGACGTCCCGGTGCTCGCCTACGGCATCCGCACCGACTTCCGCACCGAGGCGTTCCCCGGCAGCGCGCGGCTGCTCGAGATCGCGCACTCCCTCGAGGAGCTCAAGACCATCTGCCGCTGCGGTCGCAAGGCGGTCTTCAACCCCCGCAAGGTCGACGGACACTTCGTCTTCGACGGCTCGCAGGTCGCCATCGACGGCGCCGGCGTCACCTACGAGGCGCTGTGCGCCAACTGCTACCTCACCGAGTCGGGCGGTCGCCTGGACGGCGACTGACGGACTGGAGGCTCGTGGCGGGNCCCGCCACGCGCCTCCAGTCCGTCCCGTGGCCCGGAATGCACGCGAGCCGGCGACCGTTGGTGCCCACATGAGCGACGCCACCGTGCACCTGTCCGTCCTGGACCTGGCCACCCGCGAGTACGGCCAGACGAACACCGAGGCCCTGCAGGGCACCATCGACACGGCGGTGCACGCCGAACGGCTGGGCTACGAGCGGATCTGGGTCGCCGAGCACCACGGCATGCCGGGCATCACCTCGTCGGCGCCCGCGGTGCTGCTGAGCGCCGTCGGCGCCGCCACCTCGCGGATCCGGATCGGCTCCGGTGGCGTGATGCTGCCGAACCACGCACCGCTCGTCGTCGCCGAGCAGTTCGGCACGCTGCGTGCACTGTACGGCGACCGGGTGGACCTCGGCATCGGCCGGGCGCCGGGCACCGACGGTGCGACCGCGATGGCGCTGCGCCGCACGGACCGTCTCGACGTGGACGACTTCCCGCAGCAGCTCGCTGACCTGATCGGCTTCTTCACGGGGATGGACGCCGAGAACCCGCTGTCGCGCATCCGTGCCGTCCCCGGGTACGGCGACGTGCCGGAGTTCTGGCTGCTCGGGTCCTCCGGGTACAGCGCCCAGGTGGCGGGGGCGCTCGGCGTCTCGTTCGCCTTCGCGCACCACTTCGCGTCGGACAACACCGAGGCGGCGCTCGCGCTGTACCGGGACTCGTTCCGGCCCTCGCGCTTCCGGCAGACGCCGAACGCGCTGATCGGCGTGCAGGTCGTCACCGACGAGGACCCCGCGGTCGTCGACGAGCAGAGCGCCCCGGGGATGATCTCGTTCATCCGGATGCGGCAGGGTGCCAAGCCCGAGCCGGTGTCGATGGACGAGGCCCGCGCGTACGAGTTCTCCGACCTCGAGCGGCGGTTCATCGCGGCACGCACGGAGCGCCAGGCGTACGGCTCACGTGAGCAGGTCGCGGCGAAGCTCAACGAGCTCGTGGCGTCCACGGGCGCGGACGGGGTGATCGTGGCGCCGGGGGCCGCCCAGGCGCGGTACCGGCACCAGGCGCTCGAGGTCGTCGCGTCGCTGCAGGCCGAGGGACGGCTCGTGCCCGCCGGGGTGGCTGCGGCGCGGTAGCCCGGGCTGCGGCTGTGGTGCCGCTGCGGCTGTTGCGGTGCCGCTGCTGCGGTGTTGACGGCCACTCTTCGCGCTCAGGGACACCTCACGCGCTCGCGATGCCGTGAGATGTCGCTGGGCGCGAACGATCGCTGGCTGGCTGTCCCGCTCAGGCGAGCAGGCCGAGGCGGTTCGCGGCGGCGATCGCGCCGACGCGGGTGCCGACGTCGAGCTTCCGGAACACGTTGTAGACGTGGCGCTTCACCGTGCCGATCGCCAGGCCGAGCTCCGACGCGATCTCGGCGTTCGACCGAGCGGCGGCGACGAGCCGCAGGACCTCGAGTTCGCGGTCGCTCAGGGGCGTGCCCGCCCGTGCCTCGGTGACGAGGTCGATCGGGAACGTCACCGGCGCGGCGTCGGTGCTCGTCGCCCGGACGATGCGGTCGACGAGCTCGCGGCTCGGGGTGTCCTTGGTGACGAAGTCCACGGCACCGGCGTCGAGGAGCGCCCGGCGCAGCACCGCGTCCCGGTGCATGGTCAGCACGACCACCCGGACGTGCGGGTGCCGCCGACGCACCGTCGCGATGGTCGTCCGCGCCGGTGGCCCGTCGAGCTCCACGTCCAGGAGCAGCACGTCGATCGCCGCGACCTCGGGGGAGTCCAGCACGTCGGACGGCCGTTCGCCGTGCGCGACGACGCGGATGGTCGGCACGGCGGACAGGATCGTGGCGAGTCCCTCGCGGAACAGCCGGTGGTCGTCGACGATCGCGACGTGCGTGATGCCCGGCCGCTGCCCGCTCACAGTGACCCCATGGGCACGACGAGCCGGACGGTGGTCCCGGCGCCCGGGGCGCTCTCGACGTCGAGTCGTGCGCCGAGGACGCCCGCGCGCTCGCGCATGGTGTGCTGCCCGAGCCGGCCCTCCGCCGCGGTCCCCGGCGTGAACCCGGGTCCGTCGTCCCGCACGGTCACCACGACCGTCGTGTCGGACCAGGCGAACGTCACCGTCCCCGTCGATCCCGGGGCGTGCTTGCGCCGGTTCGTGAGGGCCTCGAGCAGGATCGTCAGGGTCTCCTCGGCCTTCCAGTTCGGCAGGGCACCGGGCACGCCCGTCGTGGTGATCGTCAGCCGGTCGTCGCCGGGGAACAGGTCGTCGACGTGCCGTCGCAGGGCGTCGTCGAGGCGGTCGTCGCCGACCCGGGCGTGCAGGGAGACCGCGAGGTCCTGGACGTCCCCGAGCGCCGTCCGGAGCAGCCGCCCGGCCGCCTCGAGCTGCGCGGTGCGCTCGGAGGTCGGGGGGTCGGTCAGCAGGACCAGGTCGAGCCGCTGCAGCCCCGCGAGGACGCCGTGGGCGACCCGGTCGTGCAGGTCCCGGGCGATCTGGGTGCGGGAGTCGAGGTTGGTCGTCGTGACCCGCTGCCGCAGCGCCTCGGTGTACGCGATCGCCCCCGCCGGGAACCGGCTCCAGACGCCCGCGTGCAGGGCCCGGGTGGCGCGGAGGACCTCGTCGGTGGTGCTCGCACCGACCTCGGCGACGAAGACCGGCAGGTAGGCGTCGAAGAGCATCTCGGCGGCGAGCATGGCGCCGGCCGGGTGCTGGGCGTGCTCGGCGTGCAGCGCCCCGGTGGCGAGGTGCTCCGGGTCGAGGTAGCGGTCGCTGACGATGCTCGCGGTGCCGTCGCCCGCGGCGTACCGGGCGTGCGCGTCGGTGATCATCGAGGTCACGTTCTCGAGCAGGCTCTGCGCCAGCACGGGGTCGTCGGCGAGCTCCGGGAACCGGGACCCGATCTCGGTGAGGACGGCGGCGAGTTGCGGAGGGATCGTCATGACGCCTGCGAGCGTAGCGGGGGTCCGGCGCCGGGAGCGTGCCGCGGGATGGGCGTGTGCCCGGGGACACACGCCGTTGCGGCCGCGCAGCGGTCGAGGCTCGGCCAGGAGTCGAGGCTTGGACAGGAGTCGCCAGACAGAGCAAGAGGCCCTGGTTCCTTCGAACCAGGGCCTCCTGCGATTACTGTCTCAACACAGTGTCGGGGTGACAGGATTTGAACCTGCGACCTCCTCGTCCCGAACGAGGCGCGCTACCAAGCTGCGCCACACCCCGCGGTGTGATCACTCCGTTCCCGGAGCAACCCCAGAAGTCTATCCGATGTTCGGGGGTGCTCACGACCATCGGCGAGACGCCCGGGCGCGTCGTCGTGGCAGGGGTCAGTCGGTGCGTGCCGTGAGGGTCACGACGACGGCCTCGGGGCGGCAGGAGAAGCGGACCGGCGCGTAGATCGACGTCCCGATGCCCGCGGAGACCTCGAGCCACGACCAGTGCGCGCGGTGCTGCCACTTGTGCAGGCCGCTGACGTACCGCCGCGGCAGGTCGGAGTTCGTGACGAGGGCGCCGATGCCGGGGACCTGCACCTGCCCGCCGTGGGTGTGCCCGGCGAAGACGATGTCCGCACCCTGGTCGACGAAGGCGTCGAGCACGCGGCGGTACGGTGCGTGCGTGATCCCGATCGCGACGGGGGAGGGGCCGTCCTCGTCCTCGGTCCACGGCACGTCGCTGCGCATCTCGTCGACGTTGGTCGGCAGCAGGTCGAGCCGGTCCCAGCCGCGGTGCGCGTCCGACGTGCCGAACAGCTCGAAGCGCGACCCGCGGAGCTCGATCGCGTGCGCCTGGTCGTTGACGTCGAGCCAGCCGAGCGACTCGAAGAAGGCCGTCTGCCGGTCGATGTCGAGCGACACCGGCCGCCGGTCGGCGTGCATGCGGCTCGGACCGCCGAAGTACTTCAGCGGGTTGCGGGGCGACGGTCCGTAGAAGTCGTTCGACCCGTGCGCGAAGGCACCCGGGACGCCGCGGAACGGCTCGAGCGCGTACTCCACCGCGCTGTTCGCCGTGGCGTGCCCGAGGTTGTCGCCGGTGTTCACGACGAAGTCCGGCTCGACGAGCGACAGGTCGCGCAGCCACTGCTGCTTGTCGGCCTGCCACGGTGCCATGTGGATGTCGGACAGGTGCAGCACCGTCACGTCGCGGGAGCCGGGCGCGAGCACCGGCACGGTCTCCCACCGGATGCCGAAGCGGCGACGCTCGACGAGGGAACCCCACGCCGCCGTCGCCGCTCCGATGGTCGCACCCGCGGCGATGACGCCCAGCGCGGCGCGACCGCGACTCACTTGCAGTCCTTCGGTGCCTTGCCGTCCTTGTCCCCGAAGAGCTGGAGCGTCAGCGCCGTGCTCTTCGCGGTGGCGGTCCCGGCACCCGGGTCGACCGCGGCCACGGTGCACTCCTTGCCGCCCTTGACGTACTGGTCGGAGACGTTCACCGAGCCGAACCCGGCGTCACCGAGCGTGCTCCGGGCGTCCTGCAGGCTCTTGCCCGCGACCTCCGGAACGGTCGACTGCGAGCCGTCCGTCGTGTACACGGTCACCGAGGAGCCGGTGGAGAGCAGGGAACCGGCGCCGGGCGACGTCGAGGAGACCGTGCCCGCGGTGCCGGCGCCCGGCTGCGCACCGCCGTCGACGTACGTGAAGCCGGCGGACGACAGGATCGAACGGGCCTCGTCGGCGGTCTTGCCCGACACGTCCGGGACGGCGACGCTGTTGCCGCGGAGGGCGGTCTGCGACGGGGTCGGGAACGGGTCGGCCGGGTGCTTGGCGTTGATCGGGATCATCGCCTGCTGCCACACGTGCGCACGCTGCGAGGCGTAGGAGCCCCACCCGGCGCCGGGCAGGTAGTGGCGGAGGTTGTTCTTGCCACCGTCCGTGTTGCCCTGCCAGTACGCCGTCGCGACCTTCGAGCTCGCACCGACGAGCCAGATCTGGTCGGCGTCGTCCGTGGTGCCCGTCTTCGCGAACAGCTGCGTGCCGTCCGGGGTCTGGGCGCCGACGGCCGTACCCGAGGCGATCGTGCCGCGCATGGCGAAGGCCGCGGTCGCGGCGACGCTCGGGTCGAGCACCTGCTTGCACTGCTTCGGCTGGCCGCCGAGCGACTTGCCCTCGGCGTTCGTGATGTTGTCGATCGCGATCGGGGAGCAGTAGGTGCCGTTGTTCGCGATGGTCGCGTACGCGGACGCCATGGTGAGCGGCGCGATGTTGTTCGTGCCGAGGATCGACGACGGGTAGGCGTTCAACTCGGTCTTCTCGTCGGCGGAGTGCACGCCGAGGTCCTGCGCGGTCTGGCGGATGTCGCACAGGTCGAGCTTCGCGGCCATGGAGGCGAACGCCGCGTTCACGGACAGCGCGGTGGCGCGGGCGACCGTGAAGTTGCCGTTCTCACCCGCGGAGTCGTTCTTCGGCGCCCAGTTCGACGTGATGGTCGAGCCGCACTGCGTCCAACGCGACGTGTTGTGCGGGGTGCCGTTGACGCTCTCGTTCAGCCCGTGCCCGGCCTTCAGCCAGTCGAGGAGCGTGAACACCTTGTACGTCGAACCGACCTGGAAGCCGATCGAGCCGCCGTACTCCTTGTCGACCGAGTAGTTGATCGAGGTCGCCGTGGGCGGGGTCTGCAGGGACTGGTCGTAGTCCTTGTTCTGCGCCATCGTCAGGATGCGTCCGGTCGACGCCTCGACGGAGTTGAGGGCACCACCGAGGCTGAAGCGGCTCTCGGTGTTCGGGTCGTACGTGTTGAGCAGGTCCTTCTGCTGACCGTTCAGGTCGAGGTCGAGGGTGGTCTGCACTGTGTAGCCGCCGTTGCGCCAGGCGGTCGCGCGCTCCTTCTCGGTCGCACCGAGCTGGGACATCTGCTTGACGACCTTGACCGCGTAGTCGCAGAAGAACTGCGAGCCGTTGCCGGCCGCCGACTGGCAGCCCTGGTTCGGCTCCGTCAGGTGCACGTAGTCCGCGGGCTTCGAGGCGATGGCCGCGTCGAACTGCTCCTTGGTCAGGTGCTTCTGCGCGTACATCGACTTGAGGATGACGTCGCGACGGGCGACGTTCGCGTCGTAGTACTTGGGGTCGGACAGGTTCCGCGAGTTCGGCGACTGCACGATCGCGAGGATCGAGGCGGCCTCCTGCGGGGTCAGGTCCGTGGCGTTCTTGTTGAAGTAGTGCTGCGCGGCGGCCTGCACGCCGTACGTCTGGTCGCCGAAGTAGGCGATGTTGAGGTACCCGGTCAGGATCTCCTTGTGCGAGTACTTCTTCGCCAGACCGATCGCGAGCTTCATCTCCTCGAGCTTGCGGGGGATGGTCTGCTCGACGGCGTCGTTGTAGGCCTTCTCGCGCTCCTCCGGGGTGGGGAGCTCGAGCGCCTGCTGCATCTTGATGTTGCGCACCAGCTGCATGGTCAGCGTCGACCCGCCGCCGGACTCGCCGAGGCCGCCGGCGAGGGACCCCACGCCCGCACGCACCAGGGACGTCATGTCGACGCCGCCGTGGTCGTAGAAGCGCTTGTCCTCGCCGTCGATCGCCGCGTTCTTCAGCTGGTCGCTGATCTGGTCGAACTGCAGCTCCTGGCGATTCTGGTCGTAGACCGTCGCCAGGTGCACCGGCTGCCCGTTCGAGTACGCCAGGACCTCGTTGCGCTGCGGCAGGTCACCGATCTCGATGTACTCCGGCAGCGACTCGAAGACGCCGATCGTCGAGGTCGTCGTGACGCCGGCGACCGCGATCGCCGGGGTGACGCCGATCGTGACCAGCAGGCCGGCGAGCGCGCTGAAGCCGACGAAACCGACGAAGGCGCCGATCGCGGAGACGGGCTTGGTCCGCGAGGCAGACTTCTGGGCAGACATAGGATGCAGCCTAAACGACGCCCACGACTGAAAGGCTGGCAAGGAACCGCATGACTCGCTGGGAGTACTTCACCACGCCGTTGATGATCCACAACACCGCCGCCATCCTCAACGCCCACGGCGACGAGGGCTGGGAGCTGGTCCAGGTCGTCACCGGACCCGAGGGCGGACTGGTCGCCTACCTGAAGCGCCCGAAGGCCGACGCGTGAGCGTCGCGGACCGCCTCGCCGAGCTCGGGCTGACGATCCCCGCGGTCGCGGCGCCGGTCGCCGCCTACGTGCCCGCGGTCGTCACCGGCCGGTACGTGTACACCGCGGGACAGCTCCCCTTCGTCGACGGCGCACTGCCCGTCACGGGCAAGGTCGGGACGTCGGTCGACCCCGAGACCGCCACCGCGCAGGCGCGCGTGGCCGCGTTGAACGCGCTCGCGGCCGTCCAGTCGGTCGCCGGTTCCCTCGAGCGGGTCGCCCGGGTCGTCAAGGTGACGGTCTTCGTCGCCTCGGACCCGTCCTTCACCGGCCAGCCCGCCGTCGCCAACGGCGCGTCGACCCTGGTCGGCGAGGTCTTCGGCGACGCCGGCGTCCACGCGCGGAGCGCGGTGGGCGTCGCGGTGCTGCCGCTGGACGCGCCGGTCGAGGTCGAGCTGGTCGTCGAGCTGACGGACTGAACCACCCGCGCACCGCAGCCGGTGCGCCCACGTGAGCGGGGCCTCCAGTCAGGACGGACTGGAGGCCCCGCTCACGTTCCGTGCGCTACATCAGTTCCGCGATGGTCGCCATGATCGTCGGGTCGGCGAGCGTCGTCGTGTCGCCGATGCGGCGGCCCTCGGCCGCGTCGCGGAGGAGGCGGCGCATGATCTTGCCGGAGCGGGTCTTCGGGAGCTCCGGGACCACGACCACCTGGCGCGGCTTCGCGATCGCCCCGATGCGCTTGCCGACCCAGTCACGGAGTTCCTTCGCGACCGCGTCGCGGTCGACGCCCTCGGCCGCCTCGGCGCTGAGGATCACGAACGCGACCACGGCCTGACCGGTCGTCTCGTCGGCGGCGCCGACGACTGCGGCCTCGGCGACGCCCTCGTGCCCGACGAGTGCCGACTCGATCTCCGCGGTGGACAGGCGGTGACCGGAGACGTTCATGACGTCGTCGACGCGGCCCTGCACCCAGATGTCGCCCTGACCGTCGAGCCGCGCGCCGTCGCCCGCGAAGTAGCGGCCGGGGAGGCGCGACCAGTAGGTCTCGACGAAGCGGTCCGGGTCGCCCCAGATGCCGCGGGCCATCGACGGCCACGGGTCGGTGATCGTGAGGTAGCCGCTGCCACCGGGCGCGACGCGCTGGCCGTCCTCGTCGACGATCTCCGCGGTGATGCCCGGGAGCGGGGTCTGGGCGGCGCCCGGCTTGAGCTTCGTGACCCCCGGGAGCGCGGAGATCATGATCGCGCCGGTCTCGGTCTGCCACCACGTGTCGACGATGGGTGTGCGGTCGTGGCCGATCACCTGGCGGTACCACTGCCAGGCCTCGGGGTTGATCGGCTCGCCGACGCTCCCGAGCAGGCGGAGGGACGCCAGGCTGCGCGCCTCGGGGATCTGGCGTCCGGCCTTCATCGCGGCGCGGACCGCGGTGGGGGCGGTGTACAGGACCGTCACGCCGTACGAGTCGACGATGTCCCACCAGCGGCCGGGCTTCGGCTCGTCCGGGGTGCCCTCGTACAGGACCTGGGTGACGCCGTTGGCCAGGGGGCCGTAGACGACGTAGGAGTGCCCGGTGATCCAGCCGATGTCGGCCGTGCACCAGTAGACGTCCTTCTCCGGGTGCATGTCGAACACGTTGCGGTGCGTGTACGCCGCCTGCGTCAGGTAGCCACCTGACGTGTGCACGATGCCCTTCGGCTTCCCCGTCGTGCCGGACGTGTAGAGGATGAACAGGGGCGTCTCGGCGGGGAAGGCCTGCGGTTCGTGCTCGGCGGCGGCCTTCGCGATCTCGTCGTGCCACCACAGGTCGCGGTCGGTCCAGCCGACCTCGTTGCCCCCGCGCTTCACGACCAGCACGTGCTCGACGGTGTCCGTGCCGTCGCCGGCCAGGGCGTCGTCGACCGCGGGCTTGAGCGGCGAGACCGCTCCGCGCCGCCAGCCGCCGTCCGCGGTGACGACGAGCTTCGCGCCGGCGTCCTCGATGCGGGCGCGGAGGCTCTCGGCGCTGAACCCGCCGAAGACCACCGAGTGCACGGCACCGATGCGCGCGACGGCGAGCATCGTGACCACGGCCTCGGGGATGAGGGGCATGTAGACGACGACGCGGTCGCCCTGCTCGACGCCCAGGTCGGTGAGCATGTTCGCGGCGCGCTGCACCTCGGCGGTGAGCTCGGCGTAGGTGATCCGGCGGGTGTCGCCGGGGGCGCCCTCGAAGTGGATCGCCACGCGGTCGCCGTTGCCCGCGCGGACGTGGCGGTCCAGGCAGTTCTCCGCGACGTTGAGCGTGCCGTCGTCGAACCACTTGGCGAACGGCGCGCCCGACCAGTCGAGCGTCCGGGTGAACGGCGTCCGCCAGTCGAGCAGGTTCCGCGCCTGGTCCGCCCAGAACGCCTCGCGGTCGGCGGCGGCGGCCTCGTGCAGGTCCTCGTGCGCGACGGCGTCGGCGACGAAGTCGGCGGGGGGAGCGAAGGTCGGGCCGTCCTCGTGGCGTTCGTCGGCCTGGGTCGGAGTGGACATCGGTGTCCTTTCGCGTCGTTGCGGCAGGGGTGCTCGGTCGTCGGTTGCTGGTGCGGTCGGCGCCGGGTGGCGGTCGTCGGTTGCTGGTGCGGTCGGCGGTCGAGTGGGTGCAGACGGAGACTACCGCCGGGCGCGGACCGGAGGGTCGTCGTGACACGAGCCGGATCACGACCGGGGGTTGCCGAGCAGGCTCGTTCATGGGGTACAGTGGTTCCTACCGGGCTCGTTCCCGGTGGCACCGGTTCGGATTCCCCCCAATCCACCGATGTCCGGCGGCACCAGTTCCCCCCAACCGGTGCCGCCTCTTCTTTTTCCCCGACGGGTGTCGCGCATCCGTCCGGCGGCCCGTCGGGTGATCCCCGATCTGGTGCCGAACCGTGGACAGACCTGTCCATACCGGCGCGACACGCGTTCGATCGGTGTCGGGGCTCCGTGACCCCTCGTGAGACGGGTCAGGGCGGCTCGGTGCGGTGTTGCACCACCCCTGGACTCGCGGCATGGAACGGGGTACGGCTTTGTAGTTCGGGGTACAAAAGAGTCCGCTGGCCGGGATCGGCTCTGTTGTCCACAGAGCCGTTCGTCCGCGCGACGAACCACGGATGGTCGCCCTACCGTCCCCGTCATGCACCGACACCGAGCCGGGACCGATCCCTTCCTGCCGCACGTCGACCGGCCGGCGCACCGGCGTCGGGTGGACGCCGGTGTCTTCGAGGAGCTCGCCGCCCTCGTGGTCGACGCGGACACGACCGACGTCCTGGTCGTCGGCGGACGTGGCACGTGGGTCGACCGGGGGCGCGGACTCGAACGGGTCCCGCCTGCCCTGCCCGAGCGGCGCGTGCGGGCGCTGGCGACCGAGCTCGTCGCACTCGGCGACCGGCACGTCGACGAGAGCACACCGTGTGCGGACGTCCGGATCGGGGACGGCATCCGGGTGCACGTCGTGCTCGCGCCGGTCGCGGTCGACGGGACCGCGCTGTCCGTCCGCCTGCCGCGACCCGGTCGTCCGACCCTCGCCGACCTCGAGGGCCTCGGCGCGTTCCGGACGGTGCCACGTTCGGTGCTCGAGGACGCCGTCGCCGCTCGGCGGAACGTCCTGGTGACCGGCGCGACCGGCAGCGGCAAGACGACGATGCTCTCCGCGATGCTCGCCGCCGTCCCGCACACCGAGCGGATCGTGACCGTCGAGGACGTCGCCGAGCTCCGCGTGGACCATCCCCACGTCGTCGCGCTCGAGGCACGTCAGGCGAACGCCGAGGGGGCCGGAGCACTCGGTCTCGAGCGGCTCGTCCGCGAGGCCCTGCGGATGCGGCCGGACCGACTGGTGGTGGGGGAGTGCCGCGGAGCCGAGGTGCGCGAGCTCCTCGCCGCGCTGAACACGGGGCACGACGGTGGCGCCGGGACCCTGCACGCGAACGGTCTGGCGGACGTCGCGGCCCGGCTCGAGGCCCTCGGAGCGCTCGCCGGACTCGGGGTCACCGCCGTCGCCCGGCAGGTCGTCAGCGCGCTGGACCTCGTCGTGCACCTCGAGCGGCGGGCCGGGAAACGCATCGTCGCTGCGGTCGGGACGCCCGTCGTGGACGAGGGCGGTCGGCTCGCGACGCGACCGCTCCAGGGCACGGCACGCCGGCGCCGGTGACCGGTGGGGGCGCGGCCGGGCGCCGAGGCGCCGGTGCCTCGGCTCCGCGGTGGGTCGGCGGCGCGGCAGGGCGTCCGGCCGACGGTGCTGCGATCGCGCGTCTGATCGACCAGGTCGCGGTCCTGGTGGCTGCCGGCGTCCCACCGCCGCGCGCATGGACGCTGGTCGGCGGACTCCCCGACGGGGACGACCCGGCCTGGCACGACGTGCGGATCGTCATCGCGGTCGCCGAGCGCACCGGGGCGCCCGTGGCCGACGCGCTCCGGGCGCTCGCCGCGGCGATGCGTCGGACGGCGGCCTCGGACCGGGCGGTCCGGGTCGCGCTCGCGGGACCGCGGACGAGTGCCCGGGTGGTGTTGACACTGCCGGTGTTCGGCCTCGCGCTCGCGTCGGCGTGGGGAGCCGGAGCAGTCGAGGTGCTCGTGACCGGTCCGGTCGGCTGGTGCTGCACGGTGTCGGCCGCGATCCTCGTCCTGGCCGGTCGACGGTGGAGCGCCGGCCTCGTCCGCCGAGCGACGCCGGACGGCCGGGTCGCGGGGGTCCTGCTCGACGCCTGGGCGGTCGCGCTGTCCGGCGGAGGGTCGTGGGCCGCGGCCGCCACGACGGTGCGGGAGGTCCTCGCCGAGCAGGGCGGTGGTGCCCTGGCTCCGGCTCCGGCTCCGGCTCCGGCGGAGGCGGCGACCGAGCGCCGGCTCCGGGAGGTCCTGTCCCTCAGCCGTCGTGCCGGTGTGCCCGCGGCGGGGCTCCTCCGTGCCGCGGCCGAGGACGTGCGGGACGACGCCGCTGCCGCCGCGCTCGCCGAGGCCGAACGGCTCGGCGTGCGACTCGTCCTGCCCCTGGGGGTGTGCGTGCTCCCGGCGTTCGTGCTGGTCGCCGTCGTGCCGGTCGTCGTCGGTGTCCTCTCCTCCACCGTCGGGGGTCCGGGCTGACGCATCCACAGACCGCACGGTTCGCCCGTCCCGCAGCCGCCGCGGTCGCGAGGCTGGTCCCACGACGAGCGAGATGCCTCACAGAGAAAGGGGAACGACATGACCGACACCACGAGGGGCCACCGCCGCACGAGGCGCCGGCTGCGGCTCCGCGCCGACGACGGGTCCGCCACGGCCGAGTACGCGGTCGTCATCCTGGCCGCGGTGGCCTTCGCCGGCGTGCTCGTGGCCGTGATGCGGTCGGGCGAGGTCCAGCAGATCCTGACCGACCTCGTCCGCGGTGCGCTCACCTCGTGACGGCGGGAGCGTGACCGTGGAGTTCGCCGTGGCGCTGCCCGCCGTGGTCCTCGTGCTCGTGACGCTCGTGGCCGGGGTCGTCCTGGTCGACCGCGTCGGGAGCATGCAGGCCGCGGCGGGCGCCGCCGCACGGGCGCTCGGGCGGGGCGACCAGGCCGCGGCTGACCGGCTGGTGCGCGAGGGGGCGCCGGGCACGGTCGCGACCGTCCGGCACGCCGACGGCACGGTGTGCGTCGACCTGGCGGGGCGGACGGGCGGCCCGCTGTCCGCCGTCCCGCTGACCGCGACGGGGTGCGCGGCGGAGGCTGGTCGGTGAGCGGGCGCCGGGGGAGTCCGGTGCTCGGGTCGGACCGCGGTTCGGCGACGATCGTGCTGGTCGGGGTCGTCGCCCTCGTCCTGCTCGTCGGCTCGGTGGCGCTCGGCGCCGCGCGCGACCGGGTCCTGTCGACCCGTGCGGCGGCCACGGCGGACTCGGCGGCGATCGCCGCTGCCGGGGCCGCCGTCGGGCTCGTGGCCGGTGCGCCGTGCGCTGCTGCCGGTCGGGTCGCCAACGCGAACGCTGCGCGGCTCACCGACTGTCGGACGGCGGGCTCCGTCGCCCGGGTCGGCGTCACGGTCGGTTCCGGAGCTGTCGCCGTGGGCGCGCTCGCGGTGGCCGGTCCGCCCACCGGGTCGTGCCGACAGTGTGTGTATGGTGTGCACGTCGGCCCCCGGTCACCGTCGTCCCGGTCGTCCATGGTCCCTGTGCGGGACGGAGCCGGCGTGCACCATCGATCAAGGAGTCACGTGCCAGGCACGAAGAAGCTCGTGATCGTCGAGAGCCCCGCGAAGGCGAAGACGATCGCGCAATACCTCGGTGACGGATACGAAGTCCAGGCGTCAGTCGGACACATCCGCGACCTCGTCGAGCCCAAGAACCTGCCGGCCGAGCTGAAGAAGGGGTCGCTCGGCAAGTTCTCCGTCGACGTCGACAACGGCTTCGAGCCCTACTACGTGGTCTCCGACGCGAAGAAGAAGACGGTGACCGAGCTCAAGCGGGCGCTCAAGGACGCCGACGAGCTCTACCTCGCAACTGATGAAGACCGCGAGGGCGAGGCCATCGCGTGGCACCTCCTGCAGGTGCTCAAGCCCAAGGTGCCCGTGAAGCGCATGGTGTTCCACGAGATCACGAAGGAGGCCATCCAGCGCGCGCAGGAGGCCACCCGCGAACTCGACACCGCGCTCGTCGACGCCCAGGAGACCCGTCGAATCCTCGACCGGCTCTACGGGTACGAGGTCTCGCCGGTGCTCTGGCGCAAGGTCGGCCCCGGACTGTCCGCCGGGCGCGTGCAGTCCGCCGCCACCCGTCTCGTCGTGGACCGGGAGCGCGAGCGCCTGGCGTTCGTCTCGGCGAACTACTGGGACCTGACGGCGCGCTTCGAGAAGGTCGGCGACACCGCCTTCACCGCCCGGCTCGCTCGTCTCCAGGGCACCCGCGTGGCCTCCGGTCGCGACTTCGACGACCGCGGTGCGCTCAAGGGCGAGGCCGTCCGGCTGGACGAGGCGTCCGCCGCTGCCCTGACCCGCGTGCTCGAGCAGGCCGGCGACGCCGTCGTCCGCAGCGTCGACTCGAAGCCGTACACGCGCCGTCCGGCCGCGCCGTTCACCACCTCGACGCTCCAGCAGGAGGCCGCGCGGAAGCTCCGTTTCTCGGCCCGGCAGACGATGAGCGTCGCGCAGGGGCTGTACGAGAACGGCCACATCACCTACATGCGAACGGACTCGTCGTCCCTGTCGCAGCAGGCGATCACCGCCGCCCGGAAGCAGGCGTCGTCGCTGTACGGTCCGGAGACCGTCCCCGACAAGCCGCGCAGCTACGCCGGCAAGAGCAAGAACGCGCAGGAGGCGCACGAGGCCATCCGGCCCGCGGGCGACACCTTCAAGACCCCGTCCGAGATGGAGGGGGTGCTGCGCGGCAACGACTGGAAGCTCTACGACCTCATCTGGAAGCGCACGGTCGCGTCGCAGATGGCGGACGCCAAGGGCTCGACCGCGTCGGTCGTCCTCGGGATCACGTCGACCGAGCCCGTCACGGGCCTGGCGTCGACGGCGAACGGCACGGACGCGGAGTTCACCGCGTCCGGCACCGTGATCACCTTCCGCGGCTTCCTCAACGCGTACGAGGAAGGTCGCGACGAGGAGCGCCACGGCGGTGCCGACGGCGCGGACGCGAAGCTCCCGCAGATGGCCGAGGGGGACCACCTCGGCGTCAGCGAGGTCGACGCCAAGGGGCACGACACCTCGGCCCCGCCGCGGTACACCGAGGCGAGCCTGGTGAAGACGCTCGAGGAGCTCGGCATCGGCCGACCCTCGACGTACGCCGCGATCATCTCGACGATCATGGACCGCGGCTACGTGACCCAGCGCGGCAGCGCACTCGTGCCGAACTGGATCGCGTTCAGCGTGGTCCGACTGCTCGAGGACCACTTCGCCGACCTGGTGCAGTACGACTTCACCGCCGGGATGGAAGAGGACCTCGACCGGATCGCCAGCGGCGACGAGGACCGGGTCGACTGGCTCAAGGAGTTCTACTTCGGCGGCGGCGACCAGCGCGGTCTGCGCACCGTCATCGACAACCTCGGCGAGATCGACGCCCGGGACATCAACTCGGTCGAGCTCGCGCCGGGGCTCACGCTCCGCATCGGTCGGTACGGCCCCTACATCGAGGTGCCGGGCGAGGACCCCGAGAAGCCCCGACGCGTGAACGTCCCCGAGGACCTGGCGCCGGACGAGCTCACCGCCGAGAAGGCACAGGAGCTCGTCGACGCCCCGGTCGTCGGCGACCGCGTCGTGGGCATCAATCCGGAGTCCGGGAAGGAGGTCCTGGCGAAGGACGGTCGGTTCGGCCCGTACGTCACCGAGCGGAGCCCCGAGCCCGAGCCCACCGTGGACCCCTCGACCGGCGAGGTGACGGAGCCCGCCCCGGCCGAGGCCGCAGCAGCGACGACGACCGCAGCGGCGACGACCGCGACGAAGGCGCCGGCGAAGAAGACCACGAAGAAGGCCGCCGCGCCGAAGGAACGCACCGCGTCGCTCTTCAAGTCGATGGACCCGCAGACCGTCGACCTGGAGACCGCGCTGAAGCTCCTCGACCTGCCCCGTGTCGTCGGGAAGGACCCGGAGTCCGGCGAGGACATCACGGCGCAGAACGGCCGCTACGGTCCGTACATCAAGAAGGGCACGGACACCCGGACCCTGCCGAGCGAGGACGCGATCTTCGAGGTCGACCTACCCGGCGCGCTCGAGCTGTTCGCCCAGCCGAAGTACGGCGGCCGTCGGACCGCGAGCGCCGCGCTCAAGGAGTTCGAGGCGGACCCGGTGTCGGGCAAGCCGATCAAGGTGAAGGACGGCCGCTTCGGTCCGTACGTCACCGACGGGGAGACGAACGCCACGATCCCGCGTGGTGAGGACGTCGAGTCCGTCGACCACGCCCGTGCCGTGCAGCTCCTGGCGGACAAGCGTGCCAAGGGTCCGGTCAAGAAGAAGGCCCCGGCGCGGAAGGCCGCTCCGAAGAAGGCCGCCCCGAAGAAGCAGTGACCGACGGGACAGCGCCGCGCACAGCGGCGGACAGATCGCCGGCGCGCGGGTGGTTCATCACGCTCGAGGGCGGGGACGGTGTCGGCAAGACGACACAGGCCGCCCTGCTGACGGCGTGGCTCGAGGCGCGCGGCCGCACGGTCGTCCGGACCCGTGAGCCCGGGGGCACCGACCTCGGGCAGCGGATCCGCGAGATCGTCCTGCACGAACGCGGCCACGTCGCCCCGCGCGCCGAGGCCCTGCTCTACGCGGCCGACCGGGCGCACCACGTCGAGACCGTGGTGCGGCCCGCCGTCGCGCGCGGTGACGTCGTGCTGCAGGATCGCTACATCGACTCGTCGGTGGCGTACCAGGGCGTCGCGCGCGGCCTCGGCGCCGACCACATCCGGTCGGTGTCCGACTGGGCAGCCGACGGGCTCGTCCCGGACCTGACCGTCCTGCTCGACCTCGACGTCACGGTCGGACGTGCGCGGGTGGCAGCGGCCCGGGGCGACACGTTCGACCGGCTCGAGTCCGAGGCCGAGGCGTTCCACGAGTCGGTCCGGCAGGCGTTCCTCGCCATGGCGACGGCCGAGCCGGACCGGTTCCTGGTCGTCGACGCCGCCGAGGACCCCGACGCCGTGCAGCAGCGCATCCGTGCGGCCGTCGCTGCCCTGGTGCCCGCGGCGTGACGGTGGCTGCTGACAGGATGACCTCGTGAGCGTGTGGGACGGCCTGACCGGTCAGGACGAGGCGGTGGCTGCGCTGCGGTCCGCTGCCGAGGGGCCGGAGGACACCGGTGGCATGACGCACTCGTGGCTCATCACCGGCCCGCCCGGGTCCGGTCGGTCGAACGTCGCCGCGGCCTTCGCCGCCGCACTGGTCGGTGCTGGCTCCGACGACGACCACGCGCTCCGGCAGATCGCCGCGCGCACCCACCCGGACGTGTCCGTGCTGACCACCCAGCGGGTGATCATCACGATCGACGAGATCCGGCAGCTCGTGACGTCGTCGTACTACTCGCCGTCGGTGGGCCGGTACCGCGTCGTCATCATCGAGGACGCCGACCGCATGACCGAGCGGACCTCGAACCTGCTGCTCAAGGCGCTCGAGGAGCCCCCGGAGCGGACGGTGTGGATCCTCTGCGCCCCGAGCGAGGCCGACCTGCTGCCGACCATCCGGTCGCGCGTCCGGTCGGTGCGCCTCCGGGTGCCCGACGTCGCCTCGGTCGCCGAGCTCATCGTCGCGCGCACCGGCGTCGACCGTGCCCTCGCGACGGATGCCGCACGCCAGGCGCAGAGCCACATCGGGATGGCCCAGCGGCTCGCCACGAGCGAGGACGCCCGGAACCGCCGGCGGCGGACCCTGACCACCGTGCTCGGTGTGCGCTCCGTGGGCGACGCCGTCATGGCGGCGGCGGACCTGCTCGCGGTCGCGGACGAGGACGCGAAGGCGATCACCCAGCAGCGCGACGCCGAGGAACGGGACGCCGCCCTGCGGTCCCTCGGCATCGAGCCCGGCGGCACGGTCCCGCCCGCGCTCCGCTCGCAGCTCCGTGCCCTCGAGGAGGACCAGAAGCGCCGGGCGACGCGGAGCCTGCGGGACGGTCTCGACCGCATCCTGGTCGACGTCTCCTCGCTGTACCGCGACCTGCTCCTGCTCGGGCTCGGTGCTCCGGCGGAACCGGTGAACGAGACGATGCGGGACGAACTCGACCGGGCCCTCGGAGCGGTGCCACCCGCCGCCGCGCTCGAGGTCCTCGACGCGATCGCCCTCGCTCGGCAGCGGATCGCCGCCAACGTCGCCGCGCTCCTGGCGCTCGAAGCCCTCCTGGTCACGATCGCCCGCGCGACACGCTGACCAGCATCGCCCGCACGGCGGACCCCGCAGCGATCGCCCGCGCGACACGCTGACCGCCGCCGCCCGCACGGCGGACCCCGCCCCGATCCTCCCGTCCGTCCCCGGCCACACCTGCGCGACCGGCGCCCGTGAGAAGATCACCGCATGCCCGACGCCGCTCCCGGCCTGCGCGAGCGCAAGCGCCGCGCCACCCGCTTCGCCATCCAGCAGGCCGCCCTCCGGATCGCGATCGAGTCCGGCCTCGCCGCCGTGACGGTCGACGAGGTCTCGCGGCGCGCCGACGTGTCGCCGCGCACGTTCTTCAACTACTTCCCGAGCAAGGAACAGGCGCTCCTCGGCGACGACCCGACGCTGCCGGACGACGACGCCCTGGCGACGTTCCGCGCCGGCGGGCCGAGCGGAGACCTGCTCGGCGACCTGGGCACCCTGCTGGTGCACGCGACCGAGGAGCTCATCGAGGAGCGCGGCCTGCTCGAGGAGCGGCAGCAGGTGCTGCGCGCCGCGCCCGAACTGTTCAGTCGGCGGATGGCGTCGATGAAGGAGTTCCAGGCGCAGATCGAGGACGCCGTCGCCGCCCGACTCCGGACGACGGACCCCGCGTTGGCGGAGGCTGCGGACCCGGATGCGCTGCGGCGCCGGGCGAGACTGGCCTCGATCGTGGCGCTCGCGGCCCTGCGGCACGCCTGGTGGGAGTGGTCGGACAGCGCGACCGAGACGCACCTGGTGGACGAGCTGGAGCGGTCCTTCGCCGAGCTCGGGGCGCTCGTTTCGCGTTCACTCGTCTGAACCTGTATAGTCCTTACCCGTGCCACTCCGGCAACGGAGTGTCCGCCGCCTTAGCTCAGTCGGCAGAGCGATTCACTCGTAATGAATAGGTCGTCGGTTCGATTCCGACAGGCGGCTCCACCGAGAACCCCCGTCCTCCAGCAGGAGGCGGGGGTTCTCGCCGTTCCGGGCCGCAACGCCGGGTACGCCCGGGACCCGCCCGCCGGACGCGCCGGCCACACGCGGGCGCGTCCGCCGGACGCGCCGAGCCCGTGCGCGACACGACCCGTCCGCCGGACGCACCCACCCCGTCACACGACCGGCCGTCCCGGCGCCGACTGGTAGACAGGTCGCATGACGGTTCGCTGGGGAGTCATCGGCACGGGCGGCATCGCCCACTCGTTCGTGCGGGACTGCACCGCCGCCGGGGTCGCGTTCGTCGCGGTCGGCAGCCGCACGCCGGAGCGCGCCGAGGCGTTCGCCGCCGAGCACGGCATCCCGCGGGCGTACGGCTCGTACGAGGACCTCGTCGCCGCGGACGACGTCGACGCGGTGTACGTCGCGACCCCGCACTCCCGGCACGCCGAGGACGCCCTCCTCGCCGTCGCCGCCGGCAAGCACGTCCTCGTCGAGAAAGCCTTCACGATCACCGCCGACGAGGCCCGCCGTGTCGTCGACGCCGCCCGCCGCGTCGACGTCGCCGTGATGGAGGCGATGTGGACGCGCTTCCTGCCGCAGTCCGCGATGATCCGCCAGGTCATCGCCGAGGGGCGCATCGGTCGCCCCCGGGTGGTCGAGGCCACGCACCACCAGGCACTGCCGTCCGACCCGACGCACCGTCTCAACGACCCCGCGCTCGGCGGGGGCGCGATCCTGGACCTCGGCGTCTACCCGATCTCGTTCGCGGTCGACGTGCTCGGCGTCCCGACGGCGGTCACCGCGGCGGGCACGCTGAGCGACCAGGGCGTCGACACGCAGATGGGCGTCGTGCTCACGCACGAGGGCGGCGCGCAGTCGATGCTCCACTTCGGCCTGGACCTGCGGAGCCCGAACACCGCGTCGATCATCGGTGAGGACGGCCGCATCGACCTCGACGCGACCTGGTACACCCCGACGACGTGGCGGATCCGGGACCGGGACGGCGTCGTGGTCGAGGAGTTCGACGGGCGCGAGGAACTCGCCGGCTACGGGCACGAGGCCCGCGCCTTCGAGGCGATGATCTCCTCCGGCATGCACGAGGGCGGTCCGATGGACCCCGAGGAGACCGTCGCGATCATGGCCGTGATGGACGAGGCCCGTCGCCAGGTCGGCGTCCGCTACGCGGCCGACGGCGACGGCGACACCGCTGCTCCCTCGGATGCGACGACCGAGCGTGGACGGTCGGTCCCGGGATCCGGTCTGGAGGCTCCTCCCGCAGTTCCGTAGGATCGGTCGCGATGTCCGACCAGCAGCCCTCGTCGCAGTCCGTCGCCGACCGCCTCCGTCACGCGGTCGCCGCCGTCCGCGGGTCCGTCACCCGCCGTCCGGTGCCGTGGATCGCGGGCGCCCTGGCCGGTGTC
>NZ_CP054593.1:1434193-1583463 GCF_013347165.1 Curtobacterium sp. Csp2
GTTCAGGGGCGTCGAAGCAGCGCGGGGGCGTCTCGTTCGTGCGGATCGGGTCAGCCGAGGGCGTGCAGGGCGGCGGGGATCGGTGTGTTGCCGCTCGTCACCTCGAACTGCACGCCGACCGCAGAGTCGTCGAGGAGCGCGTGCAGCACGACCGCGGCGACGTCCGCACGGGGGATCGACCCGCGCGGCACCGTGCGCCCGACGGCGATCGTGCCCTGCGGCGGTGTGTCGAGGAGCGCACCCGGACGGACGATCGTCCAGCGCAGGTTCCGCGCGCGGATGTTCGCGTCCGCCTCGGACTTCGCGCGCAGGTACACCTGGAAGACGTCGTCCTCGGAGCGGGCGGGCACGACCGCGCGCTCCGGGTCGTACGAGTCGGCCGCCATCGCCGAGATCATCACGTAGCGGTCGATGCCCATCCGCTCGGCGGCGTCGGCCAGGAGCAGTGCTGCGTCCCGGTCGACGGTCTCCTTCCGCTCCGCACCGCTGTTCGGGCCGGCACCGGCCGCGAACACCACCGCGTCGACCCCGCGCAGGCGCAGGGCGAGTTCGTCGTCGTCGACCTGCTCCAGGTCCACGACCAGCGCGGTGGCACCCTGCTGCTCCACGTCGGCGCGGTGCGCGGGGTTCCTGATGACGGCGACGGCGTCGTGGCCGGCGTCGGTGACGAGGCGGGCGAGGAGCAGGGCGATCTGTCCGTGTCCTCCGGCGATGGCGATCTTCATGTGTCCGATACTGCCCGTCGCGTCCGGTAGACTTCCGGAGGCTCCTCACGTGACGCCATCCAGGCCAACTCCCCCAGGGCGGAAACGCAGCAAGGGTAACCGGGCTCTGGCGGGTGCGTGAGGAGTCTTCTTCGTTCCCGGAGGGCTCTCGGACGGCCCCGTCCACAGCCTCGGTGCGACGGCTGGTGGTGTCGGCCGTCCCGGCTACCCTTGGTCCGTGGTCACCGCCCTGTATCGCCGTTACCGGCCCGAGAACTTCGCCGAGCTGATCGGGCAGTCGCAGGTCACCGACCCGCTGCGGACCGCGCTCCGGACGAACCGTGTCAACCACGCGTACCTGTTCAGCGGGCCACGCGGCTGCGGCAAGACGACCTCGGCCCGCATCCTCGCGCGCTGCCTCAACTGCGCCGAGGGCCCGACGGACACCCCGTGCGGTGTCTGCCCGAGCTGCGTCGAGCTCGCCCGCGGGGGCAGCGGTTCCCTCGACGTGATCGAGATCGACGCGGCGAGCCACAACGGTGTCGACGACGCCCGCGACCTGCGCGACCGCGCCGTCTTCGCGCCGGCGCGTGACCGCTTCAAGATCTTCATCCTGGACGAGGCGCACATGGTGACGCCGCAGGGCTTCAACGCGCTGCTCAAGCTGGTCGAGGAGCCCCCGGAGCACGTCAAGTTCATCTTCGCGACGACCGAGCCCGAGAAGGTCATCGGCACCATCCGGTCGCGGACCCACCACTACCCGTTCCGTCTCGTGCCGCCGGCCACGATGCTCGAGTACGTCGAGCAGCTCTGCGCGCAGGAGTCCGTGTCGGTCGCGCCGGGCGTCCTGCCCCTGGTGGTCCGGGCCGGTGGCGGATCGGTGCGTGACACCCTGTCGCTGCTCGACCAGCTCATGGCGGGGAGCGAGGACGGCGCCATCGCGTACGAGCGTGCCGTCGCCCTGCTCGGCTACACCGACGCGGCACTGCTCGACGACGTGGTCGACGCGCTCGCCGTCGCGGACCCGGCATCGGCGTTCGCGGCCATCGACCGCGTCGTGCAGACCGGTCAGGACCCGCGACGCTTCGTCGAGGACCTGCTCGAGCGGCTCCGTGACCTGATCGTCGTCGCCGCCACGAACGAGAGCGCGGCGGCGGTCCTGCGCGGCATCTCGCCCGAGGAACTCGACACCATGACCCGCCAGGCCGGGGTGTTCGGGGCAACGGCGCTGTCCCGGGCGGCGGACATCGCGAACCGCGCCCTGACGGACATGACCGGTGCGACCTCACCGCGGCTGCACCTCGAGCTGATGACGGCGCGCATGCTCGTGCCCGAGGCCGACGACACCCAGCGCGGGGCCCTCGCCCGTGTGGAGCGGCTCGAGCGCCGTGTCGGTGTCGGCGACGCGGGTGGACACCAGGGCGGTCCGACGGCGGACGCGGCTCCTGCCGCTCCGACCCGGACGGCGCCGCCTGCCGCTCCGCAGCGCACCGCAGCTCCGGCGCCCGCGTCGACCGGTTCGCCTGCGTCGACCGCTGCGCCCGCGCAGTCGGCGGCTCCTGCAGCGAGCCCGCGCTCGACCGGTGAGCCGTCGTCCGGCAACGGATCTGCCGCCCCCGGGGACGCCGTGCGTGACGCCGCCGCAGCGTGGGGAGCGGTCGCACCGAGCACCCCGCAGCCCGCGCAGCAGCCGCACGCCGAGCGCCCGTCGACGGATGTCCCGGCCGCCCCGTCCGCTCCGTCCGCTCCGTCCGGCACGGCCAACGCCTCGTCGACCGGGCAGGGCACGGCGGTCGGCGACGAGCCCGTGGTCCGTCCCATCGCGGCCGTGGGCTTCCAGCAGCTCCGCGACGCCTGGCCGCAGGTCGTCGAGCACGTGCAGAAGGCCCGTCGGTCGGCGTGGTCCGTGGTCGTCACGGCGCAGGTCACGGCCCTGCGTGAGGACGTGCTCACCCTGACGTTCCCGAGCCAGCAGGACGTGGCGTCCTTCAAGGAGATGTCCGATCCCGCGACGAGCGTCAGTGAGCTCCTCCGCTCGGCGATCATCGACGTCCTCGGACTCCGGGTGAAGTTCGTCGCCCGCGGGCCCGGGCAGCACCAGCAGCAGCAGCCGAACGGTCAGCAGCGGGCTCCGCAGCAGCAGATCCGGCAGCAGCAGGCCCCGCAGCAGGCGCAGCAGGCCCCGCAGCAGGCGCAGCAGGCGGCGGCGCCGGAGCGTCGTGCCCCCGAGCCGAAGCCCGAGCCCGAGGTCGCGGCGCCGCGGGCCCAGGCGCCGCAGGCTCCGGTGCAGCAGCAGGCGCCCCAGGCTCCCGCGGCACCGACTCCCGCGCCTCAGCCCGCGGCGACACCGGCACCGGCGTCCAGCAGCCCGGTCACCGACTGGGCGGTTGCCACCATCCCAGCGGCTGACCCGACGCCCGCACCCGCCGCCCCGGCCGGACGAGCGGAACCGAGCTGGTCGGCGCCCTTCGGCACGACGGACACCGGCGAGCCCGTCACCCCCGTCCCGGTCGTCGGCGACCCCGCCGCCGACGCAGCGCTCGCTGCGCAGCTGCGTCCAGCCTCGGCGCTCGGCGGAGGCGCCTCCGCGACGCCGCGCCCGCGTGCCGAGTCCGCCCCGGCCGCCGCACCGGCGGCAGCCGAGACGTCGGCGTCCGCACCCGCTGCGCCCGACACCACGGCGACCCGGTCCGACGTGCCCGTCGACGACTACCCCCTCGACGACGAGCCGTACGACGACGGCGCCCCGTTCCCCGACCCGGGCACCGGAGTGCCGGCCGCGGCGCCGACACCGCCCGCAGCGGCGTCCGGCCAGCAGCAGGGCGCTGCCCGACAGCAGGGCGCCGCCCAGCAGCAGGCCGCACCCCGACAGCAGGCCGCCCGGCCGCAGCCGACCACCACACCTCCGGCCCGTCGCGCCCCCGTCGCGGGACGCTACGGCGAGGCCGTCGTCCGTGAGATCCTCGGTGCCCAGTTCATCGAGGAGACCGCCCTGCACGAGGAAGGCGCCTGATGTACGACGGCATCGTCCAGGACCTGATCGACGAGTTCGGTCGCCTGCCCGGCATCGGCCCGAAGTCCGCGCAGCGGATCGCGTTCCACATCCTGCAGACCGAGTCGTTCGACCCGAGCCGCCTGGCGGAGCTCCTGGCCGACGTCAAGGAGAAGGTCCGCTTCTGCGAGGTCTGCGGCAACGTGACCGAGTCCGAGCGCTGCAGCATCTGCCGCGACCCCCGTCGTTCGCCGACCGTGATCTGTGTGGTGGAAGAGGCGAAGGACGTCGCCGCGATCGAACGGACGCGCGAGTTCCGCGGGCTCTACCACGTGCTCGGCGGTGCGATCAGCCCGATCGACGGTGTCGGTCCGGACGACCTGCGCATCCAGCAGCTCATGACGCGCCTGGCCGACGGCACGGTGGACGAGGTCATCATCGCGACCGACCCGAACCTCGAGGGCGAGGCGACGGCGACGTACCTGAGTCGTCTGCTCGTCCCGATGGGCATCCGGACGACGCGACTCGCGTCCGGTCTGCCCGTGGGCGGCGACCTGGAGTACGCCGACGAGGTCACACTCGGACGGGCCTTCGAGGGTCGTCGCCTGGTCGGCGGCTGAGCACGACGCCACCGGCCGGCACGCACCCGCCGCGCGGCTCCTCACGCCCAGCAGCACGCAGGATCCTTGCGTCCCACCCCGTTCCGACGCAACATCCGCGGAACACCCTCTACCATTGTCGAACCGCGTCACATCGCGGATCCGTCGTCCCCGGGAGTACCAAGCAGTGGCCTTGATCGTGCAGAAGTTCGGTGGATCGTCCGTCGCGGACGCCGAGAGCATCAAGCGCGTGGCGAAGCGGATCGTCCAGACGAAGAAGGCCGGCAACGACGTCGTCGTCGCGGTCTCGGCGATGGGCGACACCACCGACGAGCTCGTCGACCTCGCGCACTCGGTGACGCCCATCCCGGCTGGTCGTGAGCTCGACATGCTGCTCACGGCGGGGGAGCGCATCTCGATGGCCCTGCTCGCGATGGCGATCAAGAGCCTGGGCGTCGAAGCCTCGTCCTACACCGGTAGCCAGGCGGGCATGCTCACCGACGCCCAGCACGGCAAGGCCCGCATCGTCGACGTCACCCCGAAGCGCGTGCGCGAGGCGCTCGACGCCGGCCACGTCGCGATCGTCGCGGGCTTCCAGGGCTTCAACCGCACGACCGGCGAGATCACCACGCTCGGTCGCGGCGGCTCCGACACCACGGCCGTCGCCCTCGCCGCCGCGCTCGACGCCGACGTCTGCGAGATCTACACCGACGTCGACGGCATCTTCACCGCCGACCCGCGCGTGGTCCCGAAGGCCAAGAAGGTCGACCGGATCACGAGCGAGGAGATGCTCGAGCTCGCGGCCTCCGGCGCCAAGGTCCTGTACATCCGTGCCGTCGAGTACGCCCGTCGGCACGGCGTCACCCTGCACGTCCGCTCCTCCTTCAGCAACGCCGAGGGAACCATCGTCTACAACCCTGCAGAGGGGGAAACCGTGGAAGAACCGATCATCACCGGGATCGCCGGAGACCTCTCCGAGGGCAAGATCACCGTCGTCGGCGTGCCCGACACCCCGGGCAAGGCCGCCGAGATCTTCACGATCGTGGCCCGTGCCGGCGCGAACATCGACATGATCGTGCAGAACGTGTCCGAGGCCGTCACCGGCCGCACGGACATCTCCTTCACGCTGCCGAAGGACCAGGGCCAGGGCGTACTCACGGCGCTCGAGGTCGCGAAGGCCGACATCGGCTACGAGGGCATCCAGTACGACGACCAGATCGGCAAGCTCGCCCTCGTCGGTGCGGGCATGCGCACGAACGCCGGCGTCTCCGCCGCGCTCTTCCGCGCCCTGCACGAGGCGTCGATCAACATCGAGATGATCTCGACCTCGGAGATCCGCATCTCGGTCGTCACCCGTGCCGACACCCTGAACGAGGCGATGCGCGTCGTGCACGCGGCGTTCGGCCTCGACGCCGACCAGGAAGCCGTCGTCTACGCCGGCACGGGCCGCTGACCGCGGTCCCGCGAACGAGCAGGAGCACCACATGAGCACCACCGTCGCCGTCGTCGGCGCCACCGGTCAGGTCGGCGCCGTGATGCGTCGCCTCCTCGAGGAGCGCGCGTTCCCGGCCGACCGCGTCCGGTTCTTCGCGAGCGCCCGGTCCGCCGGCACCACGCTGCCGTTCCGCGGCGAGGAGATCGTCGTCGAGGACTCCGAGACCGCCGACCCGTCCGGCATCGACATCGCGCTGTTCTCGGCGGGTGCCACCGCCTCGCGCGCCCTCGCGCCGAAGTTCGCCGCTGCGGGAGCCGTCGTCGTCGACAACTCCAGCGCCTGGCGGATGGACCCGGACGTCCCGCTCGTGGTGAGCGAGGTGAACCCGCACGCCATCGACCAGGCGCCGAAGGGCATCATCGCGAACCCGAACTGCACGACGATGGCGATCATGCCCGTGCTCAAGGTCCTGGACACCGAGTCCGGTCTCCGCCGACTCGTGGCCACGACGTACCAGGCCGTGTCCGGGTCCGGGCTCGCCGGGGTCGAGGAACTGCTCGGCCAGGCCAAGGCCGCCCTCGAGCAGGACGCCGTGGCGCTGACCCACGACGGCTCGGCCGTGACCTTCCCGGAGCCGGTCAAGTACGTGCGTCCCATCGCGTTCGACGTCGTGCCGCTCGCCGGCTCGATCGTCGAGGACGGCGAGGGTGAGACCGACGAGGAGAAGAAGCTCCGCAACGAGAGCCGGAAGATCCTCGAGCTGCCCGACCTGCTCGTCGCCGGCACCTGCGTGCGCGTCCCGGTCTTCACCGGGCACTCGATCTCGGTGCACGCCGAGTTCGACCGTCCGCTCTCGCCCGAGCGCGCGACGGCGATCCTCGCCGAGGCGCCCGGCGTCGAGCTCGCCGACGTGCCGACGCCGCTGCAGGCCGCCGGGCAGGACCCGTCGTTCGTCGGCCGGATCCGGGCCGACCAGTCCGCGCCCGCCGGTCACGGCCTCGCGCTCTTCGTGAGCAACGACAACCTGCGGAAGGGCGCCGCGCTCAACGCGGTGCAGATCGCCGAGACGATCGTCGCCAGCCGCACCGTCGCCGCGTAGCGGCCGGGGAGGGACCAGAAGACGGACGGGAGGCACGTGGCGGGTTCGCCACGTGCCTCCCGTCCGTCTGTCGGTCGGCTCGCACCCGGCCGCACGCCGGTAGGATCGACGGGTGGCAGTGAAGCAGGTGGACCCCATCGACGTCGTCCTGGTCGGGGGAGGGATCATGAGCGCCACGCTCGGCGCGATCATCCACCGGCTCGAGCCCACGTGGCGCATCCGCGTGTACGAGCGGCTCGGATCGGTCGCGCAGGAGTCCTCGAACCCGTGGAACAACGCGGGCACCGGGCACTCGGCGCTCTGCGAGCTGAACTACACGCCCGAGCTGCCCGACGGACGGGTCGAGATCGCGAAGGCCGTCACGGTCAACGAGCAGTTCCAGGTGTCACGGCAGTTCTGGGCCCACCTCGTCGAGACCGGTGCGCTGCCGGAGCCCTCGAACTTCATCAACCCGACGCCGCACATCTCGTTCGTCTGGGGTGCTGACAACGTCGAGTACATGCGGAAGCGCTGGGAGGCGCTCAAGGACCACCCGCTCTTCGCGGGCATCGAGTTCTCGGACGACCCCGCGCAGATCCGGCAGTGGGCACCCGCGCTCATCCCGGGGCGCAAGAAGGACCAGCCGATCGCGGCGACGTACTCGGCCGCGGGCTCCGACGTCGACTTCGGGTCGCTGACGCGCCAGCTCTTCGACGAGCTCGAGATCGCCGGCGTCGAGTTCGAGCCGTCGCACCAGGTCCGGAAGATCACCCGCTCGACGGTGTCCGAGGGCTGGGTCCTCGACGTCCGCAACGAGATCGGTCGCTCCACGCAACGCATCGCGGCGAAGTTCGTCTTCGTCGGCGCGGGCGGCGGAGCACTCCACCTGCTGCAGAGGTCCGGCATCCCGGAGATCCGCGGGTACGGCGGGTTCCCGGTGTCCGGCGAGTTCCTCCGGACCGACGAGCCCGAGGTCGTGCAGAAGCACGCGGCGAAGGTGTACGGCAAGGCGAGTGTCGGCGCTCCGCCGATGTCCGTCCCGCACCTCGACACCCGCATCGTCGACGGCAAGGCGTCGCTCATGTTCGGCCCGTACGCCGGGTTCAGCCCGAAGTTCCTCAAGCAGGGCTCCGTGCTCGACCTGTTCCGCTCGATCCGACCGCACAACCTGCGTCCGATGCTCAGCGTCGCGTTCTCCAACTTCGACCTCGTCCGCTACCTCGTCGGGCAGCTGCTCGCGTCGAAGCAGACGAAGTTCGACGCCCTCCGCGAGTTCATGCCGACGGCCGAGCCGGACAACTGGCACCGGATCACCGCCGGGCAGCGTGTCCAGGTGATCAAGCCCGACCGCGAGAAGGGTGGCGTGCTGCAGTTCGGGACCGAGGTCATCACGTCGGCCGACGGGTCGATCGCGGGTCTGCTCGGTGCGAGCCCCGGGGCGTCCACCGCGGTGCCGATCATGCTGTCCATGCTGCAGCGGTGCTTCCCGGACCGCTGGGCAGGCTGGGAGCCGACGGTGCGCGAGATGGTGCCGACGTACGGCACGGACCTCGGCTCCGACCCGGCGCTCGCGGACGAGACCCTCGCGCGGACCGCGAAGGTGCTCGGGCTGCACCACTGACCCGGGCTCGCCCGGCTTGACCGCCGTTCGAACGTGTGTTCGAATGGCGGCATGCGGTGGAGTGGACAGGCGATCGACGCGGAGCGGACCGACGCGCTCCCGGGGCTCGCGTCGAACAGCGGGCTCGTTCGGAGCGTCACGACGCCGGAGTTCGCGGGGGTCACCTTCCACGAGGTCCTGGCGAAGAGTGCCCTGAACCGTGTGCCCAGTGCCGACGGTGCCGGTACCTACGGCTGGACGATCAATCCGTACCGCGGGTGCAGCCACGCGTGCGTGTACTGCTTCGCCCGGCCGACGCACACGTACCTGGAGTTCGACGGCGGCGCGGACTTCGACCAGCAGATCGTCGTGAAGACCAACGTCGCCGACGTGCTCCGCCGCGAGCTCCGCCGACCGAGCTGGCAGGGGCACCCGGTCGCCCTCGGCACGAACACCGACCCGTACCAGCGCGCCGAGGGCAAGTACCGACTGATGCCGGGCGTGATCCGTGCCCTCGCCGAGTCCGGGACGCCGTTCAGCATCCTGACGAAGGGCACGCTGCTCCGACGTGACCTGCCCCTGCTGGCCGAGGCCGCACAGCAGGTACCGATCGACCTGGCGATGTCGATCGCGGTGTACGACGACGCGCTGCAGCAGCAGGTCGAGCCGGGCACCCCGACGACGGCGGCACGGTTGGCGACCGTCCGGGCGATCCGGGACGCGGGCCTCGACTGCTCGGTGTTCCTGATGCCCGTGCTGCCGTTCATCACCGACACCCGGGCACACCTCGACGACGCGATCGGGCGGGCGGCCGCGGCTGGTGCGACGAGCGTCATGTACTCGGCGTTGCACCTGCGGCCTGGGGTCAAGCCGTGGTGGTTCGCGTGGCTGCAGCAGACCCGCCCGGACCTGGTCGCGCGGTACCGGTCGATGTACCTCGACAACACGTACGCCCCGAAGGACTACCGCCGGTGGCTCGCGGAGCGGGTCCGTCCCATCCTGCGCGCCCACGGGGTCGCGGTCGGTCGGGTCGACCCGGCGACCGGCTCGATGGGGTTCCGCGACCGCGAGGAACGGCTGCGCACGATCCCGACCGGGCGCACGGCCTCGCCGCTCGACGAGCAGTCGCGTCCGTCGGTGTCGCCGCTGCAGCGCGCGGACCCCGGCTGGGGGCATCGGACAGCCAGCGTCGGTGCGGCGTCCGGGCCGACCTTGTTCTGACGCGAGTGCGCTTCCGCGTTCGGGGGACACCGAGTGTCGGTGATCGGCGGTAACATCGGGCGGGTCGCCGAACGGTGCTCGTTTCGGGGTACACGACAGCCTCCCGATGGCCGTCGTCGGCGACACGACGACCCTCCGGAAGGACCCTCGACCCGTGCTCGGCATCCCCACGCACCTCGCGCCCCGCGTGAATGCCTGGTCGACCGTGCGCGCCTTCCACGCCGCCGCCGTCGGGTCCGTGGTGGCCGCGGCGGTCGTGCTGCTGCTCTACCGGCTGGCCGACCCGGACGTCCGGATCGTCGGCGCCGTGCTCGCCCTCGTGCCGATGGCCCTGATGATCGGCGTGCACGTGCAGTTCGGCACGTGGCGGTCGGCCGTGGCCTTCCTGCTCGTCGGCGGGGTGTCCGCGTGGTGGTTCGCGCTCGTCGTGCAGCGCGAGGTCCCGGCGGGCTGGGTGACGAGCTACCTGCTGTCGCTCGTGATCATCCCGCTCGTCCTCGTCGGTGGTGCCGGCGCGGTGGCCGGACGCGTCGTGCTCTGGTCGGTCGGCGGGTTCCTGGTCGGACGCCTCGCGACCTCGATCGCCGTCGCGCAGGTGGACGGGCCGCCACGGCCGCTCCTGCTCGCCTGGGTGACCCTCGGCTTCGTCGTTGCGCTCGTGCTCTTCACCAGCCGGAACACCGCACGGTCCGAGCGGGTCCAGCCCGAGCTGCTCCGCTCCGCGCGCGAGGAGCACGTCTCGGCGTACCGCGCCGGGGTCGAGGGCGCCGAGCACGGCGGTGTCACCCGTCACGTCGACCTGCAGGCCCTCGGCGCGGTGCTCGTCGACCATCGCCTCGAACGCGTCGACGGCGACGGCGGACGGCCGGTCCACGGTGGACCCGGACGGCGCGAGCCACTCCTTGCCGGTCAGCATCGCGACGTCGGACTCCACCGTGCGTGCGAGTTGCGGGTCCATCGGGCCGTCCGCCGTCGCCGTCGACGCGTTCGAGGCGATGGTCGACGAGCACCGCGCCGAGGGCCTGCAGGTCGACGTGACGGGTGACACCGCCGTGCTCGGCGCCCTCGACCACACCGCCTCGACCGCGCTGTTCCGCGCGGTCGGCCAGTGCCTCGCCAACGTCCGGAAGCACGCCGGCACCGACCGAGCCGAGGTCAGCGTCTTCGACGACGGTGCATCGTGCACGGTCATGGTTGTCGACGACGGCCGTGGCTTCGACGAGCAGGAGACCAGCCCGGACCGGATGGGCCTGCGCGGCTCCGTCCGCGAGCGCATCGCGCGCGTCGGTGGCGACGTGCAGGTCTGGTCGTCGCCCGGGTCCGGCACCAGCGTGATGATGACGGTGCCGCACGCCGCCGCCGCGGTCCCGGTCGCCGCCACGCTCGACGACGAATGGGGGACCGGCCGGTGAGCCGCGTCGACGACGTCCGGGCCCGCACCCGTGGCAGCCGCACGGCGCAGCAGTACGACCCGCTCGGCGCGATGGGGTCGCGTCCGCTCGCGATCGTCCTCGGCGCCGGTGGGGTCGCCTGGGCGCTGCTCGTGTCCGTGTTCGACCGGGACGTGCCCGGGAGCCCGACGCTCAGCGCGTTGACCATCCTGCTCCTCGCTGCGTCCGGCGCGGTCGTGTTCGTCGCCTCGTCGCCGTTCCGCGCCCCGTTCCCGCGGTGGGCGTTCGTGCTCCACGTCGTCCTACTCGCCGCAGCGACCGTCGCGAGCGTCGCGGCGCAGTGGGGCCCTGACCGCAGCGCCCTGAACGACTTCATGAGCCTGCTCACCGCGACCGGCATCGTGATGGCAGCGCCGTACCGACCGTGGCGGGACCTCGCCGTGGGCGGTGTGGTGCTGGCCGTCGTCGACGCCGGAGCGTGGGGCGCTGCCGCGACCGTGTTCCCGTACGGCGTGCCGGCGTCGGTCGCGGCGTTCCTCGCCGCCGCCCCGACGCTCGTGCTCACCACGGCGTCCGTGGTGTTCGCCGCGACCTTCGCAGGGCTCGCCGAGCGCGTCCAGATCCGGGCCGGGTCCTACTCCGTCGCCCGTGCGGAGCGGGACGGCATCGCCGCGAGCGTGCAGCACGACCGCTCGGTGGTCCTCGCCCGTGACGTCGCTCCGTTCTTCGCCGAGCTCCGCACGAGAGCGGCCATCACGGACGCCGACCGTGCGCGGGCCCGTGCGATCGCCGACGGCATCCGGCGGGCCATGGTCGCCGACGCCGACCGGACGTGGTTCGAGCACGCCGTGGTCGTGGACGGCGGGACGGCCAGCGCGATCGACGACCCGGACGGGCTGATCGCGACGCTCGACGCCGACCAGCGCACCGTCGTCCGGACGTTCCTGCGCGCGGCCCTCCGCGCGGCGACGGTCGACCCGGCCGGGTTCCGCGCCCGGGTCCGGCGGTCGGCGGACGACGACCCTCCGACGACCCCGAGCGCCACCGGAACCGGGACTGTCTCCGTCGCGCTCGACCTGGCCGTGGACGACTCCGACGTGGGCATCCACCGCACCTTCGACCCCTACCTCGCGGTCCTCCGCGTGACCTTCCCCGACCTCGACGTCGCCGTCCGGCCGTCGTCCCTCGCACTAAGGTTCTCCTATGACCAGCACTGACCCGAACCGGACCACGGAGGGCGTGCCCCCGCTCCCGCAGCCCGGCACCCGACGCGTGCGGCTGGCGATCCTCGACGACCACGAGGTGCTGCTCGACAGCCTCTCGAGCTGGATCGCCGTGAACGCCTTCGACTTCGACCTCGCGCTGACGGCCCACACCTGGCTCGAGATGGTGCACAGCGAGAACTTCCCGACCGACCTGGTCTTCCTCGACTTCCAGCTCAAGGAGCCGGTGTCGATCGAGGCACGCGTCCGCACCTGTCGCGCGGCCGGGGCGAAGGTCATCGTGCTGTCCAGCGTCGACAGCCGCGAGTCCCGCGACCGCGCCCTCGCCGCCGGTGCCGCGGCCTTCCTGTCGAAGTCGCTGCCGATGCGCGAGGTCATGGACGTGGCACGCGAGGTCATGGGCGTCTCGCGCGAGACCCCGCCGCAGCGTGACTGGCGTCCGCTGCCCACGGGCGCGAACGCGCACCAGCGGCCGAAGCTCAGCCACGGCGAGGAAGAGGCGCTGCGCCTGTACGTGTCGGGCTACTCGACGAACGAGGTCGCCGCGCAGATGAACGTGCAGTACGAGACGGCCAAGACCTACCTGCGCCGCGTGCGCGAGAAGTACAGCAAGGTCGGTCGTCCGGCGTCGAAGAAGTCCGACCTGATCCGTCGTGCGGCAGAGGACGGGTTCCTCGCGTAGTGGCGAAGCTCTACTTCCGCTACGGCGCGATGAACAGCGGCAAGAGCACCGGGCTCCTGCAGGCCGCCTACAACTACGAGGAGCGCGGGCAGCGCGTGCTGCTCGCGAAGCCGTCGGTCGACACCAAGGGTGACCGCGAGATCGTGTCGCGCCTCGGCGTCACCCGGTCCGTCGACGTCGTCTTCGCGCCGGACGACGACGTCCGCGCCGCCGTGGCGACCGCCGGAGCGGTGGACCCGGAGTCCGACCGGCTCGACGGCATGGTCCGGCCGCTCAGCTGCGTCCTCGTCGACGAGGCGCAGTTCCTGACGCCCCGCCAGGTCGACGACCTGCTCCGCATCGCCGTCCTCGACGACGTCCCGGTGCTCGCCTACGGCATCCGCACCGACTTCCGCACCGAGGCGTTCCCCGGCAGCGCGCGGCTGCTCGAGATCGCGCACTCCCTCGAGGAGCTCAAGACCATCTGCCGCTGCGGTCGCAAGGCGGTCTTCAACCCCCGCAAGGTCGACGGACACTTCGTCTTCGACGGCTCGCAGGTCGCCATCGACGGCGCCGGCGTCACCTACGAGGCGCTGTGCGCCAACTGCTACCTCACCGAGTCGGGCGGTCGCCTGGACGGCGACTGACGGACTGGAGGCTCGTGGCGGGCCCCGCCACGCGCCTCCAGTCCGTCCCGTGGCCCGGAATGCACGCGAGCCGGCGACCGTTGGTGCCCACATGAGCGACGCCACCGTGCACCTGTCCGTCCTGGACCTGGCCACCCGCGAGTACGGCCAGACGAACACCGAGGCCCTGCAGGGCACCATCGACACGGCGGTGCACGCCGAACGGCTGGGCTACGAGCGGATCTGGGTCGCCGAGCACCACGGCATGCCGGGCATCACCTCGTCGGCGCCCGCGGTGCTGCTGAGCGCCGTCGGCGCCGCCACCTCGCGGATCCGGATCGGCTCCGGTGGCGTGATGCTGCCGAACCACGCACCGCTCGTCGTCGCCGAGCAGTTCGGCACGCTGCGTGCACTGTACGGCGACCGGGTGGACCTCGGCATCGGCCGGGCGCCGGGCACCGACGGTGCGACCGCGATGGCGCTGCGCCGCACGGACCGTCTCGACGTGGACGACTTCCCGCAGCAGCTCGCTGACCTGATCGGCTTCTTCACGGGGATGGACGCCGAGAACCCGCTGTCGCGCATCCGTGCCGTCCCCGGGTACGGCGACGTGCCGGAGTTCTGGCTGCTCGGGTCCTCCGGGTACAGCGCCCAGGTGGCGGGGGCGCTCGGCGTCTCGTTCGCCTTCGCGCACCACTTCGCGTCGGACAACACCGAGGCGGCGCTCGCGCTGTACCGGGACTCGTTCCGGCCCTCGCGCTTCCGGCAGACGCCGAACGCGCTGATCGGCGTGCAGGTCGTCACCGACGAGGACCCCGCGGTCGTCGACGAGCAGAGCGCCCCGGGGATGATCTCGTTCATCCGGATGCGGCAGGGTGCCAAGCCCGAGCCGGTGTCGATGGACGAGGCCCGCGCGTACGAGTTCTCCGACCTCGAGCGGCGGTTCATCGCGGCACGCACGGAGCGCCAGGCGTACGGCTCACGTGAGCAGGTCGCGGCGAAGCTCAACGAGCTCGTGGCGTCCACGGGCGCGGACGGGGTGATCGTGGCGCCGGGGGCCGCCCAGGCGCGGTACCGGCACCAGGCGCTCGAGGTCGTCGCGTCGCTGCAGGCCGAGGGACGGCTCGTGCCCGCCGGGGTGGCTGCGGCGCGGTAGCCCGGGCTGCGGCTGTGGTGCCGCTGCGGCTGTTGCGGTGCCGCTGCTGCGGTGTTGACGGCCACTCTTCGCGCTCAGGGACACCTCACGCGCTCGCGATGCCGTGAGATGTCGCTGGGCGCGAACGATCGCTGGCTGGCTGTCCCGCTCAGGCGAGCAGGCCGAGGCGGTTCGCGGCGGCGATCGCGCCGACGCGGGTGCCGACGTCGAGCTTCCGGAACACGTTGTAGACGTGGCGCTTCACCGTGCCGATCGCCAGGCCGAGCTCCGACGCGATCTCGGCGTTCGACCGAGCGGCGGCGACGAGCCGCAGGACCTCGAGTTCGCGGTCGCTCAGGGGCGTGCCCGCCCGTGCCTCGGTGACGAGGTCGATCGGGAACGTCACCGGCGCGGCGTCGGTGCTCGTCGCCCGGACGATGCGGTCGACGAGCTCGCGGCTCGGGGTGTCCTTGGTGACGAAGTCCACGGCACCGGCGTCGAGGAGCGCCCGGCGCAGCACCGCGTCCCGGTGCATGGTCAGCACGACCACCCGGACGTGCGGGTGCCGCCGACGCACCGTCGCGATGGTCGTCCGCGCCGGTGGCCCGTCGAGCTCCACGTCCAGGAGCAGCACGTCGATCGCCGCGACCTCGGGGGAGTCCAGCACGTCGGACGGCCGTTCGCCGTGCGCGACGACGCGGATGGTCGGCACGGCGGACAGGATCGTGGCGAGTCCCTCGCGGAACAGCCGGTGGTCGTCGACGATCGCGACGTGCGTGATGCCCGGCCGCTGCCCGCTCACAGTGACCCCATGGGCACGACGAGCCGGACGGTGGTCCCGGCGCCCGGGGCGCTCTCGACGTCGAGTCGTGCGCCGAGGACGCCCGCGCGCTCGCGCATGGTGTGCTGCCCGAGCCGGCCCTCCGCCGCGGTCCCCGGCGTGAACCCGGGTCCGTCGTCCCGCACGGTCACCACGACCGTCGTGTCGGACCAGGCGAACGTCACCGTCCCCGTCGATCCCGGGGCGTGCTTGCGCCGGTTCGTGAGGGCCTCGAGCAGGATCGTCAGGGTCTCCTCGGCCTTCCAGTTCGGCAGGGCACCGGGCACGCCCGTCGTGGTGATCGTCAGCCGGTCGTCGCCGGGGAACAGGTCGTCGACGTGCCGTCGCAGGGCGTCGTCGAGGCGGTCGTCGCCGACCCGGGCGTGCAGGGAGACCGCGAGGTCCTGGACGTCCCCGAGCGCCGTCCGGAGCAGCCGCCCGGCCGCCTCGAGCTGCGCGGTGCGCTCGGAGGTCGGGGGGTCGGTCAGCAGGACCAGGTCGAGCCGCTGCAGCCCCGCGAGGACGCCGTGGGCGACCCGGTCGTGCAGGTCCCGGGCGATCTGGGTGCGGGAGTCGAGGTTGGTCGTCGTGACCCGCTGCCGCAGCGCCTCGGTGTACGCGATCGCCCCCGCCGGGAACCGGCTCCAGACGCCCGCGTGCAGGGCCCGGGTGGCGCGGAGGACCTCGTCGGTGGTGCTCGCACCGACCTCGGCGACGAAGACCGGCAGGTAGGCGTCGAAGAGCATCTCGGCGGCGAGCATGGCGCCGGCCGGGTGCTGGGCGTGCTCGGCGTGCAGCGCCCCGGTGGCGAGGTGCTCCGGGTCGAGGTAGCGGTCGCTGACGATGCTCGCGGTGCCGTCGCCCGCGGCGTACCGGGCGTGCGCGTCGGTGATCATCGAGGTCACGTTCTCGAGCAGGCTCTGCGCCAGCACGGGGTCGTCGGCGAGCTCCGGGAACCGGGACCCGATCTCGGTGAGGACGGCGGCGAGTTGCGGAGGGATCGTCATGACGCCTGCGAGCGTAGCGGGGGTCCGGCGCCGGGAGCGTGCCGCGGGATGGGCGTGTGCCCGGGGACACACGCCGTTGCGGCCGCGCAGCGGTCGAGGCTCGGCCAGGAGTCGAGGCTTGGACAGGAGTCGCCAGACAGAGCAAGAGGCCCTGGTTCCTTCGAACCAGGGCCTCCTGCGATTACTGTCTCAACACAGTGTCGGGGTGACAGGATTTGAACCTGCGACCTCCTCGTCCCGAACGAGGCGCGCTACCAAGCTGCGCCACACCCCGCGGTGTGATCACTCCGTTCCCGGAGCAACCCCAGAAGTCTATCCGATGTTCGGGGGTGCTCACGACCATCGGCGAGACGCCCGGGCGCGTCGTCGTGGCAGGGGTCAGTCGGTGCGTGCCGTGAGGGTCACGACGACGGCCTCGGGGCGGCAGGAGAAGCGGACCGGCGCGTAGATCGACGTCCCGATGCCCGCGGAGACCTCGAGCCACGACCAGTGCGCGCGGTGCTGCCACTTGTGCAGGCCGCTGACGTACCGCCGCGGCAGGTCGGAGTTCGTGACGAGGGCGCCGATGCCGGGGACCTGCACCTGCCCGCCGTGGGTGTGCCCGGCGAAGACGATGTCCGCACCCTGGTCGACGAAGGCGTCGAGCACGCGGCGGTACGGTGCGTGCGTGATCCCGATCGCGACGGGGGAGGGGCCGTCCTCGTCCTCGGTCCACGGCACGTCGCTGCGCATCTCGTCGACGTTGGTCGGCAGCAGGTCGAGCCGGTCCCAGCCGCGGTGCGCGTCCGACGTGCCGAACAGCTCGAAGCGCGACCCGCGGAGCTCGATCGCGTGCGCCTGGTCGTTGACGTCGAGCCAGCCGAGCGACTCGAAGAAGGCCGTCTGCCGGTCGATGTCGAGCGACACCGGCCGCCGGTCGGCGTGCATGCGGCTCGGACCGCCGAAGTACTTCAGCGGGTTGCGGGGCGACGGTCCGTAGAAGTCGTTCGACCCGTGCGCGAAGGCACCCGGGACGCCGCGGAACGGCTCGAGCGCGTACTCCACCGCGCTGTTCGCCGTGGCGTGCCCGAGGTTGTCGCCGGTGTTCACGACGAAGTCCGGCTCGACGAGCGACAGGTCGCGCAGCCACTGCTGCTTGTCGGCCTGCCACGGTGCCATGTGGATGTCGGACAGGTGCAGCACCGTCACGTCGCGGGAGCCGGGCGCGAGCACCGGCACGGTCTCCCACCGGATGCCGAAGCGGCGACGCTCGACGAGGGAACCCCACGCCGCCGTCGCCGCTCCGATGGTCGCACCCGCGGCGATGACGCCCAGCGCGGCGCGACCGCGACTCACTTGCAGTCCTTCGGTGCCTTGCCGTCCTTGTCCCCGAAGAGCTGGAGCGTCAGCGCCGTGCTCTTCGCGGTGGCGGTCCCGGCACCCGGGTCGACCGCGGCCACGGTGCACTCCTTGCCGCCCTTGACGTACTGGTCGGAGACGTTCACCGAGCCGAACCCGGCGTCACCGAGCGTGCTCCGGGCGTCCTGCAGGCTCTTGCCCGCGACCTCCGGAACGGTCGACTGCGAGCCGTCCGTCGTGTACACGGTCACCGAGGAGCCGGTGGAGAGCAGGGAACCGGCGCCGGGCGACGTCGAGGAGACCGTGCCCGCGGTGCCGGCGCCCGGCTGCGCACCGCCGTCGACGTACGTGAAGCCGGCGGACGACAGGATCGAACGGGCCTCGTCGGCGGTCTTGCCCGACACGTCCGGGACGGCGACGCTGTTGCCGCGGAGGGCGGTCTGCGACGGGGTCGGGAACGGGTCGGCCGGGTGCTTGGCGTTGATCGGGATCATCGCCTGCTGCCACACGTGCGCACGCTGCGAGGCGTAGGAGCCCCACCCGGCGCCGGGCAGGTAGTGGCGGAGGTTGTTCTTGCCACCGTCCGTGTTGCCCTGCCAGTACGCCGTCGCGACCTTCGAGCTCGCACCGACGAGCCAGATCTGGTCGGCGTCGTCCGTGGTGCCCGTCTTCGCGAACAGCTGCGTGCCGTCCGGGGTCTGGGCGCCGACGGCCGTACCCGAGGCGATCGTGCCGCGCATGGCGAAGGCCGCGGTCGCGGCGACGCTCGGGTCGAGCACCTGCTTGCACTGCTTCGGCTGGCCGCCGAGCGACTTGCCCTCGGCGTTCGTGATGTTGTCGATCGCGATCGGGGAGCAGTAGGTGCCGTTGTTCGCGATGGTCGCGTACGCGGACGCCATGGTGAGCGGCGCGATGTTGTTCGTGCCGAGGATCGACGACGGGTAGGCGTTCAACTCGGTCTTCTCGTCGGCGGAGTGCACGCCGAGGTCCTGCGCGGTCTGGCGGATGTCGCACAGGTCGAGCTTCGCGGCCATGGAGGCGAACGCCGCGTTCACGGACAGCGCGGTGGCGCGGGCGACCGTGAAGTTGCCGTTCTCACCCGCGGAGTCGTTCTTCGGCGCCCAGTTCGACGTGATGGTCGAGCCGCACTGCGTCCAACGCGACGTGTTGTGCGGGGTGCCGTTGACGCTCTCGTTCAGCCCGTGCCCGGCCTTCAGCCAGTCGAGGAGCGTGAACACCTTGTACGTCGAACCGACCTGGAAGCCGATCGAGCCGCCGTACTCCTTGTCGACCGAGTAGTTGATCGAGGTCGCCGTGGGCGGGGTCTGCAGGGACTGGTCGTAGTCCTTGTTCTGCGCCATCGTCAGGATGCGTCCGGTCGACGCCTCGACGGAGTTGAGGGCACCACCGAGGCTGAAGCGGCTCTCGGTGTTCGGGTCGTACGTGTTGAGCAGGTCCTTCTGCTGACCGTTCAGGTCGAGGTCGAGGGTGGTCTGCACTGTGTAGCCGCCGTTGCGCCAGGCGGTCGCGCGCTCCTTCTCGGTCGCACCGAGCTGGGACATCTGCTTGACGACCTTGACCGCGTAGTCGCAGAAGAACTGCGAGCCGTTGCCGGCCGCCGACTGGCAGCCCTGGTTCGGCTCCGTCAGGTGCACGTAGTCCGCGGGCTTCGAGGCGATGGCCGCGTCGAACTGCTCCTTGGTCAGGTGCTTCTGCGCGTACATCGACTTGAGGATGACGTCGCGACGGGCGACGTTCGCGTCGTAGTACTTGGGGTCGGACAGGTTCCGCGAGTTCGGCGACTGCACGATCGCGAGGATCGAGGCGGCCTCCTGCGGGGTCAGGTCCGTGGCGTTCTTGTTGAAGTAGTGCTGCGCGGCGGCCTGCACGCCGTACGTCTGGTCGCCGAAGTAGGCGATGTTGAGGTACCCGGTCAGGATCTCCTTGTGCGAGTACTTCTTCGCCAGACCGATCGCGAGCTTCATCTCCTCGAGCTTGCGGGGGATGGTCTGCTCGACGGCGTCGTTGTAGGCCTTCTCGCGCTCCTCCGGGGTGGGGAGCTCGAGCGCCTGCTGCATCTTGATGTTGCGCACCAGCTGCATGGTCAGCGTCGACCCGCCGCCGGACTCGCCGAGGCCGCCGGCGAGGGACCCCACGCCCGCACGCACCAGGGACGTCATGTCGACGCCGCCGTGGTCGTAGAAGCGCTTGTCCTCGCCGTCGATCGCCGCGTTCTTCAGCTGGTCGCTGATCTGGTCGAACTGCAGCTCCTGGCGATTCTGGTCGTAGACCGTCGCCAGGTGCACCGGCTGCCCGTTCGAGTACGCCAGGACCTCGTTGCGCTGCGGCAGGTCACCGATCTCGATGTACTCCGGCAGCGACTCGAAGACGCCGATCGTCGAGGTCGTCGTGACGCCGGCGACCGCGATCGCCGGGGTGACGCCGATCGTGACCAGCAGGCCGGCGAGCGCGCTGAAGCCGACGAAACCGACGAAGGCGCCGATCGCGGAGACGGGCTTGGTCCGCGAGGCAGACTTCTGGGCAGACATAGGATGCAGCCTAAACGACGCCCACGACTGAAAGGCTGGCAAGGAACCGCATGACTCGCTGGGAGTACTTCACCACGCCGTTGATGATCCACAACACCGCCGCCATCCTCAACGCCCACGGCGACGAGGGCTGGGAGCTGGTCCAGGTCGTCACCGGACCCGAGGGCGGACTGGTCGCCTACCTGAAGCGCCCGAAGGCCGACGCGTGAGCGTCGCGGACCGCCTCGCCGAGCTCGGGCTGACGATCCCCGCGGTCGCGGCGCCGGTCGCCGCCTACGTGCCCGCGGTCGTCACCGGCCGGTACGTGTACACCGCGGGACAGCTCCCCTTCGTCGACGGCGCACTGCCCGTCACGGGCAAGGTCGGGACGTCGGTCGACCCCGAGACCGCCACCGCGCAGGCGCGCGTGGCCGCGTTGAACGCGCTCGCGGCCGTCCAGTCGGTCGCCGGTTCCCTCGAGCGGGTCGCCCGGGTCGTCAAGGTGACGGTCTTCGTCGCCTCGGACCCGTCCTTCACCGGCCAGCCCGCCGTCGCCAACGGCGCGTCGACCCTGGTCGGCGAGGTCTTCGGCGACGCCGGCGTCCACGCGCGGAGCGCGGTGGGCGTCGCGGTGCTGCCGCTGGACGCGCCGGTCGAGGTCGAGCTGGTCGTCGAGCTGACGGACTGAACCACCCGCGCACCGCAGCCGGTGCGCCCACGTGAGCGGGGCCTCCAGTCAGGACGGACTGGAGGCCCCGCTCACGTTCCGTGCGCTACATCAGTTCCGCGATGGTCGCCATGATCGTCGGGTCGGCGAGCGTCGTCGTGTCGCCGATGCGGCGGCCCTCGGCCGCGTCGCGGAGGAGGCGGCGCATGATCTTGCCGGAGCGGGTCTTCGGGAGCTCCGGGACCACGACCACCTGGCGCGGCTTCGCGATCGCCCCGATGCGCTTGCCGACCCAGTCACGGAGTTCCTTCGCGACCGCGTCGCGGTCGACGCCCTCGGCCGCCTCGGCGCTGAGGATCACGAACGCGACCACGGCCTGACCGGTCGTCTCGTCGGCGGCGCCGACGACTGCGGCCTCGGCGACGCCCTCGTGCCCGACGAGTGCCGACTCGATCTCCGCGGTGGACAGGCGGTGACCGGAGACGTTCATGACGTCGTCGACGCGGCCCTGCACCCAGATGTCGCCCTGACCGTCGAGCCGCGCGCCGTCGCCCGCGAAGTAGCGGCCGGGGAGGCGCGACCAGTAGGTCTCGACGAAGCGGTCCGGGTCGCCCCAGATGCCGCGGGCCATCGACGGCCACGGGTCGGTGATCGTGAGGTAGCCGCTGCCACCGGGCGCGACGCGCTGGCCGTCCTCGTCGACGATCTCCGCGGTGATGCCCGGGAGCGGGGTCTGGGCGGCGCCCGGCTTGAGCTTCGTGACCCCCGGGAGCGCGGAGATCATGATCGCGCCGGTCTCGGTCTGCCACCACGTGTCGACGATGGGTGTGCGGTCGTGGCCGATCACCTGGCGGTACCACTGCCAGGCCTCGGGGTTGATCGGCTCGCCGACGCTCCCGAGCAGGCGGAGGGACGCCAGGCTGCGCGCCTCGGGGATCTGGCGTCCGGCCTTCATCGCGGCGCGGACCGCGGTGGGGGCGGTGTACAGGACCGTCACGCCGTACGAGTCGACGATGTCCCACCAGCGGCCGGGCTTCGGCTCGTCCGGGGTGCCCTCGTACAGGACCTGGGTGACGCCGTTGGCCAGGGGGCCGTAGACGACGTAGGAGTGCCCGGTGATCCAGCCGATGTCGGCCGTGCACCAGTAGACGTCCTTCTCCGGGTGCATGTCGAACACGTTGCGGTGCGTGTACGCCGCCTGCGTCAGGTAGCCACCTGACGTGTGCACGATGCCCTTCGGCTTCCCCGTCGTGCCGGACGTGTAGAGGATGAACAGGGGCGTCTCGGCGGGGAAGGCCTGCGGTTCGTGCTCGGCGGCGGCCTTCGCGATCTCGTCGTGCCACCACAGGTCGCGGTCGGTCCAGCCGACCTCGTTGCCCCCGCGCTTCACGACCAGCACGTGCTCGACGGTGTCCGTGCCGTCGCCGGCCAGGGCGTCGTCGACCGCGGGCTTGAGCGGCGAGACCGCTCCGCGCCGCCAGCCGCCGTCCGCGGTGACGACGAGCTTCGCGCCGGCGTCCTCGATGCGGGCGCGGAGGCTCTCGGCGCTGAACCCGCCGAAGACCACCGAGTGCACGGCACCGATGCGCGCGACGGCGAGCATCGTGACCACGGCCTCGGGGATGAGGGGCATGTAGACGACGACGCGGTCGCCCTGCTCGACGCCCAGGTCGGTGAGCATGTTCGCGGCGCGCTGCACCTCGGCGGTGAGCTCGGCGTAGGTGATCCGGCGGGTGTCGCCGGGGGCGCCCTCGAAGTGGATCGCCACGCGGTCGCCGTTGCCCGCGCGGACGTGGCGGTCCAGGCAGTTCTCCGCGACGTTGAGCGTGCCGTCGTCGAACCACTTGGCGAACGGCGCGCCCGACCAGTCGAGCGTCCGGGTGAACGGCGTCCGCCAGTCGAGCAGGTTCCGCGCCTGGTCCGCCCAGAACGCCTCGCGGTCGGCGGCGGCGGCCTCGTGCAGGTCCTCGTGCGCGACGGCGTCGGCGACGAAGTCGGCGGGGGGAGCGAAGGTCGGGCCGTCCTCGTGGCGTTCGTCGGCCTGGGTCGGAGTGGACATCGGTGTCCTTTCGCGTCGTTGCGGCAGGGGTGCTCGGTCGTCGGTTGCTGGTGCGGTCGGCGCCGGGTGGCGGTCGTCGGTTGCTGGTGCGGTCGGCGGTCGAGTGGGTGCAGACGGAGACTACCGCCGGGCGCGGACCGGAGGGTCGTCGTGACACGAGCCGGATCACGACCGGGGGTTGCCGAGCAGGCTCGTTCATGGGGTACAGTGGTTCCTACCGGGCTCGTTCCCGGTGGCACCGGTTCGGATTCCCCCCAATCCACCGATGTCCGGCGGCACCAGTTCCCCCCAACCGGTGCCGCCTCTTCTTTTTCCCCGACGGGTGTCGCGCATCCGTCCGGCGGCCCGTCGGGTGATCCCCGATCTGGTGCCGAACCGTGGACAGACCTGTCCATACCGGCGCGACACGCGTTCGATCGGTGTCGGGGCTCCGTGACCCCTCGTGAGACGGGTCAGGGCGGCTCGGTGCGGTGTTGCACCACCCCTGGACTCGCGGCATGGAACGGGGTACGGCTTTGTAGTTCGGGGTACAAAAGAGTCCGCTGGCCGGGATCGGCTCTGTTGTCCACAGAGCCGTTCGTCCGCGCGACGAACCACGGATGGTCGCCCTACCGTCCCCGTCATGCACCGACACCGAGCCGGGACCGATCCCTTCCTGCCGCACGTCGACCGGCCGGCGCACCGGCGTCGGGTGGACGCCGGTGTCTTCGAGGAGCTCGCCGCCCTCGTGGTCGACGCGGACACGACCGACGTCCTGGTCGTCGGCGGACGTGGCACGTGGGTCGACCGGGGGCGCGGACTCGAACGGGTCCCGCCTGCCCTGCCCGAGCGGCGCGTGCGGGCGCTGGCGACCGAGCTCGTCGCACTCGGCGACCGGCACGTCGACGAGAGCACACCGTGTGCGGACGTCCGGATCGGGGACGGCATCCGGGTGCACGTCGTGCTCGCGCCGGTCGCGGTCGACGGGACCGCGCTGTCCGTCCGCCTGCCGCGACCCGGTCGTCCGACCCTCGCCGACCTCGAGGGCCTCGGCGCGTTCCGGACGGTGCCACGTTCGGTGCTCGAGGACGCCGTCGCCGCTCGGCGGAACGTCCTGGTGACCGGCGCGACCGGCAGCGGCAAGACGACGATGCTCTCCGCGATGCTCGCCGCCGTCCCGCACACCGAGCGGATCGTGACCGTCGAGGACGTCGCCGAGCTCCGCGTGGACCATCCCCACGTCGTCGCGCTCGAGGCACGTCAGGCGAACGCCGAGGGGGCCGGAGCACTCGGTCTCGAGCGGCTCGTCCGCGAGGCCCTGCGGATGCGGCCGGACCGACTGGTGGTGGGGGAGTGCCGCGGAGCCGAGGTGCGCGAGCTCCTCGCCGCGCTGAACACGGGGCACGACGGTGGCGCCGGGACCCTGCACGCGAACGGTCTGGCGGACGTCGCGGCCCGGCTCGAGGCCCTCGGAGCGCTCGCCGGACTCGGGGTCACCGCCGTCGCCCGGCAGGTCGTCAGCGCGCTGGACCTCGTCGTGCACCTCGAGCGGCGGGCCGGGAAACGCATCGTCGCTGCGGTCGGGACGCCCGTCGTGGACGAGGGCGGTCGGCTCGCGACGCGACCGCTCCAGGGCACGGCACGCCGGCGCCGGTGACCGGTGGGGGCGCGGCCGGGCGCCGAGGCGCCGGTGCCTCGGCTCCGCGGTGGGTCGGCGGCGCGGCAGGGCGTCCGGCCGACGGTGCTGCGATCGCGCGTCTGATCGACCAGGTCGCGGTCCTGGTGGCTGCCGGCGTCCCACCGCCGCGCGCATGGACGCTGGTCGGCGGACTCCCCGACGGGGACGACCCGGCCTGGCACGACGTGCGGATCGTCATCGCGGTCGCCGAGCGCACCGGGGCGCCCGTGGCCGACGCGCTCCGGGCGCTCGCCGCGGCGATGCGTCGGACGGCGGCCTCGGACCGGGCGGTCCGGGTCGCGCTCGCGGGACCGCGGACGAGTGCCCGGGTGGTGTTGACACTGCCGGTGTTCGGCCTCGCGCTCGCGTCGGCGTGGGGAGCCGGAGCAGTCGAGGTGCTCGTGACCGGTCCGGTCGGCTGGTGCTGCACGGTGTCGGCCGCGATCCTCGTCCTGGCCGGTCGACGGTGGAGCGCCGGCCTCGTCCGCCGAGCGACGCCGGACGGCCGGGTCGCGGGGGTCCTGCTCGACGCCTGGGCGGTCGCGCTGTCCGGCGGAGGGTCGTGGGCCGCGGCCGCCACGACGGTGCGGGAGGTCCTCGCCGAGCAGGGCGGTGGTGCCCTGGCTCCGGCTCCGGCTCCGGCTCCGGCGGAGGCGGCGACCGAGCGCCGGCTCCGGGAGGTCCTGTCCCTCAGCCGTCGTGCCGGTGTGCCCGCGGCGGGGCTCCTCCGTGCCGCGGCCGAGGACGTGCGGGACGACGCCGCTGCCGCCGCGCTCGCCGAGGCCGAACGGCTCGGCGTGCGACTCGTCCTGCCCCTGGGGGTGTGCGTGCTCCCGGCGTTCGTGCTGGTCGCCGTCGTGCCGGTCGTCGTCGGTGTCCTCTCCTCCACCGTCGGGGGTCCGGGCTGACGCATCCACAGACCGCACGGTTCGCCCGTCCCGCAGCCGCCGCGGTCGCGAGGCTGGTCCCACGACGAGCGAGATGCCTCACAGAGAAAGGGGAACGACATGACCGACACCACGAGGGGCCACCGCCGCACGAGGCGCCGGCTGCGGCTCCGCGCCGACGACGGGTCCGCCACGGCCGAGTACGCGGTCGTCATCCTGGCCGCGGTGGCCTTCGCCGGCGTGCTCGTGGCCGTGATGCGGTCGGGCGAGGTCCAGCAGATCCTGACCGACCTCGTCCGCGGTGCGCTCACCTCGTGACGGCGGGAGCGTGACCGTGGAGTTCGCCGTGGCGCTGCCCGCCGTGGTCCTCGTGCTCGTGACGCTCGTGGCCGGGGTCGTCCTGGTCGACCGCGTCGGGAGCATGCAGGCCGCGGCGGGCGCCGCCGCACGGGCGCTCGGGCGGGGCGACCAGGCCGCGGCTGACCGGCTGGTGCGCGAGGGGGCGCCGGGCACGGTCGCGACCGTCCGGCACGCCGACGGCACGGTGTGCGTCGACCTGGCGGGGCGGACGGGCGGCCCGCTGTCCGCCGTCCCGCTGACCGCGACGGGGTGCGCGGCGGAGGCTGGTCGGTGAGCGGGCGCCGGGGGAGTCCGGTGCTCGGGTCGGACCGCGGTTCGGCGACGATCGTGCTGGTCGGGGTCGTCGCCCTCGTCCTGCTCGTCGGCTCGGTGGCGCTCGGCGCCGCGCGCGACCGGGTCCTGTCGACCCGTGCGGCGGCCACGGCGGACTCGGCGGCGATCGCCGCTGCCGGGGCCGCCGTCGGGCTCGTGGCCGGTGCGCCGTGCGCTGCTGCCGGTCGGGTCGCCAACGCGAACGCTGCGCGGCTCACCGACTGTCGGACGGCGGGCTCCGTCGCCCGGGTCGGCGTCACGGTCGGTTCCGGAGCTGTCGCCGTGGGCGCGCTCGCGGTGGCCGGTCCGCCCACCGGGTCGTGCCGACAGTGTGTGTATGGTGTGCACGTCGGCCCCCGGTCACCGTCGTCCCGGTCGTCCATGGTCCCTGTGCGGGACGGAGCCGGCGTGCACCATCGATCAAGGAGTCACGTGCCAGGCACGAAGAAGCTCGTGATCGTCGAGAGCCCCGCGAAGGCGAAGACGATCGCGCAATACCTCGGTGACGGATACGAAGTCCAGGCGTCAGTCGGACACATCCGCGACCTCGTCGAGCCCAAGAACCTGCCGGCCGAGCTGAAGAAGGGGTCGCTCGGCAAGTTCTCCGTCGACGTCGACAACGGCTTCGAGCCCTACTACGTGGTCTCCGACGCGAAGAAGAAGACGGTGACCGAGCTCAAGCGGGCGCTCAAGGACGCCGACGAGCTCTACCTCGCAACTGATGAAGACCGCGAGGGCGAGGCCATCGCGTGGCACCTCCTGCAGGTGCTCAAGCCCAAGGTGCCCGTGAAGCGCATGGTGTTCCACGAGATCACGAAGGAGGCCATCCAGCGCGCGCAGGAGGCCACCCGCGAACTCGACACCGCGCTCGTCGACGCCCAGGAGACCCGTCGAATCCTCGACCGGCTCTACGGGTACGAGGTCTCGCCGGTGCTCTGGCGCAAGGTCGGCCCCGGACTGTCCGCCGGGCGCGTGCAGTCCGCCGCCACCCGTCTCGTCGTGGACCGGGAGCGCGAGCGCCTGGCGTTCGTCTCGGCGAACTACTGGGACCTGACGGCGCGCTTCGAGAAGGTCGGCGACACCGCCTTCACCGCCCGGCTCGCTCGTCTCCAGGGCACCCGCGTGGCCTCCGGTCGCGACTTCGACGACCGCGGTGCGCTCAAGGGCGAGGCCGTCCGGCTGGACGAGGCGTCCGCCGCTGCCCTGACCCGCGTGCTCGAGCAGGCCGGCGACGCCGTCGTCCGCAGCGTCGACTCGAAGCCGTACACGCGCCGTCCGGCCGCGCCGTTCACCACCTCGACGCTCCAGCAGGAGGCCGCGCGGAAGCTCCGTTTCTCGGCCCGGCAGACGATGAGCGTCGCGCAGGGGCTGTACGAGAACGGCCACATCACCTACATGCGAACGGACTCGTCGTCCCTGTCGCAGCAGGCGATCACCGCCGCCCGGAAGCAGGCGTCGTCGCTGTACGGTCCGGAGACCGTCCCCGACAAGCCGCGCAGCTACGCCGGCAAGAGCAAGAACGCGCAGGAGGCGCACGAGGCCATCCGGCCCGCGGGCGACACCTTCAAGACCCCGTCCGAGATGGAGGGGGTGCTGCGCGGCAACGACTGGAAGCTCTACGACCTCATCTGGAAGCGCACGGTCGCGTCGCAGATGGCGGACGCCAAGGGCTCGACCGCGTCGGTCGTCCTCGGGATCACGTCGACCGAGCCCGTCACGGGCCTGGCGTCGACGGCGAACGGCACGGACGCGGAGTTCACCGCGTCCGGCACCGTGATCACCTTCCGCGGCTTCCTCAACGCGTACGAGGAAGGTCGCGACGAGGAGCGCCACGGCGGTGCCGACGGCGCGGACGCGAAGCTCCCGCAGATGGCCGAGGGGGACCACCTCGGCGTCAGCGAGGTCGACGCCAAGGGGCACGACACCTCGGCCCCGCCGCGGTACACCGAGGCGAGCCTGGTGAAGACGCTCGAGGAGCTCGGCATCGGCCGACCCTCGACGTACGCCGCGATCATCTCGACGATCATGGACCGCGGCTACGTGACCCAGCGCGGCAGCGCACTCGTGCCGAACTGGATCGCGTTCAGCGTGGTCCGACTGCTCGAGGACCACTTCGCCGACCTGGTGCAGTACGACTTCACCGCCGGGATGGAAGAGGACCTCGACCGGATCGCCAGCGGCGACGAGGACCGGGTCGACTGGCTCAAGGAGTTCTACTTCGGCGGCGGCGACCAGCGCGGTCTGCGCACCGTCATCGACAACCTCGGCGAGATCGACGCCCGGGACATCAACTCGGTCGAGCTCGCGCCGGGGCTCACGCTCCGCATCGGTCGGTACGGCCCCTACATCGAGGTGCCGGGCGAGGACCCCGAGAAGCCCCGACGCGTGAACGTCCCCGAGGACCTGGCGCCGGACGAGCTCACCGCCGAGAAGGCACAGGAGCTCGTCGACGCCCCGGTCGTCGGCGACCGCGTCGTGGGCATCAATCCGGAGTCCGGGAAGGAGGTCCTGGCGAAGGACGGTCGGTTCGGCCCGTACGTCACCGAGCGGAGCCCCGAGCCCGAGCCCACCGTGGACCCCTCGACCGGCGAGGTGACGGAGCCCGCCCCGGCCGAGGCCGCAGCAGCGACGACGACCGCAGCGGCGACGACCGCGACGAAGGCGCCGGCGAAGAAGACCACGAAGAAGGCCGCCGCGCCGAAGGAACGCACCGCGTCGCTCTTCAAGTCGATGGACCCGCAGACCGTCGACCTGGAGACCGCGCTGAAGCTCCTCGACCTGCCCCGTGTCGTCGGGAAGGACCCGGAGTCCGGCGAGGACATCACGGCGCAGAACGGCCGCTACGGTCCGTACATCAAGAAGGGCACGGACACCCGGACCCTGCCGAGCGAGGACGCGATCTTCGAGGTCGACCTACCCGGCGCGCTCGAGCTGTTCGCCCAGCCGAAGTACGGCGGCCGTCGGACCGCGAGCGCCGCGCTCAAGGAGTTCGAGGCGGACCCGGTGTCGGGCAAGCCGATCAAGGTGAAGGACGGCCGCTTCGGTCCGTACGTCACCGACGGGGAGACGAACGCCACGATCCCGCGTGGTGAGGACGTCGAGTCCGTCGACCACGCCCGTGCCGTGCAGCTCCTGGCGGACAAGCGTGCCAAGGGTCCGGTCAAGAAGAAGGCCCCGGCGCGGAAGGCCGCTCCGAAGAAGGCCGCCCCGAAGAAGCAGTGACCGACGGGACAGCGCCGCGCACAGCGGCGGACAGATCGCCGGCGCGCGGGTGGTTCATCACGCTCGAGGGCGGGGACGGTGTCGGCAAGACGACACAGGCCGCCCTGCTGACGGCGTGGCTCGAGGCGCGCGGCCGCACGGTCGTCCGGACCCGTGAGCCCGGGGGCACCGACCTCGGGCAGCGGATCCGCGAGATCGTCCTGCACGAACGCGGCCACGTCGCCCCGCGCGCCGAGGCCCTGCTCTACGCGGCCGACCGGGCGCACCACGTCGAGACCGTGGTGCGGCCCGCCGTCGCGCGCGGTGACGTCGTGCTGCAGGATCGCTACATCGACTCGTCGGTGGCGTACCAGGGCGTCGCGCGCGGCCTCGGCGCCGACCACATCCGGTCGGTGTCCGACTGGGCAGCCGACGGGCTCGTCCCGGACCTGACCGTCCTGCTCGACCTCGACGTCACGGTCGGACGTGCGCGGGTGGCAGCGGCCCGGGGCGACACGTTCGACCGGCTCGAGTCCGAGGCCGAGGCGTTCCACGAGTCGGTCCGGCAGGCGTTCCTCGCCATGGCGACGGCCGAGCCGGACCGGTTCCTGGTCGTCGACGCCGCCGAGGACCCCGACGCCGTGCAGCAGCGCATCCGTGCGGCCGTCGCTGCCCTGGTGCCCGCGGCGTGACGGTGGCTGCTGACAGGATGACCTCGTGAGCGTGTGGGACGGCCTGACCGGTCAGGACGAGGCGGTGGCTGCGCTGCGGTCCGCTGCCGAGGGGCCGGAGGACACCGGTGGCATGACGCACTCGTGGCTCATCACCGGCCCGCCCGGGTCCGGTCGGTCGAACGTCGCCGCGGCCTTCGCCGCCGCACTGGTCGGTGCTGGCTCCGACGACGACCACGCGCTCCGGCAGATCGCCGCGCGCACCCACCCGGACGTGTCCGTGCTGACCACCCAGCGGGTGATCATCACGATCGACGAGATCCGGCAGCTCGTGACGTCGTCGTACTACTCGCCGTCGGTGGGCCGGTACCGCGTCGTCATCATCGAGGACGCCGACCGCATGACCGAGCGGACCTCGAACCTGCTGCTCAAGGCGCTCGAGGAGCCCCCGGAGCGGACGGTGTGGATCCTCTGCGCCCCGAGCGAGGCCGACCTGCTGCCGACCATCCGGTCGCGCGTCCGGTCGGTGCGCCTCCGGGTGCCCGACGTCGCCTCGGTCGCCGAGCTCATCGTCGCGCGCACCGGCGTCGACCGTGCCCTCGCGACGGATGCCGCACGCCAGGCGCAGAGCCACATCGGGATGGCCCAGCGGCTCGCCACGAGCGAGGACGCCCGGAACCGCCGGCGGCGGACCCTGACCACCGTGCTCGGTGTGCGCTCCGTGGGCGACGCCGTCATGGCGGCGGCGGACCTGCTCGCGGTCGCGGACGAGGACGCGAAGGCGATCACCCAGCAGCGCGACGCCGAGGAACGGGACGCCGCCCTGCGGTCCCTCGGCATCGAGCCCGGCGGCACGGTCCCGCCCGCGCTCCGCTCGCAGCTCCGTGCCCTCGAGGAGGACCAGAAGCGCCGGGCGACGCGGAGCCTGCGGGACGGTCTCGACCGCATCCTGGTCGACGTCTCCTCGCTGTACCGCGACCTGCTCCTGCTCGGGCTCGGTGCTCCGGCGGAACCGGTGAACGAGACGATGCGGGACGAACTCGACCGGGCCCTCGGAGCGGTGCCACCCGCCGCCGCGCTCGAGGTCCTCGACGCGATCGCCCTCGCTCGGCAGCGGATCGCCGCCAACGTCGCCGCGCTCCTGGCGCTCGAAGCCCTCCTGGTCACGATCGCCCGCGCGACACGCTGACCAGCATCGCCCGCACGGCGGACCCCGCAGCGATCGCCCGCGCGACACGCTGACCGCCGCCGCCCGCACGGCGGACCCCGCCCCGATCCTCCCGTCCGTCCCCGGCCACACCTGCGCGACCGGCGCCCGTGAGAAGATCACCGCATGCCCGACGCCGCTCCCGGCCTGCGCGAGCGCAAGCGCCGCGCCACCCGCTTCGCCATCCAGCAGGCCGCCCTCCGGATCGCGATCGAGTCCGGCCTCGCCGCCGTGACGGTCGACGAGGTCTCGCGGCGCGCCGACGTGTCGCCGCGCACGTTCTTCAACTACTTCCCGAGCAAGGAACAGGCGCTCCTCGGCGACGACCCGACGCTGCCGGACGACGACGCCCTGGCGACGTTCCGCGCCGGCGGGCCGAGCGGAGACCTGCTCGGCGACCTGGGCACCCTGCTGGTGCACGCGACCGAGGAGCTCATCGAGGAGCGCGGCCTGCTCGAGGAGCGGCAGCAGGTGCTGCGCGCCGCGCCCGAACTGTTCAGTCGGCGGATGGCGTCGATGAAGGAGTTCCAGGCGCAGATCGAGGACGCCGTCGCCGCCCGACTCCGGACGACGGACCCCGCGTTGGCGGAGGCTGCGGACCCGGATGCGCTGCGGCGCCGGGCGAGACTGGCCTCGATCGTGGCGCTCGCGGCCCTGCGGCACGCCTGGTGGGAGTGGTCGGACAGCGCGACCGAGACGCACCTGGTGGACGAGCTGGAGCGGTCCTTCGCCGAGCTCGGGGCGCTCGTTTCGCGTTCACTCGTCTGAACCTGTATAGTCCTTACCCGTGCCACTCCGGCAACGGAGTGTCCGCCGCCTTAGCTCAGTCGGCAGAGCGATTCACTCGTAATGAATAGGTCGTCGGTTCGATTCCGACAGGCGGCTCCACCGAGAACCCCCGTCCTCCAGCAGGAGGCGGGGGTTCTCGCCGTTCCGGGCCGCAACGCCGGGTACGCCCGGGACCCGCCCGCCGGACGCGCCGGCCACACGCGGGCGCGTCCGCCGGACGCGCCGAGCCCGTGCGCGACACGACCCGTCCGCCGGACGCACCCACCCCGTCACACGACCGGCCGTCCCGGCGCCGACTGGTAGACAGGTCGCATGACGGTTCGCTGGGGAGTCATCGGCACGGGCGGCATCGCCCACTCGTTCGTGCGGGACTGCACCGCCGCCGGGGTCGCGTTCGTCGCGGTCGGCAGCCGCACGCCGGAGCGCGCCGAGGCGTTCGCCGCCGAGCACGGCATCCCGCGGGCGTACGGCTCGTACGAGGACCTCGTCGCCGCGGACGACGTCGACGCGGTGTACGTCGCGACCCCGCACTCCCGGCACGCCGAGGACGCCCTCCTCGCCGTCGCCGCCGGCAAGCACGTCCTCGTCGAGAAAGCCTTCACGATCACCGCCGACGAGGCCCGCCGTGTCGTCGACGCCGCCCGCCGCGTCGACGTCGCCGTGATGGAGGCGATGTGGACGCGCTTCCTGCCGCAGTCCGCGATGATCCGCCAGGTCATCGCCGAGGGGCGCATCGGTCGCCCCCGGGTGGTCGAGGCCACGCACCACCAGGCACTGCCGTCCGACCCGACGCACCGTCTCAACGACCCCGCGCTCGGCGGGGGCGCGATCCTGGACCTCGGCGTCTACCCGATCTCGTTCGCGGTCGACGTGCTCGGCGTCCCGACGGCGGTCACCGCGGCGGGCACGCTGAGCGACCAGGGCGTCGACACGCAGATGGGCGTCGTGCTCACGCACGAGGGCGGCGCGCAGTCGATGCTCCACTTCGGCCTGGACCTGCGGAGCCCGAACACCGCGTCGATCATCGGTGAGGACGGCCGCATCGACCTCGACGCGACCTGGTACACCCCGACGACGTGGCGGATCCGGGACCGGGACGGCGTCGTGGTCGAGGAGTTCGACGGGCGCGAGGAACTCGCCGGCTACGGGCACGAGGCCCGCGCCTTCGAGGCGATGATCTCCTCCGGCATGCACGAGGGCGGTCCGATGGACCCCGAGGAGACCGTCGCGATCATGGCCGTGATGGACGAGGCCCGTCGCCAGGTCGGCGTCCGCTACGCGGCCGACGGCGACGGCGACACCGCTGCTCCCTCGGATGCGACGACCGAGCGTGGACGGTCGGTCCCGGGATCCGGTCTGGAGGCTCCTCCCGCAGTTCCGTAGGATCGGTCGCGATGTCCGACCAGCAGCCCTCGTCGCAGTCCGTCGCCGACCGCCTCCGTCACGCGGTCGCCGCCGTCCGCGGGTCCGTCACCCGCCGTCCGGTGCCGTGGATCGCGGGCGCCCTGGCCGGTGTCCTCGTGCTCGGGTCCGGGGGAGCCGTCGCGATCGCGGCGGCGACCGCTCCGACCACGCGGTCGACGAGCGCCGCCGCGGTGCCGTCCGCGACGACGTCCCGGACGCCGAGCTCGACCCCCACCCCGACGCCCACGCCGGCCGGCCGCTCGGTGCCGCAGGACGTCGCCGGCCCGTCCGCCCTGCGGACGTGCACGATCGACGCCGCGGCCTCGGCGCCCGGCCTCGGCGACTTCGAGGGGTACGTGATGAACGCGGCGACCGGCGAGGTCCTGTTCTCCCGCAAGGGCGACCAGCCCGCGCAGACCGGCAGCGTGATGAAGACCCTCACGACGGCGACGGCCCTCGCGGTCCTCGGCGGCGACCACCGGATCCCGACGACGGTGACGAAGGAGCCGGACGGCACGATCGCGATCGTCGGTCACGGCGACCCGACGCTCTCGGTCGGCGGCGGCACGGTCTACCCCGGGGCGCCGACCCTGGCGCAGCTCGCCCAGCAGGTGAAGGCATCGCTCGGTGACGCCCCCGTCACGACGATCGTCACCGACGACACCTACTGGAACGACGCCGACGCGTGGGATCCCACGTGGCCGGTGAGCGAGCGGACGATCGGGTACCAGCCCGAGGTCACGGCGCTCATGGTGGACGGCGACCGGGCGAACCCGGCGGCCGCGACCTCGCCGCGCTCCACCGACCCGGTCGGTCGCGCGGGTGCGGCGTTCCGGACGGCACTGGCGAACGCGGGCGTGGTCGGCGCTGGGAACGCCCAGATCGTCAAGCGGGCCACGACGAGCACGGACACGATCGCGACGGTCTCCTCGCAGCCCGTCTCGACGCTGATCGGGCAGATGATCCCCAACTCGGACAACACCCTCGCCGAGATGCTCGCGCGGATCTCGTCGAAGGAGTCCGGCGCCGACGGCTCCGCGGCCTCGCTCACCGGGGTCTACCAGAAGGCACTGGCGTCGTACGGGGTCGACCCGGCGGGCATCGTGATCAAGGACGGCTCGGGCGAGAGCGCGTCGAACGCGGTGTCGCCCGACTTCGTCGCCCACCTCATGGTCCAGGTCGCGGCCGGCGCGGAGGGCCTCGGGACCCTCGCGGAGTCGCTGCCGGTCGCCGGGCAGTCGGGGACGCTCGCGAGCCGGTTCACCGGGGCGAACGCCGTGGCGCGCGGCAAGGTGCACGCGAAGACCGGGTGGATCGACAGCGCGAACACCCTCGGCGGCTACATCGACGCGGCGGACGGCACCCGGCTGACGTTCGCGTTCTACGCGATCGGCTCGTCGCGGGCGGCGGCGCTCCCCGCGCTCGACGCCGTGACCGCGGCCACCTACTCGTGCGGTGGGCAGCTCACCGGGTCCTGATCCCGCGACGGACGCCGCCCTGTTCGCGCTCCGCTGAGTCCTGCGCGCGTCGCTCTCGCGGCCGACCGGGCTCGGAGGCGCCGGGTGCAGGATGGACGGCATGGCCAGGGCACTGCTCGTCGTCGACGTCCAGAACGACTTCACGGAGGGCGGTGCGCTCGGCGTCGCCGGCGGGGCCGCCCTCGCGGAGCGCATCACGGCGTTCCTCGGTCGGCACGCCGACGAGTACGACCTGATCGTCGGGTCCCGCGACTGGCACCACGGCGACGACGACAACGGCGGCCACTTCGCCGGCGCGGCGGGCCCGGACTTCGTCGACACCTGGCCCGTGCACTGCGTCGGCGGTACCGCGGGCGCCGAGTACCACCCGGCCCTCGACACCTCGGTCGTGGACGTCCACGTGTTCAAGGGGCAGGGCCGTCCCGACTACTCGGCGTTCCAGGCCGTGACCGAGGACGGCACCGCCCTGCCGGACCTGCTGGCGGAGCGCCGCGTGACGACGGTCGACATCGTCGGCATCGCGACGGACCACTGCGTCCGGGCCTCGGCGCTCGACGCCCGCGAAGCCGGCCTGGACGTCGCCGTGTACGAGGACCTGGTGGCGGGCGTCGACCCGGACCGGAGCGCTGCGGCGCTCGACGACATCCGAGCGGTCGGCGGACACGTCGACCGCAGCGACATGGACGAGGGGCTCGCGAACCCCGGAGGAGCAGTACTGTGACCGACACCACCAGCACCACCGACACCACCAGCGCCGGCACCGAGCACGACGGCGGTCCGACCACGACCGTGGCGGACGAGCACGTCCGCGTCACGGGGGTACCGACGGGCCTGTTCATCGGCGGGCAGTGGCGGGCCGCGAGCGTTGGCGCGACGTTCGCCGTCCGGGACCCGTCGACGGGGGAGGTCCTCGCCGAGGTCGCCGACGCCACACCGGAGGACGGCATGGCCGCCCTCGACGCCGCTGCCGCCGCGCAGGAGTCATGGGCCGCGACACCGCCCCGCACGCGGTCGGACATCCTGCGCCGGACCTTCGACCTGGCGCTGGAGCACGAGGACGACCTCGCCGCGCTCATGACCCTCGAGATGGGCAAGCCCATCGCCGAGTCGCGGGGCGAGGTGACCTACGGTGCCGAGTTCCTCCGCTGGTTCTCGGAGGAGGCCGTCCGGATCCACGGCGACTACCGCACGAACCCGGAGGGCACCGGCCGCGGGATCGTCCTGCGTCGGCCGGTCGGCCCGGTGTACGCGATCACCCCGTGGAACTTCCCGCTCGCGATGGCGACCCGGAAGATCGGGCCCGCCCTGGCCGCCGGCTGCACCGTGGTGCTCAAGCCCGCCGAGCTCACCCCGCTCACGACGCTGTTCCTCGTCGAGCTGTTCCGCCGTGCGGGGCTGCCGGACGGCGTGCTCAACGTCGTGCCGTCCCTCGACGCGAAGGGCCTGTCCGCGCCGATCCTCGCCGACCGTCGCCTCCGGAAGCTCACCTTCACGGGGTCGACCCCGGTCGGCTCGGCGCTCCTCAAGCAGGCCGCGGACACCGTCCTCAAGACGAGCATGGAGCTCGGCGGCAACGCCCCGCTCCTGGTCTTCGACGACGCCGACCTGGACCAGGCCGTCGAGGCCGCGATGCAGGCGAAGTTCCGGAACGTCGGCGAGGCCTGCACCGCCGCGAACCGCTTCTTCGTGCAGGAGGGCATCGCGGACGCCTTCACCGCGGCGCTCACCGCGAAGGTGGACGGGTTCCGCATCGGCCGCGGGACCGAGGACGGCACGACGATGGGGCCGCTCATCGACGACCGCGCGGTGGACAAGGCTGCGGCCCTGGTCGACGACGCCGTGCAGCGCGGTGCGCGGCTCGTCACCGGCGGGGAGCGGGTCGACCGGCCGGGGACCTTCTACGCGCCGACCGTCCTGGACGACGTGCAGCCGGGGTCCGACATCCTGACGACCGAGATCTTCGGCCCGGTCGTCTCGATCACCCGCTTCGCCACCGAGGACGAGGGCATCCGGCTCGCGAACGACACCGAGTACGGCCTGGTCGCCTACGCGTTCACCGGTGACTTCCGGCGGGGGCAGCGGCTGGCGGAGCGCCTGGAGACGGGGATGCTCGGGTTGAACACGGGCGTCGTGTCGAACGCCGCGTTCCCGTTCGGCGGGGTGAAGTCCTCCGGGCTCGGGCGCGAGGGGTCGCACGAGGGCATCGAGGAGTACTTGGAGTCGGTGTACGTCCTGACGCCGGACCCCTTCGCCGCCTGACGGCTCAGACCAGGAGCTGGTGCTTCGCCAGGTCCCGGTACAGCGGGGTGGACTGCACGAGCTCGGAGTGCGTGCCCGTGCCCACCACCCGGCCGTGCTCGAGCACCACGATGACGTCGGAGTCCACCACGGTCGACAGCCGGTGAGCGATGACGAGCAGGGTGCGGTCCTCGGCCACGGCGTCGATCGCGAGCCGCATCTTCTGCTCGTTCACCCCGTCGAGCGACGAGGTCGACTCGTCGAGCAGCAGGATCGGCGGCGCCGCCAGGAGCGCCCGGGCGATCGCGAGCCGCTGCCGCTCACCGCCGGAGAGCATCACGCCGTCCTCACCGACCTGCGCGTCGAGGCCACGCGGGTCGCGGTGCAGCACGTCGCCGAGGTTCACGGCCTCGAGCACGCGGACGCACTCGGTCTCGGACGCGTCGGGGGAGCCGAGCAGCAGGTTCGCCCGGATCGTGCCGGCGAGCACGGGGGCGTCCTGCTCGACGTAGCCGATCTGGGCGCGGAGCTCCGCGCGGTCCAGCCCGCGCACGTCGACCCCGCCGAGCCGGATGACACCGGAGGTCGGGTCGTAGAACCGCTCGATGAGCGCGAGCGTCGTCGACTTGCCGGCGCCCGAGGGCCCGACGAGCGCGACCCGGGCACCGCGCGGCACCCGGAAGGACACGTCGTCCAGCACGACGTCGTCCGCACCAGGAGCGCCATCACCAGCACCAGCACCAGCACCGCTACCAACGGCACCCGCACCCGCACCCGCAGCCCCGTCAGCGCCGGACGCGTCGGCGCCCCCCGCGTACCGGAACGTGACGTGCTCGAACGCGATCGCGTCGTCCGTCTCCGTCGCGGCGGCCACCCGCACGGCCCCGTCGTCCTGGTCCTCGGTCGGCAGGTGCAGGATCTCCTCGATGCGGCCGAGCGCGCCGAGCGCCTGCGCGACGGCCACCGCCGCGCCCAGGGCCTGCCCGAGCGGCATCACCATCATGAAGAGCAGCAGGATGAACGTGATGAGCGTCGCGATGGTGATCTGCCCGGCGGCGACCTGTGCCCCGCCGACACCGAGCACGGCGATGAACGCGACCTGCATGACGATGCTCGCGACCGGCACGACGAACGCCGACATCTTCGCGATGTCGAGGCCGCGACGGTAGGCCTCGGTCGCGTGGTCGTCGACCTCGCGGACCTCGCGGTCGGTGGCGCCGGCGGCGCGGATGGTCCGCACGGCCCCGATGCCGCGCTCGATCGCGGCCGTGAGGTCGCCGACCTTCTCCTGCGCCCGCTTCGACGCGATGCGGATGCGCCGGCTGAGCCCGCCGACGACGACGATCGCGACGAGGACGATGACGACCGTGATCCCGAGGAGGAGCGGGTCGATCACGGCCATCGCGATGATCGCGCCGATGAACGTGAGCGCGCCGCCGATCGACTCGATGAGCCCCTGCGTGAGCACCGCGCGCAGGAGCGTCGTGTCGCTCCCCACGCGGGAGACGAGGTCACCCGTGCGCCGCGTGTCGAACTCCGAGATCGGCAGGTTGAGGATCCGCGCGATGAGCTTGCGGCGCGTCGAGAGCACCACGCCCTCGCCCGCGCGTTGGAGCAGGAAGTGCTGGACGCCGTTCAGGAGTCCGGACACGAGCACGAGCGCCACGAGCACCCAGACGAGGACCGACAGGGTGTCGCCCTGCTGCACGGCCGTCACGACCTGGTTCACCAGGAGCGGCTGCGCGAGCGATGCGGCGGCTCCGAGGACGCTCAGCACGATGATCACGGCCATCGCGGGCTTGTTCTCGAACAGGTAGGTCAGCAGCCGTCCGAAGCTGGCGCGGGGCCCGTCGGACTTCTTGGCACGTGCGAAGAGACTCATCGTTCCTGGTTCCTGCCGCCCGTGCGGGAGGTGCTGGCGGCCGTCGTCCAGTCTCGCACCGACCGGTGGGTGCGCGCTGCGCGAGGACGGACGGGAGGCACGGTGCCAGCTGGCACACCTCCCTCGCAGGCTCGGTCGGCGCGCCCCGCGTGACGCTGACGCGTCACCGCTGAGCGGGGCGCGCTCCCGTCCGAAGTGGAGTCGCGTCAGCGACGTGTGGTCGCGTCATCGACGGGTGGCGGTCGCGTCCCCGTCCGCGAGGCCGGCCTGCTTGGTCTCGCGGACGAGCAGGAGGGCGACGAGCGTCACGACGGCGGCCCCGGTCAGGTACAGCCCGACGAAGAAGATGTTCCCGTCCGGCTGCCACAGCTGCAGCGCGATCGTCGGCGCGAGCGAGGCCCCGATGATCGACGCGATGTTGTACGCCAGCGCGGAGCCCGTGTACCGGACGTTCGTCGGGAAGAGCTCCGGCAGGAGCGCCCCCATCGGCCCGAACGTCAGGCCCATGAGCGACAGCCCGACGATCAGGAACGTCACGACGGTGATCGGCCCGGTGGCGGCGGCGAACCAGAGCTGGAACGTCAGGCCGAACAGGGCGATGCCGAGCGTGGTCGGGATCAGGGTGCGGCGGCGACCGTACTTGTCCGCGAGCCAGCCGGCGATCGGGGTGAAGATGCCGAAGAACACCACGCCGATCATGAGCAGGGTGAGGAACTCCCCACGGCTGTAGCCGAGCCCGAGCTTCTGCAGCGGTGCCGGCTCGGACGGGTTCGTGCCGTAGTTCAGCGTGAACGTCGTCATGAAGTAGAAGAGGACGTACGTGGCGACCATGCCGAACGTGCCGACGACGACGGCCTTCCACGACGTGCGGAACACCCGGCCGAGCGGGAGCTTCGCGACCGAGCCGCTCTCCTGGACACCGCGGAACACGGTCGACTCGACCAGCTTGAAGCGGACGTAGAGACCCACCATGACGAGCACCGCGGACAGCAGGAACGGGATGCGCCAGCCCCACGCCTGGAAGTCGGCGTTCGGGGTGCCGTCGGCGGCGGCGGGCATGGCGGCGTTGATCGCGATGAACAGGCCGTTCGCGAGCAGGAAGCCGATCGGGGCGCCGAGCTGCGGCATCGAGCCGAAGACACCACGCTTGCCCTTCGGGGCGTTCTCGGTCGCGAGCAGGGCCGCGCCGGACCACTCGCCGCCGAGGCCGACGCCCTGGGCGAAGCGCAGGACGGCGAGGAGCACCGGCGCCCAGATGCCGACGCTCGCGAAGGTCGGCAGGCAGCCGATCAGGAACGTCGCGGCGCCCATCACGAGCAGGGACGCGACGAGCGTCGCCTTGCGGCCGATGCGGTCACCGAAGTGGCCGAACAGGATCGACCCGACGGGCCGGGCGAAGAAGGCGAGGGCGAACGTGACGAACGACGACAGCTGCGAGGCCGTCGGGTCCTCGTTCGGGAAGAAGAGCGTCGGGAAGACCAGGACGGCGGCGGTCGCGTAGACGTAGAAGTCGTAGAACTCGATCGACGTGCCGACGAGGCTCGCGATGACGACGCGGGAGCGCGGGTTCTCGGCGGCCGGGGCCGGTGTGGTCGTGGACGTGGGTGCCGGTGCGGCGGACATGGTGCGGGGGACTCCGAGGGGAGCGCTCGGACGAGCGCGGCGGTGTGCCGAAGCTGCGGACACCGGCTGGTCCGCGCGGGGTGGCGCGGGCGTTGCCGGGTGCGTTCGGTGGTTGGGACCGCTCGTGACGGAGCACCCAGCGTACGACAGATGTCGCCCAGCTGCGAATCCACCGAGGATCGGCTGGCGCGGCGCTGGGGGGTCGCCCGCGCCGCGCATCGCCGCGCGGTCGTCCGCGCAGCCCTGCTCGTGGTCAGCTCGCGGCGCCGGCCTGCAGGTGCGCGGGGAGCTGGTGCCCCATCCGGTCGCGCTTCGTGTCGAGGTACCCGGCGTTCTGCGCGGAGACCCCGACGACGAGCGGGACGAGGGACTCGACGGTGATGCCGTGCTCCTCGAGCTGTCGGCGCTTCTCCGGGTTGTTCGAGAGCAGGCGGACGCTCGTGATCCCGAGGTCGGCGAGGATGCCGGCCGCGCCGCCGTACTCCCGCGAGTCGGCGGGGAGCCCGAGCGCCAGGTTCGCGTCGAGCGTGTCGAGGCCGTCCTCCTGCAGGCGGTAGGCCTTGAGCTTGTTGATGAGGCCGATGCCCCGGCCTTCCTGCCCGCGCAGGTAGACGACCACACCGCCCTCGGCGGCGATCGTGTCCAGCGCGGCGTCGAGCTGCGGTCCGCACTCGCACTTCAGCGAGCCGAACGCCTCGCCGGTCAGGCACTCGGAGTGCACCCGCACGAGCGCACCGGGGCCGGGCAGTGAACCGTCGTCGTCCGTCGCGATGATCGCGACGTGCTCCGCACCCGTGACGAGGTCGCGGTAGGCGCGCATCTGGAAGGTGCCGTGGGTGGTCGGGACGTTCGTCGCGACCTCGAACTGGACCGGGCTGCCCGGGGTGGGGGAGGTGAGTGCGTCGGTCATGGGGTGCTCCGGTCGTCGTGAGCCCCGTCGTCTCCGCGCTCGTCGACCGCCGTCGTCGGTCCGGTACCGGGCCGGGAACGGTGGGGTCGTGCGCGGACCAGCAGGTCGGGGCCGAGGCTGGTGGTCGATGTTACGTCCAACTGGTGACGCTCGCCGATGCTTCCCACCCCGACGTAGCCGAGGGCGGTCCGGGGACCTCCGAGCAGCACCGGGGCGAGGTAGACGAGCACCTCGTCGACGAGACCCGCGGCGATCAGCGCGGACGCGATCGTCGGACCCCCCTCGACGAAGACGGAGTGGACACCGTGGTCGCGCAGGCTGCGCAGGGCGGTGTCGAGGTCGTGCCCGGCGAGGGTCACGAGGCCGCGGGGGTGCCGACGGACGGCGGCGTCCTCGGGCACGGGGCGGTCGCCCAGGACGACCGGGAGCGGCTGGTCGGCGAGGAGCTCGCCGCCGTCGCCGCGGGCGGTCAGGCTCGGGTCGTCGGCGAGCACGGTGCCCGTGCCGACGAGGATGGCGTCGTGCGCGGCCCGCTGCTCGTGCACGTGCTGGCGGGCGGCCGCGCCGGTGATCCACTTGCTCGTGCCGTCGGCAGCCGCGGCACGACCGTCCAGGCTCGACGCCCACTTCACGGTGACCCACGGCCGCCCGGCGCGGACCGACAGCAGCCAGCGCTCGAGGAACGCCTCGGCCTCGTCCGCGAGGACGCCGGAGACCACCTCGACCCCGGCGGCGCGCAGGCGGTCGGCGCCCCCGCGCGCCTGGACGCCCGGGTCGTCGACGGCGTAGACGACCCGTGCGACGCCGGCCTCGATGAGCGCGACGGCGCAGGGCCCGGTGCGTCCGGTGTGGTTGCACGGCTCGAGGGTGACGACGGCCGTGGCGCCGCGGAGCTGCTCCGGCGACAGCTTGGCCATCGCGTCGACCTCGGCGTGCGGGGTCCCCGCGCCCTTGTGCCAGCCCTCGGCGAGGACGTCACCGGCGGGGGAGAGCACCACGGCGCCGACGCGGGCGTGGTCGCCGACGACGGGTCCGCGGGCCGCGAGGTCGAGCGCTCGCTGCATCGCACGGACCTCGGCCGGACGGGCCGGCGGGAGGGAGGACGTGGTCACGCTCCGACACTACCGACGGGAGCGTGGTGACGCGTCACCGACTTGTCCCCTGTCAGCGAACGACGCCGCCGTCACGGAAGGACGCGTCCGGCCAGGGGAGCGCCGACGCCGGGACGCCGTCCGCGCGACGGAGCCCGGTCCAGGCCGTCGTCGGCGCACCGTCCCGTGCGGGGATGCGGGCCGGACCGGTGCCGGTGAACGAGAACCCGGCCGAGCGGGCGACCGACGCCGACGCGGTGTTGCCCTCGTAGCACTCCCAGTACACGTCCGCCGCGCCCTGGGAGAACGCCCACCGGACGACCAGGTCGACGGCCTCGTGCATGAGCCCGGCGCCCCGGGCGTACGGCGCCAGCCAGAAGCCCAGGTCGCGGTGCTCGGTGCGGAAGGACACGACGCCCTCGAGCCAGGTCGACCCGGTACGGCGGATCGCCCAGGTGTACTCGCGGTCGGACGCCCACCCGGGGCCGACGAGGGCGTCCAGGAAGGTCCGTGCGTGCTGCTCGGTGTACGGCGTCGGCACGGTCGTCCACCGCACGACGTCGGGGTCCTGGCACGCCGCGGTGATCGCCGCCGTGTCGGACCGGGTCGGCAGGTCGAGCCGGACCCGGTCCGACGACAGCGTGACGGGCAGCATCGTCAGCCGCGGGTGCGGGGCACGAAGCCGATGCGGTCGTACACCCGGGCGAGCGTCGCCTGCGCGATGGACTCGGCGCGGTCGGCGCCGACCGCGAGCAGGCGGTCGAGCTCGGCGGGGTCGTCGAGTAGCTCGAGCGTGCGCGCCCGCACCGGCTCGAGCTCGGCGACGACGGCGTCGGCCACCGCGCCCTTGAGGTCCCCGTAGCCCTTGCCGACGAACTGCTCCTCGAGCGTCGCGACGGGCCTGCGCGTGAACGCGGACAGGATCGCGAGCAGGTTCGTGACGCCGGGCTTCGCCTGCCGGTCCGCCCGGATCTCGCGCTCGGTGTCGGTGACCGCCGACCGGATCTTCTTCGCGGTGCGCTTCGGGTCGTCGAGCAGGCGGATGAGGCCGTTGTCGGACGCGGCCGACTTGCTCATCTTGCTCGTCGGGTCCTGCAGGTCGTAGATCCGCGCGGTGTCCGTGCCGATCTTGGCCTCCGGTACGACGAACGTGTCCCCGAACCGGGAGTTGAAGCGGTTCGCCAGGTCCCGGGTCAGCTCGACGTGCTGGCGCTGGTCGTCGCCGACCGGGACGACGGCGGTGTCGTAGAGCAGGATGTCCGCGGCCATCAGGATCGGGTACGTGAAGAGCCCGACGGACGCCGCCTCGGCGCCCTGACGTGCCGACTTGTCCTTGAACTGGGTCATCCGGCTGGCCTCGCCGAAGCCGGTGAGGGTGTTGAGGACCCAGGCCAGCTCGGCGTGCGCGGGGACGTGCGACTGCACGAACAGCGTCGACTTCGTCGGGTCGATGCCCGAGGCGATGTACTGCGCCGCGGTCGCCCGGGTGCTCGCGCGGAGCTCGGACGGGTCCTGCGGCGAGGTGATCGCGTGCATGTCGACCACGCAGTAGATCGCGTCGTGGTCGTCCTGCAGGTCGCGCCACTGCATGAGCGCCCCGACGTAGTTGCCGAGGTGGAGGGACCCGGCGGAGGGCTGGATCCCGGAGAAGATGCGCGTCGTGGTCATGGGGGTGTCCTGGTGGTGCGGGGGTGAGAGGAGGGTCAGAGCTCGTAGTCGACGACCACGGGGGCGTGGTCGGACCATCGCTGGTCGTACGCCGCGGCGCGGTCCACCGTGTACTGCGCGACCTTCGCCGCGAGTTCGGGGGTCGCCACCTGGTAGTCGATGCGCCAGCCGCTGTCGTTGTCGAACGCCTGGCCGCGCCAGGACCACCACGTGTACGGGCCGTCGACGTCGCCGGCCTGCTCGCGACCGACGTCGACCCAGCCGAGTCCCGGCCCGGTCGAGCCGTCCGCACCCTCGACCTGCTCGCCGTCGGCGCCGAAGAACCGCGAGAAGTAGGCACGCTCGCGCGGGAGGAACCCGGCACGCTTGACGTTGCCCTTCCAGTTCTTGATGTCGCGCTGGTCGTGGCCGACGTTGAGGTCACCGACGACGACCGCGAGTGGGTTGTGCGCGCGGAGCGCCGGGAGCCGCTCGGTCATCGCGTCGAGGAACTTCCACTTCTCGTCCTGCTTCGGGGTGTCGACCTCGCCCGAGTGCACGTACGCCGACACGACCGTGACCGTGGCGTCGCCGACCTCGTAGTCGGCCTCGATCCAGCGGCCGGCCGAGTCGAAGTCGGCGGGGCCGAGCTCGACGCGGTGCAGGTGCGCGCGCTTCCGTGACGCGATGGCGACGCCCGCGCGGCCCTTCGCCGTCGCCGGGTCGTGCACGACGTCCCACTCGTCGCCGAGCAGCCCGGTCAGGTCGTCGGTGGACGCACGGACCTCCTGCAGGGCGAGGACGTCGACGTCGCGGGTGGCGAGCCAGTCGCCCATGCCCTTCCGGAACGCGGCGCGGACTCCGTTCACGTTGACGGATGCGAGGCGCAGGCGTGTCATGCCGACCACCTTATCGGCGGGCGCCGACGCGGCCGGTCCGGACCGCGGACGTGGTCGGGATGGAGACCGGGAGACGGACGGGAGGCCCGTGGCTGCGCAGCCACGGGCCTCCCGTCCGTCCGTCGGTCGCGTCGCGACCGCGACCTGCGCGCTCAGGCCGCGTCGTGGTCCGTCTGCAGGAACTCGACCAGGCTGTCGGCGGTCGCCTCGGCGTCGTCGCCGGACACCGTCAGGGTGACCTCGTCGCCGTTCTCGATGCCCAGGCCGAGCAGGGCCAGGATGCTGCCGGCGTTGCCGGACTTGTCGCCCTTGGCGATCGTCACCTGGTGGCCGGACGCCGTGACGGTCTGGACGAACAGCGAGGCGGGGCGGGCGTGCAGGCCGGACGCGCTGGCGACGGTGACGGTGCGGGTGGCTTCGGACATCGATGTACTCCTGTCGACGGGGTGGTGGCGCTCATGGTAGCGAGCGCCGGGTGGGACGGTCCTGGCGGCCGGACGTCAGTCGCGGCCGGGCCAGAAGACCTCGGTGCCGGCCGCCTCGACCTCGCGGACGAGGTCGGCGTTGACGGCGGGATCGGTGATGATCGTGTCGATCGCGGCGAGCGGGGCGACGCGGCCGAACTCCTCGCGTCCGAACTTCGTGTGGTCGGCGAGCAGGATGCTCCGGCGCGCGGACTTGATCATCGCGCTCTTCACGGCGGCCTCGGCCATGTTGTGCGTGGTGAGGCCGCGCTCGGGCGTGATGCCGTTGATGCTGATGAAGGCGACGTCGACGCTCACCATGCCGATGAGCTGGTGCGTCCACGTCCCGACGCCGGCGAGCGAGTCGCTGCGGATGTTGCCGCCGAGCAGGTGCAGGTCGATGCCGGGGCGGTTCGCCACGGCCATCGCGACGGGGAGCGAGTGCGTGACGACGGTCAGCCCCCGGTCGGTCGGGAGCATCTCGGCGAGGCAGATCGTCGAGGTCCCGGCGTCGATCATCACCGAGCCGTTCTCGGGCAGTTCGCCGAGGGCCGCCTCGGCGATGACCATCTTCTCGGCCTGGTTGATGCCGCCGCGGTCACCGACCCCCGGGTGCAGGGTGATCCGCTCGACCGGGATGGCGCCACCGTGCGCACGACGGACGAGGCCACGCCGCTCGAGGCTCGTGAGGTCGCGCCGGATGGTCTCGGGCGTGACGGCGAGGAGCTCGGCGAGGTCCTTGACGTCGACCCGGCCGTGCGCCCGCGCCTGCTCGACGATGCGCTGGTGGCGCTCTGGTGCGTACATGGACCTCGTCGTCTCGGTCGATCGGCGTGCTCGGAACAGAACGGACACGACCGGGCACGATCTCGACGGATCAGCGCGGATCGGTTCGTCCGTCAGACGCAAACGGGCATCTGTTTCTGCATTTTTATCCCCGGATGTGTTTGTTTGTCAACGTGGATCGGGGTAGTGTGACGTCACGCCGCCGCGGTCGAGCCCTCGTTCGTCGCGCGGCAGCCCCAAGCACCTCCGCGTGAGATGAAGGAGTCTCGAATGACCGAACTGCTCGGCACCGGCGTCGGCCGTGGCGTCGCCCACGGCCCCGTGCTCCGCATGGCGGACCCGCTCGGCGAACCGTCGACCGCCCCGCTCGAGGGTTCTGCGGACGACGCGAAGCAGGCCGTGCACGACGCGCTCGCCGTGGTCGCGGAGGACCTGAACAAGCGCGGGCAGCTCGCCGGCGGCGACGCCCAGGCCGTGCTCGAGGCGCAGGCGCTCATGGCGCAGGACCCCACGCTCCTCGACGACGTGCACGCCCGCATCGACGGCGGCACGAACGCCGAGCGTGCGGTGTTCGAGGCGTTCGGCCAGTTCCGTGACCTGCTCGTCGGCATGGGCGGCTACATGGGGGAGCGTGCCGCCGACCTCGACGACGTGGCGCAGCGCATCGTCGCGAAGCTCCGCGGCGTCCCCGCCCCCGGTGTCCCCGAGTCGGACACCCCCTTCGTGCTCGTCGCCCGCGACCTCGCACCGGCGGACACCGCACTCCTCGACCTCGACAAGGTGCAGGCGCTCGTCACCCGTGACGGCGGCCCGACCTCGCACACCGCGATCCTCGCCCGCGCCAAGGGCATCACGGCCATCGTCGGCGTCACCGGGGCCGACGCCCTGGCCGACGGCACCGAGGTCGTCGTCGACGCCGCCGCCGGCACCGTCGTCACCGAGCCGTCGGACGAGCTCGTCGCCGACGTCGAGCGCCGCATCGCCGAGCGCGCCGCCGCGGCGTCCGCGCCGCTCACCGCCGGTGCGCTCGCCGACGGGCACACCGTCCCGCTCCTGGCGAACCTCGGCAGCCCCGCCGACGCGGCCGGTGCCGTTGCTCTCGGTGCGGAGGGCGTGGGGCTCTTCCGCACCGAGTTCCTCTTCCTCGACGCGCCGACGGCCCCGACCGTCGAGCAGCAGACGGCGTCCTACCGCCAGCTGCTCGAGGCGTTCCCGGGCAAGAAGGTCGTCGTCCGCGCGCTCGACGCCGGCGCCGACAAGCCCCTGCCGTTCCTCACCGACAAGGACGAGGAGAACCCGGCGCTCGGCCGTCGCGGCCTCCGCGCCCTCCGGAACCACGAGGAGGTGCTGCGCGATCAGCTCACGGCCCTCGCGCAGGCCGACGCGGCGACCGAGGCCGACCTCTGGGTGATGGCCCCGATGGTCGCCGACGCCGAGGAGACCGAGTACTTCGTCGACCTCGCCCGCGACCTCGGGATCCGCACCGCCGGGGTGATGGCCGAGGTGCCGTCGCTCGCCCTGATGGCGGAGCAGGTCCTGACGCACGCCGACTTCGTGTCGATCGGCACGAACGACCTGACCCAGTACACGATGGCCGCCGACCGCATGCTCGGCACCGTCGCGTCCTACCAGGACCCGTGGCACCCCGCCGTCCTGCGCCTCGTCGCGCAGCTCGGCCAGACCGGGCAGGCCGCCGGCAAGGCGGTCGGCATCTGCGGCGAGGCGGCGGCCGACCCGCTGCTCGCCGTCGTGCTCGTCGGCCTCGGCGCCACCACCCTCTCGATGACCCCCGCGGCCCTGGCCGACGTGCGCGCCGAACTCGGCAAGCACACGCTCGACCAGGCCCGCGAGATGGCGAAGGCGGCACTCGCCGCGAGCACCGCGGCGGCTGCCAAGTCCGCCGCGGCCGCAGCGCACGCCGCCTAGCCGCAGCACCACCGCAGCACAGCAGCACCCCACACCCTCCACCACTGCAGCACCCATCACAGAAAGCCAGGCACATGACAACGTCGTCCGTTGCAGCGCCCGACGCTCCCGCGAAGTCGCGGGGCGGCGCACGCGTCGCCGTGCAGAAGTTCGGCACCTTCCTCTCCGGCATGGTCATGCCCAACATCGCGATCTTCATCGCGTGGGGCCTCATCACCGCGTTCTTCATCCAGACCGGCTGGACGCCCGTCGGCGTCCTCGGCGGCTTCGGTGAGACGAACGGGGTGGCGAACATCGGTCTCGTCAGCCCGATCCTGACCTACCTGATCCCGCTCGCGATCGCCTTCCAGGGCGGCCGGATGATCTACGAGACCCGCGGCGCGGTCGTCGGCTCGATCATGGCGATGGGCGTCATCATCGGCGCCAACGGCACGATCATGATCCTCGGCGCGATGATCTGCGGCCCGCTCGGCGCGTACCTCATCAAGCAGATCGACAAGATCTGGGACGGCAAGATCAAGCCGGGCTTCGAGATGCTCGTGAACAACTACGCGGCCGGCATCCTCGGCTTCGCGCTCGCGCTCATCGGCTTCTTCTGGCTCGCGCCGCTGTTCAAGCTCATCGCAGAGGGCCTCGGCGCCGCGGTGAAGTTCCTCGTCGACAGCTCGCTCCTGCCGCTCGCCAGCGTCATCATCGAGCCCGCCAAGGTCTTCTTCCTCAACAACGCGATCAACCACGGTGTGCTCGACCAGCTCGGCGCGCAGCAGGTCCAGCAGTCCGGCAAGAGCATCCTGTTCCTGCTCGAGGCCAACCCCGGCCCCGGTCTCGGCATCCTGCTCGCCTTCACCTTCTTCGGTGTCGGCATCGCCCGCTCGACCGCTCCCGGCGCCATCCTGATCCAGTTCTTCGGTGGCATCCACGAGATCTACTTCCCGTACGTGCTGCAGAAGCCGGTCCTGTTCCTCGCGGTCATCCTCGGCGGCGCCACCGGTGTCGCGACGAACGTCGCCTTCCAGTCCGGCCTCGTCGCCCCGGCGTCGCCCGGTTCGATCATCGCGGTGCTCACGGCGACGGCGAAGGACAGCTACGTCGGCGTCATCCTGTCGGTCGTCCTCTCCGCGGCGGTCTCGTTCGCGGTGGCCTCGTTCTTCCTGCTCGCCAGCCGGAAGCGCGACCTCGCCAACGGCGGTGGCGACATGACCGCCGCGATGGCGAAGCTCCAGGCCAACAAGGGCCGCGACGTCAACGCCGCGACCTCGGGCCTGCTCGGCAACAACGCGCCGCGCACGGAGGAGGAGACCGAGGCCGCCTTCGGCGGCGTCGGCTCCGGCACCGCGACGGCGACCCGCGTCGAGAACGTCGTGTTCGCCTGCGACGCCGGCATGGGCTCGAGCGCGATGGGCGCCAGCGTCCTGCGGAACAAGGTGAAGAAGGCGGGCATCGAGGGCGTCACGGTCGTCAACAAGGCGATCGCGAACCTCGACGGCACCGAGGACCTCATCATCACGCAGGAGGAGCTGACGGACCGCGCCCGGCAGAAGAACCCGAACGCCCAGCACGTGTCGGTCGGCAACTTCATGAACGCGCCGCAGTACGACCAGGTCGTCGACCAGCTCAAGAACCAGTAACAGCGTGCAGTATCGGAGGGGGCGGGCTCAGGTCCGCCCCCTCGACCACGTCCTCGAACAGCAAGGAGAACCCCATGCCCGTCCTGCAGGAGAGCCAGATCCGCATCCACACGGAGGACACCGCTCCGACCAAGTCGGAGGCGATGAAGGAGGCCGCCGAGATCCTGGAGGCTGCAGGCGCGGTCACGGCGGACTACTACCCGGCGATGCTCGAGCGTGAGAAGAGCGTCTCGACGTACATGGGCAACTTCCTCGCGATCCCGCACGGCACCAACGACGCGAAGGACGCGATCAAGTCGTCCGCGCTGTCGTTCATCCGCTACGCCACCCCGATCGACTGGGACGGCAACCCCGTGCGCTTCGTCGTCGGCATCGCCGGCGTGAACAACGAGCACCTCGACATCCTCTCCAAGATCGCGATCGTGTTCTCCGACGAGGACGAGGTCCAGAAGCTCACCGACGCCCCGGACACCGCGGCGATCCTGTCGATCCTCGGCGAGGTCAACGAGTGACCTCCGGCACGCGCACCGCGGTCCACTTCGGCGCCGGCAACATCGGGCGTGGTTTCGTCGGGCTCCTGCTCCACGAGGCCGGCTACGAGGTCGTGTTCGCCGACGTCGCCGCCCCGCTGATCGACGCCCTCGCGGCCGCGGACTCCTACACCGTGCACGAGGTCGGCCAGGGCGCCCAGGACCACGAGGTCACCGGGTTCCGGGCCGTCAACAGCGCCCAGGACGAGGCCGGCGTCATCGCCGAGGTCGCCGCCGCCGACGTCGTCACCTGCGCCGTGGGCCCGACGGTCCTGAAGTTCATCGCCCCCGTGATCGCCGCGGCGCTCCGGCAGCGCGACGCCGACGCGGCGCCGCTGGCCGTGATGGCGTGCGAGAACGCGATCAACGCCACCGACCGGCTGCGCGAGTTCATCGTCGACGCGCTGCCTGCCGAGTCGCGCGACGAGGCGCTGGCGAAGGCCGTCTTCGCGAACACCGCCGTCGACCGCATCGTCCCCGCCCAGCCCGAGGGCGCCGGCCTCGACGTCACGGTGGAGACCTACTACGAATGGGCCATCGACCGCACCCCGTTCGGCGGCTCCGAGCCCGAGATCCCGGGCGCCCACTACGTCGACGGCCTCGCGGCGTCGATCGAGCGCAAGCTCTTCACGGTCAACACGGGGCACGCCACCGTCGCCTACCACGGCTTCCTCGCCGGGGCGGACAAGATCTCCGACGCGATCGCGATCCCCGCGGTGCGTTCCGAGCTCGAGTCGGTCCTCGCCGAGACGAGCGACCTGCTCGTGCGCCGCCACGAACTCGACCCCGAGGTGCACCGCTCCTACGTCGAGGCGATCATCGGCCGCTTCGAGAACCCGCACCTGCCCGACACGGTCACCCGGGTCGGCCGGCAGCCGCTCCGCAAGCTGTCCCGCGACGAGCGCTTCGTCTCGCCCGCGGCCGCCCTGGCCGAGGACGGCACCGAGCCGACCGCGCTGCTCGACGCGATGGGTGCGGCACTGCGCTTCGACATCGCGGACGACGAGCAGAGCGTCGAGCTGCAGGAGCTGCTCCGTTCCGACCGCGCGGACGCGGACGTCGCGACCGAGATCACCGGGCTCGACGCGCAGCACCCGCTGCACGCCGCGTTCACCGAGCGGGTGCGCGCAGCGCGCGCCTGAGACGCGACCCCGGGACGGACGGGACGCGCGGTGCCGGCTGGCACCGTCCTCCCTCGCAGGCTCGGTCGGCGCGCCCCGCGCAACGCTTCGCGTTGCCCGGGAGCGGGGCGCGCCCGTCCGTGGTGGGTCCGGCCCGCCACCCGGGGCGAGCCGCTGCGCTCTCCGCGAGACGCCCCTTCGCCCGCGCGACGCCGCGTCGCCCGCGAGACGCCGCCGGATCCGGCGGTGTCTCGGCGACGGGGCGGTGTCTCGGTGGCGTCCGGGCGTCCCGGCGTAGCGTCAACGCCATGACGAAGCACTGGGTCGCCCCGCGGTTCGGCGGCAGCGAGGTCCTCGAGTACGTCGACACCGAGGTCCGCGCCCCCGGCCCGGGCGAGGTCACGATCGACGTCCGCGCGGCCGGCATGAACCCCGCCGACACGAAGCACACCCGGCAGGGCGACCCGTCCGACCTGCCGATCCCGATCGGGTACGAGGTCGCCGGGATCATCAGCGCCCTCGGCCCGGACACCACGATCGTCTCGGGTGGGGGATCCGTCGGCGACGCGGTCCTGGCCTTCCGCGTCTCGGGTGGCTGGGCGGAACGGATCACGGTGCCCGCCGCCCACGTCTTCGCCAAGCCCACGTCCCTCGGGTTCCCCGAGGCGGCGAACCTGCTCCTGGCCGGCACGACCGCGGCCGACATGCTCCGCGTCACGCGCGCCGAGGGGTCGGACACCGTGGTCGTCCACGGTGCCTCCGGCGCCGTCGGGGTGAGCCTGCTCCAGCAGCTGCGGCTGCTCGGGGCGCGGGTCATCGGCACGGCCTCCGAGCGCAACGCCGACACCGTCCGCCGCTTCGGTGGCGAGTGGGTCACGTACGGCGACGGCCTGGAGGCGCGCATCCGTGCCCTCGCTCCGTCCGGTGTCGACGTGGCACTGGACTGCGTCGGGAGCGACGAGGCCGTGGACGTCTCGCTCGCGGTGGTCGCGGACCGGAGCCGGATCGTCACGATCGCCGCCTTCGGTCGCGCGGAGGCGGACGGCATCCAGGCCGTCGGCGGCGCGCAGCCCGAGAGCAAGGCGTTCCGGGACTCCGTGCGGCAGCGGCTCGTCGACCTGGCCGCGGACGGACGGCTGGTCGTGCCCGTCGCGCGGACGTTCCCGCTCGCCGACGCGCGGGACGCCGCCGAGGTGCTCGAGTCGCAGCACCCCGGCGGCAAGCTCGCGCTGGTGCCCTGACGCCGGTCGGTCGCCGCGGATCCGCCTGCAGGGGGACGTGGGGTGGTCCGGTGGGCTGCCAGACTCGGAGGGCACCGCGATCCGGGAGGACCCCATGAGCAACCAGGACCCCTACGGTCAGCAGCCACCGTACGGCCAGCAGCCATCGTACGGGCAGCAGCCGTCGTACGGCCAGCAGCCGTCGTACGGGCAGCAGCCGTCGTACGGGCAGCAGCCGCCGTACTCGCAGCCCCAGTACGGACAGCAGCCGCCGTACTCGCAGCCGCCGTACTCGCAGCCGCAGCACGGCCAGCGGCCGCCCGCGCCCGGTCGGGGGCAGGCCCCGCCGCTGTGGGCGCCGTGGTACGGCATCCCGTTCCACGAGGCGTTCACCCGCTTCTGGAAGAAGTACGTCCGGTTCGACGGCCGTGCAAGCCGCAGCGAGTTCTGGTTCTGGGCGCTCTGGTACGCGATCGGATCGGTGGTGGCGGGCATCCTCGGCGGCCTGCTCGACGGGCTGCCCTTCGTCTCGAACGCGGACGACGGCATCACGACGCTCTGGTCGCTGGCGTGCGCGATCGGCTTCGTCGCGCTGACCATGCGGCGCCTGCACGACGTGAACCTGTCCGGGTACTTCGCCCTCTTCTTCATCATCCCGCCGATCGGCGTGCTCTTCGCCCTGATCGTCGGACTGATCGGCACCGATCCCCAGGGGCAGCGGTTCGACCGACCCGATCAGGTGTGACATGCAGGCCGGTCGTTCTGGTTTGATCGTGGGGAACGCAGGACCGACCACGAGGGGGACACCGTGACACAGCAGCAACCAGGAGCGCCGTACCGTTCCGCGACCGAGCCGGCGTACGGCGGCCCAGCGGGTGAGCCGCCCATCTGGGCGCCCCGGTACGGAGCGTTGTTCGGGCAGGCGGTCGGACGCTTCTTCCGCAAGTACGCGACCTTCAGCGGTCGTGCGAGCCGCAGCGAGTTCTGGTGGGCGTACCTGGTGGTCGCCGGGGTGTCGTTCATCCTGGTGGCGGTCGCGATCGCCTACCGGGTCGCGACGGTCGAGTACCGGACCTACGACCTCGGCGGCGGCCAGGTCTACCAGGCGACGACCCCGCCGGGGCCGGTGTTCTGGTTCCTCCTGGCCCTGCCCGCGCTGTGGTGGCTCGCGACCATCGTGCCGACCCTTGCCCTCGGGTGGCGGCGTCTGCACGACGCGAACCTGCCCGGCGCGCTGTACCTGATCGCGGTGTTCGTGGGGATCGTGGGGATCGTCTTCGGTCTCCTGCCGTCGAACCCCGAGGGCGCCCGACACGACCGACCGGAGGCAGGACGATGACGAACGACCAGATTCCGCAGTGGGACAAGCCGGACCAGCCCGGCGACCAGCAGCCGCAGTACGGGCAGCCGCAGCCGTACGGGCAGCAGCCCCAGTACGCGCAGCCGCAGCAGCCGTACGGGCAGCCCCAGCAGCACGGGCAGCCGCAGCAGCCGTACGGGCAGCAGCCCCAGTACGGGCAGCAGCCCCAGTACGGGCAGCCCCAGGCCGGCCAGCCCTACCCGCAGTACGTCCCCGCCGGCCCGATCCCGCGGGACGCGAGCGGCGCCCCGCCCCTCTGGGCGCCCTGGTACGGCATCGGGTTCCTCGACGCCTTCACCCGGTTCTGGAAGAAGTACGCGCGGTTCGACGGTCGCGCCAGCCGCAGCGAGTTCTGGTACTGGTTCCTCGCGAACGCGATCATCTCGACGATCCTGTTCGGCGGCTACATCGCCGGCATGATCGCCTGGGCGGCGTCGTCCACGACGGTCGACGAGTACGGGCAGTCCTCGTCGAACGGCTCGATCCCGGTCGTCGGCATCCTGTTCCTGGTTCTGTACTTCGTGTGGTGGGCGGCGACCATCGTGCCGACCTTCGCGCTCGGGTGGCGCCGGGTGCACGACGCGAACCTCGCCGGACCCTTCTGGCTCATCTCGCTCGTGACCGGCATCGCGGCGATCGTGTTCGGTGCGCTCGAGTCGAACCCTGCGGGCGCGCAGTACGACCGCCCGGACGGCCAGCCGAAGGCCTGACGTCGCGCCGCGGACGGGACGCCCTGCCGCCGGTACATTGGTGCCGACCAGCCGCCCGGTCTGGTCCTGCAGCACTCTTCCCGAGGGGGACCCCATGACCACCGCCCAGCCGTACAAGCCCGCAGCGCCGGCATCCGACCGCTTCAGCGTCCTCGCGATCGTCGGGTTCGTCCTGGCCTTCGTCGTGAACATCGCCGGGCTCGTCGTGAGCATCATCGCGCTCGTCCAGCTCAAGCGTACCGGTGAGCGCGGTCGTGGACTCGCGCTGGCCGGCGTGATCATCAGCGCCCTGTCGATCGTGCTCAGCATCGTGTCGATGATCGTCGTGTTCTCCGCAGCGGCGAACATGCAGGGCACCACCGGCGGCTACTGAGCCGACACCCGCGCGACGGGCGGCTCCTGCGCCGACATCCGCACCACGACGAAGCGGCCCACCCCGTCAGGGGTGGGCCGCTTGGTCGTGCTCGAGCCGGGCGCCGCTGGTCAGACCACGCGGAGCCGGACGAGCGAGCCGTCGACGACGAGGTCGCGGATCGTGACCGACGGGTCCGCGGTCCGGAAGCGCAGCGCACCGCCGGGTTGGTCGAACCAGGGCTGCACGAACGAGACCTCGACCAGGAACGGCCGATCGACGACGTACCGGTGCACCTCGGGCGCCGCCGCGACGTGGGGCGGCAGGGAACGCTGGGGGAGCGGGGTGTCGAGCGGGTGCAGCAGGTACCCGTCCGGACCGCCGACGCGGTCGACGGGCACGCCCGCGGGGATCTGGATGCGCAGGCCCTGGTCGCCGGCCTGGGCAACCTGCTGCGCGAGCTGCGGGTACGTCGAGGCGGCACGGTCGCGGAGCCCGTCGAGCTCGTGGCGGGGGATGTCCCGCGGCGCCGGGAACGCGCGGTTCAGGAAACGCCGCAGCATCTCGACCGCATCGGCCTCGCCACGGGCGGTCGCGAGCCGACGCGCGGTGCCGTAGTCGACGACCTCGAGTGCGAAGTCGTCCGGCTGGTCTGCCGGCACGATGCGGAGCGCGCCCTCCACCGGCGGCTCGTGCAGTTGCTCTCCGGGGAGCTGCACGTACCGGACGGTGTAGCCGAGCTGGTCGAGGATGGGGCGGGTCTCCGCGAACGTCATGGCCGCGAGCCTACCGGGCGCCGACATGCCGTTCGCCGAGACCCCGCTGGGTGCTCGGTGAGCACCGACCTCACGCGCCGCCGCGCATGATCGCCTGCTTGACCTCGGAGATGGCCTTCGTCACCTGGATCCCGCGCGGGCAGGCCTCGGAGCAGTTGAAGGTCGTGCGGCAGCGCCAGACGCCCTCCTTGTCGTTGAGGATGTCGAGCCGCACGTTCGCGGCGTCGTCGCGGGAGTCGAAGATGAAGCGGTGGGCGTTCACGATGGCCGCCGGACCGAAGTACTGGCCGTCGGTCCAGAACACCGGGCAGGACGACGTGCACGCGGCGCAGAGGATGCACTTCGTGGTGTCGTCGAAGCGGGCGCGGTCCGCGACGGACTGCACGCGCTCCTTGCCCTTCTCCGGCTTGCTCGACGCCTGCAGGAACGGCTGGACCTCGCGGAAGGACTGGAAGAAGGGCTCCATGTCGACGACGAGGTCCTTCTCGAGCGGCAGGCCCTTGATCGCCTCGACGTAGATCGGCTTCGACACGTCGAGGTCCTTGATGAGCGTCTTGCACGCCAGACGGTTGCGCCCGTTGATCCGCATCGCGTCGGACCCGCACACGCCGTGCGCGCAGGAGCGGCGGAAGGTCAGCGATCCGTCCTGCTCCCACTTGATCTTGTGCAGGGCGTCGAGGATGCGGTCGGTCGGCAGCATCATGACGTCGAAGTCCTGCCAGCGCGGCTCGTCGTCGACCTCGGGGTCGAAGCGCCGGACGATCACCGTCACGGGAAACGATCCGGGAGGGGCGTCCTGCACGGTGTCGGTGCGGGGGGCGTCGGAGACCAGGGTGTCGGTCATCAGTACTTCCTCTCCATCGGCTCGTAGCGCGTCACCACGACGGGCTTCCAGTCGAGCGTGATGTGGTCGTCGGCGAGTGACGAGTGCGGGTCGCCCGTCAGGTACGCCATGGTGTGCTGCATGTAGTTCTCGTCGTCGCGCTTCGGGTAGTCGTCGCGCATGTGTCCGCCGCGGCTCTCCTTGCGGTTGCGCGCGGAGTAGACGACGACCTCGGCCAGGTCGAGCAGGAAGCCGAGCTCGACCGCCTCGAGCAGGTCGGTGTTGAACCGCTTGCCCTTGTCCTGCACGGCGACGTTGCGGAACCGGTCGCGCAGCTCGTGGATGGTCTCGGTCATCTTGCCGAGCGACTCGTCGGTGCGGAACACCTGCGCGTTCTTGTCCATCTCGTCCTGCAGCTCCTTGCGCAGCACGGCGATGCGCTCGGTGCCGGTGGATGAGCGCAGCTGCGCGAGCATGTCGCGGATCCCGGCGGCCGGGTCCTCCGGCAGGGGGAGGAACTCCGCGGTCTGGACGTACTCGGCCGCGTTGTTGCCGGAGCGCTTGCCGAACACGTTGATGTCGAGCAGCGAGTTCGTGCCGAGGCGGTTCGAGCCGTGCACGGACACGCACGCGCACTCGCCGGCGGCGTACAGACCGGGGACGACGGTGGTGTTGTCGTACAGGACCTCGGCCTTGACGTTCGTCGGGATGCCGCCCATCGCGTAGTGCGCGGTCGGCATGACCGGCACCGGCTCGACGACCGGGTCGACGCCGAGGTAGGTGCGCGCGAACTCGGTGATGTCCGGCAGCTTCGTCTCGAGGACCTCGGCACCGAGGTGCGTGCAGTCGAGCAGGACGTAGTCCTTGTTCGGGCCGGCACCGCGGCCCTCGGCGACCTCCTGCACCATGCACCGGGCGACGATGTCGCGGGGGGCGAGGTCCTTGATCGTCGGGGCGTAGCGCTCCATGAAGCGTTCGCCGGAGGCGTTGCGGAGGATCGCCCCCTCGCCGCGGGCGCCCTCGGTGAGCAGGATGCCGAGGCCGGCGAGGCCGGTCGGGTGGAACTGGAAGAACTCCATGTCCTCGAGCGGCAGGCCGGTGCGCCAGACGATGCCGACGCCGTCGCCGGTCAGGGTGTGGGCGTTCGAGGTGGTCTTGAACATCTTGCCGAAGCCACCGGTCGCGAAGATCACGGCCTTGGCGTGGAAGACGTGCAGGTCACCCGTGGCGAGCTCGTACGCGACGACGCCCGCCGGCTGCTTGCGCGTGACGCCGTCGTCGCCCGTGACGTCCACCATGACGAGGTCGAGCGCGTAGAACTCGTTGTGGAACTCGACGCCGAGCTTCACGCAGTTCTGGAACAGCGTCTGCAGGATCATGTGGCCCGTGCGGTCCGCGGCGTAGCAGGCCCGGCGGACCGGGGCCTTGCCGTGGTCGCGGGTGTGGCCGCCGAAGCGACGCTGGTCGATCTTGCCCTCCGGGGTGCGGTTGAAGGGCAGGCCCATGTTCTCGAGGTCGATGACCGCGTCGATGGCCTCCTTCGCCAGGATCTCGGCGGCGTCCTGGTCGACCAGGTAGTCGCCGCCCTTGATCGTGTCGAAGGTGTGCCACTCCCACGAGTCCTCTTCGACGTTCGCGAGTGCGGCGGCCATGCCGCCCTGCGCCGCGCCCGTGTGGGAGCGGGTCGGGTAGAGCTTCGAGATGACGGCGGTCTTGGCCTTCGGGCCGGCCTCGATCGCGGCGCGCATCCCGGCGCCGCCCGCGCCGATGATGACGATGTCGTGCTGGTGGTGGTGGACCGTGGTCTCGGTCGGGGTGTTCGCAGGCACAGGGGTCTTTCGTTCGGAGGAGGAGCGGTCGTCGGGGATCGTCAGCGCGCCGGGCAGAACGACGGCAGGTCCGCAGCGGCGGCGCCGGCGGGGCACGGGTCGAACGTCCAGCAGACGAGCAGCCCGAGCACGACGAGTGCGACGCAGGCGATGAGCACGGCGAGCAGCAGGGTCTTCCGGATCCCGGGCTTCGCGACGTAGTCGTTGATGATCGTGCGCATGCCGTTGGAGCCGTGCACCAGGGCGAGGACCAGCATGAGCGAGTCCCACACCTGCCAGAACGGGTTGGCCCACTTGCCGGCGACGAAGGCGAAGTCGATCTGCTTGACGCCTTCACCCGCGACCATGTTGACGAAGAGGTGGCCGAAGATGAGCACGACGAGCAGGACGCCCGAGGCGCGCATGTAGATCCACCCCCACTTCTCCCAGTTGGTGGTGCGGCGTGCGGCGCTGGCCGAGCGAGGCGGCTCGACGGTCTGTGTGGTCATGGTCGTCTCCCGTCCCTTCGCCTACTGGAAGTCCGCGACGAGGTTCATGAGCTGGCGCGGGAGGAAGCCCGCGATGAGGACTGCCCACACGACGATCACGATCCAGAACATGGCGCGCTGGTACTTCGGGCCCTTCGACCAGAAGTCCACCAGGATGATGCGCAGGCCGTTCAGGGCGTGGAAGACGATCGCCATCACGAGAGCGATCTCACCGAGGTTCATGATCGGCGTCTTGTAGGTCCCGATGACGGCGTTGTAGGCCTCGGGCGAGAGCCGCACGAGGGCCGTGTCGAGGATGTGCACCAGCAGGAAGAAGTAGATCGCGACGCCGGTGATCCGGTGCAGCACCCACGACCACATCCCCGTGGACCCGCGGTACAGCGTCCCCTCGAGCTTCCGGGACGCGCGCGGCGCATCGATCGTCACGCGCGGTTCGACCACCGTCGTCCCGCCTGCGGTCTGCTCGGCCATGAGCAAGTCCTCCCATAGGACGGGCTCGCCGATCGGCGAGCCCTTGCCGTTCGTGTTCGTGTGGAACACGACCCATCCTATGCGCCCGCGCTGACCTTCTCGTCCCGACCGGCCCGCGCGGTGCGCGTCAGGGCAGGCGGCGCGCCGATCGTCCGCGCCGTGTCGTGGTGCGCGAGGAGCTGGTCGCCGATGGCCTCCCACGTGGTGCCCTCGACGCGGAGCCGCCCGGCCGAGCCCATCCGCGCCGCGGCGTCCGGGTCGCCGACGAGCCCGAGCACCGCCCGGCGCAGTGCCTGCGGGACGTCCGGGTCGTACAGCTCGCCGTCGAGGCCCGGCGCGACGAGGTCGAGCGGACCGCCGGCGGCCGGTGCCACCACGGGCAGCCCGGTCGCGTGCGCCTCCTGCAGGGTCTGGCCGAAGGTCTCCGCGGGACCCGTGTGCACGAAGACGTCGAGCATCGCGTACGCGTCGGCCAGCGCGTCGCCCCGCAGCGGACCGGTGAACGTGACGTCGAGGTGCCGGAGCCGACGCTCCAGGTACGCGCGGGACGGGCCGCCCCCGGCGACGACGACCCGGATCCCGGGGAGGCCGCCGAGCTCGGCGAGTCGCTCGACCTCCTTCTCGGGCGCGAGCCGCCCGACGTAGCCGACGATCGTCTCGCCGTCCGGCGCGATCCGCCGACGCGCGGCACGCACCGACGCGCTGTGCCGACGGTCCGGGTGGAAGAGCGTCGTGTCGACGCCCCGCCCCCACCGCGTCACCCGCGGGACGCCGTCCTCGGCGAGCATCGCGGCGGTCGCGCTCGACGGCGCGAGCGTCAGCGACGCGCCGGCGTGGATGCGCCCGAGGATCTTCCGTACCAGCGGGACGGTCGCGGTCAGGCCGTTGCGGCGTGCGAACCCGGCCACGTCGGTCTGGAAGACGGCGACGGAGGGGATGCCGAGCCTCCCGGCCGCCGTGATGGCGCGTCCACCCAACAGGAACGGACTGGCGGCGTGGAGCACGTCGGCGCCGGAGGCGGCGAGGATCGTGTCGAGCACCGGGTGGGGGAGGGCGACGGGGAACTGGCGGTACGCCACCGCCGGGACGCGGTGGACGTCGAAGGAGCGGTAGCGCTCCACCTGCGTCTTCGAGCGGAACTGCGCGAGTCCGGGGGTGTCCGGGGCGATCACGACCGCGCGGTGCCCGCGGCGCTCCAGGTGGTCGAGGACCGCCAGGACGCTGGTGGTGACGCCGTTGAGGGTGGGCAGGAAGCTCTCGGTCACGACGGCCACGGTCCGTTGGGACGTGCCGCGCTCCACGCTGCGTGCGCTCATGGTGCGGCCCATGCTCCACGGGCGGCGTGACCGGGTGGTGCGGTCCGCGTGAACGCCCGGCAGGCAGGTGGTGAACACCCGGACGGGAGGATCGGGGCCCGGTCTGGTGCGCGGCGCGCGCTGGTGCGTCCGGGCACCCTGCGGGCGGCGTCCAGGTCGCGTCCGGTGGGACCGGTACGGTGAGCGCGTGGCAGACGCACTCGAGGACTTCTACGCGATCATCCCGGCGGGCGGCATCGGATCCCGGCTGTGGCCGCTGTCGCGCGCCGACGCGCCGAAGTTCCTGCACGACCTGACCGGCTCCGGCACCTCGCTGCTGCGGCAGACCTGGGACCGGCTCGCGCCGCTCGCCGGCGACCAGCGGATCATGGTCGTCACCGGCCGCGCGCACCGGGCGGCGGTCGAGGCGCAGCTGCCCGGCGTCGCGGACCACAACGTCGTGCTCGAGAGCGAGCCGAAGGACAGCACCGCGGCGATCGGCCTCGCCGCGGCGATCCTGCACCGCCGCGAACCGGACGTCGTCGTCGGGTCCTTCGCAGCGGACCACGTCATCGGCGACGAGCGCGGGTTCCGCCGCTCCGTCCGCGAGGCCGTCGTGGCCGCGCGCGCCGGGTACGTGACCACGATCGGCATCACCCCGACCGAGCCCGCCATCGGGTTCGGCTACATCCACGCGCACGGCGAGCCGATCGGCATCGAGGGTGCGCCGACCGCGCACGCGGTGCGCTCGTTCGTCGAGAAGCCCGACCTCGACACCGCCCGCTCCTACGTGGAGCAGGGGACCTACCTGTGGAACGCCGGGATGTTCATCGCGCGCGCCGACGTCCTGCTCGCCGAGATCGGACGGACCAAGCCCGAGCTGCTCGCCGGCATCGAAGAACTCGCCGCGGCGTGGGACACCTCGTCGCGCGGGGCGGTCGTCGACGCGGTGTGGCCCGAGCTCGAGAAGATCGCGATCGACTACACGGTCGCCGAGCCCGCGGCGGCAGCCGGCCGGATGGCGGTCGTGCCCGGGGACTTCGACTGGGACGACGTCGGCGACTTCGCGTCGCTCGCGAAGCTGCAGTCCGGCGGTCGGGCGAACAACCTCGCGGTGCTCGGGGACGGCGCGCGCATCCTCGCGGACTCCTCGAGCGGCATCGTCGTCTCGCACAGCCAGCGGCTCATCTCGCTGATCGGCGTCGAGGACATCGTGGTCGTCGACACCCCGGACGCGCTGCTCGTCACGACGAGCGCGAACGCGCAGCGGGTCAAGGGCGTCGTCGACGCGCTGAAGATCAGCGGCCGGGGCGACGTGCTCTGAGGCGTCGCTGACCTGGTGTACGGTGATGTTCCGGTCGCGGGGGCCGGGACGACTCGGGGGAGTGCTGATGGGGGACATCCGGTTCGACGCTGCGGATGCGCGTGCGCTCGCACGCGTTGCGCGACGAGCAGCCGACGCGTTGCGGGGGCCGGGGGTCCGCGGTCGGACGCCGTCGCATCCGCACTCGACGACTTCGAAGGGTCGTACGCCGAGCGGTTCCGGAGCGCCGCGGTGGTCGAGGCTGAGGACCGGGCGCGGTTGGCGGGGGTGCTGGTCGACCTCGCCGACCAGGTCGACGCCGAGGTCGCTGCTGCTGAGCGTGAACGGGAGCGGCAGCGTGACCACGCTGCGTGGAAGGCACGTGCCGCTGACCGGGAACGGGCGGCGTCCGTGGCCGAGGCCTTCGCCGGCGCTGCAGGGCGATCGCTTGTCGATGCGTGGGAGAACGTCACCGACCGCGAGCCGTCGACCGAACCCGGACCGAGGCCGGAAGTCGACGCCGAGTTCCGGGGACGCGAGCGTGCGCGCTACGGCGGCGGGGTGAGTCGTGGCAGGAGTTCTGCCGACCCGAGCGCGCTCCGGGCCTTCGTCACGACCCTTTCCGGACTGGACACCGGCGCGTCGGCCGACTCCGAGCGGGTGCGATCGGCATGGTCGTCGTTTCGGTCTTCCTGCGCCTGGGTCGCGGTCGACCGCGCGAGCATGCCGGCGGGCTTCGAGCGGTACGTGCGGGAGAACGACGAAGACCGGAGCTGGATCGGCAGGATCGCCGACGCCTTCGAGGTCGCCGGCGGCGGTGGATCGCTGTCGAACGTCGCCCTCGACATCGCCGCGACCGGACAGGCGGCGCCTGCCCTCCGGCAGCTGTTCGCCGACGGCCTGACGCCGGCAGAGGTCGCAGAGCGGTGGGGCGCGCTCGGGCTGACGACGGCCGACACCGGCGTGTTCGACGCGCTGCCGACGGACGTGCTCGCGCGACTCGGCAACCTCGAAGGTGCCCCGTACTGGGCGCGGAGCACTGCGAACTCGCTCGTGCTGAACCAGCGGCTCGTCGACGTGGAGCGCCAGATCGAGGAGCTGGAGGGGACAGTGGCAGCGGCTGGGGACGGCTCACGGGCGTTGGCCCGGGAACTCACGGCGCTGTACGCGGACCGCAAGGCCGTGCGCAACATCAACGCGGCGTTGACGAAGAAGGGTTCGGACGGCAAGCGCTTCCTCATTGCGCTCACCGGTGATCGACCGCCGCTGGCTGCCGTCTCGGTCGGCAATCTCGACCGCGCGGAGTCGGTGACCTGGGCTGTTCCAGGCATGAACACGACGTCTGCCGACATGACGATGTGGGCGAAGGGGGCGCAGAACATCTACCAGGAGCAGGCCCGTCGCCCGGGATCACCGACGCACGCGGTCGTCGCTTGGATCGGTTACGAAACCCCTGACGAGAAGGAGGTGCTGTTCATGGGCAAGGCGAAGGCGGGTGGCGCTCAGCTGGCGGACGCACTCCGCGGACTCGAAGCGGTGCGCGCGGGGCAGATGCCCGAGACGAACATCGTGGCGCATTCGTACGGCACGACGGCTGCTGCCGTCGCCCTCGCCGAGCAGGGTGTCCACGTCGATCGTTTCGTCGCATTGGGCTCGGCTGGACTTCCCGACGACCTGCGGTCGGCGTCCGACATCCACGCGGACCACATCTACGCGGCACGCGCGAAGGACGCGCCGACCGGCAAGCAGGGCGTGGGCGACGAGTGGGCCGAGTTCGGACGCGAACAAAGTTACGCACACCACGTCGACCCAACCCGCGATGTCTCCGGTGTGACTGTGTTCGGCGCGGACGGCACGACGGGGGCGGACGGGACGGATCTCGCCCCGGTGCTCCATCACGATCCCTTGAGGAGTGATCTCCACGGCTACCTCGATCGAGGGACCGAGAGTCTGCGCAACGTGGGACTCGCGACCACGGGCCGCGATGCCGAGCTCACACCGGCGACACCAGGATTAGAACCCGGAGAGCACCGAGAGGAGACGAATGTCTGCCGAGCTGACCGTGCGGCGCCGGACGAGCGTTGTTCTGACCCCCCTTGCTCTGATGATCCTCATCGGCGGTTGCACGCAGCACCCTTCGACGACTGCGACACCGACCGAGGAAGGAAGGACGGCCAAGGTGGACTCCGAGACTGCCCAGCGCAAGATGACCGAGATCGTCGACCGGACCGCTGCGGCGCTCGGGGGCGAGTGGGTCACCGCACAGGGGCCGGACTACGTCGACAGCTGCACGCTCCCGGACGGGGGAGAAGGAGCCAACTGGGTGTACCTGGTGACCAGGACGGACGAAGGCGGCGATCCGGACCACGACGCTGCGACGGTCACGGGCGCGTGGCAGTCCGCGGGCATGACGGTCGAACGAGTCGCAGATCCGGACGGCCCGGTGGTCGTCGGACGAGGTGGAGCGTCCACGGCCCTGGTCGATCTGTACGCGTTCCCGGGCAAGTACAGCTTGGAAGCCGAATCGCTCTGCTTCCCAGGGAGCGCCGACGAGATCGAAGAGCAGCAGAGCACCGGGTCCTGAGGCCAGGCGGTTGACTGCCCCGGGGCGAGCCCGCTGGCTGTACCGACCGCTCGATCGAAATGCTGTGACGCGGAGGTGGATGTCGTTGCTGCCTCCGACACCTGGAAGTCCGAACGAGGAAGCCCATGAACGCACGACACCTTGCCTGTCGCACCATCACGGCGACGGCGGCGCTCCTGACACTCGTCGTCGGGATCGCCGGATGTGCCGGGCAGCAGCGTGACACGACCAGACCGAGCGAGAGGACGCAGTCCGTGGACGCAGATACTGCAAAGCGAACCATGATCGACATCGTCGACTAGACGACCGCTGTGCTCGGCGGCGATCGGGAGATGCGTACGTCTCCCGACTACGTCGAAAGCTGCCAGCTGTCGAGTGACGAAGACGGAGCCCGGTGGGTGTACCGCGTTGCCCGATCAGGGTCCGGTGACGCTGATGCGGACGCTGCTGCTGCCTCGGACATCTGGACGTCCGCCGGTATGACCGTTGACCGACTTGCTGACACCAACGGGCCGGCGTTGGTTGCTCGCGGCGGCGATCGTGTCGAGACGATCCGTCTTTCCGCCTTCCCCGACAACTACCGCATCCAAGCGCTCTCGATCTGCTTCGCTGGCGACGCAGACGAGATCGAGGAGCGGCAGGCCGAAGCATGACGCGCCCTGCAGTGTCACCGCTGTCTCGGCCACGATCGACCGGCGCACGGAATGTCGCGACCGTCGTCGCCGTGTCCGCGGTCGCCGGACTGCTGACCGGATGCGTGCGCATCCCCTCGGACGCGCGGGTGACATCTGACGGCCCGGCGGCCGACGCCGGCAGCGCCGAGCAGCACATGATCGCGGCGGTGGACGACGCCACAGCCCGTCTCGGTGGGGTGTGGAAGCCCCGGACCGGCCCCGACTACGCCGAGGACTGTGTGTTGCCCGACGGCGAACAGGGCGCGCGCTGGCGGTACCTGACGGGCAGCGAGCTCGCGGGGGACCCGACGGCCGACGGGGCCCGGATGGCGGACCACTGGCGGGCCCAGGGGATGGAGGTCGTCGTCCGCGACTCGGAGGACGGCCCCGCGGTGTTCGGGAGCGGCGACGACATCGCCGGCATCAGCGTGTACGCGTACTCGGGGAACTCCACAGTTCAGGCCCTCTCACGGTGCTTCCCGGGCGACGCCGAACGGATCATGGAGCAGCTGTCCGACGAGTGATCGCTCCGCGGATGACGATTCCGTGCACGGCCCCCGATCCTCAGCGTCGGCTGTAGCGCTCCACCACGAAATCTCGCCGCGACCCCCGAAGTGGGGTCGACAGCGTGGCCTCCGGTTACGGGCCTGTTTCCACGGGGTCGCGATCCCGTAACTGATCCCAGCGGTCCCTCAGGGGCGTTCTGTACCGGCCCGACGGTCGTGTACTGTCGCCACGATCGCCCGGAACGCACGTGGTCCGGGCACCGCTCCCCGGAGGAACCAACCCGTGACATCTCGTACCCGCCAGGTCCTGCTCAGCGGCCTCGCCCTCGCCGGCACCGTGGCAGTCCTCGCCGGCTGCTCGGCCGCCCCGTCCGAAACCGCGACGTCGAAGAAGAGCGACTTCCGCCCCTGCATGGTCTCCGACGCCGGTGGCTTCGACGACAAGTCGTTCAACCAGCTCGGCTTCGAGGGCATGAAGGACGCCGCGGCCGACCTCGGTGCGACGTACAAGTCGGCCGAGTCGAAGGACGCCACGGTCTACGACTCGAACATCCAGCAGCTCGTCGGCCAGAACTGCAACCTCATCGTAACGGTCGGCTTCAACCTCGCCGACGCCACGAAGAAGCAGGCCGCGGCGAACCCCGACACCGACTTCGCGATCATCGACGACAACTCGATCGACGCCAAGAACGTCAAGCCGATCACGTTCGACACCTCGCAGGCGGCGTTCCTCGCCGGCTACGCGGCCGCGTCGTACTCGAAGTCCGGCGTCGTCGGCACCTTCGGCGGCATGCAGATCCCGACCGTCACCATCTTCATGGACGGCTTCGCGGACGGCGTGAAGTACTACAACGAGCAGAAGAAGAAGGACGTCAAGGTCGTCGGCTGGGACGTCGACAGCCAGAAGGGCTCCTTCACCGGTGGCTTCGACGCCGGCACGCAGGCGAAGGCCGTGGCGCAGACGCTCCTCGACCAGAACGCCGACGTGATCCTGCCCGTCGGTGGCCCGATCTACCAGTCGGCTGCCGAGGCGATCAAGGACGCGAACAACGGTTCGGTCCTGATCGGTGCGGACAGCGACCTGTACGAGGCAGACCCGCGCTACAAGGACATCGCGTTCACGTCCGTCGAGAAGGGCATGCGCCCGGCCGTCAAGGACGTCGTCGAGCAGGCCGCGGACGGCAAGTACTCGAACACCCCGTACGTCGGCACCCTGAAGAACGACGGTGTCGGCATCGCGCCGTTCCACGACTACTCGTCGAAGGTCGACTCCGGCCTGCAGGGCGAGCTGGACAAGATCAAGTCGGGCATCATCGACGGCTCGATCACGGTCGAGACCAAGGCGACCGTCAAGTAGCACGACCGATGCGGGCGGGGGACGAGTCCTCCGCCCGCATCGACGTGTCCACAGCACCACCGACAGGAACAGACCCCGGAACATGAAGCTCGAACTCCGTGGCATCACGAAGCGGTTCGGACCACTCGTCGCCAACGACCACATCTCGCTCACCGTCGAGCCGGGTGAGGTCCACTGCCTCCTCGGCGAGAACGGCGCGGGCAAGTCCACGCTCATGAACGTCCTCTACGGCCTCTACCAGGCCGACGAGGGCGAGATCCTCCTGGACGACGTCGTCCAGGACTTCGACGGACCCGGCGACGCGATGCGCGCCGGCATCGGCATGGTGCACCAGCACTTCATGCTCGTGCCCGTCTTCACCGTCGCCGAGAACGTCATGCTCGGCCAGGAGCAGACCTCCTTCGGCGGCCGACTCGACCTCGCCGGGGCCCGCGCCCGCGTTCGGGAGATCAGCGACCGCTTCGGCTTCGACGTCGACCCCGACGCCCGGGTCGAGGACCTGCCCGTCGGCGTGCAGCAGCGCGTCGAGATCATCAAGGCGCTGTCCCGCGACGCCAAGGTCCTGGTGTTCGACGAGCCGACGGCCGTCCTCACGCCGCAGGAGACCGACGAGCTGATGGGCATCATGCGCCAGCTCCGCGAGGCCGGCACCGCGATCGTCTTCATCACGCACAAGCTCCGCGAGGTCCGCGAGGTCGCCGATCGCATCACGGTCATCCGCCTCGGCGCCGTCGTGGGCGAGGCATCGCCGACGGCGACGAACAACGAGCTGGCCGCCCTGATGGTCGGCCGTGCCGTGTCGCTCGTGGTCGACAAGGCACCGGCGACCGGCGGGGACGACGCGCTCGTCGTCGAGCACCTGACGGTCACCGACCCCTCGGGCGTGGTCCTCGTCGACGACGTCTCGTTCACGGTCCGCCGCGGCGAGGTGCTCGCGATCGCGGGCGTCCAGGGCAACGGGCAGACCGAGCTCACCGAGGCGATCATCGGCCTCGAGCCCGTGCACGCCGGTCGGGTCACCCTCGACGGCAAGGAGCTCACCGGGCGCACCGTCAAGCAGGTGCTCGACGCGGGTGTCGGCTTCGTGCCCGAGGACCGCAAGGAGGACGGCCTGGTCGGCGAGTTCACCATCGCGGAGAACCTCATGCTCGACCGCGCCGACCACGACGAGTTCGTCCGCGCCGGCACGATCCGCTCCGCCGAGCGCGACGCGTTCGCGGACGAGAAGATCGCCGAGTTCGACATCCGCACGCCGTCCCGCACGACGGCGGCCGGCCGGCTGTCCGGCGGCAACCAGCAGAAGATCGTCCTCGCCCGCGAGCTCAGCCGCGAGCTCCGGCTCTTCGTCGCCGCGCAGCCCACACGCGGCATCGACGTCGGGTCCATCGAGTTCGTCCACAAGCGCATCGTCGCCACACGCGACACCGGCGTCCCGGTCATCGTCGTCTCCACGGAGCTCGACGAGGTCGTGGCGCTCGCCGACCGGATCGCGGTCATGTACCGCGGCGGCATCGTCGGCATCGTCCCCGCGGACACCCCGCGCGACGTCCTCGGCCTCATGATGGCCGGGGAACTCCCCGAAGGAACGGAACAGGTCGCATGATGGCCGCCGAACTCGCAGCAACCACAGCAGAAGGAACGGAGCTGGCAGCGTGAGCACCCCCACGCCGGACGACACGACGCGACCGGCGACCCCGGCCCCCGCGTCGGACGACACGACGCGACCGGCGACCCCGGCCACCACGCCCACCGACGACCGTCTGCAGGACACCGAGGCCACCCCGCACCTGATGACCGACTCCGCCGCCGACTCCGAGCGGCGCGCGGGCGGCGACCGGTGGCGGGCCGCGGCGCAGCAGATCGTGAACGGCTCCGTGCTCGTGACGGTCCTGGCCGTCGTCCTCGCCCTGGTGGCCTGCGGCATCCTGATCGCGGTCACCGACGAGAACGTCCGCACCGCCGCCGGGTACTTCTTCGCCCGGCCGACGGACACCCTGCAGGCGATCGGCACCTCGGTCGGCGGCGCCTACGCGTCGCTCTTCCAGGGCTCGGTGATCAACTTCGGGGCACCGTCCTTCGCGCAGGCCATCGTGCCGATCACGCGCTCGGTCGACTACGCCGTGCCGCTGATCGCCGCCGGTCTCGGCATCGCGCTGTCGTTCCGCGCCGGCCTGTTCAACATCGGCGGCCAGGGGCAGATCCTGATGGGCGCCGCGGCGGCCGGCTGGGTCGGCTTCTCGTTCGACGGCCCCGCCGCGCTGCACATCCCGCTCACCGTCCTCGCCGGCATCGTCGGCGGTGCGGTCTGGGGTGGCATCGTCGGCGTGCTCAAGGCCCGGACGGGTGCGAACGAGGTGGTCGTCACGATCATGCTCAACTACGTCGCGCTCTACCTGGTCAGCTTCCTGCTCCGCACCCCGGGTCTCCTGCAGGCCCCGGGGAGCGCGAACCCGATCTCGCCGGCGACGAAGGACAGCGCGGTCTTCCCGGCGCTCTTCGGTCCGCGGTACGGGATCAACCTCGGGTTCGTCGTGGCGATCATCGCGGTCGTCGTCGTGTGGTGGCTCGTGAACAAGTCGTCGCTCGGCTTCCGCTTCCGTACCATCGGCGAGAACCCCCGCGCGGCCCGTGTGGCCGGCATGAGCGTCCCCGCGCTCACGATCTGGGTGCTCGTGATCTCCGGCGCGCTCGTCGGCATCGCCGGCGCGTACCAGGTGCAGGGTGCGGTGACCTCGGGCTTCACGTCCGGGATCGACGCCGGCATCGGCTTCGACGCGATCACGGTCGCACTCCTCGGCCGCTCGAAGCCGTGGGGCGTGTTCTGGGCGGCGATCCTGTTCGGTGTCCTGAAGAACGGCGGCTACGCCATGCAGGCCGCGAACGGCATCCCGATCGACATCGTCGGCGTGATCCAGGCGCTCATCGTCCTCTTCATCGCCGCGCCGCCGCTCGTCCGCGCGATCTTCCGGATCCCGCAGCCGGGAGCCCGCCGCCGTGTCCGCAAGAACAGCAAGAAGGCGGTCGCCGCATGAGCACCATGACCCCCACCGCGGTCCCGGCCCTGCCCGCCGACCGTCCCGTCGAGACGACGCGCAGCTGGAAGACCCCGATCGCGTTCGGCGTCTTCACGCTCCTCGCCCTCGTCCTCTTCGGCTTCGCCCGACGCCCCGGCACCGCGACGTTCCGCCTGGCTTCGGCCGGCGACTTCTTCGCGCTGCCGAACGTCCCGCTGCCGGCCGCCGCCACCGGCGTGGTCGTCATCGTCCTGCTCGCCCTCGCCACCGTGTACGCGGTCGTCGAGACGCGCGGTGCCCGCCGGGTGCCCCTCTGGGTGACCGCGCTCTTCGCGCTGGTCTTCGTCGTCGGCTTCCTCAGCTGGGCCGTCGCCGGTGACTCGATCACCATCCCGGGCATGCTCGTCGGCGCCCTGAGCCTCAGCGTCCCGCTGGTGTTCGGTGCCCTCGGCGGTGTCATCTCGGAGCGCGTCGGCGTCGTGAACATCGCCATCGAGGGCCAGTTCCTCGCCGGCGCGTTCACCTCGGCGATGATCGCCTCGCTCACCGGCTCGGCGTGGGTCGGTCTCGTCGGCGCGCTCGTCGCCGGTGTCCTGGTGTCCTTCGTCCTCGCGGCGTTCAGCATCAAGTACCTCGTCGACCAGGTCATCGTCGGTGTCGTCATCAACGCGTTCATCTCGGGTCTGACCGGCTTCCTGTACTCGCAGGTCCTGTCGCCGAACCAGGGCACGCTGAACGTCGGCATCCGCTTCCCCAAGATCGAGATCCCGCTGCTCCACCAGATCCCGATCATCGGCCCGATCTTCTTCGAGCAGACCGTCGTGGTCTACCTGGCGTACGTCGCCGTCGCGGTCGTCACCTTCGGCCTGTTCAAGACCCGCTGGGGCCTGCGCCTCCGTGCGGTCGGCGAGCACCCGCAGGCAGCCGACACGGTCGGCATCAACGTCCCCAGGACGCGCTTCTGGAACGTCTCGATCGCGGGCGCCGTCGCCGGTCTCGGCGGTGCGTACTTCACGCTCGACGCCGCGGGCGGCTTCACGAAGGACATGACGGCCGGCGCGGGCTACATCGCGCTCGCGGCGGTCATCTTCGGTCGTTGGGACCCGATCCGTGCGACGTTCGCGGCGCTGCTGTTCGGCTTCGCCTCGAACCTGCAGAACACGCTCGCGGCGGTCGGTTCGCCGGTCCCGAGCGAGTTCCTGCTCATGCTGCCCTACGTGGTCACGATCTTCGCGGTCGCCGGCCTGGTCGGACAGTCGCGCGGGCCGGCGGCCGCCGGCAAGCCGTACATCAAGAGCTGACGGACGGGAGGCACGGGTCATGACCGACACGAACGCTGCGGGTGACCAGGCGGTCACCGCGACCGACGGGGCGGACGCCGCCCCGATCCTCCCGGCCGGTGCCGCCGACCCCGGGAACGACGCGGGCCGAGCGGTCGACTGGAGCGTGCTCCGGACCGCGGCCACGGCCGCGATGCGGCGCGCCTACGCGCCCTACTCGTCGTTCCCGGTGGGGGCCGCTGCCCTGACCGACGACGGCCGGGTCGTGTCCGGCTGCAACGTCGAGAACGCGTCGTACGGGGTCACCCTGTGCGCCGAGTGCTCGCTCGTGTCGCAGCTGCACATGACGGGCGGCGGCAAGCTCGTCGCGTTCACGTGCGTGGACGGCGACGGCGCCACCCTGATGCCGTGCGGTCGCTGCCGGCAGCTGCTCTTCGAGCACTCCGCCGAGGGCATGCTGCTCGAGACCGTCTCCGGCATCCGCACCATCGACGAGGTCCTGCCGGACGCCTTCGGGCCCCGGACCCTCGCCACCTACCAGGAAGAGCACTGACATGGCCGTCGAGCCGTTCGACACCGTCGACCTGATCCGCACCAAGCGTTCGGGTGACGCCCTCAGCACGCCCGAGATCGACTGGCTGGTCGACGCGTACACGCGTGGGTACGTCGAGGACCCGCAGATGGCGGCGCTCGCGATGGCGATCTTCCTGAACGGGATGGAGCGTCGGGAGATCAAGGACCTGACGCTCGCGATGATCGCGTCAGGGGAGCGGATGTCGTTCGGCTCGCTCGGCAAGACCACGGTCGACAAGCACTCCACCGGTGGCGTCGGGGACAAGATCACGCTGCCGCTCGCACCGCTCGTGGCGTCGTTCGGCGTCGCGGTGCCGCAGCTGTCCGGCCGGGGGCTCGGCCACACCGGCGGGACGCTCGACAAGCTCGAGTCGATCCCCGGGTGGCAGGCGTCGATCTCGAACGACCGGATGATGCAGGTGCTGTCGGACGTCGGTGCGGTCATCTGCGCCGCCGGTTCCGGGCTCGCCCCGGCGGACAAGAAGCTCTACGCGCTGCGGGACATCACCGGCACCGTCGAGTGCATCCCGCTCATCGCGTCGAGCATCATGTCGAAGAAGATCGCCGAGGGCACCGGTGCGCTGGTGCTCGACGTGAAGTTCGGCTCCGGGGCGTTCATGCCGACGTACGAGGCGTCGAAGGAGCTCGCGCAGACGATGGTCGACCTCGGGAACGACGCCGGGGTCGCGACCTCGGCGCTCCTGACCGACATGGAGGTGCCGCTCGGCCTGACGATCGGCAACGCGCTCGAGGTCCGCGAGTCCGTCGAGGTCCTGGCCGGTGGTGGCCCGGCCGACGTGGTGTCGCTGACGGTCGAACTGGCGTCGGAGATGCTGCGGCTCGCCGGTCTGCCGGACGCCGACCCGGCGGCCGCGCTGGCCGACGGCCGGGCGATGGACACCTGGCGCCGGATGATCGAGGCCCAGGGCGGCGACGCGTCCGCGACGCTGCCCGTGGCCCGTGAGCAGCACGTCGTCACGGCGCCCTCGTCCGGGGTCCTGACCGAGCAGCAGGCGCTGCCGTTCGGGGTCGCCGCGTGGCGCCTCGGCGCGGGTCGTGCCCGGGCGCAGGACCCCGTGCAGGCCGGTGCGGGCATCGAGCTGCACGTCAAGCCGGGCGACACGGTCACGGCCGGGCAGCCGCTGTGGACGCTGCACACCGACGAGCCGGCGCGGTTCGAGCGGGCGCTGGAGTCGCTGGAGGGCGCGTGGTCGATCGGGGAGACCGCTCCCGAGCGGGGCCCGATCGTGCGGGAGCGCATCACCGGTTGAGCGCGCGGAAGGTCGGGGCGCACCGATAGCCTGAGGGCATGAGCGCCGACGCCCCGACCTACCGCCTGCCCGACGCCGGGGCGGTCATCGACGACCTGCCCAAGGTCTCGCTGCACGACCACCTCGACGGTGGGCTGCGGCCCGCCACGATCGTCGAGCTCGCGGAGTCGGCGGGTGTCACGCTCCCGACCACCGACCCCGCGGCGCTCGGGGCCTGGTTCGCCGAGCAGTCGAACTCCGGCTCGCTCGTCGAGTACCTGAAGACCTTCGACGTGACCACCTCGGTCATGCAGACCGCGCCGCAGCTGCACCGCGTCGCGAAGGAGTTCGTCGAGGACCTCGTCGCCGACGGCGTGGTCTACGGCGAGGTCCGGTGGGCCCCGGAGCAGCACCTGCGCGGCGGCCTGACGCTCGACGAGACCGTCGAGGCGGTCCAGGCCGGCATCGCCGAGGCGGTCGACGCCGCCGGCGGGTCGATCCGCGTCGGACAGCTCGTCACCGCGATGCGGCACGCCGACCGGTCCCTCGAGATCGCGGAGCTCGCCGTGCGGCACCGCGACCGCGGCGTCGTGGGCTTCGACATCGCGGGGGCCGAAGCCGGGTTCCCGGCGTCGAACCACCGTCCCGCGTTCGAGTACCTGGCATCCGAGCTCTTCCCCGTGACGGTGCACGCCGGCGAGGCCGACGGGCTCGCCTCGATCCGCTCGGCGCTCGTCGACGGCCGGGCGCTCCGCCTGGGCCACGGCGTCCGGATCTTCGAGGACGTCACGCTCTCCGACGCCGGGGACGGCTCGACCCTCGCCGCGCTCGGCGAGGTCGCGTCGTGGGTGCGCGACCGGGAGATCCCGCTCGAGGTCTCGCCGTCGTCGAACCTGCAGACCGGCGCGATCGCGGCGTGGGGCGACGACCTCGCCGACCACCCCTTCGACGTGCTGTACCAGCTCGGCTTCCGGGTCACGGTGAACACCGACAACCGCCTGATGAGCGGCACCACGCTCACGCGCGAGCTGGCCCTGCTGGCGGCGACGTTCGGGTACGACCTCGACGACCTCGCCGCGTTCCAGATCAACGCCGCGCTCGGCTCGTTCCTGCCGCTGGAGGACCGCGAGGAGATCATCGCGACCATCACGGCCGGTCACCAGGAGGCCTAGGACATGCCGTTGCCGCCGCTGCCGGACCCCGCCGTCGTGCTCGGGGCGTCCGCGTCGTCGTGGCGCGCGGCGCTCCGGCTCGCCGGCGACGCCCTCGTCGCCTCCGGTGCCGCCACCGACGCCTACACCGAGGCGATGACCGACCTGGTCGACGAGCACGGTCCGTACATCGTGATCTCGCCCGGACTCGCCTTCGCGCACGCCCGGCCGGGGCCGGCGGTGCTCCGTGACGGGCTCGCCGTCGTGACCCTGCGGGAGCCGGTGGCGTTCGGCCACCCGCACAACGACCCCGTCTCGGTCGTGCTCGGGCTCGCGGTGGCCGAGGTCGGCACGCACCTCGAGTCGATCGGCGAGATCGCGAACCTGTTCAACGACCCGACCGTCACCGGGCGCATCGCGGCGGCGACGTCCGCGGCCGAGGTCCGGGCGATCATGGGAGCACCCGCGTGAAGATCGTGACCATCTGCGGCGCCGGGATCGGCTCGAGCGGCATCCTCAAGGTGAACGCCGAGAAGGCCCTCGACGCCCTCGGACTCGCCGCCACGGTCGAGGCGGCCGACGTCGCCTCGGTGCGGGACGTCGCCGAGGACGCGAACGTGATCCTGACGAGCGCGGAGTTCGTCGAGGCGATCGGCGACACATACGCCGAGGTCATCGTCATCCGCAACCACTTCGACCAGGGCGAGATCACCGCCGCCGTGGACCGGGCGCTCGGGGAGCACTGAGCCGGTCCGTGCCCGCCCTCTAGAGTTGGGGCATGAGCACGGAGAACCCGCTGAACGACCCCGCCGCCGACCCGTTCGAGGTCGCCCGCGACGCCGCCGCCGTCATCGCCGACCGGTCCGGCATCGAGCGGCACGACATCGCCCTGACCCTCGGCTCCGGGTGGGGCAAGGCCGCCGACGTCCTCGGCGAGACGGTGTCCACGATCGACGCGGCCGACGTGCCCGGCTTCAGCGCCTCGGCGGTGCCCGGTCACTCCGGCACGGTCCGCTCGATCCGTCTGCAGGACGGCCGGCACGCGCTGGTCATCGGCGCCCGGACGCACTACTACGAGAACCACGGCGTCCGCCGGGTCGTGCACAGCGTCCGGACGGCCGCGGCCACGGGTGCGTCGATCATGGTGCTGACGAACGGGGCCGGCGGCATCAAGGAGCACTGGACGCCCGGCACCCCGGTCCTCATCAGCGACCACATCAACCTGACCGCCGACAGCCCGCTCGAGGGCGCCACGTTCGTCGACCTGACCGACCTGTACTCGGCACGGCTCCGCGCCGTCGCGAAGACGATCGACCCCTCGCTCGACGAGGGCGTCTACACGCAGTTCCGCGGTCCGCACTACGAGACCCCGGCCGAGGTGCAGATGGCGAAGACGATCGGCGGGCACATCGTCGGCATGTCGACCGCGCTCGAGGCCATCGCCGCGCGCCAGGCGGGCATGGAGGTGCTCGGCTTCTCGCTCATCACGAACCTCGCCGCCGGCATCCAGAAGACCCCGCTGTCGCACGCCGAGGTCCTCGAGGCCGGCAAGCAGGCCGAGCCGGTCATCGCCGACCTGCTCGCGCGCGTGGTGGCGGCCCTGTGAGCGTCGTCGACACCGCCCGCGCCTGGATCGAGCAGGACCCGGACGACGAGACGCGCGCCGAGCTCCAGCGGCTCGTGGACGCCGGGGACACCGACGAGCTGACCGCGCGCTTCGCCGGACGGCTGGCGTTCGGCACGGCGGGGCTCCGCGCCGAGCTCGGTGCCGGCCCGCTCCGGATGAACCGCGTGGTGGTCACCCAGGCCGCGGCCGGTCTGGCACGGTTCCTCGTCGACACCGGCCGGGACCGCAGCGTCGTGATCGGCTACGACGGTCGGGTGAACTCGGACGTCTTCGCGCGGGACTCCGCCGAGGTGATGCGCGGCCTCGGACTCGAGGTCACGCTGCTGCCCTCCGCGCTGCCCACCCCGGTGCTCGCGTTCGCGGTCCGGCACCTCGGTGTCGGCGCCGGTGTGATGGTCACCGCGAGCCACAACCCGCCGCGGGACAACGGCTACAAGGTGTACCTCGGCGGCGACGACGACGGCTCGCAGATCGTGCCGCCGGTCGACGGGGAGATCGCCGCGGCGATCGACGCCGTCGCGGCGGGCGACGTCCGCGACCTCGTCCGCGCGACCGACTACACCGTCGCGGGTCCGGAGCTGGCCGCGGCGTACGTGACCGCGACGGCCGCGACGGTGCCGGCCACGATCCTCCCGTCCGATGCCCAGCCGACGGTGGTCTACACGGCCATGCACGGGGTCGGGTGGGAGACCGCGCGGGCGGTCTTCGCCGCGGCGGGCTTCGCGGAGCCGGTCGTCGTGCCGGAGCAGATCGAGCCGGACGGGGCGTTCCCGACGGTCGCGTTCCCGAACCCGGAGGAGCCGGGCGCGATGGACCTGGCGATCGCGCAGGGCGTCGCCGTCGGCGCGGACCTGGTGATCGCGAACGACCCGGACGCCGACCGGCTCGCGCTCGCGATCCCGGACGGCGCGGGTTCGTTCCGACGCCTGTCCGGCAACGAGGTCGGGTGGCTCCTCGGGTGGCGTGCGGCCTCCCGCGCGGCGGCCGAAGGGCGGACGGGCACGCTCGCCGCGTCGATCGTGTCGTCGCCGGCGCTCGCCCGCGTGGCCGAACGGTACGGGCTCGGCTACCGGGACACCCTGACGGGCTTCAAGTGGGTCTCGCGGGTGCCGTCGCTGGTGTTCGGCTACGAAGAAGCCTTGGGCTACCTCGTCGACCCCGACGTCGTGCGGGACAAGGACGGGATCTCGGCGGCGCTGTCGCTGCTCGACCTCGCCGTGTCGCTCGCTGCGGACGGGCAGACGGTGGCCGACCAGCTCGACGCCTTCGCGGCCGAGTTCGGGGCGTTCGCGTCCGGGCAGGTCGCCACGCGCGTCGACGACCTGTCGCGCATCGGGACGATCATGGCCGCGCTCCGGTCCACCCCGCCGACGACGCTCGGCGGACGGGCCGTCGAGACCGTGACCGACTACGACGCGGGGGTCGAGGGCTTCCCGCCGTCGGACATCCTGCGCTACGACCTGGACGGGGGCGCGCGGGTGATCGTCCGCCCGAGCGGCACCGAACCCAAGGTCAAGGTCTACATCGACACGGTCGCGGACTCGCCCGCCGAGGCCCGTGCGCTCGTCGAGGCCCTCGCCGACAACGTGCGCCCGCTGGTGTCGTAGGGGGCGGGGCGGCCGCGGTCGGTCGGTCGGTCGGTCGCCGGCCGGGGTCGTCCGCACAACGCAAAGCACGCCGCGCCACGCGATCGCATGGCGTGGCGTGCTTCCCCTTGTGCAGGAGCAATCCGCACCATTGCCCGCGCGCACGGCGGCGGCACGAAGGCTCCCTCGCGACTCCTCCACAGCCCAGGTCTGCGGTTCCGGAGTCCACAAGGGAGTGCTGTGCGTCGCCGCGGACATCGGCGCGGTGCCACCGTCGTCTGCATGGCCAGACTCGAGATCGTCGTCGGTGGGGAAGCGGACCCGAGCGGGCGTCGCGGTCGTGGACACCGCGAGCGAGCTCTGCGCGGGGAGCTCGTCCGCGTCGGCCCGGGTCGGTTCGTCCTCGGCGACGAGTGGCGGCGAGCGACACCAGGTGAGCGCCACATCGCCCGGGTCAAGGCCGTGCACGACCGGCTCGCCCCTCGGCTGATCGTGTCACACGCCTCGGCCGCCGCGCTGCACGGGCTGCCGTGGCCTGGAGAGTTCCCCGACTTGGTCGAGGTGATCGATCCGTTGCGGTCGACGGGACAGACGCTGCGTTCCGTCTACAAGCGGCCCGGAGCCGGGCGACAGTTCCGCCTGGCCGAGATGACGGCCACGGGGCGTCGCCTGACGGACCTGGCGACCACCGCGGTCGACCTGGCCATCGCGTACCCGCTCCGGACGAGCGTGCCTGCCCTGGACGCGGTGCTCGCGAGGGGGACGGATCGCGAGCGACTCATCGCGGCACTCGTCGCCGCGCGGCCGGTGCGCCACCGTGCGCGGGCGGAGCGGGCAGTCGCGATCGCAGACGGACGATCCGGGTCTCCGGGCGAGTCGGTGGCTCGGGTCGCGCTCGACGAGGTCGGTGCCCCGCAACCCGAGCTCCAGCACCGGTTCGACGACGACGCGGGGCTGATCGGCTTCGTCGACTTCTGGTTCCCTGAGCAGGGCGTGGTGCTCGAGTACGACGGACGGGTCAAGTACACCGACCCGGCCCTCCGGCGGCCGGGTCAGACGGCGGCGGACGTCGTCGTGGCCGAGAAACGCCGCGAGGACCGGATCCGCCGGTGCCCGGGTGTCAACGGTTTCGGTCGGATCGGGCACGCGGAGACCAAGGACACCGAACTGCTGCGCGAGGTGCTCCGCTCATTGGGCGTCCCGACGACGCGCCCCCGGTTCACGACGGTCCGATGACGACCTTGGTGTCGCGTGCTGGTGCACAACGGAAAGCACACCGCACCGGGCCTTTCGGCGGTGCGGAGTGCTTTCGGTTGTGCGGAGCGAGCGCCCGCGGGCTACGCCAGCTCGAGCAGCACGTGGCCGGACGAGACCGTCTGGCCGACCGGGGCGTTGAGCCCCTTCACGACGCCGTCGCGCGGCGCCTGCACGGGCTGCTCCATCTTCATGGCCTCGAGGACGACGAGCAGGTCGCCCTTCACCACGGTGTCACCCTCGGCGACCGCGAGCTTCACGACGGTGGCCTGCATCGGCGACGTGACGGAGCCCGAGGACGCCAGGCCCCCACGGACCCCGGAGGACCGGCGCTTCGGCGGCGCGGACGGACCGGCGGGGCGACGTCCGGCGGCACCTGCAGCGCCACCGCCGACGATCGACGGCATGGTGACCTCGATGCGCTTGCCCTGGACCTCGACGACGACCGTGTCGCGCTCGGCGGGGGCGGGGAGCTCCTCGGTCGCGCCGGTCCAGGCCGGGATGTCGTTCTGGAAGTCGGTCTCGATCCACTGCGTGTAGACGCTGAACGGCGTCGCGTCGTCGGTGGCGAACGCCGGGTCGGACACGACCGCACGGTGGAAGGGCAGCACGGTCGGCAGGCCGGTGACCTCGAACTCGGCGAGGGCACGACGGGAGCGCTCGAGCGCCTCCTCGCGGGTGGCACCCGTGACGATGAGCTTCGCGAGCATGGAGTCGAACGAGCCGGACACGACGTCGCCGGACACGACACCGGAGTCGACGCGGACGCCCGGGCCCGAGGGGGCGGTGAAGGCGTGCACCGGACCGGGTGCCGGGAAGAAGTTGCGCCCGGGGTCCTCGCCGTTGATGCGGAACTCGAACGAGTGCCCGCGGGGCGCCGGGTCGGCGTAGTCGAGCGTGCCGCCCTCGGCGATGCGGAACTGCTCGCGCACGAGGTCGATGCCCGTCACCTCTTCCGAGACGCAGTGTTCGACCTGCAGGCGGGTGTTCACCTCGAGGAAGGACACCGTGCCGTCGGCGCCGATGAGGAACTCGCACGTGCCGGCACCGACGTAGCCGACCTCGCGCAGGATCGCCTTCGACGACTCGTACAGCCGCGTCTCCTGGTCGGGCGTCAGGTAGGGCGCCGGGGCCTCTTCGACGAGCTTCTGGTGGCGACGCTGCAGCGAGCAGTCGCGCGTGGAGACGATCACGACGTTGCCGTGCTCGTCGGCCAGGCACTGGGTCTCGACGTGGCGCGGCTTGTCGAGGTACTTCTCGACGAAGCACTCGCCACGGCCGAACGCCGCGATGGCCTCGCGCGTGGCGGACTCGAACAGTTCCTCCACCGACTCGCGGGAGCGGACGACCTTCAGGCCTCGGCCGCCGCCGCCGAACGCCGCCTTGATCGCGACGGGCAGCCCGACCTGGTCGACGAAGTCGAACACCTCGGACACGTCCTGCACGGGCTCGATCGTCCCGGGGGCGAGCGGCGCACCGACCTTCTCGGCCACGTGGCGGGCCGAGACCTTGTCACCGAGGCGCTCGATGGACTCGGGCGACGGGCCGATCCAGGTCAGCCCGGCGTCGATCACGGCGCGCGCGAAGTCGGCGTTCTCGGCGAGGAACCCGTAGCCCGGGTGCACGGCGTCGGCGCCGGACCGTCGGGCGACCGAGATGATCTTGTCGATGACGAGGTAGGTGTCGGCGCTCGTGGTGCCGTTCAGCGCGTACGCCTCGTCGGCGAGGCGGGCGTGGAGCGCGTCACGGTCCTGGTCGGCGTAGACCGCGACCGATGCCTTGCCTGCGTCGCGGGCCGCGCGGATGATGCGGACGGCGATCTCGCCGCGGTTCGCGATGAGGACCTTGCTGATACGGGGCATGGTAAGTCAGCGTATTCGTGCGACGGCGGCCCGAATTGACCGGCATCCACAAAGAACCGCGGCGAACAAGTGTGGATGTCTACATCGACCACAGGTCGTGCCACGCGACGCCGAACCCGCGGAGCAGCATCGACCGGAGCACCGGCAGCGACAGGCCCACGACGGCCGAGGGCGCACCGTCGATCCGGGTGATGTACGCCGCGGCCCGTCCGTCGATCGTGAACGCCCCCGCCACCTCGAGCGGTTCGCCCGTCGCGACGTACGCGTCGATCTCGTCCATCGACACGTCGTCGGCGAACGTGAGCACCGCGCTGTCGACCGCGACCACGCGGTCACCGGCGGCGACCAGCGTGGACCCACCGGGCGCGACCGCACCCAGGTGGCCGGCCGGTCCGAGCGGCCCGCCGTCCGACGGGTCCACCTGCCGGACGGGAGGCACGGTGCCGGCCCGCCCCGTGCCTCCCGTCCGGGACGCGGCCGGGTCCGCCGGCCGGTCGGCGCGACGGTCCACCACGCAGTGGCCGCTCCACAGGGTGCCGCCGCCGGCGGCGAGCATCTGCCGCCAGCGTTCGCGGGCGACCGCCGGCTCGTGCGGCTTGCCGTGCAGGACGCCGTCGACCTCGAAGGCGGAGTCGCCGCCGAACACGAACCCGTCGACGGGGGAGCCGGCGACCCGTGCGTCGGCGACCGCGCCGGCCTTGGCGACGGCGAGCATCGCGACGAGCTCGGGACCGGTGAGGTTCCGGCCCAGCGCAGCCGCAGCGGCGGCGACCGCGGCGTCCTCGTCGACGCCCGGGGCGACGAGGACCGGCTCGATGCCGGTCTGCGCCAGGAGTGCGCGGCGGGCGGGGGACGTACTCGCGAGGTACAGACGCATGGGAACATCGAACCATGGGTGAATCCGTCGGCAGGCTGCTCGAACTCGACGTCACCGGGATCGCCCACGGCGGGATCTCGGTGGCACGGCACGAGGGGCGCGTGGTGTTCGTCTCGGACGCCGTCCCGGGCGAGCGCGTCGTCGCCCGCGTGACCGAGGACCGCAAGAAGTCGTTCTGGCGCGCTGACACGGTGTCGGTCGTCACGCCGAGCGAGCACCGCGTGGAGCACGTCTGGCCCGAGGCCGCGCTGGACCGCGACCCGGCCGTGCGTGCGGGCGGTGCCGAGTTCGGACACATCGCACTCGCCCACCAGCGCACGCTGAAGCACGACGTGCTCGTCGACGCCTTCGCGCGCTTCGCCCGGACGGACCTCGTCGAGGCGCTCGGGCACGGCGTCGTGGTCGAGGCGGCCCCCGGCGACGACGCGGCGAACGGTCTCGGCTGGCGCACACGTGTCCGGCTGCACGTCGACGAGGACGGCACCGCCGGCCCGTACGCGTCCCGCTCGCACACGGTCGTGCCGGTGGCCTCGCTGCCGCTCGTCACCGACGTCGTGCAGGGGAGTGCACCGCTCGGCCGCGGGGCGCTGCCAGGCGCGTCGGTCGTGGACGTCCTCGCCCCGAGCGGTGCCGAGGGTGCCCGCCTCGTGATCGACACGCAGGCGCCGACCGTGGTGCGCGAGCTCGTCGGGGAGCGTGCGTTCGCCGTCGACGACACGGGCTTCTGGCAGGTCCACCGTCAGGCCCCGGCGGTGCTGACCGCGGCTGTTCAGGACCTGGTCGACCGCGACCGCGTCGACCCGGAGGGGCAGCACCTGGACCTGTACGGCGGTGTCGGCCTGCTCGCCGCCGCGCTCGGCGACGTCGTCGGGCCCAAGGCGCGCATCACGAGCGTCGAGAGCGCGCCCCGCGCGACGGAGCACGCGCAGGAGAACCTCGCCGAGTGGATCGGCGCCCGTGCCGAGACCGGCCGGGTCGACCGGTGGCTCGCGCGGACCGCCGCCGGTGCGTCCCGGCCCGAGCTGGAGCGCTTCCGCGCCGGCACGGTCGTGCTCGACCCGCCGCGCTCGGGCGCCGGGCGCGAGGTCGTCGTGCAGATCGCCGCGCTCCAGCCGGCGCAGGTCGTCTACGTCGCGTGCGACCCGGTCGCGTTGGCGCGCGACGTCGCGACGTTCGCGGACCTGGGGTACCGGCTCGAGGCGCTGCGGGCGTTCGACCTGTTCCCGCACACGCACCACCTGGAGGCCGTGGCGCGCCTGGTGCCGCTCGCCTGAGGTCGGGTGACGCCGGGTTGCGTGACGCGGTGCACAGGAACCCGGTGGCTGGGTGCATCCTGGGTATCCTTGGTCGGTGATCGCTCCCAGTATCAGGGGCTGGGCGCGCATCGGAACGAGAGGCCACCGTGGCAGCAGACACGAACACCAGCACCGGAGCGACCGGACTCGCGACCAGACCGGTCCGCGTCGCGATCGTCGACGACCACGAGTCCGTGCGACTCGGGATCCAGGCGGCGTGCCAGAACGAGGGCTTCGAGGTGGTGCTCACCGCCGCGAGCGTCCGCGAGTACATCGACCATCTCGACGGGCGTGAGGTCGACGTCGTCGTCCTCGACCTGTCGCTCGGCGACGGCTCGACCGTCACGGCGAACGTGAAGGGTGTGCAGGGCACCGGTTCCGCGGTCCTCGTGCACTCCATCGCCGACCGCGTGGCGAGCGTCCGCGAGGCACTGGCGGCAGGGGCCGCCGGCGTCATCCCGAAGTCCTCGGCGACGAAGACCGTGATGGCCGCCGTCGCGACCGTGGCACGCGGCGACGTCCTCAACAACCTCGAGTGGGCGAGCGCCATCGACGCCGACCGTGACTTCGCGAAGGCCCAGCTCGGCCGCCGGGAGCGGGAGATCCTGCACCTGTACGCGTCCGGCCTGCCGCTCAAGCTCGCCGCCCAGCAGCTCGGCATCGGGTACTCGACCGCGCGGGAGTACCTCGACCGCATCCGCGTGAAGTACGTCGAGGTCGGCCGTCCCGCGCCGACCAAGGTCGACCTGCTCCGTCGTGCGGTCGAGGACGGCATCCTGCCGGGCCTCGACTCGGGCATCGACCCCGACGCGGACGGTCGCTGACCCGTGGCCACCGCGGCCGAGCCCGCGCCGACGCTCGCCGAACCCGCGCCGTTCGGGGTCGACCCGGCGCGTGGCGTCCGGCCGTCGATCACGCAGGCATCGGTCGAGCGGGCGTTCGCGATCCTCATCGCGGTCGCCGCGATCGGCTTCGGGGCGATCAACGTCCCGAACGTGCTGCAGCAGCTCCCGTCGCTCGACCCGTTCTGGGGTCCGCTCGCGGCGGGGCTGCTCGGCGCGTCCTTCCTGTTCGTCGGGGTGTCGGCGTTCGCGCAGCGGCTGGCGCAGATCGCCCAGATCGTGTGTGCCCTGCTCTTCCTCGTCGTGCTGGTGACCTGGCCGCTCACGGTCGTGCACCCGCTCGAGGGGGCCGAGAAGCCGTGGCCGTGGTGGTTCTGCACCGTCGGCTCGACCGCGGCCGCGATGGGCTTCGCGCCGTGGCGGGCGATCGTCTACACCGCGCTCGTCCCCGCCGTGTACGCCTGGGTCGCCTTCTCGCCCCTCGGCGGGTCGGGTGGCCCGCAGGCGCTGCTCGACGGGGCCTTCACCATGATCCTCAGTGGCGCGGTGCTCGTGATCGCCGTCCTGCTGCGGCGCGCGGCGGCGGTGGACGTCGCCCAGGCCACCGCGGTGCGGCGGTACTCATCCGCGATCCGGGAGCACGCGACCGAGGTCGAGCGCGTGCAGGTCGACGCGATCGTGCACGACAGCGTGCTCACGACCCTGCTGTCCGCCGCGCGTGCCGAGACGCCCGAGGCCAAGGCCCTGGCGGCACGGATGGCCCGGAACGCGATCGACCACCTCGGCGCCGCGGCCGCGGACCTGCCCGGCGAGGCACCGCCTGTGTCCGTCCTCGAGCTCCGGGACCGCATCGTCGACGCCCTCGGCACCCTCAGCGCGCCGGTCACCGTGCGGGACGCCCCCGTCGGCGGGCTCCGGATGCCCGCCGTCGCCGCGGACGCGATCGCCTCGGCTGCACTGCAGGCCGCGGTGAACAGCGTGCAGCACGCCGGCGGACCGGACGTCCGGCGCTGGGTCTGCATCGAGCAGCGGGGCGCGTCGGTGCACGTCGAGGTCGGTGACGACGGCGCCGGGTTCGACCTCGCCGCCGTCCCGGCCGCCCGGCTCGGGGTCCGCCGCTCGATCATCGAGCGCGTGCAGGCCGTCGACGGCACGGCACTCGTGCTGAGCAACCCCGGCGCCGGCACTCGCATCCGCCTCGCGTGGAGCTCCGGAGGCCGCTCGTGAGGGTCTCGCTACCCGCCGGGATCGCGATCGGTCTCGCCGCGCTCTTCTCGCTGTTCCACCTCGTCCTCGCCCTGGCGTCGCTGCCACGGGTGAGCGACATCGGCCCGGTGCTCGCGTGCATGGCGCTCTACGCCGCCGCGAGTGCCGTCGCGATCTTCCTGCCGGGGCGGACGCTCCCGGTGTGGGCAGCGTGCTTCTCGCTCGCGACGGCGCTCGTCATGCCCGTGATCGAGGCGCCCGTCATCGACCTCGGGTCCGCGTCGACCTCCACCACGTGGTGGGTCGCGGCGGTCGGCACGCTCATGACGGTCCTGTCCGTCCGTGGGCGCCGCGCCTTCGCGTGGGTCGGCGTCGGGTTCCTGGCCGTGTTCGTCGTCGCGTGGGCGGGTCCCGGACCGGCGCTCAGCAGCCTCGGGGTCGTCGGGAGCCTGTCGTGGGTGGCGATCGCCACGGGCTTCGCGGTCGCCATGGACCGGGCGACGCGCGTGACGCGCGACTTCGTCCGGGCGGAGCAGGAGACCGCCGACTGGCAGGCGGCGCAGGACGCCCACGTGTTCGAGCGGCAGTTCCGGCTCAGCCAGACGACGCGGATGGCCCTGCCGATGCTCGAGCGGGTCATCGAGTCCGGTGGCGACCTCACCCCGGACGAACGCGACGAGTGCCTGCACCTCGAGCAGGCGATCCGGGACGAGATCCGCGGCCGGTCGCTCCTCTCCGACGACGTCCGCGACGAGGTGATGCGCCTCCGTCGCCGCGGCGCCACGGTGCAGCTGCACGACGACGGCGGTCTGGACGACCTGGAGATCGACGACCTGCGACGCGTGCACGCCCGGATCGCCGAGGCCCTGCGGCAGGCGCGGGAGGCCGACAACGTGATCGTGCGCACCGTCGCCGAGGGGTCGGACGCCGCGGTCTCGGTGGTGGGGCTCCGGCTCGACACCGCCGCGAGCGAGTCCGCCGCGCTCGGCGCCGGGCTCGACGACGAGGACGACGAGGACGAGGACGACTCGGTCGTCGTCTGGCTCGAGATCCCGCGGCACGAGACCCTCGACCAGCGCTGAAGCCGGAGGCCGGCACCGCCGGTGAGGACCGCATCACGGAAACGGGGAACGGGCCGGTCCGAGGACCGGCCCGTTCGCGACCCGAGCCTGAGCGACAACCCGAATATCGCCCTGGCTCGTAGCTGGTCGGCGGCGTCGTACCCTAGTCGGCCACCGACCTGCGATGTTCTTCGTAGAAGGACACCGAACACGCACTAGTGTGCCCGTCGCCGAGCGTCGTGTCAGTCGTCATTATGGGGGACAAATTCGCCCACGACGGGCCCGGGCGGGGCTGCGTGCCCCCCGTCTGCGGGCAGACCGGCCGCGACACCGTCCCGACCTGCCCAGCGCACCGCGGGGTGCGTGTCCGCGTGTCCGGGGACGGACAGGGGTACATCGTCGCCCGGATACCCCCGTCAGCACAAGACCCCTGCCGGTGAACGGCGGGGGTCTGTGGGTGGTCCGGACGGTGGCGGTCAGCGCAGGGACCGCGTCCACGCCCCGTGGCCGTGCGGCAGCGGCTGCCGCAGACCGGCGGCCGAGGCGTCCCACCCGGCGCGCGGGGAGACGGTGACCTCGGCGCGACCGAGCGCCGCGGCCTCGTCGGCCTGACGCTGCAGCACCGCGACGACCGCGGCGAGTTCCTCGGCCGAGGGGTCGCCGGACACGACACGGACGTCCGCGACGGTCGCCGGGGCGTCCGTCGGGACCGCCGCCGCGTGCTTGCCGCTCACAGCGGGATGTTCCCGTGCTTCTTCGGCGGCAGCGACGCGCGCTTGCCCCTGAGCGCCCGCAGCGCCTTGACGACGGACACGCGGGTGGCGTGCGGCTGGATGATGCCGTCGAGCTCACCGCGCTCCGCCGCCAGGTACGGCGACGCGACGTTGTAGGTGTACTCGTTCGCGAGCTTCGCGCGCACCGCGGCGACGTCCTCGCCGGACTCCTCGGCGCGCTTGATCTCCGCGCGGTAGAGGATGTTCACGGCGCCCTGACCGCCCATCACGGCGATCTCGGCGGTCGGCCAAGCCAGGTTGATGTCGGCACCGAGCTGCTTCGAGCCCATCACGATGTACGCGCCGCCGTAGGCCTTGCGGGTGATGACGGTGACGAGCGGGACGGTGGCCTCGGCGTAGGCGTAGAGCAGCTTCGCGCCGCGGCGGATGACGCCGGTCCACTCCTGGTCGGTGCCGGGCAGGTACCCGGGGACGTCGACGAGGGTCAGGATCGGGATGCCGAACGCGTCGCAGAACCGCACGAAGCGGGCGGCCTTCTCGCCGGCGTCGATGTTCAGCGTGCCGGCCATGGCCTGCGGCTGGTTCGCGATGATGCCGACCGTGCGACCCTCGACCCGACCGAAGCCGACGAGGATGTTCGGCGCGAAGAGCGGCTGCACCTCGAGGAACTCGCCGTCGTCGACGACGTGCTCGATGATCGTCGTGACGTCGTACGGCTGGTTCGTGGAGTCCGGGATGACGGTGTCGAGCTCGTGGTCCGCGTCGGTGGTCTCGAGCTCGGGCAGGACGTCGTACGCGGGAGCGTCGGAGAGGTTGTTGTCCGGCAGGAACCCGATGAGCGAGCGGGCGTAGTCGAGCGCGTCGGTCTCGTCCTCGGCCAGGTAGTGCGCGACGCCGGACACCGCGTTGTGGGTCTGCGCGCCGCCGAGCTCCTCGAAGCCAACGTCCTCGCCCGTGACGGTCTTGATGACGTCCGGGCCGGTGACGAACATGTGGCTCGTCTTGTCGACCATGATCACGAAGTCCGTGAGGGCGGGGGAGTACACCGCACCGCCGGCCGCCGGGCCCATGACGATCGAGATCTGCGGGATGACCCCGGACGCCTGGGTGTTCAGGCGGAAGATCTCGCCGTACTTGCCGAGCGCGACGACGCCCTCCTGGATGCGCGCGCCGCCCGAGTCGAGGATGCCGATGATCGGCACGCCGGTCTTCAGCGCGTGCTGCATCACCTTGATGATCTTCTCGCCGGCGACCTCGCCGAGGGAGCCGCCGAAGACCGTGAAGTCCTGCGCGTACACCGCGACGTTCCGGCCGTGGATCGTGCCGACACCGGTGACGACGGCGTCACCGTAGGGGCGCTTGGCGTCCATGCCGAACGCGGTGGTGCGGTGGCGGACGAACTCGTCGAACTCGACGAACGAGTTGTCGTCGAGGAGCTGCTCGATGCGCTCGCGGGCGGTGCCCTTGCCCTTCGCGTGCTGCTTCGCGATGGCGGCCTCGCCCGCGGCGGTCACGGCCTCGTGGTAGCGGTCGCGCAGGTCCGCGAGGCGACCGGCCGTCGTCGAGAGGTCGGGGGTGTCTCCTGTGGTCACCCGCTCACCCTACCGGCGGGCCGTACGGCCCCGGTTGGAGGACCCCCACGGTTCCTGCCCGTACATTTGCGTGCATGTCCACACCCGCGACGTCCGCCTTCCCGCGCTCCCGCGCCGCCGTCGAGGGCTCGGGTGGCACGTTCGCGGCGCCGGAGCGGACCGGCTCCACCAACACGGACCTGCTCGCCGTCGCCGCCGACCGGCCGCACGGCAGCGTCGTCGCGACGCTCGACCAGACCGCCGGCCGGGGGCGGCTCGACCGCAGCTGGTCCGCGCCGGCCGGGCAGACGCTCGCCGCGAGCCTGCTCGTCCGCGCCGACCTGTCGGACCGCGACCGCGGCTGGTTGCCCCTCGTCGCCGGGGCCGCGATGCGGACCGCCGTGTCCGCGGTGCTGCCGGGCGCGGACGACGCGGGGCGCGCCTCCCGTCCGACCGACCGGGTCCCCACGTCCGGTGCCCCGACGGTCGCGGTGAAGTGGCCGAACGACGTGCTCGTCGACGACCACAAGGTCTGCGGCATCCTCTGCCAGGTCGCGTCCGACGGCAGCGTCGTCGTCGGCGCCGGCGTCAACCTGACGATCCCCGCCGACGCGATGCCGACGCCGACCGCGACGTCGCTCGCCGTGGCGGGCGCGACCGACGGGGCGGCCGCGCTGGCCGACGCCGTCCTGTCCGTCTTCCACACGACCGTCCTGGAGGCGGTGGCCGCCCTGGTCGCCGGCGCTGCGGACGCGCAGGCGGTGCGGTCCGGCGTCCGTGCGGTGTGCGGCACGATCGGTCGCCACGTCCGGTTGGAGCTGCCCGACGGGACCGTCGTCGAGGCGGAGGCGACCGGCATCGACGACGACGGCCGGATCACGATCCGGGATCGGGACGGCCGCTCCAGGGGCGTCGCGGTGGGGGACCTCACCCACCTGCGGTATGCATGACGGCATGACCGCCGAGCCGCCGCCCGAACGCGTCGTCGCGCGGCTCCGGCCGCACGCACGGCGGCTCGTGCGCCCGGCGGTCTTCGTGCTCCTGGTCGCCGCGGCCGGGGGGTTCGGGTTCGGGGTGTTCCGCGCCCAGCTCGCCTGGGTCAACGTCGTGGTCGCCGCCGTCACCGTCCTGCTCGTGGTCCTGGGCGGGCTCGTCCCGCTGTTCCGGTGGATGTCCGAGCGGTACGTCGTCACCACCCGGCGGCTCGTCGTCGTGCACGGACTCGGCACCCGCACCCGGCGGGAGCTCCTGCACTCGCGCGGGTACGACGTCACCGTGCGCCGACGCGGACTGCAGGGCGTCTGGCGGTCCGGCGACGTCCTGGTGTTCCCCGGTGACGACACGCCCGTCGTGCTCGGGGACGTCCCGCACGCGGACCTGGTCGTCGCCGTGCTGCACGACCTGGTCGAGGCGCACGAGGCACGGCGCCGACACCGCGAGCCGGACTGGGACGACATCGTCGGCGGGTACTGACCGCCCGTTCGTCGAGGGGCACTCGTGTCTCGGCGTCCGGTACCGTCGACCCGTGCGTATCTCCGTCATCGGCTGCGGGTACCTCGGTGCCGTGCACGCCGCTTCCATGGCCAAGCTCGGGCACGAGGTCGTCGCGATCGACGTCGACCCCGGCAAGATCGAACGGCTCGCCGCCGGCGACGCCCCGTTCTTCGAGCCGGGACTCCCCGAGATCCTGGGCGAGGCACTGGCCTCCGGCCGCATCGAGTTCACGACCGACACGGCGAAGGTCGCGGGGTCCCAGGTGCACTTCCTCGCCGTCGGGACGCCGCAGGGCCCGACCGGCGCAGCGGACCTGACGTACGTCGACGCCGCGGTCGAGGCGCTGCTGCCGTACCTGTCCGCGGGCGACCTGGTCGTCGGGAAGTCGACCGTGCCCGTGGGGACCGCCGCGCGACTCGCCGCGCAGGTGTCCGACGCCGTCCCGGGTGCCACGCTCGTGTGGAACCCCGAGTTCCTCCGCGAGGGCTTCGCCGTGCAGGACACCATCTCGCCCGACCGCTTCGTGTACGGCGTCCCGGACGGTGCCGAGGGCGAGCGCGCCGTCGCCGTCCTCGACGAGGTCTACGCCCGGGCGCTGGCCGCCGGCACCCCGCGACTCGTGGTCGACATGCCGACGAGCGAGCTCGTGAAGATCAGCGCGAACGCGTTCCTCGCGACGAAGATCTCGTTCATCAACGCGATGGCGGAGATCGCCGAGGTCGCCGGTGCCGACGTCACCGCGCTCGCCGACGCGATCGGCCACGACGACCGGATCGGCCGCAAGTTCCTGAACGCCGGGCTCGGCTTCGGCGGCGGCTGCCTGCCGAAGGACATCCGCGCGTTCCAGGCCCGCGCCGACGAACTCGGCGTGGGGGAGTCGCTGGCCTTCCTCGCCGACGTCGACGCGATCAACCTCCGTCGTCGGGCGCACGTCGTCACGCTCGCGGGCGAGCTCCTCGGCGGGTCCGTCGCGGGGCGGCGCGTCGCGGTCCTCGGGCTCGCGTTCAAGCCGAACTCGGACGACGTCCGCGACTCGCCGGCGCTCGACATCGCGGCCCGGCTGACCGAACTCGGCGCGACCGTGGCCGCGTACGACCCGGCGGCGAACCACACGGCCGCGCGGGTGCACCCGGAGCTGACCTACGTCGACTCCGCGGTCGAGGCGCTGCGGGACGCCGAGCTCGTGCTCGTCCTGACCGAGTGGTCGGAGTTCCGCGAGCTCGACCCGACGGCGGTCGCCGAGCTCGTGGCCGCCCCGGTCGTGCTCGACGGTCGGAACTGCCTGGACCGCGACGCGTGGACGGCCGCGGGCTTCACCGTGCGGGGCATGGGGCGCTGAGCGCGCCCGACCGTCAGCGCCCGACCGTCAGCGCCCGACGGTCAGCGGGTGACGGTGCGGTCGTCGACGGTGTCGGCGACCGCTCCGTCCGTCGCTTCGCCCTCGCGGGCGACGCGGTCGGGGTGGTACACCCAGACCTTGTAGAGCCAGAACCGGAACGCCGTGCCGAGCACGAGGCCGATCACGTTGCCGGAGATGTTGTCGGCCAGGGCGGACGTGAACCCGAGGGCGTAGTGCGAGATCCCGAGGCAGCCGAGCGAGATCGCCATGCCGCCGAGGGACACGACGAGGAACTCGACGCCCTCCTTCGCCGCGACCGACCGACGCTGGTTCCGGAACGTCCAGTACCGGTTGCCCATCCAGTTCACGAAGATCGCGACGACCGTCGAGCAGACCTTCGCCCAGAACGGCCCGGAGTGGATCTCGTCCGGCGAGAACACCGTGGCGCGCAGGGCGTTGAAGACGGTGAGGTCGACCACGAAGCCCACCGCGCCGACGATGCCGAAGCGTGCCAGCTGTGCGATGAGTCGCCGCACGGGGCCTCCCGGATTCCGTAGAGTTGTACCGGCCGATCGAGTCGATCGGCGGGGCCGCAGTGTGGCCTCGGAAGAGTGTAGACGGGCGGCTCTGCCGGATCGCCCGGAAGCCCGGAAGGAACGTTCAGCATGGCGTTGCGTGTCGGTGTGGTCGGTGGCGGGCAACTCGCCAGGATGATGGTCCCCGCGGCCGTCGAGCTCGGACTCGACATCCGGGTGCTCGCAGAGGGGCCGGGCATGTCGGCGGCGATCGCGGCCACCGACGAGGGCGACTACCACGACGCCGCGACGGTCCTCGCCTTCGCGCAGGACGTCGACGTCGTCACCTTCGACCACGAACACGTGCCGCAGGAGGTCCTGCGCGCCCTCGTCGACGCCGGCGTGGCGGTCCACCCGGGTCCGTCCGCCCTCGCCGTCGCGCAGGACAAGATCACGATGCGTCGCCGGCTGAGCGAGCTCGGACTCCCCGTGCCCGACTGGGCTGCGGTGCACGACGCCGGCGAGCTCGCTGACTTCCTGGCCGACCACGGCGGTCGCGCGGTCGTGAAGACCCCGCGTGGCGGCTACGACGGCAAGGGCGTGCGGGTCGTCGCCGACGCCGCCGAGGTCGACGACTGGTTCACCGCCGTCGCCGAGGCCGCGGGCGACCAGGCGCTCCTGGTCGAGGAGCTCGTCCCGTTCACCCGCGAGCTCGCCCAGTCCGTGGCTCGGCGCCCCTCGGGACAGGTCGTCGCGTGGCCGCTCGTCGAGACCGTCCAGCGCGACGGCGTCTGCGCCGAGGTCCTCGCGCCGGCTCCGGCCTCGGCGGGGCACCTCGCCGACCTGACCGAGTCGATCGCGGTCCGCATCGCCGAGGAGCTCGACGTCACGGGCGTGCTCGCCGTCGAGCTGTTCCAGACGGCCGACGACCGCGTGCTCATCAACGAGCTCGCCATGCGTCCGCACAACACCGGCCACTGGTCCATCGACGGCGCGACGACGAGCCAGTTCGAGCAGCACCTGCGTGCGGTGCTCGACCTGCCCCTCGGCGCGACCGGGATGCACGCGCCCGCGGCCGTGATGGTCAACGTGCTCGGCGGACCGGAGGACGGCGACCTCGCAGCGCGGTACCCGGGCGCGCTCGAGGCGTTCCCCGAGGCGAAGTACCACTTCTACGGCAAGGCTCCGCGCCCGGGGCGGAAGGTCGGGCACGTGACGGTGCTCGGGGAGGACCTCGACGACGTCGTGTACCGGACGCGGGCCGCTGCGGCGCACTTCGACGACTGACCGGCGGAGGACCGAGGGCCGGCGCTAGGCTCGTCGCGTGACCGACGCCACCGCCACAGCCCCGCTCGTCTCGATCATCATGGGGTCGGACTCCGACTGGCCCACCATGCGCCCGGCCGCCGACATCCTCACGGAGCTGGGGATCGCGACCGAGGTGGACGTCGTCTCGGCCCATCGCACGCCCGACAAGATGACGCGCTTCGCACGCGAGGCCGCCGGACGCGGCATCCGGGTCGTCATCGCCGGAGCCGGAGGTGCCGCACACCTGCCGGGCATGGTCGCCTCGATGACGACGCTCCCCGTGATCGGCGTGCCGGTGCAGCTCGCGCGGCTCGACGGTCTCGACTCCCTGCTGTCGATCGTGCAGATGCCGGCGGGCATCCCGGTGGCGACGATGGCCATCAACGGTGCGGCGAATGCGGGCCTCCTGGCAGCGCGGATCATCGGGTCGGCCAATCCGGCGGTCGCGACGCGGCTGGCCGAGTACGCCGAGGGGCTTGAGCGGCTCGTCGAGCAGAAGGCCCGCGCGCTCCGCGAAGCGCGCTAACCCGCGACGGCGCCGGTGGTGCCGTCGACGGTGACGGTCTTCGTCGCGCCGCCCTCGGACAGCGTCGCCGTCCACACGGGCGCACTGCCCGACCCACCGAGGGTGAGGCTCACGAGCTGCGCGCCCGAGGCGCTCCCGGTCGCCGCGGCGGCAGCCGCTGCCGCATCCGTCCGGAGCGCTGTGATCCGGGCGACGTCGGCGGCCTTCGTCGCCGCATCGGCGTCCTTCGGGAACGGACCCGATGTCACGCGCCCGAGCGTGGCCGACACCACGGCCTGCGTCCGGGACCCGTCCGGACCCGCGACGACGACGGTCCAGAGGTCGCCGGTGCCGGCGAGCGAGACGACGGAGCCGCCCCCGGCGACCGCGATGCCCTGCTGTGTGATCGTGGACCAGTCGATGCGCTCCGGGGTCTCGACGCCGCTGCCGTTGCCCGTCCCCGGGCCGGTGCCGTCGTCGGCGGACCCGGTCTGGTCGTCGCTCGGGACCGCGGACGGGGAGCTGGACGACCCGGACCCGGTGGAGGGCGTCGCCCCGGCCGTCCGCGACGCCGAGGCCGACGCCGAGCCGCTCGGCGTCGGGCGGTCGTCACCCGAGCAGCCCGCCAGCAGGGTCGTGGTGGCGATCCCGAGGACGAGGGCACCGGTCAGCAGCGGCAGGCGAGGAGTCATGCTGCGATCCTCGCAGGCGCTCCGGCGCCCGTGCCGACGGACACGCGGTCAGAGGTCGGCGTGCAGCTGCCAGGTCTCGGCGGCGGAGTCCCGCCAGTCGAACATCCGGGCGCGGTCGGGTCCGGCGACGGCCAGCTGCGCGGCGAGCGTCCGGTCCTCGACGACCTGGTAGACGGCCTGGGCGAGCCGTTCCGCGTAGGACTCCCGCGGATCGCGTGCGACGGTGACCCCGGCGTCCGCCGCGACCTCGCGGACCGCGGCGTCGTCGGAGTGGATCACCGGGGTGCCGAAGCTCATCGCCTCGATGACCGGCAGCCCGAACCCCTCGGCCAGGCTCGGGAAGACGAACACCGTCGCCCGGTCGTACACGACCGCGAGGTCGGCGTCGTCGATCCGCCCGAGGACCTTCACGCGCTCCTGGGCGAGGCCGACGCGCTCCGCGGTCCCGTGCACGTCGACGTCGCCCCAACCGTCCGGGCCGGCGATCACGAGCGGGACGTCCTGCGGAGCGTGCTCGAGTGCCATCGCCTCGATCAGGTGGGCGAGGCCCTTCCGGGGCTCGAGCGTGCCGACCGCGAGCACGTAGCGTTCGGGCAGCCCCAGGCGCTCGGCGCGGAGGTCGGCGTCCACCGGGACCCGCAGCCGGCCGCTCGGTGCACCGCCGATCACCCGGAGCCGGTCGCCGAACGGGTGGACCGCGTCGAGATCGGCAGCGACCGCGTGGGTGGGGACGACGACGGCGTCGGCGTGCCGGAAGGCCCGCTTCACCATCGCACGGTGGAAGTGCACGCCACGCGGCGTGAGCGTCTCGGGATGCGTCCACGGCACCGTGTCGTGGACCGTGACGACGGTCTGGCGTCCCGGCTCGAGCGAACGGTCGTGCCGGACCAGCGGTGCCAGCACGCTCGGGGCGTGCACCATGCCGTGCGACGCGCCGTGCGCCAGCCCGCCCTGCCACGCCAGGGCGAGTTCGCGGCGGGGGAGTGTGAGGCGCTGCAGGTCGGCCAGTCCGGGCAGGAGCGTCCGGACGCGTTCGAGATCTGCGGGCGGCGCGGCGGAGACGATGCCCTCGACGTCGCACCCGGACGGCGCGGTCGCGATGAGCTGTCGGGTGAGTTCCTCCGCGTACCGACCGATGCCCCCGGGGACCGGGGCGATGACCTGGTCCACGATCACGCGCAGGGTGGTCATCTCGGGTGGCTCCTCGGGTTCGGCGTGCTGGGTCGAGGTGGTGCGCTCGACCCGTCCGCCGACGATATCAGTGCGTACCCGGACGCTCCCCGGCGGGCACGGCGGCCGCCGTGCTCCGCCGGTGCCGCTGGGCGAGCGCCGCCCCGACCGCGGCGAGCAGCACGTCCCCCAGCGTCATGAACACGCGGCTCACGACCGCGAGGGCGAGTGCCGCGCCGCCACCCGGCGGGACGACCGCGGCCAGCAGCAGGACCAGGACGCCCTCACGGGGCCCCAGGCCGGCGGGAGCGACGACCACGAGGAACCCGACCAGCCACGCCACCGCGTACGCCCCGGTCGCGACGGCGAACACCGAGGGCGAGTCGGCGCCGAACACGCGGAGGACGAAGGTCGCCTGCACGCCGTACGCGAGCCACATCACGACCGACCAGGCCATCGACCCGGCGGTCCCGGCCCACCCGAGCACGATGTCCTGCGGCGGTCGTCGGAGCAGGCGGAAGGCGAGGGCGATGAGCCGACCGAGCACCGGCGGGGTCAGGGCGACGAGTCCGACGACGACGACGATCGCGAGCCACCAGTAGTGCGCGAGGCCGTCGTTCGCGGAGGCGAGCAGGGCGACGATGCCCACGAGCGCGGCGGTCACCATGCTCACGAGCATCGACGCGAGCGACGCGACCGCGCTGCCGGTGCGCTGCAGCCCGTGGGCCCGGCCGAGCTCGGCCTGCGCGGCGATCGACCACACGCCCCCGGGGATGTACTTGCCGAGCTGTCCGACGAAGAAGATCGACGCAGCAGCAGCGAGTCGGACACGGAAACCGGTCGCGGCCATCATCGCCCGCCAGGACAGCATGTTCGCGACGAGCGCCACGAGCGTCGCGACGACCCCGACCGACACGGTGAGCGCGTCCAGCTTCGCGAAGTCGGTGGTGATGTCGTCCCACTGGCGCGCGACCCCGACCACGAGGAGCACCACCGCGAGGGCCGCGACCACCCACTTGACGACCGTCAGGACCCGCTCGCGGCGTCCGGCCCGAGGCACGACGGTGTCGGGTGCGGGCGGTGTGGGCGGTTCGGAGGGCGAGCCGGTCGACCCCGTAGGCTGTCGTGCGTCCATCGATCGACCACTCTAAGCGAGCGCGCCGCATGCCCACCGACCCAGCCCGCCCGACCCTGCTCGTCGCCGCGTCGACCTTCCCGGCCGAGGCCGGCGACGGGACCCCCGGCTTCGTGCTCGACCTGGCGTCCGCGCTGACGGACGAGTACCGCGTCGTCGTGGTCGCCCCGATGACCCGCGGCGCCCGGCGGCACCAGTGGATCGGCGACGTCGAGGTCCGCCGCTACCGCTACTTCCCGGCACGCTGGCAGGACCTGGCCGACGGCGCGATCGTGGACAACCTCCGCGCCGACCGCACGCGGTGGGCCCAGGTCCCCTCGTTCTTCCTCGCGATGGCGGCCGCGCTCGTGCGCGAACGCCGGCGCGTGCAGCCCGACGTCGCGCTGCTGCACTGGATCATCCCGCAGGGTGCCGTCGGGCGTCTCGTGCTCGGCGGCCTGCCGCGGGTCGTGACGACGCTGGGCGGCGACCTGTACGCCCTGCGCACCCCGGTCCTCCAGGCCGTGAAGCGTGCCGTCGTGCGGAACGCGGCCGCCGTGACCTGCATGAGCACGGACATGGCTCGAGAGCTCGCGCGACTCGGCGCGCGCGACGACCAGGTGCACGTCGTCCCGATGGGCGTCGACCTCGACCCGATCACCCGCGCCACGGCGACCGAGACCCGCGACCTGCGCCGGGTGCTGTTCGTCGGCCGGCTGGTTGAGAAGAAGGGCGCCGTCGTCCTGCTCGACGCGCTCGACCGGGTCGGGGCCCGTCCCGAGCGGACGGTCGTCGTCGGCGACGGACCGCTCCGCGCAGCACTCGAGTCCCGCGCCGGGTCGGGCGTCACGTTCGGCGGTGCGAAGGGCAAGGACGATCTGGCAGCCGAGTACGCCCGGGCTGGCATCGCCCTGTACCCGTCGGTCCCGGCCGCCAACGGCGACCGCGACGGTCTGCCGGTGGCTCTGCTGGAGGCGATGGCCGCCGGGTGTGCGGTCGTCGCGTCGGCGGTCCCCGGCATCGTCGACGTGGTGCAGGACGGCGAGAACGGCCTGCTGGTGCCCCCGGGGGACCCGGCGGCGCTGGCCACCGCGCTGGAGCGGCTGCTCGGGGACGCGGACCTGGTGCGCCGGCTCGGTGCGGCCGCGGCGCGCACCGCCCAGGCGCACACCGTGCCGGCGGTCGCGGACCGCTACCGGTCGCTGCTGCGGGAGGCGCGCGGGGTCTGAGCCGCGGACGCGCCGCGGTCCGGGCCGGACGTCCCGACCGTGTCCGCGGCGCGTGACGCGTCCGCGGCAGGTGTCGTGTCCGTGGCGATCGTCGCGCTCCTGGTGGGTGTCGCGTCCGTCGGCCTGCGCGCGTCGAGGAAGGCCGAGACCGCACAGCCGACCGCCGCGACGACGGACAGTGCGAACATCGCCTGCACGACACGCGCGGCGTGCGGCACGATCCCGACGACGTGCAGGTCGACGAGCGACCAGTACGGGATGAACGCGCCCGCGATCCACACGGTCACGAGGACTCCGGAGGTGCGACGCCAGCCCGTCAATCCGGCTGCCATCGTCATCGCGATGACGGGCAGGACCGTGAGGGCGTACCGCGTGTTCGCGGCACCGCCCCCGTGGACGTAGTCGATCTCGGTGACGCTGAGGAGCACGGTGACGACGACGAACATCGCCACGAGGAGCCCGAGGGCGGTCCGGTCCCGTCGTCGCTCACGGGCTCCGCTCCGGGTCGGGGCGGCGGACGGTGTGCGGCGCGCACGGACCACGAGCGTGACCCCGACGACGGCCGCGAGCACCATCGGGAGCACCATCAGGAACCACTGGGTCCGGTCCGTCTGCGGGAGGACACCGCGGTAGATGCCGTACAGCGACGTCCAGAAGGTCCCGTCGAGGGCGACCTCCCGGATCGGACGGACCACCCGGCCCATGTTCTCGATGCCCCAGTCGGCGTGCCTCCCGCTGAAGTTGCCCGAGGTCGCCTTGTTGTGCAGCCAGAACCAGCCGGACGCGGCACCGGCGGCCACCACCGGCAGGACCGCGGCGACGACCCGTGCCGGGACGCCGGAGAACCGTCCGAGCCGCACGTGCCTCGCCAGCGCCACCGCGACGACGAGCGCGACGAGCCAGAGCACGAACGACAGCCGCGTCGTCATACCGGCAGCGCCGACCAGCACCGCACCGACGAGCAGGCGGGGGCCGACGCCCGTCCGGAGGGCCGCGCCCGCGATGCCGCAGGCGAGCACCGACCACAGCACGAACAGCACGTCGTTGTAGATCGACCCACCCTGCTGCACGAGCATCCCGGCCATCGCGGTGACCACCGCGACGCCGCCGGGCAGTCGACGAGCACCCGGGAAGCAGCGCCAGGCGGCCCAAGCCGAGGCGACGACGACCGCGCCGGCCATCAGTCCGCTCACCAGGCGCCCGGCGATCACGGCCACGAGCGGGTGGCCCGCGTCCCAGATCGGACCCACGACGGGGGCGAGCAGCAGGTAGTAGAGCGGCGGGTGCTGCGAGACCCACTGCACCGGCGTGGTCGCGCCGAAGGGGGCGTGGTGCGTGATGCCCTGCTCGAAGACCGGCAGGTGCCCCTGCCACACGGACAGCACGTAGTCCAGGTGCGCCGGCTCGTCGCCACCGTTGAGCGGCGGGTACGTGAACGCGCGGGCGACGGAGGCCGCGAGCATGAAGACCGTCGCGGCGAGCACGGTCGGGCCTGCCCAGGGGTGGGTCCGGAACCACGTCCGGAGACGTTCCGTCCGGGAGCGGCGGGCTGCGGTGGCGGTGGTCATGCGGACTCTCGGTCGTCGGGGGTCGGGACGGGGCGGGGCGGTTCGGACCGAGCCGGCACCGCAGCGCGCACGGCGGCGACGGTGCGGCGGACGCCCTCGTCGAAGGACAGCTGGACGCGGTCGTCGACCTCCGGCAGCACGACCGACCGGAACCGCAGTCGTCGTGCCTGCGCGGCCGCGGAGCCGTGGTCCCCGGTCCGGACGTCGAGCGGTGCGCCGATGGCTGCCGTGACGGCCTCGACGACCTCGGTGATGGTGCGTCCCTGCTGCGACGCGAAGACCTTGACGACGGTGGTGCCGGCGGGCGTGGTCTGCACGGCTCGCAGGGCCTCGAGGACCATCTCCGCGGCGTCGTCGATGTACAGGTAGTCGCGCGTCGTGTCGAAGGGTACGTACACCGTGCTCGGCCGGCGCTCGAGGTGCGCCAGGGCGAGCTGTGAGACGAGCCCCTGCGGCTTCCGGAGGTTCGCCCCGGGGCCGTAGAGGTTGGCGATCCGTCCGATGAGCAGGCGCGCGCCGGTCGCGGCGGTCCAGCTCCGGAAGCGGTCCTCGGCGACGAGGCGGCTCGTCCCGTACGGTGCGAGCGGGCGGGGCACGGTGCGCTCGTCGAACGGTTCGTCGTCCGGAGCCGTCGAACCGGCGTACGTCGCGCCGGCGGACGACGCGAAGAAGACCGTCCCCGGCGCACGCGCGGGGGAGCCGTCCGAGAGCGCAGCGTCGAGGAGCAGCCGTTCGGTCTCGAAGGCGTCGTCGCCGCTGGCCACGATGCCGGTGCCCGCGCACCAGACCAGTCGCCACGGCGTGCTGCCCGAGCGGAGTGCGTGGACGGTGTCCCCGAGGACCCGGGCGGCGCGGTCGGGTTCTCTCCACGGGACCGAGGGGACGACGACCTGGTCGCCGGCGCGCCGGAGCGCGTCGGCGACCGCGGTCCCGAGGAACCCGCCGCCGCCCACCACGAGGGACGTCACGGAGGTCACGCGGTGAGCACGCCGTCCTGCGCCGCCGCGTGCAGCGCCTCGCGCCAGTCGCGCATCGGCGCGATGCCGGCTCGGGCCCACCCGTCGTGTCCGAGGACGCTGTAGGCGGGACGGGGTGCGGGTCGGACGAAGGCCGAGCTGTCGGTCGGCAGGACCCGCTCCGGGTCGAGGCCGACCTCGGTGAAGATCGCCTTCGTGAAGTCGAGCCAGGAACCCTGGCCGCCGTTCGTCCCGTGGTAGGTACCGGCCGGTGCGTCGGCGTCGAGCATCGCGACGATCTGTCGGGCCAGGTCCGCGGTCCACGTCGGCTGTCCGACCTGGTCCGTGACGACGCTGACCGTCTCGTGCGAGCCGGCGAGGCGGATCATGGTCTTCGCGAAGTTCGGACCGCCCGCGCCGTACAGCCATGCGGCGCGGACGATGTACGACGAGTCCGGCGCGATCCGCCGGACGGCGTCCTCGCCGGCCGCCTTCGTGCGGCCGTAGGCACCGATCGGATCGGTCGGCTCGTCCTCGGCGTAGGGGGACGTGCCGTTGCCGTCGAACACGTAGTCGGTCGACACGTGCACGAGCTTCGCGCCCGCGGCGACGGCGGCCGTGGCGAGGACCTCGGGCCCGCGCGCGTTGACCGCGAACGCGTCGTCCTCGTGCGACTCGGCGTCGTCCACCTTGGTGTAGGCGGCGGCGTTGATGACGACGTCGTGACCGGCGACGGCCGCGGCGACCGCATGCTCGTCCGTGACGTCGAGGTCGGCGCGGGACAGCGCGGTGACGTCACGCCCGGCCAGGGCCTGCTGCAGGTCCCGGCCGAGCATGCCGGCGGCGCCGGTGATCAGGTAACGGGTCATGCGAGGGCTGCGCGCTCCTTGAGGGGCTCCCACCACGCACGGTTGTCGCGGTACCACTGCACGACGTCGGCCAGGCCCTGCTCGAACGGCACCTGCGGCTCGTAGCCGAGCTCGGCCTGGATCTTCGAGATGTCGACGGAGTAGCGGAGGTCGTGGCCGAGGCGGTCCTGGACGCGGTCGACGTACGACCAGTCCTTGCCGGTGGCCTCGAGCAGCATGCCGGTGAGCTCCTTGTTCGTGAGTTCGGTGCCGCCGCCGATGTTGTAGACCTCGCCCGCGCGGCCCCCGACGAGCACCATCGCGATGCCGCGGGTGTGGTCGTCGACGTGCAGCCAGTCGCGGATGTTGTTGCCCTCGCCGTACAGCGGGACGTGCTTGTCGTCGATCAGGTTCGTGACGAACAGCGGGATGACCTTCTCGGGGAAGTGGTACGGCCCGTAGTTGTTCGAGCACCGCGTGATCGACACGTTCATGCCGTGCGTGCGGTGGTAGCTGCGGGCGAGCAGGTCGCTGCCGGCCTTGGACGCCGAGTACGGCGAGTTCGGCTCGAGCGGGCGGTCCTCGGCCCAGGAGCCCTCGCTGATCGAGCCGTAGACCTCGTCCGTGGAGACGTGCACGAAGCGCTCGGTGCCGTGGCGGAGCGCGGCGTCGAGCAGGCGCTGGGTGCCGACGACGTTGGTCTCGACGAAGATGCCTGAGTCGCGGACCGAACGGTCGACGTGCGACTCGGCGGCGAAGTGCACGATCGCGTCGACGCCCGGGACCACCTCGTCGAGCTTCGCGGCGTCGGTGATGTCGCCCTGCACGAAGGAGTAGCGGGGGGAGTCCGCGACGGGCGCGAGGTTCTCGAGGTTGCCCGAGTAGGTCAGGGCGTCGTACACGACGACGTCGGCGCCTTCGAGGCCCGGGTAGGCGTCCTGCAGCGTGCGGCGGACGAAGTTCGAGCCGATGAAGCCGGCCCCTCCGGTGACGAGGATCTTCACGCGTTGTTCCTTCTGGTCGGTTCGACGGTCGGCGGTGAGTCTAGCGGGGCCTCGGTCCGGCCAAGGCCCGGGGCCCCCGTCGGGCCCGGCTCGTCACCGGCGGCGACGCCGCCGGCGGTGGCGGTGCCGCTGGCGGTGGCAGTGGCGGTGGTGGCGGGCTCGGGGCGCAGCCGGGCCACCAGCACGACGAGGACGACCGCGGCGGCGAGGGTGACGACCGCGAGGACGGCCAACGGCCGGGTGCCGAGCGGCGTCGTGGCGGCGAGGGCCCGGTACCCGGCGATCGAGGGCGTCAGGCTGCCCTCCTGGTACGGGCCGGCGATCCCGACCGCGAGTCCGTACGCCGCGACGAGGAGCGATCCCACCGTCGCGACGATCGCTGCGACACGACGGTGTCGTCGGTGGTCGAGCAGCGTCGCCGCGCTGACCGCGAACGCTGCGGCGAGGGCGGGCGCGGCGACGAGCAGGACGCTGCCGTTGGCGGTCGCGATCTGGCCGTCCACGAGCGCGTTGCGCCAGGCGTACACCAGCGTGGCGACGACCACGAGCCCGGGCCACACGAGGACGGCCCAGGCCGGCCGGAGCGAACGGTCGCGGCGCAGGGCCGCCCAGGCGAGGACACCGAGCGACACGACGGACAGGCCGGTGACCAGGGGCGGGGTGAGTCCGTAGGTCTCGAGTCCGAGGGAGCCCCAGAACGAGCCGATCCCGCCCCGCCACTGCACGTCGAGGAAGGTACCGACGTTGAGCCCGCCGGGCACGTCCTCCGCCGGACTCCCGGTGTTCGGGGCACCGTCCGGCAGCCATCCGCTCCGGAGGCTCCGCCAGAACACCGCGCCGACGAGGGCACCGGCCAGCAGGGCGATTGCCGCGTCGACGAGTCGGCGGCGCAGCGGTCGGCGGGCGACGAGGAGCACCACGACGGCGAACACGAGCAGCAGGAGCCCGATCGCGTGCACGGTCGCGGTCACCCCGGCGACGACTGCGAGCCCCACCGACGCCCACCACGAGCGGTCGCCCGTGAGCACCCGTGCCGCCAGCCAGACGGCCACGGCCGCGAGCAGGACGAGTGTCGTCCACACCGTGACGGCCGCACCGAACTGCGCGGCCTTCGGGATCGCGAGCAGCACGACCGGGGCCGTGAGGGCGACCGCCCGCGAGGCGGTGAGCCGTCGCGCCGTCGCCCACACCAGGAGGGGGAGCGGCGCCATCAGCACGACGTCGACGAGCCGGAGCGCGAGGACGGCGAGGTCCCACCGCAGCGACTCCAGGTGCAGCAGCCGGAGCACTGCCCCGGTGGCCAGGAACCAGGTCTGCGGGTTCTGGGACAGCGGGTTCACGACGTCCGTCTCGCCCGGGTGCGCTGCGAGGACCGCGCCGAAGGTCGACCGGTCGAGCGGGTGGTCGACCACCCACCGGGACGCCGCGAGGGCGTGCATCGACCCGGGCGGCGGCCAGCCGAGACCCAGCGCGGAGCGGAACACCGCGTCCACCGTGTCCGTCTCGCCCGGCGCGCCGAACACGGGGGTCACGAGCGCCCACGTCGTCAGCACCGCGACCCAGACGAGGGTGACGGCGACGAGGACGGCGACGGTCGTCCGCACCCGGATCACGCGTCGACCCCGACCGGAGCGGGGACCGGGCGTGCGACGGGCCGGGTGACGCGCCGCGCGAGCGCGCCCGCCGTCACGGCGCCGACGACCAGCAGGACCACGAGCACCAGCACCACGCCGGGGGGCACCGGCCCCCGCTCGGCGAAGGCCTCCACGCCACCGGGGGTGACCAGGATCGTCCCGCCCTCCCAGCTGACGCGCCACTGGAACCACACGCCGTACACCGCGACGACCAGCGAGGTCACGACGAGTCCGGTCGCGAGTCGACCACGTCCGGCCTCGGTCCGGGGTAGCCGGCTCCATGCCAGCGCGCTGAGCGCGACGAGCGCGACGAGGGCCGGGAAGTAGTAGCGCCCCTGGGTGCCGTTGACGCCCGTGGTGCGCAGGTACGACGACCACGTGGTCGCCGTCTGCAGCAGCACGAGCAGGAGCGGCAACACCGCGAGGAGCAGGGCCGGGACGAACGTCCGGCCACGGCGGAACGCGAAGGCGACGAGCACGACGACGCAGAGCACCGTCGCGACGTCGCTCAGGAACGGGGAGACGGCGTGCCCGGCGTTGTGCCCGGTGCTGCCCCAGAAGGTGCGCGTGATGGTGTCCCAGCTCACCTGCGTGAACTCGGCGAGGTCGGGCCCGCGGCCGGGCGGGAAGCCCGCGGTCGAGCGGCCGACGAAGCCGTCCGGCTGGAGTCGGCCGAAGACCAGGACGTTCCGGATCCACCACCACCCGCCCACGAGCACCGTGCCGGCGCCGACGACCACCGTTCGGAGGACCGCCGACCGCCAGCCGGCCCGGCGTCCGGCGACCAGGACCGCGAGCAGGACGACGGGGACCGCGGGCAGGCCGGTGCCCTTCATCCAGACGAGCGCGCCGAGCAGCAGGACGAGCAGGACGAGGGTGCGGCGCCGGTCGTCGCCGGTGAGCACCCGGACGGTGACGAGGGTGACGAGCCCGGCGAGCAGCAGCACCGGGGCGTCGTTCGTCACGACGCTCCCGACCGCTGCGACCTGCGGGACGGCGAGCACCGCCGCGGCACCGACCACGGCGGCGCGGGGCGACCCGGTGAGCCGACGGACGGTCGCCCACGACACCACGGGCAGGGCGGCGACCACCGCGACGTCGAGGAACCGGACGAGCAGGAACGCATCGGACCACAGCAGGTCGCGGAAGCCGACCAGCCGGAGCAGACCGGCGCCGACGAGGTACCAGGTCGGCGGGTGCTGGGTCATCTGGTCGACCGCGTCGCTCGTGGCACCCGGGTACGCGCGGAGCAGGTCGCCCCAGGTCGCGGTGGCCGTGGACGGGGAGGTGATGCTCGCCTCGACGGCGTTCAGCACGTGCACGGTCCCCGGGGTGCCCCACCCGTTGCCGAGCGCGAGCTGCATCACGGCGTCGAAGTGCGCGAGTTCGTCGGCCGCGTCGTAGGGGCGCGTGACCACGGCGAAGCAGCACAGCACGACCACGAACACGAGGGTCACCGCGGCGACCGCCAGTGCCTCGCCCCGCGTGACAGGACGACGGTCAGTCACCGTAGCGTTGCAGCTTCTGCAGGTCGAGCTGTTCCTCGGCCAGGGTCCGGTTGAGGCGGGTGAGGTCCGCGACGACGCCGATCGTGATCGACAGCAGGGCCGCGATGACGAGCGTCACGCCGAGGATGAGCGACTGCAGGTGGTTGCCGCCGCTGTCCGTCCAGAGCAGCACCAGGTAGCGCACGAACGGGATGAGCCCGGCCAGGCCGAACACGGCGCTCACGCTCGCGAAGAGTGCCATCGGGCGGTACATCAGGTAGACGCGCGCGATCGCGGAGCCCGACTGGAACATGTGCTGCCAGATGTTCTTGAACAGGCGGGACTCGCGCGTCTTGGCGTTCGTCGTGATCGGGATGCTCGCGATGGCGAGCCGCTTGTAGCCCGCCTGCACGATCGTCTCCATGCAGTAGCTGAACCGGGTCACGATGTTCAGCCGGATCAGCGAGTACTTCGAGTAGGCCCGGAAGCCGCTCGCCGCGTCCGGCAGGTCGAGCCCCGCCGCCCGGCTGGCGACCCAGGAGCCGAACCGCTGCATGAGCTTCTTGAAGCCGGAGAAGTGCTCGATGGTGCGCGTCTGCCGGTCGCCGATCACGATCTCGGCCTCGCCGCGCACGAGCGGCTGCACGAGGTCCGCGATCTGCGCCTGCGGGTACTGGTTGTCGCCGTCCGTGTTCACGACGATGTCGGCACCGTGCAGCAGCGCGTAGTCCACGCCGTCCCGGAACGACCGGGCCAACCCCATGTTGCGCGTGTGCCGGACGACGTGCCGGACACCGTGCTCGCGGGCGACCTCGACGGTGCGGTCCGTCGAGCCGTCGTCGATGACGAGCACCTCGATCTCGTCGATGCCGTCGATCGAGGTCGGGATGGACTCGAGCACGGCGGGGAGCGTCTGCTCCTCGTTCAGGCACGGGATCTGGATGAAGAGCTTCACGGGATGCTGCGGTCTCGTTCTGTCGGGGGCGTTCGGCGCAGGGTCGCTGACGTGACGGACGGTCACGTGACCATCGACACCCTATGCGAATTCATCCGTCAGGAGGACGCCGTGCGAGGATGCGGCGGTGTCGTCCCTGCGTTCCCGCGTCGCCCGCCTGATCGGTCGGGGCGCTCGTCCCGCGCCGATGCCCGCCCGTCCCTCGCCCGTCGGGCCGCCCCTCGTCGGCTTCGTCGTGCACGGTGCCGGGGGTGTCCACCCGGCCTCCGCGCACATCCGCGTGACCGGCCGGATGTCTGCGCTCGCCGCGTCCGGCGCCGCGCGCGTCGCGCAGGTCGACCCGGTCCGGTGGGCGGACGGCACCGACACCGCACACCTGGACGCGATCCTCGTGCAGCGGGACGCCTTCCCGCTCACGTCGCTCGACGCCGCGCTGGCGCGCGCCCGGGCCGAGGGCACGCGGATCGTCGCGGAGGTCGACGACGACTTCTTCAGCCGGGAGGCGCGTGACCGGCTCGCGCAGGCGGAGTACGACCCGCAGCGTCTCGCCGCCGTCGACCGCCTGGTCCGGTCCGCCGACGCTGTCGTCGTGTCGACGGACGTCCTCCGAGAGGTGCTGGCCGCGGAGGGCGTCCGGTCGGTGGTCGTGCGGAACGCCGTGCAGCCGGGGCTGTGGTCGGTCGACCCCGTGCAGCCGGACGCCGACGGGCCGCGTCGCGTCCTCTACATGGGCACCGCGACGCACGGCGGTGACCTCGACCTGCTGCGGCCCGTCTTCGACGGGTTCGTCGACGACGACGACCGGCCCGTGCGGCTCGAGGTGGTCGGCGTGACCGCGGACGACCACGCCTGGTACGACCGTCTCGAGGTCCCGGCGGGAGCCACCCACTACCCGGACTTCGTCGCCTTCCTCCGCGCGAACACGCGCCGGTGGTCCGCCGGTGTCGCCCCGCTCACCGACAACCGCTTCAACGACGCGAAGAGCGACCTCAAGTTCCTCGAGTACACGATGCTCGGGCTGCCCTTCGTCGGGTCGGACCGGCCGTCCTACGCGGGGGTTGACGCGCACGGCGGTCTCCTCGCCGGCGACGACGTCGACGCCTGGCGCGGGGCGCTCCGCACCGCCTTCCGCGAGGGAGCGCAACGGGTCGACCGCGCGCGGGCGCACGTGACGGCCGCACGAGCCGTGGTCCCGGGCGCCGAACCGGAGTGGCGAGCAGCGCTCGGGATCTGACCGGCCGAGGCGGTATCGTCGTCGGGGTTGCCCGGCCGTCTCGGGTAGCCGAGCAGCGTCCAGCGAGGAGATCCGTGTCCGACACCGCCCCCACCCCGACGGCCGTCACCGAAGCAGCGGACACGACGCCGGGTACCGCGACCGCGACCTCGGCTCCCGCGGGCACGGCGTCGCACGGTGCGACCGCTGTGGACGAGTCCGGCCGGCGGGAGGGCGGACGGACGGCGCGGGCCTCCGGCTCGGCGGGTCGAGGCGCGCTCTGGCAGTACGTCGCGTTCCTGCTGCTCTTCGTGCTCGGCGGAGCGGCGTTCATCGCCGTCACACCCCCGGGGCTCAACCCGGACGAGCCGGCCCACGTCTACCGCGCCTACCAGGTCGCGCACGGCGGGCTCGTCGCGCAGGAGGCCGAGGGCATCGCGGGAATCCACGACGGCGACCCCGGCGGGTACATCCCGACCGCGTGGCCGAAGCTCTTCGCGGACGCGCACTTCACCCGCGGCTTCGAGGACGACACCTCGTTCCGGGACCTCGACTGGTCCGCGCTCGGGTCGATCCACGAGGACGGGTCCACCGCCTGGCAGACCTTCACGAACACCGTGCAGTACCCACCCGTCGCCTACGTCCCGCAGGCCCTGGCGATCCGGGTCGGGGAGGCCCTCGACCTCGGCGTCCTCGCCCAGCTCGAACTCGGTCGGGCGTTCGGGCTGCTCGCGGTGGCCGGCATCCTGTTCGCCGCGATCCGGCTGACACCCGTCGGACGGCTGGCGTTCTTCGCCGTCGCGCTCCTGCCCTCGGTGGTCGGGCAGGCCGCGTCGTTCAGTGCGGACGGCGTGACCATCGCGCTCTGCTTCCTGGCCACCGCGCTGGTCCTTCGCTGGGCACTGCGTCCCGCGGCGCCGACCTGGTGGCGATGGGTGGGCCTCGGCGTCCTGTTCGTCGCCATCGCCCTCGTGAAGCCGACCTACGCGCCGATCGCGGTCCTCGCCGCGGCGATCCCGGTGCTCAACCCCGCGGCGCGGCGGCTCTGGCACATCGTCGCGACCGGGGCGTCGATCGCCGTCGCGGCCGTCGTCACGCTCGGGTGGCTCCGCGCGACCTCGTGGGTCACCCAGGGCGTCAACCCGCTGAACCACCCCGACCAGCAGCGCGCCTTCCTGCTCGAGCACCCCCTGGTGTTCGTCAAGGCGGTGTTCCGGTCGATCGTCCTGGACTACCCGACCGGACTCACGACGCAGAAGGGCGAGATCTGGCGCGGCGTCTTCGGTTCCTTCTCGTGGCTGCGGGCCCCGCTGCCGATGGCGTTCGTCGTGCTGCTCGTCGTGGCGCTCGTGCTCGCCGTGCTCGTGGTCGAGCGACACGAGGTCCCGGCGGTCGTCCGGCTCCGGTCGGGCGTGCTCTGGCGAATCGTCGTCGTCGCCGCGATCGCGATCGTGGTCGCCGGGGTCTGCCTGGCGCTCTACGTCTACTACACGCAGGACCGGGGTCAGTGGTTGCAGGGGCTGCAGGGCCGCTACTTCCTGCCGGTCGTCCCGGCCCTGCTCCTGCTCTTCGTGGGCGGACGTCTGGTGTCCACCCGCGGCGTCCGGCCCTTCGTCTTCGCTGCCGCGGCGGTGTCGCTGGTCGCGGCGATCGTGACGATCGACCTGCACTTCTACCAGTCCGTCACGCCGTTCTTCGGGTGACGTCGATGAGGTCGGTGAGGTCGGTGCTCGGCCGCGTGCCCGCCGGGCTGCGACGGACCCTGACCACGCGCTCGACACTCGTGTTCCTCGGGGCCTGGGCGGCGCTGCTGCTCGTGTCGGTCGGATGGGTGGTGGCGAGCCCGCTGTCCTCCGGGCCCGACGAGAGCGGCCACGTCGCGAAGGCCGTCGGTGTGGTCCGCGGACAGCTCTGGGGTGCGCCGACGGACCGGCCCGGAGTCACGACGTTCCGGGTCCCCGCCGACGTCGGCGCGGTCGGTGGAGGGATGACCTGCTTCGCCGGTCAACCCGACCGGTGGGCGGCCTGTGCGCCGTCCCCGGACGGGTCCTCGACCGCCACCACGACCGTCACCTCCGGCGTCGGCTCCTACGACCCGCTCTACTACGCCCTGGTCGGGTGGCCGTCGCTCGTCCTGCACGGGGAGCACTCGTACCTCGCGATGCGGTTCCTGTCAGCGGTGCTCGGCACCTTCCTGCTCGCGATCGTGTTCTGGGTCGCCGCGCGGTCGACGCGGTCCCGGCTCCTCGCCACCGGCGCCGCCGTCGCGACGACCCCGATGGTGCTGTACCTCGGCGCGGTCGTCAACGCGAGCGGGCTGGAGGTGAGCGGCACCGCCGCCGTGACGGCCCTCGGGTGGTCGGTGCTGCACGGACGTGACCGGCCGGCGCGCAGCGAGACGGTGCTGCTCGCGGTCGCCGTCGTGCTCACCGCCAGCGCCAGGACGACCTCGCCGCTGTTCGTCGTGCTCGTGCTCGCAGCGCTGTGCTGCACGGTGCCGATCACGCGACTGCGTGCCGTCGTCACCGACCGTCGGGTGTGGGGCGCGGCAGCCGTCGCGGCGGTCCTGGTCCTGCCGGCGCTCGTCTGGACCGTCGCGGTCGCGCTCCCCGGCGGGTACATCCCCTCGTCCGATCCCGCGCGCCCCGGCCGGCGCGAGGCGGTCTGGCACTCGTTCTGGTCGCTCGGGGCCTACGGGCGCGGCATGATCGGCGTGCTGGGGTGGCAGGACGTCCAGCTCCCGGAGCCGGTCTACACCGGGTGGACCGCCGGCATCGGCGCCGCGGTCGTGCTCGGGCTCGCGCGGATCCGGCGTGCCTGGCTCCCGGTGCTGCTGCTCTCCGCAGGCGTGCTCTGCCTGCCCGCGGTCGTGCAGGCCGGGTCCGCTCACGAGTACGGGTACATCTGGCAGGGACGCTACGGCCTCCCGGTCCTCCTCGCACTCGTCCTCGTCGCGGTCGCGATGAGCGGTCGCACGACGTTCCGGACGGTCTCGCCGGTGCCGCTCACCGCGGTGCTCTGGACCGCGGCGGGTGTCGGCCAGGTGACGGTGTTCGTGATGGCGTACCACCGCTACAGCGTGGGCGTCGGCGGGCCGTGGGACGTGATGTGGCGCGGCGACGGGTGGCAGGCGCCGCACGGGTTCGCTCCGTGGCTCACCGCGGTGGTCGTCGGGTCGGTGGGACTGGTGGTCGTCGCGGTGCTCGCGGCACACCGACGCGGGACGGACGGTGCGTCCACCGTGGTCGACATCCCCGTGGACACGGGGGTTGCTAGGGTGTCCGGGTGCAGATCCGCGAACTGAAGATCCCCGGCGCGTGGGAGTTCACGCCCGTCCAGCACGGCGACGCACGAGGAGCGTTCCTCGAGTCGTACCGTGCCGACGTCCTCGAGGAGACCGTCGGTCACCCGCTGGACCTCCGCCAGGTGAACATGTCCATCTCGTCCGCGGGTGTCGCGCGGGGCATCCACTACGCCCTCGTCGCCCCGAGTCAGGCGAAGTACGTCACGGCCGTCCGCGGCGCGTTCATCGACTACATCGTCGACATCCGCGTCGGTTCCCCGACGTTCGGGCAGTGGGACGCCGTCCGGATCGACGACGTCGACCGCAAGGCCGTCTACCTGTCCGAGGGCCTCGGCCACGCGATCGTCGCGCTCGAGGACCGCTCGACCGTCAACTACCTGGTCAGCGCGCACTACGACCCGCAGCGCGAGAAGGGGATCACCATCCTCGACCCGACGGTCGGCCTCGAGCTGCCCGACGGCATCGGCGAGCCGGTCCTGTCCGAGAAGGACACCACCGCGCCGACGCTCGAGCAGGCCGCCGAGCAGGGACTGCTGCCGACCTACGAGGAAGCGGTGGCCTACACCGAGTCCCTCCGGACGAAGAAGTAAGGGGAGCTCGATGAAGGGCATCATCCTGGCCGGCGGTTCCGGCACGCGCCTCTGGCCGATCACCAAGGGCATCAGCAAGCAGCTCATGCCGATCTACGACAAGCCGATGGTCTACTACCCGCTGTCGACCCTGATGATGGCGGGCATCCGCGAGGTCCTCGTCATCACGACCCCGGAGTACAACGACCAGTTCCGCGCCCTGCTCGGCGACGGGTCGTCCCTCGGCATGGACATCCAGTACGCCGTGCAGCCGAGCCCGGACGGCCTGGCGCAGGCGTTCGTCATCGGCGAGGAGTTCATCGGCGACGACAGCGTCGCGCTCGTCCTCGGCGACAACATCTTCCACGGCACGGGTCTCGGCACGAACCTCCGGAAGAACACCGAGGTCGACGGCGCGACGATCTTCGCGTACCACGTCGCCGACCCGAAGGCGTACGGCGTGGTCGAGTTCGACGACTCCTTCACGGCGGTCTCCATCGAGGAGAAGCCCGAGCACCCGAAGTCGAACTACGCCGTCCCCGGCCTGTACTTCTACGACAACTCGGTCATCGAGATCGCGAAGACCATCGAGCCGAGCGCCCGTGGCGAGCTCGAGATCTCGACGGTCAACGAGCGCTACCTCGACGCCGGCAAGCTCGGTGTGCAGGTCCTCGACCGCGGCACCGCCTGGCTCGACACCGGCACGTTCGAGTCGATGATGCAGGCCTCCGAGTACGTCAAGGTGATCGAGGACCGTCAGGGCTTCAAGATCGGCTGCATCGAGGAGATCGCCTGGCGCAACGGCTGGATCGACGACGCGCAGCTCGCCGACCTCGCCGCGCCGCTCGTCAAGGGCGGCTACGGGGTGTACCTGCAGAACCTCCTGCAGGACTGATGCCGCGCACCGGGCTCGGCCGGCTGTTCGGCCGGCCCGGAGCGTCGCAGCGACCCGGCGGCGGCAGCTCGGCGCCTGACCGGACCACGGCTCCCGACGCGACCACGAGCGGGCCGCACCCGGACGCCGGAGCCGCCCCGCGCCTCCCGGTCGACACGACGTTCCCGGACCCGACCGCCGCGCCGGCACCGACCGCCGACGGCTTCGACGTCGTCGTCACCGTCGCCGAGTCCGCGTTCCGCTCCGGCGCGCACCGGCCGGCCGTCGACGGTGCGGCCGCAGCCGGCGCGCGCACGGTCGTCGTCAGCGTCCACGACGTGCACGCCGGCCCGACGAGCACCTACCCGCCGGTCGAGGCCGGTCCGGACCACCTGGTAGCCCGCGCGACGGTCGCGGCGACGTGGGGCGGTGCGGTCGCGGCCGCCCGGCCGCTCCTGACGAGCGCCGTCACGGTGGTGCAGGACGCGTCGATCGCGCTGCCGGCGGACGGCTGGCAGCGGTTGGTGGCGGCCGTCGGGACCCCCACCGACGACGGCCGGGAGGCACGGGTCGCCGTGGCCGTCGTCCGGACCGCCGACGACGTGGTCGCGAGCGCGGGCGCGGTGCTCGTCCGCGGGACGGCTCCCGTCGCGGCGCTGCTGCGCGGTCACCCGGCGGAGGACGCCGAGGTGCTCGCCGGAGTCACGGTGTTCGCGGCCGACGAGCCGTGCTTCGCGGTCCGCACCGCGGACCTGGCGGCGCCCGTGCCGACCGTCGACACACGGACCGCCGTCGCGCGGCTGACGCGCGACACCGCGGACGGCGCCGGTGGCGACTGCGTCGTGGTGCCGCTGGGTCGGGTGTACCGCACTGGTGCGCTCCGGGAGCGGCGCTACGACGGCGACGCGGCGGACGCCCTGGCGGTGTGGCGCGGCCGGCGGGACGACTCCGCGACGACCGCCCTGTCCCGGCTCGGCCTCGTCCCGGGCACGGGGGCGGCCGACGTCGCCGGCGCGCCGGTGGCCCTGCGCGAGCCCGTCGTGCGGGCGGAGCGCGGACCGGAGCGGATCGCGCTCGTCGACCGGGGCGAACGACTGCGCTGGTCCGTCCGCATCGCCGCGCACCCCGGACCCCGGGGCGACGACTGGGGCGACACGTTCTTCGCACGCGACCTCGCGGCGGCGCTCCGCGGGCTCGGTCAGGAGGTCGTCGTCGACCACCGCGAGTCCCACGTCCGCCCCGCGTCCGAGCACCTCGACGACGTCGCCCTGACCCTGCGCGGGCTCGACGACACCCCCGCACACCCGACGGCGACCAACGTCCTGTGGGTCATCTCGCACCCGGACCTCGTCACGCCGGCCGAGCTCGCCCGGTACGACCTCCGCTTCGCCGCCGGTCCGGTCTGGGCCGAGCGCACGGCCGCGACCACGGGCCTCGCCGTCGCGCCGCTGCTGCAGGCGACCGACCCGGCACGCTTCCACCCGGGGCCGGTCGACCCCGAGCACGCCGGACTCGACGTCGCGTTCGTGGGCAAGACCCGCGCGGTGTTCCGACCCGTGGTGCGGGACGCGGTGGACGCCGGTCTCGACCTGGCGGTGTGGGGCGAGGGCTGGGAGGGGCTGCTGCCGGACGGCGTGCACCGCGGGGTGTTCGTACCGAACGACGCGCTGCCCGCGCTCTACCGCAGCGCCCGGGTGGTGCTCAACGACCACTGGGACGACATGGCCCGCGACGGGTTCGTCTCGAACCGGCTGTTCGACGCGGCGGCTTCGGGTGCACTTGTCGTCACCGACGCGGTGCCGGGCGTCGAGGAGCTCTTCCACGGCGCGGTGCGGACGTACGGCTCGGTGGACGAGCTCCGTCGGACGGCGCAGCAGGGGGAGTCGACCTCGGCGGCCGAGCGAGCGGAACGCGGCGCGCGGATCGGCGCCGAGCACTCGTTCGCGGCGCGGGCTGCCGTCCTGCTCGACGCCGTGCGCCGGCAGCGGGGCGTGGCCGGAAGGCCGTAGCACCCCGGCTCTCGCCGGTGATGCTGGTGTCGCTGCCGGTGCCGGTGCCGGTGCCGTCGGCGCTACCGCCGCCGCAGACGGCGTGCCACCTCGCCGGCGCGGTCCGCGAGCCGGACCACCCGGCGGGCGTGCATCGCGGCGAGCTCGGTGTCCCGCGCACCGACCTCGCGGACGGCCTGGTCCGCCCGGTCGCGTTCGAACTGCACGGTGGCGCGGAGCGTGTCCGCCGTGGCCCCGCCCGAGCGGACGGCGTCCTCGAGCGCCTCGATGCGGTCGTCGCGTCGGACGATCGCGCGACCGAGGGCCTGGAGGCGGTGGAAGGCGTCCAACGGCACGAGGGGGTCCGCCGCGGTGTCGACCGCGAGGGACTCAGCGCGGCGCAGGACCTCTGCGATGCCGTCGTCCCGCGTGTACGGGCCCGCCGTGGCGTCTTCGTCGGTCACGAACCGGAGCGCGAAGGTGGCCTCGAGGACGCCCTCCTGCAGCCGTCGGTAGTCGCGCATCCCGTGGTGGCGCGGACTCGGGGTGAGGTCCGGGTTCGCCTCGTAGGCCCGGCCGCTGACGTCGACCCGGTGCTCGTACTGTGCCCAGGAACGCCACGGCAGGTGCAGGACCTCGAGACGCAGGGCCGGGGGCACCGGTGCACCGTTCGCGACGCTGACCTGGTGGTTGCCCTGCACGACGACCACGTCCGGGTCACCGACGTGCACGGCGTTGGTCGACGGCGGTGCGATGAGCCCCACGGCGTGCAGCTCGTCGAGCGACCGCTCGTCCCGCCAGTGCAGACGGTCGATGCCGGCACCGGAGGTGGCCATCGGTCCGGTCATGTTGACGACCGGCACGGTGAAGGCTCCGATCGCCGGGTCGAGCTGCTCGAACACCTGCCGGACGGTCAGCGACCGGTCCACGGGGAGCACGAACTCGTCGGCGTCGGCGTTGACGACCCAGTCCGCGTGGTGGACCGCCGACGCGTCCCGCGCCATGCCGGTGACGACGGTGCCCTGCTGCTTCCGGTGCACGGGGTCGTGGCGCAGGTCGACGGTGACGTCGTCCCGATCCGCGAAGGCGGCGAGGAGCTCCGCGGTGCCGTCGACGGACCCGTTGTCGGTGATGACGAAGACGTCGAAGCCCTGGGCGACGTGGTGGTCGAGCCATGCGGGGAGGACGTCCGCTTCGTCGCGGACCATCAGGGTGACGGCGAGGATCATGCGGGGACTCCGGTTCGGGGGAGGAGTGCGGGAGGACGGCCGACTGTACCGCGTCAGCGGGTGTGCGTGAGGTGGGCGCGCAGGGCCAGCGCGACCCGGAGCGCCAGGCGCAGCGGCCACAGCCACCAGGCCCGGTACTTCCGCGCGAGGAAGCGGTAGGCGCTCTCGTGGTGGGCCCGACGCATGCGCTCCGAGGACCCCTGCGTGGCGGTCCCGCCGACGTGGGTGGCCGTGGCGGCGGGCTCGTACACGTTGCGGAGCCCGAGGTGGCCGACGCGCCAGCCGAGGTCGACGTCCTCGAAGTACATGAAGTAGCCCTCGTCGAAGCCGCCGAGTCGCTCGAAGACGTCTCGGCGCACGAGCACGCACGCCCCGGAGAGCCACCCGGCGTCACGGCGCAGGTCCTGCTCGCCCTCCTGTCGGTAGCGCTTGGTCCAGGGGTTGCCCGGCCAGAGGTTCGCGAAGAGCGCGTGGCCGAGGCCGGTCCGGAGCGACGGCACGAGCCGGGCCGAGGGGTAGACCTCGCCCGTCGGCTCGAGCACCTTGGGTCCCACCGCGCCGATCGTCGGGTCCGCGGCGGCGGTCGCGATCAACCGGTCCAGCGCGCCGGCGCCGAGGACGACGTCCGGGTTCGACACGAGCAACCAGCGGACGTCCGGCTCGAGGGTCGCGACCGCGCGGTTCACGGCGGCGCCGTACCCGCGGTTCTCGCCGAGCTCCAGGAAGCGCGCGCCGGCGGCCTCGGTCACGGCGCGCAGGCCGTCCGCGTCGGTGGAGTCGTTGTCCGCGACGACGACCTCGACGGGAGCGCTGCTCGCGGCCGGGGTCGACGCCAGGAAGGGCGGCAGGACGTCGTGCGAGTTGTACGAGACGGTGACGATCGCGGCCCGCCCAAGCCCGCCACTGCCGGCTGTGGCGTCGGCGTTCATGCGGCCACCCCGGTCGCGTAGACGCCGAGGTGCACGCGGGCGCAAGCCGCCCACGTGAAGCCCGCGGCGCGGGCGGCGGCACGGTCACGACGGGCCGTGCGGGCGGGGCCGTCCGGGTCGTCGGCGAGCAGGGCGGCGAGGTCCGCACGGATCGGGCCGGCGTCGGGCTCGGTGTACGTCACCGCGTCCCCGCCGACCTCCGGGATCGCCAGCCGACGGGTGGTGAGGACGTCTGCCCGGCACGCCATCGCCTCGAGCACCGGGAGCCCGAAGCCCTCGGCCGTGCTCGGGTACACGACGACGCGGGCGCCGCCGAGGAACGCGCGGAGCTCCTCGAGCGGGAGGTAGCCCAGGTACCGCAGCGCCGCGCCTGGGCGGTCGCCCGCGGTGCGGAGTTCCCGCACGGCGGTGTCGTCCCAGCCGAGGCCGCCCGCGATGAGGAGCGGCGGCACGTCGGCGTCGCCGAGCGCGCGGTGGGCCGCGATGAGCTCGGGGACCCGCTTGCGCGGCTCGACCGTGCCGAGGAACGCGATCCAGTCGTCCCCGGCACCGAGTCCGTGCGCGTCGCGGAACGCGGTCACCTCGGCGGGGGAGGGCGCGTGGAACACGGCCGCGTCGACCCCGAGGTGCGCGACGGCGGTCGGCCGCCGGACGGTCCCCGCGAGCCGGTCGAGCTCGGCGACGGTCGCGGCGCTCGGTGCGACCGTCGCGCGGGCGAACCGGCGGGCGAGTCGGGTCCAGGCCCGGAAGAACGCGACCTTGGTGCGCGCGTGCGCGGCCGGGTCGCTGAAGAACGTCGCGTCGTGCAGGGTGACGACCGTCCGGGAGGCACGGATCACCGGGAACGTGTAGTGCGGGCTGTGCAGGGTGGTCGCCCCGACCCGGCGGAGCAGCGCCGGCAGGCCGGTCTGCTCCCAGACCAGCCGGGCCGGGCGGCGCGCCGTCCAGCCCGGCGCCTGGTGGTAGCGGTGCTCGGGTGCGAGGGCGCGGAGCCACGCGAGGTCGGTGCCCTTGACGACGACGTCGACCGTGCTGCCGGCCTCCTGCAGTCCGGTGAGGAGTCCGGAGATGTACCGCGCCACCCCGCCGCGGTTCGGCGGGATCGACGTCGCGTCGACCAGCACCGGCAGGTGCTGCAACGTCAGGCCCCGATCTGGCGTTCGGTGGTCTTCGTCCAGGCGATGCCGGACTGGGTGTCCTCGTCCTGGACCACGAAGCGGGCGGCCTCGCGCTCGATGACGATGTGCTCGCCGTTCGGCTTCGCCAGGAACACGTGCACGAAGTACTGGCCACCGCCGAGCCGCAGGTCGGAGAGGCGCCACTCGACCGTGGCCGTGCCGCGGAGCGGGTCGTGCCGGACCTGGGTCTGGCGGCTGTCGATGCCGAACGCCGGGTGACCGAGGTGGTTCTCGATCTTGATCCCGGCGCGCCACTCGGGCAGGACGTCCTTGTGCGAGAACGTCGCACGCACGACGAGGTCGTCGCCGTGGTGGTGCTCGGCGCCGGGCGCGCGGCCGGGGATCTCGAGCTCGACGCGCTCGACCTTGGCGGGGTTCGCGTCCTCCTCCGGGTGCGCGGCCTCGGCCTCGGCGACGCGGCGGCCCTCGAGGATCTCGCGGAAGTTCTTCACCGCGAGACGCGCGGAGCCCTGGAACTTCACCTCGCCGTGGTGCAGCACGACGGCGGAGTCGCAGAGTTCCTGGACCTGGCCGAGCGAGTGCGACACGAGGATGATCGTGCGGCCCTGCTCCTGGAACTCGCGGATCTTGTCGAGGCACTTCTTCTGGAACTGCTCGTCACCGACCGCCAGGACCTCGTCGACGAGGAGCACGTCGGGGTCGGTGTTGATCGCGACCGCGAACGCGAGTCGGACGTACATGCCCGACGAGTAGAATTTCACCTGGGTGTCGATGAAGTCGCCGATCCCGGAGAACTGCAGGATGTCGGCGAACCGGGCCTCGGTCTCCTCCTGCGTCTGGCCGAGGATCGCAGCGTTCAGGTAGACGTTCTCGCGCCCGGTCAGGTCCGGGTGGAAGCCCGCGCCGAGCTCGATGAGGGCGGCGAGGCGACCGCGGCGCTCCACCGAGCCGCTGGTGGGCTCGAGGATGCCGCCGATCGTCTTGAGCAGCGTCGACTTGCCGGAGCCGTTCGGACCGAGCAGCCCGATCGTGGTGCCGGCGGGGATGTCGAGGCTGATGTCCTTGAGCGCCCAGAAGTCCTCGCTGTGGCGACGACCGGCGCGGCCCAGCGTGACGACGCGCTCCTTGAGCGAGTTGTCCTTGCGGATCGTGAACCGCTTCGACACGTTCCGCACGGTCACGACGTCGGGGGCGTCGGCGAAGGGGGAGCGGGTCTCCTGGTCGATCTCGTTGTCGATGCTCATCGGATCAGATCTCCTGGGCGAAGTTGCCCTGCAGCTTGGCGAACACGCGCTGGCACACGAGGAGCGCGACCAGGCCGACGACGGCGGCGACCGCCATCCGGACCAGCAGGTGCGACGGGTACTCCGAGTCGGCACCGGCGGTCCAGAACGCGCGGTGGATGCCGAGGACGGCCAGGGTGATCGGGTTGGACGTGTAGATCGAGAGCAGCCACTCCGGCGCGCGGGTGGCGACCATCTGCCAGCTGTAGACGATCGGTGACGCCCACATGAGCAGGAGCACGAGGACCTCGACGAGGTACTGCATGTCACGCAGGTAGACGTTCAGCGCCGCGAGCAGCAGGGCGAGGGCGGTCGCCCAGATCAGGATGACCGCGACCGACGGCAGGAAGTAGAGCAGGTCGAGGCGGACCCAGGCGAAGCCGCTCTGCAGGATCGCGGCGGCGATCAGGACGACGAGCTGCACGCCGAAGTTGAACAGCGCGGCTCCGACGCTCGCGAGCGGGTAGATCTCGCGCGGCAGGTAGATCTTCTTGATCAGGCCCGCGTTGCCCACGATCGACGCCGTCCCCGCGGCGACGATCTCGCTGAACAGGCCGTAGAGCGTCAGGCCTGAGAACACGTAGATCGCGAACTCCGGGATGTTCCGGGACGCGCCGAGGATCTCACCGAGGACGAAGAAGTAGATCGCCAGCTGCACGAGCGGACGGATGAGCGTCCACGCGAAGCCGAGCGCGCTGTCCTTGTACCGCGACTTGAGGTCGCGACGGATCAGCAGGTCGAGGAGCTGCCGGTGCGCGAGGATCTCGCGCAGCGACCCGATGACGGCGGTGGCCGGGCGACCGGCCGGGACCATCTGCTCCTGCCGGAGGCGCTCGAACCGCTCGGTGACGATGTTGCTCAAAGGGGGTCCTTACGTTCGACGCGGGCGACGGACAACTGTACATCGGCGACCAGGGGCGGCCGCCGGGCGTCAGCGCCCGTTCTTGCTCTCGCGCATCAGGCGGGTGCGGTTCTGCACCTTGTCGCGCAGCCCGGAGACACCGTTCTCCCGCAGGTACCAGGCCGCGAGCCGGGCGTCGCGGACGAGACCGTGGCGGCTGTTCGCGATCTGGTGGAACTGCAGCTCACGGGCCCGTGCGGGGCTGAGCTGCACGCGCGGGCGGCCCGCTGCCGCGACGGAGCCGGCCGGGACGGCGGCCTCGTGCGCGCGGTCCGCGGCGACGTGCGGGTCCTTGCAGAACTCGACGAGGGGGGCGAGGGCACGCTCCCACGTGAAGTCCTCGCGGACCCGGCTCACGGCGGCGCGGGCGGCAGCGGCGGCTTCGGGGTCGTACAGCATCGACTCGAGCGCTGCAGCGAGTCCGTCGACGTCCCGCTCCTTCACGGCGACGCCCATGCCCTCGGCCGCGACGAGGTCGCCGAAGCTGTCGCCGTCGGTCGTGACGATCGGCAGGTTCGCCCACATGTAGTCGAGGATGCGGGTGCGGAACGAGAACGTCGTCTCGATGTGCGCGAAGTGCGTGCTGACGCCGGCGTCGGCCTCGAGCAGGTAGTTCTGCCGGTCGTCCAGCGCCACCCACTGCTCGTTGAAGAAGACGTGCTTGTTCGTCAGGCCCAGGTGGTCGCTGATGCGGCGGGTCTCGGCGACGATCGCCATCTCCGGCACGTCGGGGTTCGGGTGCGCGACGCCGAGGAAGAACAGGCGGATGTCGTCGTGCGTCTCGGCGACCTTGGCCACCGCACGGACGAGCGACGGGGTGTCGAACCAGTTGTAGATGCCACCGCCCCAGATGACGACCTTGTCGTCCTCGCCGATGCCGGGGGTCACGCCGCGGATCGCCTTGCGCTCGTGCTTCGGCGGCGTCGAGTCCATGCCGAACGGCGCGATCGCGATGAGCTTCTCGAGGTTGTCGTCGGCCAGGTAGTTGTCCGGGTTGACACGACCGACGGCGGCCAGCTGTCCGAGCCAGAACAGGCGCTGACGCTCCGAGGCGCAGAGGAAGAAGTCGCCGCGCTCGAGCTGGCGGTTGATGACCTCGGTGGTCGAGGTGACCTGGTTGCGCCAGCCGACGTCGCCGTTGTCGCGCGCCTGCTCGAGCTGCTCGAGGTGCATCGGGTCGTACAGGTCGACGACCATGGTCTTGTTCGAGTTCTGCAGCGTCTGGAAGTGGTGCAGCGCGTAGCCCTGGAAGAAGATGACGTCTGCCCACTCCTCGTGCTCGCGCATCGTGCGCTCGTGCTGGAGCGGCACGCGGGAGACCTCGAAGGCGTCGGACTTGCGGTTCGCGACGTTCCAGGTCACCAGGCGGACGTCGTTGTGCGGGGCGAGTGCCTCGGCGATCTTCCACGCGCGCATGCCCGGGCCGGCCATCTTCTCGCCGAGCGCGTCGCCGGTGATGATGAGGACCTTCGTGCGGTGCATCGGCTGCTCGACGTCGAATGCCTCGATGATGGCCTGGTAGCCCTCGAGGAAGTAGCCGTCCTCGAACAGCGGCTTGAAGGCGTCGCCGAACAGGCGGAAGACCTCCTTGTCGGAGCGCACGCGCTGCGACTGGATCCGGCGGCGCTCCTCGCCGAGGCGGGGGAGGTCCGCGACGAACTGGTCGAGGGCGTAGAGACCGGCGACGGCCTCCTTCGACATCGGCGTCGTCGGGTCGAACTCGTCCGGCGCACCGGTGAAGCGACGGATGTCGAACTCCTCCGAGTCGCGGCCGCTCTTCGCGACGGCACGACGGGCGAGCAGCGCGAGGGCCGCGGGCAGGAAGGTCCCGAGGTTCTCGTCGGACAGGTTCTTGTAGAGCAGGTGCAGGGCGTTCCGCTCGAGCAGGTACATCTCGCGGTGGTCGCCGAACGACTTCATCGAGCCGTGGTGCTTGTGGAAGACGACCGAGCGCGGGGCGAACCGCACGCGGTAGCCGAGCAGGTTGAGGCGCCAGCCCAGGTCCACGTCGTCGTAGAACATGAACAGGCCCTCGTCGAAGCCGCCGACCTCGAGGAACACCTCGCGGCGGACGAACAGCGCGGAGCCGGTGCCGAACAGCAGGTCCTGCGGGGTGTCGAAGCGGCCGTCGTCGATCTCGGTGACGTGCGCCTTGTAGCCCATGCCGAACCAGCTCAGGCCGGACTCGACGAAGTCGATCGCCTTGCCGTCCCAGTCGAGCACCTTGCTCGCGACCGCGGCGACCCGGGGGCTCGGGGCGAAGCCCGCCATGCCCTCCTTGATCCAGTTCACGTCGGGCTTCGCGTCGTTGTTGAGGAACGCCACGACGTCGCCGGACGCCTCGCGCGCGCCGAGGTTGCTCCCGCCGGTGAAGCCGAGGTTCTCCGCGGAGACCACGATCTTCACGTTCTTCCGGCTGCCGAGCTCGGCGCGCAGGCGCTGCTCGCTGTCGTCCCCGGAGCCGTTCTCGACGACGACGATCTCGAGCCGGTCCGCCGGCCAGTCGACCTCGGTCAGGCGCGCGATGCACTCGAGGGTGTCGTCGGTCCCGCGGAAGTTGATGACGACGACGGACACGCGAGGCGCTGATGTGGACACGGACGGATCTCCATACGTCGGCTGGTGGGGTCGGCCCGGGAGCTCGTGGGACTGCCCCGGAAGGCGGCACCACTGTACCGGACGTGGTCCGGGTCCTCCGGCGACCTGGGACACTGGCCCCGTGGACGTCTCCGTGGTCATCGTCGACTGGCACCAGCCCGAACTCACCCGCCGTGCCGTCCGGTCCGTGCTCTCGCAGCGCGTCGACGCGTCGGTCGAGGTGGTCCTCGTCGTGAACGAGGCCGACGACGACACAGTCGCGGCGTACCGCGCCGACCTGCCGGGTGTGACGGTCGTCGCCGAACGGACCAACGCCGGGTTCGCCGGCGGGGTCGCCCGCGGCATCGCGGCGGCGTCGGGGGAGACCGTCGTGCTCCTCAACAACGACGCGGTCGCCGACCACGGGTTCCTCGACCGCGGGCTCGCGGTGCTCGCCGCCGGTGGCCCGACCGTCGCGGCGGTCGCCGCGACCGCCGTGCTCGAGGGCCGCTTCGTCCGGACGCCGGCCGACGCGCCGCGCTCGGCCACGGACCTCGTCGCCCGGGACGGCGCCCGCTGGCACCGAGCCGAGGTGGGCGAGACCCTGGTGAACGGCACGGGGGTCGTGCTCGACCGGTCCGGCAACGGGCGGGACCGCGACTGGTTGCGGCCCGTGGACGACGCGCCCGAGCACGCACCGCTCTTCGGCTTCTCCGGCGGGGCCGTGTTCCTGCGCCGCGGACCCCTCGACGAGGTCGGCGGCTTCGACGAGCCTGTTCATGTCTACGAGGACCTCGACGTCGCGTGGCGACTCCGCCTCGCCGGGTACGACGTCCGCTCCGCACCCGACGCCGTCGTCGTGCACCGGCACGCGGCGAGCTCGGCCAGCGACGGTCCGCTCGTGCGGACCCAGAGCATGCGGAACCGTCTGCTCGTCGTCGTCCGCAACGGCTCCCGCCGGCTCGTCACCCGCGTCGTGCTGCGCACGCTGGTGCGGCTGGTCCTGGACCTGGTCCGACCGTCCGGCGCGCAGCTCACGCCTGCCGCGTGGCGGGGGATCGTCCTGGAGGCCCCTGCCGCCCTCCGGCACGCGCGTCGCCTCCGCCGTGGCGACGCGGTGGGCGAGGCGGCGCGTCGCGCCGTCGAGCGGCTGCTCGACCCGACAGGATGAGCCGTCGCCTGCACAGATGCACAGGCGACCAGGTCGGCCACGGATGCCGACCTGACGGGCGTGCACCGTGCCTCCCGTTCGGGGCGCGAATCCGGGGCTGTGTGATCGCTGTGGTGCAGGTAGCCTGATGTGACAGACGTGACTCGCCGGATCAGGGCCCGGCCACACGCGGTCGGGACGACCGCGTGGCAGACACCGAGTCGCCGCCACAGGGAGGCCCCCGTCGTGAAGAAGGTCATCGCCATGCTCGCGAGCGTGCTCGCGGTCTCGAGCGTGCTCGTCGGCGTCCAGCTGTCCGGTGCGGGGGCGCCGGAGGACGACCGGGCGTCCGCGTTGAGCGGCTCGCAGTTCGACCCGGGCAACATCATCCCGGACTCCGAGTTCTACAACGGCGGGGGGATGAACGAGACGCAGGTCCAGACCTTCCTCAACGCGCAGATCGGCACGTGCTCGAGCAGCTCCTGCCTGAACGTCGGGCGCTACTCGCTCAACAGCCACGGCGCCGACGCCATGTGCAACGCCGTGACCGGCGGGTCCTCGCTGACGGCCGCGCAGATCATCACCCGCGTCGGTGCCGCGTGCGGCATCAACCCCAAGGTCATCATCGTCACGCTGCAGAAGGAGCAGGCGCTCGTCAACGGCGGCACCGCGCGGAACCCGTCCGCCGGCATCCTCGCCCGCGCGATGGGCTACGCCTGCCCGGACAGCGCCAACGGTGGTTGCGATCCCGCCTACTCCGGCGTCGGCAACCAGGTCTACTGGGCGTCGTGGCAGTGGAAGCGGTACGGCAACCCGGCCGGCACGAGCAACTACTTCACGTGGTTCGCGCCCGGCGGCAACCGGAACGTGCAGTACAACCCGAACGCGGCCTGCGGTACGAAGAGCGTGTACATCCAGAACAAGGCCACCGCCGCGCTGTACTACTACACGCCGTACACGCCGAACCAGGCGGCGCTGAACAACCTCTACGGCACGGGTGACTCCTGCTCGGCGTACGGCAACCGCAACTTCTGGCGGCTGTACAACGACTGGTTCGGCGTCTCGACGGCCGACAACCCCTTCGGCGGCATCGATGCCAAGCAGTTCGGCCCCGGCTACGTGCAGGTCGGCGGCTGGGCCATCGACCCGAACGCGCAGACCCAGGCCGTGCAGATCCAGTGGTACTCGGACGGCCAGCTCCTCGGCACCCTGCCGGCGAACGCCTCGCGTCCGGACGTCGGTCGCCGCTACCCGGGGGCCGGGAACAACCACGGCATCCTCAGCACCCTGACCGTCGGTGGCGGGACGCACACCATCTGCGCCGTCGGCGTGAACATCGGCTCGGGCTCCAACGCCCAGATCGGCGCGTGCCAGACCGTCGACGTCATGACCGGGACCCCGATCGGCGGCATGGACGCCTCGTCGAAGACCGCGGGGCAGGTCACGGTGAACGGCTGGACGATCGACCCCGACACCGCCGCGCCCGTCGTCGTCGACGTCTACGTCGACGACGTGATGGCCAGCCGCACGACCGCGAACGCCTCGCGTCCGGACGTCGGTCGTCGCTACGTGAACTACGGCGACGGCCACGGCATCGACACGACCTTCCCGGCCACCGGGGGCAGCCACCAGGTCTGCGCCTACGCGTTCAACACGGCCGGCCCCGGGACCACCAAGACGCTCGGCTGCCAGACCGTGACCGTGGGCGACACCTCGCCGTTCGGCGGGATGGACGTCAAGACCAACGGGTCGACCGCGACGGTGAACGGGTGGACGATCGACCCGGACACCAAGAACCCGCTGCAGGTCCGCATCGCGATCGACGGCGTCCAGGTCGGCACCACGACCGCGAACACGCCGCGCGCCGACGTCGGCCGCCGGTACCCGACCGCCGGCCCGAACCACGGCATCAACGTCAGCTACGACCTGCGTCCGGGTGCCCACACGATCTGCGCGACGGCCGTGAACGTCGCCGGGGGCAGCGACAAGGCACTCGGCTGTGCCACGTTCACGATCGCCTCGAGCTCGTCGCCCTTCGGGGGGATGGACGCGGCGTCGACGACACCGGGCCGGGTGCAGGTCAACGGATGGACCATCGACCCCGACCAGCAGCAGACGGCCCTGCGCGTCGACACGTACCTGGACGGCGTGGGCGTGGCCTCCGGTCCCGCCAACGCGAGTCGGTCGGACGTCGGGCGGGCGTACCCGGCGGCCGGTCCGCTGCACGGCATCAACCAGTCCTTCGCTGCGCGTGCCGGTTCGCACACGGTCTGCTCCTATGCGATAAATGTCGGGGCCGGGAAGAACGTCCTCCTCGGCTGCCAGGCCGTCACCGTCAAGTGACGCCGGCGGTCGCAGCGGCCGCCGCACCCGACCGGGGAGAGAACCACCGCGTGACCAGTCCCACCGCCGTCCGACGGCGCTCTGACAACCGCCTCACCGCAGCGTGGGTCCGCGCCGAGAACGCATGGCAGCGCGCGGTGGCCCCGCGGCCCTCCGGGCTGCCGAACCTGCTCGTCCTGGTCGGCTTCCCCGTCGTGGCGCTGCTCGTCGTCGTGGTGCTCGTCGCCCTGGGCATCTCCGGCAACTCGAGCGGCGTCTACTGGCAGTCGTTCGGCTCCGGCAGCGCCGACCCGGACCTGCTCGCCGGGCGGCCGCAGGGCATCCGGAGCGACGAGTGGCTCGTGCAGTCGAGCTGGATCCTGTCGCAGATCCGCGAGGGCTTCCCCGTCGTCAACCAGTCCTTCCCCGGCGGCATGGACGCGACGATCCAGAACGACCTGCCGACCTGGGACTGGTCGAGCGTCTTCCGCCCGCACGTCGTCGGCTTCCTGTTCCTGCCGCTCGACCAGGGCATGGCGGTGCGGTGGTGGCTCCCGGTGCTCGCGGCGCTCGTCGCCGCGTACGTGTTCGCCGTGACCGTCATGCCCCGCCGTCCGGCGACGGCAGGCGCCCTCGCGGTGGCGCTGTGCCTGTCCCCGATGATCCAGTGGTGGTTCCTGCCGACGACGATCTGGCCGGTCGCCTGGGCCTTCACCGGGCTGACCGCCGTCCTCTGGGCGTTCCGGTCGACGCGGCGGTGGCCCGCGATCGTCGCGGCCGCGGCCACGGGGTACCTCACCGTGACGATGGTCATGAGCATCTACGTGCCGTACATGGTCCCGGCCGCCGTGGTCCTCGTCGCCGTCGCCGTCGGGTTCTTGGTCGAGCGGCTCCGCACCCCGGGCGTCCCCTGGCGCCGGACGCTGCTCCGGCTCGTCCCGCTCGCCGTCGCTGCCGTCGGTGCCGTCGCCGTCATCGGCATCTGGGCCCTCACCCGGCTCGACACCATCAAGGCGGTGCTCGGCACGGTCTACCCGGGGCAGCGCCTCGAGCTGACCGGAGCGACGAGCGTCGAGGCGCTCGGAGCGCTCTTCAGCGGGCCCTTCCAGCGGTCGCTGCAGTACGGCGCCGTCGGGGGCATCTCCGTGAACCAGTCGGAGGCGGCCGCCCCGCTGATGATCGTGGTCTTCCTCGTGCCGGCGCTCCTGTGGATCCTCGTCTCGGCCGCGCGACGCCGTCGGGTCGACTGGCCGGTGCTCGCCACCGGGGCCGTCCTCGTCGTGCTGTTCGCCTTCCTGCTCGTGCCGCACTGGGACGCACTGGCCCACCTGCTCCTGCTCGACCGCAGCACCGACGCCCGCCTGCGACTCGCGTTCGACCTGCTCGGGCTCGTCGCCGTGGCCCTGGTCGCGGCGCGCCTCGACGAGGGTCGGGTGCGCGTCCCGTGGGGCCCTGCGTCCTACGGGCCGGTGCTCGTCCTGGTGACCGCCGGCTTCGTCTACATCGGCCTCCGCATCGGGCAGTCGAACGTCCTCGGCGCATCCCACGCCTGGCGGATCGTGGTCGTGCTGCTCGCGGTCGGTGTGCTGCTCGTCGCCCGACGGTGGATCGCCCCGGGTGCCGTGCTGCTGCTCGCGGCGGCGGTCGTCGTCGGCGGCGGGGTGAACCCGCTCTACCGCGGGGTGTTCGACCTCGCGACCCAGACGACCGCCGGCCGTGCCGTCACGAAGATCGTCGACCGGGAGCCGGACGCGCACTGGGTCGGCATCGGCGGGTACGTGCCGACGGCGATGCTGCTCGAGACCGGCGCCCACTCCTACAACGGCGTGCAGACCTACCCGCCGGAGGAGATGTGGCACGAGATCGACCCCTCGGGTCGGTACGAGCAGATCTGGAACCGGCTCGCGAACGTCAACTGGGTCGACGGCGACGGTGACCCGAAGCTCGCGCTGCCCGTCCGCGACCAGATCCAGGTGAGCTTCGACGGCTGCAGCACCTTCGCGCAGGAGAACGTCCAGTACGTGCTCGCGGACCAGCGCGTCACCGACCAGTGCCTGACGCCCGTCCGCGAGGTCACGCAGGGTGCCGAGTCCCTCTGGATCTACCGGGTGGAGCGCCGGTAGGCGTCTGCAGACCGACCGACGACGGACGGGAGGCACGGTGCGGNNCCGCACCGTGCCTCCCGTCCGTCGTGCCGGCCGTCCCGGCGACGTCAGCTGATCTCGGCGATCGCCTCCTCCGCGCCCTGCCGGTCGTCCTTGAAGACGAACCTGCCGTACGCGAAGTAGCGGAAGACGGTCGCGACCGCCTGGCCGATCAGCGTCCCGGAGACGTTGTCGGCGAGGGGGGAGTCGAGGTGCAGGACGTAGCGGGAGACGCCGAGGCACCCGAGCTGCAGGAGGATCGCAACGACGTTGATGAGTGCGAAGACGAGGAAGCTGCGGAGGGTCTGCGACCCGGCGCGGTCCCGGAACGTCCAGAGGCGGCTGCCGAAGTAGGTGACGACGCTCGCGACGGCGATCGCGATGATCTTCCCGACCAGGGGGAGCGCGAACAGCGGACCGTGGCCGCCCCAGAACACGAGCGCGTTGTAGACCGCCGCGTCGACCAGGAACCCGAGCCCGCCGACGACGAGGAACGAGCCCCCGCGTCGCAGGTGTCCGAGGAACCATCCAGTTGCGTTCGACACGTCGTCCTCTCCTCGGGCGCGACGGCTCCAGCCGAGTTCGCGCACCTGTTAGCCTCTCGCACGGGGAATCGTGCTCGCCTCCCCGCCGCTCGACGGATCCACGAACACTGAAGGACCCTATCCCGTGACTCACGACGACCTCGTCATCGCCGCCATCGTGCCCTGCCACAACGAGGCACCGGCCATCCACAAGGTCGTCACCGACCTCAAGGCAGCGGTGCCGGGCATCCACGTGTACGTCTACGACAACAACAGCACGGACGGTACCGACGAGGTCGCGCGTCGCGCCGGCGCCGAGGTCCGGTACGAGCACACGAAGGGGAAGGGCAACGTCATCCGCCGCGCCTTCGGGGACATCGACGCGGACGTCTACCTGATGATCGACGGTGACGACACCTACGACACCGCGGCCGCGCCGGAGATGATCCGCACGCTGCTCGAGGGCCCGTACGACCACGTGCTCGGCGTGCGCCAGGACGACCCGAACGCCACCGCCTACCGCCCCGGTCACGAGGCCGGGAACCGGATGTTCAACCGCGTCGTCGGCAAGCTGTTCGGCACGCCGGTGTCCGACATGCTCAGCGGGTACCGGGTGATGTCCCGCCGCTTCGTGAAGTCCTTCCCCGCCCTGTCCCGCGAGTTCGAGACCGAGACCGAACTCACCGTGCACGTGATGAACCTCCGCGTCCCGCACACCGAGGTCCCGGTCGGCTTCAAGGACCGGGCCGAGGGCACCGAGTCGAAGCTGAACACCTACAGCGACGGCTTCAAGATCCTCTCGCTCATCGCGCACCTCATCCGCTTCGAGCGGCCCGTCCTGTTCCACGGCATCATGGGCGCGATCTTCGCGATCGTCGCGATCGTGCTGGCCGTCCCGCTCTTCATCGAGTTCGGACGCACCGGGCTGGTGCCGCGCTTCCCGACGGCGTTCCTGGCCGCGTCGCTCATGGTGATCGCGTTCCTGACCTGGATCCTCGGCTTCATCCTCGAGGGCGTCACGCGCCTGCGCCGCGAGACGAGCCGGTTGAACTACCTGACGTACTCGGCGCCCGGGACCGCGACGCGGCGGCTGCCCGTCGACCACCCCGAGCAGCAGCCGGCTCCGCAGCAGCAGCACGGGGACGCCGGCACCCGCTGACGCAGCGCCCGTCCTGCTACGACGACGCGGTCCCCACGGGGGTGCCGCGTCGTCGTCGTCCCGGCGACGGGCGCGACGCGGCGTGGTCGCGGTCCTGTGCGGGGCGGTCGTCGTCGTGGTCCTGTGCGGGGCCGTCGCCGTCGCGGTCCTGTGGGCCCGCAGCGGCTCGGCCCGCCGGTCGGGTGCGGAGGAACCGCACCGCGAAGACGACGAGCAGCACCGCGCGGATCCACAGGGCGGCCGTGACCATCTGTCCGGCCCAGGTGTCGGCGGTCTGCCCGATCGCGTCGTAGTAGCCGTTGCGGAAGAACCCGACGGTCAGGCAGACGTCGGTGACCAGGTAGGCGGTGATCCACCAGCCGCCGAGCCGCAGGACCACGAAGAAGGGCAGCAGCCAGAGCACGTACTGGGGTGAGTCCACCTTGTTCGCCACCATGTAGACGCAGAGCATCGCGGCCGCGGCCTGGATCCACGGCGTGCGCCCCGTCCGGAGCGCACGCAGGACCGTCACGACGAGCACCGCCAGGATCCCGAGGGCCGTCGTCGCGGTGGACAGCAGCGCCATGGTGCCTTGCACCGGGCCGTCGAGGTCGGCCGACCAGGGGAGCAGCCCGTAGTACCAGATCGTCAGGGTCGACGGACCGATCGGGCGCTCGGCCTGGAACCGGAAGACCGACGACCATCCCTCGTAGTTGACCAGGGCGAACGGCACGTTGGCGACGAGCACCACGGCGACGCCGGCCCCGAGCGTGACGGCGGTGCGCCGCACCCGGTCGGACCACGGGGCGTCCCGGTCGAGCAGCGCGGCGAGGGTCAGGGCGCCGAGGAACATCAGCGGGTAGAGCTTGCAGGCGCCGCCGAGCCCGAGGAGCGCCCCGGCGAGCCCCCATCGCAGCAGGGGTCCCCAGGACCGGGGGGCCGCGGTCGCGACGAGGAGTGCCGCGACCGTGCAGGCGACGGGCAGGAGGTCCCAGTTGTAGACCGCGTAGAGGGCGAGCGGCGGGGTGGCCGCGAAGACCCAGGCGCGCCGACCGGCGATGCGCTGCAGGGCGAGTGTCACGAGCACCGCGAGCACGGCGGCGACCACCGCGGTCACCACGAGGAACCCACGCACCGAGTCGACCGGCAGCGCCGTCAGCCACACCCACACGCCCGTGGCGGTCGGGTAATCGACGGTGCCGCCGCCGAGGACGGGCGGGTCCCCGCGCCAGGTGCCGTGCACGTACGGGAAGACGTGCTGCGCGAGTCCGCGGCTGTTCCAGAGCGCGGCGACGTCCGACCAGCACCCGTACCGGTTGACGTACTCGGCGCGGGACACGTCCGCCGGCTGGGGGACCGTGCAGAGCAGCTTCTGCCCGAGGTTCAGGACGCAGGACACCGCGACGACGACGCACATCGCGATGCGTTCGAGCAGGGGGAGACGCACCTGACGACCCTAGCAACCGTCGGGTCCGCCGCCCGGGGTCAGACGCAGGTCGCGTTCCGGTCGAACCCGCCGACGACGTACTGCGTCATGACGACCTGGCCACCGGTGGTCAGGGCCGGGCCGGAGCACGCCTGCTGCGCCGCCGCGAGGGTCGTGGTCCCGGTCGCGATCCAGCTCGGCAGGCCGGCGAGCGAACTCGACGACGGGACGGTGCCGACGATGCTGTTCCACTGGAAGGTCGTCGAGTACAGCCCGACCTGCGCGCCGGCTGCACGGAACGCCGCGACCATCCCCTCGAGGTCGGCGCGGTTCTGCGTCGTGTCGGCCTGCCACGTGCCCTCGGTCTCGACGTCGAGCCACCACCGGTAGGACGCGGGGGAGTCGACCCCTCGGGACCGGGCGTCGTCGTACGCCCGGGTGTAGCCGTACACGTAGGAGCACGCCCGGTCGTAGCCGCCGGCGCAGGTTCCGTACGGGTTCGCGACCGTCGGTCCGCCGTTCGGCAGGGTGTTGCTCGCCGGCCACACCGAGGCCTGTTTCCCGGGATTTGCGGTGTTCACGTACAGCTGCACGGGAGCCTGCGAGGTCCCACCGGACGAGCCGGCTGCCCAGGACAGCTGGCTGGAGAGGCACGGGTTCGTGTTGTTCGCGAGACCGCCGTTCACCCCGACGACGGCGAAGGCCGCGTCGGTGGGGAGGGACGAGCCGCACTGCGGCCACGAGACGTCGACACCGGTGCCGGACGCCGAGGTCCCGTCGAGGAAGTACCCGGAGACGTCGACGTAGTCGTTCGCGGTACCGCGCGACACCTTCGCTTGCAGGGCGCGGGCGGCGGTCGAGCCGGTCACCTTCGTGATCACGGCCGCCGAGACCTCTTCCCCGGCGCGGAACACCTGCGCGGCGACGGTCGCGTCCTGTCCCGCCGGCGTGACCCGGAGGTACCCGTCGGAGGACGGTGCCTGCACCTCGACGTTCGCGACGACCGCGGTCGCCGTGCCGGGGACGCCGCCGACGCCGGTCGCCCGGACCGCACGCGGGGTCGGGCCGAGCGTCGAGGACTCGATGCGGGCGGTGTCGACGGGGACGAACACCGAACCGGACGTCGACGCGGAGTAGTAGCCCGCGACGTCCAGGAACACGGTCGCCGAGCCGCGCGACAGACGGACCTGCGCCGCGCCGTCGACCAGCCGGACGATCGCCAGGTTCGACACGGTGCGACCGGCGGTGAACTCCTGGGTCGCGACGGAGGCGTCGCGGCCGAGGGGCGTGAGCCGGACGTAGCCGTCCGCGGTCGGACCGTTCGTCTCGACGTTCACCACGACGGCCGTCGCGTCGTCCGGGACCCCGCCCTGCCCGGCCAGCTCCACCGGGACCGGCGTGGTGCCGACGGTCGGCGACGCGACGCGGGCGGTGGGCAGCGGGGTGAAGGTCGAGCCGTCGCCCGACGCGTAGTACCCGGAGACGTCGAGCAGCACCCGGGCCGACCCGGCGGAGACCTTGACCTGGACACCGCCCTTCGCGAGCTTGACCGTGGCCAGGTTCGAGATGGTGCGCCCGGCCGGGAACTCCTGCAGTGCGACCTGTGCGTCGGTGCCCGCGGGCGTGATGCGGACGTAGCCGGCGGCGGTGGGCGCCTCGACCTCGACGTTGACGACGACGGCCGTGGCGTTCGACGGCACCCCTGCACTCCCGGCGACGGGCACCACGACGGGGGTCGTCCCGACGGCGCCGTCGAACACGCGGGTGGTGTCGAGTGGTGTGTAGCGCGACCCCTGGACGGTCGCGGTCGCGGTCGCGGTCGGGGCGGCGGCGGCACGTTCGGCCGGTGCGACACCGACGACCGCGGCCGTTGCGAGGGCCGAGACCGCGAGCAGCGCGGTGACGGCGCGGGAGGCGAGGGACATGCCGGCTCCTGTCGGTGGTGGACCGCCCCCTGCGGCCCGCGGCCATGCTAGTGGCGCGGTCACCGCGGACGCGAGTGCGGATGCTCGCAGGCACGGGAGGGCACACGGCAGGCGTGCAGCAGGCGCGGTGCTCGGTCGACGTCCTCCCTCAGGAGGGGACGCGCGGCAGGTGCCGACGCCACGACCGCCGCCGCGCCGCCACGACGATCACGGCCGTGAACAGCATCAGCCCGGCCCCGTGCAGCAGGTAGCTCTCGGCCGTGCTGGTGACGCCGAGCAGGACCAGGACGGCCGCGGGCCAGACGTACGCGACACCGGGGAAGGTCGTCGCCGTCACCCAGGCGCGGGCGAACGCGAGCCCCGCAGCGACCGCGAGCAGGAGTGTTCCGGCGAGCCCGATCTGCAGGTAGGCGTCGACGAACGCGTTGAGGCCGGACGTGAACCGCGCGCCGGCGGGGTCGACCAGGGTCGTGAACGGGAACACGGCCTCGCTCGGCCACGTACCGACCCAGCCCCAGCCCTGCATCGGGAACTGCGCACCGAGCACCCGGATCTGCTCCCACAGACCCAGGCGCGTCGCCGTGCCGCCCGCCGCACCGATCTCCGCGAGCACCCGGTGCCGGAGCGCCAGACCGAGGGTCACCATGCCGAGCACCACCGCGCCGAGCACCGCGTTCACCACCGGTCTGGTGGCCGGCCTGGCGTGCCGCAGCGACCACAGCGCGAGCGCGGTCACGGCGAGCGCGATCATCGCGATGCCCGTGATCGGTGACTGCACGAGCATCAGGGCGATCACGGCGAGGGCGGTCGACGCGACGGCCCGCCACGTGGTGACCGACCGGGTGAGGAACTCGACGACGAACGTGACGAGGGCGACCGCGGCGACGAAGCCCATGAAGTTGCGGGTGCCGCCGATGCCCTGGATCGGGCCGCCGTAGGCGATGTCCCCACGGATGCCGAACGCGGGGAACGGCACGTCGAGCACGAGTCCGGACAGCACCTCGAGCCCGAGGGCGACGACGAGCAGGATGCGGAACGCGTCGCCGGCCGCGCGGATGACCTGCACGAGGTCCCGGCCGAGCGCCAGGTAGAGCCCGAGCCCGACGAAGCAGACGGTGGACGCGAACCCGCGCAGGGCGACCCACGAGTACTGGCTCCACAGCACGCTGAGGGCGCAGAACCCGACGAAGGCCAACAGCGACAGCGGCAGCACGCCGTGCCACTCGATGCGGTAGCGCTGTCCGAGCAGGCTCAGTCCGGCGAGGACCACGAGGGTCGCGAGGGCCGCCCACGAGCCGGCGGTACCGACCATCGCGTGCACGGCCGGCTGCCCGAACGCGAAGAGCAGGACCGCGGTCGCCAGGGCCTGGCTGAACCGCCCGCCCGCCGAGAACCCGATCCAGGCGGACAGGTACCGGCGCGCGAGCGCACGCCTGCTCACCGTCCGGTCCGTCACCCGACCATCCTCTCGCACCTCGTGGAGAGTCCGCCGCGGGCATCGCGGAGCGTCGATATAGCTGGTCGTCGATATCTCGGATAGGTTCTCGCCCCGATGGACGAGCACGCCGCCCCGGTGCACGCGGACCCGGAGCACGCCGGAGACGCGCACGCCGCCCCCGAGCGCACCGCGCCCGGCCGTCCCGGTCGCCGCGCGGTCGTCCGGGCGCTCGCAGCCGTCCTCGTCGCGCTGGCTGCGGCGGCGCTCGCCTGGTGGCGCCTCGGCCCGGTGACCCGCGCGACGACCTGGGCCGAGGACGGCGGGGTCTTCCTCCGCGAGCAGCTCGCGTACGGCGCCGGCGACACGCTGCTGCGGCCCTACGCCGGCTACGTCCATCTCGTCCCGCGCCTGCTCGTGGACCTCGCGGTGCACCGCCCGGTCGAGCAGTACGCCCTGACACTGTCCGCGTCGGCGTGCGCCGTCGTCGGCGTCGTCGCCGCGTCGATCTTCCTGCTGTCCCGCGACGTCGTGCGCCCCTGGCCGTTCCGGCTCGTCCTGGCGGCGGTCCCGGTCGTCCTGCCGCTCGCGCCGGTCGAGATCAGCGGCAACGTCGCCAACCTGCACTCGTACGCGATGGCCCTCGTCCCGTGGCTGTTCTCGTACCGGGCGCGCACCTGGTGGAGAGCCGGCGTCGTCGCCGTGCTGACCCTCGGGGCGACCCTGACGGAGCTCCAGACGGTCCTGTTCCTGCCGCTCCTCGCACTCGCGTGGTGGCCGGCCCGCGACGTCACCGGCCGGCGGGCCACACCCGTTGCACGGGACCGTCTCCGTGCGCTGCCCGTGACCGTCGCGGCGCTGCTCGGCTGCAGCCTGCAGGTGCTCGCCGCCCTGACGACGGAACGCCTCTCCCGCCCGGGGGACCCGTCCGTGGGCGACGTGGTGCGCGGCTACCTGTTGGTCCCCTTCGGTGGGCTGTGGGACCGCGACGTCGCCGCCGTCGGGTCCGCCGTGGCCCGCCACGGCTGGTGGGTCGTGCTGCTGCCGGCGGTCGGGATCGCCGTCGCGGTCCTCGCCGCGTTCCTCGTGGCCGGCTGGCGCACCCGCTGGGTCCTCGTCGCGCTGGTGCTCGGTTCGGCTGGCGTCTGGACCGCGGCCCTCGTCGCGAACCGCTCGGCGAACGGCCGGTGGGGCTCGATCGCCGGCCCGGCCCTGGCCGCGATCGGACCGAACCGCTACGCCGCCGCCGCGGGCATGCTGCTGCTGTCCGCCGTGGTCGTCGCAGCGGCGGCCCTCGCGGGCGACCGGTGGGTCCGACAGGGTGAGGGCTACCCGACGGGCTCCCGCCGCCGACGGCCGACCCGGACAGGAGGCGCGGTGCGCGTCCTCCGCGTCGGCCTCGGATGGTGCCTGGTCGCGCTGGTCGTCACGACGGCCGTCGCGAACGCCGCCCCCGCTCGGACGAACCGCAGCGACGGACCGGAGTGGGCACCGCAGGTCGAGTCCTCGGTCGGCGTCTGCCGTGCCGACCCCGCCGCGGTGCTCGACGTGCGGACGGTCCCGTGGGCGGCGCAGGTGCCCTGCGCCCTGGTGCTGCGGGACCGCTAGCGCTGGTCGGCGGCCGTGGCGTTCGACCCGCGGAAGGCTCGGGCGGCGACCGGGATGCGGGGGCCGTCACCGACCGAGGGTGGCTCCTCGCCGACGAGCACGTTCCTGGTCTTGATCGCGATGAGCGCGAAGAGCACCCAGTTCCCCTGGTAGAGCAGGCGCGACTCGGCGACGGACTGCACGAGCAGGGCGACGACGACGAGCAGCGGGAAGAGCGTGACCGGGTCGAACGCCCGGGGCCGCAGGTCCGCGCCGTAGCCGGTCCGGGTCGCGCACCACCAGGACCGGACGAGGGTCGACAGCACGTACAGCCCGAAGAGCACCAGGCCGACGATCCCGGTCTGCATCCAGACGTCCAGGTACGCGTCGTGCGCCTGCAGGTACACCACGCCGTTCCGGTGCGCGATGTCGGCGAGCTCCGGGATGTTCGGCCACCAGTAGCCGATCCAGCCCGAACCGACGACCGGGTGTCGGTCGACCAGGCCGAGGACCGCCGACCAGATCTCGCCGCGGCCGGTCAGGTCCGACGACTTGCCGAGGACCGCGGTGAGCACACCGCGCCCGAGGACCGCCACGACGGCGACGACCGCCGCGCCGACCGCCACCACGGCGTACCGGGGCGCCCGACGTCCGCTCGGCACCCGCCGCACCCACACCGCGACGACGGCCGCGACCGCGACGACCGCGGCTGCGACGAGCACCGTCGACGAGCGTGTCAGGGCGAGCACGAGGACCCCGAGCACGAGCCACACGACGGCCCGGTCGCGACGGATGCGCCCCTCGGCGAGCTGCACGGCGACGGCCACCAGGGCCAGGAGCGCGACCATCGCGAGCAGGTTGGCGTTGCCGGGGAGGCCCTGGATCCGCCCGCCCGTGAAGAGCTCCGCGCGTGAGAAGTAGAAGGCGTCCGGGATCTTCCGGTCGCCGTAGTCCGTCCAGATCGGCGCGATCGGGTGCCGCACGACCACGGCGACGACGGCCTCGAACAGCAGCGACAGGCCGAGCACCCACCGCATCGCGAGCGACACGGCGTCGAGGATCCGCCGCCACGACAGCGTCGACGCGATCGCGAACGCCACCAGGACGCACAGGACCTGCGCGACCATGCTCGCCAGGGTCGCTGCGCGCCAGTGCGACCACGCGACGGTCAGCAGGCACCAGCCCAGGAACACCCAGAGCGCGTGCGGTGTCCGGGCGAGGGAGGGTCGGGCGCGCACGACGACCGAGACGCCCCACCCGCCGAGCGCGGCCCAGACGACCGCGGCGCCGTACCAGGTGAGCGTGTTCGGGACGGCGTCGCCCGCGAACAGGACGCCGACGACCGCGGCGCCGAGGGCGAAGGCCTCGCGCTCGGGCACGGTCCCACGGGCGATCGGCCAGGTGTTCGTCACGGGGGACAGGCTAACCGCCCGCTACGCTCGGCACATGTTCCTCGGCATCACGAACACCCCGCGCGACTACGCGTGGGGTTCCGTCACCGCGATCCCCGAACTCCTCGGCCGCACCGTCACCGGCGCCCCGCAGGCCGAGCTCTGGCTCGGTGCGCACCCCGGCAGCCCGAGCGTCGTGGTGAACCCCGCCACCGTCGGTGGCGCGGACACGCTCCTCGAGTGGATCGCCGCAGAGCCCGAGGCAGCACTCGGACCGGACCGCACCGGACTGCCGTTCCTGCTCAAGATCCTCGCCGCCGCCGCACCGCTGTCCCTGCAGGCGCACCCCACGCCGGAGCAGGCGCAGGAGGGCTTCGCGCGCGAGGACGCAGCCGGCGTCCCGATCGACGACCCGGCCCGGAACTACAAGGACCCGTTCCCGAAGCCCGAGCTCGTGGTGGCGCTCAGCGAGCGCTTCGAGGCGCTCAGCGGGTTCCGCCCCGTCGAGGAGACCCTGGCGGACGTCGACCTGCTCGATGCCGGTTCCGGTCGGCTCGGCGCGCTCCGCGTGCACCTGGCCCACGGGCTCGAGGACACGGTCAGCTGGCTCGAGACCGCGGACCCGTCGGCGCTCGCCGTGGTCCAGGCGGCGAGCGACCTGGCCGCCGCACTGCCGGACGACGCCGCCACCCCGAACACCCGGACCGTGCGCGACCTCACCACCGCGTACCCGGGCGACCCCGGCATCGTCGTGTCGCTGCTCATGCACCGCGTGACGCTCACCGCCGGCCAGGCGATGTACCTGCCCGCCGGGAACATCCACGCGTACCTGGACGGGCTCGGGGTCGAGCTCATGGCCCCCTCGGACAACGTCCTGCGCGGCGGGCTGACGCCGAAGCACGTCGACGTCCCGGAACTCCTGCACGTCCTCGACTTCACGGCCCACCCCGCACCCGTGCTCGAACCGGAGCAGCTCGCACCGGGCGTGGACCGCTTCGCACCGGAGGGGGTCGGCTTCGCGCTCCTCCGCGTCACCGGCGAGGGGCGCCCGGTCGGCCTCGCGACGGGTGGGGTCGCACCGCTGACCGGACCGTCGATCGCGATCTGCACCGAGGGCGTGGTGACGCTCGTCGGCGCCACCTCGGCGACCCTGCTCCGCAAGGGCGAGTCCTGCTTCGTCACCCCGGACGAGGGCGACGTCACGGTCGAGGCGGACGTCGCCTCCGGCCTGACCTCCACGGTCTTCTTCGCGACGGGCGCCTGACCCCCCGAGCCGGACCGACGGGCGCCCGGACCCGGCCTGTCCCGGACCCAGCCGGACCCGGACACGCAGCCCGGGTCGGCTCGCCGGGGTCGCCTGGTCCGCTAGCGTGACGAGCATGAGTTGGCTGGTCACCGGCGGTGCCGGGTACATCGGGTCCCACGTCGTCCGCGCCCTGCGCGCCGCCGGCATCGAGACGGTCGCGCTGGACGACCTGTCGAGCGGCTTCCGGGCGTTCGTCCCCGAGGACGTCCCGTTCGTCGAGGGCACCATCCTGGACGGCGAGCTCGTCGCCCGGACGCTCCGTGACCACGCGGTGACCGGTGTCGTGCACGTTGCCGGGTTCAAGTACGCCGGCGTCTCGGTCGAGCGCCCGCTGCACACCTACGAGCAGAACGTCACCGGCACCGCGACGCTCCTGCGCGCGATGGCCGAGAACGGCGTCACGAAGGCGGTCTTCTCGTCGAGCGCGGCCGTGTACGGCACGCCGGACGTCGAGACCGTGGTCGAGGACACCCCGAAGGCGCCGGAGTCCCCGTACGGCGAGTCGAAGCTCATCGGCGAGTGGCTGCTGCGGGACATGGAGGTCGCCGCCGGCTTCACGACGACGTCCCTCCGCTACTTCAACGTCGTCGGGTCGGGGGAGCCGGACCTGTACGATGCGAGCCCCCACAACCTGTTCCCGCTGGTCTTCGACGCCCTGCTCGCCGGTCGGACGCCCCGGATCAACGGCGACGACTACGCCACCCCGGACGGCACCTGCGTCCGCGACTACATCCACGTCGCCGACCTCGCGCACTCGCACGCGGTCGCGGCCCGGAAGCTCGAGGCGGGGGAGCCCCTGCAGCGCGCCTACAACCTCGGCAGCGGCGACGGCGTGAGCGTGCGACAGATCATGGACGCGATGGCCTCCGGCACCGGGATCGCGTTCGTGCCGGAGGTCGCACCCCGCCGGCCGGGCGACCCTGCGCGGATCGTCGCGACGGGCGATGCCGCAGCGCGCGACCTCGAGTGGGCCATGCGGCACTCGCTCGACGAGATGGTGACGAGCGCTTGGGAAGCACGCCGCCGCATCGGCTGACCGCGCTCCGCGGGCGTTCTTGTCCCCCGACGGCCGGACAGAACGCCCGCGACACGCCCGTACGGGGGACATGACACGCCGCGGCGCTCAGTGCCTTCTATGATCCGCGACTTGACTCTCGGGAATCACACCGCTGTAATTACAGGCAAGCGACCTCGGTCGTGGTGACCGCAGTCGAGACGTCAGGGGTGATCAGGGTGAACGGTGCCGACTTCAACGCCGGAGTGCCGGAGGACTGGCACGTCGACCCCGTGTCCCTCGGGGTGCCCGGTGTCCGCCGTCCCGACGCCGACGAGGAGAACCCGCTCTCGTGGCAGGTCGACTCGCTTTGCGCGCAGACCGACCCCGAGGCCTTCTTCCCCGAGAAGGGCGGCTCGACGCGCGAGGCCAAGAAGATCTGCACCTCGTGCGAGGTCCGGTCGCAGTGCCTCGAGTACGCCCTCGAGAACGACGAGCGCTTCGGGATCTGGGGCGGCCTGTCCGAGCGCGAACGCCGCAAGCTGCGCCGTCGCGCCTAGCGGCTCGCGTCCGTCGCGGCGACCCGGCCTGGAGGCACGGCGCGCGCCCGACGCACACGGCACCGTGACCGGACCCACAGGTTCACGGCACGCCGTCCCGGCGGACCGGCACCGCGCCTCCAGACCGTAGAGTGACGCGCGTCATGCAGACCAGTCCCGCGCAGTCCCTGCCCCGTCCCGAGTCCGACCGGTCCCGGTCCGACGACGGTCGGCCGCGGGTCGACGAGTCCCGGCCGGACCAGGCCCGGACCGGCCGACCCCGCGTCACGGCGGTGCTCGTCACCGCGAACGGCGGGGAGCACCTCGACCGGACCATCGACGGTCTCGTCGGGCAGACCCGGCACCCCGAGAACCTCGTCGTCGTCGACCTCGGGTCGACCGACGGCTCGACGGCCGATTTCGCCCTCGGCGGATCCGCCGAGCTGGTCCGGCTCCCGGCCGGACGCCCCTTCGGCGAGGCGGTCGCACGCGGCGAACGCGAGGCGCCGTCCGCGCCCGACGACGAGCCCGCCGAGGAGTGGCTCTGGATCCTGGGGCACGACAACGCGCCGGCGCCGACCGCCCTCGCCGAGATGCTGTCCGCCGTCGAGATCGCACCGTCCGTCGTCGTCGCCGGCCCCAAGCTCGTCGCGGTCGACGACCCGTCGCTGATCCGCGCGTTCGGCGAGAGCACGACGCGCACCGGTCGCTCGCTCACGCTCGTGCAGGACGAACTCGACCAGGGGCAGCACGACCGGCACACCGACGTGCTCGGCGTCGCTGCGGCCGGCATGCTCGTGCGTCGCTCGGTCTGGCGCGACCTCGGCGGCTTCGACCCGGCGCTGCCCGACGTCGACGCCGCCCTCGACTTCTGCATCCGAGCGCGCCTCGCGGGGCACCGCGTGGCCGTGGTCCCGGAGGCCCGTGTCACGAGCGCCGGTCCGATCGAGGAGTTCGGCCGCAAGCGCGTCTCCGAGGCCCGCCGGGTGCGGGGTCACCGGCAGGCGCAGCTGCACCGTCGACTGACCTACGCTCCCGCCGGGCTACTCTGGCTCCACTGGCTCACGCTCGTGCCGTTCGCGATCGGTCGTGCGATCGGGCACCTCGTGGCGAAGCACCCCGCCGCGGTGTCGGGTGAGCTCGCCGCGGCGTTCTCGGTCGCCTTCGGCAGCGGGGTCCGCCGTGCCCGTCGCAACGTGCAGCGCACGCGCCGCGTCGGCTGGGCGGCCGTCGAACCCCTCCGGGTGAGCTGGCGACGTCTCCACGAGCACCGCACCACCACCCGGGACGTCGAGCTCGCCCGGGTCGAGGACGCCCCGATCGCGCGGGCGTCGTTCCTCGGTGACGGCGGTGTCTGGGTGGTGCTCGCCGCGGCCGTGCTCAGCGTCGTGACGCTCTGGCCGCTCCTCGGCACCCCGGCGCTGACCGGCGGGGGTCTCCTGCCGCTGAGCACCGACGTCGGACGGCTCTGGCAGAACGTCGGCTACGGCTGGCACTCCATCGGCACCGGCTCCACCGGCCCGAGCGACCCCTTCGCGGCGGTCGTCGCAGTCCTCGGCAGCATCACCGCCTGGTCGCCCTCGACCTCGGTCGTGCTCGTGACCCTGCTCGCGATGCCGGTCTCCGCCCTCGGCGCGTGGTTCGCCGTGCGCAAGGTCACGACCCGCCCCTGGGTGCCCGTGGTCGGCGCAGCCCTCTACACGATCGCACCGTCCCTCGTCGGGGCCGTCACGACCGGGCACCTCGGTGCCGTGATCGCCCACCTGACGCTGCCGTGGCTCGTGCTCGCCGTCCTCGAGGCACACCGCTCGTGGGCCTGGGCGTCCGGGGCGTCGCTGCTGTTCGCGGTCGTCGCCGCGTCGGCCCCGTCGCTGCTGCCCGTGCTCCTGCTCGGCTGGCTCGTCTCGGTGGTCGTCGGCTGGCGCCGGGCGCACCGGCGCGTGTTCATCCCGGTGCCGACCGTGGTGCTCTTCCTGCCGCTCGTGCTCGAGCAGATCGCACGGGGCAACCCGCTCGCGGTCTTCGCCGACCCGGGCGTGCCCTCGGCCACCCGTGCGCCGTCCGCGCTCCAGCTGGCGATCGGCCAGCCGCTGCCGGACTGGAACGGCTGGCTGCCGGTCGTCGGGTCGATCGACGCCGGTGCGGTGCTCGTCGCGCTGCCGATCGTGATGGCCGTGCTCGCGCTGCCCGTCGCGCTCCTGGCGATCGGCTCGCTCCTCGGTCACCGCTGGCACGTCGCGGGCGCCGCCCTCGTCCTCGCCCTCGTCGGGTACACCACCGCCTTCGGAGCCACGCACCTGACCGTGACCGGGGTCGGCTCGACGACCACCATCGTCTGGCCCGGCAGCGCGCTGTCGGTGTACTGGCTCGCCCTGGTCCTCGCCGCGTGCGTCGGGATCGACGTCCTGCCGCGGACCGCTCCGGCCACGAGCCTCGTCGCGACCCTCTTCGTCGGGATCGCCGTCGCCCCGGCGTTCGCCGCGTTCACGCTCGGGAACACCGTCGTCGCGCCGACGACCGGCCGCGTGCTCAGCGCCTACGTCAACGCCGAGGCGCAGGCGAACCCGGACGTCGGCACGCTCGTCGTGGACCCGCAGCCCGACGGGTCCCTCGCGGTCGCGCTCGAACGCGGGCAGGGTTCCACGCTCGACGACCAGTCGACGCTCGACGCGACCGCGCTCCGCCTCAGCCAGGCCGGTACGCGACTGACCACGCTCGCGGGCAACCTCGCGAGCCGGAGCGGCTACGACCCCGAACCCGCGCTCCGGGAGCTCGGCATCTCGTTCGTGCTCCTGCAGGACGCGCCGTCCGACGACGCCGCGCAGGCCGTGTACGACCGGGCCGCCGGCGCCATCGGCCAGGACGCCCGGTTCACGAGCATCGGCGAGACCGCCACCGGCCGCCTGTTCCACTACGACGGCCAGGTCGACCGGGTCACCGGCGGATCGGCGGCGACCCAGGCCACGCACGTGCTGTACCTGGTCGTGCTCGGCATCGTGTTCGGCGCCGCCGCGCTGCTCGCCGTGCCGACCGCGCCGCGCCGCCGTCGGGCGACCAGCAACGTCATCGAGGCCGAGGAGCCCGCCACCACCTTCGACGAGGAGCGCGACGAATGAGCACCGACCACGCCGCCGTCCGCCGGTGGGTCCTCCGCGGCACCGCGACCGCCGTGGCCGTCGTCGTCGCCGCCGGGGCCGTGACCGCGGCGCACGCGATCGGCACCTCTGCCGAGCCCGTCCGCCCCGCCGGCCGGACCGTGACCCCGGTGCCCGCCGCGGCCGAGCGCGTGTGCGCCGGCAGCGCGCTCCGGCTGTCCGACGACGCCGGGAACGACGCCACCCGCGCGAGCACCGTCGGCAGCGCCACGGTCGCGTCGGCGACGACCGGCTCGACGGTCGACCGCTCGACGCTCGGCTCCTCGACCACGGGCGGCAGCGAGCCGGAGCTCCTCACCGCCCCGGCCGGTGACACGACTCCGCAGGTCGCCGGCAGCAGCAGCCAGACCGTGTCCTCCGGCGACCTCGTCGGCACGGCCTCCGCGTCCTGTGACGACCCGAGCCAGTCGACCTGGCTCGTGGGCGGCTCGACGGAGACCGGGCGGACGACACTCGTCACGCTGTCCAACCCGACCGACGTGAACGCCACGGTCGACCTGGCGGTCTACGACGCGAACGGCACCGTCAGCGCCCCCGGCACGAACGGCATCGTCGTGGCGCCGAACACCCAGAAGGTCGTGCCCCTGTCGGGCTTCGTCGCCGACCAGGCGTCGACCGTCGTGCACGTCACCTCGACCGGCGGCCAGATCGTCGCGCACATGCAGGAGAGCATCGTCCGGACGCTCACCCCCGGCGGCTACGACGTCGTGTCCGGGGGAGCGGCCCCGTCGACGAAGAAGGTCGTCCCCGCGGTGGTGCTCGACCGGACGCAGGAGGCGCAGCGCGGCGACGACACCGCGGACGCCGCGCCCGTCGTCCGGCTGTTCGTCCCGGGGTCCCGTGCCGCCCGTGTCACGCTCGGGATCAGCACCGCCGAGGGTGGTGGCTCCACGGTGAACGCCACGGCCGAGCCCGGTGTGGTGACCGACGTCGCGCTCGACGACTTCCCGGACGGTCGCTACGCGTTCACGATCTCGTCGACCGAGCCCGTCGTCGCGGGCGTCCGCAGCACGAGCCCGACCGAGGACGGGCAGACCGACCTGGGGTGGTTCGCCTCCGCCGAGCCGCTCACCGACCGGACCATCACGGCCCTGGCCCCCGGGGAGTCGCAGCGACTCACGTTCGTCAACCCGACGCGGAGCGACGCCACCGTGACCATCCGGTCCGGCGACGACCGCCAGCGTGTGACCGTCGCCTCGGACGGCATGGCGACCGTGACGGTGCCGGTCTCGAAGCAGCTCGTGATGACGGGGACCGAGGGTCTGGTCGCCGGGGTCACCTACGCCGGGCCCGACGGCATCTCGGGGTTCCCGATCCGTCCCGCGACCGAGGAGTCCACGCCGCTGCGCGTCTACCCCTGATCAAGCACAGGCCGTGATCATGCGCAGGCCCTGATCCTGAGACGGGCCCTGGGGGTCACCAGTGGCGGTAGCGGTCCGGGGCGAGGTCCCACGGGTCCTTGTCGAGGAGTTCGCCCACGGCCCGGAAGACGGCCGTCTCGACGATGACCCGCCGGTCGGTGTCGTCCTTCTCCGGGCTGTGGGTCACACGCTCCACCGGGATCCGGAAGAGCGTCACACGGCGGGCGTCGCGGTCGACTCGCCACCGCGGCATGTGGTCGGGCAGCGCGGCGTCGGTGGGCATGTCCGCGACGAGGAACACGACGCCCGCCAGGTCCTCCGGCCAGAGCCCGAGCAGGTAGTGCGCGGTGTCCCCGACGATCCGGTCGAAGGCCTCGGCACGGGTGATCACGGGCGCGAGCTCCGGTCCGGTGACGCTCGACCGACCGCCGCGCCCGTGTCGGGAGCGACCTCGGCCGCGGTCGACGGGGGTGACGATCGGGGGCTTGCGACGCATCCCGTCATCGTACGCGGCGGGACGGGCGCGGGCGGCGACCGGAGGGCCGGCACGGCCGTGCTCCGCTAGGGTCGAGTCCGGTATGGACGTACGGATCTGCAGCAAGGTCGCCTGTGGCGCGAGCGCCTCGGCGACCCTGACGTACGACTACGCCGACTCGATGGTCGTCGTCGGACCCCTCTCCACGCGCGTCGAGCCGCACGGCTACGACCTCTGCGCGCGGCACGCCGCGCGGCTCCGGGTCCCGCGCGGGTGGGACGTGGTGCGTCGCGGACCGCTCCGTCAGCCGACGGACTGACACCGCGCCTCCTGTCCGTGTCCTGGCCGACCCGTGACCGACGGGACGCGGCGTGGAAGACTCGACCGCATGGCCACCGAGACCTCCACCGCAGCACCGTTCCGCGTCGCCGACCTGTCGCTCGCCGCGGCCGGACGCCACCAGATCCGCCTCGCCGAGAACGAGATGCCTGGACTGATGTCGCTCCGCGAGGAGTTCGGCACCGCGCAGCCGCTCGCCGGCGCGCGCATCGCCGGGTCGCTGCACATGACGGTGCAGACCGCGGTGCTCATCGAGACGCTCGTGGAGCTCGGCGCGCAGGTGCGCTGGGCGAGCTGCAACATCTTCTCCACGCAGGACGAGGCGGCCGCAGCGGTCGCGGTCGGCCCGCACGGCACGGTCGACGCCCCCGACGGTGTCCCGGTGTTCGCGTGGAAGGGCGAGACGCTCGAGGAGTACTGGTGGTGCACGAGCCGGATCTTCGACTGGAGCGCCGAGGCTGCCGAGGCCGGTTCCGACTGGGCCGGACCGAACCTGATCCTGGACGACGGCGGCGACGCGACCATGCTGCTGCACACCGGCGCCGACGCCGAGGCAGCCGGGTCCGCGCCGGAGCCCGCCGCGGACGCGAGCGCCGAGTGGCGGATCGTGCTCGACACCGTCGCGGAGTCGCTGCGCGCGTCGAGCGACCGCTGGACCCGGATCGCGGCGGACGTGCAGGGCGTCACCGAGGAGACCACGACCGGCGTGCACCGCCTGTACGACCTCGCACGCCGTGGACAGCTCCGCTTCCCGGCGATCAACGTGAACGACTCGGTGACGAAGTCGAAGTTCGACAACAAGTACGGCATCCGGCACTCACTCCCGGACGGCCTGAACCGCGCGACCGACGTCCTGATCGGCGGCAAGGTCGCCTTCGTCGTCGGGTACGGCGACGTCGGCAAGGGCGCGGCCGAGGCGCTGCGCGGACAGGGTGCGCGGGTCGTCGTCTCCGAGGTCGACCCGATCTGCGCACTGCAGGCCGCGATGGACGGCTACCAGGTCGCCCGGCTCGCGGACGTCGCGGGCGAGGTCGACATCGTCGTGACGTGCACCGGCAACCTCGGGGTCGTCGGGGTCGAAGACCTGCTCGCGCTCAAGCACCTCGCGGTCGTGGCGAACGTCGGGCACTTCGACAACGAGATCGACATGGCCGGGCTCGAGGGACTCGCCGGCGCCGAGNGCGTCGAGATCAAGCCGCAGGTGCACGAGTGGCGGCTGCCGAACGGTCGCTCGGTCCTGGTCCTCAGCGAGGGGCGTCTGATGAACCTCGGCAACGCGACGGGTCACCCGTCGTTCGTGATGAGCACCTCGTTCACGAACCAGGTGCTCGCCCAGATCGAGCTGCACACCCGGCGCGACGCCTACCCGACGGGCGTGCACGTGCTGCCGAAGCACCTCGACGAGAAGGTCGCACGGCTGCACCTCGACGCCCTCGGCGTCCGGCTCACCGAACTCCGGCCGGAGCAGGCCGACTACATCGGCGTCCCGGTCGAGGGGCCGTACAAGCCCGACCACTACCGGTACTGAGCCGGCGCGGCGGCGCGCCGCGGGCACGTCGGCGCGTCAGCGCGGGAAGCCCGGCGGCCGGCCCGTCGCGGCCGCGGCGGCCCGGTCGAGCACGGCCGCCCGGGCACGCAGCGCCCGGGTGTCCCGGTCCCGCCGCAGCACGACGACCCCGGCCAGGAACACCTCGGCGGGCACGGGCGGCAGCGGGTGCACGTGCGGGACGACCTCGGCGGCGAGCCGCTCGGCCGTCGCCACCCGAGCCGCCGGCGCCAGGTCGGCGGGCCCGCGGAAGAACGCACCCAGGCGGTTCTCGAGCCGCTGCGGCAGCGCCGAGACGTCGGCGGTGCCGGCCCACGCGGTGAGCTCGACGGGCAGGAGCACCTGAGCCGGACGGTGCCGGACGGCCCGCTCGTGCTGCACGACGGTCCCCGCGAGCAGGTCCCCGAGGCGCCGCGGCCGACTGCCGAACAGGGCGACGACGAGGGCGATCGACCCGAACGAGCCCCACAGCTCCAGCAGGCCGACGAGCGCGCGGGTGATCGCGTACCGGAAGCCGACCGCACCGCCGTCGAGCCGCACGACCCGGGTGCCGGCGGCGAACCGGCCGACGCTCCGACCGCGGGTGACGGTCTCCAGCGCAGCCGGGACGAGCACGAGCACCACGACGAGCACCCCGATCGACAGGGCGGCTCCCCACGCGGTGTCGAGGCCGCTCGGCCACAGTCGGGACATCCCGAGCAGCAGCATCAGGTACAGGACGACGAGGCACACCCCGTCGAGCAGCCCGGCGGCGATGCGGAGCGCGATGCCGGCCGGCTGGACGTCGAGGGCCACCGCCTCGCCGACGACGAGCTCGTCCGCGGTGTCGTCGAGCGCGTGCACGTACCGCGCGTCGGCCAGGTCGCGGGGCGCTCGCGTCGTCGGCATGGCATCATTCTGTCGCACGGACCGGACGGCGGGACAGCACCGAACGGCGGGCCAGCACCGGACGGCGGGCCGGCACGCAACGGGACTGCACCCGGACGACAGCGCAGCACCGGACGGCGAGACGACGGGGGAGACGACGTGGACCTGGACGCCTACGAGGCCGTGCACCGCGACCGCTGGCAGGAACTCGACCAGCTCGCCCGCGCGCGGCCCCGCACCGGGGCCGAGGCCGACCGGCTCGTCGCCGGGTACCAGGCGGCCGCCACCGACCTCGCCCGCGTCCGCGCCGCGGCCCCTCGCACGGCGACCGAGGACCGGCTGTCGCTGACGCTCTTCCGCGCCCGGCTCCGGCTCACCGGCACCCCGGTCGACCCGCTCACGGCGCTGACCGGCTTCCTCGTGCTCCAGCTCCCCGCCGCGCTGTACCGCATCCGGTGGCTGACGCTCTGGGTCGCCGCTGCCACCGCGGTCGTCGCGGCCGTCGTCGCGGTGTGGATCAGCACGACACCCGGCGCGCTCGAGACCTTCGGGACCCCGGAGTCCCTCCGCCGGTACGCCACGCAGGACTTCCAGGCGTACTACTCCGACCACGGCCTCGGGGCCTTCACCGCCCAGGTGTGGACGAACAACGCGTACATCGCCGCGAGCATGGTGGCGTTCGGCATCACCGGGCTCTTCGTGCCGTACTCGATCGGGCAGAACGCGATCAACCTCGGGGTGTCGGCGGCGATCATGCACTCCGAGGGCCGCCTCGGCGACTTCTTCCTCTGGATCGCGCCGCACGGCCAGCTCGAGCTCTACTCGATCTTCCTCGCCGGCGCCGCGGGACTCCGGATCGCCTGGTCGTGGATCGCACCGGGGGAGCGGACGCGCGCGCAGGCACTCGCCGAGGACGGCCGCGCGCTCGTCACCGTCGCCCTCGGTCTGGTCGGCACGCTGCTGCTCTCCGGCCTCGTCGAGGGCGTCGTGACCCGCCAGGACTGGCCCTGGCCGGTCAAGATCGGGATCGGCACCGTCGCCCTCGCCGCGGTGCTCTGGTACCAGTGGGTGCTCGGCGGCCGCGCGTACCGCGCCG
>NZ_CP054593.1:1583473-1637321 GCF_013347165.1 Curtobacterium sp. Csp2
GGTCCAGGAAGCCCGGGCCGCAGCAGGCCGGCTCGCGTCCCGTGCTGCCGCTGCGACCGCTCGGGCTGGGGGACGTCCTGTCCGGTGCGTTCACCGTCCTCCGGCGGAACGCCCGGGTCCTGCTGCTCTGGAGCCTGCTGCTGAGCGGCGTGCTCGGGTTGGTGTCGACCCTCGCCGGGACCCTCGGGCAGCAGGCCCTGCAGTCGCGGATGTTCGCCGCGGTCGACGCCGGTCGGGGTGCCGACGCGGTCACCGCGGGGTCCATCACGCTCTGGCTGCTCCTGTCCGTCGCTCTGCCCTTCATCGCCTCGCTCGGCCGGGGCTTCCTCGTCGCGCCGGTCGCCGTCGACACCGGGCAGCGGATCCTCGGCCGCCGTGCCTCGTTCGGCGGCCTGTGGCGGCTGCTCGCCGGTCGCCGGTGGTCGGTCCTCGCCTGGATCCTGCTGCAGGCCGGCGCCGGTGTGGTCGCCGCCCTCGTGTTCGGCCTGGTGGCGTTCGCCGGCGTCGCCGCGATCGGTTCGGGCAGTCGCGCGGGCCTCGGCGGCGTCGTCCTGCTCTTCGTCGTGCTCGCGCTCGGCTTCGGTGTGCTCGCCGCCTGGCTCGGCACGCGGTTCGTCTTCACGGTCCCGACGATCGCGCTCGAGGGCCGGTCGGTGTTCGCCGCGGCCGCGCAGTCCTGGCGACTCACCCGGCGCGCGTTCTGGCGGACCTTCGGCATCCTGCTGCTCGTGCAGGTCGTGTTCGGGTTCGCCGCGTCGATCGCGGCGACGCCGCTGTCGATCGGGGCGCTGCTGCTCGGCGGGACCTTCGACCCCCTCGGGCAGACGGGCGCGCGGGCCGGCGTGGGGGTCGGCGCGGTCGTCGCCCTGGTCGTGGGGAGCCTGCTCGTGATCGCGGTCCAGTGCGTCGTCGACGTGCTGTCCGCCTCGATCACGACCTTCCTGGCGGTCGACCGACGCATCCGCACCGAGGGACTCGACCAGCGCATCGCGGCGCACCTGGAGACCGGGCAGCCGAGCGACCCGTTCGCGCCCGCCGACCCGCTCCTGCCCGCGCAGGGGTGGCCGTGGCCGCCGCAGCAGCAGTGGACCCCGCAGCAGCAGTGGGCCCCGCAGCAGCAGCCGTGGTCGCAGCAGGCGCCGCAGTGGCCGGTCCCGCCCGCGCAGCAGCCGGAGCCGCCGACCTGGGGTGGGAAGCCGGACGGTCGCCCGTGACCCCCGGTCCGGACGAGGCCCGGGACCTGCTCGAGCGCGAACTGCAGCGCAGCGAGTACGCGGCCGTCGAGCCGACCTGGTGGGACCGGGCGTCGCGCGCGGTCCTCGACTGGCTGCAGTCGCTGCGTGCCGACGGGCTCGGGTCCCCCGCCGTCGCGCAGACGCTGCTCTGGACGGCCGTGGTCGTCCTCGTCGCGGTCGTCGTCCTCGTGGTCGTCGCCCGCGGACTCCCCTGCCGACGCGCCCGCACCGCCGCGGACTCGATCGGCGGGGTGTTCGACGCGGACGACCTGCGTCCGGCTCGCGACGTCGCCGAGGCCGCTCGGGCAGCACTCCGCACCGGGGACTGGGACGGCGCGGTCCTCGACGGCTACCGGGCGATCGCCAGGGGCCTCGGCGAACGGGACCTCGTCCCGGACGTGCCCGGCGCCACGGCCCGCGCGATCGCCGACCGTGCGGCGCCGTCCTTCCCGGACGCCGCCGTCGCCATCGCCCGGGCCGCCGCCGCGTTCGACGCCGTGCGGTACCTCGGTCGTCCCGCGGACGAACCGATCGCCCGCGCGGTCCTGGACACGGAGGCGACCGTGCGGACCACCCGCCCCGTCCGACCCGACCAGCCGGCGGTGCCCGCGTGAGCGCGGCCGGTGCCACCCGCGAGCGCACCGCGACCCCCGAGCCGTCCACGGCCCCGGTGTCCGCGGGCCCGGCTCCCGCGGGGACCGGTCGCGGCGGTCTCGCCCGCCGGGTCGCCCTGTGGTCGGTCGTCGTCGCCGTCGCGCTGGTCCTCGCGGTGGCCACGGCCGTCGTGCAGGGGTCGGCGCCGACGGACCGGACCCCGCTCGACCCGACCTCGACGACGGCGAGCGGCTCCCGCGCACTCGTCCGGGTCCTGGAGCAGCAGGGGGTCGCCGTCGACGTGGTGCGGGACGCGGGCCGTCTCGGGGACGGCACGGTCCTGGTCGACGACTCCGCGGGGGTCCTCGACCCCGGTGTCGCACGACGCATCGTCGCCCGCGCCGCCCACGTCGTCCTGGTCACCGAGGACGCCCGCGTGCTCGACGCCGTCGGGCTGCCGCTGGAGCCCGCGTCCCGCGTGACCGAGCGCCGGACCGTGTCCACGACCACGTGCCCCGTGCCGGCGGTGGCCGCCGCCCGGTCGGTCACCACCGAGGGGTCCGCCTACGTCGCGGTGCCGGACGCCGACACCACGGGCGTCGAGCTCTGCGCGTCGACCGACCTCGGCGACGGCCGCGGGTGGGGCATCGCGCGGACCACCACGGCGGGTGGGGACGTCGTCCTCCTCGGTACCACCGGCGCCCTGCGGAACGACACGATCACGACCGCCGGCGACGCGGCCCTCGCCCTCGGGCTGCTCGGCCAGGGCGGTGGGAGCAGCGCGACGCCGATGCTGGGCTGGTACGTGCCGACCCCGGCCGGCGGGGACGCCGCTCCGACGCTCGGCTCGCTCGCCCCGCCGTGGGTGCCGAGCGTCCTCGCCCTCCTCGGGCTCGTCGCGGTCGCGGCGGCCGTCTGGCGGGGTCGGCGCCTCGGGCCGCTCGTCGTCGAGCGGCTGCCGGTCGTCGTCCGCGCGGCCGAGACCGCCGAGGGACGGGCCCGCCTGTACGCGAGGACCCGCGACCGCACGCACGCGCTCGACACCCTGCGCGTCGCCGCCCTCCGACGGAGTGCCGGTCGGCTCGGCTTGGCCCGCAGCACGCACGTCGACGACGTCGTCCGGGCCGTCGCCCGTGCGACCGGACGATCCGACTCCGAGGTCGGCGCGGTCCTGGTCGGCGGTCCCGTCGGCGACGACCGGACGCTGGTCACGGCGGTGGCCGAGCTCGACGCGCTCGAACGGGCGCTGCGCGCCGCGACGGGCGGCTCGGTGGACGACCGGCACCAGACCACCAGCGAGCGGCGCACAGAAGACCGGCAGCCGCCGTCCGACCAGTACCCGCCGCCCGACCAGCACCCGCCGTCGAACAAGCACCCGCCGTCGAACAAGCACCCGCCGTCGAACAAGCACCGAGGAGCACGACCGTGACCGACCACACCAGCAGCGCGGCCACCGACGCAGGGCCCGACGCCCGGAACGGTGCTCGGCCCGACATTCGACGCGACGACCTGCGCGAGGCCTTCGGGCGGCTCCGCTCCGAGGTCGCGAAGGCCGTCGTCGGCCAGGAGGGTGCCGTCTCCGGCATGATCGTCGGCGTCCTGGCGCAGGGGCACGTCCTGCTCGAGGGCGTCCCGGGTGTCGCGAAGACCCTGCTCGTCCGGAGCCTGGCGGCAGCGATGTCGCTCGACACGAAGCGGATCCAGTTCACGCCGGACCTGATGCCCGGCGACGTGACCGGTTCGCTCGTGTACGACGCGTCGACGGGCACGTTCCCGTTCCGCGAGGGCCCCGTGTTCACGAACGTGCTGCTCGCGGACGAGGTGAACCGCACACCCCCGAAGACCCAGTCCGCCCTGCTCGAGGCGATGGAGGAACGCCAGGTGAGCGTCGACGGCGCGGCACACCCGTTGCCCGACCCGTTCTTCGTCGCGGCGACCATGAACCCGATCGAGTTCGAGGGCACCTACACGCTGCCGGAGGCCCAGCTCGACCGGTTCCTCCTGAAGCTCGTCCTCGACGTGCCGCCGCGCGACGTCGAGTGGCAGGTGCTCCGCCGGCACGCGGACGGCTTCGTGCCGCGGGACGTGCGCTCCGCCGGGATCACGCCCGTGCTCGGCGTCGACGAGGTCCGCGCCGCCCAGCGCGCCGTGCAGGCCGTCGCCGCGCGTGACGACGTGCTCGCCTACGTCGTGGACCTGGCCCGCGCGACCCGCCAGGCCCCGTCGGTCCGCGTCGGGGTGAGCCCGCGCGGCGCGACCGCACTGCTCGCCGCGGCGAAGGCCTGGGCGTGGCTGACCGGCTACGACGCGATCACGCCGGACCACGTGCAGGCGATGGCCGTGCCGGTCTGGCGCCACCGGCTGCGGGTGGCCGCGGACGCCGAGCTCGAGGGCGTCGGTGCCGACAGCGTCCTGCAGCAGGTGCTCGAGCAGGTCCGGGTGCCGATCTAGTGGCGGTCACCGGTCGGTTCGTCGTCCTGCTCGCCGTCGCCGTCGTCCCGACGGTGCTGCTCGGCAGCGGCTGGGCGGGGCTCGCCTGGGTGGCGGTCGTCGTGGTCGGCGCGGCACTCGACGTCGTCCTCGCCGCCGACCCGGGGCGACTCCGCGTCGAGCGGCGGATGCCCCGCGGCGCCCGGCGGGACGCCACCGCGGACGGCACGCTCGTCGTCGCGAACGACGGCACCCGTCGGCTCCGCGCCGAGCTCCGCGACATGTGGGAGCCGTCGGCCGGACAGCAGCCGCGCCGCTTCCGCCTCGACGTGCCGCCGGGGGAACGCCGGACCGCGCGGATGCGGTTCGCGCCGTTCCGTCGCGGCCGTCGCACCACGACCGGGGTCGCGGTGCGGGCGGTCGGGCCCCTCGGCCTCGCCGCCCGGCAGCGGGTCCTGGCGGCACCGGGGACGCTCGTCGTCACCCCGCCGTTCCGGTCCCGCCGACACCTGCCGTCCCGGCTCGCCCGACTGCGCGAGCTCGACGGTGAGACGACCCTGCAGCTCCGCGGTCACGGCACCGAGTTCGACTCGCTCCGCGACTACGTCCGGGGCGACGACGTCCGGTCGATCGACTGGCGGGCGACCGCGCGTCGGCAGGACCTGGTCGTCCGGACCTGGCGACCGGAGCGCGACCGCCGGGTCGTGGTGGTCGTCGACGCCGGGCGCTCCGGAGCCGGTCGGATCGAGGACGAACCGCGCCTCGACACGTTCATCGAGGCGGCGCTGCTGCTCGGCGCCCTCGCGGCCGCGGCCGGTGACCGCGTCGACCTCGTGGTCCTCGACGACGCCGTCCGCGACCGCGTCCGCGGCGCCACCCGGTCGGACGTCGTGCAGCGGTTCGGCGAGGTCCTCGCGTCCGTCGAACCGGGCCTCCGTGCGACGGACTGGTCCGCCGTCCCCGGCGTGGTCGACGGTGTGACGACCGCCAGGGCCCTCGTCGTGCTGCTCACCGGACTGGACTCGGTCGGTTCGTCGGGCGACCTGCTCGCGGTCCTCCCCCGCCTCGCCCGTCGCCATGCGGTCGTCGTCACCGGCGTCGAGGACCCCACGGTGCACCGCACCGCCGTCGGCGACCCGGACCCCGTCACCGGGGTCGTACCGGGCCGGACCCGGGGCGGACGCACGCGATCCGCGCGACGGACCACGGGCCTCCCGTCCGGCGCGGAGCGCGACGTGTACCGGCGTGCCGCCGCGGAACGCTCCCTGCTCGACGCGGCCGGCGTCGCGGACGTGGCCCGACGCGCCGGAGCCGAGGTCGTCAGTGGACGGCCCTCGGACGTGCCGCCGCTGGTCGCCGACGCGTACGTCCGCGCGAAGGCGGGCGGCCGGCTCTGATGGCCGGGAGGCGCGTGGCGGCTCCCCGGGATCAGCCCGCGACCAGCGCGGTCGCACCGCGCTCGAACTCCTCGACGTCGCCGCGCTGGCCGGCGCGGTACGCGCGGCCGCCGAGCACCCACTGGTACCAGAGCACCGCGGCGAGGGCGACGGTGCCGATCCCGATCTTGACCGGCCAGGGCCAGTCCTGGCGGGTCACGACGCCCTCGACGAGGCCGGAGAGCAGCAGCGTGCCGACCAGACCGAGGGCGACGGTGACGAGCGCGCGGCCGTCCTCGGCGAGTGCCTGCGCGCGCGTCCGCTCCCCCGGTGCGATCCACGACCAGGCGATCCGGAGTCCCGCGGCGCCGGCGAGGAAGATCGAGTAGAGCTCGAGCTGGCCGTGCGGCGCGATCCAGAGGAAGAAGTCGCCGAGGCGGCCCTCGGAGTGCATGATCGCCGCCGACACCCCGAGGTTGATCGCGTTCTGCCCGATCGAGTACGGCACGAAGAGCCCGGTGATGCCGAACGCCACCATGCTCGCGGCGATGTACGCGTTGTTCGTCCACACCTGGGCGGTGAAGGCCCCGAGGCCGTGGTCGGAGTAGTACGCCTGGAAGTCCTGCGTGGCGTACCGGCGGAGGGACTCCGGGGTCCCGAAGGTCTCGAGCGCGCCGGGTGTCGTGCTGATCCACACCGCGACGACGGCCGCGACGACCGCGGTGGCAGCGGCGACCCAGAGCGTCAGCCACCGGATGCGGTACAGCGCGGCGGGGAGCTGGAGCACGAGGAAGCCGGTCAGCGCCGTGAGCGGGTCGACCGGGGTGCCGGTGAGCCGGAGCCGGGCGCGGAAGAGCGTCAGCGACAGCCGGTCCTCGGTCGCCGTGCGAGGGGCCGCGGCGCGGACGCGGGCGAGGTCGGTGGCGGCCGCCTGGTACCCGGCGACGAGCCGGTCGGCCTCGGCCCCGGTGCGGGGCCGCGCGCGGGCGAGCTGGTCGAGTTCCTGCCAGCGGTCGCGGTGCACGGCCTCGTAGGCGTCCAGGTCCACGTCGTCTCCCCCGTCGTCTCGCCGTCCGGTGCTGCGCTGTCGTCCGGGTGCAGTCCCGTTGCGTGCCGGCCCGCCGTCCGGTGCTGGCCCGCCGTTCGGTGCTGTCCCGCCGTCCGGTCCGTGCGACAGAATGATGCCATGCCGACGACGCGAGCGCCCCGCGACCTGGCCGACGCGCGGTACGTGCACGCGCTCGACGACACCGCGGACGAGCTCGTCGTCGGCGAGGCGGTGGCCCTCGACGTCCAGCCGGCCGGCATCGCGCTCCGCATCGCCGCCGGGCTGCTCGACGGGGTGTGCCTCGTCGTCCTGTACCTGATGCTGCTGCTCGGGATGTCCCGACTGTGGCCGAGCGGCCTCGACACCGCGTGGGGAGCCGCCCTGTCGATCGGGGTGCTCGTCGTGGTGCTCGTGCTCGTCCCGGCTGCGCTGGAGACCGTCACCCGCGGTCGGAGCGTCGGCCGGTTCGCCGCCGGCACCCGGGTCGTGCGGCTCGACGGCGGTGCGGTCGGCTTCCGGTACGCGATCACCCGCGCGCTCGTCGGCCTGCTGGAGCTGTGGGGCTCGTTCGGGTCGATCGCCCTCGTCGTCGCCCTGTTCGGCAGTCGGCCGCGGCGCCTCGGGGACCTGCTCGCGGGGACCGTCGTGCAGCACGAGCGGGCCGTCCGGCACCGTCCGGCTCAGGTGCTCCTGCCCGTCGAGCTCACCGCGTGGGCCGGCACCGCCGACGTCTCGGCGCTGCCGCAGCGGCTCGAGAACCGCCTGGGTGCGTTCTTCCGCGGGCCCGCCGACCTGGCGCCGGCGGCTCGGGTGGCGACGGCCGAGCGGCTCGCCGCCGAGGTCGTCCCGCACGTGCACCCGCTGCCGCCCGTGCCCGCCGAGGTGTTCCTGGCCGGGGTCGTCGTGCTGCGGCGGGACCGGGACACCCGGGCGCTGCGTGCCCGGGCGGCCGTGCTCGACCGGGCCGCCGCGGCCGCGACGGGCCGGCCGCCGGGCTTCCCGCGCTGACGCGCCGACGTGCCCGCGGCGCGCCGCCGCGCCGGCTCAGTACCGGTAGTGGTCGGGCTTGTACGGCCCCTCGACCGGGACGCCGATGTAGTCGGCCTGCTCCGGCCGGAGTTCGGTGAGCCGGACGCCGAGGGCGTCGAGGTGCAGCCGTGCGACCTTCTCGTCGAGGTGCTTCGGCAGCACGTGCACGCCCGTCGGGTAGGCGTCGCGCCGGGTGTGCAGCTCGATCTGGGCGAGCACCTGGTTCGTGAACGAGGTGCTCATCACGAACGACGGGTGACCCGTCGCGTTGCCGAGGTTCATCAGACGCCCCTCGCTGAGGACCAGGACCGAGCGACCGTTCGGCAGCCGCCACTCGTGCACCTGCGGCTTGATCTCGACGCCCTCGGCGTCCGGCTCACCGAACTCCGGCCGGAGCAGGCCGACTACATCGGCGTCCCGGTCGAGGGGCCGTACAAGCCCGACCACTACCGGTACTGAGCCGGCGCGGCGGCGCGCCGCGGGCACGTCGGCGCGTCAGCGCGGGAAGCCCGGCGGCCGGCCCGTCGCGGCCGCGGCGGCCCGGTCGAGCACGGCCGCCCGGGCACGCAGCGCCCGGGTGTCCCGGTCCCGCCGCAGCACGACGACCCCGGCCAGGAACACCTCGGCGGGCACGGGCGGCAGCGGGTGCACGTGCGGGACGACCTCGGCGGCGAGCCGCTCGGCCGTCGCCACCCGAGCCGCCGGCGCCAGGTCGGCGGGCCCGCGGAAGAACGCACCCAGGCGGTTCTCGAGCCGCTGCGGCAGCGCCGAGACGTCGGCGGTGCCGGCCCACGCGGTGAGCTCGACGGGCAGGAGCACCTGAGCCGGACGGTGCCGGACGGCCCGCTCGTGCTGCACGACGGTCCCCGCGAGCAGGTCCCCGAGGCGCCGCGGCCGACTGCCGAACAGGGCGACGACGAGGGCGATCGACCCGAACGAGCCCCACAGCTCCAGCAGGCCGACGAGCGCGCGGGTGATCGCGTACCGGAAGCCGACCGCACCGCCGTCGAGCCGCACGACCCGGGTGCCGGCGGCGAACCGGCCGACGCTCCGACCGCGGGTGACGGTCTCCAGCGCAGCCGGGACGAGCACGAGCACCACGACGAGCACCCCGATCGACAGGGCGGCTCCCCACGCGGTGTCGAGGCCGCTCGGCCACAGTCGGGACATCCCGAGCAGCAGCATCAGGTACAGGACGACGAGGCACACCCCGTCGAGCAGCCCGGCGGCGATGCGGAGCGCGATGCCGGCCGGCTGGACGTCGAGGGCCACCGCCTCGCCGACGACGAGCTCGTCCGCGGTGTCGTCGAGCGCGTGCACGTACCGCGCGTCGGCCAGGTCGCGGGGCGCTCGCGTCGTCGGCATGGCATCATTCTGTCGCACGGACCGGACGGCGGGACAGCACCGAACGGCGGGCCAGCACCGGACGGCGGGCCGGCACGCAACGGGACTGCACCCGGACGACAGCGCAGCACCGGACGGCGAGACGACGGGGGAGACGACGTGGACCTGGACGCCTACGAGGCCGTGCACCGCGACCGCTGGCAGGAACTCGACCAGCTCGCCCGCGCGCGGCCCCGCACCGGGGCCGAGGCCGACCGGCTCGTCGCCGGGTACCAGGCGGCCGCCACCGACCTCGCCCGCGTCCGCGCCGCGGCCCCTCGCACGGCGACCGAGGACCGGCTGTCGCTGACGCTCTTCCGCGCCCGGCTCCGGCTCACCGGCACCCCGGTCGACCCGCTCACGGCGCTGACCGGCTTCCTCGTGCTCCAGCTCCCCGCCGCGCTGTACCGCATCCGGTGGCTGACGCTCTGGGTCGCCGCTGCCACCGCGGTCGTCGCGGCCGTCGTCGCGGTGTGGATCAGCACGACACCCGGCGCGCTCGAGACCTTCGGGACCCCGGAGTCCCTCCGCCGGTACGCCACGCAGGACTTCCAGGCGTACTACTCCGACCACGGCCTCGGGGCCTTCACCGCCCAGGTGTGGACGAACAACGCGTACATCGCCGCGAGCATGGTGGCGTTCGGCATCACCGGGCTCTTCGTGCCGTACTCGATCGGGCAGAACGCGATCAACCTCGGGGTGTCGGCGGCGATCATGCACTCCGAGGGCCGCCTCGGCGACTTCTTCCTCTGGATCGCGCCGCACGGCCAGCTCGAGCTCTACTCGATCTTCCTCGCCGGCGCCGCGGGACTCCGGATCGCCTGGTCGTGGATCGCACCGGGGGAGCGGACGCGCGCGCAGGCACTCGCCGAGGACGGCCGCGCGCTCGTCACCGTCGCCCTCGGTCTGGTCGGCACGCTGCTGCTCTCCGGCCTCGTCGAGGGCGTCGTGACCCGCCAGGACTGGCCCTGGCCGGTCAAGATCGGGATCGGCACCGTCGCCCTCGCCGCGGTGCTCTGGTACCAGTGGGTGCTCGGCGGCCGCGCGTACCGCGCCGGCCAGCGCGGCGACGTCGAGGAGTTCGAGCGCGGTGCGACCGCGCTGGTCGCGGGCTGATCCCGGGGAGCCGCCACGCGCCTCCCGGCCATCAGAGCCGGCCGCCCGCCTTCGCGCGGACGTACGCGTCGGCGACCAGCGGCGGCACGTCCGAGGGCCGTCCACTGACGACCTCGGCTCCGGCGCGTCGGGCCACGTCCGCGACGCCGGCCGCGTCGAGCAGGGAGCGTTCCGCGGCGGCACGCCGGTACACGTCGCGCTCCGCGCCGGACGGGAGGCCCGTGGTCCGTCGCGCGGATCGCGTGCGTCCGCCCCGGGTCCGGCCCGGTACGACCCCGGTGACGGGGTCCGGGTCGCCGACGGCGGTGCGGTGCACCGTGGGGTCCTCGACGCCGGTGACGACGACCGCATGGCGACGGGCGAGGCGGGGGAGGACCGCGAGCAGGTCGCCCGACGAACCGACCGAGTCCAGTCCGGTGAGCAGCACGACGAGGGCCCTGGCGGTCGTCACACCGTCGACCACGCCGGGGACGGCGGACCAGTCCGTCGCACGGAGGCCCGGTTCGACGGACGCGAGGACCTCGCCGAACCGCTGCACGACGTCCGACCGGGTGGCGCCGCGGACGCGGTCGCGGACGGCGTCGTCGAGGACCACGAGGTCGACGCGGTCACCGGCCGCGGCCGCGAGGGCGCCGAGCAGCAGCGCCGCCTCGATGAACGTGTCGAGGCGCGGTTCGTCCTCGATCCGACCGGCTCCGGAGCGCCCGGCGTCGACGACCACCACGACCCGGCGGTCGCGCTCCGGTCGCCAGGTCCGGACGACCAGGTCCTGCCGACGCGCGGTCGCCCGCCAGTCGATCGACCGGACGTCGTCGCCCCGGACGTAGTCGCGGAGCGAGTCGAACTCGGTGCCGTGACCGCGGAGCTGCAGGGTCGTCTCACCGTCGAGCTCGCGCAGTCGGGCGAGCCGGGACGGCAGGTGTCGGCGGGACCGGAACGGCGGGGTGACGACGAGCGTCCCCGGTGCCGCCAGGACCCGCTGCCGGGCGGCGAGGCCGAGGGGCCCGACCGCCCGCACCGCGACCCCGGTCGTGGTGCGACGGCCGCGACGGAACGGCGCGAACCGCATCCGCGCGGTCCGGCGTTCCCCCGGCGGCACGTCGAGGCGGAAGCGGCGCGGCTGCTGTCCGGCCGACGGCTCCCACATGTCGCGGAGCTCGGCGCGGAGCCGACGGGTGCCGTCGTTCGCGACGACGAGCGTGCCGTCCGCGGTGGCGTCCCGCCGGGCGCCGCGGGGCATCCGCCGCTCGACGCGGAGTCGCCCCGGGTCGGCGGCGAGGACGACGTCGAGTGCCGCGCCGACCACGACGACCGCCACCCAGGCGAGCCCCGCCCAGCCGCTGCCGAGCAGCACCGTCGGGACGACGGCGACGGCGAGCAGGACGACGAACCGACCGGTGACCGCCACTAGATCGGCACCCGGACCTGCTCGAGCACCTGCTGCAGGACGCTGTCGGCACCGACGCCCTCGAGCTCGGCGTCCGCGGCCACCCGCAGCCGGTGGCGCCAGACCGGCACGGCCATCGCCTGCACGTGGTCCGGCGTGATCGCGTCGTAGCCGGTCAGCCACGCCCAGGCCTTCGCCGCGGCGAGCAGTGCGGTCGCGCCGCGCGGGCTCACCCCGACGCGGACCGACGGGGCCTGGCGGGTCGCGCGGGCCAGGTCCACGACGTAGGCGAGCACGTCGTCACGCGCGGCGACGGCCTGCACGGCGCGCTGGGCGGCGCGGACCTCGTCGACGCCGAGCACGGGCGTGATCCCGGCGGAGCGCACGTCCCGCGGCACGAAGCCGTCCGCGTGCCGGCGGAGCACCTGCCACTCGACGTCGCGCGGCGGCACGTCGAGGACGAGCTTCAGGAGGAACCGGTCGAGCTGGGCCTCCGGCAGCGTGTAGGTGCCCTCGAACTCGATCGGGTTCATGGTCGCCGCGACGAAGAACGGGTCGGGCAACGGGTGTGCCGCGCCGTCGACGCTCACCTGGCGTTCCTCCATCGCCTCGAGCAGGGCGGACTGGGTCTTCGGGGGTGTGCGGTTCACCTCGTCCGCGAGCAGCACGTTCGTGAACACGGGGCCCTCGCGGAACGGGAACGTGCCCGTCGACGCGTCGTACACGAGCGAACCGGTCACGTCGCCGGGCATCAGGTCCGGCGTGAACTGGATCCGCTTCGTGTCGAGCGACATCGCTGCCGCCAGGCTCCGGACGAGCAGGGTCTTCGCGACACCCGGGACGCCCTCGAGCAGGACGTGCCCCTGCGCCAGGACGCCGACGATCATGCCGGAGACGGCACCCTCCTGGCCGACGACGGCCTTCGCGACCTCGGAGCGGAGCCGCCCGAAGGCCTCGCGCAGGTCGTCGCGTCGAATGTCGGGCCGAGCACCGTTCCGGGCGTCGGGCCCTGCGTCGGTGGCCGCGCTGCTGGTGTGGTCGGTCACGGTCGTGCTCCTCGGTGCTTGTTCGACGGCGGGTGCTTGTTCGACGGCGGGTGCTTGTTCGACGGCGGGTGCTGGTCGGGCGGCGGGTACTGGTCGGACGGCGGCTGCCGGTCTTCTGTGCGCCGCTCGCTGGTGGTCTGGTGCCGGTCGTCCACCGAGCCGCCCGTCGCGGCGCGCAGCGCCCGTTCGAGCGCGTCGAGCTCGGCCACCGCCGTGACCAGCGTCCGGTCGTCGCCGACGGGACCGCCGACCAGGACCGCGCCGACCTCGGAGTCGGATCGTCCGGTCGCACGGGCGACGGCCCGGACGACGTCGTCGACGTGCGTGCTGCGGGCCAAGCCGAGCCGACCGGCACTCCGTCGGAGGGCGGCGACGCGCAGGGTGTCGAGCGCGTGCGTGCGGTCGCGGGTCCTCGCGTACAGGCGGGCCCGTCCCTCGGCGGTCTCGGCCGCGCGGACGACGACCGGCAGCCGCTCGACGACGAGCGGCCCGAGGCGCCGACCCCGCCAGACGGCCGCCGCGACCGCGACGAGCCCGAGGAGGGCGAGGACGCTCGGCACCCACGGCGGGGCGAGCGAGCCGAGCGTCGGAGCGGCGTCCCCGCCGGCCGGGGTCGGCACGTACCAGCCCAGCATCGGCGTCGCGCTGCTCCCACCGCCCTGGCCGAGCAGCCCGAGGGCGAGGGCCGCGTCGCCGGCGGTCGTGATCGTGTCGTTCCGCAGGGCGCCGGTGGTACCGAGGAGGACGACGTCCCCACCCGCCGTGGTGGTCCGCGCGATGCCCCACCCGCGGCCGTCGCCGAGGTCGGTCGACGCGCAGAGCTCGACGCCCGTGGTGTCGGCGTCCGGCACCGCGACGTAGGCGGACCCCTCGGTGGTGACCGACCGGGCGGCGGCCACCGCCGGCACGGGGCACGTGGTCGTGGACACGGTCCGGCGCTCGGTCACGCGGGACGCGGGCTCCAGCGGCAGCCCGACGGCGTCGAGCACGCGGGCGTCCTCGGTGACCAGGACGACGTGGGCGGCGCGGGCGACGATGCGTCGTGCGACACCGGGGTCGAGGACCCCCGCGGAGTCGTCGACCAGGACCGTGCCGTCCCCGAGACGGCCCGCGTCCCGCACCACGTCGACGGCGACCCCCTGCTGCTCCAGGACCCGGACGAGTGCGCGGGAGCCGCTCGCCGTCGTCGAGGTCGGGTCGAGCGGGGTCCGGTCCGTCGGCGCCGACCCCTGCACGACGGCCGTGGCCACCGCGAGGACCAGCGCGACGGCGACGACGACCGACCACAGGGCGACCCGGCGGGCGAGACCGCCGCGACCGGTCCCCGCGGGAGCCGGGCCCGCGGACACCGGGGCCGTGGACGGCTCGGGGGTCGCGGTGCGCTCGCGGGTGGCACCGGCCGCGCTCACGCGGGCACCGCCGGCTGGTCGGGTCGGACGGGGCGGGTGGTCCGCACGGTCGCCTCCGTGTCCAGGACCGCGCGGGCGATCGGTTCGTCCGCGGGACGACCGAGGTACCGCACGGCGTCGAACGCGGCGGCGGCCCGGGCGATGGCGACGGCGGCGTCCGGGAAGGACGGCGCCGCACGGTCGGCGATCGCGCGGGCCGTGGCGCCGGGCACGTCCGGGACGAGGTCCCGTTCGCCGAGGCCCCTGGCGATCGCCCGGTAGCCGTCGAGGACCGCGCCGTCCCAGTCCCCGGTGCGGAGTGCTGCCCGAGCGGCCTCGGCGACGTCGCGAGCCGGACGCAGGTCGTCCGCGTCGAACACCCCGCCGATCGAGTCCGCGGCGGTGCGGGCGCGTCGGCAGGGGAGTCCGCGGGCGACGACCACGAGGACGACGACCGCGACGAGGACGACCACGGCCGTCCAGAGCAGCGTCTGCGCGACGGCGGGGGACCCGAGCCCGTCGGCACGCAGCGACTGCAGCCAGTCGAGGACCGCGCGCGACGCCCGGTCCCACCAGGTCGGCTCGACGGCCGCGTACTCGCTGCGCTGCAGTTCGCGCTCGAGCAGGTCCCGGGCCTCGTCCGGACCGGGGGTCACGGGCGACCGTCCGGCTTCCCACCCCAGGTCGGCGGCTCCGGCTGCTGCGCGGGCGGGACCGGCCACTGCGGCGCCTGCTGCGACCACGGCTGCTGCTGCGGGGCCCACTGCTGCTGCGGGGTCCACTGCTGCTGCGGCGGCCACGGCCACCCCTGCGCGGGCAGGAGCGGGTCGGCGGGCGCGAACGGGTCGCTCGGCTGCCCGGTCTCCAGGTGCGCCGCGATGCGCTGGTCGAGTCCCTCGGTGCGGATGCGTCGGTCGACCGCCAGGAAGGTCGTGATCGAGGCGGACAGCACGTCGACGACGCACTGGACCGCGATCACGAGCAGGCTCCCCACGACCAGGGCGACGACCGCGCCGACCCCCACGCCGGCCCGCGCGCCCGTCTGCCCGAGGGGGTCGAAGGTCCCGCCGAGCAGCAGCGCCCCGATCGACAGCGGCGTCGCCGCGATCGACGCGGCGAACCCGAACACGACCTGCACGAGCAGCAGGATGCCGAAGGTCCGCCAGAACGCGCGCCGGGTGAGTCGCCAGGACTGCGCGGCCGCGGCGAACACCGACCGGCCCTCGAGCGCGATCGTCGGGACCGTGAAGACGAACCGCGTGCCGAGCCAGGCGGCGAGCACACCGAAGCCGAGCGCGAGCACGACGAAGAGCAGGACGACGCCGCCGAGGCCCGCGCGACTGCCCGAACCGATCGCGGCGACGCCGGCGAACGCCACCAGGCCGAACACGAGGGCGGCGACCACACCGGCGCCGGCCTGCAGCAGGATCCAGGCGAGGACCGACCACCGGCGACCGGCGAGCAGCCGCCACAGGCCGCCGAACGAGGCACGGCGGCCGAGGATCCGCTGCCCGGTGTCGACGGCGACCGGCGCGACGAGGAAGCCCCGGCCGAGCGAGGCGATGAAGGGCAGAGCGACGGACAGGAGCAGCCAGAGCGTGATGGACCCCGCGGTGACCGCGTCGGCACCCCGACCGGCGTCGACCGCGGCGAACATCCGCGACTGCAGGGCCTGCTGCCCGAGGGTCCCGGCGAGGGTCGACACCAACCCGAGCACGCCGCTCAGCAGCAGGCTCCAGAGCAGCAGGACCCGGGCGTTCCGCCGGAGGACGGTGAACGCACCGGACAGGACGTCCCCCAGCCCGAGCGGTCGCAGCGGCAGCACGGGACGCGAGCCGGCCTGCTGCGGCCCGGGCTTCCTGGACCACCCGCCGGACGGCGGCTGCGCGCCGGACCACCCGCCGGACGGCGGCTGCGCGCCGGACCACCCGCCGGACGGCGGCTGCGCGCCGGACCACCCGCCGGACGGCGGCTGCTGCCCCGACCACCCGCCGGACGACTGCGACCCCGGTGCCGGTGGCGTGCCTCCCGGCCGATCCGCCCCGTCACGCGACCCGGACGCTCCCGGTACCTGCCAGTCGGACATCCCCGCCCCCGTCGTCATCCGTCGGCCGCGCTGCGGTCGCGCGCGGACACTCCCATCCTGTCGGAAAACCCGGCCGTGCGGGGGACGGCGCTATCGTGACCCTGGGTGCCGGTCCGGCACCACCGCCCGCCACCCGGAGTCCACGCCCATGACACCGCGCATCCTCGTCGTCGACGACGACCAGGCCCTCGCCGAGATGATCGGCATCGTCCTCCGCTCCGAGGGCTACGAGCCCGAGTTCAGCGGCGACGGCAACGACGCCGTCGACGCGTTCCACAGCACCAAGCCCGACCTCGTCCTGCTCGACGTCATGCTCCCGGGCATCGACGGCATCGAGGTCTGCAAGCGCATCCGCGCCGAGAGCGGCACGCCGATCATCATGCTCACCGCGAAGGGCGACACCGCCGACGTCGTCGCGGGGCTCGAGAACGGCGCCGACGACTACGTCGTGAAGCCGTTCAACCCGAAGGAGCTCGTCGCGCGCATCAAGACGCGGCTCCGGCCGACCGCCTCGGACGCGACCGTGCTGCACGCGGGCGACCTGACCGTCGACGTCGCCGCGCACGAGGTCCGTCGCGGCGACACCGTCATCGCGCTCACCCCGCTCGAGTTCGACCTGCTCCGGGCGCTCGCCGAGAAGCCGAACCAGGTCTTCACGCGCGAGATGCTCCTCGACCAGGTGTGGGGCTACCACTACAAGGCGGACACCCGGCTCGTGAACGTCCACGTGCAGCGACTCCGCGCGAAGATCGAGCACGACCCCGACAACCCCCGGATCGTGACCACCGTGCGCGGCGTGGGGTACCGGGCCGGAGGAGCCTGAGCACCGTGTCGTCGGGACCGTCGCGCGACCTCTTCGGCCGCGGCTGGGCGGCGCGCACGCGTCGCCGGGTCCGCCGGTGGGTCCGGCGCGGCTGGTACGCCGTCGCCTGGCTCTGGCGACGCTCCCTGCTGGTCCGGTCGGTCGCCATCACCGTCCTGACCACCGGGCTCGCCGTCGTGGTGATCGGCACCGCGGTGATGATCAGCATCTCGAACAACGTGTACGCCCAGCGCCGCGACCAGATCGAGGCGGAGTCGGCCCGGGCGACCGTCGTGGCGCAGGGCATCTTCGACGCGGCGACGGCGGCCGAGGACAACAACCAGACCGAGCTCGAGACGCTGCAGAGCGAGGCGCAGCAGGCGATCCTGTCGAACACGACGAGCCCCGGCGGCACGAGCATCGCGATCGAGCGGAGCCCGGACCAGTCCACCCCGCAGACCCTGCAGAACCTGGCGAGCTCGGACTTCCCGGACGAGGTCATCACCGACGCACTCCGGCGCGAGGTCGCCAAGGACACCGGTCGACTGAGCCTGCAGGCCGTGCGGCTCGACGACGGCGGCCGTCGTGAACCCGGGCTGGCCGTCGGGTCGGTGCTGCAGATCCCGAGCGCGGGCCAGTACGAGCTCTACATCGTCTACGACCTCTCCGACGCGCAGCAGACCCTGGACTTCGTCTCGCAGACCCTGTCGATCGGCGGCGTCGCGCTCATCGTGCTCATCGCCCTCGTGACGTCCCTCGTCGTGCGGCTCGTGGTGGTGCCGATCCGGGGTGCGGCGGAGACCAGTCGGAAGATCGCGGCGGGGCGCCTCGACGAACGCATCCCCGTCCGCGGGCACGACGACATCGCGATCCTCGCGCGGAGCTTCAACGACATGGCGGACGCCGTGAGCCGGCAGATCACCCAGCTCGCCGAGCTCTCCCGCGTGCAGCAGCGGTTCGTGTCGGACGTCTCGCACGAGCTCCGGACCCCGCTCACGACGATCCGGCTCGCCGGCGACATGCTCTTCGACTCCCGGCACGCCTTCGAGCCGTCGGTCGGTCGGTCGGCGGAGCTCCTGCACGCCCAGGTCGAGCGCTTCGAGCTCCTGCTCGCCGACCTCCTCGAGATCTCCCGCTACGACGCGCAGGCCGTGCAGCTCGACACCGAACCCGTCGTGCCCGCGTCCCTCGCGGTCGACATCGTCGAGGAGTTCCGACCCCTCGCCGAGCGCGCCGGCGTCGACCTGCAGCTGGCCACCCCCGGCGGCCACACCACGATGCAGCTCGACGCGAAGCGGGTCCGGCGGATCCTGCGGAACCTCGTCGGCAACGCGATCGAGCACGGTGATGCGAAGCCCGTGCAGGTCGTGGTCGACAGCGACTCGCGCAGCGTCGCGATCGCCGTCCGCGACCAGGGCGTCGGCATGCCGCCGGAGGACACCGCCCGCGTGTTCGACCGGTTCTGGCGGGCCGATCCGAGCCGGAAACGCACGATCGGGGGGACCGGGCTCGGCCTCGCGATCTCCCTCGGCGACGCGCGGCTGCACGGCGGTCGCATCGACGTGTGGTCCCGCCCGGGCGAGGGGTCGACCTTCGTGCTCGTGCTGCCGCGCGGCGAGCAGGTCGGCACGGCGACGTCCGCGATCCCGCTGCCCGAACTCGACGAGGCGTACGACGGCCCCCGGGCCGTCCGGGAGGAACGATGAGGAACACCCTCCGTGCCGCGGTGGCGACCGCGCTCGCGGCCCTGACCGTCGTCGCGGTCACCGCCTGCGCGGCCATCCCCACCGACGGCCCCGTGCGTGCCGGCCAGTCGGTCAAGGACGAGTCGATCTCCGGGGTGGACTTCCGTCCGGACAAGCCCGTCGACGGATCCGACCAGACCGCGATCCTGCGCGGCTTCGTCGCCGCGGGCACGGGCGCCCAGGACGACTACGCGATCGCCCGGGAGTTCCTCGCGGACGGCTTCGCGAAGAAGTGGAACCCGCGCCGCGGCGTGACGATCCTGCAGGGCAGCGGCACCGTCGAGCGGGTCGCCGACCGCGAGCTGACCTACACGCTCACCGCGAGTGCGACCGTCGACCAGGACGGCGAGTACACCCAGGCCGTGCGCCCGACCACGTCCACCCTGACGTTCCAGTTCGTCCGGCAGGACGGCCAGTGGCGCATCGCCTACGCGCCCGACGGCATCATCCTGACGCCGGTCAGCTTCGAGTCCGTGTTCCAGGAGCACGCGCTGTACTTCTTCGACCCCACCTACCAGTTCCTCGTGCCGGACGAGCGGTGGTTCCTCGCGCGCTCGTCGACCAGCACCCGGATCGCGAGCGCCCTGCTCGCCGGACCCGCTGACTGGCTGAAGGGCGCCGTCGTCTCGGCGTTCCCGGAGGGCACGCAGCTCTCCTTGAACGCGGTCACGATCGACAACGGCACCGCGCTGGTCGACCTGTCGAGCGACGCCCTCAGCTCGAGCAACGACGACAAGGCCCGGATGCGCGAGCAGCTCACGCGCTCCCTCGCCTCGGTCGCGTCGGTGTCCTCGGTCTCGATCACCTTCGAGGGCGCCACCTTCTCCGGCGCGGAGCAGGACGGCACCCCGGCGCAGGTGAACCCCGACGTCGACCCGCGGCCCCTGGTCGTCCGGGACGACCAGGTCGGCTTCGCGACGGCCGGGGGCAAGGTCGCACCGCTCGGCGGCGGGCTCGCCGACAACGTCGCCGGGCTCGACCCGCGGTCCCTCGCCCTGTCCGCGTCCGGCACGGTCGCCGCGGTCGGCAACGCCAGCGGCGTCGTGGTCGCCCGCGGCAAGGACGCCCTCCGCGTCGACGCGACGCCGGGACTCGTCCCGCCGTCGATCGACGATCTCGACTTCGTGTGGGTCGGCCGGTCCGACGACACCGGCCAGGTCACGGCGTACGGCCTCGGCGGCGACCCGCACGCCGTGAAGACGACGCTGCCGCAGGGCAAGCTCGTGTCGTTCCAGCTGTCCCGCGACTCCACGCGCGCGCTCGCACTCATCGAGACCGCGGACGGTCCGGCCCTGTACGTGATGGCCGTCGTGCGTGGCGCCGACCGGACGCCGACGAGCCTCGGCTCGCCGGTGCGCGTGCAGGCCGCGAGCGGCGACGCCGTCGGCGCGGCCTGGGTGAACGACAGCGACGTCGTGTCCGTCGCCCAGACCGACGCCGGTTCCGAGGTCGTCCGCTCCACGGTCGGTGGGCAGTCGAGCACCCTCCCGAAGGCCGAGGGCGTGGCGACCGCGGTCGTCGGGGGCGACGGCGGATCGATGCTCCTGCGGATGTCGGACGGGTCCGTGCTCCGGTCCACCGGCGGTGGCTGGGACACCACCGGGGTCACCGCGGACGTCCTCGGCGTCCAGCGCTGATCGGGCGGCCCACCCCGTCCCTCCTCCACAGGCCGGCCGGACAGGAGGCCCGTCCACCGTCCTTCCCGTCGGCGCGCGTCCGCAGGACGGTCACCCCGAGCATGGGGACGTGACCCGAGCGCAGCCCGACCCACCCCCGCCTCGCGACCGCTGGGCGGACGCCGCCCTCGCGGTGCTCGGTCTGGTCCTGCCGGTCGCATGCGTCGGGTGCGGCGCCCCGGACCGGGCGCTCTGCCGGTCCTGTCGCGCCGAACTCGACGCGCTCCCCACGTGCCGCCGCCTGGTGGCCGGCGTCCGGCTCGACGCCGCGTGGTCCTACGAGGGCCTCGTCCGCACCCTGGTGCTCGAGTGCAAGCTCCGGAGCCGCGTCGACCTCGCCGGGCCGCTCGCCGGACGGTTCGGCGTGCTCGTCCGGCGCGCGCTCGCCGACCACCCCGAGGCGGTGCTCCTGCGCGTCCCGCCGTCACGCCGCGGAGCTCGACGTCGCGGGTTCGACCCGGTGGTCCTCCTGCTGGGGCGCGCGCGGCTGCGACGACCGCGGGCGCTCGTGCGCGTCCGCGTCGGTGGCCCGGGGCAGCGGGTCGCCGCGGGGCACGGGCAGAAGGAGCGGACGGCCGTCGAACGGGTCGTCGCGACGGTCGGCACCCTGCGCGCCACCGGCGTGACCGATCGGGACGTCGTGCTCGTCGACGACGTCGTGACGACCGGGGTCACGATGGCCGAGGCGATCCGGGCGGTCCGCGTCGCCGGCGGCCGGGTCGTGCGGTGCGTGGCGCTCGCCGAGGTGGACGCCCGGTGACGCCTGGGTGTCCGGTGGGTGTCCGCACCGACCCGCCGAGGGGTGGTGACGGCGGCTCGGTCGGGGGTCTAGCCTCGCGGCAAGGCGTCCGGGATCGCCGGATGGAGGCGACGCGCCGAAGTACGGATGGGAGCCGCCACATGGACGTGACGATCACAGGACGGAACGTCGGGGTCACCGATCGATTCCGCACCTACGTCGAACAGAAGTCCGAGAAGATCGACGTGCTCGCCGACCGCGCCCTCGCCTTCGAGGTGCGCCTCAGCCGCCACAACGAGAAGTCCGGCGGCAGCGGGGGCGAGGACCGCGTCGAACTGACCCTCATCGGCCCCGGCCCGCTGGTCCGCGCGGAGTCCGCGGCGTCGGACAAGTACGCCGCGTTCGACCTGGCGTTCGCGCGCATCACCGAGCGGCTCCGCCGGGCGCGCGACCGCAAGAAGGTGCACCGCGGACGCCACCGCCCGACCTCCGTGGCCGAAGCGGCCGGCACCGCGTTCGAGCACATGGGCGTGACGCCCGCCGACGGCAAGCTCATCGAGACCGTCGCGACCGGGGCCGTCCCCGTGGTCGAGGAGGCACACGAGGACGACGCCGACGTCTACTCGCCCGTGGTGATCCGGCACAAGGTCTTCCAGGAGTCGCCGATGACCGTCGACGACGCGCTCTACCGGATGGAGCTCGTCGGGCACGACTTCTACCTGTTCGTCGACGCCGAGACCCACCGACCGAGCGTCGTCTACCGCCGAAAGGGCTGGGACTACGGCGTGATCGGCATCGACGACGGCGACTCCGCCGACCAGGTCTCCGAACCGGACCGCACGGCCGCCACGGTCTGAGTCGCACCGACGACCGACGGTGTGCGCGGCCCGCGACGGGGCCGCGCACACCCGCGTCCCTCCCAGCGCAGGGACCTGGCGGGTTGCTAGCATGACTGGCTGTTCGGATCGCGCAGGTCGCGCGCGACGACCCCGTAAGGAGCTCACGTGGCAAACGTGCTGGAGAAGGTCCTCCGCATCGGCGAAGGACGCACCCTCCGTCGGCTGAAGGCGTACGCCTCGGCCATCAACGACCTCGAGGACGACTTCGCGAGCCTCACGGACGAGGAGCTCCAGGACGAGACGAAGGAGCTCCGCGAGCGCTACGCCAACGGCGAGACCCTCGACGACCTGCTCCCCGAGGCCTTCGCCGCGGTGCGCGAGGCAGCGAAGCGCACGCTCGGCATGCGGCACTTCGACGTGCAGCTCATGGGCGGCGCGGCCCTGCACCTCGGCAACATCGCCGAGATGAAGACCGGTGAGGGCAAGACCCTCGTCGCGACGACCGCCGCCTACCTCAACGCGATCCCGTCGCGCGGCGTGCACGTCATCACGGTCAACGACTTCCTCGCGTCGTACCAGTCCGAGATCATGGGCCGCGTCTTCCGCGCGCTCGGCATGACCACGGGCTGCATCATCGCGAACCAGACCCCCGCCGAGCGCCGCGAGCAGTACGCCGCGGACATCACGTACGGCACGAACAACGAGTTCGGCTTCGACTACCTGCGCGACAACATGGCGTGGCAGGCCTCGGACATGGTGCAGCGCGGGCACTTCTTCGCGATCGTGGACGAGGTCGACTCGATCCTCATCGACGAGGCCCGCACGCCGCTCATCATCTCCGGTCCGTCCTCGGGCGAGGCCAACCGCTGGTTCACCGAGTTCGCCTCCATCGCCACGCGGCTCATCCCGGGCGAGGACTACGAGGTCGACGAGAAGAAGCGCACCGTCGGCGTGCTCGAGCCCGGCATCGAGAAGGTCGAGGACTACCTCGGCATCGACAACCTGTACGAGTCGGCGAACACCCCGCTCATCTCGTTCCTGAACAACTCGATCAAGGCCGTCGCCCTGTTCAAGCGCGACAAGGACTACGTCGTGATGAACGGCGAGGTCCTGATCGTCGACGAGCACACCGGCCGCATCCTGATGGGCCGCCGCTACAACGAGGGCATCCACCAGGCGATCGAGGCGAAGGAGGGCGTCGAGGTCAAGGCCGAGAACCAGACCCTCGCGACCGTCACGCTGCAGAACTACTTCCGCCTGTACCAGAAGCTCTCCGGCATGACGGGCACCGCCGAGACCGAGGCGGCGGAGTTCATGTCGACCTACAAGCTCGGCGTCGTGCCGATCCCGACGAACAAGCCGATGCAGCGCATCGACCAGACCGACCTCGTCTACAAGAACGAGAAGGCGAAGTTCGAGCAGGTCGCCGAGGACATCGCCGAGCGCCACGAGAAGGGCCAGCCGGTCCTGGTGGGCACGACGAGCGTCGAGAAGTCCGAGTACCTGTCGAAGCTCCTCGCCAAGAAGGGCGTGAAGCACGAGGTCCTCAACGCGAAGAACCACGCACGTGAAGCCGCGATCGTGGCCCAGGCCGGTCGACTCGGCGCCGTGACCGTCGCCACGAACATGGCCGGTCGCGGTACGGACATCATGCTCGGCGGCAACTCCGAGTTCCTCGCCGTGCAGGAGATGCACGCCAAGGGGCTGTCCCCGACGGAGACGCCGGAGGAGTACGAGGCCGCCTGGGACGAGGTCTTCGCCGAGGTCAAGAAGACCGTCGAGTCCGAGGGCGACAAGGTCCGCGACGCCGGCGGGCTCTACGTGCTCGGCACCGAGCGTCACGAGTCGCGCCGCATCGACAACCAGCTCCGCGGCCGTTCCGGCCGCCAGGGTGACCCGGGCGAGAGCCGCTTCTACCTGTCGCTCACCGACGACCTGATGCGCCTGTTCAACTCCGGTGCCGCCGAGAGCCTCATGGGCCGCTCGAACGTGCCGGACGACATGGCGATCGAGAACAAGCTCGTCAGCCGCGCGATCCGCTCCGCCCAGGCGCAGGTCGAGGGCCGCAATGCCGAGATCCGCAAGAACGTCCTGAAGTACGACGACGTCCTGAACCGCCAGCGCGAGGCGATCTACAGCGACCGTCGTCACATCCTCGAGGGCGACGACATCCACGAGCGGGCGCAGACGTTCCTCAAGAGCGTCGTCGACGACGTGATCGACACCCACACCGCCGAGGGCAACGCGGACGACTGGGACCTCGACGCGATGTGGACCGAGCTCGGGACGCTGTACCCGATCTCGATCTCCATCGACGAGGTCATCACGGAGGCCGGCTCGAAGGGCAAGGCGACGCGCGACTTCCTCGGGCGCGAGATCCTCTCCGACGCCAAGCTCGCCTACCAGAAGCGCGAGGAACTCCTCGGCGAAGAGGCCATGCGCGAGCTCGAGCGCCGCGTCGTCCTCTCGGTGATCGACCGCCGCTGGCGTGACCACCTGTACGAGATGGACTACCTGAAGGACGGCATCGGCCTCCGCGCCATGGCCCAGCGCGACCCGCTGGTCGAGTACCAGCGCGAGGGCTACGCGCTCTTCCAGAGCATGATGGGCCAGATCCGCGAAGAGTCCGTCGGCTACCTCTTCAACCTCGAGGTGCAGGTCCAGTCCGACGGCGACAACGCCGTGATCGAGGCGAAGGGCCTCGGCGAGGGCGAGGCCACCGGACTCGAGTACTCGGCACCGTCGATCGACGGCGAGGTCGAGGTGCGCGACGAGCAGGGTCGCCTCGAGCAGGCGGCGACGGCCCGTGCCCAGAAGGCGCAGGCCGAGGCCGAGGCCGCTGCTGGTCCCGAGCAGGGGTCCGCGTTCGGCAACGCGGCCACGGCCTCCGGTCAGGCCTCCGCGAACAATCGGGCCGAGCGCCGGCAGGCGGCCAAGAAGGGCTGATCCGCAGCGGCGCGCGAGCGCGTGCGCGACGGACGGGAGGCGCGGTGCCAGCTGGCACCGCGCCTCCCGTCCGTCTGTCGGGTACGACGCGTCAGAGGACGCCGACGACGACGGCCCGCCAGCGGCCCTGCCGGCGCTCGAGGCGGAGCGCGACGGCGCGCGCGTGGCTGCGGGTGTGCACGACGACGGCCGCCTCGACCACGCCGGGCGCAACCGGGCAGACCCGGGTGGTGCCGACCTGGACGAGCGGCCGCGTCCGGGCGCGACGCCGCAGCGCTCGAGCACGGCCGGCGACGGCCGCGCGGTGCAGCAGGTGCCGGTGCACGTCCTCGCTGACCCACCGTGCGATGCTGTCGACGTCACGGGCGCCGGCGAGGACCTCCACGACGCAGCGGGCGAGGGCAGCGGCGACCTCGGCCGGGTCCGGCGGGTCGTCGGCGTCCGGCGTCCCGGGTTCCGGTGGCGGGGCCGGTGTTCCGGCGGGCCGCGGAGCCGGGACCGCGGCGACGGCTCGGACCGTCGTCTCCGATCGTTCGTCGTCGTCCTCGTTGTCGAGTCGATGCGCGTGTCCTGACACCCCGGTCCCTCCCATGTGGCGAACGTACGAATGTGTACGACATGAGAAATACGAAAGCAGCGCCGCTGTGGAGGCGTGCCATTGTCCACAACGGTCCGCACCTAGACTGACGTGGTGTCGACCCTCAGTGACCTCGTCCTTGCGCAAGGCCGATCCTCGGAAGCGGACGTGGAGTGGCTCCACCTGCTCGTGGGGGACTGGCAGCTCCTCGCCGACCTGTCCTTCGCCGACATGGTGCTCTGGGTACCGACCGCCGAGGACGGCTCCTTCGTGGCCGTCGCGCACGCCCGGCCGAGCTCCGCCGCGACGCTCTTCTACCGCGACATCGTCGGGCAGGAGATCCGCGAGGAGTGGCGCGAGCAGGTCACCGAGTGCTTCGCCGCCGCCCGGGTCGTCGACTCCGCCGAGCCGGACTGGTACGAGGACACCCCGACGCGCGTCCGGGCGATCCCGGTGCTCCGTCGCCTGAACGCGAACAGCGCCGAGACGACCGAGCGTCCGATCGCCGTCGTCACGCGGCACTCGAACCAGGACGAGATGCGGACCCCGAGCCGCCAGGAGCTCAACTTCACCGCGAGCGCGAACGACCTGTTCGGGATGATCGCCACGGGCGACTTCCCGGACCTCGGTGCCCCGGCCGGCCCCCGTCGCGGCGCGCCCCGTGCGAGCGACGGGCTGCTCCGCCTCGACACGAACGGCGTCGTCACCTTCGCGAGCCCGAACGGCCTGAGCGCCTTCAACCGCATGGGCTTCGAGGGTGAGCTCGAGCGGAAGTCCCTCGCCGAGGTCACGACCGAGCTGATCGGCTCGCAGCTCGACGTGGACGAGTCCCTGCCGCTCGTCGTGACCGGGCGGGCTCCGTGGCGCGCCGACGTCGAGGCGAAGGGCGTGACGGTCTCGTTGCGCTCCATCCCGCTCCGCGACCAGGGCGACCGCATCGGCGCGATCGTGCTCTGCCGCGACGTCACCGAGCTCCGGCACCAGGAGCGCGAGCTCATCACCAAGGACGCGACGATCCGCGAGATCCACCACCGCGTCAAGAACAACCTGCAGACGGTCGCGTCCCTGCTCCGCATCCAGGCGCGCCGGACCCACTCGGACGAGGCCCGGACGTCACTGCAGAACGCCATGCGTCGCGTGGCGGCGATCGCCGTCGTGCACGACACCCTGTCGACCGGCCTCAGCCAGAACGTCGACTTCGACGAGGTGTTCGACTCCGTGCTGAAGCTCGTGACCGAGGTCGCGGCGTCCCACAACACGACGGTCCGCCCGAAGAAGACCGGCGAGTTCGGCGTGCTGCCCTCGGAGGCGGCGACCCCGCTCGCGCTCGGCCTCACCGAGCTCGTCACGAACGCCGTCGAGCACGGGCTGGACGGCCGCGACGGCGAGGTCGAGATCGTGGCGAACCGCTCCGACGACCACCTCGACATCGAGGTCCGCGACAACGGCCGAGGCCTGCCGGAGGGCAAGGTCGGCTCGGGGCTCGGCACGCAGATCGTCCGCACGCTCATCCAGGGCGAGCTCGGCGGGACGATCGACTGGCACACGCTCACCGGCAGCGGCACCGAGGTCACCATCACGATCCCGTTCCGCTGGCTCACCGCCGCCGGCGCCGCGTAGCCCTCGGCGCCGCGTCGTCTCGCCCTGGCCGGACAGACGACGACGCCCGTCGCTCCCGGGGGAGCGACGGGCGTCGTCGTGTCGGTGGTGGTGCTGCGTCAGGAGGCGCGGCGGGCGCGGGCCGCGCGGCGCTTCAGCGCACGACGCTCGTCCTCGCTGAGGCCGCCCCAGACGCCCGAGTCCTGGTTGTTCTCGAGGGCGTACTGCAGGCACATCTCCGTCACCGTGCACCGAGCGCAGACCGACTTGGCCTTCTCGATCTGGTCGACGGCGGGTCCGGTGTTGCCCACCGGGAAGAAGAGCTCGGGGTCCGCGGTGAGGCAAGCTGCCTGGTCACGCCAGTCCATGTGTGGTGCTCCTTGATGTCGATGCTCGAACGGCAGGCCGGGGCCGCGGCTCGGGGATCGGAACGCTGGGCATGCACAGGGCACGAGGGGAGACCTGTGGGGGAGGAATCCGCTGGGAGCGAGTCTGACGCCCGCTGAACGCTCGGGGGAGGAGCGTCGAACCGCGGGAGACGCACACCACATCGTGCCGTCCAAACGACCTCGAATATCGTTCCATACTGGTGGTACCAAATCAAGGGTTCCATCTGGAGGATCGCTGTGTCCGAGACCACCCCGAACGGCCCCGGCCCCGTCGCCGGTCGATCCCCGGCGTTCACGACGCTGCTCGTGGTCGTCGGCCTCGAGGCGCTCGCGCTCGTCGTCGTGACGGTCGCACTCATCGTGGAACTCCTCGTCGCGCCGGCGTCGAGCATCGCTTCCGCGATCGCGCTCGTGGTCCTCGCCGCGATCGCCGCGACCTGGCTCGTCGCGATGTTCCTCGGGCTCCGGAACCACCGCTCGTGGGTCCGCTCCGGGATCATCGTCTGGCAGGTGCTCCAGGGCGCGCTCGCGATCGGCGCGTTCCAGGGCGTCTTCCGCGTCGCCTGGGTGGGCTGGGTGCTCCTCATCCCGGCACTGGTCGGCCTCACCCTCGTGCTCTCGCGGCCGGTCACGGCCGCGCTCGTCCCGCGCGGCCAGCGGGACGACTGACGTCGCGTCTCGGGACGTGAGCGCGAACGGACGGGAGCGCGCCCCGCTCAGCGGTGACGCGCCAGCGTCACGCGGGGCGCGCCGACCGAGCCTGCGAGGGAGGTGTGCCAGCTGGCACCGCGCCTCCCGTCCGTCCGTGGCTGGGTTCAGACCAGGCCGAGCTTCTTCCGGAGGCTGGCCACGTGACCGGTCGCCTTCACGTTGTAGAGGGGTAGCTGCACACGGCCGTCCTCGTCGACGACGATCGTCGAGCGGATCGTGCCGGTGACGATCTTCCCGTAGTTGTTCTTCTCGCCCCAGGCGCCGTAGGCGCGGTGCACGGCGAGGTCGGGGTCGCTCAGCAGCGGGAAGGTCAGGGCCTGCTCGTGCTGGAACTCCTTGAGCTTCGCCTGCTCGTCCTTCGAGACGCCGAGGACCTCGTAGCCGGCCGCCTGGAGCGACGTCATGTTGTCGCGGAAGTCGCACGCCTCGGTGGTGCACCCGGGGGTCGAGGCCGCCGGGTAGAAGTACACGATGACCTTCCGACCGCGCAGGTCGGCGAGCGCGTGCTCCGTGCCGTCCTGGTCCGGGAGGGTGAAGTCGGGGGCGGTGTCGCCGACCGCGAGACGGTCCGTCATGGTGCTCCTGTTCGTGTCCGGTGCCCGAGTGGTCGTGAGCACCCAGAACCCATGCTATTGTTGTTTCCCGTTGCAGCACGCAAGTGCGAGAGCAGCAGACAACTCAACACCATGCGCCTCTAGCTCAATTGGCAGAGCAACTGACTCTTAATCAGTGGGTTCTCGGTTCAAGTCCGAGGGGGCGCACCACCCAGCAGGCCCGGTCGGATCATCCCGACCGGGCCTGTTTCGTTGTCCGGCGATGTTCTCGGGGGCGAGCGACGCGACACGCGCGGGGTGTGGATCTCGACGAGATCCAGCGGGACGGATCTGTGGCCGTCCGCGGTTCGTCCGCGCCGGGCGCGATCGGTCGGCCGTCGGGTGCTGTCAGGCCCCGGAGGTCGTGTCGGGCAGGTCGACCACGCGGGTCGGACCGGACTCGGGGACGAGCGTCCCGGCCGAGGCGGCAGCGAGGTCGGCGCGCAGGGAGTCGAGGGCGTCCTCCGGCACCCAGAGCGAGAACGTGGCCGTGGCGGCGTACTCGGGGGCGTCGAGCGTCGCGTCGTGGTGTCCGACCCAGTCGCGCAGCAGGTTGTCGATCCGGCCGGCCTCGGCGTGCGGCACGGCCACGGTGGCCCGGGTGCGCTCGGCTCGTCGGACCAGTGCTGCCTGGTCGAGCGCCTCGGAGACGGCCGACGAGTACGCCCGGACGAGCCCACCGGCGCCGAGCTTGACGCCGCCGAAGTACCGCGTCACGACGACGACCAGGTCGGTCAGGTCGCGGCGTCGCAGGACCTCGAGCATCGGGACGCCGGCGGTGCCGGACGGTTCGCCGTCGTCGGACGACCGCGCCTGGTCCCCGAGGACGCCCGTGACCATGGCCGTGCAGTGGTGCCGCGCGTCCCAGTACCGGCGCCGGACCTCGGCGACCACCTGCTCGGCGTCGGGGACGTCCACCACCGGCGCGACCGTCGCGATGAACCGGGACCGGTTGACCGTCCGCTCGTGCTCGACGGTGCCGGCGACGGTCGAGGGCAGGACGCGGGACATCCCGACAGGCTACGGCGGGACCGCGCTACCATGGCGTGCACCGCTGGCGACTGGGGAGGAGTCCGATCGACATGACGACCACCGATCCCAAGGGTGGCGCGCTCGACGCGGCCGAGCTCGCGCGCCGGCTCAACCTGCTGCTCGACTTCGAGGAGTCGCAGCGTGGCGCCCCGGTGCCGTTCTCCGCGGTCGAGGACTACGTCGCGGCGCAGGGCGGTTCGCTCTCCCGCGCGAAGTGGACGTACATGATCTCCGGGGACGGCCGGCGCAACCGCGACACGGACCTGCTCCGCGTGCTCGCCGGCTTCTTCGAGGTGGACGAGCGCTTCCTGCTCGAGGACAGTGCGGTCCCGGAGCGGATCGGCGCCCAGATCGAGCTCGTGCGGGCACTCCGCTCGGCTCGGGTCAGCGGCTTCGCGGCGCGGACGTTCCCCGGGGAGCTCTCGCCCGACGCCCTGCGGCGCATCGCCCGGGTACTCGAGGAGGAGTCGGCGCGGGGGAGCGTCGCATGACCGGGCCGACCGGCCACGGCGAGGCGTCCGCCTCTGTCGACGCCTTCTGGGCGCGGGGTGAGCGCGAGGGCTGGTCGGACATCGACCAGGCCGTCGCCGCGGCCGCGGACCACGTCGGCAAGCCGATCGTCGTGCGTGAGGAGTCGTTCCTCAGCGAGGAGCCCGTCTGCGGCTTCGTCGCGACGCTCGAGCACCAGCACCTCGTGATGATCTCGCCCACCGCGTCCGAGACCTTCCGGGCGTTCGTCATCGGCCACGAGCTCGGACACGTGCTGCACCGCCACCAGGAGCACGCGCCGCAGTCCGCCTACGTCCGCGACGTCATCCCCGACGTGCCGGAGTACAAGGTCGAACGCGCCCTCGCGCGCGGCATGTTCACGAACGACTACGAGCACCAGGCCGAGCTCTTCGCCGACCAGCTCGCGGGTCTCATCCGACGGCACCGCGGCCGGCCGAGTGCCTTCCGCGGGGTCTTCGGGTGATCCTCGCCGTCGCCCAGGCGCTCGTCCTGGTCGTCGGGAGCGTCGTCCTCCTCCGACTGCAGCGCGGACAGGACCGCACCCTCGCGGTGACGTTCCTGCTGTTCGCGGCGACGGTCGTCACGAACGTCGACCCGCTGTACCGCTGGCTCGACCCCCTGCTGGGCGGGCAGAACGTCGTCACGGTGCTGAGCGACTGCCTGATGGTCGCCGGGACGAGCACGCTGCTCTGGGGCGTCGCGAAGGCGGTCGGCGCCGCACGTCCGTGGCTGCGGACCACGATCGTCGTCGCGTGCGTGGTCGTCGTCGTGGTGGTCGTCGGGGCGTTCGTCGCGCTCGATCGTTCCGCCACGACCACGACGTTCATGCTCGTCGCCGGGGACCAGCCGGCCGCCGCCGTGTACTCGATCGCGCAGACCGCGTACCTCGGCACGGCGTTGGCCGCGACGGCGGTCATCTGCGTGCTCCACCTGCGCGAGGCCCGCACCGCCGCCGACCGCCTCGGCCTGTGGTTCATCGTCCTCGGCGGGGTGCTCGGTGTCGTCCGCATGGTCGTGGTGGTCGTCATGGACCTCGCGCACGTCGCCGGTCGGCTCGACGTCACCCACGCCCTGTCCCTGCCGTACGACGTCACGACCCCCGGCGCGGTGCTGTGCACGGCGTCCGGGATGCTCCTGCTCGTCATCGGCCACCAGGTCGCTCGTCGTCGGACGAGCCGGCGTCTCGACGCCGCCCTGGCCGCGCTGGAGCCGCTGCACGAGCGCATCGGCACGGACAACGCCTACCCCGAGTCCACCGACGCCGCCACCCGGGTGAGCCGCCTGATCGTCGAGATCAACGACGGCGCGCGACGAGCCCGCCGTCCGCTCGACTCCGACGACCGTGCCGTCCTGGCCGCCGCGGAGTCGGCGCTCGACGATGCGGCGGGCACGGCCTGACGTCGTTCTGCATCGGAACGATCACGTTCCCGAGCACGGCTCGACCTCCTGTGGACCAGCCGTGTAGGGTCTGTAGCACGTGCTACACATCGTGTGGTGCGCCGGGGCGGACTCGGCCGCGTTGGGGGCGGCCGAGCACCCCCGGGTCCCGCGGCACCGGCCGCTCTCGCCTCCAGCGGTGCGCGAGTGCGGTGTCTAGACTCGTCGCGTGACCGTCTTCGCCGCCATCGTGCTCTTCGTCGCCGCCGTCTTCAACGTCGTCACGTGGCCCCGGTTCTTCCAGCGCGTGGCGAAGGACGCCCGGGCGCGGGACACGGCCGGCAAGCCGACGACCTTCTACACGGTGCACCTCGTGCTGCTGCTCATCGCGTTCGCGATCGCCCTCGCCGCGGTCGTCGCCGGCGTCCTGCTGCTGCTGGCCTGACGGGCGCCGCCCTGCGCCGCCCTGGCCACGTCGAGACGCCGCCGCAACCGCGCCGAGACGCCCCGACGGCGCCGAAACGCCCCGACGGCGCCGAGACGCGGCTGGACTCGGCGGCGTCTCGAGGGAGCGGCGGCGTCTCGCGGAGAGGACGGCGCCCCGCAGCGCCGCGCCTCAGGACTCGGACGGCAGCGGGTCGCCCAGCGCCCGACCGAGCACGAGCGCCGCGATCCGCTCGTCGGACGTGTCGAGCAGCACCCGGTAGGTGTCCGACGCGGTGACGAACTCCACGCACACCGCGTCGAAGTCGCACGGCTCGATGCGCCAGCCGCGCACCTCGTCCATCGGGACCTGCGTCAGGGCGTCGCGCTCGAAGCTCGTCTCGGCCCGCACGAGCTCGTCGTACACCCGGATCCGACCGATGGTCCCGCGCCACGTCAGCTGCAGGTCGAACGTCGGGGCGGGGGAGACAGAAGGGTCCGGCACACGCCGATCGTACCGACGCGTGCCGGACCCGTGGAAGGTTCCGGGGCGAACCGCCCGCGCATTCCGGATGACATGGGGACGCGCGGACCGTCCGTGCGGGATCATTCGCCCCTGCTGTCACCGTCCTTGCCGCGACGGACCTGGTTCGCCGGGTCGCGGACGCCGATCGGGTACGGCCCGGTCACGCCCTCGCGGAGCGCTGCGATGCGCAGGATCCGGTCGCGCTGCAGGAACCACCCGACGACGAGCAGCGGGATGATGACGACGAGCGACGCGATCGTGTACGTCCCGACCGGGTAGTCGATCGCCATGAGCACGACGACCGACGCCAGGAACGCCAGGGTCAACCACGACGTCACCGGAGCACCGGGCAGGCGGAACGTCGGCTCCTTCGCCAGGCCCTGCTTCGCCCACTGCCGCAGACGCATCTGGCAGAGGATGATCGTGCCCCACGCCGTGATGATCCCGAGGCTCGCGACGTTCAGCGCGATCTCGAACGCCTGCGCCGGGACGAAGTAGTTGAGCGCGACGCCCGCGACGGTGAAGGCCGCGGTGAGCAGGATGCCGGCGTAGGGCACGCCGCCCTTCGACATCTTCGTGGTCCACTTCGGCGCCGAGCCGTTCATGCCCATCGAGTGCAGGGCTCGGCCGGTGGAGTACAGACCGGCGTTCAGCGACGACAGGGCGGCGGTGAGCACGACGAAGTTCATGATCGACCCGGCGATCGCGCCCAGCTGTGGGTTCCCGAGCGACGAGAAGAACGTCACGAAGGGGCTCTGGTCCTTGTTGTACGCGGTGTACGGCAGCAGGAGCGAGAGGAGAACGATGGAACCCACGTAGAAGACCGCGATGCGGAAGACGACGGAGTTGATGGCGCGGGGGATGACCTTCTCGGTGTCCTGGGTCTCGCCCGACGCCGTGCCGACGAGCTCGATGGCCGCGTAGGCGAACACGACGCCCTGGACCACGAGCACCGCGGGCAGCACGCCGTTCGGGATGAGCCCGCCGTTGTCCTGCCAGATCGAGAAGCCCGTGCGGACCGCCTCGCCACCGGTCTCCACCGGGAACGCGAAGACGAGCCAGACGAGCGCGATGACGAGGAACGCCACGAGCGCCGCGACCTTGATGAGCGCGAACCAGAACTCGAGCTCGCCGAACACCTTGACCGCGACCATGTTGGCGGCGAGCACGACGACCAGGGCGATGAGTGCGAGGAGCCACTGCGGCGCCGCGGTGAACGCGCTCCAGTAGTGGAGGTAGAGCGCGACCGCGGTGGTGTCCACGATCGACGTCATCGCCCAGTTCAGGAAGTACATCCACCCGGCGGCGTACGCGAACTTCTCGCCGTAGAACTCGCGGGCGTACGAGATGAAGGACCCGGAGGACGGGCGGTGCAGCACGAGCTCGCCGAGGGCCCGGAGGATGAAGAAGGCGAAGATGCCCGCGACCAGGTAGGTGACCGCCAGGGCCGGTCCCGCCGTGTTCAGGCGGCCGCCCGCGCCGAGGAAGAGTCCGGTGCCGATGGCCCCGCCGATCGCGATCATCTGCAGTTGCCGGGGCTTCAGACCGTGCTGGTAGCCCTCCTGCTCGTGCGAGAAGTCGTTCGCGGGCGTGCGGGACACACCCGTGTCGTTCTGCGCTGTCATGCGCGCCAACCTACATGCGTGTCCGCGCCGGGGTGGAACGGAATGCCGACCTGAACGACACCACAGGTCAGGCGATGCTGAACACGACCGGTGGGGGATCGGACAGCATGGACCGATGGACACCCTCCTCCGACTCCTGGTCGCGATCGGGATCGCCCTGCTCGTGACGGCCGCCGCCGCGCTCGTCCTGCACCTCGTGCTCCGGACGATCGCCCGACGGGAACGCTGGGCCGCCGTGCTCTCCCGACGTACGAAGCACCCGTTCCGATCGATGCTCCTCGTGGCCCTGACCTGGGCGGCCTTCGCGGCGAGCGTGCCGCGGAACGCCGAGGCGTACCCGTGGCGCGACGAGGTCTCCCACGCGTTCCTCATCGTCACGATCGCGGTGGGCTGCTGGCTCGCCTGCGAGATCGCGATCTTCCTCGAGGACCTCGGCCTGCACCGCTACCGCGTCGACGTCCCGGACAACCGCGTCGCCCGGCGGATCCGCACGCAGGTCCTCATCATCCGACGGCTCACGGTCGCGGTCCTCGTGATCATCGCGGTCGGCGCCATCCTCCTGACCTTTCCCGGGGTCGAGGCCGCCGGCGCGAGCGTCCTCGCCTCGGCGGGGCTCATCTCGGTCGTCGCGGGCCTCGCGGCGCAGTCGACCCTCGGCAACGTGTTCGCCGGGATGCAGCTCGCGTTCTCCGGGTCGATCCGCGTGGACGACGTCGTGGTCGTCGAGCAGCAGTGGGGGCGCATCGAGGAGATCACCCTCACCTACGTCGTCGTGCACCTCTGGGACGACCGCCGGTTCGTGCTGCCGTCGACGTACTTCACGAGCACGCCCTTCGAGAACTGGACCCGTACGGGTAGCGAGCTCCTCGGCGCCGTCGAGTTCGACCTCGACTGGCGGATCAGCCCGACCGAGATGCGCACCGAGCTCGACCGGATCCTCGGCACGTCGACGATCTGGGACGGCCGCACCAAGGTGCTGCAGGTCACCGAGGCGGTCGGCGGCCTGGTGCGCGTGCGCATCCTCGTCAGTGCCCGGGACGCCGGCGGCCTGTTCGACCTGCGCTGCTACGTGCGCGAGGAGATGGTCGAGTGGGTGCAGCGCGAGCACCCGGACGCGCTCCCGCGGCAGCGCGTGCAGGTCACGCAGGGCCGGGAGGCGGTCGGCAAGGCCCGACCGCGCACCGAGGAGCAGGACGCCTCGCTCTTCCGCGAGGGCGACGAGCGCTCCGCGCTCTTCACCGGACCGATCCAGACGTCCGGCATCCGCCCGGAGGACGTCCCGCCCGCGCGCTGACGGACGCGACCGGAGGACGGACAGGCGCGCCCCGCTCAGCGGTGACGCGCCAGCGTCACGCGGGGCGCGCCGACCGAGCCTGCGAGGGAGGGGTGCCAGCCGACACCGTGCCTCCCGTCCGATGGGTGGTCGCGCTGGCGACCTAGCGCTGACGCGCCTTCACCGCGCGGTCGTCCTCGACGACCGTGCCGAGCGCGACGATCGTCGTCGCGAGCCACGCGATCCACGTGAGCGCGAGGCGCCAGTCCCGCGGCCCCTGCCGCGTCGTCTGCACCACGCTGTAGCCGCTGATGATCGAACTCCACACCGCACCGCTGAACATGAACTTCCGCACCGGTTCCTCCTCTGGTCGTCCCCGCCACGCTACCGGCCGCTACATTGGAGCGCCGCCGGTCGCCCTGCCCGGCCCGAGCGTCGAGGAGTCACCGTGCGTCAGGCCGTCATCGGGGGAGTGCTGCTCGTGGTCGGCGCGGTGTGCGTCGTCCTCGGCCTCCTGCCCCTGTCCGACCTCGCGACCCTCGCCGAGCGTGTCGTCCCGGTGCTCGCGTTCGTCCTCGGGCTGACCGTCGTGTCCGAGCTCGCAGCCGACGCGGGCGTCTTCGACCGGCTCGCCGACCTCGCCGCGCGCGTCGGCGGTGGCCGCACGATCGGCCTGTGGGTGTCCGTGGTCGTGCTGGCCGTCGTCTGCACCGTGTTCCTGTCGATCGACACCACCGCGGTGCTCCTGACGCCCATCGTGATCGCGCTCGCCCGCCGGGTCGGCCTGCCCCCGATGCCGTTCGCCCTGACGACCGTCTGGCTCGCGAACACCGCGTCGATGCTGCTGCCGGTGTCGAACCTGACGAACCTGCTCGCGGTCGACAAGATCGGTCTCGACGGACCGATCCCGTTCGCCGGCCTCATGGTGTGGGCGGCGCTCGCCGGGGTCGTCGTGCCGTGCGCCGTGCTCCTCGTCGTGTTCCGCGGCAAGCTCTTCGGCCGGTACACCCCGGTCGAGGTCCGGCGCCCGCGGGACCCGGTGTTCTTCTGGGCCGCGTCCGTCGTGCTCGTCGCCCTCGTCGTCGCGCTCACCGCCGGCGTCACGGTGTGGATCGCGGCGCTCGCGGCGGCGGTGCTGCTCGTCGTCGTCGCGGCCTTCCGTGCGCCGTCCGAGCTCCGGCCGTCCCGTGTGCCGTGGTCGACGCTGCTGTTCGCGGCGGGGCTGTTCGTCGTCGTGGAGACGCTGCACACCACGGGCCTGACCGACCCGGTCGTGCACGCGCTGTCCGGCGGCACCGGGACGGGCTCGCTCCTGCTGCTCGGCGGCGCCGGTGCGGTCGCGGCGAACGCCATCGACAACCTGCCGGCGTACCTGGTGCTCGAGCCGGCAGCGGGGCACGAGGCCCTGCGCTACGCGGCGCTGCTCGTCGGCGTGAACGCCGGCTGCCTCATCACGCCGTGGGCGTCGCTCGCGACGCTGCTCTGGCACGCGCGGCTCGCGTCCGAGGGCGTGCACCTGTCGTGGGGGCGCTACATGGCGCTCGGCTGCGTGGTCGCACCGCTCACCGTCGTCGCCGGGGTGCTCGCGCTGCAGATCTGACCCGGGCTACAGCCAGTCCTTCGTCTTGAACACCCGGTAGAGCACGAGCGACGTCGCCAGGATCAGCGAGACGGACGCGGCGAGCCCGCTCCAGTGCCCCTCGCCCGGGAACGTCACGTTCTGCCCGAAGAAGCCCGTGATCGCCGTCGGGATCGCGATGATCGCCGCCCAGCTCGTCACCTTCTTCATCACCGTGTTCTGCCGGTTCGACGCCAGGTTGAGGTTCGTGTCGAGGACGCTCGACACGGCGTCACGCAGTTGGTCGACGGAGTCCGCGACGGAGACGAGGTGGTCCTCGACGTCCCGGAAGTACGGGCGGATGCCGTCCTGGATCGACTCGGCGTCGCCGTGCAGGAAGGACGCGACGCTGTCCCGGGTCGGGACGACCTGGCGCCGGAGGACGCCGAGCGCCTTCCGGAGCCGGAACGACCGCCGCTGGATCTGCTGCTCGCGGGGGTTGCCGTGCTCGAACAGGTCGTCCTCGAGCGCCTCGATCCGCGCCTCGATGTCCTCGACGGTGGCCGTGGCGTGGTCGACGACCGCGTCGAGGAGCCCCCACACGAGCCAGGGCACCCCGTGGTCGCACACGTCGGCGTTGGCGCCGAGCCGTCGTTCGACCGCGGCCATGTCGACGTCGGGCCCGTGCATCGTGACGAGGGCGCGCCGGGTGACGAACGCCTTCACCTCGTGCGTCACGAGCTCGCCGTCGTCGTCGATGCCGTCGACGTCGTAGACCACGAGGAACAGGCTCTGCCGGTACCGGTCGAGCTTCGGGCGCTGCCCCGGCTCGAGGGCGTCCTCGAGCGCGAGCGCGTGGATCCCGAGCTCGTCCTCGACGTGTCGCAGGTCCTCCGGCCCGGGGTCGGTGTGGTCCACCCAGACGAAGGTGTCGTCGTCCCGCTCGAGCAGGTCCGAGACGCGGTCCACCGGGAAGTCCCGCTCCGCCGCACTCCCGTTCCGCCACGCCCGTGTCACGACCATGTGCGAAGCCTAGCCAGCGGCGACCGGGCGTCCGGCCGGGGACCGCCTGACCCCGCGCTGGTACCGTCGGCTCCGCACCCCGGCGCACCTTCCGGGCGGAACGGAGAGACCAGCACCTCATGGCAGCACCCACCGACACCGACCCAGACCGCTACGCGTTCGTCGTCGCCTCGAACCGCCTGCCCGTCGACCGTGTCGTCGACGAGGACGGCAACGAGGGCTGGCGGCACTCCCCGGGCGGCCTCGTGACCGCTCTCGAGCCGGTGATGCGGGCGAACGACGGTGCGTGGGTCGGCTGGGTCGGGCAGCCGGACGTCGAGGTGGCGCCGTTCGACAACGAGGGCATCCACATCGTCCCGGTGCCGCTGAGCGCCGACGACGTCGAGGAGTACTACGAGGGCTTCAGCAACGACACCCTCTGGCCGCTCTACCACGACGTGATCGAGCACCCGAGCTACCACCGCGACTGGTGGAACGCGTACAAGCGGGTCAACGAGCGCTTCGCCGACCAGATCGTCGAGATCGTCGAGCAGGACGGCGTCGTCTGGGTGCAGGACTACCAGCTGCAGCTCCTGCCGGCCCTGCTCCGCGAGCGCCGTCCGGACCTGACGATCGGCTTCTTCAACCACATCCCGTTCCCGCCGGTCGGCATCTACGCGCAGCTGCCGTGGCGCGCGCAGATCCTCGACGGGCTGCTCGGCGCCGACGTCATCGGGTTCCAGCGGCACGACGACGCGAGCGACTTCCTCCGCGCGGTCCGCCACATCAAGGGCTACACGACCAAGGGCTCGACCATCGACGTCCCGGTCGACGACCCGGCGGCACCGCGGAGCCGCAAGGGCATCACCGTGCGCCACGTCGAGGCCCGGCACTTCCCGATCTCGATCGACGCCGAGAGCTTCGAGGCGATCGCGCACCGACCCGAGGTCCAGGAGCGAGCGAAGGAGATCCGCGCGAGCCTCGGCAACCCGAAGACGGTCCTGCTCGGTGTCGACCGGCTCGACTACACCAAGGGGATCCGGCACCGCATCAAGGCGTTCGGCGAGCTGATCGAGGACGGCCGGGTCGCGGTCGAGGACGCGACGCTCGTCCAGGTCGCCAGCCCGAGCCGCGAGCGTGTGGACACGTACGCGGCGCTCCGCGACGAGATCGAGCTGACCGTCGGACGGATCAACGGCGACCTCGGCGTGATCGGGCACCAACCCATCTCGTACCTGCACCACGGCTACCCGCGCGAGGAGATGGTCGCGCTGTACCTCGCCGCGGACATCATGCTCGTGACCGCACTCCGCGACGGCATGAACCTCGTCGCGAAGGAGTACGTCGCGACCCGCTCGGACAACGACGGCGTCCTCATCCTGTCCGAGTTCGCCGGGGCCGCCGACGAGCTGAAGCAGGCGGTCATCGTCAACCCGCACGACATCGGCGCCCTGAAGGACGCGATCCAGCGCGCGATCGAGATGCCCCGCCGCGAGCGGTCGACGCGCATGCGCGCGCTCCGGAAGCGCGTCCGCGAGAACGACGTGGCCCGCTGGTCGCGCTCCTTCCTCGAGGCGCTCGACCGGCACGCGCCGAGCCGCGCCAAGCTCGACCCCTCGGCCGCCGACCCGGGTGACCAGCACGTCGAGCAGCTCCAGGACACGACGTCGATCTTCGACCAGGACGCGCAGACCGCGCGCGCCGCCGAGGACACCCGGGAGGCACGTGGTGCCTGAGCCGTCGATCGACCCGACCGCCCTGTCGTCGGCCCTCGAGACGCTCGCGGCTGCGCCGCGACTGCTCGTCGCCCTCGACTTCGACGGCACGCTCGCACCGTTCGCCGACGACCCCGCGCAGGTCGGTGCGCTCCCGGGCTCGTGGGCGGCGGTGCTGACCCTGCAGCGCGCCCGCGACACCGAGGTCGTGCTCGTCTCCGGACGGCCGCTCGAGGGACTCGCCCGGGTGTCGCACGCGCCGGAGGACATGGCGCTCGTCGGGTCGCACGGCGTCGAGTGGCGGGTCGACGGGCACGCCGAGGCCGCCCTGACCGAGGACGAGCAGGCCCGCGTGGCCCGTGTCGGCGCGGCGCTCGACGAGGTGGGCGCACGGTTCCCGGACGTCGTCGTCGAGCACAAGCCCGCCGGGCACGGGGTGCACACGCGCCGGGCGAGCGCCGAGGTGGCCGCGGCGGCGAACGCCGCTGCGCACGAGGCCGCGCACCGCGCCGACCCGGAGGTCCTCGAGCGCGGCGGCAAGGACATCCTCGAGTTCGCCGTCCGGCACGTGACCAAGGGCTACGCCGTCGACCGGCTCCGCGAGCTGCGGGGCGCGGACGCCGTGTTCTTCGCCGGCGACGACGTCACCGACGAGGACGCCTTCCGGGTCCTCCGGGACGGCGACGTGGGCGTGAAGGTGGGGGAGGGCGACACGCTCGCCGGCCACCGCGTGGCGGACCCGGCCGCGCTCACCGACGTCCTGAAGCAGCTCGCGCGTCTGCGCGCGACGCGCTGACGACCCGGCCACGTGCCTCCCGTCCGACGGGTCGTGTCCCGCTGGTATCCCAAACGGTCCTAGACTCGCACCATGCCTGACATCGACGTGAAGCCGCGTAGCCGGGTCGTCACCGACGGGATCGAAGCGACCACCTCGCGTGGCATGCTCCGGGCCGTCGGCATGGGCGACGCAGACTGGGACAAGCCGCAGATCGGGATCGCGTCCTCCTGGAACGAGATCACCCCCTGCAACCTCTCCCTCGACCGCCTCGCGCAGGGCGCGAAGGAGGGCGTGCACTCCGGCGGCGGGTACCCGCTGCAGTTCGGCACCATCTCCGTCTCCGACGGGATCTCGATGGGCCACGAGGGCATGCACTTCTCGCTCGTCTCGCGCGAGGTCATCGCCGACAGCGTCGAGACCGTCGTGAACGCGGAGCGCCTCGACGGCACCGTGCTCCTCGCCGGCTGCGACAAGTCGCTGCCCGGCATGCTCATGGCCGCCGCGCGCCTCGACCTCGCGAGCGTCTTCCTCTACGCGGGCTCGGTCATGCCGGGCTACGTGAAGCAGGCCGACGGCTCCTTCAAGGAGGTCACGATCATCGACTCCTTCGAGGGCGTCGGTGCGTGCAAGGCCGGCACCATGACCGAGGCCGAGCTCAAGGAGATCGAGTGCGCGATCGTCCCGGGCGAGGGCGCCTGCGGCGGGATGTACACGGCGAACACCATGGCGAGCGTGGCCGAGGCCCTCGGCATGTCGCTGCCGGGGTCCGCCGCCCCGCCGAGCGCCGACCGCCGCCGTGACTACTACGCGCGCCGCTCAGGCGAGGCCGTCGTCAACATGCTCCGCCTCGGCCTGACGGCCCGGCAGATCCTGACGCGCGAGGCGTTCGAGAACGCAATCGCCGTCGCCATGGCCCTGGGAGGCTCGACCAACGTCGTCCTGCACCTGCTCGCGATCGCGCACGAGGCCGAGGTCGAGCTGACCCTCGACGACTTCAACCGCATCGGCTCGAAGGTCCCGCACCTGGCCGACATGAAGCCCTTCGGCAAGTACGTCATGGTCGACGTCGACCGCAACGGCGGTATCCCGGTGATCATGAAGGCGCTGCTCGAGGCCGGCCTGCTGCACGGCGACGTCATGACCGTCACCGGCAAGACCCTCGCCGAGAACCTGGCCGAGATCGACCCACCGGAGCTCGACGGCGAGGTGTTCCGGAAGCTCGACAACCCGATCCACGAGACCGGTGGCCTGACCATCCTCAAGGGCTCCTTCGCCCCGGACGGCGCCGTCGTGAAGACCGCCGGGTTCGACGCCGCCGTGTTCGAGGGCCCCGCGCGGGTGTTCGACCGTGAGCGTGCCGCGATGGACGCCCTCACCGAGGGGCAGATCCAGAAGGGCGACGTGGTGGTCATCCGCTACGAGGGCCCGAAGGGTGGCCCGGGCATGCGCGAGATGCTGGCGATCACCGCCGCCATCAAGGGCGCGGGCCTCGGCAAGGATGTACTACTGTTGACGGACGGACGATTCTCAGGCGGCACAACCGGCCTGTGCATCGGCCACATCGCACCGGAAGCCGTGGACGCAGGTCCAGTGGCATTCGTGCGCGATGGCGACCGCATCCGTGTCGACATCGCGGCTCGCTCGCTCGACCTACTGGTCGACGACGCCGAGCTGGAGGCCCGCCGAGCAGGCTGGGCCCCGCTGCCCCCGCGCTACACCCGCGGAGTCCTCGCGAAGTTCGCGAAGCTCGTCCAGTCCGCCGCCAAGGGCGCGGTCACGGGCTAGCGTCGACACCCGCACCACCGCCATCACTCCAGGCAAGGAACACCTCATGCCCACGGAAGCCACTCCGCTGTCCGCGGCCGCCGGTGCACGCCGGTCGCCGGAGATCCTGACCGGCTCGGGAGCCGTCCTCCGGACGCTCGAGCACCTCGGGATCACCGACGTCTTCGGCCTCCCCGGCGGCGCCATCATCCCGTTCTACGACGAGCTCATGGCGTCCACGACGATCCGGCACATCCTCGTCCGGCACGAGCAGGGCGCCGGCCACGCGGCCGAGGGGTACGCCTCGGCCTCCGGCAAGGTCGGCGTCGCGATCGCCACGTCCGGCCCCGGTGCGACGAACCTCGTCACCGCGATCGCCGACGCCTACATGGACTCGGTGCCGTTCATCGCGATCACCGGGCAGGTGTTCTCGACCCTGATGGGGACGGACGCCTTCCAGGAGGCCGACATCGTCGGGATCACGATGCCCATCACGAAGCACTCGTTCCTCGTGACCGACCCGGCGGACATCCCCGCGACGCTCGCCGCCGCGCACCAGATCGCCACGACCGGTCGTCCGGGCCCGGTGCTCGTCGACATCACGAAGGACGCCCAGCAGAAGTCGGCGCCCTACGTGTGGCCGCCGAAGATCGACCTGCCCGGCTACCGCCCCGTCACGAAGGCGCACGGCAAGCAGATCGTCGCCGCGGCGCAGCTCCTCGCCGAGGCCGAGCGTCCCGTGCTGTACGTCGGCGGCGGCGTGGTCCGCTCCGATGCGACCGCCGAGCTGCTGCGCTTCGCCGAGGCCACCGGTGCGCCGGTCGTCACGACGCTCATGGCGCGTGGTGCCTTCCCCGACTCGCACCCGCAGCACCTCGGCATGCCCGGCATGCACGGCACCGTCCCCGCGGTGCTCGGGCTGCAGGACAGCGACCTCATCATCGCCCTCGGTGCACGGTTCGACGACCGCGTGACCGGCAAGGCCGACGAGTTCGCGCCGCACGCCAAGGTCGTGCACGTCGACATCGACCCCGCCGAGATCTCGAAGATCCGGTTCGCCGACGTGCCGATCGTCGGCGACGCCCGCGAGGTCCTCGTCGACCTGCTCGAGGCCTGGGGCGACGTCGCCGCGGACCGTGCCGACACGAGCGCGTGGTGGACCAAGCTCGAGCAGCTCCGGACGGACTTCCCGCTCGGGTACGCCGAGCCGACCGACGGACTCCTCGCCCCGCAGGCGATCATCCGCCGCATCGGCGAGCTCACCGGGCCCGAGGCCGTCTACGCCTCCGGGGTCGGCCAGCACCAGATGTGGTCGGCGCAGTTCATCAAGTACGAGCGGCCGCACGCGTGGCTGAACTCGGGCGGCGCGGGCACGATGGGCTACTCGGTCCCCGCGGCGATGGGCGCGAAGGTCGCCGAGCCGGACCGCGTGGTCTGGGCGATCGACGGCGACGGCTGCTTCCAGATGACGAACCAGGAACTCGCGACCTGCGTCATCAACGACATCCCGATCAAGGTCGCGGTCATCAACAACTCGTCGCTCGGCATGGTGCGGCAGTGGCAGACGCTGTTCTACGACGGTCGGCACTCCTTCACCGACCTCGAGACCGGCCACGAGAGCCGTCGCGTGCCGGACTTCGTGAAGCTCGCCGACGCGTACGGTGCCCTCGGCATCCGCGTCGAGCGCGCCGACCAGGTCGACGACGCGATCAAGCTCGCCCTCGAGACGAACGACCGCCCCGTCGTCATCGACTTCGTGGTGAGCCGTGACTCCATGGTGTGGCCGATGGTCCCGCAGGGGGTCGGCAACTCCTCGATCGAGTACGCCCGCGACCACGCGCCCAGCTGGGACGTCGAGGACGCCGACATGACCGGAGACCCCGCATGAGCCACGTCCTCTCCCTGCTCGTCGAGGACAAGCCGGGTCTGCTGACGCGCGTCGCCGGGCTGTTCGCCCGTCGCGGCTTCAACATCGAGTCGCTCGCGGTGGGCAACACCGAGGTCGAGGGCCTCAGTCGGATCACGGTCGTCGTGGACGTCGAGGACCTGCCGCTCGAGCAGGTCACGAAGCAGCTGAACAAGCTCGTCAACGTGATCAAGATCGTCGAGCTCGACTTCTCGCAGTCGGTGCAGCGCGAGCACATGCTCGTCAAGGTCCGGGTCGACAACCAGACCCGGTCGGCGGTCCTCGAGGCCGTGACCCTCTTCCGTGCGCAGGTCGTCGACGTGGCGACCGACTCGCTCGTGATCGAGGTGACCGGCGACCCCGGCAAGATCCAGGCCATCCTCCGCGTCCTCGAGCCGTACGGCATCAAGGAACTCGCCCGTGCCGGCCTGCTCGGGATGGGCCGCGGCCCGAAGAGCATCACCGACCGCGTCCGCTGAACACCGCTCCAGCACGCGCACCAGACCACCAGAACCAAGGAGACACACCCTCGTGACTGACATCGTGTACGACGCCGACGCCGACCTGACGCTCATCCAGGGCAAGAAGGTCGCCGTCATCGGCTACGGCTCGCAGGGCCACGCCCACGCCCTCAACCTCCGCGACTCGGGCGTCGAGGTCAAGATCGGCCTCAAGGAGGGCTCGAAGAGCCGTCAGAAGGCCGAAGAGGCGGGCTTCGACGTGCAGACCCCGGCCGAGGTCACGAAGTGGGCCGACGTCGTCGTCATCCTCGCCCCGGACCAGGTCCAGCGCATCGTCTACCGCGAGGACATCGAGCCGAACCTCAAGCCGGGCGCCACGCTCGTCTTCGGCCACGGCTTCAACATCCGCTACGGCTACATCGAGGCACCCGAGGGCGTCGACGTCTCCCTCGTCGCGCCGAAGGGCCCCGGTCACACCGTGCGCCGCGAGTACGAGGCCGGCCGCGGCGTGCCCGTGATCGTGGCCGTCGAGGTCGACGCGTCCGGATCGGCCTGGGACCTCGCGTGGTCCTACTCGAAGGCGATCGGCGGCCTGCGCGCCGGCGGCATCAAGACGACCTTCACCGAGGAGACCGAGACCGACCTGTTCGGTGAGCAGGCCGTCCTGTGCGGTGGCACCTCGCAGCTCATCCAGTACGGCTTCGAGACCCTGACCGAGGCCGGCTACCAGCCGCAGATCGCGTACTTCGAGGTCCTGCACGAGCTCAAGCTCATCGTCGACCTCATCTGGGAGGGCGGTCTCACGAAGCAGCGCTGGTCGATCTCCGACACGGCCGAGTTCGGCGACTACGTCTCCGGCCCGCGCGTGATCTCGCCCGAGGTCAAGGAGAACATGAAGGCCGTCCTCGCGGACATCCAGGACGGCACCTTCGCGAAGCGCTTCATCGCGGACCAGGACGCCGGCGCGCCGGAGTTCACGGCCCTGCGCGAGAAGGGTGAGAACCACCCGATCGAGGCGACCGGCCGCGAGCTCCGCGCCCTGTTCGCGTGGAAGTCGAACGACGCCGACTACGTGGACGGCTCGGCCGCGCGGTAGTCTGCGGACACCACACTCGACGACGAGGCGGCGGTGCGACTGCACCGCCGCCTCGCGATGTGACACGGACCTCATGCACCAGTACCCCACCTGTCCCCGCGCCGCCCGACGGCCGGGTCCCGCCGACCCCGTGACCACCCTCGCGACGGCCCTGCTGTCCACGAGGAGTGGTCACGACCGGTCCTCCCGACGTGCGAGGATCGACGGATGGCGGTGACGAAGCGAGCGGTCCACATCGGCGCCGGCAAGATCGGGCGCGGATTCGTGGGCCAGTTCCTGGTCGCGAGCGGCTACGAGCTCACGTTCGTCGACGTCGACGCCCGGGTCGTCTCGGCCCTCAACGAGGCCGGCCGCTTCGTGGTGCACGAGGTCGGCGAGATGCCCGTCGAGCACCTCGTGTACGGCTTCCACGCGCTGAGCAGCAAGACCGACCGCGACCGCGTCGTGCAGGCGATCGCGGAGGCCGACGTCGTCACCACGGCCGTCGGGGCCCGCACGCTGCCGCTCGTCGCCCCGGTCATCGCCGAGGGCCTGGCCGCCAGGCCGCTCGACCGCGGTGACGTCACGATCGTCGCCTGCGAGAACGCGTTCAACGCGACCGACTCCCTGCACGCCAGCATCCGTCGTGCGCCGATCCTCGAGGACCGCGACATCGCCGCCGTCTTCGCCAACTGCGCGATCGACCGGATCGTCCCCGACCAGTCCGGCGTGCTCGGCCAGTCCGGCGGGCTCGACGTCGTGCTCGAGCCGTTCTACGAGTGGGTCATCGAGCGGACGCCGTTCGCCGACTCGGACTCCGAGCCGCCGCAGATCGACGGCGTGACGTGGGTCGACGACCTGCAGCCGTTCGTCGAGCGCAAGCTCTACACGGTCAACACCGCGCACGCGACGGCCGCCTACCACGGCTACGTCCGGGGGATCCGGCTCATCCGCGAGGCCCTCGAGGACCGCGACGTCCGCGCCGAGGTGGACGGCGTCCTCGCCGAGACCACCGCGCTGCTCGTGGCGAAGCACGGGTTCGACCCGGCCGAGCACGCCCGCTACGTCGCCGCGAACCTGACCCGCATCGCGAACCCGCTGCTGCCGGACACCACCGTCCGGGTCGGGCGGAACCCGCTCCGGAAGCTCGGCCGTCGCGAGCGCTTCGTCGGCCCCGCGTCGCAGCTCGCCGAGCGTGGCCTGCCGGTCGACCACCTGCTCGGTGCCGTCCGCGCCGCGCTCGCGTTCGACGACGAGAACGACCCCGAGTCGATCGAGCTGCACGCGCTCCTGCGCTCCGGCGCGACCGCGCACGCGCTCACCGAGATCCTCACGGGTCTGATGGAGAGCCACCCGCTCTTCCCGGCCGTGCGCGAGGTCGTCGCCGAGGTCCTCGCGACCCAGCCCGCCGACGTCTGACGACCCGGCCCGCCGACGTCCGACGACCCCGCGGTGCGGCCGCGGTCGTCGGCGGCTCGTAGAATCGTCCCCATGACCACGGCAGCTTCCCCGCCCGACGGCTCGGTCGACCGCGACGACGACGAAGCCCTCAGCTGGGGCGACGCCGACGACGCGACCCACGTCGACGCGGCCCACAACCCGGTCGCCGTCAAGAACCGTGGCGGCCGCGACCCCGAGACGCCCGAGACCTCCGGCGCCCTGATCGGCTTCGGCGTCTTCGGCGGGCTCTACCTGCTCTACACGGTCGCGTGGCTCCTCACCGCGTCGACGTCGTACGTGGCGAACGTCGACACCCTGCTGACGGTGTTCGTCGAGGTCCTCCGGTTCCTGTCCATCGTCGCGCCGGCGCTCTGGTTCACGGTCGTCCTCTGGGCGGCCCGTGGACGTCGCACCCGCACGCGGCTCCTCTGGATGCTGCTCGGCGCCGCCGTCCTGTTCCCGTGGCCGTTCCTCATGACCAGGAGCTTCGGGTGACCGCGGCCACGCCGGCGACGCGCCGGCAGTCATCGCCCCTCGTCGGTCGGATCGTCGTCTGGGCCGTCTTCGGCGTCCTCTTCGCCTACATGACCGTCCAGAGCGTCGGGAACCTGGTGACCGTCTCGCAGTCGGTCCGCGCCTTCAACACGTTCCTCGAGTCCGCCTCCGGCGGCGGTTCGCTGCAGCGCAGCACCCCGTGGGTGTGGTTGGTCCTCGACATCGCGATCGCGCCGGTCGCGTTCGCGGTCGCCCTCTGGGTGACGCGCCGCACGCGTCTCGCCGTGACGGTCGGCGTCTTCGTGGTCGCCTTCGCTGCCGCGGGTGCGCTCTGGCTGGACCTCCAGCTCTTCGTGCCCCGGCTCCTCGACTTCTGACGCGACCACCCCACGGACAGGAGGCTCGTGGCACGCCCGCCACGATCCTCCCGTCCGCCGTGTGGTCCCGGACCGGACCACCGGGACGGTCGTAACCGCCTGCTCGCGTCGATACGATGGTGGGATACCGCCCGTCTCGTGTGAGGAACTGCAGCTGTGCCGAAGCCGGTCGTCCTGATCGCCGAAGAACTCTCGCCCGCCACCGTCGACGCCCTCGGGCCCGACTTCGAGATCCGGAACGTGGACGGTACCGACCGACCCGCCCTCCTGGCCTCCCTGGCCGACGCGCACGCCGTGCTCGTCCGCTCCGCCACGAAGATCGACGCCGAGGCGATCGCCGCCGCGCCGCAGCTCAAGGTCGTCGCCCGCGCCGGCGTCGGCCTCGACAACGTCGACATCAAGGCGGCCACGACCGCCGGTGTGATGGTCGTCAACGCGCCGACCTCGAACATCATCTCGGCGGCCGAGCTGACCGTCGGGCACATCCTGTCGCTGGCCCGGCACATCCCGGCGGCGCACGCGTCGCTCGCCGCGGGGGCCTGGAAGCGCTCGTCGTACACGGGCGTCGAGCTGTACGAGAAGACCGTCGGCATCATCGGCCTCGGCCGGATCGGCGCGCTCATCACCCAGCGCCTGCAGGCGTTCGGCGTCTCGGTCATCGCGTACGACCCCTACGTCACGTCGGCCCGGGCGCAGCAGCTGGGCGTCGAACTCGTGTCGCTCGAGGACCTCCTGCGCCGCGCGGACTTCACCACGATCCACATGCCGAAGACCCCGGAGACGGTCGGCATGATCTCCGACGAGCAGTTCGCGCTCATGAAGCCGAGCGCCTTCGTCGTGAACGTCGCACGCGGCGGGCTCATCGACGAGGACGCCCTGCACCGCGCCCTCACCGCGGGCACGATCGCCGGCGCCGGCCTGGACGTCTTCGTCTCCGAGCCGCCGAAGGACTCGCCGCTCCTCGCGCTGCCGAACGTCGTCGTCACGCCGCACCTCGGCGCCTCGACCGACGAAGCGCAGGAGAAGGCGGGGGTCTCGGTCGCCAAGTCCGTGCGCCTGGCGCTCGGCGGCGAGCTCGTCCCCGACGCCGTGAACGTCGCCGGTGGTGTCATCGACCCGTACGTCCGCCCGGGCATCCCGCTGATGGAGAAGCTCGGCCAGGTCTTCACCGGCCTCGCGACCTCGCCGGTCACGAGCATCGACGTCGAGGTCCACGGCGAGCTCGCGCAGTACGACGTCAGCGTCCTCAAGCTCGCGGCGCTCAAGGGCGTGTTCACGGACGTCGTCAGCGACCAGGTGTCCTACGTCAACGCACCGCTCATCGCGGAGCAGCGCGGGGTCACCGTGCGGCTCATCACCGACGCGGACAGCCCGGAGTACCGCAACGTGCTCACGATCCGCGGCGCCCAGTCCGACGGCCCGGCGATCAGCGTCTCCGGCACCCTGACCGGCCCGAAGCAGGTCGAGAAGCTCGTCGAGATCAACGGCCACGACGTCGAGGTCGCCCTCGAGTCGCACCACGTCGTGATGGTCTACACCGACCGCCCGGGCATCGTCGCGGTCTACGGCAAGGAGTTCGGCGAGGCGGGCATCAACATCGCCGCGATGCAGATCTCCCGCCGCGAAGCCGGTGGCCAGGCGCTCAGCGTCCTGACCGTCGACTCGCCGGTGCCCGCCGAGATCCTCGAGCACGTCCGGTCCACCATCGACGCGACCTCGCTCCGCGAGATCGACATCACGCTGTAGGGGAGTGGCGAGACATGGCACAGTCGCTCAAGCTCGCGGTCGTCCGCGGCGACGGGATCGGTCCCGAGGTCGTCGACGAGGCGCTCAAGGTCCTGCACGCGGTGCTGCCGGACGACCTCGTCGTCGAGGAGACCGCGTTCTCGCTCGGCGCGACCCGGTACCTGGAGACCGGCGACATCCTGACCGACGACGACATGTCCGCCCTCGCCGAGCACGACGCGATCCTGCTCGGCGCCGTCGGCGGAGACCCGCGCGACCCGCGGCTCGCCGGCGGCATCATCGAACGCGGCCTGCTCCTGAAGCTCCGGTTCGCGTTCGACCACTACGTCAACCTGCGCCCGACGACGGTGTACTCCTCGGTCGCGAGTCCGCTCGCCGACCCGGGCGAGGTCGACTTCGTGGTGGTCCGCGAGGGCACCGAGGGCCCCTACGTCGGCAACGGCGGCGCGATCCGGGTCGGGACGCCGCACGAGATCGCGACCGAGGTCTCGCTCAACACCGCGCACGGTGTCGAGCGCGTGGTCCGGTACGCGTTCGACCTGGCCGAGCGTCGGCCGCGGAAGCACCTGACGCTCGTGCACAAGAGCAACGTCCTCGTGCATGCCGGATCGCTCTGGCAGCGCACGGTCGCCGCGGTGGCCGAGGAGCACCCCGACGTCACGGTCGACTACCAGCACGTCGACGCCGTGACGATCCACATGGTCCGCGAACCCGGTAGGTTCGACGTCATCGTCACCGACAACCTGTTCGGCGACATCATCACCGACCTCGCCGGCGCGATCAGCGGCGGCATCGGTCTGGCGGCCTCGGGGAACCTGAACCCGGACGGCACCTTCCCCAGCATGTTCGAGCCGGTCCACGGTTCCGCGCCGGACATCGCAGGCCAGCAGCTCGCCGACCCGACGGCCGCGATCCTGTCCGTCGCGTTGCTCCTCGACCACATCGGTCGCGGTGACCTCGCGGCGGTCGTGACGCGGGCGGTCGAGGCCGACCTCGCCGGCCGGGGCACCACGCACCGCCGCACGGCCGAGATCGGCGACGCGATCGCCGCAGCGGCACGCACCACCACCGCCTGACAGGAGTCACCCCGATGAGCACCGACACCGACACGTCCTTCGACCTCGCGTTCGCGAGCGTCCCCTCGCCCGAGCGCCGTGCGGCGGCCGAGCGCGAGGAGATCCTGGCCGACCCGGGCTTCGGCAAGCACTTCACGGACCACATGGCGACCGTGCAGTGGACGCTCGACGGCGGGTGGCACGACGCGTCGGTCCACCCGTACGGGCCGCTCTCGCTCGACCCGAGCGCGAGCGTGTTCCACTACGCGCAGGAGATCTTCGAGGGGCTCAAGGCGTACCGGCACGCGGACGGCTCGGTGTGGTCGTTCCGGCCGGACGCGAACGCCCGCCGGTTCCAGCGGTCGGCCCGTCGCCTGGCGCTGCCCGAACTGCCGGTCGAGGTGTTCGTCGAGTCCATCCGGCAGCTCGTGCGCACGGACGTCGACTGGGTGCCGTCCGCTCCGGAGACCAGCCTGTACCTGCGCCCGTTCATGATCGCGACGGAGTCGTTCCTCGGGGTCCGTGCCGCGCAGGCGGTCGCGTACCACTGCATCGCGAGCCCGGCCGGCGCGTACTTCACCTCCGGCCCGAAGCCCGTGTCGATCTGGCTCTCCACGCAGTACGCCCGCGCCGCCCGCGGTGGCACGGGTGCGGCGAAGACCGGCGGCAACTACGCGGCGTCCCTGCTGCCCCAGCAGGAGGCCTACGAGCAGGGCTGCCAGCAGGTCATGTTCCTCGACTCGGAAGAGGGCAAGTACCTGGAAGAGCTCGGCGGCATGAACGTCGTGCTCGTGAGGTCCGACGGCACGCTCGTGACGCCGGACTCCGAGTCGATCCTCGAGGGCATCACGCGCGACTCGATCCTGCAGCTCGCCGAGGACCGCGGGCTCCGGGTGGAGCGCCGTCGGGTCGCCCTCGACGAGTGGCGCGACGGCGTCGCCGACGGCTCGATCACCGAGGCGTTCGCGTGCGGGACCGCAGCGGTCGTCACGCCGATCGCCGAGCTCCGCGGGGACGGCTTCACGATCGGTTCGCCGACGGTCGGCGCCGGCGAGCTCACGATGTCCCTCCGCGATGAGCTCACCGACATCCAGTACGGCCGTCGTCCCGACCCGCACGGGTGGATGACGCGCCTGACCGACCCGGTCTGAGCGCGGGGTCGGTAGGGTCGAACGGTGAAGATCGCACGGTTCAGCAGCACGGGTGAAGACCCGCGGTACGGCATCCTCGACGAACGCGACCTGGTCGTGCTCGCGGGGGACCCGATGTACCAGGGGTTCGAGACGACGGGGGAGCGGGTGCCGCTCGCCGACGCGAAGCTCCTCGCCCCGGTGATCCCGCGGTCGAAGGTCATCGGCGTGGGCCTGAACTACGCCGAGCACGCGTCCGAGATGGACGAGCGCTCCGGGGACGACCCGGTGGTCTTCCTCAAGCCGAACACGGCGGTGGTCGGTCCGGACGACCCCATCCGTCTGCCCGCCGACGTCGGCCGGGTCGACCACGAGGGCGAACTCGCGATCGTGATCGGGTCGCTCGCCAAGAACGTCCGGCGCGAGGACTTCGCGAGCGTCGTGCTCGGGTACACGATCGCGAACGACGTGACCGCCCGCGACCTGCAGGCCCGCGACGGCCAGTGGACCCGCTCGAAGGGCTTCGACACGTTCTGCCCGCTCGGTCCGGTGATCGAGACCGAGATCGACCCGTCGGACATCCGGCTGGAGACCCGTGTCGACGGGGAGCTGCGCCAGGCGGCCTCGACCGCCGAGATGGTCCACGACATCCCGACCCTGGTCGAGTTCGTGTCGTCGATCTGGACGCTCCTGCCCGGTGACGTCATCCTGACCGGGACCCCGGCCGGCGTCGGGCAGATCCGCGACGGCGAGGTCGTCGAGGTCCTCATCGAGGGCATCGGCTCCCTGAAGAACCCCGTCATCGCCCGGCACTGAGCCCGCGATGCCGAACGGCCCGCTCCCCACCGGGGGAGCGGGCCGTCCTGCTTCCTGGCGCGCTCGCGTCGGCGACACGCCCGGGCGGTGCGCTGGTTGGCGAGGTCCCTGGGGCGTGTGTAGAGTAATCACTCGTTGCCGCTGAGGCGGAGAACGGAACGGCCGAGACGGTCACCGGGTCATCGATCCGGAGGATGCAGTCCGGACGGGGTCCCGCTCAGGCAACCAACCCCACGAACGAACACGCACCGCAAGGTGGCGTTCCGGGGTGTCGAGATCGAAAGCCCCTCTGTTGAGGTCCGGTGTTACCGGGCTGATTGGTGGGTGCGTCTGGTCCTTGAGAACTCAACAGCGTGCACATTGTCAATGCCAATTATTTTGACCCCGTGCGATCGTGGCTCTTTTGGGGGTTGCGGTTGTCGGAGGCAATTCCTTTTGGATTGAATTGATTGTCAGTAGACAGTCTTTACGGTCAGTTTCAACTCGCTGACGCTTTCGGGTGTTGGTTGTATTTTTTTACGGAGAGTTTGATCCTGGCTCAGGACGAACGCTGGCGGCGTGCTTAACACATGCAAGTCGAACGATGATGCCCAGCTTGCTGGGTGGATTAGTGGCGAACGGGTGAGTAACACGTGAGTAACCTGCCCCTGACTCTGGGATAAGCGTTGGAAACGACGTCTAATACTGGATATGACTGCCGGCCGCATGGTCTGGTGGTGGAAAGATTTTTTGGTTGGGGATGGACTCGCGGCCTATCAGCTTGTTGGTGAGGTAATGGCTCACCAAGGCGACGACGGGTAGCCGGCCTGAGAGGGTGACCGGCCACACTGGGACTGAGACACGGCCCAGACTCCTACGGGAGGCAGCAGTGGGGAATATTGCACAATGGGCGAAAGCCTGATGCAGCAACGCCGCGTGAGGGATGACGGCCTTCGGGTTGTAAACCTCTTTTAGTAGGGAAGAAGCGTAAGTGACGGTACCTGCAGAAAAAGCACCGGCTAACTACGTGCCAGCAGCCGCGGTAATACGT
>NZ_CP054593.1:1637331-1756685 GCF_013347165.1 Curtobacterium sp. Csp2
CAATTCCTTTTGGATTGAATTGATTGTCAGTAGACAGTCTTTACAGTCAGTTTCAACTCGCTGACGCTTTCGGGTGTTGGTTGTATTTTTTTACGGAGAGTTTGATCCTGGCTCAGGACGAACGCTGGCGGCGTGCTTAACACATGCAAGTCGAACGATGATGCCCAGCTTGCTGGGTGGATTAGTGGCGAACGGGTGAGTAACACGTGAGTAACCTGCCCCTGACTCTGGGATAAGCGTTGGAAACGACGTCTAATACTGGATATGACTGCCGGCCGCATGGTCTGGTGGTGGAAAGATTTTTTGGTTGGGGATGGACTCGCGGCCTATCAGCTTGTTGGTGAGGTAATGGCTCACCAAGGCGACGACGGGTAGCCGGCCTGAGAGGGTGACCGGCCACACTGGGACTGAGACACGGCCCAGACTCCTACGGGAGGCAGCAGTGGGGAATATTGCACAATGGGCGAAAGCCTGATGCAGCAACGCCGCGTGAGGGATGACGGCCTTCGGGTTGTAAACCTCTTTTAGTAGGGAAGAAGCGTAAGTGACGGTACCTGCAGAAAAAGCACCGGCTAACTACGTGCCAGCAGCCGCGGTAATACGTAGGGTGCAAGCGTTGTCCGGAATTATTGGGCGTAAAGAGCTCGTAGGCGGTTTGTCGCGTCTGCTGTGAAATCCCGAGGCTCAACCTCGGGCTTGCAGTGGGTACGGGCAGACTAGAGTGCGGTAGGGGAGATTGGAATTCCTGGTGTAGCGGTGGAATGCGCAGATATCAGGAGGAACACCGATGGCGAAGGCAGATCTCTGGGCCGTAACTGACGCTGAGGAGCGAAAGCGTGGGGAGCGAACAGGATTAGATACCCTGGTAGTCCACGCCGTAAACGTTGGGCGCTAGATGTAGGGACCTTTCCACGGTTTCTGTGTCGTAGCTAACGCATTAAGCGCCCCGCCTGGGGAGTACGGCCGCAAGGCTAAAACTCAAAGGAATTGACGGGGGCCCGCACAAGCGGCGGAGCATGCGGATTAATTCGATGCAACGCGAAGAACCTTACCAAGGCTTGACATACACCGGAAACGGCCAGAGATGGTTGCCCCCTTGTGGTCGGTGTACAGGTGGTGCATGGTTGTCGTCAGCTCGTGTCGTGAGATGTTGGGTTAAGTCCCGCAACGAGCGCAACCCTCGTTCTATGTTGCCAGCGCGTTATGGCGGGGACTCATAGGAGACTGCCGGGGTCAACTCGGAGGAAGGTGGGGATGACGTCAAATCATCATGCCCCTTATGTCTTGGGCTTCACGCATGCTACAATGGCCGGTACAAAGGGCTGCGATACCGTAAGGTGGAGCGAATCCCAAAAAGCCGGTCTCAGTTCGGATTGAGGTCTGCAACTCGACCTCATGAAGTCGGAGTCGCTAGTAATCGCAGATCAGCAACGCTGCGGTGAATACGTTCCCGGGCCTTGTACACACCGCCCGTCAAGTCATGAAAGTCGGTAACACCCGAAGCCGGTGGCCTAACCCTTGTGGAAGGAGCCGTCGAAGGTGGGATCGGTGATTAGGACTAAGTCGTAACAAGGTAGCCGTACCGGAAGGTGCGGCTGGATCACCTCCTTTCTAAGGAGCATCTGGCTCGTCCTCGTCTGCAGTAGGCAGGTGTGGGGTGGGTCCAGGCGCCTGGTTCGGACCGAACGTGTCCGACGGGTAGCTCATGGGTGGAACATTGACAGTGCAGTCGGGAGCGCAGCTTCCGGCCTTAGTACGCCAGCTTGCTGGTTGGGACGGGTCGGTGGTGAGCGGGTCGGCTGGTGCACGTTGTTGGGTCCTGAGGGACCAGGCTTCCCGGTCGCCGCCCTGTTCCAGGGTGGATGGTTTCCGGGGGTTGAGCCGGCGGAGTGATCCGTCAGGGTTCTTCGGTGGGCCACATGAAGCTGATGCGTTGGTGTCGGTGGGGTGTGGTGCCGATCGTATGTTGAGAACTACACAGTGGACGCGAGCATCTTTGAAATCGCTTGCAATGGTTGGTCGGCCTTCGGGTCTGACCGGCTTGTTGTGAGTGGATTGCAATTTTTAATCTTTGTGGTCAAGTTTCTAAGAGCAAACGGTGGATGCCTTGGCATCTGGAGCCGAAGAAGGACGTAGAAATCTGCGATAAGCCTCGGGGAGCTGATAATCGAGCTGTGAGCCGAGGATTTCCGAATGGGGAAACCCCGCCAGGCGCTTTGTGACCTGGTGACTCCCGCCTGAATATATAGGGCGGGTAGAGGGAACGTGGGGAAGTGAAACATCTCAGTACCCACAGGAAGAGAAAACAACATGTGATTCCGTGAGTAGTGGCGAGCGAAAGCGGATGAGGCTAAACCGATCATGTGTGATAGCCGGCGGGCGTTGCATGGTCGGGGTTGTGGGACACGTCGCTCAGTTCTGCCGGACTGGGGCGGTTACAGCGCATCATAGTCGAACCGGTTTGAAAGCCGGGCCGTAGTGGGTGCCAGCCCCGTAGACGAAATGGTGTTATGGCCGGATGTGTATCCCAAGTAGCACGGGGCCCGAGAAATCCCGTGTGAATCTGTCAGGACCACCTGATAAGCCTAAATACTCCCAGATGACCGATAGCGGACAAGTACCGTGAGGGAAAGGTGAAAAGTACCCCGGGAGGGGAGTGAAATAGTACCTGAAACCGTTTGCTTACAAACCGTCGGAGCCTCCTTGTAGGGGTGACGGCGTGCCTTTTGAAGAATGAGCCTGCGAGTTAGTGATATGTGGCGAGGTTAACCCGTGTGGGGCAGCCGTAGCGAAAGCGAGTCTGAATAGGGCGATTCAGTCGCATGTCCTAGACCCGAAGCGAAGTGATCTATCCATGGCCAGGTTGAAGCGACGGTAAGACGTCGTGGAGGACCGAACCCACTTCAGTTGAAAATGGAGGGGATGAGCTGTGGATAGGGGTGAAAGGCCAATCAAACTTCGTGATAGCTGGTTCTCTCCGAAATGCATTTAGGTGCAGCGTTGCGTGTTTCTCGCCGGAGGTAGAGCTACTGGATGGCCGATGGGCCTCAACAGGTTACTGACGTCAGCCAAACTCCGAATGCCGGTGAGTGAGAGCGCAGCAGTGAGACGGTGGGGGATAAGCTTCATCGTCGAGAGGGAAACAACCCAGACTACCAACTAAGGCCCCTAAGCGTGTGCTAAGTGGGAAAGGATGTGGAGTTGCACAGACAACCAGGAGGTTGGCTTAGAAGCAGCCACCCTTGAAAGAGTGCGTAATAGCTCACTGGTCAAGTGATTCCGCGCCGACAATGTAACGGGGCTCAAGCACACCGCCGAAGTTGTAGATTTCGCACACCGATTAGCCTTCGTGGTTCAGTCGTGCGGAGTGGTAGGAGAGCGTCGTGTGGCGAGTGAAGCGGCGGAGGAATCCAGCCGTGGACGCCACACGAGTGAGAATGCAGGCATGAGTAGCGAAAGACGGGTGAGAAACCCGTCCTCCGAAAGACCAAGGGTTCCAGGGCCAGGTTAATCCGCCCTGGGTAAGTCGGGACCTAAGGCGAGGCCGACAGGCGTAGTCGATGGACAACGGGTTGATATTCCCGTACCGGCGAACAACCGCCCAAGCTAATCCAGTGGTGCTAAGAGTCCTAACCCGGGCTTACCGGATCCCTTCGGGGTGATGGTGTCCGGTCTAACGCTCGACCCCATGCTGGTGCGGCTAGCGTATGAACAGGTGTGACGCAGGAAGGTAGCTGAGCCAGGCGATGGTATCCGTAAGGTGAACCTGGTGTAAGGATGTAGGGCTGACGATAGGCAAATCCGTCGTCTGTGTGCCTGAGATCCGACGCGTACCCGTTTGGGGAAATCAGTGATCCTATGCTGCCGAGAAAAGCATCGACGCGAGGTTGCAGCCGCCCGTACCCGAAACCGACTCAGGTGGTCAGGTAGAGAATACCAAGGAGATCGAGAGAATCGTGGTTAAGGAACTCGGCAAAATGCCCCCGTAACTTCGGGAGAAGGGGGGCCGGACACGTGATACGAACTTGCTTTGTTGAGCGTTGAAGGCCGCAGAGACCAGTGGGAAGCGACTGTTTACTAAAAACACAGGTCCGTGCGAAGTCGCAAGACGATGTATACGGACTGACGCCTGCCCGGTGCTGGAAGGTTAAGAGGAAGGGTTAGCCTCCGGGCGAAGCTCTGAATTTAAGCCCCAGTAAACGGCGGTGGTAACTATAACCATCCTAAGGTAGCGAAATTCCTTGTCGGGTAAGTTCCGACCTGCACGAATGGCGTAACGACTTCCCAGCTGTCTCAACCGCGAACTCGGCGAAATTGCACTACGAGTAAAGATGCTCGTTACGCGCAGCAGGACGGAAAGACCCCGTGACCTTTACTACAGTTTGGTATTGGTGTTCGGAGTGGCTTGTGTAGGATAGGTGGGAGACTGTGAAGCGGGCACGCTAGTGTTCGTGGAGTCATTGTTGAAATACCACTCTGGTCACTTTGGATGTCTAACGTAGGACCCTGATCGGGTTCATGGACAGTGCCTGATGGGTAGTTTAACTGGGGCGGTTGCCTCCCAAAGAGTAACGGAGGCGCCCAAAGGTTCCCTCAACCTGGTTGGCAATCAGGTGGCGAGTGTAAGTGCACAAGGGAGCTTGACTGTGAGACTGACAGGTCGAGCAGGGACGAAAGTCGGGACTAGTGATCCGGCAGTGGCTTGTGGAAGCGCTGTCGCTCAACGGATAAAAGGTACCTCGGGGATAACAGGCTGATCTTGCCCAAGAGTCCATATCGACGGCATGGTTTGGCACCTCGATGTCGGCTCGTCGCATCCTGGGGCTGGAGTAGGTCCCAAGGGTTGGGCTGTTCGCCCATTAAAGCGGTACGCGAGCTGGGTTTAGAACGTCGTGAGACAGTTCGGTCCCTATCCGCTGCGCGCGTTGGAAATTTGAGAAGATCTATCCCTAGTACGAGAGGACCGGGATGGACGAACCTCTGGTGTGTCAGTTGTTCTGCCAAGGGCACCGCTGATTAGCTACGTTCGGACCGGATAACCGCTGAAAGCATCTAAGCGGGAAGCCGTCTTCGAGATGAGATTTCCATGCACCTTGAGTGTGAGAGGCTCCCAGCAGACTACTGGGTTGATAGGCCGGATGTGGAAGCGGGGACTAACGACCCGTGGAGCTGACCGGTACTAATAAGCCGAAGACTTGACAACACACTTTTTACCCACACCGTTGGTGTGGGGCTCGCGTCCACTTTGTGGTTCCCGACAGACGATCGGGAACATGAAACTGAACACCGCGCATGCGCGGGACAGCTTTCTTGATCCGATGGGTCAAGTCGAAGGTGTTCCGGTGGTCATAGCGAGAGGGAAACGCCCGGTCACATTCCGAACCCGGAAGCTAAGCCTCTCAGCGCCGATGGTACTGCAAGGGGGACCTTGTGGGAGAGTAGGACGCCGCCGGACTCAACGTTGGTAACACCAGGGAACCCCTGACCATGACTGGTCAGGGGTTCCCTGCGTTTCCGGCCCTCTTCCACAGCGTCTCCTGCCGCCTGCTCGGGGCGGTGGGCTGCCGGTAGGATCGACCCGTCATGACTGCACCGTTCACCGCCGCAACCGGCTCCGACATCCGCGTCCGTTTCTGCCCGAGCCCGACGGGGACCCCGCACGTGGGCCTCATCCGGACGGCGCTCTTCAACTGGGCCTACGCCCGCCACAACGGCGGCAAGCTCGTGTTCCGCATCGAGGACACCGACGCCGCCCGGGACAGCGAGGAGTCGTACGAGCAGATCCTCGACGCACTCCGGTGGCTCCGGTTGGACTGGGACGAGGGCGTCGAGGTCGGCGGCCCGCACGGCCCCTACCGGCAGTCGGAGCGTTCGGACGTGTACGACGACGTCATCGCGAAGCTGCGCGCGTCGGGGCACGTCTACGAGTCGTACGTCACCCCGGAGGAGATGGAGGCGCGCAACAAGGCCGCCGGTCGCGACCCGAAGCAGGGCTACGACAACCACGAGCGCGACCTGACCGAGGCGGAGCGTCAGGCCTTCCGTGACGAGGGCCGGCAGCCGGCACTGCGGCTGCGCGTGCCGGACCGCGACCTGAGCTTCGAGGACCTCGTGCGCGGCGAGATCACCTTCAAGCAGGGGACGTTCCCGGACTTCGTCGTGGTGCGTCCGAACGGCAAGCCGCTCTACACGTTCACGAACCCGGTGGACGACGCCCTGATGGGGATCACCCACGTGCTCCGCGGCGAGGACCTGCTGTCGTCGACACCGCGACAGATCGCCCTGTACGAGGCGCTGTACGAGGTGGGGATCACGTCCTTCATCCCGCGCTTCGGGCACATGCCGTACGTGATGGGGGAGGGCAACAAGAAGCTCTCGAAGCGCGACCCCGAGTCGAACCTGTTCCACCACCGTGCCGCGGGCATGGTTCCCGAGGGTCTGCTCAACTACCTCGCGCTGCTCGGCTGGTCGATCGCACCGGACCGGGACGTCTTCACCTCGGACGAGATGGTCGCGGCGTTCGACGTCGTCGACGTGAACCCGAACCCGGCCCGCTTCGACCACAAGAAGGCCGAGGCGATCAACGGCGACCACATCCGGCTGCTCGACGCCGACGACTTCCGCGCGCGACTGCTGCCGTACCTGGCCGGGATGGTCGCCGACCCGCCCACGCCGGAGCAGGAGCGCGTGCTCACCGCCGCAGCCCCGCTCGTGCAGGAGCGCATGCAGCTGCTCGGCGAGGCGCCGGCACTGCTCGGGTTCCTCTTCACGTCGGACGACGACCTGGTGGTCGAGGACGACGCACTGGCCGCCCTCAAGGGCGACACGGCCGAGGTGCTCTGTGCCGGCACGGTGGCGCTCGAGGGCCTGCAGGACTGGGACACCGCCTCGATCGAGGCCGCGCTCCGCACGGCGCTGATCGACGAGATGGGCCTGAAGCCGCGGGTCGCGTTCGGACCCCTGCGCGTCGCGGTGTCCGGCCGTCGCATCAGCCCGCCGCTGTTCGAGTCGATGGAGATCCTCGGCAAGGAGTCCACCCTGACGCGGCTGCGTCGGCTCGCGGATCGCTGACGACACCGTGGGAGCTGACGACGCGGTGCCGGCTGACGCGGTGCCGGCTGACGCGGTGTCGACTGACGCGGTGTCGACTGACGCGGTGACGGCTGAGATCGTGCAGGCGGACGTCGCGGTCATCGGGGCCGGTCCGGCCGGGCTCAGCGCGGCGCTCAACCTCGTGCGTGCACGGCGGACGGTGCTCCTCGTCGATGCGAACCGCCCGCGGAACGCCGCCACGCTGCGGTCGCACGGGTTCGTGACGCGTGACGGCATCTCGCCGCTCGAACTGCGGCGTCTCGGGCGCGAGGAGGTCGCCGGCTACCCGGAGGCCACGGTCGTGCAGGCCGTCGTCGACCGCGTGGCCCCGGACGGAGACGCGTGGACGGTGCACGGCTCGTGGCGCGGCACCGAGACGTCGGCGCGGGTGCGCGCCGTGGTCGTCGCGACCGGGCTCCGCGAGGAGTTCCCCGCGCTGCCGTCGCTCCGGGCGTTCTACGGCACGTCCGCGCACAGCTGCGTCGAGTGCGACGGGTACGAGCACGCCGGTCAGGCCCTCGGACTGGTCTGCGAGACGCGGGACGTCGTCGAGCGGGCGCTGCTGCTGGCGTCCTGGACCGACGACCTCGTCGTGTACACGAACGGGGTCGCGCCGCTCGACCCCGCCGGTCGTGCACGCCTGGCGGCCGCCGGGGTGCGGGTGGACGAACGTCCGGTGGCGGACCTCGAGGGGGACCGGTCGGGCCTCACGGGCGTCCGGCTCGCCGACGGCACCGTGACGCCGCACAAGGGGGTCTTCGTGCGCCCGGTGTGGCACGCGGACCTCGACTGGCTCGACGCCCCGGTCGAGCGTGACGGGGAGGGCCTCGTCCGGGTCGACCGGCTCGGGCGGACAGGTGTCGCAGGGCTCTACGCGGTCGGCGACGTGACGCCGCCCGGACCGGAACAGCTCATCGTGGCGGCCGGTCACGGGGCGGCGACGGCGGCTGCCGTGCACCGTGACCTGGTGGGTGGTCTCGAAGACGCTCGGGATGCTGTACAGTAGTTGATCGTGCCCCGGGCAACCGGGAACAGAAGGCCAACGGCCTTTTGGGGTATGGTGTAATTGGCAACACAGCGGTTTCTGGTACCGTCGTTCTTGGTTCGAGTCCAGGTACCCCAGCAACAGGACAAGTGAAAGGCCCCCGGGAATCCCGGGGGCCTTTCGCGTTGTCCGCGGACGGCCTCGGATCCGAGGACACGCCCGGATCGCCCGCGAGGCTCGGATCCGCCCGGGTCGCGCGCAGCAGACTGCTCACGTCGGGTGGTCCGCGCTGGACTGGTCGCGCCGGCGGCTCGCACCAGGGTGGGGAGCACCCGGCGGGACGCGCGGGGCGGGCGCGGTGGCGATCCTCCAGGCCGGCGGCGGAGCCGCTTGCGGGTTTCCGTAGCGGTCGCTGGTGAGCCGCAAGGCGGACCCGAGCGCATTGACCCGCCCACGCGCCGCGACGAGGGTTGGAGCACGGACGAGGCGTACCCACTCGTCCAGGACCCCCGGCGGCGTACCCGCGCCCCAGTCGGGAGCTGTCCCCTGCACCCTGAACCCGACAGGAGCACCTCCGCATGTCCGTCAGCCCGGTCCGTCCGGCAGACCCCCGCGTCTCCGTGGTCATCCCGGCGCGCAACGAAGCGCGCAACCTCGAGATCATCCTCCCGAAGCTTCCGCCGGTGCACGAGGTCATCCTCGTGGACGGCAACTCCGTCGACGACACCGTCGCGACCGCCCGCCGGATCATGCCCGGCATCCGTGTCGTGCACCAGACCCGGAAGGGCAAGGGCAACGCCCTCGCATGCGGGTTCGAGGCCGTGACCGGCGACGTCGTCGTGATGTTCGACGCCGACTGCTCCGCGGACCCGGACGAGATCCCGCGCTTCGTCCAGGCGCTCCGCGACGGTGCCGACGTCGCGAAGGGCACCCGGTACGCCCTGGGCGGCGGCAGCGACGACATCACCATCGTCCGGAGCCTCGGCAACCGCGGGCTGAACCTGCTGTGCAACGTCATCCTCGGCACCCGGTACAGCGACCTCTGCTACGGCTACAACGCCTTCTGGGCCGACACGCTGCCGGCGATCGCGCTGCTGTCCTCGACGCTGCCGAAGCCGCTGGACGGCTCGATGCTGTGGGGCGACGGGTTCGAGATCGAGACCGTGCTGACGTGCCGGTGGTCGGCCGCCGGACTGCGCATCGCCGAGGTGCCGAGCCACGAGAAGCTGCGCGTGCACGGGGCGAGCAACCTCAACGCCGTCACGGACGGCATCCGCGTCCTGACGTCGATCGTGCACGAGCGGCGGCGGGCCTCCGGGCGCCGTGCCGTGTCGGCTGCGCCGGTGGTGGCTGCGCCGGTGGTGGCTGCGCCGGTGGTGGCTGCGCCGGTGGTGCTGCCCGCGGCGGCGCACGCACCGGCGTCGGTGCACGCGCCGGCGGCCGTGCACGCGTCGCCGGCCGGGGCGCTCGAGGGGGACGCCGCGTGACACGGGTCGCCGTCGTCGTCTGCGCCTACACGCAGCTCCGGTGGGGCGACCTGCAGGACAGCGTCGAGTCGGCGCGTCGGCAGCCGGAGCACCCGGAGGTCGTGCTGGTGATCGACCACGAGCCGGAGCTGCTCGCCCGGGCCCGCGCGCGCTGGCCGGAGCTGCTCGTCCTCGAGAACGCCGAGGACCGCGGCCTGTCCGGCGCCCGCAACACCGGGGTGGCGGCGACGGACGCCGACGTGGTCGCGTTCCTGGACGACGACGCCACCGCCGATCCCGACTGGCTCGGGCACATGCTCGCCGCGCTCGAGGACCCCGCGGTCGTCGGCGTCGGCGGCCGCGCCACGCCGTCCTGGCCCTCGACCACGGGCTCCGGGCCGTACGTCGACGAGCTCCTGTGGATCGTCGGCTGCAGCTACACCGGCCTGCCGGAGACCGCGGGCGACGTCCGCAACGTGATCGGGTCGAGCATGGCGTTCCGTCGCGAGTCGATCCTGCGCGCCGGCGGCTTCCGGTCCGGCATCGGCCGCGTCGGGAACCAGCCGCTCGGCTGCGAGGAGACCGAGCTGTGCATCCGCATCGCCGCGGTGCAGCCGGGGGCGCGGATCCGCCACGAGCCGCGGTCGAACGTGTCGCACCGGGTGTCGGCGGACCGCGTCGGCATGCGGTACCTGCTCCGCCGGAGCTACTACGAGGGCATCTCGAAGGCCGTGCTGGCACGTCGCGTCGGCACCGGTGATGCGCTCGCCAGCGAGTCCACCTACCTGACCCGGGTGATCCCGCGGGCGGTGCTCCGCGAGCTCCGTGCCGTCGGTCGCGGCGGGCTCGCTCGTGCTGCCACGGTGGTCGCGTCGGTCGCCACGACCGTCCTGGGCTACGCGGTGGGCCGGCTGCTCGGCGGCGTGGTCGTCGCCGCACCGGCACCGCGTCCCGTCGCCGACCCGGTCGGCACGCGATGAGCCGGGGGACCGCCACGCCCGCGGTCGGTGCCCACGTCGCCACCGGACCCACGTCGGCCCGACGGCGCGATGGTGTGGACGCGGACGACGTCATGGGACCCGGTGCTCGGCTCGCTGCGGCCGGGGTCGTCGTCGTCACGCTCGTCGCCGTGGCCCTCGGCGCCGGGCTGCACCTGCCGGTCCTGCGGGGGAGCGCGGCCGTCGTCTTCCTGTTCGCCCTGCTCGGCGTCGCGCCGCTGCTGCTCGTCCGACCGATGCCCCTGGCACGCTTCGTGCTGCTCGCGGTCGCGGGGTCGATCACCGGCACGATCGGGATCGGCTACACGATGGCGACCGTCGGGTGGTGGCACCCGGCGGTGCCCTTCGCCGTCGTGGTCGTCCTGACGTCGGCGGTGCTCGCGTCCACCGTGCTGCGGGACCTCCAACAGCTGCGTCGACGGGAGCGCCGACCGGCCCCGGCACCCCTGACGGAGTCCGTGCGGACCGGGTCCGGGCGGATCGTGCTCGGGTGGATCGTGATCGGGGGGACCGTGCTCGGTCTCGCGACGGTGGTGGTCGCCGCGGTGACCCACGTCGGCGACCCGGTGCCCGCCGGGCTGTTCGGTCGGCTCGGGGTCGGGCTGCCGGTCGGGCTCGCCGTGCTCGTCGCGGCGGCGGTCGTCGCGTTCGTCCGGGGTCGAGCCGTCGCCGTGCCCGTCGTGGCGCTCGGCCTGGCCGTGCAGCTCGCGCAGGCGATCACCTACGGGATGCCGACCGTGACCGCTGCCGCGCGGCACGTCGGGGTCCTGGAGTACATCCGGCAGTTCGGCCGCACCGATCCGGCCTCGGACATCTTCCAGACCTGGTCGGGGCTGTTCGCCGGGGGCGCGTGGGCCGCTGACGTCGGCGGCATCGTGAACGCGATGACGATCGCCGCGTGGGTGCCCGTGCTGCTCGCGGGCGTCACGACGCTCGGCGTCGGGGTGCTCGCCGCGCACTGGCTGCCCGGTCGACGCCGGCCGTGGATCGCGGCGCTCCTCACCGCGATGACGGGTTCGCTCAACACGACGTACTTCTCGCCGCAGTCGACCGGCGTCCTGCTCGTCGTCGCGATGCTCGTGCTCGCCACGGGCCCGCTCCTGGAGACCGCCGCGGCCGTCGCCGACGGGTGCGTGCAGCGGGTCCTCCGGCCGCGCAACGTGCGGCTGCCACAGGTGCTCGCGATCGCCGTGATCGGCGTCGTCCTCGTCGTCACGCACCAGATCTCGCCGTACCTCGCGGTCGCGGCGCTCGGCGTCCTCGTGGTCTTCCGGCTCCTGCGTCCGTGGTGGCTGCCGCTCGTCGTGCTCGTGCCGGCGGTGGTCTTCGCCGCGCTGAACGGCGACGTGCTCGGCCGGTTCCTGTCGCTCTCGGCGATCGGGAAGGTGTTCGACAACGTGCAACCGCCCGAGCACGACATGACCGTGCTCCCGAAGCCGCTCGTCACCGGCCTGGCGTTCGACGTGCCGGCGGCGACGCTCGTGCTCGTCGGCCTCGTCGCGGTCGTCACCGTGCTGGTCCGACGCGACCGGCTGCACTGGGGGCTCCTCGCCGCGGCCGCGAGTCCGATCTCGCTGCTCGTCGCGACGAACTACGGGCAGGAGGGCATCTTCCGCGTGGTCCTGTTCGCGACCCCGTGGCTGGCGGTCCTCGCCGCCGGGCTCCCGCTCCCCGCCGGTCGGTGGGCGCGCGTCGGGACGGCCGTCCGGGCAGCGCTCCGATCGGCAGCCGCCCGGTACGTCCTCGCGGCGGCGGGCGTCGCGGCCCTCGTGGCGGTCGGTGCCTTCGGACAGACCGCCCTGGACTGGAACCGCGTGACGACCCGGAGCGAGTCGGCGGCGACGCAGTGGTACGACCGGACCGCGCCGAAGGGGTCGGTCATGCTCCTCACCGGTTCGGGGAACGCCGTGCCGGGGAACACCGGCGCCCGGTACTTCGACGTCGACTACGTGTCGCGTGAGGCGCTCGGCCCGTACCCGTCCGGTACCGGCTACGACCCCGACGCCGACGTCTCGACCCTGACGCGGCAGTTCGTCGCCCGGACCACCGCGACGAAGTACTACGCCCTCGTGGCCGCGCCGATGGGTGCGTACGACGAGCGCTACGGCTACCAGCGGTACCCCGACTACGAGCGGCTCGCGGACGCGATGGCCTCGTCGCCGTACTGGCACCGGGTCTGGTCGTCCGGCACCACCGCCGTGTACGAGCTGACCACGGCCGGGATGCGGCATGCCGCGAGCTGATCCACCGATGACGACGACGGCCGCGCGGGCCACCACGGACCGTGGCGGCCCGCCCGGCCGCGGCCGACACCGTGCGACGGCGCTCGGTGTCGGCGCGGTCGTCGGCGCGCTCGCCGTCGGCGCCGCGGTGCTCACGGTGACCGGCGGCTCGAGCGCGCACGACCCGAGCGGCGAGACGATGCCGACCTCGGACGGCGGTGCGTGGCATCGCGTGTACTCCGAGGACTTCGCGGACGATGCGCCGACCGGAACCTTCGCCTCCCGGTACGCCGACCGGTTCACCACCTACGACGGCTTCGCGGACACCGCCGGGACCGGACGGTACAGCGCGTCCGCGGTCACCGCGCACGACGGACTGCTCGACGTCGGGCTGCGGACGACCGACGGCGGCACCCCGCTGGCCGGCGGCGTCGTGCCGCTCGTCGACGGGCGCTGGGGCGGGCAGACCTCGGGGCGGTACAGCATCCGCATGAAGAGCGACCGGGTCGACGGCTACGGCGTGGCCGTCCTGCTGTGGAGCGACGCGAACCGGTGGTCGGACGGCGAGGTCGACTTCCCCGAGGGCGGCCTGGGGCAGCGGGCCTGGCTCAACGTGCACTGCCTGGACGAGCCCGCGCGGCAGTGCGTGCACCACGAGACGGACGCCCGGCTCAGCGACTGGCACACCTACACGATCGAGTGGACGCCCGAGCGGATGACCTTCATGGTGGACGGACGCACGGTCGGCACGACCACCGAGGACGTCCCGACGGCGCGCATGCACCTCGTGCTGCAGGCGGGGTCCACCGGGGGGACGCCGCCGCGGGCCGCTCGGGGGTCGGTGCTCGTGGACTGGGTCACGATCGACGTCCCCGCGGCGGGCTGAGACCGTCGGCCCCGACGCACGGACCGCACCGCGCCCGCCGCTTGCGCCGGACCGGGCGCACGAGCACGCGTCCGCGCGGCTCCGTCGTCAGACCGCGGTGGCTCCGCCGCGCGCCGCCCCGAGCCGCCGCAGGAACCACGGCACGCACGCCGCGACGCCGACGACCCGCACGACGTCCCAGGGGGTGTCCTGGGGCAGCAGCAGGGACACCCCGGCCACCACGAGGGCTGCCACGAGGGGCAGGGTCACCCGGGCTCCCGGTCCCCGCCACGCCCGACGGTCGGGCAGCGCGAGCAGCTGGGCCGCCGCGAGGAGCGTGTACGCGAGCACGGTCGCGACGCCCGCGCCGAGGATGCCGAGCCACGGGACGAGGAACAGGTTCGCCGCGATGTTCACGGCCCCGGCGCCGGCCGCGATGACGCCGACGGCGACTCCGCGGCGCTCGACCACGAGCAGCCGCCCGGTCGCGCCGCTCGCCACGACGGGCACGGCCGTGACGGCCACGACGAAGACGACGACGCCGAGCTCGTCGACGCGGTACGACGCGGGCGCGAGGAACGGCAGCGCGACGGGTGCCGCGAGCGTCACGGCGAGGACGACGGGCGCCACGAGACGGTAGAGCTCGTCCCGCGCGTGCAGGGCCAACCGGAGTCGGGCGCCGGCGTCCCGGAGCGCGGCGAAGTGCGGTGCCCACGCCGAGTTCGTGAACGTGAGGAGGAGGACCACGGCCGACCCGACGACGTAGGCGATCTGGTAGCGGGCGACCTCCGCCGGGCCGAGCAGGCTCTGCACGACGACACGGTCGCCGGCGTTGAGCACGAAGTACGACAGGTTGCCGAGGGCGACCGGGACCCCGAGTCGGAACGCCCGGGCCGTGGTCCGCCGGTCGAACAGGCCCTGGAGGCGGGGCCGCGTCGCCGCGATCCCGATCACCATCGCGACGCCCTGGGCGACGACACCGCCCCACGCGTACGTGGTGGCGTCGGCGTGCACCCACAGGAGCAGCCCGAGACCGATGACGGAGCCGCCGACCGACGACAGCAGGCTCGTGACCGCGAAGACCCGGATGCGGTCCTGCGCGACGAGGAGCGCCAGCGCCACCTGGACGACCGCGGCCGGCGCGGTCCAGAGCACGGCGACGAGGAGCAGCGGGTGCGCTCCGACGAAGCCCGCGGCGTCCGCCCAGACCGGGATCGTGGCGAGCGCCGTCCCGGTGACGACCGCGGCGGTCAGCGCGCCGACGGCGAGCAGCCCGCGGGCGCGACGGTCCGAGCCGTCCTCGGCGCGCTGCAGGACCGTCGCCTGGTCGAGCCCGGCGACCGCGAGCACGGAGAGCGCCTGAAACAGGGCGATCGAGGACGCGAGGACGCCGAACTCCGACGCGGGCAGCAGGTGCGCGAGGACGGGGGAGATCAGCGACGAGACGACGAGCTGCATCGACCAGACGACGACGTACAGCAGACCGCGGCCGAACAGTCGGGACGACCCCTCGGCGACGTCGTCGACTGCCGCGTCCGATGCGTCCGACATCCGGTCGGACGCGGCCCGTCGTGCCCGACCGAGCGCCTCGCGCCGGGTGAGGGGCTGGGTCACGACCGGACCACGTCCTGCCGCAGGGCGAACGCCCCGTCGATGAGGTCGAGCAGCTCCGTGCTCCGCTCGGTCGAGAACTTCCGCGCGAACAGGTGCGGCAGGCCGCCGTCCGGGACGGTCCGGCGCTCGAGCACCCGTCCGGCGTCGGCGGTCCCGAGCCACGGCGGGCTCTTCCGCCGCGAGTCGTCCCAGCCGATCCACCACAGCGAGTGCTGCACGTGCTCGTCCGCGAACCCGGGGGTGAGCGCCGGGGTCGCCAGCACCGTCGGGACGAAGGTCTCGTCGGCCACCCAGCTGCGCCGCCAGGTCCGGACGAGGTCGGGGCGGCCGTCGAACGCGTCCACGACCGCGGTGGCGTGCCGGCGGGCGAGGACCTTGAGCTGCGACCCGCCGGTCAGGACGACGCCCGAGGGCAGCCGCCGGGGGATCGGCAGCCGCAGCATGTGCTTGCGCCAGGCCCAGTGCCGGTAGCGGAGCCGGGCGAGCCCGCCGTCGCGGCCCCAGAGCGGGTCGGGCAGCGGGAACGTCGCGACGAAGGAGTCCTCGCGGTGCGCCTCGAGGGTCGCGCGGATCTCGGCGGCGTCCGCCAGCGGGTAGTCGCTCCCGGTGAGGACGGCGACGTGGGTCGCGTCCGTGCCGTCGAGCGCGGCCCGGTAGCCGGCGACCTCGGCGACGACGTTCTCCCACCGGGCCCACCCGGTGCGGATGCGCGGCAGGAGTCGGACCCGGTCGGGCAGTCCGTCCACCATCGCGCGGTACACGGACTCCGGGGTGCTCACGTCGCAGTGCAGGAACACGTCGAACGGGTCGAGTGCCTCGACGAGCCGGCGCACGTGCGCAGGGTCCTGGTGCGCGAGCACGACGCACGCCGGGACCGCGGGGGAGATGGCCATGCCGGGACGCTAACCCGGGTGCAGCGCGGCGGGCAGCCGGTCCCGGGCCCCCTGCGGGGAAGCGGCGGTTTCCCGCAGGCGACGACACAGGCGCACGGCGCACGACACAGGCGCACGGCGCACGACGCAGGCGCCGGCCACGGCGCCAGCGCAGCCGCAGTCGCCGGTCAGCGCCGCAAGCGGAACCTCGGACAGTCGCAGAGCGCGCAGTCCGTGCCCGAGCGGTAGTGCTCGTGCGCGGCACGCGGGTGCCCGCAGACGCAGGGGTCCGTGTCGGATCCGGCCGGCATGGGTCCTCCTCGTGCCCGGCTCGGGTCGGCCGGTGCGTCACCCGCGATCCTACGGGGCGCGAGCGGTCCGGTCGCGGCAAACCGCACGGCTCGGCGACCGTCGCCGCAACCGTCGCCCGGGTCGCTTGACCCGTCCCGGCCCGCTGCCGAGCATCGGGACGTGACCCCGAGCCGGACCAGCCCGATCGCCAGCAGCGTCCTGACGCTCCGCCCTGCGCTGCCGCGCGCCGACGAACCGACGTGGGCCGGAGCCGCCTGGGTCGGCGCCGTCGACCGACCGACGGCGCTCGCCGCGACGACGGTCGCGCTCGCGGGAGCCGACGGCTTCCGTCGCGCCCGCCTGCTCGTCCGCGACGGGCTCGAGATCGCCGGCTCCGTCGACGTGTCCGTCACCCCGGACGGGGACCTGGACCCGGCCGAGCTGGGACGGGCGCTGCGCGCGCTGCCGGCCACGATCCTCCCGGCCGACACCGGCCCCGCACCCGTGGGGCGCGTCTCTGTCGTGATCGGGACCCGCGACCGGCCGGAGGACCTGCGGACCTGCCTGCGGTCCGTCCTCGCGTCGACGTGGCCCGACCTCGAGGTGGTCGTCGCGGACAGCGCGCCGACCACGTCGGCGACGCGGGACGTGGTCGCCTCGATCGCGGATCCTCGTGTCACCTACGTCCTGGAGGCACGGCCTGGCGTCGCGCGGGCACGGAACGCCGGGCTCGCCGTCGCCACGGGCGAGGTGGTCGCGTTCACCGACGACGACGTCGTCGTCGACCCCGACTGGGTGACGGCCGTCGCGGGCGCGTTCGCGCGCGACGCGGACGTCGCGTGCGTGACGGGGCTCGTGCCGAGCGCGGAGCTCCGGACGCCCACGCAGCGGTGGTTCGACGAACGCGTGACCTGGGCACGGAACACCCGGCGCCGGGTCTTCCGGGCCGCTGAGCCGCCCGCCGACCTGCCGCTCTTCCCGTTCTCGGTCGGGGCGTTCGGCACCGGGGCGAACGTGTCCCTCCGGCGCTCGGCCGCGGTCGCGCTCGGCGGGTTCGACGACGCCCTCGGCGTGGGGACGCCGACGAAGGGCGGCGAGGACCTGGACGTGTTCGTCCGGGTGCTGTCCTCGGGTGCGGCGCTCGCGGTCGAGCCCTCGGCCGTGGTGTGGCACCGGCACCGCTCGGAGCCGGCGGCGCTGCGCGCGCAGGCGGTCGGCTACGGCGCAGGGCTCGGTGCGTGGGTCACGAAGCTCGTGCTCCACCCGCGGACGGCGCTCGCCGTGGTGCGGCGTGCGGTCCCGGCGCTGCGGCGGCTCGGGTCGCTCGGGCAGGACGATGGAGGGCGGTCGGCCGGTGCTCCTGGCGCGGTGGGTGCGGATGCACCGGGGACGGCACGGTCCGGCGCGTGGGCGGCCGACGAGGAGCTCCGTGCGGCGACGGTGGGGTTGCGGCGGATCGAGCTGACCGCGGCGCTCGGCGGCCCGTGGCGGTACCTCGTGTCGCGGCGCGCACGACGCTGACGCGGGGCGCTCGCGCGCGGGGTCGTCGCGCGGGCCGTCGTGGCGCGGGTCGTCGTGGCGCGGGTCGAACCACGGATGCGACGTCGAACCAGGGAGAGGCACTGGTTCGACGTCGCATCGCTGGTTCGACGCAGCCGAGCGCGGCGGGCGGCGGGCGGCGCGGGCCGTCCCGGCGCGGGGCGCCGGGGCGCCCCGCGCGCGTCAGGCGCCGGTGTGCGTCCGCTCGACCTCGCGCCAGGCGCGACGGCTGCGCAGCCACGCGGCCGGTCCCGCCGGGAACCCCCGGAGCTCGTGGAACGCCAGAGACCGCGGCACACGCGTCGGCGGCACGGTCGACGGGGTCACGGACGCCGCCGGAGTGCTCCCACGTCGGACGAGTCGGCCGAGCACCCGGCCCGCCATCGCCCGGGCCGCCGGGGGAGCGAGCCGCACCAGGGCTGCCAGGTGCCGACGGTCCGCCGACACGAGTGCGCAGAGCAGCGCCGTGAAGCCCACCCCGTTCGCGTGCAGCTGCGCGTGCAGTCCGGCCAGGTCCGGCCGGTGCCGGTGGTGCACGACCGCGCGCGGCTCGACGCCGATCCGCCCACCGCGCCACAGGACGTCGATGAACATCGCGAGGTCCTCGCCGCCGCGTGCGGGGACGCCGGCACCGAGCACCGGGTCGAACCCGCCGACGCGGTCGAACACGCTCCGACGCACCGCCCAGTTCGCACCGGCACCGTACCCGCCCACGCCGTACACCGGGAACCGCCGACGGACCGAGCCGTCGGCCGCCACGGCGGAGACCCGTGCGTGCCGCAGGGCCCCGGGAGCGTCCTCGGGCACCAGGGTCAGCGGGTCGAAGGTGCGCTCGCCGCTGAACCCGCCGTAGTACGCCTCGTACCAGATCTGCGCGGGGGTCTCGAGCTCGGCCGGCAGGATCATGCCCGTGACCGCGTCCAGCTCGGGTTCCTGGACGAACCGGGTACCGATCATCCGGAGCCACCGCGGGTCGACGCGGACGTCGTCGTCCGTGAAGGCGACGACCTCGCCCGTGGCCGCCGCGACACCGGCGTTCCGTCCGGCGGAACAGCCCGGGCGACGCTCGACGACGAGTCGCACGTCGTGCCCGGCGAGGAGTCCGGGCAGCGGGTCCTCGGCGGGGACCGCGACACGGTTGTCGACGACGACGACCTCGTAGGACGGGTAGTCGAGTGCCGCGAGGTGGTCGAGCAGCCGCGCGATGTCGGCCAGGCGCGTCACGATCGTCGAGACCACGACGGAGACGGACGGCAGCGCGGCGTCCGGTACCGCGGACGTGCCGGCGGTCCAGCCGGTCGGCACGACGGACGAGCCGGCGTGCGGGCCGTCCGATGTGCCGGCGCGCGCATCGGCGGGACCCGCGGCGAGGGCTGCGATCGCCCGCCCGGCATCGGCCGGGTCGTCGGTCAGTGCGACGTCGAGCGTCGTCACGGGGTGGCCGTCGCGGTACCCGACCACGAGCGCGGTCGCCCCGCGGTCGTCGGCGACGAGTTCCGGGAGCGGGGCGTCCAGGTCCACACGGACCACCCGTCGGGGACCGGGGGTCGACACGGGCGTGAGCAGGGCCATGTCCGGACGGTACCGAGCAGTGCGGGAGACGGACAATGCCCGACGAGCGCCGTGGCGGGGTTCCCACGCGGTTCCTGCGTGGTTCCGCAGTCAGAACGTCTCAGATTCCGCGCTGCCGGAGAAGTGAGCGCTCACCAGGGAAAACCGTCCACCGGGTGGAGATCACGGGCAGGTCACGATCTCTTTGCAACCGGTTGCGAAGATCTTCTGGATGGGCGTAGCTTCCTCCTCCAGCAGGCAGCGCCGCCTGCTCCAGGCCGCGTCGTCGCACCCGATCGACGCCCCCTGGTGATCTCGATGAGGAGACAACGCTGTGCAGAAATCTCGCGCCAAGGTGCGCCTCGCATCCGTCGCCGGGGTCGCCGTCATCGGCCTCGTGCTCACCGGTTGCTCGTCCGGCGGCTCGGCCAGCTCGAACGACGCTTCGAACGGCCAGGACAGCCGCGGACCGATCACGTACGTGCAGGGCAAGGACAACTCGAACGTGGTCCGCCCGCTGATCGAGAAGTGGAACGCCGCCCACCCGGACGAGAAGGTCACGTTCAAGGAGCAGTCCGACCAGGCCGACCAGCAGCACGACGACCTCGTGCAGCACTTCCAGGCCAAGGACGCGAACTACGACGTGGTCGACGTCGACGTCGTCTGGACCGCGGAGTTCGCCGCGAAGGGCTGGCTGACCCCGCTCACCGGCAAGATGAAGATCGACACGTCGAAGCTCCTGCCGTCCACGGTCAAGACCGCGACGTACAACGACACGCTCTACGCCGCACCGCAGACCTCCGACGGTGCGCTGCTCTACTACCGCAAGGACCTGGTCAAGACGCCCCCGACGACGTGGGACGAGATGATGAAGGACTGCGACATCGCCAAGCAGGCCGGCATCGGCTGCTACGCGGGCCAGTTCGCGAAGTACGAGGGCCTGACCGTGAACGCCTCCGAAGCGATCAACGGCTCCGGCGGTTCGGTGCTGAACAAGAGCGGCTCGCCCGACGTCGACACGGCCGACGCGAAGGCCGGCCTGCAGAACCTGGTCGACGCGTTCAAGGACGGGAACATCCCGGCCGAGGCGATCACCTACCAGGAGGAGCAGGGCCGCACCGCGTTCGAGAGCGGCAAGCTGCTGTTCCTGCGCAACTGGCCGTACGTCTACAACCTCGCGAAGACCGACGGGTCGAGCACGGTGAAGGACACGTTCGGCATCGCGCCGATCCCCGGCAAGGACGGCACGGGCGCCTCGACGCTCGGCGGGCACAACGCCGCGATCAGCGTGTACTCGAAGCACAAGGCGACCGCGCACGACTTCCTCGAGTTCCTGGAGTCGAACGAGACGCAGAAGTTCTTCGCGACGCAGGGCTCGCTGGCCCCGGTCGTCGGTGACCTGTACACCGACTCCGAGCTCACGTCGAAGCTGCCGTACCTGCCCACCCTGCTGAAGTCGATCGAGTCGGCCGAGCCGCGTCCGGTGACGCCGTTCTACCCGGCCGTGACGAAGGCGATCCAGGACAACTCCTACGCCGCGCTCAAGGGCTCGAAGAGCGTCGACGAGGCCGTCAAGGACATGCAGGCCGCGCTCAAGACCGCGACCAGCGGCAACAGCAACTGACCGTGGCCCGCGGCTGACGCCGCAGCGGACTGGAGGATCGTGGCGGTCCCGCCACGATCCTCCCGTCCGCCCCCACATGCGTCCCGACACCCGGCAAGGAGGCCGCCACGTGTCCGCAGCAACCGAGATCCCCGCCGCCATCCCGAACCCACAGGGGATGGAGCCGCCGAAGCGGCGCAAGGGCGGACTGAACGCCGAGCACGGCCGGTGGGCCGTGTACCTGATCGGCCCGACGATCGTGCTCCTCGCGATCGTCATCGGCTACCCCGTCGTCAGCGCCGTCATCCAGTCGTTCCAGCTCGACGCCGGACTCGACAAGGCGACCGGCCTGTTCGTGCAGGGCGGGTTCGCCGGCGTCACGAACTACGTGCACTGGCTCGCACAGCAGTGCGGCAACACCACCTGCCCGCCCGGCAACCTCGGCTCGCAGTTCTGGGTGTCGATGGGCAACACGGTCTTCTTCACCGTGGTGACCGTCGCGCTCGAGACCGTCATCGGCGTGTGGATGGCGATCATCATGAACCGCAACTTCAAGGGCCGCGCCTTCGTCCGTGCCGCGATCCTGGTGCCGTGGGCCATCCCGACCGCCGTCACCGCGAAGCTCTGGTACTTCATCTTCGACGCGAACGGCGTGCTCAACCACGTGCTCGGGCAGCAGATCCTGTGGACGTCGAGCGAGTGGGCGTCCCGCTGGGCGATCATCATCGCCGACACCTGGAAGACGACGCCGTTCATGGCGCTCCTCATCCTCGCCGGGCTGCAGCTCATCCCGGAGGAGGTCTACGAGGCCGGGAAGATGGACGGCGCCTCCACCGTGCAGCGCTTCGTCAACATCACGCTGCCGCTCATCAAGCCCGCGCTCATGGTCGCCGTCCTGTTCCGCGTGCTCGACGCGCTGCGCATGTACGACCTGCCGGCGATCCTCACGGGCGGCGGCGGTGGCTCGGGCAACGCGACGACCACGCTGTCGATCCTGGTCGTCGACCAGATCCGGCAGGGCTTCAACTCCGCCTCGGCACTCTCCACCATCACGTTCCTGGTGATCTTCCTCGTCGCGTTCGTCTTCGTCCGGTTCCTCGGCGCGAACGTCGTGCAGACCCAGGCCGCCCAGCAGAAGGGTGAACTCAAGTGACGCTCGCAGCAGACCGACCCCGCTCGGCCGCCCGTTCCCGCGACCACGCCACCGACCGGTCGCAGGTGCGGGTCAAGCGGCACACCGGCCCGCGGCTCCGCACCGGCATCCAGGCCGTGGTCATCGCCGTGTGGTGCCTGCTGCCGTTCTACTGGATGGTCGTCACGAGCTTCCGGGACGTCGGCTTCACGTTCGACGCCACCCCGTGGCCGACCCACGTCACGCTCGACAACTACGCGACGGCGTTCTCGACGGCGCTCGGCAACCATCTCGGCCGTGCGCTGCTGAACAGCCTGCTCATCGGCGGCGTGGTCACGATCATCGCGCTGCTCGTCGGCACGAGTGCGGCGTACGCGCTGGCCCGGCTCGAGTTCAAGGGGAAGTCGCTCATCGCAGGCGCAATCCTCGCCGCGTCGATGTTCCCGGGTGTCGCGCTCATCTCGCCGCTGTTCCAGCTGTTCACGGACATCGGCTGGATGGGCACCTACCAGGCGCTCATCCTGCCGAGCATCTCGTTCGTGCTGCCGCTGACCGTCTACACGCTCGCGTCGTTCTTCCGCGAGATGCCGTGGGACCTCGAGGAGGCGGCCCGCATCGACGGGTGCACCCGGGTTTCGGCGTTCCGGCGGATCATCCTGCCGCTCGCCGCGCCCGCCGTGTTCACGACCGCGATCCTGGCGTTCATCTCGTCCTGGAACGAGTACCTCATCTCGTCCCAACTGTCGTCCGACGCCACCCAGCCGGTCACCGTCGCGATCGCGTCGTTCGCCGGGTCGCAGCCGCACCAGGAGCCGTACACCGCGGTGATGGCGGCGGGCACGATCGTCACGATCCCGCTCGTCATCCTCGTGCTCGTGTTCCAGCGACGCATCGTGGCCGGCCTCACCGCCGGTGGCGTGAAGGGCTGACGGAGTCATGGCACAGCGAGGACCCACCCGTCCCACCGCCCGGATCGAGGAGGCGATCGGCTTCGCCGGCACCTTCGGCGTCCTGTTCCTCGGCGTCACGGTCTTCTGCGAGGTCACCGGACGCCCCGCGCTCGGCTGGGCGATGACCCTGCTCGTCTGCGTGCTCGCGGTGGTGGTGCTCGACCGGTGGCGGGTCTCCGTCCTCCGGCGGCACGCGGCGGCGACCGGGGTCGTCGACGGCATCGGTGCGACGGGACCGGCGAGCGGTCGGCCCGGGTCCTCCCGGACCGGCGTCGACCGCGCCGCTCCGGGCCGGACCGCGTCCGTGTCCGCACCGGCGTCGCGATCCGCGGTCCGGACCCGGCCCGTCGCGGACGCGACGCACGGTGCCGACGGCTGACGGGCCTCCCGGCATGCCCATGGGGATCCAGGAGATCGCGACCGTCACGGGCCTGTCCAAGTCGACCGTGTCCCGCGCGCTGCGGGGGATGCCGACGGTGGCGGACGCCACCATCGACCAGGTGCGGCGGGTTGCCGACGAGCTCGGGTACGTGCCGAGCTCGGCGGCGGCCGGACTCGCGACCGGACGGCAGCGGGCCGTCGGGGTGGTCGTTCCGGTGATCGACCGGTGGTTCTACGTGCGGGCCCTCGGCGGGGTCGACGCGGAACTGCGGCGGGCCGGGTACGACCTCGTGCTCTACAACCTCGGCGGTCCCGGCGGCGACCGTGGTCGGGCGTTCCGGCGCTCGATGCTCCGGCACCGCGTCGACGGCCTCGTGCTGCTCTCGCTCGTGCTCGACGAGACCGAACGCGCCGAGCTCGAGCTCACCCGACACCCGATGATCGTGATCGGGGGCCCCGCGCCCGGGCTCCGGAACGTCGGGGTCGACGACCTCGCCGTCACCGAGACCGCGATCGGGCACCTCGCCGGGCTCGGCCACCGCGAGGTCGCGTACCTCGGCGGCCAGGACGAGGACGGCATGAACGTCGCCGTGCCGTACCTGCGCCGGGACGGGTTCGCGGACGCGATGCACGCGCGGGGCCTCGACGTCCGCGCGGACCGGCTGCTCGACGGACGGTTCTCGTTCGCCGGGGGAGTGGCGGCCGGTGCGCACCTGTTCGACCGTGACCCGGCGGACCGTCCCACGGCGGTGTTCTGCGCCTCGGACGAGATGGCACTCGGGGTACTGCTCGCGGCGTCGCGGGCCGGGCTGTCGGTCCCGGGGGACGTCTCCGTGATGGGCATCGACGGCCACGAGTACGGCGCGGTCGTCGGGCTGACCACGGTGGCCCAGGACCCGGAGGCGCAGGGCCGCGCGGCCGCACGGGCCGTGCTCGCGGAGGTCGACGGCGGTTCGGCGGGGCCGTTGCCCGCGGCGCCGGCGGAGCTCGTGGTGCGCACGTCGACGGCGGCCCCGCGGCGGTAGGGCGCCGGGGCGGCGCGGGGTGGCGCGCAGGCCGGTCCGTGGTGCGGCGTGCTGCCGCACAACCGGAAGCACGCCGCGCCGTCGAAGTCCGTGGCACGGTGTGCTTCTGGTTGTGCCGAGGCCCGCCCGGCCGGCCCGCCCCGCCCGCCCGGCCCGACCGGCTCGGCGCTCCGGGCGTAGGGTCGCCGGCGTGGAGGTCACGAAGCTCGAGCACGCCTGCCAGGTCGTCCGGTCCGGGAACGTCCGCCTGGTGCTCGACCCCGGCGAGTTCACCCGCCCGGTCGAGGTCACCGGGGTCGTCGCCGTCGTCGCCACGCACCAGCACCCCGACCACGTCACCGCCGAGCAGGTCAGCCGGATCCTCGCGCGCAACCCGGACGCGGTCGTCCTCGGCCCGCCGGGGGTCGCCACGGTCCTCGCCGACGCCGGGATCACCGTGGACGTGGTCACCGACGGCGACCACCGCGAGATCGGCCCCTTCGCCCTCGACTTCCACGGCACGCGGCACAACGTGATCCACGCGTCCGTCCCCGTCGTCGACAACACCGGCGTGCTCGTGGACGGCCGGCTGTTCCACCCGGGCGACGCCTACACGGTGCCGGGGGTCCCGGTCGAGGTCCTCGCCGCACCCGTCGGCGCCCCCTGGCTCAAGGTCGCCGAGATGATGGACTGGATCGCCGCGGTTGCGCCGCGCCGTGCGTACCCGATCCACGAGGCGACGCTCTCCGCGGTCGGCTTCGCGATGCACACGGGCCGCCAGCGCGAGGCGCTCGGCGACGGGGAACTCGTGGTGCTGCAGCCGGGCGACGTGCTGCAGGTCTGACCCGACACCGGCCTGGAGGCACGCCCCACCACCCACGGATCGGCCCGCTCCGGGCGCGGCACACCCGGGCGACACGCCTCGTTTTGGCAGTGCGCTGCGGCTGTGCCATACTTATCGGGTTGTCGGAACGGCCCCATCGTACAGCGGCCTAGTACGTCGCCCTCTCACGGCGGTAACGCGGGTTCGAATCCCGCTGGGGTCACCAAGAGCAGGTCACTTCGGTGCCTTGCCTCCGTGTCCGACAACACGTGTGCTCCGTCCGCGGAGACCACGGCCCCATCGTACAGCGGCCTAGTACGTCGCCCTCTCACGGCGGTAACGCGGGTTCGAATCCCGCTGGGGTCACACACCACGAACCCCCGTCGAGCTCCGGCTCGGCGGGGGTTCCGTCGTTCCCGGACTGTGTCGCCGCCGGGCTCTGTCGACTCCGGGCTCGGAGCTCCGAGCTCCGAGCGCTGCTTGCGCGCTGTTGCCCGTGCGTCGCGCGTCTCCGGTCGCTCGTCGATTGAGCAGAAGACGTCGGACATCCGGATCCGACCCGACAGCTTGTGCTCCACGACGGGAGAACGACGGAAGTGCGCCGGAGTGCTCGACGGCCGGTCGCTCGTCGATTGAGCAGAAGACGTCGGGCGTCCGGACCCGACCCGACGACTTCTGCTCCACGACGGAAGTGCGCGACGGAAGTGCGTCGGTGTGCTCAGCGCCCGCGCCGTGCCAGTCGGGCGTTCGCGGTCGTGGCCGCCTCCGTCATCCGGTCGAGGAACGCCAGCGCCGCCCGGGTCTCGTCCGGCGCCGACCCGCGGAGCGTCGACGCGATCTCCTGCCCGGCGAACCCGAGGAACGCCGCGTTCGCCCGCTGTGCGGTCTCGGTCGTCCGGAGCGTCACACGCCGCCGGTCGGTGCTCTCCCGGTGCCGGGTGACGTGCCCCGCCGACTCGAGCCGGTCGACCAGGACCGAGGTCGCCCCGGAGGTCATGCCGATCCGCCGCGCCAGCTCGGCGGGTGACAGCGGCTCGCCGGCCCGCTCGGCCCAGAGCAGCTGCCCGAGGGCGTTGGCGTCGGACGGCGTCAGATCGACCCAGGCGCCGAGGTGCCGGTTCAGCTCGTCGAACGCCACCGCCCAGTCGCGCAGGCGCTGCATCACCGCGACCTCCACCTCGGTCCACGCGGTGTCGAGCGGGTCGACGTCCATCCAGATTCCTCCACAGTCAAGTCGCTTCACTGTAAAGCACGACGGCCGAGCGGTCGCTCGACGACAGCACACGAGGAGCAGGACATGTCCGCACCACACGCAGTGATCTCCGGGGCGAGCATCGCAGGTCTGTCCGCGGCCTGGTGGCTGCGCCGCACCGGTTGGGACGTCACGGTGATCGAACGCGCGCCGGCGTTCCGCGACGGCGGCCAGAACGTCGACGTCCGCGGCGTCGCGCACGAGGTCCTCGAGCGGATGGGCCTCGTCGACGCCGTCCGTGCGGCGAACACGACCGAGACGGGCACGGTCCTCGTCACACAGGACGGGTCGGTCCGGGCCGAACTGCCGAGCGACGGGCCGGACGGCGCGACCGCCGAACTCGAGGTGCTGCGCGGCGACTTCGCCCGCATCCTGCTCGACGACCTGCCCGACGGGGTCGAGGTCGTGTACGGCGACACGATCACCTCGGTGACCGACCGCGACGACGCCGTCACCGTGACGACCTCGGCCCGACGACGGTTCGACGCCGACCTGCTCGTCGTCGCCGAGGGCGTCCGGTCGTCGACGCGGAGCCTCGTGTTCAACGCCCCGGACGACGTCGACCCCCGCGACCTCGGCGACACGATGGCCTTCGGCACGATCCCGCGCACCGCCTCCGACGACGACCGCTGGCGCTGGTACACGGCGGTCGGCGGCCGGCAGGTGCACCTCCGCCCCGACCCGCACGGCACCACGCGGGCGATCCTCGCGTACGCCGCCGAGGTTGACCAGGACGACCTGGGCGACGTGGCCAGCCGGGACCGGTCGTCCGTCGTCGCGGCCCTCACCCGTCGCTACGAGGGTGTCGGGTGGGAGACCGACCGTGTCCTCGCGGGCTTCGCCACCACCGACGACCTGTACGTCGACCGCCTGACCCAGATCCGGATGCCGTCCTGGCGGCGCGGGCGTGTCGCCCTGGTCGGCGACGCCGCGTGGTGCGTCACGCCGATGGGCGGCGGCGGGGCGTCACTCGCCCTGACGAGCGGCTACGTCCTCGCCGCGTCCCTGGCCGCCCAGCTGCGGGACGACACCGCAGCCCGCGACGAACCCTCGACCGCGTCGGTCGAGCGCGCACTGGCGGCCTTCGACGACTGGATGCGTCCGCTCGTCGACGACGTGCAGGGCATCCCGAGCGGCGTGGTGCGGTTCGCCTACCCCCGCAGCCGGGTCGGACTCGCGGCGCGCTGGGCCGTCGACGCGCTGCTGCTGTCGACGCCGCTCCGCTCACTGGCCGCGCGGGTGACCCGGGTCGCGGACACCGACCGGCCGCTCCCACCGCTCACTCTGGTCTCCTGAGGCACCCTCCGGTGCGCCTGACGCCGCCGAGTCCGCGAGAAGCCGCCGGATCCGGGGGCGTCTCGCTGCGCTGGGGCGTTTCGCGGACTCGGGGCGTCTCGCGGGCGCAGGGCGCGGGAGCGGGAGCGGGTGCACGTGCGTCCGGCGTCGCGACCCGACCAGGCGACGGACGGGAGGCGCGGGGCGGGCTGGCGCCGTCCTCCCTCGCAGGCTCGGTCGGCGCGGCCCGCGTGCCGCTGGCGCGTCACCGCTGAGCGTGCCGCGCCCGCCCGCCCTGTGGTCACGTCGCGGACGGGACCGGCGCGCCGTCGAGGAACCGCGCAACCTCGCGGGCGGCCGCGCGTCCCGCGCGGTTCGCGCCGATCGTGGACTGCGACGGTCCGTAGCCGACCAGGTGCACACGGGGGTCCGCCGTGACCTGCGTCCCGGTCATCGGGATGCCGCCGAGCGGGCCGCGCAGCCCGAGCGGCGCGAGGTGGTCGAGGTCGGCGCGGTAGCCCGTCGCCCAGAGGACGACGTCGACCGAGGTGGACGACCCGTCCTGCTCCACGACCCCGTGCGGCCCCATCCGCGTGAACATCGGCCGCCGGTCGAGCACGCCGCGCTCCCGGGCAGCCACGGCGTAGTCGGTCCAGATCAGGCCCGTGTAGGACACGATGCTGCTCGGGGTGCGACCGGCCGTGACGTCCGCCGCGACCCGGCGCTCGACGTCGACCCCGTCGAGCTCGTGGACGAAGTCGCCCGGCAGGAACACCGGCTCGCGGCGGGTGTACCAGACGGTGTCGGTCACCCGGCTGACCTCCTCGAGGAGCTGCACGGCCGAGATCCCGCCACCGACGACCGCGACGCGCCGGCCGCGGAAGTGCTCGGCGTCGACGTAGTCCCGGCTGTGCAGCTGCTCGCCGGTGAACCGCTCGGCACCGGGCACGTCCGGGACGACCGGGGTGTCCCAGGTGCCGGTGGCGTTCACGACCGCACGGACCCGCCAGTCGCCGCGGTCCGTCTCGACGAGCAGCGGCGCCGTGGTCGTCGCCCCGAGGGACCGGACGGCGCGGACGTGCACCGGGCGGTGGACGGGCAGGTGCTCGTGCTCCTCGTACCCGGCGAAGTACCGGGGGACTGCCGTGCGGCTCGGCTCCTCGGGGTCGATCGGTGGCACGGGCATGCCTGGCAGGTCGAAGATGCCGTTCACGGTGCGCATCCGGAGCGACTCCCAGCGGTGCTGCCACGCCCCGCCCGGCCGCGGGTTCGCGTCGAGCACGACCACGCTCCGTCCCGCCGGGTCGCCGTCCGGGACGAACCCGCGTCGGACGAGGTGGTGCGCTGACGACAGTCCGGCCTGCCCGGCCCCGACGACGGCGACCGACGCGGTGGCGGGGGCAGCGGGCACGGTCCGACGATAACCCGGCGGGTGCGTCGCCTGCTCCGGGGGACGGTCCCGCCAGAACGACCGTTCTTCCCCCGAACGCGGGTACCGGCGGGCCGCAGGTAAGGATAGCCTTCCCTAACGTGAACGCCTCCGAACCACAGCTCGAGATCCTCGACACCGCCCGGGCCGACCGCTACCGGGCCGTCGTCCACACCGCCGTCGACCGGACCGCGGACCGCTTCGCGTCGGTCACCGCGCCGACCACCGACACCCCGGCCGCCGTGCTCCGGGACCGGATCGCCGCGATCGACCTCGACCGCCCGCTCGGGAGCGCCGAGGCCGCCGTCGCGGAGATCGACACGCTCTTCTGCGCCGAGGCGGTCTGGTTCCACCACCCCGACTCCCTCGCACACCTCAACTGCCCGGTCGCGGTGCCCGCCGTCGCCGCGGAGACGGTGCTCGCGGCCGTGAACCCCTCGGTCGACACCTGGGACCAGTCGCGCATCGGCACCGACATCGAACGGCGCGTGGTCCGTTGGGCCGCAAGGACGATCGGCTTCGCGGACGGGGACGGGATCTTCACCTCCGGCGGGACCCAGTCGAACCTGCACGCCCTGCTGCTCGCACGGCAGGCCGCCACGAGCCGGACGGGCCGGGCCGGTCGCCGTCCGGCGCTCGACGACCTGGTCGTGTTCGCCACCGCGTCGAGCCACTTCAGCGTCCGCAAGTCGGCGATGGTCCTCGGGCTCCCCGAGCACGCCGTCGTCGACGTCCCGGCCGACGCCGCCGGCCGGATGCGCCCCGACGCCCTGGCCCACGCCGTCGCGGACGCCCGCCGCGAGGGCCGCACGCCGATGGCCGCCGTCGCCACCGCCGGGACGACCGACCGCGGGTGCATCGACCCGCTCGAGCCGATCGCGGACGTGTGTGACCTCGAGGACGTCTGGCTGCACGTCGACGCTGCGTACGGGTGCGGACTGCTCGTGTCCCCGACGCGCCGGCACCTGCTCGACGGGATCGAACGGGCGCGGAGCGTCACCGCGGACTTCCACAAGTCGTTCTTCCAGCCGGTGTCCTCGAGCGCGCTGCTCGTGCGGGACCCGGCGGACCTGGGCCGTGCGGCCTGGCACGCCGACTACCTGAACCCCGCGGACGCCGACGAACCGAACCAGGTCGACAAGTCGCTCCAGACGACCCGGCGCTTCGACGCGCTCAAGCTCTGGGCGACGCTGCGGGCGAGCGGTGCGACCGCGATCGGCCGGGCGTTCGACACCGTGCTCGACGTGACCGAGCAGGTGCACGAGCACGTGGGTGCGCACCCGGACCTGGTGCTCGTCGCGCCGACCCAGCTGAGCACGGTGCTGTTCCGCTGGCAGCCGGACGGGGTCGTCGACGCCGATGCGGACGTCCTCGTCGCACCCCTACGCGCCGCACTGCTCGCCGAGGGGCGGGTGCTCGTCGCGAAGACCGTGGTCGACGGTCGGCCGTGCAACAAGCTCACGCTGCTCGACCCCGGGACGAGCGCCGAGCAGGTCGTCGCGGCGCTCGACCACGTGGTCGCGACCGCGGAGCGCCTGCACGCGGAGCGCACCGCGACGACGACGAACCACCTCCGCACCACCGAGCCGACGGGAGCGAACCGATGACCCCGACCCCGACCCCGACCACGGGCACCGTCCACGACCTCGTCGGCGTCGGCATCGGCCCCTTCAACCTCGGCCTCGCCTGCCTGACGGACCCGATCGCCGACCTCGACGCCGTGTTCCTCGACCGGGCCGACGGCTTCGCCTGGCACCACGGCATGATGCTCGACGACGCCACGATCCAGGTGCCGTTCCTCGCCGACCTCGTGACGATGGCCGACCCGACCTCGCCGTACTCGTTCCTCGCCTGGCTCAAACGGACCGGGCGGCTCTACCCGTTCTACATCCGCGAGGACTTCCACCCCCTGCGCAGCGAGTACGACGCCTACTGCCGGTGGGCCGCCGACCAGCTCGACACCCTCCGCTGGGGCCGCCGGGTCGTCGCCGTCGAGCACGACCCCGAGACCGACCTGTTCACGGTGCACGCCGAGACCCCGACCGGGCCCGAGACCTACCGCGCCCGCCACGTCGTCACGGGCATCGGCACCGAGCCGGCGGTTCCCGAAGCCCTCCGCGACCTGGGCGGCCCCGTCGTGCACTCCGCCGGGTACCTGCCCGCCCGCGAGGACCTGCGCCGCGCCGACTCGATCGCCGTCGTCGGCAGCGGGCAGTCCGCCGCCGAGGTCTACCGCGACCTGCTCGAGGGCATCCGCGACGGCGGGTACCGCCTCGACTGGATCACCCGCTCGCCCCGGTTCTTCCCGATGGAGGACACCAAGCTCACCCTCGAGATGACGAGCCCGGAGTACACCGACCACTTCCACGCGCTGCCGCCCGACGTCCGCGACCGTCTCGGTCGCGAGCAGCGCGGGCTGTACAAGGGCATCAGCGCCGACCTCGTCGACACGATCTACGACACGCTCTACCGGATCAGCGCCCACGGACCCGTCCCCACGACGCTCCGCACGGACACGAGCGTGGTCGCGGCAGAGTGGCTGCCCGACCGCGACCGCTTCCGCCTGACGCTCCGGCACGCGCAGCTCGGCACCGAGGCGACGCACGAGGTCGCCCGGCTCGTCCTCGCGACCGGGTACCGCCCCCGCACGCCCCACTTCCTCGCCCCTGTCGAGCACCTCGTCGCCCGCGACGAGTGCGGCCGGTTCGCGGTCGCCCGCGACCTGCACGTCGACACCCTGGGCGGCCGCATCTGGGTGCAGAACGCCGAGGAGCACACGCACGGCCTGACCGCGCCCGACCTCGGGATGGGCGCGTGGCGGAACGCGTCGATCATCCGGTCCGTCACGGGGCGCGCCGTGTACGGCCTGGAGGATCGGATCGCCTTCCAGGAGTTCGGCCTGCCCGGCGGGCGGCCGGCTCCCGGAGCGTCGCCGGTGGCGGCGAGCGCCGCCACCACGCGCCTCCCGCAGGCCGCGGGGGTGCGCGCGTGAGCGCCCGGACGGCCGAGCGCGACCTGGCGCGCGCAGCCACGGGCCTCCTGTCCGTCGAACCCGTGGACCCGGGACGGGACGCCGCCCTGCTGGGGTCCTGGCTGGCGGACCCCGCGTCGTCCTGGTGGGGGATGGCGGACCGCGACGTGGACGCGGTCCGGACGTACCTGACGGCGGTGCGCGACGACCCGGCGCAGGCGGGGTGGCTGCTCCGCCGCGACGGCGCGCCGATCGCCTACGCCGAGACGTACGACCCGGCCGTCGTGCTGCTCACCGACGTGTGGGACGCCGAGCCGGGCGACGTCGGCATGCACCTGCTCGTCGCACCGCCGCCCGCCGGGGGACGGGTGCACGGCCTGACGAGCGCGGTGATGCGAGCGGTCGTCGAGCACTGCCGCGACGTGCTCGGCGCGCGCCGTGTCGTCGTCGAGCCGGACGTGCGGAACACGGCCGTGCAGCGGAAGAACGCCGAGGTCGGGTTCCGAGCGCTCCGTGTGGTGGACGTCGACGGCAAGCGGGCGCTCCTCTCGGTGCTCGACACCGCGCGCATCGGGGTGCCGGACGACGGCGGGCCGGCGGCGCACCTGCGGCCGGAGCACCTGGAGCCCGCGGAACGGCACCTCGTCGCGAAGGCGATCGCCGAGTTCACCCACGAGCGGTTGACCGCGCCGCGTGTGGACGGTGACGGGTGGGCACTCGACGCGGGGGACTCGACCTACCGGTTCCGGGCGCGGGTGCACACGCTCGAGCACTGGGTGCTCGACGAGGACTCGCTGACCCGGACGCGTGACGGCGTCCCCGCGCCGCTCAGTGCGCAGGAGCTCGTGCTCGACCTGCGGGACGTGCTCGGGATCCCGGACGCGATGCTCGGCACCTACCTGGACGAGATCGCGTCGACGCTGGCGAGCGCGGCGGCGAAGCACCGGCGAGGTGGGCCGTCCGCGGCGCAGCTGGCGCGCGGGCGGACGGACGGCGACGTCGTCGCGTCGTTCCAGGACGCCGAGGCCGCGATGACCGAGGGGCACCCGGCCTTCGTCGCCGCGAACGGGCGGATCGGGTTCGGGCTCGACGAGTACCACGCCCACGCCCCGGAGGCGGGCGCCCGCTTCCGCTACCGGTGGCTCGCCGCACGGCGGGAGCACACGCACCTGGCGCTCGCCGCGGACCGCACCGAGCACGACCACTGGGCCGCCGAGCTCGACGCGGCGACCGTCGCAGGCTTCCAGGCGACGCTCGAGCGCCGTGGCCTCGATCCCGACGGGTACACCTGGTTCCCGGTGCACCCGTGGCAGTGGCAACACCGGATCGCCGTGACCTTCGCGCCCGACCTCGGCCGGCAGGACCTCGTCGACCTCGGCGAGGGACCCGACGAGCACCAGCCGCAGCAGTCGATCCGCACGGCGTTCAACCGGAGCCGTCCCGCGCGCTCGTACGTCAAGACGGCGCTCGCCGTGCAGAACATGGGGTTCCTCCGCGGCATGTCGCCCGCGTACATGCGGACGACCCCTGCCGTGAACGACTGGGTCGCCGGACTCGTCGACGCCGACCCCGTGCTCGCCGACGCCGGCTTCGGTGTGCTCCGCGAGCACGCCGCCATCGGGTACACCGGGGACGCGCACCACCGCGTCGACGTGGCGTCACCACAGCGGAAGATGCTCGCCGCGCTCTGGCGGGAGAGCCCCGTGCCGCGGCTGGGACCGGGGGAGCGGCCGATCACCATGGCCGCCCTGCTGCACCGGGACGCGCGCGGTCGCTCGGTGGCCGCTGCCCTCGTCGCACAGTCGGGCCTCGGCGCCGCGGACTGGGTGCGCCGGTACCTCGACGCGTACCTCCGACCCGTCGTGCACTGCCTCACCGAGCACCAGCTGCTCTTCATGCCGCACGGCGAGAACCTCGTGCTCGTGCTGCGCGACGGCGTGGTCTCCCGGGTGTTCATGAAGGACATCGGGGAAGAGGTGGTGGTCGTCGGCGACGTCGCCGTCCCGGTCGGCACCGAGCGGATCGTGCACCCGGTCGACGACGCCGAGGCGGCCCTCGGCGTGTTCACCGACGTGTTCGACGGGGTGCTCCGGTACCTCGCCGCGATCCTCGACGAGGACGGGGTCCTGTCCGGTGCGACGTTCTGGCGGTTGGTCGGCGCGTGCGTGGACGACGCCGTCGTGGGCCGTGCGCGACCGCTCGACCTGCGGGCGCCGGACTTCGAGCACTCGTGCCTGAACCGGCTCCAGCTGCGGAACACCCTGCAGATGGTGGACCTGTCCGCGCAGACGGAGTCGCTCATCCGAGCGGGGCGGATGCCGAACCCGATCGGGCGCTGAGGGCGGGCGGCGCCGAGCCGCGCCGGGCCGCGCCGTGCTGCGCCGGGTCGTGCCGTCGCGCCGGCCCGGCGCGGCTCTGCCAGGCTGTGGCCATGACCGGTGTCGTCCAGCTCGTCCGATCCGACCGACTCAGTGACGTCGCCGAGTACGCGTACGCGGCGACCGCACCCGCCGACGCCCGCCTGGTGTTCGCGGCCGGGGCGTGCCCGCTCGACGAGCAGGGTCGGACCGTGGCGGTCGGGGACCACCGCGGCCAGGCCGCCCGGTGCATGGCCAACCTCGAGACGGCGCTCGCCGCAGCGGGAGCGGGACTCGGTGACCTGCTCCACACGCGGGTGCTCGTGGCGTCCTCGCGGCAGGAGGACCTCGTCGCCGCGTGGCAGGTGGTCCGTGCGGCGATGGGCGACCACGACGTGCCGAGCACCCTGATGGGTGTCACCGTCCTGGGCTACGACGACCAGCTCGTCGAGGTCGAGGGCGTCGCCGCGGTCCGGGACGGAAGCGGTATCGTCGGAGCGTCGTCAGACCCGGCAGTGGGGCCTGCCGGACCCAACCGCGGCTGAGCCGCCAACGGTCCCTGTTCCGAGATGAGTGCACGTGTGCGATGCCGCGTGCTCGGTGACAGGAGACCCGTGACGACCAGACCCATGACGACCGCGACCGACCGCCCCCCGCACCGCCGCTGGCGGTACCTCGTGCTCGTCGCCCTCGGCGGCGCGATCGGCACCGGTGCCCGTGCGGCGCTCGCCGCGGCCCTGCCCGCGGTCGACGGCCTGAGCTGGACGATCCTCGCGATCAACGTCGTCGGGGCGCTCTGCCTGGGCGCGCTGCTCGAGTCGCTCGCGCACCGCGGCCCCGACGTCGGTGCGCGCCGCACCGTCCGCCTGTTCGTCGGCACGGGTGTCCTCGGCGGCTTCACGACGTACTCGACGCTCGCCGACGACACCGCGAAGCTCCTCGACGTCGGCCGGTGGGGCGCGGGCACCGGGTACGCGCTGCTGTCGGTCGCGCTCGGGGTGGTGGCCGCGGCCGCGGGTGCGTGGCTCGCCGGGGCCCGCCGCTCGCGCCGCGCCCGGACGGAGGACGCCCGGTGAGCCCCCTCGAACTCCTCGTCGTCTCGCTCGGCGGCGGCCTGGGCTCCGCGCTCCGCTTCGCACTCGACGGCACCGTGAAGGCGCGGGTGGCACGGGCCGCGCTGGGGTGGTTCCCGGTCGGCACGATGCTCATCAACGTCACCGGATCGCTCGTGCTCGGGGTCGTGACCGGGCTCGGCGAGGCGGGCACGCTCGGCCTGCCGCTGGTCGCGGTCCTCGGGACGGGCATGATGGGCGGGTACACGACGTTCTCGACGGCGAGTGTCGAGACCGTGCAGCTGTTCCGGTCCGGGAAGCCCGGGCCCGCCGTGCTCAACGGCCTCGGGATGCTCGTCGTCTCGGTCGGCGCGGCTGCGCTCGGCCTGTACCTCGGAAGGAACACATGACCTCGGAACGCCCCGGCGAACTCGTCCTCGTCCGCCACGGAGAGACGGAGTGGTCGAAGAGCGGTCAGCACACCGGCCGCACCGACATCCCGCTCACCGAGAACGGCATCGAGCAGGCGAAGCGCGCCGGACGCTACCTGGCGGACCGGACGTTCGCGCTCGCGCTGTCGAGCCCGCTCGAGCGCGCCCGCGAGACCGCGCGGCTCGTCGGTGTCGACCCGGAGCTCGACGAGGACCTGTACGAGTGGGACTACGGCGCGTACGAGGGCTTGACCACCCCGCAGATCAAGGTCAAGCGGCACGGACCCTGGGACCTCTGGACCGACGGCGTCCCCGCGGGCGACACCCCGGGGGAGAACGCCGCCGAGGTCCGCGTCCGCGTCGAGCGCGTGCTGAACCGGGTGCGCCCGGTCCTCGCCGAGGGGGACGACGCGATCGTGGTCGCCCACGGGCACGTCCTGCGCGCCCTCGGTGCCGCCTGGATCCGCCTCGCGCCGCAGGACGGTGCCGTGCTGAAGCTCGGCACGGCCACGGTGAGCTCGCTCGGCTACGAGCACGGCCGCCCGGTGATCGACTCCTGGAACATCGCACCGCGCGACTGATCCCGGGGGCGGAACGTCCCATCACACGTGCGATCGGAGGACGATCCGCGCATGGACAGCCGGAACGAACGGCCTTCCATGCGCAGATCGTCCTCCTTCGCGCGGAACAGCTTCCGACGCGCGGATCGGCCGAGCAGACCACCCGCCCCGCGGCTCAGACCGTGCGGATCGCGCCCGTCGCGCCGAGCGCCCGGCCCCGCCGACGCTCGATCAGCCGCCCGACCACGAGGAGCGCCACGCTCACCACGGCGCCGAGCGTCGTCTGCGCGATCCGGTCGAGCGCGAGGAGCTCCGGCGCCTCGGGCAGGCTCAGCCACGACACCGCGAGCGCGAGCGGCGTGAGGAACAGCAGCGTCACGGCGTAGTGCCGCGCGACGAAGATCTCGGCGAAGAACTGCCCGACGACCGCGATCACGACGATCCACCACGCCGAGGGCTCCAGGAGCAGGATCCCGACGGCGACCACGGTCCCGCCGATCGTGCCGATGACGCGCTGGGACGCGCGCCGGACGGTGTGCCGCTGCCGGATCGCGGGCAGGGTCGACACCACGGCGACGACCGCCCAGTACGGGTGCCCGAGGGCCGGGACCGACTCCGCGACCGCCCCCGCGAGGAGCGCCCCGACGACGTTCAGCCCGACGGTCTCCCACAGTGCCGGCGTCCGCAGGACCGCGAACGACCGGTGCTTGTGCGGCGCGATCGGACGGAACACGTGCGGTGCGCGCGGGTGCAGCACGAGCCGGATGACCGCGCCTGACATCGCCACGAGCCACGCCCACACGACCGAGCCGACGATGATCGTCGCGACGAGCGGCAGGTCCGCCGGCCGCACCGGGACGAGGGCCGACACGCAGAACGCGAACACCGGGAAGATCGGCTGGGCCGGGATCGTCTGCAGCGTGCTGAGGGTGCACACCGCGACGACGAGCACCACGACGAGCCCGGTGCCCTGCAACCACAGCGGCGCGCCGGACATCGACACCGCGATGCCGGCGGCCATGCACGCGGCCTGCAGCAACCCCGCGATGCCGGTGGTCACCATCCGCTGTCGGTACGGCTCGGTCGCGCCGAAGATCGCGGTGAACCCGGCGAACATCGCGAACGCCGCGTACCCGGGCATCCCGAGCGCGATGAGCAGGGCGAGCGGGGCGCCGCCGGCGATCGCGGCGCGGGCTGCGCCCTCGAGGTTGGTGGTCCGGGTCGAGTGCGCAGGTGTCGTCATGTCCTCCCCATCATCCCACCGCGACAGGTGTCGTCCGGGACCGCGGGTGCTCGGCCCGCCCCGGCGCGCGACGCGACCCACCACCGGACGGGAGGATCGTGGCGGCCCCGCCCCGTGCCTCCAGGCCGTCCCGCCCTGGGCACGCGAGTTGGTATACCAACCTGCTAGTCTTGCCGGACCGAGCCGCGCACGCGGCGCATCGACGTCAACGAGGAAGGGCCGGGCCGATGGGAAAGACGCTCGCCGAGAAGGTGTGGGACGACCACGTCGTGGTCAAGGGCGAGGACGGGAACCCGGACCTCCTCTACATCGACCTCCACCTCGTGCACGAGGTCACGAGCCCCCAGGCGTTCGACGGCCTGCGCCAGGCCGGCCGCCCCGTGCGCCGCCTCGACCTGACCATCGCGACCGAGGACCACAACACCCCGACCCTCGCGATCGACCGGCCCATCGCGGACCCGACGAGCCGCACCCAGATCGAGACCCTGCGCCGCAACTGCGCCGAGTTCGGGGTCCGCCTGCACTCGCTGGGCGACAAGGAGCAGGGGATCGTCCACGTGGTCGGCCCGCAGCTCGGCCTGACGATGCCCGGCATCACGGTCGTGTGCGGCGACTCGCACACGAGCACCCACGGCGCGTTCGGCGCGATGGCCTTCGGCATCGGCACGTCCGAGGTCGAGCACGTCCTCGCCACCCAGACCCTGCCGCTCAAGCCCTTCAAGACGATGGCGATCACGGTCGAGGGCACGCTGCGCCCCGGCGTCACGGCGAAGGACATCATCCTGGCCGTCATCGCCCAGATCGGCACCGGCGGCGGGCAGGGCTACGTGCTCGAGTACCGCGGCTCCGCGATCCGGGCGCTCTCGATGGAGGGCCGCATGACGATCTGCAACATGTCGATCGAGGCCGGGGCCCGCGCCGGCATGGTCGCCCCCGACCAGACCACCTACGACTACGTGCAGGGCCGCGACCACGCGCCGACCGGCCAGGACTGGGACGACGCCGTCGCGTACTGGGACACGCTCGCGACCGACGACGACGCCGTGTTCGACGCCGAGGTGTTCATCGACGCCGACGCCCTCGAGCCGTTCGTCACGTGGGGCACGAACCCCGGCCAGGGCGTGTCCCTGTCCGAGTCGGTGCCGGACCCCGCGAGCTACAGCGACCCGAACGACCAGGCTGCGGCGCAGCGCGCGCTGGAGTACATGGACCTGCAGGCCGGAACGCCGATGAAGGACATCGCGGTCGACGCGGTCTTCATGGGCTCGTGCACGAACTCCCGCATCGAGGACCTCCGGGCCTTCGCGTCGATCATCAAGGGCCGGTCGAAGGCACCCGGTGTCCGCGTGATGGTCGTGCCGGGGTCCGCCCGGGTCCGGCTCGAGGCCGAGGCCGAGGGGCTCGACCAGGTCTTCACGGACTTCGGCGCCGAGTGGCGGTTCGCCGGCTGCTCGATGTGTCTCGGCATGAACCCCGACCAGCTCGCGCCGGGGGAGCGCTGCGCGAGCACCTCGAACCGGAACTTCGAGGGCCGCCAGGGCAAGGGCGGGCGCACCCACCTGGTGTCGCCGCTCGTCGCGGCCGCGACCGCCGTCCGCGGCACGCTCTCCAGCCCGTGGGACCTCGCCACCGATGACGAACTGAACGACGTCGTGAACAGCACCGAAGGGGCCAACTGATGGACAAGATCACCACCGTCACGGGGATCGCCGCCCCGCTGCAGCGGTCGAACGTCGACACCGACCAGATCATCCCCGCGGTGTACCTCAAGCGCGTCACGAAGACCGGCTTCGAGGACGCCCTGTTCGCCGGGTGGCGCCAGGACCCCGAGTTCGTGCTCAACCAGCCCGTGTTCCAGGGCGCGCAGGTGCTCGTCGCCGGGCCGGACTTCGGCACCGGTTCCTCGCGCGAGCACGCCGTCTGGGCGCTCCGCGACTTCGGGTTCCGCGTCGTCGTCTCACCCCGTTTCGCGGACATCTTCAAGGGCAACGCGGGCAAGCAGGGCCTGGTCACCGCGATCGTGGCCGAACCGGAAGTCGAGCGGCTCTGGGCCGAGATCGCGGCGAACCCGGGGATCGAGGCGACCGTCGACCTCGTCGCGCAGCGCGTGTCGCTCGGCGCGGTGGACGTGCCCTTCGAGATCGACGCTTACACTCGTTGGCGGTTGATGGAAGGGCTCGACGACATCGGGCTCACCCTCCGTGACGAGTCCTCGATCACGGAGTTCGAATCCCGCCGCTCCAGATGGCGGCCGAAGACATTGCCGGTGAAGTAGTGAACTCCCTCGTACAGGACGCAGCAGCAGCAGGGGCCCGCGTCGGCCTGAAGTCGGACGAGATCGTCATCCGGGGCGGCAAGCCGCTCGTGGGACGCATCGAGGTCCGCGGCGCGAAGAACCTCGCGACCAAGGCGATGGTGGCGTCCCTGCTCGGTGACACCCCGTCGATCCTCAAGGACGTCCCGGACATCTCCGACGTCAAGGTCGTCCGCGGCCTGCTCGAGGTGCACGGTGTGCGCATCACGGATCCTGCACGAGGCGAGCTCATCCTCGACCCGTCGAACGTCGAGTCGGCGCACTTCGCCGAGATCGACGCGCACGCCGGGTCGAGCCGCATCCCGATCCTGTTCTGCGGCCCGCTGCTGCACAAGCTCGGCGAGGCGTTCATCCCCGACCTCGGCGGCTGCCGCATCGGCGACCGGCCGATCGACTTCCACCTCGACGCCCTCCGCGCGATGGGCGCCGTCGTCGACAAGCAGGTCAACGGCATCCACCTGACCGCACCGGACGGCCTCCGCGGCGCGAAGATCGAGCTGCCGTACCCGAGCGTCGGCGCGACCGAGCAGGTCCTGCTGTCGTCGGTCCTCGCCGAGGGCGTGACCGAGCTCCGCAACGCCGCGATCGAGCCCGAGATCATGGACCTCATCGCGATCCTGCAGAAGATGGGCGCGATCGTCACGGTCGAGCCGTCCCGCACGATCTTCATCGAGGGCGTCGAGTCGCTCCGCGGCTACACCCACCGCGCGATCAACGACCGCAACGAGGCCGCCAGTTGGGCCTCGGCCGCGCTCGCCACGAACGGCGACATCTTCGTCGAGGGCGCGGACCAGCAGGACCTCATGACGTTCCTCAACGTCTTCCGCAAGGTCGGCGGCGGGTTCGACGTCCAAGAGGACGGGATCCGCTTCTACCGCGAGCGCGAGGTCCTGCGCCCGGTCGTCGTCGAGACCGACGTGCACCCCGGCTTCATGACCGACTGGCAGCAGCCGCTCGTCGTGGCGCTGACCCAGGCCGAGGGCACGAGCATCGTGCACGAGACCGTCTACGAGAACCGCTTCGGCTTCACCGACGCCCTGAACGAGATGGGCGCCGACATCGTCGTCCACAAGGAGGGGCTGCCCGGCCACGACCGTCGCGTCGCCCGCCGCCCGTTCGAGCAGGCCGCCGTCATCACCGGGCCGACGCCGCTGCACGCCGCGAACGTCCGCGTCCCCGACCTGCGCGGCGGCTTCAGCCACCTCATCGCGGCGCTCACCGCCGAGGGCGAGTCGCACATCACCAACGTCGGCATCATCAGCCGGGGCTACGAGCACTTCATCCCGAAGCTGCGCAAGCTCGGCGCCGACTTCGACTTCGCGGGCTAGGCGCGTGGCTGCTGACGCGGCCGGTCGCGGCCCGGCAGACGGTGCCGGCGACGGCCTGGAGGCACGGCGCACGTCCGCCACGGACGTCACGACGGGTCTGCCCACGCCCGGGCGCCGGTGGCGACGCGGAGAGCTGAACACCGCGTTCCGCATCACCGCCTCCGTCGTGATCCCGGTCTTCCGGTTCTCGGCTCGGTACCACTGGCACGGGTCGAAGCGGCTGCCGGAGGGCGGCGCGTTCGTGCTCGCCCCGAACCACTTCACGAACATCGACCCGCTCGTGGTGGGCACGGCCGTGTGGCTGTCCCGGCGCGCCCCGCGGTTCCTCGCGAAGGCGTCCCTCTTCAAGGTCCCGGTCTTCGGCAAGCTCATGTCGGGGATGGGCCAGATCCCGGTCGAGCGCTCCGGACGCACGCGGCTGAGCGACCCGCTCGGCGGCGGCAGGTCGGTCATCGAGCAGGGCGGTGCGATCATCGTCTACCCCGAAGGGACGCTGACACGCGACCCCGACCTGTGGCCGATGCGCGGCAAGACCGGCGCGGTGCGGATCGCGCTCGAGAACGACGTGCCGCTCATCCCGATGGCCCACTGGGGCACGCAGGGGATCATGGCGCGGTACGGCAAGGAGCTGAAGCTGTTCCCGCCGACCCGCGTCGACGTGATCGTCGGCGACGAGGTCGACCTGTCGGCGTACCGCGGCCGACCGATCGACCAGCAGATGCTGCTCGAGGCCACCGCGATCGTCATGCAGCGCATCACCGAGCTGCTCGAGGAACTGCGCGGCGAGACGGCTCCCGCCACCCGCTGGGACCCGTCCGCGAACAACCAGAAGGAGACCGGCAAGTTTGAGTGACCACGGCACGGGCCTCCGCCCGCACGAGGACCACCCGGACCCCGCGGTCGCCGCACCCGGCGCGGTCGACACCGCCGCCATCCGCGTGGTGATGCAGTCGACCGACAAGCCGCGCGTCGCCGTGATCGGTGCCGGCAGCTGGGGGACCACGTTCGCCAAGGTGCTCGCCGAGGGCGGTGCCGACACCGTCGTCTGGGCGCGCCGGCCCGAGGTCGCCCGCGAGATCACCGAGACGAAGCGCAACTCCGACTACCTGCCCGGCATCAACCTGCCCCGGACCCTGACGGCGTCGACCTCGCTGTCGGCCGTGCTCGACGGCGCCGAGCAGGTGTACGTCTCGGTCCCGTCGCAGTCCCTGCGCTCGAACCTGGCCGCGATCGCGCCGCTGCTGCCCGAGGGCGTCCCCGTCGTCAGCCTGATGAAGGGCGTCGAGAAGGCCACCGGGCTGCGGATGAGCGAGGTCCTGCACGAGGGACTCGGCATCGACCGCGACCGGATCGCCGTCGCGAGCGGCCCGAACCTCGCGCTCGAGATCGCCCGTCGGCAGCCGACCGCGGCCGTCGTGTCGTCGACCTCGATCGACACCGCCACCGCGGTCGCCGCGGTCGCCACGAACCCGTACTTCCGGTCGTTCACGAACACCGACGTGATCGGGACCGAGTTCGGCGGCGTGCTGAAGAACCTGATCGCCGTGGCGATCGGCATCGTGGACGGCGTCGGCTACGGCGAGAACACGAAGGCGTCGATCATCACCCGCGGGCTCGCCGAGATGACCGACTTCGCGGTGTCCCTCGGGGCGCAGCCCTCCACGCTGTCCGGGCTCGCCGGGCTCGGGGACCTCATCGCCACGTGCCAGTCGCCGCTCTCGCGGAACAACACCGCCGGGCGACTGCTCGGGCAGGGGTACCGCTTCGACGAGGTCGTGCGGCAGATGGACCAGACCGCCGAGGGGCTGGCGTCGGTCGCTCCGATCCTCGAACTCGCGGCGGCGAACGGCGTCGACATGCCCATCGTCGGGCAGGTGGCCGAGGTCCTCGCCGGTAGGCTCGACCCGCGCAACATCGCGCCGCACCTCACCGAGACCGACGAACCCCAGGGCGAGTGACCGGTCCGGTCCCGACCAGCAAGGGGACTGCCATGCCCACGATCGCTCCCGCGACCACGACCGTCGCCGTGCTCTTCGGCGGGCGCTCCAGTGAGCACGAGATCAGCTGCGTGACCGCCGGAGGGATCATGGACGTCGTCGACCGGTCGTCCTACGACGTCGTGCCGATCGGCATCACCGCCGAGGGTGCGTTCACGCTGCAGGCCGACGACCCCGCGCAGTGGGCGCTCCGGGACGGCGTGCTGCCGACGGTGCCCGACAACGGCACCCGCGTGGCGTTCCCGACGTCCCCCGCGACGAACGAGCTCGTCGTGTCGCACCCGGACGGCTCGGTCGAGACGATCGCCGTCGACGTGGTGTTCCCGATCCTGCACGGCCCCTTCGGCGAGGACGGCACGATCCAGGGCCTCCTCGAGATCGCCGGGCTGCCGTACGTCGGCGACGGCGTGCTCGCGAGCGCCCTGGCGATGGACAAGCACACCGCCAAGGCCGTGCTCGAGCACGCCGGGCTCCGCGTCGCGCCGTGGACCACGGTGCTCCGCCGCGAGTGGTCCGCCGACCCGGTGGACGTCGCCGAGACAGTCGCCGCGCACGGCTGGCCGCTGTTCGTGAAGCCCGCGCGCGCCGGTTCCAGCATGGGCGTCTCGCGGGTCGACGAACCGTCGCAGCTCGGAGGCGCGATGGACCTGGCGTTCGAGCACGACTCGAAGGTCATCGTCGAGCCGCGGGTCGTCGGTCGCGAGGTCGAGGTCGCCGTGCTCGAGGGCCGCGACGGTGTGCCGCGCACGAGCCTGCCCGGCGAGATCGTCGTCGCCGAGGACGGCTTCTACGACTTCGCCTCGAAGTACCTCGGCGGGGACGAGGCGCTCCTCTGCCCGGCGCCGCTCACCGAGGCCGAGACCGACGAGATCCGGTCGATCGGTGCCCGTGCGTTCGAGGCGATCGGCGGCGCGGGACTCGCCCGCGTCGACTGCTTCCTGACCGACGACGGCTTCGTGGTGAACGAGGTCAACACCATGCCCGGGTTCACGCCGTTGTCGATGTACCCGCGGTGCTGGGCGGCGTCGGGCGTGTCGTACGGCGAACTCGTGACGGAGCTCATCGAGCTGGGGCGCGCCGCCGTCCGTTGACGCGCGGCGGGTCGTGCGTCAGCCCGAGTCTCGCGTGCAGCGACGAGTCGCGGCGTGGCGCGACCGAGTCGTGTCGGTCAGCCCGAGACTCGGGGCGACTGGCGGCCGTGCGTCACCCCTGCACCTGCGACGGGTCGAGGCACTCGCGTCCGTCCTTCGGCAGCGTCGACACCGCGTCGGAGAGGTCCTGCACCACCTGTGAGGTGGTCAGCTTCGTGTCGATGACGACCTGCACCGCGGGCGTGCGGCCGAACGTGGTGAACACGATCTGCGCGCCCCGGTCGTCGCGGATCCAGTCGACCCCGCCCTGGCTGAAGCACGGCAGGTCGGACACGGTCGGCACCGCGACGCCGCAGTGGTAGATCGCCGCCTCGGGGTCGCCCCACGCGGCAGTCGACTGCGCGTTCGTGTTCCGCATCGCGTACTTCGTGTCGACGGTGCCCGGCAGCCGGACCTGCACGGCGGCGCACGCGGCCGCGTCGGCTGAGGGCGCCGGGGACATCGAGACGGCGTTCGTGCAGCCAGTCAGGCCGGCGGCGAGGGCCACGGCCACGCCCGCGATCGCGGTCCAGCGGAGGGGGCGGCGCACGGTGTCCATCGGGGTCCAGGCTACCGTTCTGGTGTGGACGCACCGAACGAGGCCTGGGCCGGACCGACCGCGGGCGAAGCCGGACCGACCGTCGGCGAGGTCGGTGAGCTGGCCGTCCTGGACCGCATCGTCCGACGGCTCCCGCCCGGGGCACCCGAGGTCGGCCCCGGCGACGACTGCGCCGTGGTGTCGGCGCCGGACCGCCGGTTCGTCGTGACGACGGACATGATGGTGCACGGTCCGGACTTCCGGTGGGCGTGGTCCTCGCCGGCCGACGTCGGGTGGAAGGCCGCGGCGACGAACCTGTCCGACGTCGCAGCGATGGGCGCGGTGCCCACGGCGCTCGTGATCGCCCTCGCGGCGCCCCAGGACACCCCGGTGACGGTCCTCGAGTCCTTCGCGGACGGGGTCCGGCAGGCCGTCGACGCGCTGGCGCCCGCGTGCGGTGTCGTCGGCGGCGACCTCTCGACGTCGGCGACGTTCACGGTGTCCGTCTCGGCGTTCGGCGACCTCGACGGACACGCACCGGTCCTGCGCTCGGGAGCCCGTCCCGGCGACGTCCTCGCCGTGTCCGGCGAGCTCGGCCCCGCGGCGCGCGGGCTCGCCCGGCTCTTCCGTGACGGCGTCGACGCCGACGGCAAGCCGTCCCGAGCGGCGACGCTCGCGAGTGGTGCCGACACCGACCCGGACGTCGCGCGGCAGCGGCGTCCCGTCCCACCGATCGCCGACGGCCCCGCGGCCGCGGCTGCGGGGGCCACGGCGATGCTCGACCTGTCCGACGGCCTCGCGATCGACGCCGGTCGCCTCGCCCGCGCGAGCGGGGTCACGCTGGCGTTCGACGCCGAGGCCGTCCCCGAGGGCCCTGCGCTGCACGGCGGCGAGGACCACGGGCTCCTCGCGACCTTCCCCGCCGGGACGGACCTGCCCGGGGGCTTCCGGCGGATCGGCAGCGTGCTCGACCGCGGCGAGCACGACCTGCGCCGCGCCGGCGTCCCGGTGCCGACCTCCGGCTGGGACCCCTACGCGGACTGGGACGGCGCCGCGGGCTGACACGCCCGCGCCCGCACGGAGGCCCCGGCCCCCGCGTCACGCGGTCGGCGCGACGGCCTCCCACGCCACGGTCTCGCCGTAGCTCCGCTTGCTGAAGGGCTCCAGTCCCGCGGGCCACGTCGGCTCCGGGGAACGCTTGCTCCGCTCGACCACCACGACCGCACCAGGGGTCAGCCGCGGCACGAGCGCCTCGAGCACCTCGGCGATCTCGTGCTCCGTGACGTCGTACGGCGGGTCGATGAACACCAGGTCGAAGGTCCGCACCGTCGCCCGCAGGAACCCGAGCGCCGGCTGCGGGTGCACGTCGACGCGCACCCCGGGGACCCGCTGCTGCACGGCCCGCGCGTTCGCCCGGCACGCCTCGGCCGCCCCGGAGGCCCGGTCCACCAGCACCACCTCGACCGCGCCGCGGGACGCCGCCTCGAGTCCGAGCGCGCCCGTGCCGGCGTACAGGTCGGCCACCGCCGCGTCGTCGACGAGCCCACGCGCCTCCAACGAGGAGAACAGCGCCTCGCGCACCCGGTCGCTCGTCGGTCGCGTCCCGGACTTCGGCACGCGGAGCGTCGTGGAACCGGCGGCACCGGCGATGATCCGTGTCATGCAGCCACCGTAGCGGCCGCCGGGCGTCGCCCCGGGTCCCTCCACAGGCGCGCGTGACCAGTCGCCTGCTCCACAGGCCGGACGGGAGGATCGGGGCACGTCGGCCGTGCCGGGTACCGTGGTCGCGTGGTCACCTCCGCGAGCCCCGCACCGGCGGTGGCGCCCGACCTGGGTCCGGCGCCGCTCGACGCCCGGCTGAGCGGCGTGCTCGGCGGCCGGACGGCGACGGCGATCGAGAAGGCGTTCGGGTACCGCACCGTGGGGGAGTTCCTCGAGCACGCCCCGCGGCGCTACGCCGAGCGCGGAGCCCTGACGGCGCTCGACTCCCTGGCGATCGGCGAGTCCGTGACGATCGTGGCCGAGGTCATCGACGTCCGCGAACGCACGATGCGCGCCCGCCGCGGGTCGATCCTCGAAGCGAAGATCGGCGACGGCAAGGGCCTCCTGACGCTGACGTTCTTCAACCAGGGCTGGCGGACCAAGGACCTCGTCCCCGGTGCCCGCGGGGTGTTCGCCGGCAAGGTGGGCGACTACCGCGGCGCCCGGCAGCTGGCGCACCCCGACTACGAGCTGTTCGACGCGGACGACCCCCGTGCGACCGCGGACCCGGAGAGCGACGAGGCCATCCGCTGGTCCCGCCAGCCCATCCCGATCTACCCGGCGACCGCCTCGCTGACGTCCTGGCAGATCGCGAAGGCCATCGGTGTGGTGCTCGACACCCTGCCCGACGTCGACGACCCGATCCCGGCACCGGTCCGGAACCGACTCGGCCTCGTGCCCTTCCGCCGGGCACTCGAGCTGCTGCACCGTCCGGAGAAGGTCGCGGACTTCAAGCGCGCCCAGGACGCCCTGCGCTACCGCGAGGCGTTCGTGCTGCAGACCGCGCTCGTGCAGCGGCGGATCGCGGCACGGGCGACCGCGGCGACCCCGCGGCGCGCTGCACCGGGCGGCATCCTCGAGCGCTTCGACGCGACGCTGCCGTTCACGCTCACCGACGACCAGCGTGCCGTCGGCGCCGAGATCGACCACGACCTCGCCGGCGACTGGCCGATGCACCGGCTCGTGCAGGGCGAGGTCGGTTCGGGCAAGACCCTCGTGGCGATCCGGGCGATGCTCACGGTCGCCGAGTCCGGCGGGCAGTCGGCGCTCATCGCCCCGACCGAGGTGCTGGCGGCGCAGCACCTGCGCTCCATCGTGAAGTTCCTCGGGCCGGACCTGGCCGCCGAGCTCCGCCCCGTCATCCTGACCGGCTCGCAGTCCACCGACGAACGCCGACGGGCCCTGCTCGCCGCCGCGTCCGGCAGCTCCCGCCTCGTCGTCGGGACGCACGCGCTCCTCGGCGACCGCGTGGACTTCGCCGAGCTCGGACTCGTCGTGGTCGACGAACAGCACCGCTTCGGCGTCGAGCAGCGCGAGGCGCTCCGCACGAAGGGCGCGACCCCGCCGCACGTGCTCGTCCTGACCGCCACGCCGATCCCGCGCACGGTGGCGATGACGGTCTTCGGCGACCTCGACGTCTCCACGATCACGGGCCTGCCGTCCGGCCGGGCCGGTGTCGAGACCTTCGCCGTCGGGCTCGCCGAGCACCCCGGGTGGGAAGCCCGGATCTGGACCCGGATGGCCGAGGAGCTCGCTGCGGGGCGCCAGGCGTTCGTGGTCTGCCCGGCGATCGACGACGCCCACCGCGAGGACGACGGCGACGCCGACCCGGACGGCGACGACGCGCCGAAGCGCGCGCCCGCCACGGTGCTCGCGACCGCCGAGCGGATGCGCGCGATGCCCGTGCTCCAGGGCCGCCGGATCGAGGTCCTGCACGGTCGGATGTCCGCCGACGAGAAGGACCGCGTGATGACCTCGTTCGCGGCCGGCGACGTCGACGTGCTCGTCGCGACCACCGTCATCGAGGTCGGGGTCGACGTCCCGAACGCCTCGATGATGGCCGTGCTCGACGCCGACCGGTTCGGGGTGTCCCAGCTCCACCAGCTCCGCGGGCGCATCGGCCGCGGGCAGTACCCGGGCGTGTGCCTGCTGGTCACCACCGCCGAGGCCGAGACGGTCTCCCGCGAGCGCGTCGACGCGGTGGCGGCCTCGGACGACGGCTTCGAGCTCGCCCGGGTGGACCTCGAACTCCGCCGCGAAGGAGACGTGCTCGGCGAGCGGCAGTCCGGCGGCCGGTCGTCGCTCAACCTACTGCGGGTGGTCGAGCACGCCGACCTCATCGTCGACGCGCGCGAGGAAGCCGAGCGGGTCCTCGAGCCGGACCCGCAGCTGCAGGACCACCCGGCCCTGCGCGAGGCCCTCGCGCGCCGCCTGGACGAGTCGGACGCCGCCTTCCTCGGCAAGAACTGACGGCACGCGGCCGGACGCGGCGGCACGCGGCCGGATGCGACCACACGCGCTCCGAGGCACCCGGACGCCCGGACTCGGTAGCGTTGCGGCCATGGCCCACATCGCCGTCGTCCCCGGCTCCTTCGACCCCGTGACCCTCGGGCACCTCGACGTCATCGGACGGGCCGCCCGGCTCTTCGACGAGGTGCACGTCCTCGTCGTGCACAACCCCGACAAGAAGCCCGCCATGTTCGAGGCCGCTGACCGGGTGCGGCTCATCGAGTCCTCGCTCGCCGAGGTCGGCGTGCCGGGGGACGTCCGGGTCGGCGAGTGGACGTCGGGCCTGCTGGTCGACTACTGCCGGCAGGTCGGTGCCGGGGTCCTCGTGAAGGGCGTCCGCTCGGGCGAGGACGTCGCCTACGAGACGCCGATGGCGATCATGAACCGGCACCTCGCGGACGTCGAGACGGTGTTCCTGCTGCCGGAGGCCTCGCGGGCGCACGTCTCGAGCTCCCTCATCCGCCAGGTCTCCACCCTGGGCGGCGACGTCACGCCGTACGTCCCCGCCGTCGTGGCCGAGGCGCTGGCACAGCGCACAGGCGCGACCGACGACTGACACGCCCTTCCGCCATCTCGACTCTCCGCCCGGTTCGCGCTAGGCTCGACGATCGTGTCTTCCCCCGTGAACAGCCCCTACGCCCTGCGCGTGCGTGACCTCGCGCACCGTCCGGGCGAGATGCGCGAGCACTCGCTCGACGTCGAGGTGCCGGACGCGATGGGTGCGGGCGTCATCGCCGTCCGCACGGGGGCGCAGCTCCACCTGGACGTCCGACTCGAGGGCCTGCACGAGGGTGTCCTCGTCTCCGGTCACGCCTCGGCAGAGGCGACGGGGGAGTGCTCGCGCTGCCTCATCGACATCAGCGAACCCGTCGAGGTCGATTTCGCCGAGTTGTTCGCGTATGATGCCTCGGAGGATTTCGACTTCTTCGTTCGCGACGACCACGTGGACTGCGAACCGGTCGTTCGAGATGCGGTGGTGCTGTCGCTGCCGTTCCAGCCGGTCTGCCGACCGGACTGCCCAGGACTCGACCCGGAGACGGGTGAGCGTCTGGCCGACCTCGACGGGTACACCCCTCGCGAGGTCCTGGACCCGCGCTGGGCCGCACTGAGCGGCTTCCAGGGGGCCGACGACACACCGAACCAGAGCCCCGAGGACGACGGCCGCACGGCCTGACGCTCCTCGCACACCGACCACCGACCTACCGAAAGAGAACCACCATGGCCGTTCCCAAGCGCAAGCAGTCCCGTGCCAACACGCACGCCCGTCGTTCGCAGTGGAAGGCCGCGCCGGTCCAGCTCGTGAAGACGATCGAGAACGGTCAGGTCACCTACAGCCTTCCGCACCGCGCGAAGGTCGTCGAGGACTCGGCCGGCACGCCCCTGTACATGGAGTACAAGGGCCGCAAGGTCGCCGACGTCTGATCGGACACCACGCATGACCGCGACGTCCGGCACCACGGGGTCCCGCCCCGTGGGGCCGGACGTCGTTCGTCTGCAGGGCATCCTCGGCGTCGACCTCGACCCCGAGCTGCTCCAGCTCGCCCTGACCCACCGCTCGTACGCCTACGAGCACGGCGGAGTCGGGCACAACGAACGCCTCGAGTTCCTCGGGGACTCCATCCTCGGCCAGGCCGTGACCGTGAAGCTCTTCCGGTCCTTCCCCGACCTCGACGAGGGCGAGCTCGCCAAGCGGCGTGCGAGCCTCGTCTCGACGGTCGCCCTCGCCGAGATCGCCCGCATCATCGGGCTCGGCGCCTTCCTGCGCCTCGGCAAGGGCGAGGAGCAGACCGGCGGCCGTGACAAGGCGTCGATCCTGGCGGACACCGTCGAGGCCGTGATCGGCGCGACGTACCTGTCCGCGGGCCCCGACGACGCGACCGACCTCGTGCTCCGCCTGGTCGAACCGCTGCTCGTCGACCCGGACCGCTTCGGCGCCGCGATGGACCCGAAGACGAGCCTGCAGGAGCTCGCCGCCAGCCTGGCCCTCGGCAACCCGTCGTACCGGGTGACCGAGGAGGGCCCCGACCACGACAAGACGTTCCACGCGACCGTCGTGCTGCAGGGCGAGGACGTCTCCACGGGCTCCGGCTCGAGCAAGAAGACCGCCGAGATGGCCGCCGCGCTCGACGCGTGGACGCGGCTGTCCGGCCGGGCGGCCTGACCGCGTGCCCGAACTCCCCGAGGTCGAGGTCGTCCGCGCCGGCCTCGAACCCGCCGTCAGCGGCGCCCGGGTCCTGCACGTGGACGTCCTCGACGACCGGGCGCTCACCCGGCACGACGGCCCCGCCGAGGACTTCGCGGAGCGCCTGACCGGGCGGACCATCGCCGCGGCCGTCCGTCGCGGCAAGTTCATGTGGTTCCCGCTGGCGCCCGCGCCGGACGGCGACACGCACCCCGAGGCGCTCGTCACCCACCTCGGCATGTCCGGCCAGGTGCTCCTCGGCCGCGACCGCCCGGCGGCGAAGCACCGCCGCATCCTCATCGACGTGCAACCCGTCGGCACCGACCGCGACGGCGCCCCCGAGGCCCCGGTCCAGCTCGAGTTCGTCGACCAGCGGACCTTCGGGTCGATGGCGATCGACGCGATGGTCCCCACCGTGGACGGCGCGCCGGCCGGGTCCGCCGGGGCCGTCGACACCCGGGACCCCGACGCACCGTGGCGCCGCTCGGTCCCGTACCAGGTGTCGCACATCGCGCGGGACCCGCTCGACCCCGCGTTCGACGACGACCGGTTCGTCGCCACGGCACGGAAGCGCTCGAGCGGCATCAAGCGGGTGCTCCTCGACCAGGGCGTCGTGAGCGGCATCGGGAACATCTACGCCGACGAGTCGCTGTGGGCTGCCCGCCTGCACTTCGACCGTCCGGCGGACCGGCTGCCCCGGGCCGACCTGCACCGGCTCCTCGCCGAGGTCCGGAGCGTCCTGGGCCGCGCGCTCGAGGACGGCGGGACGAGCTTCGACGCGCAGTACGTCAACGTGAACGGGCAGTCCGGGTACTTCTCGCAGCGCCTGGCGGTCTACGGGCAGCAGGGGAAGCCGTGTCCCCGGTGCGGCACGACGATCGTGCGCGAGGCGTTCATGAACCGGTCGAGCCACCGTTGCCCCGTGTGCCAGCCCGCGCCGCGCCCGCGCAGGCGTTAGCCTGACGCCCACCAGGACCACCGCCAGCGGCGGCAGCACCGCCGCCCCCAGCAGCGCAGCAGACCGCCCGGAGACCGCATGTACTTGAAGAGCCTGACCATCAAGGGGTTCAAGTCCTTCGCGCAGCCGACGACGTTCGCGTTCGAGCCCGGGGTGACCTGCATCGTCGGACCGAACGGATCGGGCAAGTCGAACGTCGTCGACGCCCTCGCGTGGGTGATGGGGGAGCAGGGCGCGAAGACCCTGCGCGGCGGCAAGATGGAGGACGTCATCTTCGCCGGGACCTCCACCCGCGGCCCGCTCGGCCGGGCGCAGGTGCTCCTGACGATCGACAACACCGACGGTCTGCTGCCGATCGACTACTCCGAGGTGACGATCTCGCGCACGCTCTTCCGGAACGGCGGCAGCGAGTACGCGATCAACGGCGAGAACTGCCGCCTGCTCGACGTCCAGGAGCTCCTGAGCGACACCGGACTCGGCCGCGAGATGCACGTCATCGTCGGGCAGGGCCAGCTCGACAAGGTCCTGCACGCCACCCCGGAGGACCGCCGCGGCTTCATCGAGGAGGCCGCCGGCATCCTCAAGCACCGCCGCCGCAAGGAGAAGACCCTCCGCAAGCTCGACGCGATGCAGACGAACCTGACGCGCTTGTCCGACCTCGCGGGCGAGATCCGTCGGCAGCTGAAGCCCCTCGGGCGCCAGGCCGAGGTCGCCCGGCGCGCGCAGTCCGTCGCCGCCGTGGCCCGGGACGCCAAGGCCCGCATCCTCGCCGACGACGTGGTCCGGCTCCGCCGCGAGCTGCACGACCACCAGGAGGTCGAGGCCGGCCGGAAGTCCGAGCGCATCGTGCTGCAGGAGCGCCTGGAGCAGACCAGGGCCCGGCAGCAGCAGGTCGAGCAGAGCATGGTCGGCGACGACGTCGACCGCGCCCGGACGGTCGTGCACCGGCTGGAGAGCGTCCAGGAGCGGCTGCGCGGCCTGTCCAGCCTGGCGAACCAGCGGCTGATGTTCCTCGCGCAGCAGGCCGATGCGCCGCAGCAGGGCCCGACGATCACCCCGGAGCGGGTGCAGGGCGTCCGCGACGAGGCCGAGCGGCTCGAGGCCCGCGCCGCCGCGATGACCGCGGGCACCGCCGACACCGCCCGTGCCGTCGCCGAGGCCCGCGCCCGGCTCGACGCCCTCGACGAGCAGATCGCCGCGCAGGCCGCCCTCGTCGCGCAGCACGACCTCGAGGCCCAGCGGCTCGCCGGTGCCGTCGAGGTCGCGCGGTCGCGTCGCGGATCGGCCGTCGCCGACCGGGAGCGACGGGCGCGCGCCCTCGCCGAGGCCGAGGACCGTGCGGAGCGCGCGGCCGCGGCGCTGGCCGAGGTCGGCGTCGACCCCGCCGAGGGCGTCGACGAGTCCGCGCTGACGACCGCGCACGAGACCGCCCGGCACGACCTCGAGGCGGCCCAGACCGAGCGGGACGCGCAGCGCGACCGGCTGCACGCCCTGGAGCGCGAACGGGACGCCCTCGACGCGCGCGTCGCCGCGCTCGGCATGTCCATCGACGTGCGCGACGGCTCCCAGGCGGTCATCGACGCGGCACGGGACGGCGTGCTCGGTCGCCTGGCCGACGCGCTCACCGTCACCGCCGGCTTCGAGGCGCCGGTCGCAGCCGCCCTCGACGGGCTCGCCGACGCCGTGCTCACCGCGGACCGCGCCGCCGCGCTCGACACCGTCGCGCACGCCCGCGCAGCGGACCTCGGGCGCGTCGACGTGGTGGTCGCCGACGCCGTCGACGACGGCCCCGGGCTGCCGACGACGCTGCCGGCCGGCGTCCGACCCGCCCTGGACGTCGTCCAGGGCCCGCCCGCCCTGACCGCGCTCCTCCGGACCACGCTGGTCGCGGTGGACGACACCGTCGACCTGGAGGCGGTGCTCGCCGCCGCCCCGCACGCCACGGTCGTCACGGGGTCGGGTGACCTCGTCCGTGCGGTCCGCGTCACCGGCGGCGGGAAGCGCGCGGTCTCCCGCATCGAGCTCGTCGCGGAACGCGACGCCGCCCGGGCCCGCCGCGACGCGGTCGCGACGGACGCCGAGGGCGCGGCCACGAGCCTCCAGGCCGCGCGGACCGCCGTCGAGGACGCGCGCCGCCGGACCGACGAGGCCGACCGCGCACTCCGCGCGCACACCGCGGCGAAGGCCGAGTACGACCGGTCGAGTGCGTCGACGCGCGCGAAGGCCGAGAACGCCGCAGCCGAGGTCGAGCGGCTGCGTGCCGCCCTCGCCGAGACCGACGGTGCCGGCGAGGCGGCCGAGGCCGCGCTCGCGGCCGCCGAACAGGACCAGCACGCGTTCGCCGAGCGGCCCCGGCCGGTCGTCGACGCGTCCGGGCGGCCCGCGCTGCAGGAGGCCGTCGAGGCGGCCAGGGCCGCCGAGATCGAGCACCGCATCCAGGTCGAGACGGTGCGCGAACGCGCGCGATCCGAGCGGAACCGGGCCGCGGGGCTCCAGCGGCAGCTCGAGGCGGAGCGCGCGGCCGCCGAGGAAGCAGCCCGACTCGCCGTCGTGCGGCGGGGGCAGATCGCGGTGGCCGAGAGCGTGCTCGCGGACCTGCCGGGGCTGCTCGGCGCCGTGGACCGCTCGCTCGCCGAGGCCCGCGTGCGGCTGGCCACCGAAGAGGCCGAGCGGACGAAGCGCAACACCGAGCTCCAGGTCATCCGGAACGAGGAGCGCGAGCTCCGGGACCGTCTGCAGACCATCACCGACGGCGTGCACTCCCTCGAGATGGAGATCTACGAGAAGAAGCTGCACGTGTCGGGGCTGCTCGACCGGGCGCAGAGCGAGCTCGGGCTGCCCGAGGCGGTGCTCGTCACGGAGTACGGGCCGCACGTGCCGGTGCCGGTGGACGTCCTGGTCGACCCGCGGGTCCTGGCGCGGCGGCACCGCGAGTCGGAGCGGGCGCGCGCGGCGGCGGAGCGGGACACCGACACCGACCCCGACGCCGCGGGCGTCGACGCGGTCGAGGCAGGGGCCGAGGACCTGGATGCCGACGACGTGGTCGAGCTCGTCGACGCCGGGTCCACGCTGCCCGGCGGTGCGGCCCTGCCCGAGTTCGACGCCACCGACGAGGTCGACCCCGCCTCGGTCGAGACCGTGCCCTACGTCCGCGCCGAGCAAGAGGCCCGACTCGCAGCGGCCGAGCGCGACCTCGGGCGGCTCGGCAAGGTGAACCCGCTCGCCCTCGAGGAGTTCCAGGCGCTCGAGCAGCGGCACGCGTTCCTCGCGGAGCAGCTCGAGGACCTGCAGAAGACCCGGACGGACCTCCTCACGATCATCGAGGAGCTCGACACGAAGATGCAGACCATCTTCGAGGCCGCGTTCCACGACACCCGCGAGGCGTTCGACGTGATCTTCCCGATCCTGTTCCCGGGCGGCTCCGGGTCGATCACGCTGACGAACCCGGACGACCTGCTCGCCACCGGCATCGACGTGCAGGTGAAGCCCGCCGGCAAGAAGATCGACCGCCTGACGCTGCTGTCCGGCGGGGAGCGGTCCCTCGCGGCCGTGGCGCTCCTCGTGGCGATCTTCACCGCGCGGCCGTCGCCGTTCTACATCATGGACGAGGTCGAGGCGGCGCTCGACGACGCGAACCTCGGGCGTCTGCTCACGGTGTTCGAGCGGCTCCGTGAGTCCTCGCAGCTCATCGTCATCACGCACCAGAAGCGCACGATGGAGATCGCGGACGCGCTGTACGGGGTGTCGATGCGGCAGGACGGGGTGTCGGCCGTGGTCGGGCAGCGCGTGCAGCGGCGCGAGCCGGAGCCCGCGGACGCGGTCGCGTAGCGCGGGCACGAGCTCACGCGCTGAGCGACAGTCCACGCGCTCGGCGCGCCGTGAAGTGTCGCTGGGCGCGTGAAGTCGCCCGGTCGCGACCCACGGACGGACAGGAGGCACGGTGCCAGCTGGCACCGTGCCTCCTGTCCGGAACCGTCCCGCGACTACTTCGCGTCGGCCTCGACCGCGGTATTCGGCTGACCCGTCGGGGTGAGGCCGCGCTCCTGGCGCTTCTTCGAGACGACCAGCGAGGCGACCGTCGCGACGGCGATCGTCAGCGCGATGAAGCTCAACGAGAACCAGATCGGGATCTCCGGCGCCCAGAGGATCGGCTGCCCACCGTTGATGAACGGCACCTCGTTGACGTGCATCGCGTGGAAGACGAGCTTCACGCCGATGAACGCGAGGATGACGGCGAGACCCTGACCGAGGTAGATGAGCCGCTCGAGCAGCCCCGCGATGAGGAAGTAGAGCTGGCGGAGACCGAGGAGCGAGAACGCGTTCGCGGTGAACACGATGAACGCGTCCTGCGTCAGACCGAAGATCGCCGGGATCGAGTCGAGGGCGAACAGCACGTCGGTCAGACCGATGGCGACCATGACGAGCAGCATCGGGGTGAACAGCCGCTTGCCGTCGACCCGGGTGGTCAGCTTGTCGCCGTCGTAGTCCTTCGACGTCGGGATGATGCGGCGGAGGATCCGGATGAGGCGGGAGTCGCCCTCGGACGCGTCGTGCTCACCACTGCTGCGGGCCTGCGACCACGCGAGCCAGAACAGCAGCGCGCCGAACAGGTAGAACACCCACGAGAAGTTCTCGATGATCGTGACGCCCAGGGCGATGAACACACCGCGCGCGACGAGGGCGATCGCGACACCGACCAGCAGGACCTTCTGCTGGAACTCCTTCGGCACCGCGAAGCTCGTCATGATGATGAGGAAGACGAACAGGTTGTCGACCGACAGCGCCTTCTCGGTCAACCACCCGGCGAAGTACTCGCCGCCGGCCTGTCCGCCGCCGAAGACGAGGATGCCGACACCGAACAGGATCGCGAGCCCGACGTAGAACGCCGACCAGAACGCGGATTCCTTGATGTGCGGCACGTGCGGCGTGCGCACGTGCGAGTAGAAGTCGAACACCAGCAGCGCGAGGATGCCCGCGATGGTGATGAGCCAGACGTAGAGAGGAACGTCCATGGATGTCCTTCAGGTTCGGGGCGTCCCGCCGTGCGGGTACGCCGATGCCTGAAGGTCTCCTCCACCGTGTCGACCGTGTCGTCACGACCGGCGTCCCGGGCCTGGATCGTCCCAGACCGTACTGACGGGTGCGCCGCGAGGGAGTACTCCCCTTCAGGACCTGAGCCTATCCGGCACAGCCCGCACTCGACGCGCTCTAAGCTGGGAACATGGCGAGTTCCTGGTCCCTGTCCTCCCGTCTCCGCGGCCTGTTCCAGCGGAAGACCATCGACGAGACCACGTGGGACGACCTCGAGACCGCGTTGATCGGTGCGGATTTCGGCCCCGACATCGCGGACGAGGTCATCGAGGACCTGCACGCGCGCGTCGACCGGTACGGCACGACCGACCCGGCGGACCTGCAGCGCATGCTCCGCGAGGTGCTCGAGGAGCGCCTGTCGAAGCTCGACACCACGCTCAAGCTCAGCGCCCGTCCAGCCGTCGTGCTGGTCGTCGGCGTGAACGGCGTCGGCAAGACGACCACCATCGGCAAGTTCGCGAAGTTCCTCAAGACGTACGACCGCACCGTGCTCGTCGGCGCGGCGGACACGTTCCGCGCGGCCGCCGTCGAGCAGGTCGCCACGTGGGCCCAGCGCGCCGGCGTGGACGTCGTGCGCCCGGCGCAGCCCGGTCAGGACCCGGCTTCGGTCGCGTACCAGACGGTCGAGAAGGCCATCCACGACGGCACCGAGATCGTCGTCATCGACACCGCCGGCCGACTGCACACCAAGGCCGGGCTGATGGACGAGCTCTCGAAGATCAAGCGCGTGGTCGAGAAGCAGACCGAGATCGCCGAGGTGCTGCTCGTCCTCGACGCCACGACCGGGCAGAACGGCCTGACCCAGGCGCAGGCGTTCATCGAGGGCGCCGGGGTCACCGGGCTCGTCATCACGAAGCTCGACGGCTCCGCGAAGGCCGGGTTCGTGCTCAGCGTGCAGGAGAAGACCGGGATCCCGATCAAGCTCATCGGTCAGGGCGAGGGGATCAACGACCTGACCGGCTTCACCCCCCACGTCTTCGTGCAGAACCTGGTGGGCTAGATCCGGGTACCGTCTCCGCCGTACTGCCCGCCAGAACTAGGAGACACCCCATGCCCGCTCTGCTGATCATCGCGATCATCGTCGGCCTCGTCCTGCTCTTCAGCGGCATCTTCGTCGGTGCCCTGAAGTTCCTGCTGTGGGTCGGCATCGTCATCGTCCTGCTGGCCGTCATCGGTTGGCTGCTGCGGAGCATCCGCGGCCGCGCGTAGCGACGACCGGTCGCGTCGGCGGACGTCAGACGGCCTGGCGCCCTGGCGTCGCGTCGAGCAGGTGGGACAGGTGCGGCGGCACCGAGCCGCCACGCGCCACCGTCGCACGGGCCCACAGCCGCCCGGCGCGGTAGGACGACCGCACGAGGGGGCCCGCGAGGACGCCGGCGAACCCGATCCGCTCGGCGACCTCGCGGAGATCGACGAACTCCTCCGGCTTGACCCACCGCGCGACCGGCAGGTGCCGGGGCGACGGTCGGAGGTACTGGGTGAGGGTGATGATGTCGGTCCCCGCGTCGTGGAGCTGCTGCAGGGCGTCCTCGACCTCGGCGCGCTCCTCGCCCATCCCGAGGATCAGGTTCGACTTCGTCACGAGTCCCGCGTCGCGACCCTGCGTGATGACGTCGAGTGACCGGTCGAAGCGGAACGCCGGCCGGATGCGCTTGAAGATCCGCGGCACGGTCTCGACGTTGTGCGCGAAGACCTCGGGGCGGGCGTCGAACACCTGACCGAGCTCGTCGGGGCGTCCGTTGAAGTCGGGGACGAGGATCTCGACGCCGGTACCGGGGGAGTGCTCGTGGATCGCGCGGATGGTCTCGGCGTAGAGCCACGCGCCGCCGTCGTCGAGGTCGTCGCGGGCGACACCCGTCACCGTGGCGTACTTCAGGCCCATCTCGGCGACCGAGTCCGCGACCCGTCGGGGCTCGTCGCGGTCGAGGGGTTCCGGCCGACCGGTGTCGATCTGGCAGAAGTCGCAGCGCCGCGTGCACTGCGAGCCGCCGATCAGGAAGGTGGCCTCGCGGTCCTCCCAGCACTCGAAGATGTTCGGGCAGCCGGCCTCCTGGCAGACGGTGTGCAGCTGCTTGTCGCGGACCAGGCCGGACAGCTCGCGGAACTCGGGGCCCTGCACCGCCCGCGTCTTGATCCAGGCGGGCTTGACCTCGATGGGCGTCTCGGCGTTGCGGGCCTCGACGCGGAGCATCCGGCGGCCTTCGGGGGCGAGGGTCATGCGGCGACCTCCTGTCGCGTGCTGGTGGGACCGGCGTGACCGGCCGTGCTGATGCGGGCGCCGGCGTGCATGCCCGCGACGGCCTGTTCGATGCGGTGCCCGACCGCGGCGGCGACCTCGTCGACGGTGACGTGCCGTCCGGTCGCTCGGCTCAGGGTCGTGACCCCGGCGTCGGCGATGCCGCACGGGACGATCGCGGCGTACGGGGTCAGGTCGTTGTCACAGTTCACCGCGATGCCGTGGCTCGAGACGCCCTCGGCGACGTGCAGGCCGATCGCGCCGACCTTGTCGAGGGTGCGGCCGTGCCGGTCGTCGCCGGCGCCGTCGGACCCGGCGCCGGGTCCGTCCTCGCCCGGTCGTGGCAGCCACACGCCGCTGCGCCCGGGGACCCGTTGCGCGCTGAGCCCGACGGACGCCGCGGTGTCGAGCACCACCTGCTCGAGGTCCCGCACCCACGCGACGACGTCGAGCGGTGCGGGCAGTCGGACGATCGGGTAGGCCACGAGCTGCCCGGGACCGTGCCACGTGATGCGCCCGCCCCGGTCGACCTCGACCACTGGGGAGCCGTCCGTCGGCAGGTCGGACGGCTCGGTCCGGCGACCGGCGGTGTACACCGACGGGTGCTCGCACAGCACGACGACCCCGGGCGAACGGCCCGCGACGACGTCGGCGTGGTACGCGCGCTGCAGGGCGACGCCTTCCTCGTAGTCGAGGAGTCCGGGCCACCGGATGATCTCGAGTTCCTCCACGGGGAGCACGCTACGGCAGTTCCTGGACTGCGTCCAACAACCCGTGCGGGAGTGCAGTGGACGGACATCGTCCGCGGTCCGGGGGCCCGGCGGTGCGGCCTGTAGAATCGACGGATCATGGCGCAATTCGGCTCACTCTCCGATCGGCTGACCGAGACCTTCCGCAACCTGCGGACCAAGGGTCGTCTGTCCCCGTCCGACGTCGACGGCACCGTCCGCGAGATCCGCCGGGCCCTGCTCGACGCGGACGTCGCGCTCGAGGTCGTCAAGTCCTTCACCGCATCCATCCGCGAGCGCGCGCTCTCGGACGAGGTCAACAAGGCCCTCAACCCGGCGCAGCAGGTCGTCCAGATCGTCAACGAGGAGCTCGTCGGCATCCTCGGCGGACAGCAGCGTCGGCTCGAGTTCGCCAAGCGGCCGCCGACGGTCATCATGCTCGCGGGCCTGCAGGGCGCCGGCAAGACGACCCTCGCGGGCAAGCTCGGCAAGTGGCTCAAGAAGGACGGCCACACGCCGATGCTCGTCGCGGCGGACCTGCAGCGTCCGAACGCCGTGCAGCAGCTGCAGGTCGTCGGCGAGCAGGCCGGCGTGCACGTCTTCGCCCCGGAGCCCGGCAACGGTGTCGGCGACCCGGTGAAGGTCGCGAAGAACGCGATCAAGGCCGCCGTCGACCAGCAGTACGACACCGTCATCGTGGACACCGCCGGTCGTCTCGGCGTCGACGCGGAGCTCATGAAGCAGGCCGCGAACATCCGCAAGGCGGTCGACCCGGACGAGGTCCTGTTCGTCATCGACGCGATGATCGGACAGGACGCCGTGAACACCGCGCGCGCCTTCCAGGAGGGCGTCGACTTCACCGGTGTCGTCCTGTCGAAGCTCGACGGCGACGCCCGCGGTGGTGCGGCCCTGTCGGTCGCCAGCGTCACCGGCCGCCCGATCATGTTCGCGTCGACCGGCGAGTCGCTCGACGACTTCGAGCCGTTCCACCCGGACCGCATGGCGAGCCGCATCCTCGACCTCGGCGACATCCTGTCCCTCATCGAGCAGGCGCAGCAGGCGTTCGACGAGGACGAGGCGCGCAAGGTCGCCGAGAAGATCGCGAGCGACTCGTTCACGCTCGACGACTTCCTCGGGCAGATGCAGCAGCTCCGCAAGGCCGGCTCGATCAAGGGCATGCTCGGGATGCTCCCGGGTGCCAAGGGCATGCGCGAGGCGCTCGACAACTTCGACGAGCGCGAGATCGTCCGGACCGAGGCGATCATCCAGTCGATGACGAAGCAGGAGCGCCAGCTCCCGAAGCTCCTCAACGGCTCGCGGCGGCTCCGCATCGCCAAGGGCTCCGGCACGACCGTCACCGAGGTCAACGCCCTCGTGAACCGCTTCGAGCAGGCGGCGAAGATGATGAAGACCGTCGCGCGCGGCGGTGTGCCGCAGATGCCGGGCATGGGTCCGATCCCGGGCATGCACGGCGGCAAGAAGAAGCAGCAGCAGGGCGGCGCCAAGAAGAAGAAGGTCGGCAACCCCGCCAAGCGCGCGGCGCTGGCGTCGGGTGCCGCGGCGCAGCCGCAGCAGCAGACGCCGAGCGGCTCGGGCTTCGGGTTCGGCGGGTCGAAGAACCCCAAGGCTCCCACCGAGGAAGAGATGGCGAGCCTGCAGAAGTTCCTGGGTCGCTAGTCGCGACCGGATGACGGACAGGAGGCCCGTGGCGATCCCGCCACGGGCCTCCTGTCCGTTCGCGGGTTGCGTCTAGAGCGAGTCGCGCAGCTCGGTGACCAGGTGGCGGACGACGGCGCGGAGGTCGCCGCCGTGCTCCTGCGCGATCCGGAGCTGGCGCTGGTACGAGGCGCCGTCCGCGATCATCGTGTCGAGGTGGTGCAGCTCCTGCTGGCAGCCGAGCCGCTCCGCGATCGGGTCGAGCCGCTCGACCAGGTCGTGCACCTCATCGGTGACCAGGCGCTCGTCGCCGGCCGCGTTCGTGATGATCTCGGCCTCCATGCCGTAGCGGGCCGCGCGCCACTTGTTCTCGCGGATGAACCAGGGCTGCATCGACGGCAGCGTCTCGCCGCGGTCGAGCCGGTCGGACAGTGCGGTGACCAGGCACTGCACGAACGCGGTGACCGCGCCGACCTCGTGCAGGGTGGAGACGCCGTCGGACACGCGGTTCTCGAGCGTGCCCCAGCCCGGCGAGGGCCGGATGTCCCAGCGGAGGTCCTTGAACCCGTCGATCACGCCGGTCTTCGTCAGGTCGTCGACGACGGTCTCGAAGCCGGACCACGCGCCGATCGAGGGTGGGAGGCCGCCGGTCGGGAGCTGCTGGAACATGAGCGCGCGGTTCGACGCGTAGCCCGTGTCGGTGCCGGCCCAGAACGGGCTCGACGCGGTGAACGCCTGCAGGTGCGGGACGTACGCGAGCATCGCGTTCATGATCGGCACGGCCTTGTCGCGGTCGTCGATGCCGACGTGCACGTGGACACCCCAGATGAGCATCTGCCGGCCCCACCAGCGCGTCCGCTCGATGAGCGTCGTGTAGTGCTCGCTGTCGGCGGTGATCTCCTGCTGGTCCCACACCGCGAAGGGGTGCGTGCCGGAGCACATCACCTGGGCGTCGAGGGGTTCGGCCGCGTCGATGACCTCGCCGATGATCCCGGAGAGCTCGGACGTGGCACCGCCGACGGTCTCGTGGACACCCGTGACGACCTCGACCGTGTTCGTGAGGAGCTCCTCGGTCACCCGGTCGTGGTCCCCGAGGCGCTCCTGCACGGCGGCGATGACGGCGGGGGCGCGGGGCGCGAGGTCGCCGGTGTCCCGGTCGACCAGCGGGAGTTCCCACTCGACGCCGATGGTCGACGGGCGGGACTCGGTGAAGCGGATGTCCATGCGGCCATCCTGCCCGTGATGTTGGAGGGTCGGCACAAGGAACACGGCGCCCGGCGCGGCGTCCGGCAGAGTGGTGGCATGCGCAACGTTGCCGTGCCCGAGCTCGCCGTCGTCTCCTCGCCGTGGACCCTGGGGCCGCTGCGCCTGTCGAACCGCGTGCTCATGGGGTCGATGCACACCGGGCTCGAGGTGCTGGACGACGGCGGCGCTGCGATGGCCGCGTTCTACCGGGAGCGGGCGGCGGGCGGTGCCGCGTGCATCGTGACCGGCGGCATCGCGGTGAGCGACGAGGCCCGTGGTGGCCCGGACTTCGCGGTGTTCGGCGCCGAGGGAGCGGACGAGCGCTTCCGGGTGGCCGTCGCCGCCGTGCACGACGAGGGTGGGACGATCCTCGCCCAGCTCTTCCACGCGGGGCGCTACGCCCTGGTGCAGGGCGTGCTCGACCGGCACGGGCGGCAGCAGCGCGCGGTGGCACCGTCGGCACTGCCGTGGGCGGCCGCACGCGGGGTCGTGCCCGAGGAACTGACGGCGGCCGAGGTCGAGCGGACCGTCGAGGACTTCGCCGCGGCGGCCCGGTCGGCGCGGGCGATCGGGTTCGACGGTGTCGAGATCATGGCGTCCGAGGGGTACCTGATCAACCAGTTCCAGTCACCGCTCACGAACCTGCGCGACGACGCGTGGGGCGGGACGCCGGAGAAGCGCCGGCGGTTCGCGGTCGAGGTCGTCCGTGCGGTGCGCGCCGCGGTGCCCGACCTGGCCGTGACGATCCGGCTCTCCGGGGCCGACCTGATGCCGGGGTCGACGACCGACGCCGAGGTGGACGCGCTCGTGCACGACCTGCTGCCCCTCGGGCTCGACGGGATCTCGGTCGGCATCGGCTGGCACGAGTCCCGGACGCCCACCGTGCAGGCCGCGGTGCCGCACGGGGCGTGGCTCGCGTACGCCGAACGCATCGCCCGGGTCGTCCGGGCGTCCGCGTTCCCCGACGTGCGGGTCATCGCCTCGAACCGGATGACCGACCTGCGCGACGGCGAGGCGGTCCTCGCCGACGGCCTGCTCGACGCAGTCGCCCTCGCGCGGCCGTTCCTCGCCGACCCCGCGCTCGTCGACCGGTCCCTCGGCGGTCGATTCGACCTCGTCAACACGTGCATCGGCTGCAACCAGGCGTGCCTGGACCGGTCGATCGTCGGTGCGCCGGTCTCGTGCCTGGTGAACCCGCGCGCGGGCCGTGAGCTCGCGTTCCCGTCCCGCCCGACGGACGAACCGAAGCGGGTCGACGTCGTCGGCGGCGGTCCGGCCGGCCTCGCCGCGGCCGTGGACGCCGCGCGCCGGGGGCACCGCGTCACGGTGTGGGAGGCCGACGACCGGCTCGGCGGCCAGTTCGACCTCGCGGCGCTCGTCCCGGGCAAGGAGGACTACGCCGCGACGGTCCGGGCCGCCCGTGCCGAGCTCGAGGAACGGGGCGCCGTGGTCCGCACCGGACACGCCGCGGACGTGTCGGACCTGCTCGGCAGCGACGCCGTCGTGGTGGCGGTCGGGGTGGTCCCGCGCACCCTCGACGTCCCCGGGGGCGACCTGCCGCACGTCGTGAGCTACGAGCACGCGCTTCGGCACGGTGTCCCGGCCGGGACCGTCGCGCTCGTCGGGGGTGGCGGCATCGGCGTGGACACGGCGGCGTTCCTGGTCGAGTCGCCCGACGAGGTCGTCCGGGCACGGGAGTTCGGCGAGCGGTGGGACGTCGCGGTGTCCGACGAGGTCCTCGGCGACGTCCCGCAGCGCGAGCCGGCCGCCGAACGGGTGCTCCGGCCGGGGTCGGACGTCACGGTGCTGCGGCGGTCCGGGAAGTTCGGGCAGGGGGTCGGCATCACCTCCCGGTGGGTGGCGGTCGGACGGCTGCGGGACGCCGGCGTCCGGATGGTCGGCGGGGTGCAGGAGTACCTCCGCGTCGAGCCGGGGCGGCTCTGGATCCGCGACGAGGACGGACAGGAGCGCGCCGTGCCGGCCGACCACGTGGTGGTGTGCGCCGGGCAGGAACCGAGCCCGGCCGCAGCGGCGACCGCCGCCGACGGACTGGTGCCGCGCCTCCGCGTCGCCGGTGTGCCGTTCGCGGTGGTGGGCGGCGCCCGGGACGCGCGCGGTGTGGACGCCGTCCGGGCGACGAGCGAGGCGCTGGAGGCGGTCCGCCGACTCGCACCGTGACGATCTCCGGCGCGTCTCGGCTCGCTTCTCAGCCGGAGATCTGCAAGAATGAACGGTCGAATCGCGTCTGCTCGACCCTCTATCCAGCAGTGCGCGACTCCCTTCGAGCTTCCGCCGCGCGTGCCCCCACGCCCGCGGTTCCGGTTCAACCACAACAACACGCAACAGGAGCAATTGTGGCTGTCAAGATCCGTCTCAAGCGTCTCGGTAAGATCCGTGCGCCGTACTACCGTGTCGTCGTCGCCGACTCGCGCACCAAGCGCGACGGTCGCGTGATCGAGGAGATCGGCAAGTACCACCCCACCGAGGAGCCCTCGGTCATCGAGATCAACTCGGACCGTGCCCAGTACTGGCTCGGTGTCGGCGCGCAGCCGACCGAGCAGGTCGCGGCGCTCCTCAAGCTCACGGGCGACTGGGGCAAGTTCAAGGGCGAGGGCAACACCGAGTCCGTCGTCAAGGTCGCCGAGCCGAAGCAGGCCTTCGTGGCCGACTCGGCCAAGAAGCCGGTCCTCAAGCCGAAGTCGGAGAAGAAGGCCCCCGAGGCCCCTGCTGCCGACGCATCGGACGACGCCGAGACGACCGAGGCCTGATTCCTTGCTCGAATCCGCGCTGACGCACCTCGTCAAGGGGATCGTCGATCACCCGGACGACGTGCGCGTCGCCAGTTCCACCTCCGCGCGGGGCGAGGTCCTCGAGGTGCGTGTGCACCCCGAGGACCTCGGCCGCGTGATCGGTCGCGCCGGACGGACCGCGAAGGCGCTCCGCACCCTCGTCTCGGCTCTCGCCGACGGCAAGCGGGTGCGGGTCGACGTGGTCGACACCGATTCCTAGGGAGACGACCCAGCTCCGGGTGGGTCGAATCACGAAGGCGCACGGGCTCAAGGGCGGCATCAAGCTCGAGCTCTACACCGACGACCCGGATCGTCGGTTCACGCCAGGAGCGGAGTTCACGCTCCAGGTTCCTGCGGAGTCCCCGTGGTCGGGCAAGACGATCACGCTGGACGAGCTCCGCTGGTACAACGGCCACCCGGTCGCCTTCTTCGAGGGCATCGGGGACCGCACCGCGGCCGAGACCCTCGCACGGGCGATCCTCTGGGTCGAACAGGACGCCGACGCCGACACCGGCGAGGACGACGCCTGGTACGACCACCAGCTGGTCGGCCTCCGCGTCCTGCGGGACGACGTCGAGGTCGGGACGGTCGCACGCGTCGACCACCTGCCGGCGCAGGACCTGCTCGCGATCGACACCGCGGACCGCGGCGAGGTACTCGTACCGTTCGTCTCGGCGATCGTGCCGTCGGTCGACATCGAGGCCGGCACGGTGACCGTGACGCCGCCGACCGGCCTGTTCGAGGACCCCGAGGACACCTCGCGGCCCGAGACGATCTCCTAGGCCGCCGTGCGCATCGACATCGTCACGATCTTCCCCGAGTTCTTCTCGGTCCTCGACGTCTCCCTGCTCGGCAAGGCGCGCGTCGACGGTCTGCTCGACGTGCACGTGCACGACCTGCGGCAGTGGACGACCGACCGGCACCGCACCGTCGACGACACGCCGTACGGCGGCGGCGCCGGCATGGTGATGAAGCCGGAGCCGTGGGCCCAGGCGCTCGAGTCGGTCCTGCGCGGGGACGGCTCGTCCACCCTCGTCGTGCCGACCCCCGCCGGGACCCCGTTCCGGCAGTCGATCGCGCGGTCGCTCGCGTCGACGTCGGAGCACCTCGTGTTCGCCTGCGGGCGGTACGAGGGCATCGACGCGCGAGTGTTCGCGTGGGCGGCGTCCCGCTGCTCGGTGGTGGAACTCTCGCTCGGCGACTACGTGCTGAACGGCGGCGAGGTCGCGGCCATGGCCATGATCGAGGCCGTCGGACGCCTGGTCCCCGGCGTCGTCGGCAACCCGGAGTCCCTCGTCGAGGAGTCCCACGAGGACGGCCTGCTCGAGTACCCCTCGTACACGAAGCCCGCCGTCTGGCGGGACCTCGAGGTCCCGGACGTCCTGCTCAGCGGGCACCACGCCCGCGTCGCCGCGTGGCGGCACGAGCAGCAGGTGGAGCGGACGCGGCGCGTCCGTCCGGACCTGCTGCCGGACGCGTAGGCCGGTCGCGATCGACGGACAGGAGGCACAGTGCCGGCTGGCACCGCGCCTCCAGTCCGTCAGTGGGTGGCGTCGGACCGTTGCGCGCGACGCAGGGTGAGGACCTCGGGACCCGCGTCGGTGACGGCGACCGTGTGCTCGACGTGCGCCGCGCGCGAGCCGTCGACGCTCTTCAGCGTCCAGCCGTCCTCGTCCTGGACCAGCTCGTCGGTGCCCTGCATGAGCCACGGCTCGATGGCGACCACGAGTCCCGGTCGCAGCTTCAGTCCGCGCCCGGGTCGTCCGTCGTTCGGGACGTGCGGTTCACCGTGCATGGTGCGGCCGACGCCGTGTCCACCGAACTGCGTGTTGACGCTGTAGCCGGCGTCCTTCGCCACCCGGCCGATCGCGTACGAGACGTCGCCGAGCTTGTTGCCCGGCCGGAACTGCTCGATGCCGGCCGCGAGTGCACGCTCGACGGTCGTGACGAGGTGCTGGTCCTCGTCGCGGGGTGTGCCGACCTGCACCGTCACCGCGGAGTCCGCGACCCAGCCGTCGACGCTCGCGGCGAAGTCCAGGCTGACGAGGTCGCCGTCCACGAGCACGCGGTCGTACGGCAGCCCGTGGAGCGCCGCGTCGTTGACCGACGTGCAGAGGTTCTTGCCGAAGGGGGAGTTGCCGAACGACGGGTGGTAGTCGACGTAGCAGCTCACCGCGCCCCGGTCGGCGATCATCCGGGCCGCGACGCGGTCGAGGTCGAGCAGGGTCATCCCGACGTCGACCGTCGTGAGCAGTTCGTCGAGGACGTCGGCGACGAACCGGCCGGCGGCGCGCAGGCCGTCCAGTTCGGCGGCGGTACGGAGTTCGATCATCCGTCCATCCTGCACCGGTTGGCGGGGTCCGCGGTTCTGTGGCAAGATTGATCGCTGTGCCCTGGCTGGACTCTGCCACGGGGGAGTCGCCGTTTCCGGGTACACACCATTCTTTCCACAACCGATCCGCGGCGACCCGTGCGCGTCCGCAGAGAGTGAACCCATCATGAGCCAGCTCCTCGACCACGTCGACGCAGCGTCGCTGCGCACCGACGTCCCGGACTTCCGCCCCGGCGACACCATCAAGGTGCACGTCAACATCATCGAAGGCACGCGCTCGCGCGTCCAGGTCTTCCAGGGCGTCGTCATCGCGCGTCAGGGCCACGGCCTCGGCGAGACCTTCAAGGTCCGCAAGGTGAGCTTCCAGGTCGGCGTCGAGCGCTGGTTCCCGGTGCACTCGCCGATCATCGACCACATCGAGGTCGTCACCCGTGGTGACGTCCGTCGCGCGAAGCTGTACTACCTGCGCGAGCTGCGCGGCAAGGCGGCCCGCCGCAAGATCAAGGAGAAGCGCGACGCCTGATCGCCTTCACAGTGAGCCCCGCGAGGCGGGTGCCGCTGCGGGCCCCTCGTCCATGTACGGTTGTGCATCGACGGGGGGCCCTTTCCCGTCGTCCGGGAAGTCGTCCACCGGCGACCCGGACTGCAGTACCTGCTCGCTCCGGCGCGCACGGGTGTGAACGAGAGCGGACATGACGGACACGACGCAGGGATCGGGCCGGCGCCCGCGGACCGAGAAGAAGAAGGCGAACGGAGTCCTCACCTTCCTCCGCGACCTCGTCATCATCTTCGTCGCCGCGCTGCTCGTCTCGTTCCTCGTCAAGACGTTCCTGATCCGGTCGTTCTACATCCCGTCGGCGTCGATGGAGAACACCCTGCAGATCAACGACCGGGTGATCGTCAACGAGCTCGTGCCGGACGTCGTCAGCCTGAAGCGCGGGGACGTCGTCGTCTTCAAGGACCCGGGCGGATGGCTCAGCGGCGCCGACGTGCCGAAGGTCGCTCCGGACACGCAGCCTGCGAAGGCCATCGACTGGCTCCTGACGCAGGTCGGACTCGGCACCGGGGACAGCGACGACCACCTCATCAAGCGGGTGATCGGTCTGCCCGGCGACAAGGTGTCCTGCTGCAACGAGCTCGGGCAGATGTCGGTCAACGGCGTGCCGATCAAGGAGCCGTACCTCAAACTGCCGGTGGGGGAGACCCGCGCGTCCGGCACGAACTTCTCGGTGACCGTCCCCGAGGGCACCATCTGGGTGATGGGCGACAACCGCTACGACTCGAAGGACTCCCGGTACAACGGCGACACCCCGTCGAAGGGCTTCGTGCCGCTGTCCGACGTGACCGGACGCGCCTTCGTCATCTCGTGGCCGACGAGCCGTTGGACGTGGCTCGACGACTACCCCGACGTCTTCGCCGGCGTGGAGCAGCGGGACGAGTGACCGCCGTCCGTCCCTCCCTCCGCGTCGAGAAGCGGCTGCTGTCGGCCGGTCGCGTCACCGTGATCGGCATGGACGAGGTCGGTCGCGGCGCCATCGCCGGACCGGTCGCGGTCGGTGTCGCCGCCGTCACGCTCGACGTCGGGCGCGTGCCGCAGGGGCTCGCGGACTCGAAGCTGCTGTCGGCCGCCCGCCGGATCGAACTCGTCCCCGTCGTCCGGCGGTGGGCGCGGACCGCGGTGGGGATGGCCTCGGCGCAGGTCGTCGACGAGCAGGGCATCGTCCCGGCGCTCGGGCAGGCCGGGGCTGCCGCGCTCGGGTCGCTCGTCGCGGACGGTCTCGACCTCGAGGGCGCGGTCGTCGTGCTCGACGGGTCGTTCGACTGGCTGTCCCGCGCCGTGCCGCCGACGATGCACCCGGCGACGGGACCGCTCGACGTGGTCGTGCGGGTCAAGGCCGACCGGGACTGCGCCTCCGTCGCCGCGGCGTCGGTCGTGGCGAAGGTCGAACGGGACAGCCTGATGACGACCGCGCACGAGGACGCACCGCACTACGCGTGGGCCTCGAACAAGGGCTACGGCTCGACCGCGCACTACGACGCGATCCGCGCGGTCGGGGCGCACGAACTGCACCGCAAGAGCTGGCTGCACCAGGCCTCGGCGGTGGCGCTCGACGGCTTCGACGGACTCGAGCTCGTCGGACGCTGAGCCGGCGCGACGGTCGCCCCGTGTCGCCGTAGACTGTCGGAGCGATGGATGACGACGAATTCGACGACTACGACCGCGAGGTCGAACTGGCCCTGTACCGCGAGTACCGCGACGTCGTGTCGCAGTTCCGCTACGTGGTCGAGACCGAGCGGCGTTTCTACCTGGCGAACGAGGTCGAACTCGTGCGCCGTGACACCGAGCACGACTTCTACTTCGAGTTGTCGATGAGTGACGTGTGGGTCTGGGACGTCTACCGTTCCGACCGGTTCGTGAAGTCGGTGCGGGTGCTCACGTTCAAGGACGTGAACGTCGAGGAACTCACGTCGCGTGAACTCGAATTGCCGAAGGAACTCGCACTCGACGAGTGAACGTCGTTTTCTGTCGGAGAATGTTCTCCGGGAGAAATGCAGTGTCACGTCGGACATTCGGCGGCGCATTCCGCTAACCTGCAGTGGAAACATCCACTGACAACAGGAGCAGACATGGCACAGAAGGTCACCGTCCAGCTCGTCGACGACCTCGACGATTCCCCCATCGCCGCGGGTGAAGGCCGCACGGTCGAATTCGCGTTCGATGGTTCGAACTACGAGATCGACCTGTCCGACGACAACGTCGACAAGTTCCGCGAGGCCATCTCCGACTACGTCGCGGCCGCCCGCAAGGTGTCCGGCCGTCGCTCCGGTTCGGGCTCCGCCTCGGCACCGAAGTCGGCACCGAAGCGTGGCAACTCGGAAGAACTCGCGAAGATCCGCGAATGGGCCAAGGAGAACGGGTACGAGGTCTCGAGCCGCGGCCGTATCTCCACCCAGGTGCAGGAAGCCTACGCAGCAGCGCACTGAGTTCCAGTGCACTGATACTCCCCGGAACCCCGGACGACCTCGTGTCGTCCGGGGTTCCGTCGTTCCTCCACAACGCATTCCTGGCGCGGTGTTCTCCACCGATCCGGGAACGACCGCCGCGAGGTGATCAGTCGCCGTCATCGTGAATGGCGGAGGTGACGCCGTGGAACGGACGAACACAGGTCGCAGGGCGATCGGAGCGACGGGGGAAGCGCTGGCCGTCGACTGGCTGGTGGCGAAGGGATACCGGATCGTCGACCGGAACTGGCGGTGTCGGTCCGGTGAGGTCGACGTCGTCGCGTGGGATCGGGGCACGCTCGTCTTCGTCGAGGTGAAGACCCGCACCGGGCCGACCGCCGGACACCCGTTCGAGGCGATCACGCCGGCGAAGGCCGCCCGGCTGCGGCAGCTCGTGCCGCAGTGGTTCCGCGAGCACCCGGAGACGAGTGCGCCGTTCATCCGCATCGACGCGGTGGCGGTGCACCTCGACGGCGACCGTCACGGCGTCGAGCACGTCGAGGGCGTGCTGTGAGCGGGGTCGGACGGACGACCGCGATCGCGCTGCTCGGGGTGCGGGCGCGGTGCATCGAGGTCGAGGCGCACCTCACGAGCCAGCTGCCGGGCTTCAGCATCATCGGGTTGCCGGACACCTCGCTCGGCGAGGCCCGGGAGCGCGTGCGGGCGGCCGCGGCCAACGCCGGGTCGCCGCTCCCGGCCCGGCGGATCACGGTGAACCTGACCCCGGCCGCGATCCCGAAGCGCGGGTCGGGGTTCGACCTGGCGATCGCGATGGCCGTGCTCGCCGCCGCCGAGGTGGCACCGGACGTGTCCGAGCGGACGGCCTACGTCGGGGAGCTCGGGCTCGACGGCCGCGTGCGACCGGTGCACGGGGTCATCCCGATGCTGCTCGCCGCGCGCGAGGCCGGCATCGAGCGGGTCGTGCTGCCCGTGGGCAACCTGGCCGAGGCGCGCGTGGTCTCCGGCGTGCAGGTGGTCGGCGTGGACTCGCTGCGCGCGGCGGCGATCGCCGGGGGAGCGTTGCTGCCGCCCGTAGAGGTGGACCCGGTGCTCGCGCCCGAGCTCCCGGCCGCACCCGCCCCGGCAGCGGAGCTCGCGGACGTGGTCGGCAACCCGATCGGCGTACGGGCGGTGATCGCCGCGGCGGCCGGGGGCCACCACGCGCTGCTCCTCGGGCCTCCGGGAGCGGGGAAGACGATGCTCGCCGAGCGCCTGCACGGGATCCTGCCGGACCTCGACGACGAGGCTGCGCTCGAGCTCGCGACGGTCCGGTCGGTCGCCGGTGCCGGAGCGGCCTCGTGGACCACCCGGCCGCCGTGGGAGGCGCCGCACCACTCGGCGTCCGCGGTGTCGTTGATCGGCGGGGGCAGCGGGACGGTCCGCCCGGGCGCGGTGTCGCGCGCGACCCGAGGGGTGCTGTTCCTCGACGAGGCGCCGGAGTTCCCGCGCGCGGTGCTCGACGCCCTCCGGCAGCCGCTCGAGTCCGGCACGGTGACGGTGCACCGGGCGGCGGGCGCCGCGGAGTTCCCGGCGCGGTGTCAGCTCCTGCTCGCGGCGAACCCGTGTCCGTGCGGGAACGCCGGACAGGGCACGCAGCCGTGCGAGTGCCCGCCGTCCACCGTCCGGCGCTACCTCGCCCGGATGTCCGGTCCCTTGCTCGACCGGCTGGACATCCGGGTCCGGGTGCCACGTGTCACGACGGCGTCCATCCGGGCGGCGGACGGCGGGACACCGACGAGCGCCGAGGCCCGGACGCTCGTGGTCGGTGCGCGGGACCGAGCACGTGCGCGGCTCGACGGGACGGGATGGACGAGCAACGCGCAGGTGTCCGGGGCCTGGCTCCGCGGGGCCGGGCGGTCCGAGCCTGGTTCGACGGCGACGCTCGACCGGGCGCTCGACCTCGGCACGCTGACCATGCGGGGGTGGGACCGGACCATGCGACTCGCCTGGACGCTCGCCGACCTCGAGGGTGCCGAGCGGCCTGCGACCCACCACGTGCACGAGGCCCTCGCGCTCAGGGGTGCGCTCTGATGCGGCAGCAGGCATGGCGGGACCTGGTCGGCACCGCCCTCGGGCCCGGGGTCCACGGGGTCGACCTCGGAGAGGCGGCGGCCCGCGTGGTGTGGTCCGCGCTCGTGGAGCCCGGCGACGGCGTGGCGGGCGCGCTGCTCGCTGCGTGCGGGCCGGAGCGCGCCCTCCGCGCCGTCGAGGGGGCCGTCGGGACGGGGGACGCCGGACTCCGGGGACTCCTGTGGACCGCCCTCGAGGACGACGTCGCGGGTGCTGACGATCCCGACGCCCTCGGGACGGCGCTCCGGGCGGCCGTCGGACGTTGGGGACCGCGACTCCGGGCGCGACGTCCTACCGACACGGTCGGTGCGGCGCTCGCGGTCGGGGCGCGACTGCTCGTCCCAGGGGCTCCGGGGTGGCCGGATCGGGTGGACGACCTCGGACCGCACGCGCCGGTCGTGCTCTGGGCGATCGGCACACGGGCTGACGACCCGGCGACGCTCGCGGTCGTCGGGTCCCGCGCGAACACGGTCGCGGGCGCAGAGGCGGCGGCCGAGATCACCTCCGCCGCGGCGGACTCGGGGTGTGCCGTCGTCAGCGGAGGTGCCTACGGGATCGACGCCGTCGCGCACCGCGTCGCCCTGGCTGCGGGGGCGACCACCGTCGCGGTGCTCGCCGGAGGCATCGACCAGCTCTACCCCGTCGGCAACACCGACCTGCTCCGGACCGTCGCCCGGCAGGGCCGTCTGCTGGCGGAGTCACCGCCGGGGACCAGGCCGAGTCGCTGGCGGTTCCTGGCGCGGAACCGGTTGATCGCTGCGCTGGGCGACGCCACCGTCGTGGTCGAGGCGGGCGCTCGGTCGGGGGCGCTGAACACCGCGCACCACGCCGCGCAGCTCGGCCGGCCGGTCTTCGCGGTCCCCGGGGCGTTCTCGTCGTCGGCGTCGGTGGGGTGTCACCGGCTGGTCGCCGACGGGCGGGCCCAGATCGTCGTGCGTCCGGACGACCCGGTCCGCGCGGTCGTGGCGGAGACCTCTGTCGCTGACGTCCCGGCGCCGGGGTCGTGCTCGCCCGACGGCCGGGAGCACGACGACCCGCACCGTGCCGGGACCGCCCGCCACCGCGCTCGGACCGACCCGCTCGTCGGGGCGCGGACGGATCCCGAGGTGCTCCGTGTCCTCGACGCGCTCGGCCGGCGTCCGCTCGTCGAGCCGGAGATCGTCGTCCGTTCGGGGATGTCGCAGGCCGAGGTCGCCGACGCGCTGGCACTGGCAGAGCTGCAGGGGCTCGTGGTGCACATCGGCGGCGGGTGGGCGCGGGCGTGACGGGGATCGCGCCTACGCTGGGGCCGTGGCGGAGCAGACGGACGACCGACTCGTCGTGGTCGTGGAGGCGTTCCTCACGCACGTCCGCGCGGCCCGTGGGCTCAGCGAACAGACGGTCCGCGCGTACGCGAGTGACCTCGAGCAGCTCGTGGCCTTCGCGGACGACCGTGGCATCGCGACCCTCGACGGCGTCGGACTCGAGCTCCTCCGCGACTGGCTCTGGGAGGCAGACCAGCGTGGGCTCGCGCGGTCGACCATCGCGCGGCGCTCGTCCTCTGTCCGAGCGTTCACCCGGTGGGCGAGCGAGTCCGGGGTGCTGCCGACCGACCCGGGGGCGCGGCTCCGGGCGCCGAAGAGCGCGGCCCACCTGCCGCGGGTCGTCGGGTCCGACCAGGTGCGCGTGCTGCTCGACGGGCTCGCGAGTCGGGCCTCTGGCGACGACCCGGTGGCGCTCCGCGACCTCGCGGTGGTCGAACTGCTGTACGCCACCGCGATCCGTGTGGGGGAGCTGGTGGGGATCGACCTGACCGCGGTCGACCGGTCCCGGCTGACCGTGCGGGTGCTCGGAAAGGGCGGCCGCGAGCGCGTGGTGCCCTTCGGGGTGCCCGCCAGGGATGCCCTCGAGGCCTGGACCAGCCGCGGTCGTCCGGTGCTGGCCGCACGGGCGGCAGCGCGCACCGACGCCGCGGTGTCGTCGCCGGGGCCGGGGCCGGGGCCGGGGCCGGGCGTTCGCCCGCCGAGGCCGGGCGTCCGCGCATCGCCGCCGCTGGATCCGGATCGGACGGTGCGCTGTTCCTCGGGGACCGGGGTGGCCGACTCGGCACCCGTGGCGCCTACCGGATCGTGGCCCGTGTGCTCGAGGACCTGCCGGGGGAGGGTCCGAGCGGGCCGCACACCTTCCGGCACACGGCGGCGACGCACCTGCTGGACGGGGGAGCGGACCTCCGCGCCGTGCAGGAGCTGCTCGGGCACGCGAGCCTCGGCACGACGCAGATCTACACGCACGTCTCGTCGGCGCGCCTGCGGGAGGTCTACCGCACGGCCCATCCGCGCGCCTGATCCGGCGTCGCCGCGGAGCAGATCCGGGCCGGGCAGACCCGGCCCGAGCAGACCAGCCCGCCGAGGCTCGGCCCGAGCACGCTCGGCCCGAGCACGCTCGGCCCGAGCACGCTCGGCCCGAGCACGCTCGGCCTGAGCACGCCCGGCCCGAGCACGCCCGGCCCGCTCGTGTCACCCCGGCCAGGCGTCGTCCGGCAGCAGCACCGGCCACTCGGCGGCCGGCAGGTACGGCAGAGGGTCGACGTACCGACCGTCGACCCTCGCGCCGAGGTGCAGGCACGGGGCCGACGCCGGACAGTGCCCGACCGAGACGGTGCCGACGGTGCTGCCCTGATCAACCGCGTCCCCGGTGGAGACCGACGGGTCGACCGAGTCCAGGGTGGAGACGAGCCCGCCGCCGTGGTCGATCGACACCACGCCGCGGCCGGCCACCGAACCGGCGAACGACACCGTGCCGGAGGCCACCGCCACCGCGGGCGTCCCGATCGACGCGGCGACGTCGATCCCGCGATGCCCCGGTGAGTAGTCGTCGGCCGGGGCCTCCCACCCGCGCTCGACGATCCGTGAGCCGGTCGGCCACACCCACGGCGCCTCGTCCTGCGCGTCCGCCGCCCGCACCGCCGCTCCCGGGGACCCCGGCGCGAGCACCGCCGCACCGACCGACCGCAGCGACCCGACCGGCACCGACCCGACCGACACCGATCCGACCGGCACCGACCCGACCGGCACCGATCCGACCGGCACCGACCCGACCGGCACCGACACGCCCAGCACTGCTCCGACCAGTACCGTCCCCGTGAGTGACCCGCTCCACCGCATGCACCGAGGGTCGCAGCGCCGGACGCGATCCGCGCACGGCGCTGGCGGTCTGTGGAACGGGAGCCGCGCCTCCCGTCCGGTGGAGGAGTGGGCCGACCCGCCCGCGCACCCCGGTTGTGCCCGCGCCCCGAACGGGGAGTAGGGTCTGGGGCGCTCCGGAACACGCAACGCCGCTCGGACGGCGAACCAGCCGACCGCCGGGGCACCGTGCGCCACCCAGCACGGCGGCAAGAACCTGGAGCACCGTGTCGAACACGTCCACCCAGCACGGCGAGGACCGTGCGTTCAAGGGGAAGGTCACCCTGTTCGCCATCGCGGCGGCGGTCGGTGGCTTCCTCTTCGGATTCGACTCCTCCGTCATCAACGGAGCCGTCGACGCGATCAAGGGCGAGTTCGGCCTGTCCGAGGCCGCCAGCGGCTTCGCGGTCGCCTCGGCCCTGATCGGCTGCGCCTTCGGTGCGTACTTCGCCGGCCGCCTGGCCGACCGCTGGGGCCGCACCCGCGTCATGTTCTGGGCAGCGGTGCTGTTCTTCGTCAGCTCGATCGGCAGCGCCTTCGCGTTCGCGACCTGGGACCTCGTGATCTGGCGTCTCGTCGGCGGTCTCGGCATCGGCACCGCGTCGGTCATCGCCCCCGCGTACATCTCCGAGGTGTCCCCGAAAGCGATCCGCGGTCGGCTGGCGTCGTTCCAGCAGCTCGCGATCACCCTCGGTATCTTCGCCGCGCTGCTGTCCGACCAGATCTTCGCGGTGACCGCCGGCGGTGCGTCGGAGCAGGTGCTCGGGCTCGCCGCGTGGCGCTGGATGTTCCTGGTCGGCGTGATCCCCTCGGTGGTCTACGGCGTGCTCGCGATCACGCTCCCGGAGTCCCCGCGCTTCCTGCTCGCACAGGGCCGCAAGGAGGACGCCCGCGACGTGATGGGCAAGATCGTCCCGCGCGACACGGTGAACACGAGCCTGGAGGAGATCCAGGACGGCATCGAGAAGGAGTCCAAGGAGAAGAAGGGCTCCATCCGGGGCAACCGCTTCGGGCTGCAGCCGATCGTCTGGGTCGGCATCATCCTCGCCGTCCTGCAGCAGTTCGTCGGCATCAACGTGATCTTCTACTACTCGACGACGCTCTGGCAGGCCGTCGGGTTCAAGGAGAGCGACTCGTTCCTCATCTCGACGATCACCTCGGTGGTGAACGTCGCGGTGACCTTCATCGCGATCTTCACGGTCGACAAGCTCGGGCGGAAGCCGCTGCTGGTCGCCGGCTCCGCGGGCATGTTCGTGTCGCTGACCATGGTCGCGATCGCCTTCTCGCAGGCCACCATCGTGGACGGCGCGCCGCAGCTGCCCGGTTCGTGGGGCATCATCGCGCTGGTCTTCGCGAACCTGTTCGTGGTGTCCTTCGGCGCGACGTGGGGGCCGCTCATGTGGGTGCTCCTCGGCGAGATGTTCCCGAACCGCATCCGTGCGACCGCGCTCGGTGTCGGTTCCGCGGCGAACTGGGTCGCGAACTTCCTGGTGACCATCTCGTTCCCGGTCCTGTCCGGCTTCAACCTGACCGTGACCTACGGCATCTACGCCCTGTTCGCCCTGCTCTCCCTGTTCTTCGTGATCGCGAAGATCCCGGAGACCAAGGGCCGCTCCCTCGAGGAGATGGGCATCACGGCCGAGGGTGACACGGTGTCCGCCAAGTAACGACGCACCAGCGTCACCACGTCCTGGAGGCGCGGTGCGGGTCCGACCCGCACCGCGCCTCCAGTGCGTCCAGACCTGCTAGAGTGCTTCCAGCAGCGCGCCGAGCGCGCTGACTTCGCGCGTCCACTCGCGTCTCTCGGCCACCGGTCCCGCTCTCACGAGCGGGCGGCCGTGCGGACAGGGCGCCAGGGGTCACGACCACCGGTCGTGACCGACACAACCGCAACCGTGCGCACGGCCTGACAGCCGTGCGCCGAGAACAAGGAGGGACGGCATGGCCGTCGTCACCATCCGCCAGCTGCTCGACAGCGGCGTCCACTTCGGACACCAGACCCGTCGGTGGAACCCGAAGGTGAAGCGCTTCATCCTCGCCGAGCGCTCGGGCATCCACATCATCGACCTGCAGCAGTCGCTGGCCTACATCGACCGCGCGTACGACTTCGTCAAGGAGACGGTCGCGCACGGTGGCACGATCCTCTTCGTGGGCACCAAGAAGCAGGCCCAGGGCTCCATCGCCGAGCAGGCGACCCGCGTCGGCCAGCCGTACGTCAACCAGCGTTGGCTCGGCGGTCTCCTCACGAACTTCCAGACGGTCTCCAAGCGCCTCGCGCGCATGAAGGAGCTCGAGGAGATCGACTTCGACGACACGACGAAGGGCTTCACCAAGAAGGAGCTCCTCATCAAGAAGCGCGAGCTGGACAAGCTCCACAAGACCCTCGGTGGTATCCGCAACCTCACGCGGACCCCGAGCGCGCTCTGGATCGTCGACACCAAGAAGGAGCACCTCGCCGTCGACGAGGCGCAGAAGCTCGGGATCCCGGTCATCGGCATCCTCGACACCAACTGCGACCCCGACGAGATCACGTACCCGATCCCGGGCAACGACGACGCGATCCGCTCCGTCGGTCTCCTCACCCGCATCGTCGCCGACGCCGCGGCCGAGGGCCTGAAGACCCGCCACAACGGTGGCGACCAGGAAGAGGCCGAGCCGCTCGCCGAGTGGGAGCAGGAGCTCCTCGGTGGCGAGCAGGCCGCGCCGGCCGCGCCCGCCGCCGAGACCCCGGTCGAGGAGAACGACGCCGACGCGCAGGTCGCCGCGAAGGAGATCGGCGAGCCGATCGCCGAGGCCGACAAGAACGCCGAAGCCACCCCCGCCGAGTGACATCCGGGGGCGTCGGGCCGGTCGGCTCGGCGCCCCTTCCTTCTCTCTCCACAACTCCAGTCCAGAAAGGACTCCAGCCAATGGCCAACTACAGCCTTGCTGACGTGAAGAAGCTCCGTGAGGACCTCGGGGCCGGCATGATGGACGCCAAGAACGCCCTCGTCGAGGCCGACGGCGACTACGACAAGGCCGTCGAGCTGCTCCGCATCAAGGGCGCGAAGGCCGTCGCCAAGCGCGACGACCGTGCGACCTCCGAGGGCGTCGTCGTGGCGTCGACCGAGGGTGGCGCCGCCACCGTCGTCGAGCTCGCCAGCGAGACCGACTTCGTCGCGAAGAACGAGAAGTTCACCACCCTCGCCGACAAGGTCGTCGCCGCGGTCGCCGCCGCCGGTGCGTCCGACGTCGAGGCCGGCAACGCCGCGCCGCTCGAGGGCAAGACGGTCGCCGAGGCGATCGACGAGGCCGCCGCTGCGCTGGGCGAGAAGCTCGCGCTCCGCACGGTCGTCCGCGTCGAGGGCGACGCCTTCGAGGTCTACCTGCACAAGACCAGCCAGGACCTGCCCCCGCAGATCGCCGTCGTCATCGCCTACTCGGGCTCCGACGCGGCCGAGGCCCGCTCGATCGCCCAGCACGTCGCGTTCGCGAACCCGACGTACCTGACCCGCGACGAGATCCCGGCCGAGGCGATCGAGAAGGAGCGTGCGACCGTCGAGGCGATCACGCGCGAGGAGGGCAAGCCGGAGGCCGCCCTGCCGAAGATCGTCGAGGGTCGCCTCAACGCCTACCGCAAGCAGGTCGCGCTCCTCGAGCAGGACTACGCGAAGGACAACAAGCTGTCCGTCGCGAAGGCCGCCGAGAACGCCGGCATCACGATCCAGGGCTTCGCCCGCGTCAAGGTCGGCGCGTAGCGAACCCGTGACGGGGCTCGGAACCACATCGGTTCCGGGCCCCGTTTCTGCGCGCGCTGCGACACGCGCGGAACCGGTACGGAGGCACGACCTCCTCCGCCGGACCGGCTCCGGCCGGGTAGATTCCCACGAGACATTCGACGAAGGGTGCGCCACATGACGAACGAGAAGACCGGACGCCGCCGGGTCCTGCTGAAGCTGTCGGGGGAGGCGTTCGGGGCCGGGTCCCTCGGGGTGAACCCGGACGTCATCAGCACCATCGCCAAGGAGATCGCCGCGGCCGCGCAGGACGTCGAGGTCGCGATCGTGGTCGGCGGCGGGAACTTCTTCCGCGGCGCCGAGCTCTCGCAGCGCGGCATGGACCGCGGTCGCGCCGACTACATGGGCATGCTCGGCACGGTGATGAACGCCCTCGCGCTGCAGGACTTCCTCGAGCAGGCCGGGGCGGCCACGCGCGTGCAGTCCGCGATCAGCATGACCCAGGTCGCGGAACCCTACATCCCGCGCCGCGCGGAGCGTCACCTCGAGAAGGGCCGCATCGTGATCTTCGGTGCCGGTGCCGGTCTGCCGTACTTCTCCACCGACACGGTCGCCGCGCAGCGTGCGCTCGAGATCGACGCACACGAGGTCCTCGTCGCGAAGAACGGCGTCGACGGCGTCTACACGGCGGACCCGAAGAAGGACGCCACGGCCGAGAAGCTCCACCACGTGACGTACCAGGACGCGCTGCTCCAGGGTCTCAAGGTCGTGGACGCCACCGCGTTCTCCCTCTGCATGGACAACGGCATGCCGATGCACGTGTTCGGCATGGAGGGCGAGGGCAACGTGGCCGCCGCGATCCGCGGGGAGCGGATCGGCACGGTGGTCAGCAACTGACCCCGGCCGCTGACTAGACTCGACAGCAGTACCGAAGGAGAACCACCGTGATCAGTGATGTCCTGACCGAAGCCACCGAGAAGATGGCGAAGGCCGTCGACGTCGCCAAGGACGACTTCGCGACCGTCCGCACCGGACGCATCAACCCCGCGCTCTTCCAGAAGATCCCGGTCGACTACTACGGCACGCCGACGCCGCTCGCGCAGCTGGCGTCCATGCAGACGCCCGAGGCCCGCACGCTCGTCGTCACGCCGTACGACAAGTCCGCGCTCAAGGAGATCGAACGCGCCATCGCGACGTTCCCGAACCTCGGCGCCAGCCCGTCGAACGACGGCGAGATCGTCCGCGTGACGATCCCGGAACTCACCCAGGACCGCCGCAAGGAGTTCGTGAAGCTCGTGCGCGGCAAGGGCGAGGACCACAAGGTCGTCGTCCGGAACATCCGTCGTCGCGCCAAGGACGACCTGGACGCGCTGAAGGGCGAGATCTCCGACGACGAGATCGCCCGCGCCGACAAGGACCTCGAGACCCTGACGAAGAAGCACGTCGACCAGATCGACGACGCGCTGAAGAAGAAGGAAGCCGAACTCCTCGAGGTCTGATGCGTCTCCCCGACCCGGGCGGCGACCGCCCCACGCAACCGCGCCCGTCCGCGAAGAAGGGGCTCCGACAGGACTTCGACGCCCGTGCCCGCGCGGCGCGCGCCGACTTCGAAGCGCAGCTCAAGCAGCGCAAGGCGGAGTTCGGCGCGCGCAACGAGGCGCTGACGGCGCGCACCGGTCGGAACCTGCCGGCGGCGATCGGCATCGCTCTGGCCTTCGCGGTCGTCATGCTCGCCGCGCTCCTCATCTGGAAGCCGGCGTTCATGGTCGTCGCCGCGTTCCTGCTCGGTGTCGCCGTGTACGAGCTCGCGAGCGCCATGCGGTTCGCGGGGCGCGACGTGCCGCGGATCCCGAGCGTCGCGGCCGCGGTCGGCATGGTGCCGCTGGCGTTCCTCGGCGGACAGGTGGCGGCGCTCTTCGCGGTGCTCGGCGGGATCGTCCTCATCGTGGTCTGGCGGCTCGTCGAGGTCGCCTTCGCGCGCGAGAAGCCGCCGGCCGGGCACGTCGCCCGTGACCTGACGAACGGGCTGTTCGTCCAGGCGTACATCACGCTCCTCGGGGCGTGCATCGTCCTGCTGTCGGCGCAGCCCCGCGGTGAGCTCTGGGTGATCGCGTTCATCCTGGTGGTCGTCGCGGTCGACACCGGGGCCTACGCCACGGGGCTCAACCTGGGCAAGCACCCGATGGCGCCGCGGATCAGCCCGAAGAAGACCTGGGAGGGCTTCGCGGGATCGGTCGCGGCGAGCATCCTCGTCGGGATCGTCGTCGTGTGGCTCCTGCTCGGGCTGCCGTGGTGGACCGGCATCGTCCTCGGCGTGCTCATCTCCGGGTCCGCGACCCTCGGTGACCTCACCGAGTCGATGATCAAGCGCGACCTCGGCATCAAGGACATCTCGTCGTTCCTGCCGGGGCACGGGGGACTGCTCGACCGGATCGACAGCATCCTGCCCTCGGCCGCCGTCGCGTACGTCCTGTTCCTGATCGTCGTGCACTGACCGTCGTGCACTGACAGGCGTGCTCGGGGCGCGTCCAGCCAGCGCCAGGGTCGGGTGCTGGCAGAATGTCGCCGTGGCCACCACCTTCCCCACCGCAGACCGCCGCGCCCTCGGGTACGACGTCGACGAGGTCGACCGGTTCCTCGAGGACGCCCGCCGCGCCTACACGGCCGCCGACACGGCGCCGGGGATCGAGGCGGCGAAGATCCGCGCCACCGCGTTCTCGATGCGCAAGGGCGGGTACTCCACGGCGCACGTCGACGCCGCCCTCGAGCGACTCGAGGACGCGTTCGCCGCCCGGGAGCGCGAGCGGGAGATCGCCGACGTCGGCAAGAAGGCCTGGTACGCCGAGGCCCGCTCGAAGGCCTCGGACGTCGTCGCCCGCCTGGAGCGTCCGGACGGGCAGCGCTTCGCCCGCACGAGTCCGCTCGGGACCGGGTACCACCCGAAGGACGTCGACGCCTTCGCCCAGCGCCTCGCCGGGTACTTCCGCGACGGCAAGCCGCTGAGCCTCACCGAGGTCCGGTCGATCGTCTTCCGACCGAAACACGGCGGCTACCGCGAGGCGCAGGTCGACGCGCTGCTCGACGCCGTCGTCGAGGTCATGCTCGCCGTCCGCTGACGACTCCCCGCATCGTCTGGCCCGGTGATCCGGCGACGCGCTGGGTGCCGGTGCTTCCGGTTGCGTGACCATTCCGTTATCCTGGTCGGACTCATGGGCAGGCACACGGCAGACTTCAGCTCCGACCGCGGCAGCAGCGAGCTCCTCGACCACACGGTCGTCGGTGAGCGTCGCGCGGCACGTGAACGACTCCGCACGGCGGAGCACGCGGTCCTCCACGCGGCCCCCGCGGTCGCGACGGCGTCCATCCCCGCCGCACCCGTCAGCGCCCCGGCGCGCTCCACGTTCGACGCCGCGGTCCCGCGGACGCCGGCCGACCCGCGGGTCGTCAAGCAGCGCCGTGCCGTGCAGCAGCGCCGAGCGGTCGCCGCCGCACCGAAGCCCGCCCGCAGCGTGAACACGTTCATGCGCAAGCGCGCGACGATCCCCGCGCTCTCGTTCTTCGCCGTGTTCGGCTTCGTGGGCGGCTCGCTCTTCAACCCGATGCAGCCGGACGTGGCGCAGGCGGCCGTCTCGGCACCCGTGCTCGTCAAGGCCCCGGTGGAACCGCAGCAGTACACCGCGCACGGCACCTACGGCGACTTCGAGGTCTCCCGCGACGGCTACGGCGTCACGGTCCCCGCGCCGAAGGTGACCGCCCCGCCGGCGACCGAGACCGACGACACCGCGGACACGACGGCCACCAAGAAGGTCACCGCGACGAACACCATCGCCGCCCAGGCCGCCACGCCGAACCCCGGCAGCGCGCAGGCCATCGCCCAGGAGATGGTCGCGGCCCGCGGCTGGGGCTCCGACCAGTTCAACTGCCTGGTGCTGCTCTGGAACAAGGAGTCCGGCTGGCGCGTGAACGCCTACAACCCGAGTGGTGCGTACGGCATCCCGCAGGCGCTCCCCGGCAGCAAGATGGGCACGGTCGGCGCCGACTGGCAGACGAACCCGGCGACGCAGATCACCTGGGGCCTCAACTACATCTCGGGCGTGTACGGCACGCCGTGCGGCGCCTGGGGCCACAGCCAGTCCTACAACTGGTACTGATCGGCGCCGGGGGTGCCGCGCAGCAACCGACCGCGGCGTCCCCGCGGTCACGGACCCGAGCCCGAGGACGAACCCACGGGCTTCGACCGGCTCATGTCGTCCTGGAAGCGGACCGAGGTCCGGCGTGGCCGTACGTTCACCGTGCAGCCCGTCTCGGCGGCGTCCGCGCAGAAGGAGTACGTCTGCCCGGGCTGCGGCGGCACCGTCCTGCCCGGCACCGCGCACGTGGTCGTCTGGCGCGCCGACGGTGTCCTCGGTGACGAGGCCGACCTGGCGTCGCGCCGCCATTGGCACAACCACTGCTGGAGCATCGCATGAGCACCGAGATCCGCTCGAACACCGAACTGCCGGCACAGCGGACCGACGTCGAGCTGTACACGGACGACCACCTGACGCTCGTCGGTGAGCTCGCCGAACCGCTGGGACGCCCCGCTCGCGGCACGATCGTCACCCTGCACCCGCTGCCCACGGCGCAGGGGTTCATGGACTCGCACGTCCTGAAGAAGGCCGCGGCCCGCCTGCCGGAACTCGCCGACATCGCGGTCCTGCGGTTCAACTTCCGGTCGGTCTCCTCGCCACGCGGGACGTCCGAGGGCGCCTTCGGCGACGGTGTCTCCGAGGGCTTCGACCTGCGCGCCGCCGTCCGCGAGGTCACCGCGCGCGGGCTCCCCACGCCGTGGCTCGTCGGGTGGTCCTTCGGCACCGAGGTCGTCCTCAAGCACGCGCTCGAGCACGTCGCGGCCGGCACCGTCGCCGGGGTGGTCCTGCTGTCGCCGCCCCTGCACCGCACCTCGGACGAGGAACTCGCACGCTGGGCGTCCGTCGACGTGCCCGTGGTCGCGCTCGTCCCGGAGCACGACGACTTCCTGCGCCCGGACGAGGCCGCGCGTCGCTTCGCTCCTGCGCCGAACGTCCGGGTCGTGCCGATCGAGGGCGCGAAGCACCTGTGGGTGGGGGAGCGGTACGTGCGGATCGTGCTCGACACGATCGCCGACCTCGTCGTGCCCGGCAGCGCGCCGCTGCCGACGCACACCGACCTGCCGGTCCGTTCCGCCTGACGGCCCACCCGGCCGTCCCGACGACGAGGCCCGGTCTGGAGGCGCGGGTCGCGCCTCCAGACCGGGTCACCGTCAGTGGGTGGTGACGTCCGTCGCGGTGTCCGTGTCCGCGTCCGTGTCGCGACCGGCGTCCGGTGCGCCGGAACCGAGCAGTCCGGTGGCGTGCGTCAGCACGCCACGCAGGTTCTCGAGGTAGCCGGCGACGGCATCGCGCTCGGTCCGGATCGCCGCCAGGCGGTCCTCGGCCTCGGCCTCGATCGCGGCGGTGCGCTCCTCGGCGTCGGCGACCATGCGGTGCACGCGCTGCTGGGCGTCGGCGACGATCGTCCGGGCGTGCTCCTGCGCGTCGGCCGTGCTGGAGCGCTCGAGGTCGTCGGCTTCCTGCTGCAGGCGCTCGGCGCGTTCGCGGGCCTCGGTTGCTCGGCGGGTCGCCTCGGCGAGCTGCAGGTTCGCCTCGTCGAGGTACTTCTGCGTCTCGGTGACGGTCTCGTGGTGCTTCTGCAGGTACTCCTGCTCGGCGTCGTCGCGGCGGGCGGCGAGCTCCGACTCGAGCGCCGTGCGGGCCGCTTCACGCTCGCGGGCGATCTCGGAGCGGACCTCGTCGCGCTCCTTGGCGAGGACCGCGCGCATCGTCTCGACCTCCTGCTGGAGGGCGGCGCGCTCGGCTTCGAGGTCGGTGAGCTCGGCGCGGCGACGGTCGGCGACCTCGGCGTCCAGTTCGGCGTGCTCGCGCTCCCGGCGGGCGGCGAGCTCGTCGGCGTGCTCACGGGCGGCGCGCTCCGCGGCGGCGTCGGCCTCGGCGCGCTCCCGCTCGATGCGAGCGCTGTGCTGCTGCAGCTCGTCGGCGATGCGGTCGGAGGTCTCCTGCACGAGGCGGGCGTTCTCGACGCGGGTCTGCTCCTCGTCGACGCGCAGCTGGGCGCGGAGGGCCTCGGCCTCCTGCTCCAGCGCCGCTCGGGCACGGGCGAGCTCGCGCTCCCAGCCGGCACGGGCGGCGGCGAGTTCCTCGTCGTGCACGCGTCGGCGTTCCCCGAGCTCGGCGTCCAGGTCGGCGCGGCGGGTCGCGGTCTCCGACTCGAGGGCGGCGCGGCCCTCCTCGAGCGCCAGGGCGTGTTCGCGCTGCTGCTCGTCGCGCTCGCGGTGCCAGGCCGTGCGACCCTCGGTGACCTCGCGGTCGAGGGCCGTGCGCCGGTCGGTCTCCTCGCGCTCGAGGTCGGCCGTGCGACGGGTGTGCTCCGCCTCGAACACGCTGCGGCGGTGCTCGGTCTCGCGGTCCAGTTCCTCGGCCGCGGCGCGGGCCTGCGCGGCGTCGCGCTGCGCGGTCTCGCGGAGCTCGGCGACCTCGTGCTCGACGCGGGCACGCAGGGCGTTCGTCTCGCGGATGGCGACCGAGCGGACCTCGGCGGCCTCGGTGACGGCGGCGCCCCGGATCGCGGCGGCCTCGTTGCGGGCGTCCTGCGTGAGCAGGCCGGCCTCGGCGCGGGCACGCTCGATGGTGTCGGCGGACTCGGCGCGGGCGCGGGACAGCTCGTCGGTGGCGCGGCTCCTGGCGTCCTCGAGCGTCTCGGAGGCCTCTTGCCGGGCCTCGCGGAGCAGGCGGTCGGCCTCGTTCCGGCTCGCGGCACGCAGGCGCTGGGCGTCGATGTCGGCCTGGCTGATGAGGCGCGTCGACTGCTCCTCGGCGACCCGGAGCGTCGACTCGAGGCGCGTGCCGAGTCCGCTGTAGGTCGGGGTCCCGGCCTCGTCGAGCTCGCCCTGCAGGTCGGAGACGCGGGTCTGCAGGAGACGGATCTCCTTCGCGGCCTCGGCGCGGTCGTTGTTCGACTTGATGAGCTCCCGGCGCAGGTCGCCCAGGGCCCGGTCCACGTCGTCGCGGCGGTACCCGCGCAGCTCGGTCCCGAACTCGGCCTCGTCGTTCGCCACGTGTTGCTCCTGGGGGTCGGCGGAGGGCCAGCCCTTGGCCCGCGGACGATTGTAGTGGCGGCGCCACCGGCGGGGCTGAGCCGGGCTCGCCGCCGGCTCCCGACCGGCGCGGTGTGCGGTGCGCGCTCGAGGTGGGCGGCCCGTGAGCGTTCGGCTCAGCGAGCAGGGATGCGATGTCCAGGGTCGCTCGCTATCCTGGAGCGCTGATTCGCGCGCCGACATCCCCCACCCCGGCGCGGTAGGGAGAAGATCCGTGCGATTCGTCCTGGCGATCGTCAGTTTCGTCATCGGTCTGCTGCTCGTCGGGCTCGCTGTCGGCCAGCGAACCGTCTTCGCGCCACCGTCCTCGCTCGTCGCGCAGTCGACGAGCAAGGCATCCGCCCCGGTGACGGTCATTCCGGGGACGACGCTCAACGCCAACCCCGGGTACCAGCGCATCAACGTCTCCGGTTCCGGCGACGTCTTCGCCGCCTACGGCAAGACGAGCGACGTGCAGGCCTGGATCGGCGACGCGAAGCACACCACGCTCCGGTTCGACGCCGAGCAGGACCGCCTGGTCGGCAAGACGACCGGCAGTGCCTCGAGCGTCCCGGACCCGTCGGGCAGCGACCTCTGGTACCAGGAGTGGCCCGGTGCGGGGCAGTTCACCGTGCGGCTGCCGTCGGACGTGTCGCTCGTGGTCCTCGGCAACGGGAAGGACGCTGCACCGACCGACGTGTCCGTGACCTGGCCGCGGGACACCGCGACCCCGTCGGTCGGCCCACTGCTCGTCGCGGGCGGCCTGTTCCTCGTCGGCGGCGTCGCGCTGCTCGTCTGGGCGTTCCTGCACCAGCGTCGGGGGCGCGGTCCGCGTCGTCGCAGCGGTGGGACGAGGCCGCCCCGGGTGCGCGCGTCCCGCCGGGCCGCCGCAGCGGGTGCCCAGGTGCCGAGCCGCGGTCGTCGTGGGCGCCGTCCGCTCATCGCCGTACCGATCGTGCTCGTCGGCGCGCTCGGGCTCGCCGGCTGTTCGTCCGACTACTGGCCGCAGGGCGGTTCCGCGGACGTGACCGCCACGCCGACCGCATCGGCGACCGCGGGTGCCGAGCAGGACGAGCCGACGGCAGCGTCGAAGCAGCAGATCCAGAAGATCGTGCAGCGCGTCGCCGAGGTGGCACAGAAGGCCGACGAAGCCAAGGACGCGTCGCTCCTCGAGTCGCGCTTCACGGGTGCCGCGCTCGACTTCCGGAAGGCCAACTACGCCATCCGCGCGAAGGACGACAAGGCGGCGGCCCCGCCGGCGATCTCCGCGCAGCAGGTGTGCGTCGCGCTCCCGCAGCAGACGGACACCTGGCCGCGCACGGTGTTCGCGATCGTGGCCGAGGACTGCACCGCGAAGACCGCCCCGCAGGCGCTCACGATGGTCCAGGCGAGCGCACGCGACGAGTACAAGGTCGCGTACGACGTGTCGCTCGAGGCCGCGGCGCAGGTGCCGAGCCTCGCGCCGACGTCCCTCGGTGCCGCGCAGCTCGCCGGCAACACGAAGCTGCTCCGCATCGCGCCGGACGACATCGCCGCCGCCTACGGTGACGTGCTGTCGAAGGACAGCGAGAGCTCGTCGGCGTCGCTGTTCGAGTCCGACGGCGACGGCCTGCGGTCGACCATCGGCAAGGCGTACAAGGACAAGAAGTCCGAATCGCTGCCGGACACCGCCAAGATCGAGTACTCGTCCCAGGTCCCCGACGACAGCGCGATCGCCATCGCGACCGACGGTGCCGGTGCGCTCGTGTCCGCCGACCTGGACGAGATCGAGAAGGTCACGCCGACCGCAGCCGGTGCCGAGGTGAACACCGAGGGTGCCGTCAAGGCGCTGTCGGGCGTCGACTCCAGCACGAAGGGAATCAGCGCCACGTACAGCGTGCAGCTGCTCTTCTCCGTGCCGCCCGTCGGAAGTGATGACAAGGTGGTCCTGCTCGGGTTCACGCAGGGCCTGACCGCAGCGAGTGAGGTGCAATGACCAACGTCCCCCCGACCCCGTCCGGTCTCCGCGGAGCCGTCGACCTGTCGTCGCTCGTCGACCGGGCCCAGCGTCCGGCAGCCCCAACCGCCCCGGTCGCCCCCGCTCCGGGGGCACCGCAGGGCGCGACCGCAGGTGCAGCGCCGTCGACGACCGAGCCGGCCGTCCCGTCGCTCGTGCTCGACGTCACCGACCAGACGTTCCAGGACGTGCTCGAGCTGTCCTCGGTCGTCCCGGTGATCGTCGACATCTGGGCCGAGTGGTGCGGGCCGTGCAAGCAGCTCTCACCGATCCTCGAGCAGCTCACCGCCGAGTACGACGGTCGTGTCGTGCTCGCCAAGGTCGACGCGGACACCAACCCGCAGCTCGTCCAGGCGTTCCAGGCGCAGTCCATCCCGACCGTCGCGGCGGTCATCGGCGGGCGCCCGCTCGGGCTCTTCGTCGGTGCGCTTCCCGAGGCGCAGGTCCGCGACGTCTTCGAGCAGGTCGTCGCCGCCGCCGAGCAGAACGGCGTGACCGGGCGTGTGCGCGTCGACGGCCAGTCCGGAGACGTCGCCGCGGAGCCGCAGGGTGAACCCGAGCCGGAGCCGCTGCCGCCGCACCACCAGGCCGCCTACGACGCGATCGAGCGCGGTGACTACGCCGCCGCCGTGCAGGAGTACAAGACCGCGATCGCGCAGGACCCGAACGACCAGATGGCCGTCGCCGGTCTCGCGCAGGTGTCGCTGCTCGACCGGCTCTCCGGCCGCACAGCGGACGAGATCCGGAGCGCTGCTGCCGCTGCGCCCCAGGACGTCGAGGCGCAGCTCGCCGTGGCCGACCTGGACGTCAGCGGCGGGCACGTCGAGGACGCGTTCGGGCGCCTGCTCGACCTCGTCCCCACCGTGTTCGGTGCCGAGCGCGAGGCCCTTCGCGTCCGACTCGTGGAGTACTTCGAGCTCGTCGGTGTGGACGACCCGCGGGTCGTCGTGGCGCGTCGTCGGCTCGCGAACGCGCTGTACTAGCGCGCGGTCCTCGCGCGACGTCGCCGAGACGCCGCCGATCCGCCGAGACGCCGCCGGATCCGGCGGCGTCTCGGCGTTCCGGGACCGTCTCGCTGCTGCGGGACCATCTGGTGGGGCCGATGCCGTCGCACGGGTGCGCACCATGTGACGGACGGGAGGCGCGGTGCCAGCCGGCACCGCGCCTCCCGTCCGTCAGGGGGACGCGTCAGCGAGCCAGGCGCAACCAGACCGCACCGAGCGGCGGCACCACGAAGTGTGCCGAGGCGGGGCGGCCCGCCCACGGGGTCTCGTCCGCGGTGACCGAGCCGAGGTTGCCGACCCCGGATCCGCCGTACTCGACGGCGTCGGTGTTGAGCACCTCGTCCCACTGGCCGGCCGACGGCAGGCCGAAGCGCCGCTCCACGGGCACGCCCGAGAAGTTCACGAACACGGCCAGTCGGTCGTCGCCGTCCTTGCGCAGGAACCCGAGTGTGGAGTGCGGGGCGTCGCCGCCCTCGATCCACTCGAATCCCTCGGGCGAGGAGTCGTGCGTCCACAGCGCCGGCGTGTCCTTGTAGACGCGGTTGAGCGAGGCGACGAGGTTCTGGACGCCGAGGTGCCCCGGGTCGTCGAGGAGCCACCAGTCGAGGCCGCGGGCCTCGGACCACTCGGACGGCTGCGCGAACTCCTGGCCCATGAAGAGCAGCTGCTTGCCGGGGTGCGCCCACATGTAGGCCAGGTAGGCGCGGACGTTCGCGAGCTTCTGCCACTCGTCGCCGGGCATCTTGCCGAAGAGCGAGCCCTTGCCGTGCACGACCTCGTCGTGGCTGATCGGCAGCGTGAACTGCTCGCTGAACGCGTACACGAGCGAGAACGTGATCTCGTCGTGGTGGTAGCTGCGGTGGACCGGCTCGCGCTCGATGTACTCGAGGGAGTCGTGCATCCACCCCATGTTCCACTTCTGGCCGAAACCCAGACCGCCGGCGCTCGTCGGCTGGGTCACGCCCGGCCACGAGGTGCTCTCCTCGGCGATCATGACGATGCCGGGGTAGCGCTTGTACGCCGTGGCGTTCGTCTCCTGCAGGAAGGAGATCGCCTCGAGGTTCTCGCGGCCCCCGTGCACGTTCGGCAGCCACTCGGTACGGGAGTAGTCGAGGTACAGCATCGACGCGACGGCGTCCACGCGCAGACCGTCGATGTGGAACTCCTCGAGCCAGTACAGCGCGTTCGCGACCAGGAAGTTCCGCACCTGCGGCTGCCCGAAGTCGAACACGTAGGTGCCCCAGTCGAGCTGCTCGCCGCGTCGGGGATCGGGGTGCTCGAACAGGGCGTACCCGTCGAACTTCGCCAGCGCCCACTCGTCCTTGGGGAAGTGGCCTGGGACCCAGTCCATGATCACGCCGATGCCCGCGGAGTGCAGTCGGTCGATCAGGTAGCGGAGGTCGTCCGGCGTTCCGAACCGGGCGGTCGGGGCGTAGTACCCGGTGACCTGGTAGCCCCACGAACCGCCGAAGGGGTGCTCGGCGAGGGGGAGGAACTCGACGTGCGTGAACCCGAGGTGCTGCACGTGCCCGATCAGCTGGTCGGCGACCTCGCGGTAGGACAGCCCCGGACGCCAGGAGCCGAGGTGCACCTCGTACACGCTCATCGGGGCGTCGTGCGTGGTGCTCTGCGCGCGGCGTTCCATCCAGGCGGTGTCGCCCTCGGACCACGTGTAGTCAGACGCGGTGATCACGGAGGCGGTCGCCGGCGGCACCTCGGTCCGACGGGCGAAGGGGTCCGCCCGCTCGACCCAGCCGGAGTCGGTCAGGATCTGGAACTTGTACCGCTGCCCGACCAGGGCACCCGGCCAGAAGAGCTCCCACACACCGATGTCGCCGAGGCGGCGCATCGCGGTGGTGCGACCCTCCCAGCCCTCGAAGTCGCCGATCACCCGGACGGCCGTGGCACGGGGCGCCCAGACCGTGAAGGCCACGCCGTCGACGCCGTCGATCGTGGTGACGTGGGCGCCGAGGTGGTGCCAGAGCTGCTCGTCGCGACCCTCGCCGAACAGGTGGAGGTCGAGCTCACCGATGGTCGGCGCGAAGCGGTAGGCGTCGTCCGTGGTCCAGGTCGCGTCGTCGGCGTCCGTGGACTCGTCGAAGTCGTAGTCGGCCTCGACCCGGTAGCGGCCGAGGGTGCCGGGCGTCGCACCGGCCCACATGCCGTCGCCCTCGTGGGTGAGTTCGACGTCGTCGCCGTCGGGGCGGACGATCCGGACCGACGATGCGAGGTGTCGGACGACCCGGACGCTCGTCCCACCGTCGACCGGGTGCGGCCCGAGCACGTCGTGCGGGCGGGACCAGCGGCCCTCGGCGACCTGCTGCCGGAGCCAGTCCTCGACCGGGGCGGGCCGCGGTCCGTCGGGCGACGGCGCACCGGAGTCGGTGCTCGGGGTCGGCGCGGTGCTCGTCGTCGCGGTGGTGCTCGCCGCTGTCGGCTCCTGGGACCCGGACGGAGCGGTGGCCTGTCCGCCGAGCGTCGCGGACTCGGGAACGCCGCGGTCCGGAGCTTCGGGGGAGACCTCCGGCGCGCCGGGGAGGTCCTCGCCCGGAGCGGACACGCGCGGTTCGTAGCGCGGCTCGTCGGCGCCGCCTGAGGCGTCGGCGGGCGGCGTCACGGTCGGACGACGCACGGGCGGCGGGGGCGGCGGCACCGGCGGGACGCTCGGGCCCTGTCCTCGGTCGGCGGCGGGCGTCGATGCCGGGCTGTCAGGAGCGCTGGCGGAGTTCGGCTGGTCGGCACCCATCGGCGGGGTCCCCTTCGGGTCACGGTCGGTCATCGGTGGGGTCCCTCCACGACGAGCAGGTGCACGGGCTCCTGGAACGCGTCCAGGCGGACGTAGTTCGACGAGCCCCACACCCAACGCTGGCCGGTCACGACGTCGCGGACGTCGAACGGCTGCTCGGTCGGTAGTCCCAGGGCAGCGAGGTCGAGGTGCACCGTCGTCTCGCGGGCGGAGTGCGGGTCGACGTTCGCCACGACGATCACCGTGTCGGCGCGGCCGGAACGGATGAACTCGCCGGGCAGGTGCTTCGAGTACACGACGATCGCCGGGTCCTCTGCCGCGTGCACGTGCAGGTTGCGCAACTGCCGGAGCGCGGGGTGCGCCTGCCGGAACCGGTTGAGCATCGTGACGTAGGGCGCCAGGCTCGCCCCCTCGGCCTCGGCCAGGGCGAAGTCACGGGGCTTGTACTCGTACTTCTCGTTGTCGATGTTCTCCTCGGAACCCGGGCGGGCGACGTCCTCGAAGAGCTCGTACCCGGCGTACATGCCCCAGGTCGGCGCCCCCGTCGCGGCGAGCGCAGCCCGCACCTTGTAGCCGGCACGGCCGCCGAACTGCAGGTACTCGGTGAGGATGTCCGGCGTGTTCACGAACAGGTTCGGGCGCAGGTAGGCGCTCGTCTCGTGGCTGAGCTCGGTGAAGTAGTCCTCGATCTCGTCCTTCGTGTTCCGCCACGTGAAGTACGTGTAGGACTGCTGGAACCCGGCCTCGGCCAGGGCACGCATCATCGCCGGGCGGGTGAACGCCTCGGCCAGGAACACAGTCTCGGGGTGCTCGTCGCGGACCTCGCGGATGACCCGCTCCCAGAACCACAGCGGCTTGGTGTGCGGGTTGTCGACGCGGAAGATCCGGACACCGAAGGCGATCCAGTGCCGGAGGACCCGGAGGACCTCGGTGACGATGCCCTCGGGGTCGGAGTCGAACTGGATCGGGTAGATGTCCTGGTAGCGCTTCGGCGGGTTCTCGGCGGTGGCGATCGATCCGTCGGCGCGGACCGTGAACCACTCCGGGTGCGCCTGCACCCAGGGGTGGTCGGGGGAGCACTGGAGGGCGAAGTCGAGCGCGACCTCCATCCCGGTGTTCTTCGCCGTCTCGACGAAGTCGCGGAAGTCGTCCTCGGTCCCCAGGTCCGGGTGGATCGCGTCGTGACCGCCCTCCGGCCCGCCGATCGCCCACGGGCTGCCGGGGTCGTTCGGACCAGGGGTCAGCGTGTTGTTCGGGCCCTTGCGTGCGGTGGTGCCGATCGGGTGGATCGGCGGCAGGTAGACGACGTCGAAGCCCATGCGGGCCACCGCGGGCAGACGTCGGGCCGCGGTGCGGAAGTCGCCGCTCTTCCACGACCCGTCGGGGTTCTTCTTCGCGCCCTCGCTCCGGGGGAAGAACTCGTACCAGGCGCCGACACCGGCGCGGGTGCGCTCGACGTCGAGCAGCTGGGTCGGGGAGTGCGTGCGGAGCGAGGTGAGCGGTGCGTCCTCGACCTCGCCGGTGATCCGCGGGTCGTCGACGGCGGCGAGTCGTTCGGCCGGGTCGAGCTCGGTGTCCCGGACCCGCTCGGCGGCACGCGCGGCGGCGGTCGAGTCGGTCTCCGCCGCGAGTCGGTCGAGCAGCACCGCCCCGTCGAGGAGCGTGGCCTCGGTGTCCACCCCGGCGGCGATCTTCAGGCGTGCCCCGTGGATCCAGGTCGCCCAGTCGTCGGAGAACGACTCGACATGCCACGTCCAGACGCCCGTGTGGTCGACCTGCACGGTCGCCTCGTACCGGTCGGTGCCGGCGCCCACCAAGGTCATCGGGACGGTGCGGGTGCCGCCGTCGGGGCGCTCCAGCACGAGGTCGGCGCCGATGACCCCGTGTCCCTCGCGGAAGACGGTCGCACCGAACGTGATCACCTCGCCGTCGAAGGCCTTCGACGGGAACCCGTTCGGGGTCGTCGGCGTGAGTCGGGTGATCGGGATGCGCCCGATCTTCGGTCGGCGGGGTCGGTCTGCAGTGGCCACGGAGCCGACGCTACCCGGCTGCGGGGCCAGCGTTCCCCGGAAGACGCGGCCTGTGCACGACCGGGCGCGCCGTGCGGCCTGTGGAGGAGGACGGCGCCGTGCACGTTCCTGCCCATCGCAGCCGACGTGGGAAGCCGATCCGCGCATCGGGAGTCGGAAGGAACGACCTCCGACGAGCGGATCGTCCTCCGACGCTCGGGACCGCCTCCGACGCGCGGATCGGTACCGGAAGGCGCCCGGCCCGACGCGCGGATCGGCCCCAGGCGCCCTACGCCACCTCGAACACGTGGATGCCCGGGCCGTAGGCGGTGAAGACCTGCCCGGCCGGGCGGACCCGCTCGTGGTCCCGGTGCTTCTCGCTCGACCAGGCCAGGCGGTACCCGACGACGTCGTCGCGGACCGGCAGCGTCAGGTCCCGCGTCCGCCCGCTGCCGTGCACGACGACGAGCACCCGGTCGGCCGGCTCGTGCACCGGGGTCGACTCGGCGAACCACTGCACCGCGCGGTGGATCGGCTGGTCCCACCCCTCCGGGGTCATCGCACCGCCGTCCGGCCCGTACCAGGACATCCGCGTCGCTCCCGGGGTCTCCTGCCCCTCGACGCCGTAGCGGGTGGGGCGGAGCGCCGGGTGTGCGGCCCGGAGCCGGGCGAGTGCGGCGACCGCCTCGGTCATCGACTCGGCGTCCTCGTCGTCGGACCAGTCGACGGGCGTCAGGTCCTCGGACACGACGTACGCGTTGTTGTTGCCGTGCTGCGTGCGGCTCCGCTCGTCGCCGGCGGTGAGCATCGGGACGCCGGCGGACAGCATGAGCGTGCCGACGAGGTTCCGCATCGACCGACCCCGGGCGGCGCGCACCCCGCGGTCGGCGGTGTCGCCCTCGATGCCGTGGTTGAACGAGCGGTTGTCGTCCGACCCGTCGCGGTTCTCCTCGCCGTTCGCCTCGTTGTGCTTGCGGTCGTGCGAGACCAGGTCGAGCAGGGTGAAGCCGTCGTGGGCGGTGACGAAGTTCACGCTCGCCGTCGGACCGCGGTCCGGACCGAACAGCGCACGCGACCCCGTCAGCGCCCCGGCGAGCGCTCCGATCCCCGCGGAGGGCGCACCGTTCCGCCGTTCCTCGGCGATGTCCGTCAGCCAGAACTGCCGCACGGTGTTCCGGAAGCCGTCGTTCCACTCGCTCGTCCGGGCACCGAACGCCCCGGTGCGCCACCCGTCCGGTCCGACGTCCCACGGCTCGGCGACGACGAGCACGTCCTGCAGGTCGGGGTGCCGGCGGATCCGGTCGAGCAGCGGGTGCGCCGCGTCGAAGACGTGGCGGTCGTCGCGGGCGAGCGCGGCCATCAGGTCGAACCGGAAGCCGTCGACCTGGACCTCGCGCGCCCAGTAGCGGAGGCTGTCGACGACGAGGTCGGCGATGGCGTCCGTCGAGGTGTTCAGCGTGTTCCCGCACCCGGTCGTGTCGTAGTACGCGTCGCCGTCCGGGGTCCACCGGTAGTGGGACGCGCCGTCGAGTCCGCGGAGCGACGAGGTGGGACCGCCCAGGCCCTCCTCTGCGGTGTGGTTGTAGACGACGTCGAGCACGACCTGGATCCCGGCCTCGTGCAGGAGCCGGACCATGCCCTTGAACTCCCGCAGGACCCCGGAGGCGCCGGCGGCCCGCGCCTCGGCGGAGGCGTGCGCGGCGTGCGGGGCGAAGAAGCCGAGGGAGTTGTACCCCCACGCGTTCTCCCGACCGGCGTCGCGGAGCCACGCCTCGGAGTCGAACGCGTGCACGGGCAGCAGCTCGATCGTCGTGACGCCGATGCGGTGCAGGTGCGCGATCGTGCTCGGGTGGGCCACGCCCGCGTACGTCCCGCGCAGGTGCTCGGGCACGTGCGGGTTCGCCGCGGTCAGCGTGCGGACGTTCGCCTCGTACACGACGGCCCGGTCGAGCGGTACGACCGGCTTCACCACGCCGCCCCAGTCGAACGCGTCGTCGACGACCTCGCTCGTCCAGCGCGCAGAGCCGGAGCCGCCGCCGGAGCCGGCGTCGGCACGCACGATCCCGCGGGCGTACGGGTCGAGCAGCGGTCGCGACGCGTCGAACCCGTGCCGCGGCCCGTCCGGTCCGTCCACGAGCAGGTGGTAGCGGTCGCCCGGTCGGACGTCGGGTGTGGCGGCCGCCCAGCGGTCCGTCCCCGTGACCGGCTCGAGCGGGTACCACGTCGGCTGCGCGTCACCGGGGCGCTGCACGACCAGGGTCACGGCGGTCGCGTCCGTGGAACGGACCGAGAACCGCGGCTCGCCGTCGCCGAGGCGGAAGCCGGGGGTCTCGTCGATCGCGGTCTCCTGCATGCCACCCAGGGTACGAGAGGCCGCGCGTATCCTGGACACGCTCGACCGGGGGCCACCGCGCGCCCCGCCGCCCACGTCCAGGAAGTCCCGTGCCCGTCTACCTCGACCACGCCGCGACGACGCCGATGCTGCCCGCAGCGCTCGCCGCGTTCACCGACGCGCTCGGCACCGTCGGGAACCCGTCGTCGATCCACAGCGCCGGACAGCGCGCGAAGATGCTGCTCGAGGACGGCCGCGCCGCCGTCGCGGCGTCGCTCGACGCCGAGCCGGTCGAGGTCGTCTTCACCTCCGGCGGCACCGAGAGCATCAACCTCGCCGTGAAGGGCCTGTACTGGGCCCGCCAGCAGGACCGCCCACGGCCGCGGATCGTCGTCCCGGCGGGGGAGCACCACGCGACGGTCGACACCGTCGAGTGGCTCGAGCGCCACGAGGGAGCGGTCGTCGACGTGGTCCCGTTGGACGCGCAGGGTCGCGTCGACCTCGCCGGCCTGGAGGCGCGACTCGCGGACGCCACGGACGTCGCCCTGGTCACGTTCCTGTGGGCGAACAACGAGGTCGGCACCCTGCAGCCGGTGCGTCGCATCGTGGAGACCGCGCACGCCGCGGGCGTGCCGGTGCACAGCGACGCCGTCGCCGCGTACGGCCAGGTGCCGGTCTCGTTCCGGGACTCCGGGCTCGACGCGCTGAGCGTGTCGGCACACAAGATCGGCGGACCGGTCGGCATCGGTGCGCTCGTCCTCGGACGTCGTGCCACGGTCGAGCCCCTGATCCACGGCGGCGGCCAGCAACGGCAGGTCCGGAGCGGCACCCAGGACGCGTCGGCCGCGGTCGCGTTCGGCGTCGCCGCGTCCACCGCACACACGGACCTCTCGCCCCTGCGGGACCGGCTCGTGGCCGGTGTGCAGCGGGCCGTCCCGTCCGCGCGGTTGATGGGTGACCCGGTCGACCGGCTGCCGGGCAACGCGCACTTCACGTTCCCGGGCTGCGAGGGCGACTCGCTGCTGTTCCTGCTCGACGCCGCCGGGGTCGCGGTGTCCACCGGTTCGGCGTGCCAGGCCGGCGTGCCGGAGGCCTCGCACGTGCTGCTCGCGATGGGGCTCTCCGAGCAGGACGCCCGCGGCGCGCTGCGCATCACGCTCGGGCACACCTCGACGCAGGCCGACGTCGACGCGTTCCTCGCCGCACTGCCGGACGCGGTCGTCCGGGCCGGTGCCGCGGGGATGGCCGCACGCACGCCCGTGCTCGGCCGCTGACCCCGATGCAGCTGAGACCCGCCGACGCTGCTTCCGGCGGTCAGGCCGGTTCGTCGACGAGCGCGACGAACCGGGTGCCCACCCCGTGCACGGCGTACCGGGCGTGTCCCGGTGCGGGTGCCGGCGCGTCCTCGGGGTCGTGCCGGTCGCACACGAGCAGCGTCCACTCCGGCCACCACTTCTTCGGTCGAGCCGTCTCGGTGTCCCCGCAGATCGAGCAGGTGAGGTCCGTCCAGACCTTCCTGGCCCCCGTCCGGTTCGCCCGCGACTGCACGAGCCAGGCGGGCGGGTCCGACTCGATCGCCGACAGCTCCGCCTCGGAGAGGTGGGCGGGGAGCCCGTGCCGGCTCGCCATCTCCATGGGGATGTCGAGCCGGACGGCGGCGTCGCGTCGTGAGACCATCCGACCAGGGTAGGCGGCGTCGGACGCGACCGGCGTGGCGGCGGTGGGGCGTGCCTCCCGGTCGGCGGCCCCGGACGCACGCCGGTAGGATCGGTGACCATGGTCGAACTGGACTTCTCCGAGCAGCTCTCCGCCCTCCGCGAGACGTTCGGCAACATCCGCTCGGTGGTCGACGTCGACCGCCTGCAGCGTGAGATCGCCGAACTCAGCGAGCAGGCGGGTGCCCAGGACCTCTGGGACGACGTCGAGCACGCGCAGCAGGTGACGAGCGCGCTCTCGCACCGGCAGGCCGAGCTGCGGAAGATCACCGACACCGAGCAGCGCATCGACGACCTCGAGGTCCTCGTCGAGATGGCGAACGAGGCCGACGACCAGGAGTCCGCGGACGAGGCCGCCGCCGAGCTCAAGGCCATCCAGAAGACGATGAGCGACCTCGAGGTGCAGACGCTCCTCGACGGCGAGTACGACGACCGCCCCGCGGTGATCACGATCCGTGCGGGTGCCGGCGGGGTCGACGCGGCGGACTTCGCCGAGATGCTCCTCCGCATGTACCTGCGCTACGCCGAGCAGCACGGCTACAAGACCACCGTGATGGACACCTCCTACGCGGAGGAGGCGGGCATCAAGTCCGCCACGTTCGAGGTCGACGCGCCGCACGCGTTCGGCACCCTGTCGGTCGAGGCGGGCACGCACCGCCTGGTCCGGATGTCGCCGTTCGGCGCCGCCGGCAAGCGCCAGACGTCCTTCGCGGCGGTCGAGGTCATCCCGCTCATGCCGGAGACCGCGGTCATCGACATCCCCGAGAACGACATCCGCGTCGACGTCTTCCGGTCCTCGGGCCCCGGTGGGCAGTCGGTCAACACGACCGACTCCGCCGTCCGCCTGACCCACATCCCGACCGGCACCGTCGTCTCGATGCAGAACGAGAAGTCGCAGATCCAGAACCGTGCCGCGGCCATGCGCGTCCTGCAGTCGCGCCTGCTCCTGCTGAAGCAGGAAGAGGAGAACGCGAAGAAGAAGGAGCTGGCGGGCAACATCACCGCGAGCTGGGGCGACCAGATCCGCTCGTACGTCCTCGCGCCGTACCAGATGGTCAAGGACCTGCGGACCGAGCACGAGGTGAACAACCCCTCAGCCGTGTTCGACGGCGACCTGGACGGCTTCATCAACGCGGGCATCCGCTGGCGCAAGCAGGGCGACGACGACTGAGGGCCGCCGCGGCGGACCTGAGCCGCGCGCCTCGGCGGTTTTCCGGACCGGGCGACCTACCCTGATCCGGTCATGATCAAATTCGACCACGTCACCAAGGTCTACTCGGGCAACCCGAGTCCGGCGCTCGACGACGTCTCCCTCGAGATCCTCAAGGGTGAGTTCGTCTTCCTCGTCGGTGCCTCCGGCTCCGGCAAGTCGAGCTTCCTGCGTCTCGTCCTCAAGGAGGAGAAGCCCTCCCGGGGGCAGATCCACGTGCTCGGGCAACGCCTGGGCGCCCTGTCGTCGCGCAAGGTCCCCTACTTCCGTCGCAACCTCGGCGTGGTGTTCCAGGACTTCCGCCTGCTGCCGAACAAGAACGTCTTCGACAACGTCGCGTTCTCCCTGCAGGTGATCGGCAAGAGCAAGGGCTTCATCAGCGAGGCCGTCACCGACGTGCTCAAGCTCGTCGGGCTCGCCGGCAAGGCGACGCGCATGCCGCACGAGCTCTCCGGTGGTGAGCAGCAGCGTGTCGCGATCGCCCGCGCGGTCGTGAACAAGCCCGCGGTCCTGCTCGCCGACGAGCCGACGGGCAACCTCGACCCGACGACCTCGGCCGGCATCATGGCGCTCCTCGAACGCATCAACCAGGGAGGCACCACCGTGCTCATGGCGACGCACGACGCCAGCATCGTGAACCAGATGCAGCGCCGGGTGATCGAGCTCTCCAACGGCACGATCCTCCGTGACGAGCAGTCCGGCGGGTACCAGACGCAGGCGATCCCCGTGCAGCGCGGCGCCGGCGTCTCGAACACCACCGGCATCCAGACGATCCCGGGGCTCATCCGATGAGGCTCGGGCTGGTCATGTCCGAGGTCGGGTCCGGTCTCCGCCGGAACGTCTCGATGGTGGTGTCCGTCGTCCTCGTGACCTTCATCTCGCTGACCTTCGTCGGCACGGCGATCCTGCTCCAGATGCAGATCAACCAGATGAAGGGCTACTGGTACGACCGGGCCCAGGTCGCGGTGTACCTCTGCACGGACACCGACACCACGGGCAACTGCACCGGGGCGAAGGTCACGGACGAGCAGCGGCAGCAGGTCGAGGCGCAGCTCGACTCGTCGACCCTCAAGCCGTACATCGAGAAGACGTACTTCGAGGACCAGGCGCAGGCGTACGACCGGTTCAAGCAGCAGTTCAAGGACTCGCCGGCGACCGAGTTCGTCAAGCCGGAGTACCTCAACGAGACCATCTGGGTGAACCTGAAGAACCCGTCGCAGGCCGACGTGCTCCAGGAGAGCCTGTCGAAGGTCGCCGGTGTGCAGAGCGTCGTCGACCAGCGCGGCTACCTGCAGCCGATCTTCAACCTGCTGAACGCCTCGTCGTACACGGCGATCGGCATCGCGTCGCTCATGCTCGTCGCCGCCGTCCTGCTCATCGCCACCACGATCCGGCTCTCCGCGTTCAGTCGACGTCGGGAGCTCGGCATCATGCGGCTGGTGGGAGCGTCGAACCGGTTCATCCAGACCCCGTTCGTGCTCGAGGGGGTCATCGCCGCGGCGATCGGCGCGGTCCTGTCGGGTGGCGCGATCCTGGCGGTGGTCTGGTTCTTCGTCCGGAACTACCTGTCCCAGCGGTTCCCGCAGACGTCCTTCATCGGCATGTCCGACGCCGCGGTCGTCGTACCGGCCGTGATCGTCGTGGGCGTGCTGCTCGCGGGCATCTCGGCGTCCATCGCGATCCGGCGGTACCTCCGGGTCTGATCGCCCACACGCCACGCGGGACGGGGTCGACGCGCCGGGAAGGTGCGCGGCCCCGTCGCTGTTCACTAGGCTGGAGGGCTGCGCCAGGACGGGCAGCAGGACCAACACCTCGGAAGGGAACACCATGGCGAAGGAACGCGGCGAGAAGATCGTGGCGACGAACCGTCGCGCGCGCCACGACTACCTGATCGAGGACACGTACGAGGCCGGCATGGTCCTGTCCGGGACCGAGGTGAAGTCGCTCCGCGAGGGGCGGGCCTCGCTCGTCGACGGCTACGCCTTCATCGACGCCGGGGAAGCCTGGCTCGACGCCGTGCACATCCCGGAGTACACCGAGGGCACGTGGAACAACCACACGCCGCGGCGGAAGCGCAAGCTGCTCCTGCACAAGCAGCAGATCGTGAAGATCTCGCACAAGACGGCGCAGGGCGGCTACACACTGGTCCCGCTGCAGATCTACTTCCACGACGGTCGCGCGAAGGTCGAGATCGCGGTCGCCAAGGGCAAGCGCGAGTTCGACAAGCGTCAGGCGCTTCGGGAGAAGACCGACAAGCGCGAGGCCGAGCGGGCGATGCGCTCGCGGAACCGCCTCGGCGAGTGACAGACCTCCCCTTCGTCGGCTAGACTGGGGGACCGCTCCGATCCGGAGCACTTGACAACTCCACAGCGCGACAGCGGCTCGCACGTTCCGGCCTGTACGGGGATGATCGGTTTCGACATTGCCTGTGTGCCGACGGGAAGCGGGCCGAGGACCCACGGTCATCTCGTGAACGATCCGTGGAAAACAACAAGTGCCAATTCCAAGCGCACTGACTTCGCTCTCGCTGCGTAAGCAGCCCAGCACATGAAGTCCGTCGGCCAGGTGACCGTCCCCTAACCTGATCCCGGCGTCATCCAGAGGACTTGCTGCACGGTTGCGCCTCAGGGCCGTGCGGGACTTGCACTGAGACTGGGCTCGTCGTTCTAGAAGCCGGTAGCAAAGGACGGAGCCGAGCAGAACGCCTCATCCGGATACGCCCGTAGAAGACGTCGAAGCGCAGCGATGGACGGGGGTTCGATTCCCCCCATCTCCACCGATCGCCGGACGTCGAGCCGCTGTCGCAGTGCTCCTCAAGGGTCAGTGCCCGTGAAGGGTCAGTGCCCGCAAAGGCGCTGGTGTTGTCTGAACGCCCCGTCGTCGTCCCCTGGACGATGCCGGGGCGTTCGCTGTTCGCGGGAGCGCTGGCGACTACTGTCCGGATCAGGTTCGGGAGGGACCCGGACCGGTGCACGAGAGGGTGTGTCGCGTGGTGCAGGAGATCGCGATCCGTGTCCGGCTGCGAGAGCAGGAACGCGTGGGGTTGGCGGAGTACGAGCGGATCGTCGGGTCGGTGGCCTCGGTCGCGGCCGTCGTCGCGTGGCTGCCGATGCCGGAGTCTCGGCTGGTGCTCCGGGGTCGCGGCGCCGAGCCCGTGCGCCTCGAGACCCTGTCGTACGGGTCGGTGTTCGAGATGCTCGTCGTCCTGGACCAGCGGTCGCCCGCGGTCGAGCGTGCTGCCGCCGCGGTCGCCGCCCTGGTCGACGCCGTCCGGGACGAAGCCGTCGCCGACGACGCGGCCGGGGTGGCCGGGGAGCTCGACCGGCTCGACCGTGCGGCGCCGCGGGGTCGGTCGGGCGTCGAGCGGAGCCTGCGCGCGTTCCTCGAGGGGGCACGGTCCGACGTGCTCGCGCGGCGGACGACGACGCGGGTGCGTGCGGCCCAGGCGCTGCTCCGGCTCGCTGAGGACGGGGCGGAGATCATCGTCGAGCGGGTGGACGACGCGCTGGCGCCCGAGGTGAGCGAGGCGCCGGTCGAGGCGGCCGCGGAGACCGGCAGTGTCGTCGTGCTCGCCGAGCCGGGGGCGCCGGACGACACCGAGCTCGGTGGCGAGGAGGATCAGGACGTCGAGAAGCAGCAGAAGAAGAAGAAGAAGAAGAAGTCCGACAAGAAGAAGCCGGGCAAGAAGCAGGACGAGGAGCAGAGCGAGAAGAAGGACGGGAAGACGAAGAAGGACAAGGGAAAGGGCAAGGAGAAGCACAGCAAGAAGAAGCACAGCAAGAAGTCCTGACCCGTCCGGCCGGAAGGCTGTGGAATTGTACAGTGCTCTTGTTTCCATCGTGTTAAACAATCCGCCACCGGGGCCCGCGCAGTGCCAGCATCGTGACGCGCGACTCCGTCCGATGGGGTCGCCCCGTCGAACGGAGCTGCAGTGGACACCACCACGACCCAGGCGCTGCCGGACTCCGGCCTGAAGCGCAACGTCGGTTTCATCGGGCTCATCTGGGCCTCGACCGGATCGATCATCGGCTCCGGCTGGCTGTTCGGGTCGCAGGAGGCCCTGAAGACCGCCGGCCCGGCCGCGATCATCTCGTGGGTGATCGGCGGGGTCGCCGTCCTCGTCCTCGCGCTCGTGCACGCCGAGCTCGGCGGCATGTTCCCGATCGCCGGCGGCACGGCCCGCTTCCCGCACATCGCCTTCGGCGGGATCGCGGGAGCGTCGTTCGGCTGGTTCTCCTGGCTGCAGTCCGTGACGGTCGCCCCGATCGAGGTCGAGGCGATGATCAAGTACGCGCAGCACTGGCAGTTCGCCCACCCGTGGCTGCACACCGTCGTCGTGGGCGGCGAGACGCAGCAGCTGCTGACCGGTGCGGGGATCGCCGTCGCGATCGTCCTGATGGCCGTCGTCACGGTGATCAACCTGCTGAGCGTCCGGATCCTGGCGAACACGAACTCCGCCGCGACCTGGTGGAAGGTCGCGATCCCGCTGCTCGTCATCATCGTGCTGGCCTTCAGCGGCTTCCACGGCGAGAACTTCACGGCGGCGGACGGCTTCCTGCCGCAGGGGGCGAAGGGCATCCTCGCCGCGGTGTCGACCTCGGGCATCATCTTCGCGTTCCTCGGCTTCGAGCAGGCGGACCAGCTCGCGGGCGAGGCGAAGAACCCGAAGCGCGACATCCCGCGCGCCGTCATCGGCTCCGTGGTCATCGGGCTCGTGATCTACCTGCTGCTCCAGGTCGTGTTCCTCGGCGCGCTGCAGTCCGGGGCGGTGCAGGGCTCGTGGGCGACCGCCGACTTCACGAAGTACACCGGCCCGTTCGCCGACATCGCGATGGCCGCGGGGCTGACCTGGCTCGCGGTGGTCATCTTCGTCGACGCGATCATCTCCCCGGCGGGCACCGGCCTGATCTACGTGACCGCGACGACGCGCATCTCGTACGGCCTGAGCCGCAACGGCTACTTCCCGAAGGCGTTCGAGTGGACGACGAAGGCCGGCGTGCCGTGGGTCGGCCTCGTGACCGCGTTCGTCGTCGGCTGTGCGTGCTTCGCCCCGTTCCCGTCGTGGCAGGGGCTCGTCAGCCTCATCACGAGCGCGTCGGTGCTCATGTACGCCGGGGCGCCGCTGGCCCTCGGGGCGTTCCGGAAGCGCATCCCGGAGGTCGAGCGCCCCTACCGGATGCCGATCGCGTCGGTCCTGTCGCCGGTGGCCTTCATCATCGCCAACCTGATCATCCTGTGGACCGGGTGGGACACCGACTGGAAGCTCGGCGTCGCGATCCTCATCGGCGCGGTCGTCATCGTCCTGAACAACGTGTTCCGCGGTGCGACCAGCGTCCGCCCCCGGTGGGACTGGAAGGCGGCGCAGTGGCTGCTGCCGTACCTGGTCGGGATGGGCCTCATCGTGTTCCTCAGCGACTTCGGCCCGCTGACGCACCCGGTGTTCCCACTCTGGGTGGACATCGTCGTCGTGGCCGTGTTCTCGCTCGTGGTCTACTTCTGGGCGATCGCCTCGGCGTCCCCGCGGGAGGAGATCCTCCGCACCGCCGCGGACGTCCGGGACGTCGAGGAGTCCAACGTCCTCGAGCCCGTCCGCCACTAGAAGTCGAACAGGTTCCCCCGCAGACCCCCGTCCCCGTACTCCCGCCGCAGCAGCCCGCGGCGTCGGAGCACGGGGACGAGGTCGCCCGTCATCCGGTACACCTGAGCCGGGTGCAGGTCGCCGGACAGGATGAACCCGTCGTTGTCGGCGTCGGCGCCGAGCTCCTCGGCGAAGTCCGCGAACTCCTCGGCCGTGCCGACGAACCCATCCCGGGTGCGCAGCCGCCCGAGCCGTGCCTTCCGGGTCAGGAGCTCCCGCAGCGGCGCGTCCGGGGTGTCGCCGAGCAGGCCGCGGATCGTCCCGGCGGAGACGTGCTCGCCGAACGTCCCGGCGGGCACGGGCGCGTCGAGGTCGAGCACGGTCAGGTCCGTCTCCGAGTCGCTCGACCACGCCACGGCCGCGGCCAGCAGCGCCTCGTCGGTCGGGTGGGCGGACGCGTCGACGAGCCGGTCGGCCTCCTCCGCCGAGGCGACGAGGACCGGCTTCACCACGAACAGCACGCGCACGTCGTCGGCGCTCCGACCGGCGTCCGCCGCGGCGGCGAGCACGCGGGCGCGGTACTCCCGGACGGCGGCGGCCGACAGCGGCGCGAGGGCGAGCTGCACGTCCGAGTGCGTCCCGGCGAAGCCGAGCCCGCGTCCGGAGCCGCCGGGGGAGACCACGACCGGGTCCGTGTCGAGCGGCAGCGCGTTGAGCGGTCCGTCGGCGGTGAAGTACGCGCCCTCGTGGTGGAAGGCGTCGAGCGCGTCCCCGTCCGCGAAGTGCCAGTCGGGAAGGGAACCGACGTACCCGTCGCCCCACGAGTGCCAGAGCCGCCGCAGCAGCGTGATCCACTCCTCGGCCCGGTCGTACGCGGCGTCGTGGGGGAGCGGCGCCGCGCCGACGTGCCGGGCACTCCCGGTGTCCGTGACGACGTTCAGGCCGAACCGGTCCGACGACAGGTGCGCGAGCGTGGCGGCCTGCCGGGCGGCCAGGTACGGCGGGGTGATCCCGGCGTTCACCGTCGGAGCGATGCCGATGTGCGAGGTGGCGGCGAACAGGTACGGCGCCAGCAGCAACGGGTCGTGCTTCGGGCCGCCGTAGGCCTGCCGGATGCGCAGGTCCAGGGTGGACGGGTTGCCGAGGGAGATCGCGTCCTCGGCGATCACCAGGTCCATGCCGGCCTGCTCGAGGGCGCGAACAGACTGCTGGTACAGGTCCGGCTTGGTCCAGTCGTGGCCCCAGTCCCAGTCCGCCCGCCCCCACGCCTGCGGGCCGAAGCCCCGCGAGAAGAAGTACCCGAAGTGCTGCAGGTCCGCCATCTCACGCCACCTGCGTCGCCGCACGGCCCGCGGCGGACGCGCCACGGGCCTCCCGGCCGGCCGTGGAGCCGACCACCCTGCGGACCGCGGCGAACCCGCGCTCCAGGTCGCGGAGCAGGTCCGCGACGTCCTCGATCCCGACGGACAGGCGGACGAGGCCGTCGTCGATGCCCTGCGCGGCCCGCTCGGCGGGCGTCCGACCGGCGTGCGTCGTCGTGGCGGGGTGCAGGACGAGCGAGCGGACGTCGCCCAGGTGGGTCATCCGGCTGAACAGCTCGACGGCGTCGATGAAGGCCCGCGCCGCCGGCTCGCCACCGGCGAGCGTGAAGGCGAAGACGGACCCGGCTCCGCGGGGCAGGTAGCGCTGGGCGAGGTCGTGGTACGGACTGGAAGCGAGGCCCGCGTGGTCGACGCTCGTCACCTCCGGCTGCTGGTCCAGCCAGGTGGCGACCGCCAGCGCGTTCGCGCAGTGGCGCTCGACGCGCAGGCTGAGGGTCTCGATGCCCTGGCGGAGCAGGAAGGCGTTGAACGGCGACGGTGTCGGACCGATGCGGGACGCGATGACGTCCCGCGCGTACACCACCCAGGCGCGGGGGCCGTGGACGTCGACGTAGCTGCGGCCGCCGAGGGCGTGCTCGGGCGTCGTCAGGTGCGTCCACCGCTCCGGGGCGGCGGACCAGTCGAACGTGCCGGCGTCCACGACGACCCCGCCGAGGCCGGACCCGTGGCCGGACAGGAACTTCGACGCGGAGTGCACGACGACGTCAGCGCCGTGCTCGACCGGACGGACGAGGTACGGCGTCGCGAGGGTGTTGTCGACCACGAGCGGGACCCCGGCGCGGTGGGCGGTGGCGGCGACCCCGGCGATGTCGAGCACGTCGTTCTTCGGGTTCGGGATGGTCTCGGCGAAGAAGGCCTTCGTGTTCGGACGGACGGCCGCGGCCCACGCGTCGAGGTCTCGGGCGTCGGCGACGAAGTCCACCTCGATGCCGAGCCGGCCGAGGTTCTGCAGGAGCAGCCCGCGGGTGCCCTCGTAGATGCTCTGCGCGCTGACGACGTGGTCGCCGGCCTGCAGCAGACCGAGGAACGCGACCGTCGCCGCCGCCTGGCCGCTCGCGACGAGGATCGCCTCGGCGCCGCGCTCGAGCAGGGCGATGCGCCGTTCGACGTCGGCGTTCGTCGGGTTGCCGAGGCGCGTGTACGTGTAGCCGTCGTCGTTGCCGGCGAAGCGGTCGCGGGCCTGGTCGAAGTCCTCGAACAGGAAGCCGGAGGTCATGTGCACGGCGGGGACCCGGGCGCCGTGGTCGGCGTCGGGCCGGAACCCGCCGTGGACCTGTTCGGTGGTGAAGCCGTGGCCGTCGTGTGACATGGGGTCCCTCCGGGTGTGGGTCGTGCGGGTACTCTCGCACCCCGACGGCCGCCGTGGGGGCTGTGCGGCGCCCGGTTACGCCCGCGTGCTGCCGTGCCGCGGGTCAGAACAGGGCGCGGACGCCGGTGGCCAGGGTGTCCCAGACGACGAGCAGCGGGTCGCGGGCCAGCCACACCGCGACGGCGTTCACGGCCACGAACAGCACGAACCACACCGCGGCGGGCAGGCGCATCTCGGCCGCTGCGATGTGGAAGTCCGTCTGCACGCGGGCTCCGGTCAGCAGCCACCGCGCGACGGCGACCACCGAGCGGACCCCGTCCACGACGAACGCCGCCCCGACGCCGGCGACGACGAGCACCGTGGCCTCGGAGGGACGCAGCGCCACCCAGAGCGCGAGCGCGTCGAAGCCGACGACCACGAGCAGCCCGAACCAGTTCCGGACGAACGCCAGGGCGACGAGCCCCACCACGCCGAGCACCACGACCGGCAGCCACCGGGAGCCGTGCAGCACCCCGGCGAGCAGCAGCACACCCGCCCACACCGGCGCACTGTAGCCAGCGAACAGGTTCGCGATCCGGACCGCCCACCGCACCGCGGCGGGGACGCGGCCGAGTCGGACCCAGGCCTCGCCGGAGCCGTCCGGGTGCAGGTCGATCCGCTCGATGCGTCCGCCGAACGGCACGACCACGACGCAGTGCCCCACCTCGTGCACGATCGTCGCGGCGATCCGGGCGACGCGGCCGAGGAACGGCACGAAGGGCAGCAGGGCGCCGACCAGGACGGCGACGAAGACGAGCGGCGGGGCAGCGGTCACGGCGACCAGGATGACAGGGCGCACCTCGGACCCAGCCGGACGCGACCGACGCTCGGCCGGGCCCAGCCGACGCTCGGCCAGGCCCAGCCGACGCTCGGCCGGGCCCAGCCGACGCCCGGCCGGACGCTCAGCCGGGCAGGACGGCGACGAGCACCACGACCACCGTGACGAGGACGACGAGTGCGGCCGTGACGGCGACGGACACCGTCACCCGGTTCACCCGGGTGTGACGGGCCATGCGCCCCCCACCGCCCGCGCGGTGCCCCGCGGCTTGTCGACGTCGCACCCCGCCTGCAGCGCGAGCTCCCGGGCGAGCATCTGCAGCGGGACGACCGCCTCGACCGGCCCCCACGGAGCGGTCCCGCGGCCCCAGGCGAGGTCCGCGGTCGCGTTCCGGGACGCCGTGAGCGCCGGGACGTCGGAGTCCGCGCCGCCGATGGTCACGACGAGCGCCCCGCGGGCCCGGACCTCGGCGACGTCTGCCCGGAGCCGGTGGTCGCCGTGGTCGACGACGACGACCGGGATGCCCTCGTCGACGAGGGCGAGCGGGCCGTGCTTGAGTTCGCCGGCGGGGTGCGCCTGGGCCCACCGGTAGCTCAGCTCCGTGGTCTTCAGGGCGCCCTCCGCCGCGTACGGCAGCCCGGGACCCCGGCCGAGGAACAGGAAGCCCGGGGCGTCCCGCACCGTCGCGGCGAGCAGCGGCACCCGGTCGGCGGCGACCGCCGCCGCGGCCGCCATCCGTCCGGGCAGCTCGGCGAGTTCGTCGACCAGGGCGGCCGCCCGGGCGGGATCGAGCCGCCCGGAGGCGACGAGCGCCGAGACGACCGCGGTCACGCCGACGACCACCTGCGCCGTGAAGGTCTTCGTGGCGGTGACCCCGACCTCGGGCCCCGCGTCGCAGTCGAGCACCGCGTCGGCGCGGCGGGCGAGCGAGGAGTGCACGTCGTTCGTCAGCGCGAGGACCGGGTTGCGGTCCTCGAACCGGTCGAGCGCCCGGAGCACGTCGGCGGTCTCACCGGACCGGCTGATCGCCACGACGAGCGTGCCCGGTGCGAGGACCACCTGGTCGGACTCGCTCGCCGCGACGACGTCGGTCGGGACCCCTCCGAGTCGTCGGAGCACGCCCGCGACGACCTGCCCGGCGTGCAGCGACGTCCCGCACGCCACGACCGCCAACCGGTCGAACGCGGGTAGCCCGAGACCGGCCCAGGTGCTCCCGTCGACGGTCCGGCGGCCGACCCGGTCCAGGATCGTGGCGACGATCGCCGGCTGCTCGCCGATCTCCTTCGCCATGTGGTCCGCGTGGTCCCCGCGGTCCGGCGTGTCCGTGGCGAAGGGCGCCGGCGTCGGGAACGGCACGGGGACCGCCAGCCCACCGGACGACCACGACCACGCCTCGCCGAGCTCGACGACGTCCCCGTCGCGCAGCGGCACGAACGTCTCGCACCACGGCGCGATCGCCCCGACGTCGCTCGCCACGAAGTCCCCGCGGTCCGACCGGGCGACGACGAGCGGCGACCGATGAGCCGCCGCGACCATCCGGCCGTCCCGGGCGTCCAGGACGACGACCGCCCAGGACCCCTCGAGCTGCGCCGTGGTCAGCTGCACCGCGAGCATGAGGTCCGGGTCGACGGTCAACGCCCGCTCGACCAGGTGCGCCACGACCTCGGAGTCGCCCTCGGAGCGGAACACGTGCCCCTGCGCCTCGAGCGAGCTCCGCAGGCACCCGGCGTTCGCGATCGTGCCGTTGTGCACGATGCTGATCCGCCCGGAGCAGTCCGCGTGCGGGTGGGCGTTCCGCTCGCTCACCGCGCCGCGGGTCGCCCACCGGGTGTGCGCGATCCCCGCACCGGTCGCCGCGCTGGCCACGGGGACCGTCGCCGCGTGCTCGGCCACGCGCGCCCGCAGGTCGCCGACGCGGGACACGGAGCGGACCGTCTCGATCGTCCCGGCCGCCGTCCGCACCGCCACGCCCACCGAGTCGTACCCCCGGTACTCGAGCCGCTCGAGACCGTCGAGCAGGTAGGGGGTGGCGTCGTCGGTGACACGGGCCGCGATGATGCCGCACATCTGGTGTCCGATCGGTGGGACTGCTGGGGGAGTTCGGCACCGACCGCCGTCGGGTCTGCCGCGCATCCGGGTCCGCCGGCCGGACCGCCGCCCGCCCCCGGATCAGGCGGGGGCGGACGACGGCGTTCGTGGCCGACGGTTCGGGTACCGGACGAGGGTCCGCGGACGGGTCCCCTCCAGGGGGCACGACGGTCGGTGCAGGAGCAGCCTCCACCGCGGCGGAGGCCCCGGCAACGGCCGCCCGCCCCTCTTGCGGTTCCCCGCCGCCGCGGTGCGCCGCGGCGACGGTCGTGCGGTCTCCCGCAACCGGACCCGGCGGTCACCAGGGTGGGACGACGACGGACGGGAGGCCCGGTACCAGCTGGTACCGGGCCTCCCGTCCGTCAGGGGGTCGCGTCCACGTCACCGCGGTGGCGGACGCGACCCGTCACGTGAGCAGCGCCACCAGGTGCGAGCGCGAGCGCGCGCCGACCTTGCGGTAGATCTGCGTGAGCCGCAGCTCCACCGTCCGCTGCGACATGAACAGCGACGAGGCGATCTCGCGGTTGCGGTAGCCCTCCGTCACCTTCTGCACGACCGCGCGCTCCTCGGCCGTGAGCGTCGTGAGCACCGCCGACGCGTCCGGCACGCTCCGCGGGGATCCCGGCGCCTGCGCGCTCGGGACGGAGCGCACCGACGACGGGGCCGCGAAGGACGGCATCGCCGCACTCGCGACCGGCGTCACGAGCGGCCGCCGGAGCCCGGCTGCCTCGTACGACGCCGCCGCAGCGGCACCGAGCCGCGGACGCTCCGCCGCGGTGCCGACGCAGGCGAGCGCGGCGAACGTGCGGGCCCGCTCGTACTGCGAGTCGTGCGGCTGGAACAGCTCCAGCGCACGGCGCCGCGCGGCGTCGCGGGTCGTGTCGTCCGCGACGAGCGCCAGGCTCCTGGCGAGCACCAGGGCACCCCACCGCGACGGCCGGGCGTGGTGGTCCGCCGCGAGCCGTGCCGTCACGGTGCGTGCGTCGTCCGTCCGACCGGCCCGGACGTAGCCCTCGACGAGGTCGCCGAGGTGCCGGAGCATCGTCGGGTTCCGCATCGAGCGGCCCACGGCGTCCGCGGCCTCGAGGGCGACCACGGCCTCCTCGACCCGGCCGTCCAGCAGGAGCACCCGCCCACGGAGCGCGTGCAGCTTCGCCGTCGTGGCCCACAGCTGGTTCGTCGACCGCTGCGCGAGGCACCGGTCCACCACCTCGAGGGCCTCGTGGGAGCGCCCCTCGGCGAAGTGCCGGTACGCGATCGCGAGCGCCCGGGAGGCCTCCGGCGGACGCCGGTCCGCACCGGCCGCGGCGTCCCAGACGTCGATCGCCCGGAGCGCCTGCCGGTAGTTGCCGGAACGCAGCTCGTTCTCGGCGGACAGGTAGCGGGCGGCCTCGGTCCAGACCGCCTGGGTCTCCTGGCTGCGGGCCATCGCCAGGGCGAACACCCGGCGGGCGCTGCGGTGGCGCTCGCCGAGGCTCAGGGCGTGCGCGACGAGGAGCAGCGCGGGGTCGGACAGTGCGAGCAGCTGCGACGTCGCGAGGCCGTCGTAGAGCTCGGTGTCCGGCGCGAGCGTGCCGTCGATCGCGTCGACGAGGTGCGACACCGCGGTGGCGATCTCCGCGGTGTGCACGTCGACCGCCGGGCGGAGCGCCTCGACCCGGGCGAGCAGGTCGCGGGCCTGCTCGAGGTCCCAGGACTCGGCGCGGAAGCTCGCGACGGTCGCGAGGAGTCCTGCCGCCGCGGGCGCTTCGGGTGCGTCCGGGGCGACGGGCACGAGCAGCTCGTCCGCGTGCACGACCTCGCCGCGCAGGTACTGCACGGAGTACAGCAGCCGCAGGCGGCGGACCTCGTCGGCGGTCCGGCGGAACGGCCGGATCGCGGCGAGGTACCGTGCGGCGAGCCCGAGCATGCGGTTCGCGAGCATCGCCTCGGCGACGCCCAGGAGCGCCGCGCGCTCGTCCTCGCAGCCGGAGCCGACGTGCAGGGCGCGCTCGGCGAGGGCCACTGCGGCGTTCGGCACGCCGTCCGCCACGTAGCCCGCGGCCGCGGTCAGCAGACCGACCACGTCCGGGACGTCGTCGACGAAGCTGCGGTGCCAGGTCGCCGCACGGGGGTCGGACTCCGCGACCACGCCGGCGAGCTCGGTGTGCCCGGCGCGCCGCTGTCGAGCGGACATCCGCCACCAGAGCACCGATCGCACGAGCGGGTCGCGGACGGTGACGCTCTGGCCGCGCACCGCGACGAGCCCGGCGTCGGCCAGGTCGTCGACGGTGTCCCGGTCCCACGCCGCCGTGCGTGCGACGGGGGCGAGCGCGAGGCGGGCGAGGACGTCCAGATCGCGTCCTCCCTCGCTCTCGTGCTCGAGGGAACGGTCGGCGATCGCCTCGCCGGTCGCCGTCGGACGCAGGGGGAGCAGGAGCGGCTCGGTGCCGGTCCGCTGCTCCGGGGTGAGCGCGTCGACCTGCTCGCGGAGGGCGCCGGGGTTGCCCCCGGTCTCCTGGGCGAGCACGGCGAGAACGCCCTCGTTCGCGTCCGCGGGCGCCATCGAGCGCGCCGCGACCAGTGCTTCGTCGGCGGTCAGCGGTTCGAGCCGCAGCGTCGGCAGGGACGCGAGCGGCCCGTCCGACGGGACCGAGCGGACCGTGGCGACCAGGCGCAGGGCCGTGCCGGCCAGCCGACCGGCGAGGAACGCGATGAGCTCCTGGCTCTCCGCGTCCATCCGGTCGAGGTCGTCGATGAGGACGACCGTCGGCGGCAGGGTCAGCGTCTGCACGGCCTCGAGGAAGTCGTGCGCCGCAGCGAGTCCGCCCGAGCCGGAGCCCGGGGCGTCGGACTCCAGGAGCAGGGCGATGTGGGCCGACGCACGGGGGTCGTCGAGCGCGGTGAACAGGGAGGTCACGCCGGCGAGCGGCCAGCGGGACTCGGTCCCGTTGACACCGACGCGCACGACGGGGAGGGCGACGCGGTTCGCGACCGCGTCGAGGACGCTGCTGCGTCCGGAACCAGGGTCGCCGACGACGACCATCGCGCACTCACGAGGGAGTGCTGCGAGGGTCGCGATCCGGTCGACCTCGAGACGGCGACCGGTGAGTGCCATGACTCACCGGCCCCCGGGTGTCGCGGCGGCGAGGGTGCGCGCGCCAGGATGGACGGGAACGAGATGCGGACGACGAGTGAGGGTGCACTCGGTTCCGCGCGGGAACGATGAAGACATCGTCTGTACCACCCCTCGGGTTAGGGTTTCTGGACGAGACACGACGGGTCCGACACCGCTCTCGGACCTAGGGAATCCGAGGCAGTCTCCGACCTGACGCTGCCGTCACAGTAACCCAGGTCCGGCACCACTTCGAGGGCCGCGGCGACGAGTTGTCCGCTCGCGTTGTCCCCAGTCCGGGGGGTCGTCCGGCGGGGCGTCCAGCGCGGCACACCGGGGGAGGCGTCGGGCTGGGGTACACGCCGTGGCGGTGCGTCGGGACCGTTCCCTTCCGCTCCGGGCCGCGCCGTCGGACGTGCCCCGGTGGAGGGGTACGTCCGGGGTCGACGGGGTCAGCGTCGGGTCAGTGCCGGGTCACTGCCTGGTCATGGGCGGCGGACGACCTCGACGACGGCGTCGTGCACGAGCCCGTTCGTCGCGAGCGCGCTGCCGTGCCAGGGGCCGGGGTCGCCGTCGAGCGAGGTGAAGCGCCCGCCGGCCTCCTCGACGATCGGCACGAGGGCGGCCATGTCCCACGGCTTGAGGTCGGGCTCGCCGGCGACGTCGAGCACGCCCTCGGCCACGAGCATGTACGACCACATGTCGCCGTACGCGCGGGTGCGCCAGACGCTCCGGGAGAGCGCGACGAGGGCGTCGAGCCGGTCGTCGTCGTCCCACTGCTGGATACTGTTGTAGCTGATGCTCGCGTCGGCGAGCTCCGCGACGCCCGAGACCCGGAGCGGGCCGTCGGTGGAGTGCGCGCCGAGCCCCTCGGCGGCCCACCAGCGCTTCCCGAGCGCGGGCGCGCTGACCACGCCGAGCACCGGACGGCCGTCGACGGCCAGGGAGATGAGGGTCGCCCACACCGGGACGCCCCGCAGGTAGTTCGCGGTGCCGTCGATCGGATCGACGACCCACTGCCGGTGTCCCTCGCTCGTGGCCTCGGCGCCGGTGTCCGCGGTGGTCTCCTCGCCGAGGAACGCGTCGTCCGGCCGCTCGGCGGCGAGCCGGTCCCGCAGGGCGCGCTCGACCGCCTGGTCGGCGTCGGTCACGTGCGTGCTGTCGGCCTTCTTCGACACGTGCAGGTCCGCGGCGCGGAAGCGCTCGAGGCTGATCGCGTCGGCGGTGTCGGCGAGGGAGCGGGCGAAGTCCAGGTCGGCGCTGAGGTCCACGGCGTCAGCGTACCGGCGGCCGGGTCGTGCAGGGCGGACGGCGCTAGGCAGCGACGACCGACTCCTCTTCGTAGCGCGAGACCGCGCGCTCCCGGGCGAGGCGGCTCCGACGTGCGGCGAGGCCGTGCACGACGACGCCGAGCAGCACCGCGACGGCGAGCCAGAGCGCCAGCACGAGTGCGGGACGGCCGAGTGAGGACGTCGGGAAGTACACCAGGTCCTGCGCGGCCTGGAGCCACGCTGCGCCGCTCCAGAAGGTGTTCAGGGCCGCGAAGAACCCGGGCTGGAACGTCGGCTGGAAGATCCCGCCGGAACTCGTGAAGTTGAGCATCACGAAGAGCATCGTGAGGATCGGCGTCGTCCACCGGCCGAGCAGCGGGTGCAGGCCGACCCCGAGCGCGATGACGATCGCGTCGTAGAGCCAGGCGAACAGGAACACCTGCCAGCGGTGGTCCGGCACGACGCCGTAGACCGGGCCGGCGACGATCGTGCCGATGCCGGCGACTGCCGCGGCGGTCGCGGCACCGACGACGACGGTCCAGAACGCCCGGAGGCGCGTGGCGACCGCGGCCACGGCGATGGCCGAGGCGTACCCGCCGACGCTCAGGCCGACGAGCAGGAAGAACAGGCCCTGGCCGGTGGGGTCCTCCGGTCCGGTCGGGACGACGTCCTGCACCGTGAAGGGCAGGTGCTGCTCGTAGGCGATCGGCAGGAAGACCTTCTGCGCGGCGGACGCGGTCGTCTCGCTCGCGGCGGACGAGACGTACAGCGTCGCCGCGTCCGTCGTCGGCGCGTACACGGCGGCGAGCTCGCGGTCCCTGACCTGCTGTTCGGCGGCAGCGGGCGAGGCCACGACGTGGGCGACGAGCTTGCCGTCGGAGCCGTCCGTGACGGTCTGGGCGAAGACCTGCGCCGCGGCGCCCTGACCGACGACACCGACCGGGAGCTCGTGCGGCGTCGGTGCGTGGAAGGCGCCGAGGTACGCGAGGGTCATACCGACCGCGAGGAAGAGGGGCACGAGGATGTGCGACCCGAAGCCGCGCAGCGTCCGCCCGAGGTGCTCGGGGCGCAGGACCGACGGACCGGACGGGCGGCGCGGCGGACGCGGCGCGGCGTGGTCGGCGTGGTGGTGCGACGGACGGGGCTCGGGGTTCGGGGTGACCACCAAGTTGTACTTTGCAACTTCTGACACGAGGGACGACTGTACACCCGTGCCGCCCGGGTCAGTCCGCGCCGGGGTCGTCCGCGCCCATGCCGGTCAGGAGCGCCCGGAAGGAGTCGAGCCGCTCGACACCGGTCGGCCCGAGCTCGCCGTCCTGCACCCGGTCGACGATCTCCCAGTCGTGCGCCTGGTCGAGCGGGATGCCGTCGGCGGGCTCGCGGACCGGGACGGCGTGCGACGCGAAGGCCCGGAAGACGTTCGCGGGCTCGACGTGCCCCAGGCCGAAGGACCGGACGCCGGGGGTGTCGATGATCCAGCCGCCGTCGCGCACGCGCAGGGCGATCGACGACGACGAGGTGTGCCGCCCACGGCCGGTGACCGCGTTCACGACGCCCGTCGCGCGGGTGGACCCCGTGATCGCGTTGACGAGCGTCGACTTGCCGACGCCCGAGTGCCCGACGGTGACCGTCACGCGCCCGTCCAGGACCTCGTGCAGGGCCTCGAACGGCACGTCGTCCGAGCGGCTCGTGACGATGCGCAGGTCCAGGCAGGCGAAGTGCGCGAGGAACGGTGCCGGGTCGGCGAGGTCGGTCTTGGTGACGCAGAGCACCGGGTCGAGGCCGGCGTCGAACGCGGCGACGAGGTACCGGTCGATCAGCCGGGGTCGGGGCTCCGGGTCGGCCGCCGCCACGACGACGAGCATCTGGTCGGCGTTCGCGACGATGACGCGCTCGACCTCGTCGGTGTCGTCGGCGCTCCGGCGGAGCAGCGTCGTGCGCTCGTCGACCTTCACGATGCGCGCGAGGGAGCCCGGCTCACCGGACACGTCGCCGACGAGCGAGACGCGGTCGCCGGTCACGACGGACTTCTTGCCGAGCTCGCGGGCCTTCGTCGCGGTGATCACGGCGTCGTCGACGAGCACGCCGAACCGGCCGCGGTCGACGTTCGTCACCCAGCCGCGGGTCGCGTCGTCGTACGTCGGCCGGGTCTTGGTGCGCGGACGGTTGCCCTTCGGGTTCGGCCGGATCCGGACCTTCGACTCGTACTGCCCGTACGGCTCGTCGTCGTCCGTGTCGTCACCGTCGACGTCGTCCCACCAGCTCATGCCCGTCACGCCCCGTCGCGGTCGGCGGAGTCGGAGGCGCCGGTCGCCACGAGGGCCGCCCAGAGCTCCGGGAACTGGGGCAGCGTCTTCGCGGTGCAGCCGATGTCGTCGACGGCGACGCCGTCGACGACGAGTCCCACGATCGCCCCGGCGGTGGCCATCCGGTGGTCGTCGTACGCGGCCCACGGGCCGCCGTGGAGCCGCGCCGGCGCGATCCGCAGGCCGTCGTCGAGTTCCTGCACCGTGCCTCCTGACCGGTTCACGTCCGCCGCGAGCGCGGCGAGCCGGTCCGTCTCGTGCCCGCGCAGGTGACCGATCCCGGTGATATCGCTCGGCGTGTCCGCCAGCGCGGCCAGTGCGACGAGCGCGGGGGCGAGCTCGCCACCGCGGGTCAGGTCCAGGTCCACCCCCGGCAAGGAGGCGCCACCCAGGATCCCGACGCCGCCGTCGACGAGCAGGTCGTCGCCGTCGCGCGTCACGGTCGCGCCCCAGCGCGGCAGCAGCGTCTCGAGGTCGGCACCGACCTGCGTCGTCGCGGCGGGCCAGGTGCGGATCCGCACCGTGCCACCGGCCACGAGGGCGGCGACGGCGAACGGCGCGGCGTTCGACAGGTCGGGCTCGATCGTGACGTCGCGCGCGGCGATCGGGCCGGGGTGCACGACCCACTCACCGACGGACGGCTGGTCGACGCGGACGCCGCGGGCGCGGAGCGCGGCGACGGTCATGTCGATGTGCGGCAGGCTCGGGAGTCGGTCGCCGACGTGGGTGAGGTGCAGGCCCTCCTCGAAGCGCGGCGCCGAGAGGAGCAGGCCGGAGACGAACTGCGACGACGCGCTCGCGTCGATGGTGAGCGCGCCGCCCCTGATCGAGCCGGTCCCGGTGAACGTGAACGGCATCGCGCCGT
>NZ_CP054593.1:1756695-1812789 GCF_013347165.1 Curtobacterium sp. Csp2
CGTTCGACAGGTCGGGCTCGATCGTGACGTCGCGCGCGGCGATCGGGCCGGGGTGCACGACCCACTCACCGACGGACGGCTGGTCGACGCGGACGCCGCGGGCGCGGAGCGCGGCGACGGTCATGTCGATGTGCGGCAGGCTCGGGAGTCGGTCGCCGACGTGGGTGAGGTGCAGGCCCTCCTCGAAGCGCGGCGCCGAGAGGAGCAGGCCGGAGACGAACTGCGACGACGCGCTCGCGTCGATGGTGAGCGCGCCGCCCCTGATCGAGCCGGTCCCGGTGAACGTGAACGGCATCGCGCCGTCGCCGTCGTCGGTGACGTCCACGCCGAGGTCGACGAGCGCGCGGATGATCGCGCCCATCGGCCGCTTCCGGGCGTAGGGGTCGCCGTCGATCGTGACCGGCCCGGCGGCGAGGGCGGCGAGCGGGGGCAGGAAGCGCATCACGGTGCCGGCGAGCCCGCAGTCCACCCGGACGCCGCCGTGCATCGGGGCGGGGATGATCCGGAGGTCGGGGCCGTACGGGTTCGGCTCGGTGCCGGGCGCCGGCTCGAGTTCCTCGATGCCGACGCCGAGCTGCCGGAGCCCCGCGACCATGAGTGCGGAGTCGCGGGAGTGCAGGGGGAGCCGGATGGTCGACGGGCCGTCCGCGAGGGCGGCGAGCACGAGCTCCCGGTTCGTGAGGGACTTCGAGCCGGGGAGCGCGACGTCCCCGTGCAGGGGCCCGCGCGCACGCGGGGCGATCCACGGATCGGGCTGCTGGGAATGCGTCGTGTCGGCCATCGGTTCACCAGGGTACTGAACGCACCGGGAGGACCATTGGCGACAGCAACACTGGCGCGACCGTCGACACGGTTGCGGGACACGGTCACGACGCTCGACGACGCGGTCGTACCCGGCTCGCGCGGGGCGGCGGGCACGCTCGTGGCCGCCGGGCAGGTCGGGACCGTCCGCCTAGACTGGGACGCGATGACCTCCGACGAGCCGCAGGCAGCACCGCACGACCTGGTCGAGGAGACCGAGGAGCAGCTCGACGCGGTCTCCGAAGCGGCCGAGGCCGAGGCCGAGGCCGCGGCCGAGGAACTGGCCGAGCCCGCCGACGAGAAGACCGTGTCGGAGTCCGAGCTGCGGTCGCTGTTCGAGACCCAGGCGCTGCCCTTCATGGACCAGCTCTACGGCGCCGCGATGCGGATGACCCGCAACCCCGCCGACGCCTCGGACCTGGTGCAGGAGACCTTCGTCAAGGCGTACGCCGCGTTCCGGCAGTTCCGCCAGGGTACGAACCTGAAGGCCTGGCTGTACCGGATCCTGACGAACACGTTCATCAACACGTACCGCAAGAACCAGCGGAACCCGTACCAGGGCACCATCGACGAGCTCGAGGACTGGCAGCTCGGCGGCGCGGAGAGCGTCACCCAGTCGGTGTCCGCCCGCTCCGCCGAGGCCGACGCGATCGACCACCTGCCGTCCTCCGCCGTGAAGGACGCGCTCCAGTCGATCCCCGAGGACTTCCGGATGGCCGTGTACTTCGCGGACGTCGAGGGCTTCTCCTACCAGGAGATCGCCGACATCATGAAGACCCCCGTGGGGACGGTCATGAGCCGTCTCCACCGTGGCCGCCGGCTCCTCCGCGGGCTCCTGGCGGACCACGCACGCGAGACCGGCATCGTCCCGGACGCAGCGTCGACGGCGACGATGCGCGGACGCGGCCGGAAGACACCGGCGACCACTGGTCGCTCCGACGGGAAGGACGCACGATGAGCGGCTGCGACTGCTCGAAGGCGAAGGCCGAGCTCGAGGAGTTCCTGCACGACGAGCTCTGCCGCGAGGACGCCGCGGACATCCGCGAGCACATGGAGTCCTGCGAGGACTGCACGAGCGAGCACCGCGTCGGCGTCGTCCTCATGGAGACCGTGAAGCGCGCGTGCAAGGAGACGGCTCCGGAGCAGCTCCGCACCGAGATCCTCGCGCGCATCCGGGTGGAGCAGGCGAGCCACTGACCGTCGCTGCGGCGTGTCGTCACACGTCGCCCGTGCTCGGTAGGGTCGCCCCATGACCCTCACCGCCGAGTCGATCACCACCTGGTCCGACACGGACGTCGCCGACGTCACCGCCCTCGTCCGCCTGCTCGGACACGTCGTCGACGAGCCCGAGATGCGCGCACGGCTCGAGCGGCTCACGCCCGCAGCGGGGCACCGCACGTGGCTCGTCCGCGGCGACGACGGGCGCGCCGTCGCGGTGGCGGGTGCGCAGGTCACGTGGTCCTACGCGAGCGACGAGCCGACGGCGCAGCTCCTGCTGCTGGTGGTCGACCCCACGGCCAGGAGGCACGGGACGGGTTCCGCGCTCATCGACACCTTCGAGACGTGGGCGCGTGAGCAGGGCGCGAGGCGCCTGAGCGCCGTCTCCGCGGCGGCGACGGACAGCGCGCACCGCTTCTACCAGAAGCGCGGGTACCACGAGGCCGGGGTGCGGTACACGAAGCTCCGGTAGCACCGAGCCCGACACGAGCGCGGCCCGCCCCGGAGGACCGGGGCGGGCCGTGTCGGCTTCGCGGTGTGGTGTGGTGTGGTGCGGTGCGGTGCGGTGCGGTGTCAGTGCTGCGCCGAGCCGAGGGCCCGGCGGATCACGTCCGAGGCCTCCTGCGCGGAGCGCTTCGACGAACCGGTCGCCGGGGCGGCGCTGGCCGGACGAGCCGCGACCGAGAGCGGCCGACCGTCGAGGTGCGGCGAGAGCCCCATGCAGACGAACGGCCAGGCACCCTGGTTCTCGGGCTCCTCCTGGGCCCACACGACCTCGGCGTCCGGGTAGCCCGAGAGGACCGCGAGCAGGTCGTCGAGGGGGAGCGGTGCGAGCTGCTCGAGCCGGACCAGGGCGACGTCGGAGCGGCCCTGCTTCTCGAGCTCGGCGCGCAGGTCGTGGTGGACCTTGCCGGAGTGCAGCACGACGCGGCGCACGGTGCCCTTGTCGGCCACGCGGTCGTCGTCCAGGACCGCGTGGAACGTGCCGCTCGTGAAGGCCTCGACCGGGCTCGTCGCCTGGCGGAGTCGGAGCATCGCCTTCGGCGTGAACACGACGAGCGGCTTCTGCGGGCGCGCCCACGCCTGACGGCGGAGCAGGTGGAACCACGACGCCGGCGTCGACGGACGCGCGACGATCATGTTGTCCTCGGCGCAGAGCTGCAGGTACCGCTCGATACGTGCCGAGGAGTGGTCCGGCCCCTGGCCCTCGTAGCCGTGCGGCAGCAGCAGGACCAGGCCGGAGCGCTGCCCCCACTTCTGCTCGGCCGACGAGATGAACTCGTCGATCACGGTCTGGGCGCCGTTGGCGAAGTCGCCGAACTGGGCCTCCCAGAGCACGAGCGCCTCGGGACGCTCGACCGAGTAGCCGTACTCGAACGCCATCGCCGCGTACTCGCTGAGCAGCGAGTCGTAGATCATGAAGCGCGCCTGGTCCTCGCTGACGTTCGCGAGCGGCAGCCACTCCTGGCCGTTCGACCGGTCGTGGAAGACCGCCTGGCGCTGGACGAACGTGCCGCGGCGGGCGTCCTGGCCGACGAGTCGGACTGGCTTGCCCTCGACGAGCACGGACCCGATCGCCATGAGCTCGGCCATCGCCCAGTCGATGCCGCCGGAGCGGGTCATCTCGGTGCGCTTGGTGAGGAGCTGCTGGAGCTTCGGGTGCACCTGGAACCCGGCGGGCGGGTTGCTGTGCGCGTCGCCGATCGCCCGGACGAGGTCCTCCGAGATCGCGGTCTCGTGCACGTCCACCTCGGAGTCGTCGCGCTGTGCGGTCGGCCGCTCGAGGCCGTCCACCGCACCGGCGTCGTCGCCCGTGACAACCGGCATCGTGCCGGTCTGTGCCTCGTGCGTCTCGGCGAAGGCGCGCTCCAGGCGGTCCTGGAAGTCGCGGTGCGCCTCGTCGTACTCCTGCTGGGTGATGTCGCCGCGGCCGACGAGCGCCTCGGTGTACAGGGTGCGGACGGAGCGCTTCGCCTCGATGAGGTTGTACATCATCGGCTGTGTCATCGAGGGGTCGTCGCCCTCGTTGTGGCCGCGCCGGCGGTAGCAGACCAGGTCGATCACGACGTCGCGGTGGAACTCCTCGCGGTAGGCGAAGGCGAGCTCTGCGACGCGGGCCACGGCCTCGGGGTCGTCGCCGTTCACGTGGAAGATCGGCGCCTGGATCGTCTTCGCGACGTCGGTCGAGTAGACCGACGTGCGGGCGGACTCCGGCGGGGTGGTGAACCCGACCTGGTTGTTGATCACCAGGTGGACGGTGCCGCCGGTGCGGTAGCCGCGGAGCTGCGACATCTGCAGCGTCTCGACCACGACGCCCTGGCCGGCCATGGCCGCGTCGCCGTGCACGAGCACCGGCAGCACGCCGAAGGTGCCCGGGGGCGTGCGGTCCTGCTTCGCGCGGACGATGCCCTCGAGCACGCCGTCGACGGCCTCCAGGTGGGACGGGTTCGCCGCGATCGTCACGGGGATCGACGAGCCGTCCGACGCGCGGAACACGCCCTCGGTGCCGACGTGGTACTTCACGTCGCCGGAGCCCTGCCCGGAGACGGCGCCGGGCAGCGACGAGCCCTCGAACTCCCGGAAGATCTGGCCGTAGGTCTTGCCGGCGATGTTCGTCAGCACGTTCAGGCGGCCGCGGTGGGCCATGCCGATCGCGACCTCGGACAGGCCGGAGGTGGCGGCGTGCTGGATGAGCGTGTCGAGGAAGGCGATGGTGGACTCGCCGCCCTCGAGCGAGAAGCGCTTCTGGCCGACGTACTTCGTCTGCAGGAATGTCTCGAACGCCTCGGCCTCGTTGAGCTTGCCGAGGACGCGGAGCTGCTCGTCCTTCGACGGCTTCGAGTACGGGACCTCGATGTGGGCCTGCACCCAGCGGCGCTGCTCCGGGTCCTGGATGTGCATGTACTCGATGCCGACCGTGCGGCAGTAGGCGTCGCGGAGGATCCCGAGCACGTCGCGGAGCGGCGCGTTCGTGGTGCCGGCGAGACCGCCCGTGACGAACTCGCGGTCGAGGTCCCAGAACGTCAGCCCGTGGTTCTCGATCTCGAGGTCCGGGTGCGTGCGCTGCCGGTACTCGAGCGGGTCGATGTCCGCCATCAGGTGCCCGCGGACGCGGTAGCTGTTGATGAGCTCCTGCACGCGCGAGGTCTTGTTGACCCGGTGCGCCAGGTCGACGTTGATGTCGTTCGCCCACTGGATCGGCTTGTACGGGATCCGGAGCGCGGCGAAGATGCCCTCGTAGAACCCGTGCTCGCCGATGAGCCGCTCGTGCACCTTCTTCAGGTACTCGCCCGACCCGGCGCCCTGGATGACGCGGTGGTCGTAGGTGCTCGTCAGCGTGATGGTCTTGCCGACGCCGAGTTCGACGAGCGTCTTCGTCGCGGAGCCCTGGAACTGCGCCGGGTACTCGAGCGCGCCGGCGCCGATGATCGACCCCTGGCCCTTCGTGAGGCGGGGGACCGAGTGGACCGTGCCGATGCCGCCCGGGTTCGTCAGCGAGATCGTCGTGCCCTGGAAGTCGGCCGGGGTGAGCTTGTTGTCGCGGGCGCGCTTGACGAGGTCCTCGTAGGCGGAGAGGAACTGGCCGAACGTCAGCGTCTCGGCGCGCTTGATGCTCGGGACGAGGAGCGAGCGCGTGCCGTCCTTCTTCGGGACGTCGATCGCGATGCCCAGGCCGACGTGCGCGGGCTCGACGACGAAGGGCTTGCCGTCGCGCTCCTCGTAGAAGACGTTCTGGCTCGGGAAGTCCTTGAGCGCCTGGACCATCGCCCAGCCGATCAGGTGCGTGAAGGAGATCTTGCCGCCCCGGGCCCGGCGCAGGTGGTTGTTGATCACGATCCGGTTGTCGATCATGAGCTTCGCCGGGATCGTCCGCACGCTCGTGGCGGTCGGGACGGTGAGCGAGGCGTCCATGTTCGACGCGAGGGTCTTCGCCATGCCGCGGAGCGGGGTGGCGACGTCCTCGTGGGTCTCGTCGTGGTCGTCGGCGGCGTCGTTCGCCTCGGCCGGGATCGGCTGCGGCGACGGCTGCTTCGACGTGGTCTTCGCCTGGATCGGGCCGCCTGGCTGCTGCGCCGCGGCCGCGGGCTGCGCGGCGGACCGGGGCTGCGCGGCCGTCTCGGGCTGCGGGACCGCCTGCTGCTGCGCAGGTGCCGGGGAGTTCCCGCCGGCTGCGGCGCCCTGCGACCGGTGGTAGCTCTCGAGGACGGGCCACCAGGACTTGTCCACCGACTCCTTGTCGGCGACGAACTGCTCGTACAGCTCGTCGACGAGCCATTCGTTCGCCCCGAATTCGCCCGCGGTCTCGTCCGTACCCGTCAGATGGCTCGACACAGCCGATCGCCCACTCTCCGTCGATAGATGCTCGTGTGTGTCGTGCGGGGCAACCCTGCTCCGCACTGCCCGCCAGCCTAGCCGTTCCGTCATGACCGTCCGGTGCGATGCGGGGGTGGGTCGCGCCTCCCGGCAGCCCGCGCGTGTCGGGGCCGCGGACGCCCGCTGGACCGGGGATCCCGCGCCCCTGCGGAGCCGTACAGTGGACTCCATGAGGTTCTACGAGACGCGGCCGACCCACGACCTGACCTACTCCGACGTCTTCCTCGTCCCGAGCCGTTCCGGCGTGACGAGCCGCTTCGACGTGGACCTCTCGACGAACGACGGCACGGGAGCCACCATCCCGATCGTCAGCGCGAACATGAACTCGGTGACCGGCCCACGGCTGGCCGCCACGCTCGCCCGGCGCGGCGGGCTCGGTGTGCTGCCGCAGGACATGCACCTGCAGGACCTCGACGCCGCGATCCGGTGGGTCAAGGACCAGCCGGTCGACTTCGACACCCCCTACGACCTCGGCGCCGACACGACCGTGGCCGAGGCCCTCGAGCAGCTCCTGCCGGTCGCGGGCCGCGGGGTCGTCGTGCGGGACGCGTCGGGGGAGTACCTCGGCTGCGTGCCCGCCGGTCGCCTCGGCACCGCGGGTCCGGACGCCACGCTCGGCGACCTGCTGCACGGGGCCTCCACCGCGATCGACGCCGACGACGCCGGTTCGCCCCGCCACGTGTACGACGTGCTGTCCGCCGCCGAGGTCGACTTCGCCCCGGTCGTCCGGCACGGCCGGGTCGTCGGCACCACCAGCCGGACGAGCGCGATCCGCTCCGACATCTACGCGCCCGCCGTGGACGGCGACGGTCGCCTCCGGGTCGCAGCCGCGGTCGGCATCAACGGCGACGTCGCCGCCAAGGCGAAGGCCCTCGCGGCCGCCGGCGTCGACGTGCTCGTCCTCGACACCGCGCACGGACACCAGGAGGGCATGCTCCGCGCGCTCCGGACCGTCTCCTCGCTCGGCCTCGGCCTGCCGATCGTCGCCGGCAACGTCGTCACCGCGGACGCCGTGGCCCACTTCGTCGACGCCGGCGCGAGCATCATCAAGGTCGGTGTCGGCCCCGGCGCGATGTGCACCACGCGCATGATGACCGCCGTCGGCCGACCGCAGTTCTCCGCCGTGCTCGAGACCGCCGCGGCCGCGCGCTCGCTCGGCGCGCACGTCTGGGCCGACGGCGGCGTCCGCTACCCGCGGGACGTGGCACTGGCGCTGGCCGCCGGGGCCTCGGCCGTCATGATCGGCTCGTGGTTCGCCGGCACGCTCGAGGCACCGGGCGTGCTGCGCCGCGACGCCGCGGGCAAGGCGTACAAGGAGAGCTGGGGCATGGCGTCGGCGAAGGCCGTGCGGGAGCGGTTCGAGCGGCTCGACCCGTACGAGCGCGCACGCAAGGCGCTCTTCGCCGAGGGCATCTCGTCGTCGACGATCTACCTCGACCCCGAGCGCCCGAGCGTCGAGGACCTCCTCGACATGATCACCACGGGCATCCGCAGCTCGGCGACGTACGCGGGGGCGTCGTCCCTCGCCGAGTTCTCCGAGCGGGCACTGGTCGGGATCCAGTCCGCTGCGGGCTACGAGGAGGGCAAGCCCCTGCCCGTCAGCTGGTAGCGCGCGACGCGATCCGTGCGTAAGACGCAACGAGGGCGGTTCCTCGCAGCGGAGTACCGCTGCGAGGAACCGCCCTCGTTGCGTTTCGGGGAAGGGATCGGGTCAGCGCCGTCGGGTGGCGTCCTGGACCTCGCCGACCAGCTCCTCGAGGATGTCCTCGAGGAACAGCACGCCGAGCGTCCGCCCGTCCGCGTCGAACGCGCGCGCCACGTGCCGCCCGGCGGCCCGCATGGTCGCGAGGGCGTCCTCGAGGTCCATCTCCGTGTACAGCGAGATGAGCTGCCGGATCCGCTTCGGCGGCACCGGGTCGTCGAACTCGTCCGGACGCAGGTCGATGACGTCCTTGACGTGCACGTAGCCCGTCGGGTCGCCGTCGTCGCCGACGAGCACGTAGCGGGAGAAGCCCCGCTGCGCCACCGAGCGCTCGACGTCCGCCGGGGTGGCGTCGTCGGGGAGCGTGACGAGTTCGGACATCGGCACCGCGACGTCCTTGACCTTCTTCTCGGTGAACTCGAACGCCATCGCGAGCTTGCCGTCGTCGGTGAGCGTGCCCTCGCGGCGGGACTGCTCCACGATGGTCTGGACCTCTTCCACGGTGAAGGCGCTCACGGCCTCGTCCTTCGGCTCGACCTTGAACAGGCGCAGGACGGCGTTCGCGACCTCGTTCAGGCCGACGACGACCCAGTGCAGGGCGTGCCCGATGTACCAGAGCGTCGGGACGAGCACGAGGGCGGCCCGGTCGGGCATCGAGAACGAGATGTTCTTCGGCACCATCTCGCCGAACACCACGTGCAGGAACGAGACGAGCAGCAGCGTGAACACGAACGCGACGATGCCGATCACCTCGACGCTCCACCCGGTCAGGCCGAGCGGGACCTCGAGCAGGTGGTGGATCGCCGGTTCGGACACGTTGAGGATGAGCAGCGAGCAGACCGTGATGCCGAGCTGGGTGGTGGCGAGCATGCGGGTCGCGTGCTCCATCGCCCAGAGGGTCATCTGCGCGGCCTTCGACCCGGCCTCGGCGCGTGGTTCGATCTGCGACCGCCGCGCGGAGATCACGGCGAACTCCGCGGCGACGAAGTAGGCGTTGCCGAGCAGCAGCACGACGAGCCAGAAGATGCCCCACCAGTCGGAACTGCTCGAGGCGGACTCGCCGGCGGCCAGGACGACCCCGCTCGACACTGCGGCACTCATCGGGTGCCCTCCTTCGTGGCCGGGATGATGATGCCGGTGGCGGGGCGCTGCGTGGTCGCGGTGCTGCCGGTCGGCGTCGGGTCGGGGTGGATCGGGGTCCAGCGGATGCGGTCGATGCGGCGGCCGTCCAGGCGTTCGACGCGGAAGACGCCGTCCTCGATCGCGACCTCGTCACCGACGACCGGCAGGCGGCCGAGCGTCGACATGAGGAACCCGCCGACGGTCTCGTACGGACCGTCCTCGGGGACGCGCACGCCGGCGCGGTCCTCGAGCTCGTCCGGCCGGAGGAGCCCCGGGAAGGTCAGCCACCCGCGGGAGCGGACGACGTCGATCCTGGCGCGGTCGTGCTCGTCGGACACCTCGCCGACGATCTCCTCGACGAGGTCCTCGAGCGTGACGACCCCGGCGGTGCCGCCGTACTCGTCGACGACGATGACCATCTGGTAGCCGCGGCTCCGGACCTCGGCGAGCAGGGTGTCGCCGGGCATGGTCTCCGGGACGCGTTCGGCCTCGGTCATGAGCGCGCCGACGGGGACCTCGGCACGCTTCTCGCCCGGCACGGCGACGGCCTGCTTGACGTGCACGAGCCCGACGACGTCGTCCGCGTCCTCCTCGATCACGGGGAAGCGGCTGAAGCCGGTGCGGCGGGCCAGCGCGATGACGTCCTCGGCGGACTCCGACACCCGGATCGTGGACAGGCGCGGACGCGGGGTCATCACGTCATTCGCGCTGAGCTCGGAGAACGCGATGGTGCGCTGCAGGAGCGTTGCGGTGTCCTGTTCGAGCGAGCCCTCGGACGCGGACCGGCGGAGGAGCGAGCTGAGCTCCTCGGCGCTCCGGGCACCCGACAGCTCCTCCTGCGGTTCGATGCCCATCGACCGGAGCACGGCGTTCGCGGTGCCGTTCAGCACGGCGACCGCGGGCTTGAACACCGTCGTGAACGCGACCTGCAGGGGCACGACGAGCTTCGCGGTCTGCAGCGGCAGGGCCAGCGCGAAGTTCTTCGGGACGAGCTCGCCGAGGATCATCGACAGCAGGGTCGCGATCACCAGGGCGACGATCGACCCGACGGTCTCGACGATCGCCTCGGGCAGGTCGAGTGCGAGGAACGGCGCCTCGAGCAGGGTCGCGATCGAGGGCTCGAGCAGGTAGCCGGTCAGCAGGGTGGTCAGCGTGATGCCGAGCTGCGCGCTCGACAGGTGCGTCGAGGTGACCTTGAGCGCGCCGATGACCGGCCCGAGGCCGGACTCGCCGCGGTCCCGACGTGCCTCGACCTCGGCGCGGTCGAGGTTCACGAGGGCGAACTCGGACGCCACGAACACACCCGTGCCGAGCGTCAGCAGGATGCCGCCGATCAGCATGACGACGTCGATCGGGCTCATTCTTCACCTCCCGCAGGGCGCGAGGGAGTGCTGCTCACCGAGTGAGCGGCGGATGAGTGAGGCGAGGAGGCGTTCGGAGGATCGTCCACAGTGAGGGTCATCGTACTGCGCCGGGGCGTCGGAAGCCGAGAGGACGTACAGGTCCAGGTGGCCTACGCCGTCACCCGGGCGCGGTGGTACTGCTGCGGTTCGTAGTCGACGTGCACGCCGAGCTCGACCGCAGCGCGGAGCGGGAAGGCCGGGTCGCGGAGGAACTCGCGCCCCACCATGACCACGTCGGCCTGTCCGGTCGCGACGACCTGCTCGGCCTGGAACGCGTCGGAGATCATGCCGACCGCGATCGTCCGGACGCCCGCGTCACGCTTCAGTGCTGCCGCGAAGGGCACCTGGTAGCCGGGGCCCACCGGGATCGGGGCGCTCGCGACGTTGCCGCCGGTCGACACGTCGGCCAGGTCGGCACCGTGCTCGGCCGCCCAGCGCGCGACCTGCGTGGTCTCGTCCAGGGTCAGTCCGCCGTCGACCCAGTCGGTGGCCGAGAAGCGGACGACGACCGGGAAGCCCTCGCCGACCTCGGCGCGCACCGCGTCGAGCACCTCGAGGAGCGCACGGGCCCGGTTCTCGAGCGACCCGCCGTAGGCGTCCGTGCGGCGGTTCGACAGCGGCGAGAGGAACTGGTGGAGCAGGTAGCCGTGCGCGGCGTGCAGCTCGACGAGGTCGAAGCCCGCGTCGACGGCCCGACGGGCGGCGGCCGCGAAGGCGAGCGCGACGACCCGGATGTCCTCGGGCTCGAGCTCGCGCGGCGCGGCGTACCCGTCGAAGGCCACGGCCGAGGGCGCGACGGTGCTCCACCCGCCCTGGTCGACCGGCACCGAGCCGTGCGTGTCCTCCCACGGGCGGAACGTCGACGCCTTGCGCCCGGCGTGCGCGAGTTGGATGCCGGCCGCGGCGCCCTGCTCGTGCAGGAAGTCGACGATCGGCCGGAACGCGTCCCGCTGCTCGTCGTTCCACAGCCCGAGGTCCTGGGGGCTGATCCGACCCTCGGGGACGACGCCCGTCGCCTCGACCACGACCGCACCGGCACCGCCCTTGGCGAACCCGCCGAGGTGGACGAGGTGCCACGGGGTCGGGACGCCGTCCTGCCGCTCGACCGAGTACTGGCACATCGGGGAGACCCAGATGCGGTTGCGGACGGTCAGGTCGCGGACGGTGATCGGGTCGAACAGGGCGTGGGTCACGCGGAGGCTCCTTCGGCGGACGCCGCCAGGTCCTGCAGGAAGGCCCGCAGCCCGGCCGGCGACGTGTAGTGGTGGCCGACCGCCCCGATCGCGTCCGCGCCGGCGGCGTTCTCGGCCCTGTTGTCGACGAACACCATCTGCTCCGGCGTGATTCCCAGCCGGTCGCACGTCGTGCGGTAGACGGACGGGTCGGGCTTCAGGACGTGCTCCTCGGCGCTCACGACGACGGTCTCGAAGAGCGACCCCATCGGGGACCGGCGGTAGGGGTCGCCGAAGTCGAAGCCGGCGTTCGACAGGAGCGCGAGCCGAGTGCCGGCGTCGTGCAGCTCCTCGACGATCGCGAGGGTCTCCTGCTCGACCGCGAACCACCCGGTGAAGTCGATCGCCCAGAAGCCGTGCACCTCGGTGACGCTCCAGGACCGGCCCGTCCGGGCGCCGATCGCGCGCCAGTACTGCAGCACGGACAGGTCGCCGCGATCCAGGTCGTGCCGGAGCTCCTGGTAGACGGGCAGCAGCTCGTCCATGGGCACCCCGGTGGCCTGCACGAGGGCGTCCCACGCGCCGTGCGGCGTCCTGCTGATCACCTCGCCGTAGTCGAAGACCACCACGCGACCGGGCAGGAACAGGCTCATGCGCCCCACCGTAACGTGGGGACGATGAACGACTTCGTGCCCGTCACCCCGTCCGACGCCGCCGCCTGGACCACCGCGCCGACCGGCGAGTCGACGAAGTACCGCCGCGGTGTGCTCGGCGTCGCGACGGGGTCGGCGGCCTACCCGGGCGCCGCGGTGCTCGGTGTCGACGCAGCCGTGCACACGGGGGTCGGCATGGTCCGGTACGTCGGCCCCGACCGGGCGACCGACCACGTCCTGTCCCGCCGACCCGAGGCCGTCGCCGGCGTCGGACGCGTGCAGACGTGGCTCGTCGGTTCCGGCATCTCGGCGTCCTCGCTCGACGACCTCGACGACACGACGGCCGAGGCGTTCCGGCACGCCTCGGACGACGGCGTGCCGGTCGTCGTCGACGCCGGGGCGATCCCGCTCGTCGACCTCGGGCCGCTCGCGGTGCTCACGCCGCACGCGGGCGAACTCGCGAAGCTGCTGCGCGTCGACCGTGAGGCGGTCGACGCGGACCCGCGCGGTTCGGCCCTCCGTGCCGCCGAGCGGACCGGGAGCGTCGTCCTGCTGAAGGGCGCGGACACGCACGTCGTCACGCCCGACGGGTCGGTGCGCCTGGTCGCTTCGTCCGCCACGCCGTGGCTCGCGGCGGCCGGCGCGGGTCGCGACGAGGGCGCCGAGCACACCGCCGAGGACGTCCCCCGCGCCGGCAGCGCGGCCGTCGGACCGGAGGAGCTCGCGCACCTCGCCGCGGCCGCCGCGGTCGTGCACGGCACGGCCGCGCGCCGCGCCTCGGGGGGCGGACCGTTCCCGATGACCGCGCTCGTCGCGGCCCTCCCCGGCGTCGTCCGCGACCTCGTGACCACCGGCGACGCGACCGCCTGAGCGACGGGACCCACCGGTCCGCACAGCGGCCGTCCGTCGGACGTGTCGACCACCGGACGGGAGGCACGCCCCGCGTCCGGTGGCGCGCCTCCAGTCCGGTGTGCACCGGCACCGCGACCGGGCTGCACCGGTGCCGACAGCCCGTTCGCGGGTTGCCGCACGTGCGTCGGGAAGCCGCAGCGATCCCGCCACCGGGTCGCGGGGACGTCGAGGTGACCGTCCGGTCGGCGTAGACACGTCGCGAGGGACGTGCGCCGGACCACCCGACCCGGCGGCCGCCCCGGAAAGCGATGCTCCACCATGCTCCGAACCCGATCGACGAAGATCCTCCGAGCGGCGATCGTCCTGACCGCCGCGGCCCTCGCGGCGCTCACCGTGTCCGCGGTGTCGAGCGCCGACGCGCGGCCGCAGCCGCACCCCGACGGCACCGCCGTCGTCAGCGGTGCCACACCGACGGCCTCGGCGACACCCGCCGCGCCGCCCACCGGTGACGGCCCACCCACGTTCGCCGAGGACTTCGACACCCCGGCGGCGGCCGGCGGCGCGTTCGCGACGACGTACGCGGGGTCGTGGCAGCCGTACCCGGACGGCATGGGCGGCAAGTACTGGTCCGGACCGACCGTCAGCGCGCACGACGGGTACATGGACGTGGCGATGGACGGGAAGCGCGGTGCCGCGGGGACGTTCGGCACGCCGGACGGGGCGTGGGCGCACACCGGCGGGGTGTTCAGCGTCCGGGCGCGGGCGCTCGGCGGCGACGGCAACGGTGCGGCCTTCATGCTCTGGCCGACGTCGGACCGGTGGTCCGACGGCGAGGTCGACTTCCCGGAGGGGAACTTCGCCGGACCCGTCGGCGCGTTCGTGCACTCGACGGTCCCCGGGCAGGAGCGCCAGGCCGCCGGACTGCACACCGACGCGTCCTGGCGGGACTGGCACACGTACACGACGGTGTGGGAGCCCGGCCGGACCGTGCGGTTCTACGTGGACGCGCAGCTCGTCTTCGAGGCGCACGATCACGTGCCGACGACCCCGCATCGGTACATGTTCCAGATCGGGGACTGGGGTGCGCCCGGGCACCTCGAGATCGACTGGGTGCGGACCTGGACCGACTGAGCGGTCAGCGGGCGGGGCTCGCGTGCACCAGGAACTCGACGGCGCCGCGCGGCTCGACCCGGACGAACCCCAGGTCGGGTGCCTGCACGCCGTAGTCCGCGAACGTCACGGGCACGCTGCCGGACACCTGCACGCCGTCGCCGTCCAGGCCGATCTGCAGCGTCGCCGTGACCGAGCGCGTCACGCCGTGCAGCGTCAGCTCGCCGGGGGCGTCGACGGTCGTGGTGGCGGAGCCGCTCGGGACGGCGTCCGCGATCGGCTCCCCGAGGGTGAAGGTCGCGGTGGGGAAGGCCGCCACGTCGAGGGCGGAGTCGCGGAAGTACGAGTCGCGTTGCGCGGAGTCCGTCGCGATGTCGGCGACACGGACCGTGACGGTCGCTGCCGTGATCGCGGTCCCGGCGACCGTCGCCTCGCCGCTGACGCTGTCGGTCCGGCCGGTGACCGTGACGTCCGAACCGTTCAGCACCTCGTGCACGCGGTAGCCGGCCTCGGAGTCGCCACCGACGGTCCAGCGGCCCGCCAGGTCCGCCGGGTCCAGGGTCGACGGCGCGCGGCTCACGGCGACCGTGGGGGTCGCCGAGGCCTTGGCGTCCTCTCGCGACGAGTACGCCCTGGTGGCCGCGACGACACCGACGGCGAGGACCGAGACGACGACCACCACCAGGACGACCCAGACGACGGGGTTGCGGGTCGGACGTCGGCGGGGCGGGACTGCGGTCACGGCGCCACCGTGGCACGTCCCGCTCAGGGGAGCCTGGACGACGCCCCGCTACGCTCGACCGGTGCAGGTACGGTTCCGGTGGATCGAGGCGGCCCTGTTCGTCGCCGCGTTCGTGCTCGTGCACGCGTTCCTGTGGTGGGCGAACACGTCCCTGCCGAACCTGCCGCTCGGGGACGTCACACGCACCTACCGCGAGTGGATCGAGGCCGGCCACCGGGACCACTACTGGGTCGGTGTCGACTCGGACTGGGTCTACCCGGTGTTCGCGATCGTGCCCATGGCCGCCGCCGCGCTCGGTGGCGCCGCGTCGATCGGCACCGGGTGGCTGCTGCTCATGACCGTGCTCGACGCCGCCGCGGTCGCCGTCCTCTGGCGGTTCCGCGCGCTCGGGGTGCGGGTGGTCTGGTGGTGGCTGCTGTTCCTGCTGGCGCTCGGCCCGATCGCCCTCGGCCGCATCGACGCCGTCGCGACGGCCCTCGCCCTGGTCGGGGTGGCGTTCGTCGCGACCCGACCCGCCGTCGCCTCGGCGGTGTTCACCGTCGCCGCGTGGACCAAGGTCTGGCCGGCCGCGCTCGTCGGGGTCCTGCTGCTGCTGCGCCGCGGGCACCGGCGGGGCGTCCTCACCGGGGCGCTGGTCGTGACGGCGCTGATCGTCCTGGTCGACGTGCTGTACGGGGGAGCGGCGCACCTGCTGTCCTTCGTCTCGCAGCAGAGCGGCCGGGCGCTGCAGATCGAGGCCCCGCTCGCGACGCCGTTCATGTGGGCGGCGGCGTCCGGCGTCCCCGGGGCCGCGGTCTACTACGACACCGGGATCCTGACCTTCGAGGTGTCCGGGGCCGGGACGCACGCGGCCGCCACGCTCTCCACGCCGCTGATGGCCGTCACCGTGCTCGCCGGGGGCGTCCTCGCGCTGGTCGCGGTCCGTCGCGGTGCCCGCCGTGCCGAGGTCGCCCCGCTGCTGGCGCTCGTGCTGGTCGCTGCGCTCATCGCGACGAACAAGGTCGGCTCCCCGCAGTACGTCGGGTGGTTCGCGGTCCCCGTCGTGTGGGGGCTCGTCGCCGGGCGTGCCAGCGCCCGGCGGTTCGTGCCGGTCGCGGTCGCCCTGCTCGTGACGGCCGTGCTCACCCAGGTCTTCTACCCGACGTTCTACGACCAGGTGCTCCTGGTGCGGCCCTGGGTGCTCGTGGTGCTGACGATCCGGAACCTGCTCGAGGTCGGGGTGCTCGTCTGGGGGCTCGTCCTGCTGGCACGCTCGCCGTCCGGTCGGTCCGCGCGGTCGCGGGCGCTCGCGTCCGACGGTGGCGTGCCCGTCGGGGTCGAGCGGGGCAGGATGGACGCATGATCGTCGCGTTCTCCGTCGCCCCGTCCGGTGGTCCCGCAGCGTCCTCGGACGGCTCCGTGCACGACGCGGTCGCGGCCGCGGTGCGGATCGTCCGCGAGTCCGGCCTGCCGAACCGCACCTCGTCGATGTTCACCGAGCTCGAGGGGGAGTGGGACGAGGTGATGGACGTCGTCAAGCGGGCGACCGAGGCCGTCGCCGCGTACGGCACGCGGGTGTCGCTCGTGCTGAAGGCCGACATCCGGCCGGGCCGTACCGGTGAGATCGACGGCAAGCTCGAACGGCTCGAAGCAGCGCTCGGCGACTGAGACGAGGGGACTGCCGGCGGCTGGTCGGCCGCTACGGGTACATCCGCCCCGTGTTCTGGTCGCGCTCTGCCTGCCGGAGCGCCTCGGCGATCTCCGGATCGGAGCCGTCGAAGGCCCGTGACCGCGAGCCGAAGTCGGTAAGGTGGTGCATCCACAGCCAGAGACCGAACAGCGCGACGAGTACGACCACGGTCCCGATCCACCACCACATGACCGTCACGCTACCGCCGCGGCCGACACGCCGCCACGGTCCCCGGGATGTCGGTGGCCGGGTGTCTCATGGGTGTCGTCGAGCCGCACCCGCGGCCGGACCGACGACCACGAGGAGCGCGTGATGACCCACGACGGCTGGTGCCCTGACTGCGACCTGCAGACGGTCGTGGTCGACGCGGACGAGCAGGGCGAGAACGGCTGGGCGACCTGCGTCGAGTGCGGCGCGGGCTGGGTGCACCGGGACGAGCTGCCCGAGCCGGCGCCGTCGGCCGCGTCTCACAAGGAGCGCCGCGCGGCCTGAGGGCTCTTCCCGCGGGCGACCACTCGCTGGCCGTTCGAGTTCGGGGTCGAATCGATTCGGCCTGCTGCTTCCGCTGACCCGTTGGAGCGTTCTACACTGCTGGGACGGGCTGCATCGCAGGCCCGACTCGTTCGCCGCCGAACCCGCACCGGTCCCGCCCCAGTCGGCCGGTCCTCTGCCGGCGCCGTGCTGCGCCGGGCCGGGACCCAGACCTCGGCGGGCCTCCCACCCCACGTCACGAGAACAGGTCGCATGACGCTCACCACCCCGACGAGCCGCGCGCTCGCCCTCATCGCCCTCGCCATGGGCGGCTTCGCGATCGGTTCGACCGAGTTCGTCGCGATGGGGCTGCTGCCGAACATCGCCGAGGCGCTGCTGCCGCAGCAGTACGCCGTCTCGCCGGACGCCGGGGTCGCGCACGCCGGGTGGCTCGTCAGCGCCTACGCCCTCGGGGTCGTCGTCGGCGCCCCGACGATCGCGGCGATCTCCGCGACCTTCCCGCGCAAGGGCCTGATCCTCGTCCTGCTCGTGGGCTTCGTCGTCGCGACGGTCGCGAGTGCGGTCCTGCCGAGCTTCGGCCTGGTCCTCGTGGCACGCTTCGTCGCGGGTCTGCCGCACGGCGCGTACTTCGGCATCGCCTCCATCGTGGCCGGCGACATCATGGGACCCGGCAAGCGGGGCAAGGGCATCGCGATGGTCATGCTCGGCCTGTCCATCGCGAACGTCGTCGGTGTGCCCGCGATCACCTGGGTCGGGCAGAACGCCGGTTGGCGGATCGCGTACGGGGTCGTGTCGGTCCTGTTCGCGCTGACGTTCCTGGCGGTCGCCGCCTTCGTCCCGCGCAGCCCCCGCGACGAGCACGCGACCATCGGCCGCGAGCTGCGGGCGTTCCGTTCCCCGCAGGTGTGGATCGTGATGGGCCTCGGTGCCGTCGGGTTCGGTGGGTTCTTCGCCGTGTACTCGTACATCTCACCGCTCGTCCAGAACGTCACGGGGCTGCCCGAGTCGGCGGTGCCGCTCGTCCTGGTGGTCGTCGGCCTCGGCATGGTCGTCGGTGGTGTCCTCGGCGGGCACCTGGCGGACCGGAGCGTCAAGCGGACCATCTACTTCGGCATGCTCGCCCTCGTCGGTGCCCTGCTCGTCACGGTCTTCACGGCGCAGTGGACGTGGGGCGTGTTCCTCGGTGCGTTCCTGCTCGGCGCGACCTCGTCGGCGATCCCCCCGGCGGTGCAGTCGCGACTCATGGACGTGGCCGGTGACGCCCGCACGATCGCGGCGGCGCTCAACCACTCCGCGTTCAACATCGGCAACTCGCTCGGTGCGGCCCTCGGCGGCGCGGTGATCGCGGCCGGCTTCGGGTTCCTCGCGCCGGCGTGGCTCGGCATCGTCCTCGCCCTGCTCGGCCTGGTCGTCACCGCGGTGAGCTACGGCGTCGAGCGGCGGACCGTCCGGCGTGCGGGGCTGCGCACGACGTCCCCGTCGACGGGTCCGATCACGGCACCGGTCCCGACCGTCTGAGTCGTTCCGTCCGTCCGGCGGGCGCGGCTGCCCGGCGGTCCTGGCCGTCCGATGAGTGAGCAGAAGCCGTCGGGTCCGTCGGACGGACCCAACGGCTTCTGCTCACTCGACAGCGCCCAGGTGTCGACAGCGCACGGGTGTCGACAGCGCACGGAGGACGGACGGGAGGCACGTGGCGGCGTCGCCACGTGCCTCCCGTCCGGTTGCTCGGTGCGGCCGTCTGCCGGACCGCGAGCGGTCCCTACAGCCCGACCGGGCTGCCGTCCTGCACGATGATGCCGTCGGTGATCGCCCGCTTCCGCAGCGCGACCTTCGTGCCGACGTCGAAGCCGGCGACGCGGTACTTCTCGCGGATGCGCTTGAGGTAGCTCTTCGCGGTCTCCTCCGAGATGCCGAGCTGGTACGCGACGCTCTTGACCGGCTCGCCGCCGCCGTACAGCGCCATGACGCGACGCTCCTGGGCGCTGAGCTTCGGGACGCCGCCGACGTCGCCGCTGTTGATCGCGAGGTCGAGCTCGGCGGAGACGTACTGCTCGCCGCGCTGCGCGGCACGGATCGCCTCGACGATCATGTCGGCGTCCTCGCTCTTGACGAGGTAGCCGAGGGCGCCGGCGCCGAGGGCCTCGCGGACGACGTTCGGCTCCGAGTACGTGCTCATCACGACGGTCTTGACGCCGGCGGTCTTGAGCGTGGAGATCTTCAACGACACCGGGATGGAGTCCTTGAGGTCGAGGTCCAGCAGGACGACGTCGACGGGGAAGGCCGGGTTCGTCAGGAGCTCGGGCCAGGTCGTGACCGCAGCGACGAGGGTGATGTCGTCGGCGGCGCTGCGGATCCACTCCGTGAGTGCGCCGAGGAGCATCTTGTGGTCGTCGACGAGTGCGAGTCGGATCGGTTCCTCTGGAGTCGCCATCAGGCGTCCTTTCTCGGGGGCGTGCCTGCCGATCCTAGGGGGAGCGACCGGTCGTGGCGGGCAGGTGGGCCAGGGTGTCCGGGACTCCGGCCGCTGGGTGCGTTCGTGGGGCGGGTCGCTCGGCGCGCGGTGCGGCCGGGCTACATCGACGGGTGCCGGTCGACGACGCAGTGGGCGACGACGGTGAGCACCCCGTCGCGGACCGAGTCGGTGTACGGACCGATGCGCTGCAGGGCACTCCACGCGGTGGGGCCGAGGCGACGCCGGGGGACCCCGCGGGACTCGAAGACGATCGGCACGTCCATGCGTTCGTCGGAGACCGGGTGGCCGTCGGAACCGATCGGCCCGAGGGTCACGGAGACGACCGGGACGCCGGGCTGGCTCGTCCGGCCGTCGCCGACCATCTGCCAGAGCGCCTGCAGGAGCCCGTCGCGCTGCGCGGGGGTGAGGTGCCCCGCGAGGCCCTGCGGGTCGGCGACGCTGACCGAGCGACCGAGGTGGTCGGACTCCGTGATGGCGTGGTAGAGCCAGGTCTCGCGGCGGCCCTCGATGAGGTGCAGGCGGAGCTCGGTGGCGAGCGACGCCGCGACCGAGGCGGAAGCATCGGACAGGGGGAGCGGGTCGGACCCGTTCGCGACGGCGTCGAGGAGCTTCTCGGCGGCCAGGTCGAGCCGGGCGAGCTCGTCGGAGGCGAGCATGCCGACGGCGAACTGCGGCGCCTGCACGTTGCTCTGCACGAGCACGCGGTCGAGCTCGCGCTGCACGAGCTGGCGGAACCGGTGCACGACGAACAGGGCGATGGACGGCGGGACCACGACGATCGCGAGCATCGACACCAGGCCGGGCATGGTGTCCGGGGTGATCGGCGTCGACGTCGACGCCATCGCGACGAAGGCCGCACCGAGCACGACGATCGCGGTCCCGACCTCCTTCGCGGGGCGCAGCGAGGCGATCGGGAGCAGGGCGAACCCGGCGGCGACCGACGCGCTCGCGGTCCGGGCGAGGTCGTGCTCGGGGAAGATCCCGACGAAGTCGAGCGTCACCACGCACGCGAGCACGACGCAGATCAGCGCGAAGGCGGTGCCGGTCAGGCGTTCGCCGTAGGTCATCAGGCTCAGGCAGACGCACACGGCGGCGACGAGGTAGAGCGCCCACGCGGCGGCCGGGAGCCACGGGTTCGACAGCCCCGGAGCGTGCACGAGGAAGAGCGCGATGCCGGCGACGGCCTGGATCGCGGCGAGCACCGCGGCGCCGAGGCCGAGGTAGCCGGTGCCGAGGGACGCCCCGGGCTTCGCGGCTTGGCGGAGCGAGCGCGCGCCGGTGGAGGTGGACGGCAGCCCTCGGGCCTGTCGCCGGTCGGTCCCGCGGTAGCGCTCCCGGGCCTCGCGGCGGGTGCGCGGTGCGGCCGCCGCGGTCTCGCCGGGCAGGCCGCGGCTGATGGTGTCCTCCGGCAGGCGGCTCACCGCGGAGCCTCCAGCACGACGGTGGTCCCGGAGCCGGGCGCCGAGAAGAGCTTGGCGTCACCGCCGACCTCGCGAAGACGGTTCACGACGCTCTCCTTGAAGCCGAGTCGTTCGGCGCCGACGGCGCCGAGGTCGAACCCCACACCGGAGTCCGTCACCATCGCGCGGACGGTCTCCTGGTCGTGGACGATCGTCACGTGCGCCTCGCCGACACCCGCGTGCCGTCGGACGTTCTCCAGGCACTCGCCGAGCGCGAGCAGGAACGCGTCGAGCACGTGCGAGGGGAGCAGGACCTGGCCGGTGCCGTGCCAGCTGACCTCGAGCCCCATCCGGCCGAAGCGCTGCTTGACGGACTCGAGGGTCTGCCCGAGCGGCGACTCCTCCTGCCGGGTGAGCGAGTAGTCGCCGGACTGCTGCGGCTGCGGGGTCGCACCGAGCCGGAGGTGGCGGAGGAGGCGGGCGTCCTCGGCGGCCTGCTCGCGCATGGCCTGCTCGGAGACCCCGCGACCGGAGTGCGCCAGGAGCGTGAGGGTCGCGAGCACGGTGTCGTGCAGGAGACGGGCACCCTGTCGGCGCTGGGCCTCGGTCTCGCTCGCCTGGCGTTCGGCGCGGTGCGCGGTCCCGATGCTCTGGATGCGTCGAGCGACCCGGGGGATGCTGCGGGCGATCCACACGGTGATCACGGCGATGAGGATCCACCCGAGGGCGGTCCCGACCGCGGCGGCGGACAGCACGCTGCCGGACGCCCACACGACCGCGACGAGCGCGGCGGCGCCGCTGCCGATCGTCAGGGCGAGACCGGGGCGGGAACCCCGCTGCGCCATGAGCGGTGCGGAGAGCGAACCGGCGGCCAGGGGGACGACGGCGGCGGCGACCACGGGGCGCTGGTCGGGCGTCGTGCCGAGGAGCAGGAGGGCGAGTGCGCCGAGCCCGGAGACGGACGCGAGGGCGCTCCACCACGGGGAGCCGTTCGCACCGAAGGCCAGGAACGCGGCGATGAGCACGGCGATGCACGCGAGCGCGCCGAGGAGGGGCATGATCGGCACCGACGCCGAGCTGACGATGCCCACGACCGACACCAGGGCGCACGTGACACCCACGACACGTGTCGTCGACCGCAGCAAGCGGTCGCGTTCCTGTGCGATGAAGTCCATCGGTGTCCTGGTGGTGACGTCAGCACCGCTCCGGTGGTTCCGGGGGCGGTGCTGGTGCGGCGGTACGGGTGTGCTGGTGACCGTCCGTCCGGGAGTCCGGACGGTCGTGCGCTCGGCGGGAGACCGGGTCCGTCGTCATCATTCCACGGGCGGCACCCGTTGTGGGGTGTCCGGCACGCCGGTGACGTCAGGATGGCGACGGGATCGTTACCCCGGGCCGCGCTGCGCGGACGCAGACGGGCGTCGCTCAGTCGAGCAGGCGGCGCAGGTGGGCCCCCACGGCCTCGTGCTCGATGAGGAACCCGTCGTGCCCGAACTCGCTCTCGATCACCGCCGCCCGGTCGCCGTCGAGGGCGTCGGGCACCCCGGCCGCGATCCGGTGCTGGTCCTCGACCGGGAACAGCCGGTCGCTCGACACCCCGACCACGAGCGTCCGCGCCCGCACCGTGCCGAGCGCTGCGGCGACCCCGCCACGACCGGCCCCGACGTCGTGCGAGTCCATCGCGTGCGTCAGCGTCACGTACGAGGCCGCGTCGAACCGCCGGGTGAACTTGTTGCCGTGGAAGTCGAGGTAGCTCTCCACGCTGAAGCGGCCGTCGTCGCCGAGCGGTGAGACGTCGCTCTGCCAGGACCGGGCGAACCGGCCGTTCAGCTCGTCGGGCGCGCGGTAGGTCATGAGCGCCATCCGTCGCGCCAGGGCGAGTCCGCGGTGGGGCCCCTCGCCCGGGTCGGCATCGTGGTAGTCGCCGTCCGCGAAGGCCGGGTCCATCTGGATCGCCGTGCGCTGCAGCGAGTTCGCGGCGATCTGGTCGGCGGTGGTCTGTGCGGTCGTGGCGAGCAGCGCCAGGCGCTCGACCCGCTCCGGGTGGGCGATCGCGAACTCGAGCGCGTGCATGCCGCCCATCGACCCGCCGACGACGGCCGCGAAGCGCTCGATGCCGAGCCGGTCGGCGAGCTGCGCCTGTACGGCGACCTGGTCGCGGACGGTGACGAAGGGGAAGCGACCGCCCCACTCGCGGCCGTCCGGCGCGACCGAGGACGGCCCCGTCGTGCCCTGGCACCCGCCGAGCATGTTCGGCGCGACGACGAACCACCGGTCGGTGTCGATCGCCCGACCGGGTCCGACGACGTCACCCCACCAGCCGGCCGTGCGGTGCCCGGGTCCCGGGGGGCCGGCGACGTGCGAGTCCCCGGTCAGTGCGTGGAACACCAGCACGGCGTTGTCCCGTGCGGCGTTCGGCGTCCCCCAGGTCTCGTAGGCCACGCGCACGGCCGGCAGACGGCCACCACGCACCCACTGCTCGCCGAGCGACTCGAAGCGGCGGGCGCCGGGGTGGTCGCCCGGGCGCCAGGCCCCGGTGACGGGCGGCTTGCCGAGGGTGCCCAGTTCTGCGCCGGGCACGAGGGTGGACGGGACGGAGTCCTCGGGGGTCGTCTGCCAGTCCATCGTGGGTCCAGTCTGCCGGGAGGCGCGGCGCACCGCCGCCGTGTTACGTCACGCCCGGCGTGAGGCCGGGCCCGGCCCGCGCGCCCGGCCCGCGCGCTACGCGCGCTGGCCCTCCTGGGCGACGGCCCGCGCCGCCGCGAGCCCCGCCTCGAGGTCGGCCCGCAGGTCCTCGACGTTCTCGATGCCGACCGACAGCCGCACGAGCCCCGGGGTGACCCCGGTCGTCAGCTGCTGCTCGGGCGTGAGCTGCGAGTGCGTCGTCGAGGCCGGGTGGATCACGAGGGAGCGCACGTCCCCGATGTTCGCCAGGTGCGAGAAGAGCTGCAGGTGGTCGACGAACGCCTTCCCCGCGGGCACGCCGCCCTTCAGCTCGAAGGACAGCACCGCCCCGACGCCGCGCGGCGCGTACTTGTTCGCCGCCGCGTACCAGGGCGAGGTCGGCAGTCCCGCGTAGGACACCGACGCGACGTCCGGGTGCCGGTCGAGCCACTCGGCGATCTCCTGCGCGTTCGACACGTGCCGCTCGATGCGGAGCGACAGCGTCTCGATGCCCTGCAGCAGCGCGAACGCGGTGTCCGGGGAGTTCGACGCACCGAGGTCGCGGAGCAGCTGCACCCGGGCCTTCACGACGTACGCGAGCTCGTTGCCCACGGCCTGCGCGAACACGGCGCCGTGGTACGACGGGTCGGGGCTGTTGAACTCCGGGAAGCGCTCCGCGTGGTCCGACCAGGCGAACCGGCCACCGTCGACGATCACGCCGCCGATCACCGTGCCGTGGCCGCCGAGGAACTTCGTCGCCGAGTGCACCACGATGTCCGCGCCGTGCTCGAACGGACGGATCAGGTACGGCGTCGCGATGGTGTTGTCGACGATCAGGGGCACGCCGGCCTCGTGCGCGACGTCGGACACCTTCGTGATGTCGAGCACGTTGATGCGCGGGTTGCCGATGGTCTCCGCGAAGAACAGCTTCGTGTTCGGCCGGACCGCGCGGCGCCACTCCTCGGCGTCGTCCTGGTCCTCGACGAAGGTGGTCTCGATGCCGAGCTTCGCGAGCGTGTACTTGAACAGGTTGTACGTGCCGCCGTAGATCGACGACGACGACACGATGTGGTCGCCGGCACCCGCGATGTTGAGCACCGCGTACGTCTCCGCCGCCTGCCCCGAGGACACGAGCAGTGCCCCGGTGCCGCCCTCGAGCGCGGCGATCCGCTGCTCGACGACGTCGTTCGTCGGGTTCATGATCCGCGAGTAGATGTTGCCCGGCTGCGCGAGCGCGAACAGGTCGCGGGCGTGGTCCGAGTTCTCGAACACGTACGACGTCGTCTTGTAGATCGGCGTCGCACGGGCACCCGTGGTCGGGTCGGGCTGCGCGCCGGCGTGGACCTGCGTCGTCTCGAACCGCCAGGCGGCGGCGTCGTTCGTGCTCATCGGTGCTCCTGTCGGGTGCGGTGGTCGTCGGGTCGCCCTGCGCGTCGGACGGGAGGCCCGTGGCTGCGCTGCGTCGACCGTCACGGTACGCAGGTGGCCGGGCGGGCACCAGCAGGGCCGCCACCGGGCGTAACGGACGGGGCGGACCTAGGCCGTGCCTCCAGGCCGTCGGGGTGCCGGTCCCGGGGTCGCGACGTCCCTGCGGAACAACCAGTCCACCTTCGGCTCGAGCAGCCAGCGCATCGCGCGGCGCACGAAGGGCTGCGCCAGGAACAGACTGACCGCGCAGGCGACCGCGACCATGAGCAGCACGTACGGCCAGGCGGAGTGCTCGCCGGCCAGGACCCCGGACTCGCGGATCGGGTACAGGACGAACGTGTGGAGCAGGTAGACGGACATCGTCGCCGCGCCGAACCGGGTGATCCACACGGTCCGGCGCGGCACGAGCAGCAGGAACGACGCCGTCAGCACGCCGGCGAGCAGGACCAGACCGAGCCGGACACCGCCCGCCCACCAGGCGTCCTCACCGAGCCCGGCGTACGAGTCGTCGTAGAAGAACCAGTGGTGCAGGTCGAACTCGGCGAACTGCGGGATGAACAGCAGGCAGGCGGCCGCCCACGCCGCGAACACCACGCCGGCCGCGATGCGCACGCGCACCACGGTGCGGCGGGACGCCTCGTACCAGCGGTCGAACAGCCCCCACTGCTTGAGCTGCCAGCCGACCAGGAAGAACGGCAGCAGGCTGATCGCCCGACCGAGCGAGAACGTCGAGTCGACGTTGTCCGAGTACCCGACCCCGACGCTGAGCACCACCGCCCAGAACAGCGGCCACCGCAGGATCGCCAGGTACGGCAGCACGAGCCGGAAGATCCCGAGCGCCAGGAGGAACCAGAGCGTCCACGTGGGCTGCGTCGGGTTGAACTCCTTGCCGCCCTCGACGACCGCCTGCACCACGGTCCAGATCGTCTGCATCACGATGTACGGCACGACGATGTCGGTGAACGTCCGCCGCATCCGCTGCGCGGTCGGGGTGTCCGCCGACGAGAAGTAGCCGCTGATCACGCCGAACGCGGGCATGTGGAACGCGTAGATGAACGTGTAGAGCGCGAGGGCGTGCTCGCTGCCGGCCGTCTGACGCTGGATGGCGTGCCCGATCACCACGAGGGTCACGGCGACGAAGCGTGCGGTGTCCCACATCGGGATGCGACGAGGGGCGCGGCCGGGCTCGAGCGGGGTGGTCGGGGCGGTCGGCGCGGCGTCCTTGCTCGTGCGTGGTCCGGTGTCCCTGCTCGTGCGCGGTCCGGCGTCCCTGCTCATGCCCGGTCACGGTACCGGATCGTCGTCGGTACGGTGGTGCGGTCCGCTCCCGTCCCTTCCGTCGGAGGTCCCATGTCCCGTCTCGCCGTCGTCACCGGAGCCAGCTCGGGCATCGGTGCCGCCACCGTCCGGCTGTTCCGCTCGAGGGGCTGGGACGTCCTGGCCGTCGCCCGACGCGAGGACCGGCTCCGGGCGCTCGCCGAGGAGACCGGCACCGACTGGCTCGTCGCGGACGTCACGGACGCGGACGCGGTCGCGGCGCTCGCCGCACGGGTGGCCGAGGCCGGCGGTGCCGACGTGCTCGTGAACAACGCCGGTGGCGCCCTCGGCTCGGCGAGCGTCGAGGAGTCCGACGTCGACGACTGGCGCGTCATGTTCGAGGTGAACGTGATCGGCACGAAGCGCGTCACCGCCGCACTTCTGCCGCAGCTCCGCCGTCGGGCCGCGACCGCCGGGGTCGCTGACGTCGTCACCGTGACGAGCACGGCCGGGCACGTGGCGTACGAGAACGGTGGTGGCTACAACGCCGCGAAGTTCGCCGAGCACGCCCTGGTCGGGGCGCTCCGCCTCGAGCTGAACGGGGAGCCGCTGCGGGTGGTCGAGATCGCCCCCGGGCTCGTGAAGACCGACGAGTTCGCCCTCACGCGCTTCCGGGGCGACCGCGAGAAGGCCGACGCGGTGTACGCCGACGTGCCGGAGCCGCTCGTGGCCGAGGACGTCGCCGAGGCGATCGTGCACGCGGTCGAGCTGCCGGCGCACGTCAACCTGGACCTGGTGACCGTGCGGCCCGTCGCGCAGTCGGCGCAGCACAAGCTGGCGCGGGGGCCGCTCACCCCGCGGAGCTGACGCGGGCGGGAGCCGCGCCGGGGCCGAGCTGAGTCCGTGTCCGTGTCCGTGTCCAGGTCCGGACGCGCGCGGGTCCTGGTGACGGGTCGCGGTGGACGGGGCAGTGCCGCTACCGTGGTCGGATGCCGATCAGCAGCGAACCCGGGGCAGCCGCGCAGGCACCCTCGACCGTGACCGTCACGAGCGGGCCCGAGGTGCTCGGGTGGCTCGAGTTCGGGGACGCGGCCCGGCTGCTCGCCAAGGACGTGCTGTCCTCCGGCTTCGAGCCCGAGGTCGTCGTCGCGGTCGCCCGCGGCGGGCTGATCATCGCCGGTGCCGTCGCCTACGCGCTCGGCACCAAGGAGTGCGGCTCGATCAACGTCGAGTTCTACACCGACGTCGAGCAGCGTCTGGACGAGCCCGTCATCCTGTCGCCGGCCCTCGACGCGCCGAGCCTGTCGGGCAAGCGTGTGCTCGTGGTCGACGACGTCTCCGACTCCGGCCGCACCCTGCGCCTGGTCGTCGACATCATCCGGAACGCCGGCGCCGACGTCCGCAGCGCGTGCCTGTACTCGAAGCCCGGCACGGTGCTCGAGCCCGACCACGTCTGGCGTCGCGTCGACGGCTGGATCACGTTCCCGTGGAGCGCCCTCGCCCCGGTGACGGCCGAGTCGTGAGCATCCACCTCGTCGGCGGCGGCCCGGTCGTCGCCTCGGACGCCGTCGAGCCGTTCCTGGCCGAGGCCACCGCGCGCGCCGCTGCCGTCGGCCGGACCGTGCCGCGCATCGGGCTCCTCTCCGTCTCCCGGCAGGACGGCACATCGCCCTCGTCGGCGGCCGACATCGCCGAGGCCCTCGGGGGTGCCCGGCAGGCCGAGGTCCTGGTGACCGAGGTCGCCCCCGGCACGGTCTTCGCCACCTCGGTCCTCAGCGACGTCGACGCGCTCGTGATCGGCGGCGGTGTGACCCCGCACTACCTCGACGCGATCGCCCCGCTCGTCGAACAGATCCGGCTGCTCGTGTCCGACGGCCTGCCCTACCTCGGCTACTCGGCGGGCGCGATGGTCGCCGCCGACCGCGCACTCGTCGGCGGCTGGCGCATCGGCGGCGTCGAGGTCTGCCCGGAGGAAGCGTCCGAGGGGCTGGACGAGGTCGAGCTCCGCGAGGGACTCGGGCTCGTCGACCTGACCATCGACGTGCACGCCGTCCAGGCCGGCACGCTGGCGCGACTGATCGCCGCCGCCGAGGCGGAGTTCGTCACCGCCGGGCTCGCGATCGACGAGGACACGGCGCTCGTCGTCGGCGAGGGCGCCCTCGAGGTCCGCGGCACCGGCAGCGTCTGGCGCGTCGTCGCCGGGGACGAGTCGGTCTCCGTCGCGACCATGGGCGCCTAGGCACCGGTCGTGCAGCCGCGGCCCCTCGCCGAGCTCGTCGACCCCGGGTGGGCCGAGGCCCTCGCGCCCGTCGAGGCCGACGTGCACCGGATGGGGGACTGGCTCCGCGACGAGGTCGCCGCCGGGCGCCCCTACCTGCCCGCCGGTGACGTCGTCCTGCGTGCGTTCACGCAGCCCTTCGACGACGTGAAGGTGCTCGTCGTCGGACAGGACCCGTACCCGACGCCGGGGCACCCGATCGGGCTGTCCTTCGCGGTCGATCCGCACGTCCGGCCCGTTCCGCGGAGTCTGGCGAACGTCTACCGCGAGCTCCGCGACGACCTCGGCGTGACGCCGCCGGAGCACGGCGACCTGCGTGCGTGGTCGGTGCAGGGCGTGCTGCTGCTCAACCGCGTGCTGACGGTCGGGTCCGGCGCCGCCGGGAGCCACCGCGGCAAGGGCTGGGAGGCCGTCACCGACCAGGCCGTCCGCGCGCTCGTCGCCCGGGGGACCCCGCTCGTCGCCGTGCTCTGGGGCGCCCAGGCCGCGTCCGTCCGACCGCTCCTCGGCGACACCCCGGTCGTGGCGTCGGCGCACCCGTCACCGCTCAGCGCCTCCCGCGGGTTCTTCGGCAGCCGTCCGTTCTCGCAGGTGAACGCCCTGCTCGAGCAGCAGGGCGCGACCCCGGTCGACTGGTCCCTGCCCGCCTGACATGCCGAGCGCGCCCGCACTAGGCTCGGGACGTGCTCGAGGAGGAATACCAGCGTCGCCGCGTGCTGCCGCGCCACCTGCGCGCGCCCGTGCCCGCCGAGGCCGCGTTCACGTACACGATCCGCGCCGCCGAACCCGGGGACCTGCCCGACGTCCGCGAGATCCACACGCACTACGTCCGGAACTCCTCCGTCACGTTCGACCCGTCGGCGTTCACGTTCGCGAAGTGGAAGCAGCGGTACGACGAGGTCCGTCGCCGCGGCCTGCCGTTCCTGGTCGCCGAGAACCCGTCCGGGCAGGTGCTCGGCTACGCCCTCGTCGACCCGTGGAACCCGCGCGACCGGTCGAACCACGTCGTCGAGGACTCGATCTACCTCGGCGCCGCCGCCGGTGGGAAGGGCCTCGGCCGCGCCCTCATGGAGGCCCTGCTCGAGGAGTGCCGCTCCGCCGGCGTCCGCGAGGTCATCGCCGTCATCGCCGACCGCCAGGCCGAGGCGTCGATCCGCCTGCACGAGCGCCTGGGCTTCGAGGAGGTCGGCCGCATGGGCAAGGTCGGCTTCAAGTACGACCGCTGGCTCGGCACCGTCACGATGCGGCTGCGCCTCCGCGGTCCCCGCCTCTTCGCGCGCGGCCGGCGCTGACGCGGCCCCGGGCCGGAGGGGAGGCGCGTGGCGGGGTGCGCACGATCCTCCCGTCCGCCCTTCCCCCGGTCGCGCGCGACGGCTGGTCGTTCCGGGCGTACCCGGTGCTCCAGGAGCACCAGGGACCCCCGGTTCTGCCGAGTACCAGTGCGCCGCGCGCCGGTCAGGGGGCGCAGTGCGCCGCGCGCCGGTCAGGGGGCCGGCGCCTCGGCGATGAACTCGTCCCGCGTGACGCGCAGGAGCGCCGTCGCGGCGGAGGACGCGGCGTCCGCGTCGCCGTCGACGACCGCGCGCGCGACCGCCACGTGGCGAGCGGCGGCGTCGTGGGTCCAGCGGGTGATGGTGTCGCGTGACTCGGAGGTGCGGGTGCGGAGCAGGGCCTCGACGGTGCCGGCGAAGTGCGCGAAGACCGAGTTGCCGGACGCCGCGAGGAGGGCGCGGTGGAAGCGGACGTCGGCCTCGAGGTAGGCGCGGGAGTCGTCGCGGTCGCAGGCGGCGGCCATGTCGGTCGCGGCGGCGAGGACGGCGGCGGTGCTGTCGGTGGTGTCGGCGGTGGTGGTCGTGTTCGTGGCGGCGAGGGCGGCGGCGACGGGTTCGACGCCGAGCCGGAGCTCGAGGAGTTCCCGCTGCTGCGCGAAGTACGCAGGGGAGGCGCCGCGCCACCGGATGACGGTCGGAGCGAGGAGTTCCCAGGAGGACGCGGGGCGGACGAGCGTGCCGACCCGCTGCCGGGGCTCGACGAGCCCGAGGGACTGCAGGACGCGGAGGGCCTCGCGGACGACGGACCGCGACACGCCGTACTCCTCGGCGACGGCCTCGGGGCGGACGACCGTACCCGGACGGAGCAGCCCGTCGACGATCTGCTGCCCGAGCGTCTCGAGCACCTGGGCGTGGAGCCCGCGGGCGGTGGTCATCGTTCCTCCGTGCTGGTGGTGCTGGTGGTGCTGGTCGTGCTGGTCGTGCAGGTCCTGCCGCACGTGTCGGACGTGCGGTCGTGCTGGTCGTGCGTTGCCGGTAGCGGCCCGTCCGGCTGGGTCCGTCCTGTTCATCGAAGCGGCAGACTGCCGGGCAGGGCGCACGGCACGCGGCGCTTCGTCGTATGATCTGATTAATCAGATTATTGGACCGGACCACCGCGTGTCCGGTCGCGCCCCGCGCGGACCGCCGGCCGACGACCCGGCCGACCGGTCACGGGCGGTGCACACACGAAGGCGACGGGGCCGCGAGGCGGCGGCCCAGGAAGGGGCACAGATGCCTCACGCACCCACGTCCGGAGCGCTGCACGGACTCACCGTCCTGGCGGCCGAGGGCGGCAGCGCGCCCGCCGTCGACCCGTCGGGGCCGGTCGGCCAGCTCGTCGCGGCGGCGGTGGTCGGCATCGTCGTCATCATCGTCCTCATCACGTGGCTCAAGGTCCACCCGTTCATCGCGCTCGTGATCGGAGCGCTCGGCGTCGGGATCGGTGCCGGGCTCGCCCCGGACAAGGCCGTGACGAGCTTCGGCAACGGCTTCGGCGCGACGATGACGAGCGTCGGCATCCTCGTCGGCCTCGGGGCGATGTTCGGTCGCATGCTCGTCGACTCCGGCGCTGCCGACCGGGTCGTCGACACCCTCGTGCGACGGTCATCGAAGGCCGCGCTGCCGTGGACGATGGCCCTGATCGGGGCGCTCATCGGACTGCCGATGTTCTTCGAGGTGGGCCTCGTGCTCCTCATCCCGATCATCGTCCTCGTCGCGAAGCGCAGCGGCGTCCCGATCATGAAGATCGCGGTCCCGGCCCTCGTCGGCCTGTCGACCATGCACGCCTTCGTGCCGCCGCACCCCGGCCCGCTCGTCGCCGTGTCGACGGTCGGCGCGAACCTCGGCACCACCCTGGCCTTCGGCATCGTGCTCGCGATCCCCGTCATCGTCCTCGCCGGTCCGGTCTTCGCCCGCTTCGCGGCGCGCTGGGTCGACATCCCCGCGCCCGACATGTTCTCGTCGCGTGGTGCGGCCGCGTCGACCGGCTCCGGTCCGGCGGACCCCGCGCAGGCCGGACGGGAGGCACGGCGCGGCCCCGCCACGCAGGACACGGCGTCCCTGCCGAACGGCAAGAGCGACTTCACCCGCGTGATCAGCGAGCCGCGGAGCCCGTCCTTCACGGTCGCCCTCGTCGGCATCCTGCTGCCGGTGGTGCTCATGCTCGCCCAGGCCGTCCGCGAGGCCGTCGCCCCCGACGCCGCCGGCGGCTGGGTGTCGCTGCTCGACTTCCTCGGGTCGCCGGTGATCGCGATCGGCATCGCCGCCGTCTTCGCGATGGTGTTCTTCGCGATCGGCGGCGGCATGGACCGGGCCGCGGTCGCGAAGTCCCTCGAGGACGCGCTGCCCCCGATCGCCGGTGTGCTGCTCATCGTCGGTGCCGGCGGCGGCTTCAAGCAGGTGCTCATCGACACGGGGATCGGCGGGGTGATCGCGGACGCCGTGCAGGAGTCCGGCATCTCGGTGCTGCTCGTGGCGTGGGTGGTGTCCGCCCTCGTGCGCGTCGCCACCGGGTCGGCGACGGTCGCGACCGTGACGGCCGCCGGGATCATGGCGCCGATCGCCGAGGGGCTGTCGACGCCGGAGACGTCGCTGCTCGTCCTCGCCATCGGTGCGGGGTCGGTGTTCCTGTCGCACGTGAACGACGCCGGGTTCTGGCTCGTGAAGGGCTACCTCGGCACGACCGTGGGGCAGACGTTCAAGACGTGGACCGTGCTCGAGTGCCTCATCTCGGTACTCGGCCTGGGCGGCGTGCTCCTCGCGGGGGTGTTCCTGTGACCGCCGAGGCCGGAGTCGACGCGCGCGTCCTCGTCGTGATGGGCGTCTCCGGGTCCGGGAAGTCCACGGTCGCGGCCATGGTCGCCCGGCGACTGGGGTGGGACTTCGCCGAGGGCGACGAGATGCACCCGCAGGCGAACGTCGACAAGATGCAGGCCGGCACCCCGCTCACCGACGAGGACCGCTGGCCCTGGCTCGACGTCGTCGCCGGGTGGATCCGGACGCACCTGGACGACGGACGCCCGGGCGTCGTGACCTGCTCCGCGCTGAAGCGCTCCTACCGCGACGTGCTCCGCGCCCCCGGGGTCGTCTTCGTGCACGTCGCGGGCGACGGCGCGCTCATCGCCGACCGGATGTCCGCGCGGTCGGGGCACTTCATGCCGACGTCGCTGCTGGCGTCGCAGCTGGCCACGCTCGAGCTGCCGCAGCCGGACGAGGCGCACGTGACGATCGCCGCGGACCGGACGCCCGAGGAGGAGAGCGCCGAGGTGCTCGAGCGGCTCGGGTTGTCGCCGGTCGGCTGAGGCGTCGGCCGACGTCCGCGGTCAGGTGAACTGGATCGCGGTGCCGACCGGCAGCTGCGCGAGGGTCTTCGTCATCTCGGCGGAGATCCGGACGCAGCCGTGCGAGCTGCCGGTCGGGTCCGGGTAGTAGTGCAGCGCGGTCAGGGCCGCGTTGCCGCCGTACTGGGGGATCCGCGACGAGTGCGCCCCGGTCAGGATGATCGGGTTGCCCTGCGTGTACGTCACGCGGGCGTCGACGTACGCGGCCTCGACGTACGTCGCCGTCGCGGTGGGGGTCGGGTCGTCCGGCGTGCCGAGCCGGGCGGCCTCGGTCGCGCTGACCGCCCCGTCCCTGCCCACGACCGAGACCGTCGACGCGGCGACGTCCACCTGGATCATCCGGTCCGCGGACGTGAGCGTGAAGTCGGCGGCGCGCGCCCAGGCGAAGGTGGCGCTCGGCGCCGTCGGGTCACCGCCGTCGCCGGGGGTGCGGTTCCGCGCCGGGGTGGAGACGAGGAGCATGCCGCCGTCCTGCCCGGGGCTCCGGCCCCAGACGGCCGTGGCCGCCGGGGTGTCGATCGTCGAGACCGTGGACGCGAGCGTCGCGATCGGAGCTGCCGACGCCGACGGCTCGGCGTAGAGCGCGACGAGTGCAGCGTTCGGCACGGCGATCGTCCACTGGTTCTCGGGGTGGACGTGCGTGCCGTCGAGGAGCTGCGGGACGACCGCGTCGTGGAAGGCCAGGGGCAGGGCGGCGAGCTGCTCGGCCGACGGTGCCGCCGGGACCGCGGCCAGGGGCGTGGCGCTCGGCGTCGGCGACGGGGTCGGCGAGACCGAGCGCGGCGCTGCCGCGCGGGTGGCCGCCGGTTCGGGCGCCGACCCCGCCGCGACGACCCCGACGACGGTGCCCGCGACGGCGACCACCCCGACGGCTGCGAGTGCGATGCCCCAGGTCCTGCGCTGCATGGTGTCCTCCCCGGCACCAGTCCACCAGATCCGGGCCGGGAGGGCACGCCGCTCGGCGCGGCGCGCCCCCTCGACGGCGGGTCAGCCCTTCGAGACCATCACCCAGCTGAGCTGGATGCCGTACTTCGTCGCGGGCGAGACCCGGAGGTCGACGACGCCGTCCTTGCCGACGGTCACCTCGGCCGACAGCGTCCGGAAGGTGCCGTCGATCGGCTGCGCGGTCGCGACGGTCTTCCCGTTGACCGACACCGCGGCAGCGCGACCGGGCGCGCTCTTGGTCCACGGGTCCCAGAAGCCGACGTCGACGCGCTGCTTGCCGGACTTCAGACCGGTGAGCACGTACTCCAGGTCGGTCGCGTCGGCCTGCCAGCGGACGGTGCTCGTGATCGTCCCGCCCGAGGTGCCGTTCGTCCCGCCCGTGGTGCCGAGGTAGCCCCAGTGGTCGCCGGTCGACGGGTCGGCCCCGAAGCGCTGGTCGTCGACGGAGTTGAGCAGCCGGTCGCCGCGCTGCCGCAGGAACGCGAGGTCCGCGGTGTGGTCGGCGGTGCCCTGGCCGCCGGCGTCGACGAAGTAGGACAGCTTCGCGGGGAGCACCGTCACGGTGCGGGTGAAGGTCCGGCCGTCGTCGAGCGTGCCGGTCACGGTCCGCTCACCGGCCGTGGCGAGTGCGTCCGCTGCCCACGTGACGCGGTGCGACCGGGTCGTGGACCCCTCGCGGACCTGCACGGTGCGCGGGAGTGCCTTCGTGCTCGACGAGAGCGTGGCCTGCCCGGGGACCGCCGTGGTGACGGTCCAGGGCGTGGACGGGTGCAGGTCGTCGAGCGTCCAGCTGGTCGTGTCGCACGAGAACGACATCGCGCCGCCCTCGCCGAAGGTCACCGGGAGCCAGACCGACGGCGCGGTCCGCAGGTCGGTGGCGTTGTTCCACCGGTCGCCGAGGTACACGACCCGACCGTCGCCGAGGTTGAGCAGCGACGTGCTCTGCGAGTTGCACGTGGTGTCGGCGTTCGTGCCGGTGGCCGGGTTGCCGTGCGCCGTCCAGGTCCCGAGCAGGTCCGTCGCGGTGGCGTACGCGGCCGCGTTCGGGGCCCACCCGGTCGCGCCGGAGGTCACGAGGTAGTACGTCCCGCCGACCTTGGTGAGGGCCGGGGCCTCCCGCTGCCCGCCGATCCAGGGCTGCGGTCGGTGGAAGTCGACGCCCTCGACGGCCGTGGCAGGGTCCGCCGACAGGTTCGTGTAGTCGGCGTCGAGCTTCGAGATGTAGAGCGTCAGGTTCTCCTCGCTGGCGTAGACGATGTACGCGGTGCCGTCGTCGTCCACGAAGAGGTTCATGTCACGGGCCATGCCCGGGTCGCTCGGGTGCTGGTTGGTGGGGTCGCTCGCGGGGACCCGGTCGAGCCGGTACGAGTCGACGTAGCGGAACGGTCCCGTGGGGGAGTCGGCGACGGCGACCCCGGCGGTGGCCTTGGCGTACTGGGCGTCGGAGGTGGCCGTGGGGCCGTCGGCGTGCACCCACATGACCCACTCGCCGGTCTTCGCGTTGTGGATCACCTTCGGCCGCTCGAGGATCGCACCCGGACGGGTCGCGCTCTCCGCCGTGACGCCGAGGTCGCGGTAGACGGCGTCCTGCTGCGCCTGGTCGTACCCGCCGTACAGCGCGGCGAAGTACGGGTCGGCGAAGTCGGCGCGGCTCGTCATCGTGCGGAGGGCGAGGCCCTCGTCGTGCCAGTCGTACAGGTCGCGCGACGAGTAGACGTGCACGCCCGGGGTGTCGCTGTACCCGTTCGTGCGGTCCTCGCCGTACCAGTAGTAGATCGGCTTCCCGTCGCTGTCCTGCGCGATGACGACCTGGCCGCCGTGCCCCTGGATCGGCTGCCCCTGGTCGTCGTTCCACGGTTGTCCCGGGTGGAAGGCCGGCGCTGCTGTCGTCGCTGCCGCAGCCGGTGCTGGAGCGGCGAGGGCCGGCGCACCGCCCAGCCCGCCGACGGCCACCGCTGCCGCGATCGCCCAGGCGAATGTGCGTCGCCCGTTCCCCTGTCGTGTTGCTCGGATCCCCATCGATCCCGCCTCCTCGGCTGTCGTCGTCGACCCCTGTGTCGACCCGGTGCTGACGGCTGTGTCAACGTCAACATCCTGGAGGGGTCCACGCGGGCAGCGCAAGGGTGCCATCCCGTTGCCGCACCCGGATCAGCGCTCGGTGACCCGCCCGTCCTCGACCCGCCACTGCCGGTCGAGCCGGACCGTGTCGAGCATCCGGCGGTCGTGCGTGACGAGCAGGAGGGTGCCGTCGTAGCCCTCGAGTGCCTGCTCGAGCTGCTCGATGGCCGGCAGGTCGAGGTGGTTCGTCGGCTCGTCGAGCACGAGGACGTTCACCCCGCGGGCCTGCAGCAGCGCCAGCCCGGCGCGGGTCCGCTCCCCGGGGGAGAGCTGCGCCGCCGGTCGACCGACGTGGTCGGCCTTCAGCCCGAACTTCGCGAGCAGGGTCCGGACGTCGGCCGTGGTCATCTCCGGGACGAGGGTCTCGAACGCCACGGCGAGGGGCTCGTTGCCCGTGAAGGCCGCTCGGGCCTGGTCGACCTCGCCGACCGCGACGCTCGACCCCGTCGAGGCGTTCCCCGAGGTCGGCTCGATCCGCCCGAGCAGCGCCGCGAGGAGCGTCGACTTGCCGGCGCCGTTCGGTCCGGTGATGCCGATGCGGTCCCCGCCGGAGACCTGCAGCGAGACGGGCCCGAGGGTGAACCCGCCGCGCTCGTAACGGGCGTCGGACAGCGTCGCGACGACGGCGGACGACCGCGGGGCGCTCCCGATCGTGAACGCGAGCTGCCACTCCTTGCGCGGCTCCTCGACCTCGTCCAGGCGTGCGATCCGGGACTCCATCTGCCGGACCTTCTGCGCCTGCTTCTCGCTCGACTCGCTCGCGGCCTTCCGACGGATCTTGTCGTTGTCCGGGTTCTTCTTCATCGCGTTCCGGACGCCCTGGCTCGACCACTCCCGCTGGGTGCGGGCGCGGGACACCAGGTCGGCCTTCGTCGCCGCGTACTCGTCGTACGCGTCGCGCTTGTGCTGCCGGGCGATCTCGCGCTCCTCGAGGAACGAGTCGTACCCGCCGCCGAACAGCCGGTGCGACGACTGTGCGAGGTCGAGTTCGAGCACCGCGGTGACCGAGCGAGCGAGGAACTCGCGGTCGTGGCTGACCAGGACGGCACCGCCGCGGAGGCCCCGGACGAACTGTTCGAGCCGTTCGAGGCCGTCCAGGTCGAGGTCGTTCGTCGGCTCGTCGAGGAGCACCACGTCGAAGCGGGAGAGCAGCAGTGCTGCCAGTCCGACGCGCGCTGCCTGCCCGCCGGACAACGCGGTCATCGGGGAGTCCGGGCCGACTCCGGCGTCCTCGGCGCCCACGTCGAGCCCGAGCTCGGCGAGGACGACGGGCAGGCGCTCGTCCAGGTCCGCGGCGCCCGCGGCGAGCCAGTGCTCGAGCGCCGCGCTGTAGCGGTCCGCGGCGGCGTCGTCGGCGTCCGGCGCGCCGAGGGCCTCGGCGGCGGTGTCCATCGCCGCGGTGGCCTGGGCGCACCCGGTCCGACGGGCCACGTACGCGGCGACCGTCTCACCGGGGACGCGCTCGTGCTCCTGGGGCAGCCACCCGACGAACGCGTCGGGTGGGTTCGTCGACACGGTGCCGGCGAGTGGCTCGTCAACACCCGCGAGCAGCCGCAGGAGCGTCGACTTCCCGGCGCCGTTCACCCCGACGAGCCCGATCACGTCACCAGGGGCCACCGTGAGGTCGAGGCCCTCGAAGAGCGTGCGTGCGGCGTGGCCGCCGGCGAGGTCCTTGGCGACGAGCGTGGCGGTCATCCGGACATGGTCCCACGGACGCGCGCCGCGTCCGCGACGCACCCCCCACCGGACGGGAGGCACGGGTCGGCCCCGCCCCGCGCCTCCTGTCCGTCAGGCGGTCCCGCCCGTAGCGAGCGTTCCTGCCCATCGCGCGTGACATGGGATGCCGATCCGCGCGTGGGGTGCCGGAAGGAACGGCCTCCTACGAGCGATTCACCCTCCTACGAGCGGAACGGCCTCAGACGAGCGGATCGGCGGCAGCCCGCGCTACCCCTCGGGGACCGCCACGACCCGGTTCTGGTACGCCCAGACCACGGCCTGGAGGCGCGACCGGACCCCGAGCTTCGGGAGCATCCGCGCCAGGTGCGACTTGACGGTGGAGACCTCGACGACCAGAGCCGCCGCGATCTCCTCGTTCGACATCCCCTGCGCCAGGAGCAGCAGCACGTCGCGCTCGCGGGCGGTCAGGACCTCGCTGGCGCGGTCCCCGGTCACGGGCTGCAGGCTCCGCCGGGACACGAACTCCCGCAGGACCCGCCGGGTCAGGGACTGGTCGATGGTGCCGTTGCCCGCCGCGACCTGCCGGACGGCGCCGACGATCACGTCCGGCTCGGCGTCCTTGAGCAGGAACCCCGACGCGCCGGCCTCGAGCGCCCCGAACACCAGGTCGTCGAGGTCGAACGTCGTCAGCACCAACACCGGCACGGCGGGGTCCGCGTCCGGGGCGCAGAGCTCCCGGGCGACCTCGATCCCGTTCCGCACCGGCATCCGGATGTCGAGCACCGCCACGTCCGGCCGCGTCGACCGCGCGAGGGCGAGCGCCTCGCCGCCGTCGGCCGCGACCGCCACCACGTCGACGTCCGGCTCGGCGGCGAGCAGCGCGGACACGCCGGCGCGGACGAGTGGCTGGTCGTCCGCCACGAGCACCCGGATCACGACGCCGCCTCGGGCTGCTCGCGGCCCAGCTCGAGGGTCACGACCCAGCCGCCGCCGTCGGTCGGACCGGCCTGGAGGCGCGCCCCCACCAGGTCCGCCCGCTCACGCATGCCACGCAGTCCGTTCCCACCCGCTGCCGTGCTCCCGGACGACGGTGCGGTGGGCGCCGAGTTCTCGACACGGACGCGGAGGCGCTCGTCGTCGCGGTCGTCGACGGTCACCGTGACCATCGACCCGGCCGCGTGCACGGCCGCGTTCGACAGGGCCTCCTGCACCGTGCGGTACGCGGCGAGCTGCGCGAGCGGTCCGACGCCGTCCGCCAGGGGACGAGCGCCCGGCAGCACCTCGAGCCGGACGTCCGACCGGAGCCGCGCGCGTTCGACCAGGTCGACGACGCCGGCCACGGTCTCGACCGTGCGTTCGGCGGGGGAGTCGTCGCGCAGGAGCCCCACGAGGCGGCGCAGGTCCTCGAGCACGGCGGTGCTCTGCTCCCGCACCTGCCGCACCCCCTCGTGCGCGGCGGGCGGGTCGACGTCGATCTGCCGGTCGATGACGGCCGACATGAGAGCGATCCCGGACAGGTGGTGCGCGGCGATGTCGTGCAGCTCCCGGGCCATCGCGGCACGCTCGCGGGACACCGCGGCCTCGACCCGGGCGTCCTGCTCGCGGACCGACGCCGAGGCCTCGGCGGCACGGGCGTCCGCCTCCGCCGAGCGGGCGTCGGCCTCGGCGACCCGGGCGGCGCGGACCTCGCGGCGGGAGCGGACGACGAGCGCGACGACCAGGGGGAGCCCGACCGCGCCGAGGGCCTGCAGGACGCCCTGCCCCGACGCGTCGAGCAGCGCCCGGACGACCTGCCCGCCGCGGAACGCTCCGCTGACGATCGCCCAGTGCCACCCCGTCCCGACGGCGACGAGCAGGGCGGTGCCGACGAGCGCGGGCCAGGTCCGGACCAGGGGCGCGCGGAGAGCGACGACGACCACGGCGACCAGGACCGGGAGCGCCGTCAGCCCGAACAGGTCGACGACCGCCGGGACGGCCACGGCGATCGGCACCGGGACCGCGGCGACCGCGACGAGCACCGTCCGGGGGAGCCGACGCACGGCCAGGAGCGCGCCGGACTGCACGAGCAGCCCGAGTGCCAGGAGCGACCACGGCAGGCTGCCCACCGCGGGAGCGACGACGGGCGCAGCGAGGGTGTCCGGGTCGGCGGCGTCCAGCGGGGGGAGGCCGAACAGCAGGCCGAGCGCGACGACCGCGGTGCCGAGCGCGACCAGCACCTCGGTGCGGCCGACGCGGGACTCAGCGGGTGCCATCGTCCGATCCTACGAGGACGGCGTGCGCCGACGTCGTGACGGAGGGCGTGCCTCCCGGCCGGTCACCGTGAGCACGTGGGTAGCCGAGCCGCCCGCGGGTGGCGACCAGCAGGACGACCGCCGCGACCGTGGAGACGATCGCGAGTCCGTGCATCATCGTGCCCGCGGTCATCCCCGGGTACATGTCCGCCCACAGCGTCGAGATGGTGTTGTTCACGCCGACGTGCAGGAGCAGCGCGACCGGCAGGCTCTCGCCGGTGCGGTTGAAGACCCAGGTCATCACGACGTTGAAGGTGATCGTGAAGAGCGCGAACACGAGCGGTTCCGACCAGTGCGCGTCCGGCCACCCGCCCCAGTCGGACAGGTACAGCGGCATGTGCCAGAGCACCCACAGCGGACCGAGCACCGCGACGGCACCGAGGGGACCGAACCGCTCCTGCAGCCGGGGCAGGGCGAAGTCGCGCCAGCCGGGCTCCTCGGACAGACCGGTGGTGAACAGCTGCACGACCAGTCCCGGCACGAGCGCGACGAGCGCCAGCGCCGTGGGGGCCTGCACCTGCCCGCCGGAGAACGGCAGCCCGGTCAGGACCACCAGCAGCGGGACACCGACGAGCGCCAGCGCGTACCAGCGCCACGGGACCCGCCAGCGCCACAGCCGCCCGACCCAGCGCCGGAGACCCGTGCGCCCGTCGGCGAGGGCCGTGACGAGGAACGCGCTGCCGAGCGGACCGAGGAGCGCCCCGGGGAGGATGCCGGTGAACTGCGCCGTGCCGAGGAACTCCGGGAAGTGGACGTCCCAGACGCCGAGCCCGTGCGGGCTGAGGATGTACGGGATCCAGGCGAGCCAGCTCAGGCCGAGCGCCAGGACCGCGAAGGTCGCGATGGGGTGTCGCGCCGCGAGGTTCGTCCGGGGTGCGTGCTTCCCCGTGTTCGTGTGTGCGATCGTCTTCGTGTGTGGAGGCATGGCTTCGACGCTAGGGATCCGCCGTCCCCGCGCCGACCGGCGGAGGGACGCACCACCGGGAGTTCCTCCGAAGGGTGCAAGCCGGAGCGTCGTGGACACCCGCTCGCCGCACACCCGGCTGCGGACACCGCCGCCTAGGCTCAGGGACCGTGTTCGAACTCCACCACCTCACCGCGCAGGAACTCTGGGACTGGATCCGACGGGGCGAGACCACCGCGCTCGAGGTCACCGCGCACTACCTCGACCGCATCGCACGGCTCGACCCGGAGCTCGGCGCGTTCGTCACCGTGACCGCGGACGAGGCCAGGAGCAGTGCCGCGCAGCTCGGGACCGCCGCGCAACCCGGGACCGCCGTGCCGACCTCCCGCCCGCTCTGGGGACTCCCGCACGGGGACAAGGACCTCTACGACCGCACGGGCGTCGTCACCCGGAGCGGATCCGTCGCCCTGCCCGCCGCACCCGCAGCCGCCGACCACCCGCTCGTCGCAGCGCTCGCCGCGGCCGGCACCGTGAGCCTCGGCAAGACGACGACGCCCGAGTTCGGGATGTCGTCGTCCTCCGAGACCCGACTCGGCACCACCGTCAACCCCTGGGACACCTCCCGGGCTCCCGGCGGGTCGTCGAGCGGTGCCGCGGTCGCGGTCGCGGCGGGACTGCTCCCGGCGGCCGTGGGGACCGACGGCGGGGGATCGGTGCGCATCCCCGCGGCGGCGACCGGGCTCGTCGGACTCAAGCCGAGCCGGGGCCGGGTGCCGTCCATGCCCGGACGGTCGGGCCTCGGCGGCCTGAGCGTCGCCGGGCCGATCACCCGGAACGTCGCGGACGCCGGCATGTTCCTCGACGCCCTCGTCCGGCCGACCGGGCTCGACGAACCGAGGCCGTACGCGCTCGTCACGCCCGACGTCGGCGACGGCCCCTTCACCGCCGCGGCGGTCCGGGGCGAGGGGCGCTTCGTCGTCGGGCTGCTCGACGGCTCCCCGTGGGACGACACCGTCGACGTGGTGGTCGACCCCGCCGCCCGCGAGGCCGTGGCCACCGCCGTCCGGGTGCTCGGCGAGGTCGGGCACGGGGTCGAGGACGTCTCGTTGCCCCGGCTGCCGTACGCCGACGCCTTCCGGGTGGCCTGGGAGTCGAGCGCCGCCGGGCTGCCCCGGGTGCCCGGCATCGACCTGACGGCGCTGACCCCGCTCGTCGGGTGGCTCGTCGAGCGCGGCCGGCGACTCACCGCGACGCAGGTGCTCGACGCGATGACGGCCCTCGACGCGTTCTCCGTGGCGCTGATCCGGGCGTTCGACCGGTTCGATGCCGTGCTCACCCCGACGTTGGCGTTGCCGCCGCGGCCCCTCGGCTGGTACGGCGACGACCCGGACGAGGACTTCCGCCGCCAGTGCGCGTACTCCCCGTGGACCTCGATGGTGAACGTCGCGGGACTGCCCGCGATCACGCTGCCCGTCGGGGTCACCGGTGCGGGCCACCCGGACGGCGAGGGTCTGCCGATGGGCGTGCAGCTGATCGGCCGTCCCGGGGGTGAGCGCACGCTGCTCGCGCTCGGCGCCCAGCTCGAGCGACGTCTGCGGTGGCAGCGTCGGCACCCCGCCTGCTGGTGAGGCGCTCGCGCCCGCCCGCACCGCCTACGGCAGCGTCGGCGCCGCCGCGACCAGCGCCCGCGTGACGTCGTGCTGGGGGTCGTCCAGCAGCGCGACCGGGCCGTGCTCGACGATCCGCCCCTCGGACAGCACCGCCACCGTGTCGCACAGCCGCTGCACCACGCCGATGTCGTGCGACACGAGCACGAGCGTCAACCCGAGGTCGTCCGCGAGCGAGCGGAACAGGTCGATCACGCGCGCGCGGACCACCACGTCGAGGGCGCTCATCGGCTCGTCCCCGAACAGGATCCGCGGCTCGTGCACCACCGCACGGGCGATCGCGATCCGCTGCCGCTGCCCGCCGGAGAACTCGTGCGGGTACCGGTCCACGGCGTCCGCCGGCAGGTCGACCCGCTCGAGGACCCGCCGCACCAGCTGCCGGTGGTCGCCGGGGACCCGCAGTGCCCGGAGCGGCTCGGCGATGATCGTGCCCACGCGCATCCGCGGGTCGAGCGACGCGTAGGGGTCCTGGAACACGACGCCCGTCTCGCGACGGAACCACCGCATCGCGGCAGCGGAGGCGGACGCGACCACGGGACGACCGGAGGCGGTCACGGTGCCGGCGGAAGGCGCCTCCAGGCCGGCGAGCAGCCGCACCAGGGTGGACTTGCCGGACCCGGACTCGCCGACGATCCCGAGCCGGGCGCCGGGAGCGACCGTCAGGTCGATCCCGTCGACGGCGGTGCGGACCGGGCCGGGCTCGAACGGCCCACGGCGGGGGAGTCGGTACGTGCGGTGCAGCCCGGTCCCGGCCAGGACCGGGAGCGAGCCTGAGCCGGGCAGGAAGCCGGGCTGCGGCGCGGCGGAGGGCGTGGTCACGGGGTCCTCCTGGCGGTGGCGCGGGCGGCCTCGACGAGTGCGGTCGTGGCGGGGTGCTGCGGTGCCTCGAGCAGGGTGCGGACCGGCCCCTGCTCGACGACGCGCCCCTCGTGCAGCACGACGGCGGTGTCGGCGATGCGCGCGAGCACGGCGAGGTCGTGCGTCACGAACAGCATCCCGGTGCCGCGTGCCGAGGACAGCCGCTCGAACAGTTCGAGGATCCGGGCCTCGGTCGTGACGTCGAGCGCCGTGGTCGGCTCGTCGGCGATCAGGTAGGCGGGCGACCCGGCCATCGCCATCGCGATGCAGATGCGCTGCCGCTGCCCGCCGGACAGCTGGTGCGGGTACTGCCGCAGGAGCGACGCCGGGTCCGGCAGACCCACCGCGTCGGCCAGTGCGACGGCGGCGGTCCGCGCGGCACGACGATCCAGGCCGCGGTGCAGCCGGAGGGGCTCCGCGACCTGCGCGCCGACCCGTCGGAGCGGGTCGAGCGCCGTGCCCGGTTCCTGGAACACCATGCCCAGGTCCGCGCCGCGGTGCTTCGCCCGCTCGCGGTCGGGCAGGCCGACGAGCTGCCGCCCGTCCAGGCGGATGCTGCCGGTCACCTGCGCACCGGTGGGCTCCAGCCCCATCAGGGCGAGCGAGGTCATCGACTTCCCGGATCCGGACGCGCCGATCACGCCGACGCGACGGCCGGGAGGCACGGTGAACGACACACGGTCCAGGACCGTCCGCCTCGCGATGCGCACCGAGAGACCCGAGACCTCGAGTCCGGCGCGCGGGTCCGGCCCGCGGTCGGGTCCGGTCGGGCCCTGCTCGTGCGCGTCGGGCCCGTGCGTGTGTGCGTCGGGCAGGCGGTCGTGTGCGTCCGTCACGCGGTCACCCCCGGGGTCGTCGGCGAGGTCGTGGTCGGGTCGGACGCCCGGTCGCCCGTCGTCAGCCGCGGGTCGGTCGCGTCCCGCACCGCGTCGCCGAGCAGCGAGAGCGCGGCGACCACGAGGGCGATCGCGGCTCCCGGCCACGCGGCGCTCCACGGGTGGACGCCCACGTAGGTCTGCAGGTCGGCGAGCATGCTGCCCCACGACGCGGTGTCCGAGCCGGCGCCGTAGCCCAGGTACGACAACCCGGCCTCGGCCAGGACCGCGGTCGCCATCGCGAGCGAGAGCTGCACGGTGAACAGCGGCGCCGCGTTCGGCACGAGGTGCCGGGTGAGCACCCCGAGCGGTCCCACGCCGGACGCCCGTGCCGCCACGACGTAGTCGCTGCGCGCGATCCGGCGGATCTCGCCGCGGGCCACGCGGGCGATCGTCACGCCGAAGGACAGCCCGACGCTCACGACCACGACGCCGAGCGAACCGCCGAACACCGCGGTGAGCAGCATCGCCGTCAACAGCGTGGGGAACGCCACGAGTATGTCGAGCAGGACGGCCGTGCCCTCGCGGACCCACCGGGCGGTGAGCGAGCCGACCGCCGTGAGCACGATGCCGACGACGCTCGCGATGACCCCGGACCCCACGGCGACGAGCACCGTCGTCCGCGTGCCGGCGAGGAGGTAGCTCGCGATGTCCCGTCCGGAGGCGTCGGTGCCGAACCAGTGTGCCGCGCTCGGTCCGGACCACTGCCGGAACGGGTCGGTGCGGAAGGGGTCCTGCGGCGTCCACACGAGGGACACGGCGGCCAGGACCACGAGCAGGCCGAGGACCACGACGGCGAACACCCCGGTCGGCCGGGCGACGAGTCGGCGGATCACTCGTGCACCTCGCGTTGCCGGGGGTCGAGCACGCGGTGCAGCACGTCGACCGAGAAGCCGACGAGCAGGACGAGCCCGGTGAGCACGAGGAGCTCGGACTGCACCTTCGTGACGTCCCGCCGGCCGACGTCGGTGACGAGCATCCGGCCGACACCGGGCAGCGAGAACAGCTGCTCGACGACGACGGCGCCGACGAGCAGCCCGGCGATCTGCACACCGAGCACCGCGAGCACCGTGAGCGCCACGGACGGCAGCCCGTGCCGCACGAGCGCCTGCGTCCGGGTGAGCCCGATCGCGGCGGCGGTGCGGACGTGGTCGGCGTCGAGCACCCCGAGCGTGGCGGAGCGCGTGAAGCGCAGGATCACGGCGCCCTCGACCGCGCCGATCGTGAGCGCGGGGAGCACGAGCGCCGAGAACGCCCGCCCGGGCTCGCCCCAGCCGTCGAGCGGGAAGCCCTGCGGCGGGAGCCAGCGGAGCGTCACGGCGAACAGCGCGATGAGCAGCAGCCCCGCCCAGACGATCGGGATCGCGGCGACGGCCTGGGCGACGAACGCGATCACGGCACCGCCCGCGCGGCGCCGCAGCACCGCGGCGAGCACCCCGAGCGGCACGCCGAGCACGAGGGCCGCGGCGAGCGACATCCCGGCGAGGGGCAGCGTGACCGCGAGCTTCTGGGTCAGCTCGGGGGCGACCTGGCCCCCGGTGACGAGCGAGCGGCCGAGGTCGCCGTGCAGCAGCCCGCCGATCCAGTCGACGTACTGCACCACGACCGGCCGGTCCAGGCCGAGCTGCTGCCGGAGCTGCTCGACCTGCGCCGGGGACGCCTGCGTGCCGGCGACGACCTGCGCGACGTCGCCGGGGAGCACCCGGAGCACGGCGAACACGATGATGCTCGCCACGAGCAGACCGACGACGAGCAGCAGCAGTCGCCCGACGAGGAACCGGGTCACGAGTCCGATGCTACGGGCCCGGCAGCGGCGACCCCGGTCACCGCACCGCCAGCTGCGCGAGGTCCAGGCGGGAGTTCGTGCCGTCGAACGGCACGCCCGTCACGCCCTTGCGGACCGCGGTGATCGACGTCGCCGTGTAGAGCCACTCGCCGGCGGCGTCCTCGCTGACGATCCGGGCCGCCTGCTCGAGCGCCTTCGTCTTGTCGGCCTGGTCGGTCGCCGCGACGGACTGCGCGTACAGGGCCTGCACCTCGGGGTTGTCGTACCCGAAGTAGTAGTCCGGGTTCGCCCAGTTGCCGAAGTCCCGCGACTCGACGTGGTTGACCATCGACAGGTCGAAGTCGTGCTTCTCGAACACCTGCGACAGCCACGTGGCGAAGTCGACGCGCTGGACGCTCAGCGTGATGCCGACGTCCGCGAGCTGCGACTTCAGCACGTCGCCGATCGTCGCCGCGTAGATGTTCGGGTAGGTCAGGGTGAGCTTCAGGTCCTTCGCGCCGGCCTCGGCGAGCAGCTGCTTCGCGGCCGCGGGGTCGTACGCGTCGACGTCGGTCAGGTCCTGGTAGCCCGGGTCGAGCTCCGGGATCGGCCCGCCCTGCGGCACCCCGGTCCCACCGATCGCCTTGATGAGCGCCTTCGGGTCGATCGCCTGCCGGATCGCCTTGCGGACCTTGACGTCGGTGAAGGGCGCCTTGCGGTCGTTGAACGCGAGCGTGTACTTGTCGGTCGTCTTGCCGGTGTGCAGCGCGATGTCGGCGTTGCCCTCGAGCTGGCTCTTCAGCGTGCCGTCGACCGAGGTCTGCACGTCCAGGTCGCCCGCGGCCATCGCGTTCACGGCCGCGGACCCGTCGGTGATGTACCGGAACTCGACCTTGGCGACCTTCGCCTTCGTGCCCCAGTAGTCGGCGTTCCGGGCGAAGACGAGCGCGTCGCCCTGCTTCCAGCTCGACACCTCGTACGGGCCGGTGCCGTTCGCGGAGTCCGACAGGTCGTTCTTCGCGGCCTGTTCGAGCACGAGTCCCGCGCGGCCGGTCAGGTTCCAGAGCAGGTCGGAGTCCGGCTTCGACAGCGTCAGGACGACCTGGTCCGACGACGGCGACGCTATCGACCGGACGTTCGCGAGCTGCGCGGAGTCGACGTAGGACGCGTTGTCCTTGACCTGCTGGAGCGACCACACGACGTCGGCCGCGGTGACCGGCTTGCCGTCCTGGAACGTCGTCCCGTCGCGGAGCGTGAACGTGTAGGTGAGTCCGTCCGCCGAGACCTCGTGCTTCGACGCGAGCACGTCGTGGATCGCACCGCTGCCGTCCGCCGCCCGGCCGACGAGCCCCTGGTACACGTTGTCGATGAGCACCTGGTCGAGTGCGGCACCGGACTGCGTGCGGATGTCCAGGCTGGTCGGTTCGAGGACGAGCCCGATCCGGACGGTCGCGTCGGCGCCGCCCTGTTCGTTCGACGATCCTGAGCACCCGGTCAGGGCGAGGGCCGAGACGACCGCGACGGCCGTGCTGGCGAGGGCGACGCGTGCTGCACGTCGACCCAGGCGGGGGAGGAGCGGACTCATGGGTTGTGGGTTCCTTCCGGGCGCGTGGGAGCGACGGTCGTCGCGTCGCGCTCGCAAGAGGCTACCGACCAACCGGACCGTCGGGGGACGGTTTCTCCACGGGGTGCAACAATCCGTGGTCCTCGGCCCATGCCCGGATCGCCGTGGCCAGTTCGAGGGGTGCCTGGTTCTGCACCGCGTGCCGCGCCGTGACCGTCACGACCCGGGCGTCGGGCAGGCGCTCGCCGAACCCGGTGTGCAGTTTCGGGGAGACGTAGCCGCGGTCGCCCCGGACGAGCAGGAGCGGCACGTCCAGCGCCTCGAGGTCCGGCCACGCGTCGGCGAAGCGGCCCACCGAGGCGGTCCGGCCGGCGGGCAGGTGCGGGAAGTGGTGCCGCCGCACGAGCCGCCCGTCCGCGCCGAGCCGGGTGGTGTGCCGCGCCTCGCGGAGCAGCACCTGCCGGTCGTCGCCGACCCGGGCCTCGACGGCGCGGTCGACCACCTCGTCGAGGGACGCGAACGGCTCCTCGTCCTCGAGCGCCCGCGCGATGCGGTCGACGGCCCGCTGCGCGAAGTCCGGCGACATGTCGACGAGCACGAGACCGGTCACCTGCTCCGGTGCGAGCGACGCCAGCCGCGCGGCGAGGATCGCCCCGAGCGAGTGCCCGACGACGATCCCCGGCGGCACGTCGAGCGCGTCGAGCGCGGCGAGCACCTGCGGGGCGGTGACCGCGGCGCCGTAGTCCGCGTCGTCGCGCCAGCTCGACCGGCCGTGTCCCGGCAGGTCGAGGGCGACCGCCGGCTCGCCGACGGCGAGCGCGGTCTGGTCGAAGCTGTGCGCGTCGATGCCGAGCCCGTGCAGGTAGGTGATCCGTGCCTCCCGGCCGTCCGCCGTGTCCCACCGGATCGCGGCGGTGTCGCGTCCGTCGTCGCCGGTGACCACCTGCCTGGAGGCGCGGAGCGGCTCCGTCACGCCGCTCGCGGCGGCGAGCGCGGCCAGGTCCGAGAATTCGTCGTCGGGTTCGTGCACGGGGACGATCCTCGCACCGCCCGGGGTACCCCGTTCCACCCTGGAACGGTTAGGTGAGGCATGCCATACTTGCGTTCGTGGCTGCCCGGTACCGCGTCTTCTCCGTCCGCGTGACGGCCGTGTCCGCGCTGACCCCCTCGTTCGTCCGGGTGACGCTGTCCGGAGACGCCCTCGCGGAGTTCTCCGCGGTGGGGCTCGACCAGCGGATCAAGATCGTGCTGCCGATCCCGGGCCACGGCTTCACCGACCTGCCCGACGGCGACGACTGGTACGGCGCCTGGCGCGCGCTGCCGGACGCCGTGCGGAACCCGCTGCGCACCTACACGGTCCGCTCGTTCCGGCCGGACGCACGCGAGCTCGACATCGACTTCGTCGCGCACGGCGACACCGGCCCCGCGTCCCGCTGGGTCTCGGGCTGCCGCGTCGGCGACGAGCTCCGCATCGTCGGTCCGGCGGTCCCGTCCTCGCCGGCCGAGCTCCCGAGCGGTGCCGCCGAGTTCGCCCCGGGGCGCGCCGACCGCATCCTGCTCGCCGGCGACGAGACCGCGGCGCCGGCGATCTGCGCCATCCTCGAGGCCCTCGACGTCACGGCCGTCGGCCACGTCTTCATCGAGGTCCCGACCGACGCCGACCGCCTGCCGGTGTCCGCGCCCGCCGGGGTCGAGGTCCGCTGGATCGCCCGGAACGGCGCCTCGCACGGCGAGCGCATGACCCACCAGGTGCACGCCTGGGCGTCGGACGTCGTCGGCGGCCGACGCGCTGCCGCCGCGGGCGCGCCCACGGTCGCACTCGCCGGGGTCGACGCGGATCTCGACGCTGTTCTCGACAACGACGAGCAGGTGCTCTGGGACGTCCCCGCCGCCGCCGAGGAGCGCCCCGTCTACGCGTGGATCGCGGGCGAGGCCGGCTGCGTCAAGGAGCTCCGGCGCCACCTCGTCCGCGGCGTCGGCATCGCCCGCGAGCAGGTCGCGTTCATGGGCTACTGGCGGCACGGCAGGGCCGAGCACTGAACACCTCCGCCCCCACGGCGCCCGTCTCCGCCGCGCTCCCGACGACGGCGCTCGGTGCCCGCGGCCTGACGCTCGCGTACGAGGACCGCGTCGTGGTGGACGCCCTCGACGTCGACGTGCCCGACGGCGAGCTCACGGTCGTCGTCGGTCCGAACGCGTGCGGCAAGTCGACGCTCCTCAAGGCGTTCGCCCGGACCCTGACGCCCCGCGCGGGCACGGTGTACCTCGACGGTGCGCCGATCACGTCCTACCGCCCGAAGGCCGTCGCGCGCCGGGTCGGCATGCTCCCGCAGACGCCGATCGCCCCCGAGGGCATCACCGTCCGCGACCTCGTCTCCCGCGGCCGGTTCCCGCACCAGGACCTGCTGCACCCGTCGTCGGGCTCCGACCGCACCGCCGTCCAGGCCGCGCTCGAGCAGACCGACACCGTGACGCTCGCCGACCGCAGCGTCGGGGAGCTCTCCGGCGGGCAGCGGCAGCGCGTCTGGATCGCGATGGTCCTCGCGCAGGAGACCGACATCGTCCTGCTCGACGAGCCGACGACGTTCCTCGACATCGCGCACCAGTACGACGTGCTCGAACTGGCCTCGGCGCTGCACGCGGCCGGACGCACGGTCGTCGCGGTGCTCCACGACCTCAACCAGGCGGCGCGGTACGCCACGCACCTCGTCGCGATGCGGGCGGGGTCGATCGTCGCGCAGGGGCGTCCGGCCGACGTCCTGACCGCCGAGCTCGTCGAGGACGTCTTCGGCCTGCCGTGCGTGGTCGTCCCGGACCCCGAGACGGGCACGCCCCTGGTCGTCCCGCGCCGCCGCGCCGCCTGACGCGCGCGCTCTGTCCTCGCCCGCGCCCGGGCACCCGCGAGAGGGTACCCGCGAGTGGGCAGGACACGCCGCTCACGTCCGGTCGGAGGTCACAATCCGTCGCCCGAGCACGCCGAACGTGCCAGATCTGGCACGCTCGGCGTGCGTCGGCGTCAGCGGACGTAGCCGCCGTCCTCGAGACCGGCCTCGACCTCGAACCGGTTGCGCAGGGGATCGCGGCCCGCGAGGGCGTAGAGCAGCGGCATGAGCATGCCGTAGCGGCGCCACTGCGTGACGTGCACGCGCTCGTGCCGGAGCACGCGGTCGCCGTCATTGTCGCGCGTCAGGTACACCGATCCCACGCAGGTCCCGCCGCGGCGGAAGACCCACCGGGGCAGGCCGCTGCAGACCACCAGCCCGTCGACGACCCGGATCCTGCCGGTCGACAGCGGCACGCCGATCGCGAGGCCGACGACCGTGGCGAACAGCCAGCCGGCCCGCGACACGGGGGAGTCGAGGAGCGGGTTCCGCACCGCTACTCCGGGCGGCCGTAGGTCTCGAGCAGGCGCAGCCAGACCTCGTTCATGGTCGGGTAGGCCGGGACGGCGTGCCAGAGGCGGTCGACCGGGACCTCGCCGACGACGGCGACCGTCGCGGCGTGGAGCATCTCGGCGACGTCCTGACCGACGAAGGTCACGCCGACGACGACCCCGCGGTCCTCGTCGACGACCATCTTCGCGCGCCCGGTGTACCCGTCGGCCTGCAGCGCGGAGCCGGCGACTGCGCCCAGGTCGTACTCGACGGCGCGGACGGTGAGCCCCTGCTTCCGAGCGGCGTCCTCGGTCAGACCCACGCTCGCGACCTCCGGGTCCGTGAAGGTCACCTGCGGGACCGCGGCGTGGTCGGCCGTCGCGACGTGCGCGCCCCACGGCTCGGTGTGCACCGGACGGCCCTGGTGGCGTGCGGCGATCGCCTCGCCCGCTGCGCGCGCCTGGTACTTGCCCTGGTGGGTCAGGAGTGCGCGGTGGTTGACGTCACCGACGGCGTAGAGCCAGTCGGTGCCCTGCACGAGCATCGTGTCGTCGACCTGCAGCCAGTCGCCGGGGGTGAGCCCGACGGTCTCGAGGCCGAGTTCGGCGGTGTGCGGCGACCGGCCGGTGGCGGCGAGCACCTCGCTCGTCACCAGGGTCGTGCCGTCGTCGAGGGTCGTCGTGACCAAGCCGTGCTCGTCCCGGTCGACACGGGTCGGGTTGACGCCCGTGCGGACGTCGATGCCGAGCTCCCGCATGGCGTCCGCGACGAGCTCGCCCGCGAAGGGCTCCATGCCGCCGAGCAGGCCGTGCCGGGCGACGAGGGTGACCTTCGCGCCGAGGGACGCCCAGGCGGTCGCGAGCTCGGAGCCGGCGACCCCGCCGCCGATCACGAGCAGGCTCTCGGGGACGTGCTGGGCGCTGGTGCCCTCGCGGGTGCCCCAGGGCTTCGCCTCGGCCAGGCCGGGGACGTCGGGGAGCTGGTGCAGCGACCCGGTCACGACGGCGACGGCGGCACGGGCGGTGTGGGTCTCGCCGGCGACCTCGACGGTCTTCTCGCCGGTGATGCGCGCGTGGCCGCGGATGAGCGCGATGTCGGCGGACTCGAGCCACGCGACCTGTCCGTCGTCCTTCCAGTCCGAGGTGAACGAGTTGCGACGGGCGAGCACCTTCGCAGCGTCGAGGTCACCCGTCACGGCCTGGGCGGCGCCCTCGAGTCGCTTCGCCGCCGCGACCGCGTGCCCGCTGCGCAGGAGCGCCTTCGAGGGCATGCACGCCCAGTACGAGCACTCGCCTCCGACCAGCTCGGCCTCGACCACGGCGACCGAGAGGCCGCGCTTGTGGGCGTAGTCCGCCACGTTCTCGCCGACTGCGCCGGCGCCGATCACGATGAGGTCGTAGTCCGTCATGTGCCCGAGCGTACGCAGGCCGCCGGAGGGGCGCCCGAGTGCAATGGGTACCGGTCCGGAGGGCGCATCGGCGTGGGGCGATCGGCAGCCGACGCGCGGAACGGCCCCCTACGCGCGGGACGCCGTGGTGAGGGCGCCGACCGCGCGCAGGATCACGCCGAGGTCGTCGACGGCCCGCTCGGGGTCGACCGGAGCGAACCCCGTCAGCGCCGCACCGACGAGACGACGGCCCCGGGTCGCCGCCTGGATCTGCGCGACGAGTGCCGCTGCGTCGAGTCCGAACGGCACGGGTTCGAGCAGCCCGTCGACCTCGGACGGGTCCAGGACGTCGAGGTCGACGTGCACGAACACCGCGTCGGCTCCGGTCGCGGTGACGGCGGTGTCGAGGGCGTCCGGGGTCGCGGCGTCCACGTCGAGGTGCGTGATCCCGATCCGGTCGAGCGCGGCGAGCTCGGCGTCCTCGGCGCCGCGGATGCCCGCGACGACGACGGCCGCGGGGTCGACGACGGGCAGGTCCGGGAACAGGTCGTCCGGCCGGTCGACGAGCAGCCGGAGCACCGCGGTCTCCGCGGCGACGGGCTGGGCGCGGTTCAGTGCGCGGTACCCGCTCGACCCGGCGATCCGGACGAAGGCCGTGCCGGGACGCACGAGCACCGTTGCCCCGAGCATGCTCGAGCCGTCGCCGCCGACGACGAGCACGGGTTCGCTCGCGACCCCGACCTCCTCGGCGACGCGCTCGGCGACCGAGCGGACCGAGGTGTAGCGCGCGACGGCGGTCTCGAGTCGGTCGCCCGCGCCCGCGGGCACGTCGACGACGGTGGTGGCGGCACGGGGGAGATCGGCTGCGACGGCCTGGGCGCCGTCGCCGAGGCGCATCGCCCGCGACGACGCCGAACCCTGCCACTGCCCGACGACGAGGAACTGCATCGTCTCAGTCTGTCAGCACGGCCCGGCGCCGTCCGCACCAGCGTGTCGGGTCAGATCGTCGACGACCCGCCGTTCTTCAGTGCGGCGAGTCGCGCCTCGACCTCGGCGTCCCGACCGACGTCCTCGAGGCTCTCGAACTGCGCGTCCAGGCTCGACGACTGGAGCTCCTGCTGTCCGAGGACCTTCGCCTCCTCGCGGCGGACCTTCTCCTCGAAGCGGTTGAGGTCGCTCGTCGGGTCGGTGATGTCGATGTTGCCGATGGCGTCGTTCACCTTCGACTGTGCCTCGGCGGTCTTCTGGCGGGCGACCAGCGAGTCGCGCTTGGACTTGAGCTGCTCGAGTTTCTGCTCCATGCCGGCGAGACCGGACTTGAGCTTCTCGACCTGCTCGTTCTGGGTGGCGAGCGGGCCCTCGTTGTCCTTGACCTCTTGTTCGGCGGCGATCTGCTTGCCGATGGCGATCTTCGCGAGGTTGTCGAACTTGTCCGCCTCGGCCGTCTTGCCCTCGGCGCGGTACTTGTCCGCGGCCGACGAGGCGTTCGCGGCCTTCTGCCCCCACTCGGTGGCGGCGCGCTTGTCCTCCTCGTGGTCCTGCTCGAGCAGGCGGAGGTTGCCGATCGTCTGCGCGATCGCGGTCTTGGCGTCCGCGATGTTGTTCGTGTAGTCGCGGACGAGCTGGTCCAGCATCTTCTGCGGGTCCTCGGCGTCGTCGATGATCTGGTTCACGTTTGCGCGGATGAGCGCGGAGATCCGGCCGAAGATGGTCTGCTTTGCCATGTGCGTTGCCTTTCCTGGGAGGTCCGTCGGTGGTCTGACTGGTGATCTGGATGGGCGGTCCGGCGGTCTGCCGGGGGAGGTGTCGCTGGGCGGGCGGTGGGGAGTCCCGGAGGTCAGAAGCGGCCGCCGCCGGAGAACCCGCCGCTTCTGACCTCCGGGACTCCCCACCGCCCGCCCAGCGACACCTCCCCCGGCAGACCGCCGGACCGCCCATCCAGATCACCAGTCAGACCACCGACGGACCTCCCAGGAAAGGCAACGCACATGGCAAAGCAGACCATCTTCGGCCGGATCTCCGCGCTCATCCGCGCAAACGTGAACCAGATCATCGACGACGCCGAGGACCCGCAGAAGATGCTGGACCAGCTCGTCCGCGACTACACGAACAACATCGCGGACGCCAAGACCGCGATCGCGCAGACGATCGGCAACCTCCGCCTGCTCGAGCAGGACCACGAGGAGGACAAGCGCGCCGCCACCGAGTGGGGGCAGAAGGCCGCGAACGCCTCGTCGGCCGCGGACAAGTACCGCGCCGAGGGCAAGACGGCCGAGGCGGACAAGTTCGACAACCTCGCGAAGATCGCCATCGGCAAGCAGATCGCCGCCGAACAAGAGGTCAAGGACAACGAGGGCCCGCTCGCCACCCAGAACGAGCAGGTCGAGAAGCTCAAGTCCGGTCTCGCCGGCATGGAGCAGAAACTCGAGCAGCTCAAGTCCAAGCGCGACTCGCTGGTCGCCCGCCAGAAGACCGCCGAGGCACAGTCGAAGGTGAACGACGCCATCGGCAACATCGACATCACCGACCCGACGAGCGACCTCAACCGCTTCGAGGAGAAGGTCCGCCGCGAGGAGGCGAAGGTCCTCGGACAGCAGGAGCTCCAGTCGTCGAGCCTGGACGCGCAGTTCGAGAGCCTCGAGGACGTCGGTCGGGACGCCGAGGTCGAGGCGCGACTCGCCGCACTGAAGAACGGCGGGTCGTCGACGATCTGACCCGACACGCTGGTGCGGACGGCGCCGGGCCGTGCTGACAGACTGAGACGATGCAGTTCCTCGTCGTCGGGCAGTGGCAGGGTTCGGCGTCGTCGCGGGCGATGCGCCTCGGCGACGGCGCCCAGGCCGTCGCAGCCGATCTCCCCCGTGCCGCCACCACCGTCGTCGACGTGCCCGCGGGCGCGGGCGACCGACTCGAGACCGCCGTCGCGCGCTACACCTCGGTCCGCTCGGTCGCCGAGCGCGTCGCCGAGGAGGTCGGGGTCGCGAGCGAACCCGTGCTCGTCGTCGGCGGCGACGGCTCGAGCATGCTCGGGGCAACGGTGCTCGTGCGTCCCGGCACGGCCTTCGTCCGGATCGCCGGGTCGAGCGGGTACCGCGCACTGAACCGCGCCCAGCCCGTCGCCGCGGAGACCGCGACGACGACGGCCGCGGGGTCGACGACGGGCAGGTCCGGGAACAGGTCGTCCGGCCGGTCGACGAGCAGCCGGAGCACC
>NZ_CP054593.1:1812799-1832304 GCF_013347165.1 Curtobacterium sp. Csp2
CGGCGACCGGCCCGGCGTCGTCGAGTGCCTCGGCCAGCGCGCCGATCCGCGGGTGGTCGTACACGTCGGCGACGGTCGTCGTCGGGAAGCGTTCGCGGATGGCCGAGACGAGCTGCGCCGCGGTCAGCGAGCCGCCGCCGTGCGCGAAGAAGTCGTCGTCGACGCTCGTCACCGGGACGCCGAGGATCGCCGCCCACCGCTCGGCGATCCACGCGACGGTGTCCGGCAGCAGGGCGGTGTCGGTGGCGCCGGGGAGCGGCCAGGGGAGCGCAGCACGGTCGACCTTCCCCGAGGTGCGGGTCGGCAGGGCGTCGACGACGACTTCTTCGCGCACGGCGGCGGCTCGCTGACCGCGGCGCAGCTCGTCTCGGCCATCCGCGAACGCTTCCCGACGACGACCGTCGCCGACGTGTACGACCACCCGCGGATCGGCGCGCTGGCCGAGGCACTCGACGACGCCGGGCCGGTCGCCGCCGCCCGGCGCCCCGTCCGCCCGGTCCCGCCGGCGACCGGGCTGCTGCTGACGGTGCTCGGCCTGCCGGTGCAGGTCCTCCGCGGGCTGCGGGTCACGACCTGGACCGCCCTCGCGTCGAGCATCCTGCACGCGACGGCGTTCCCCGCCCTGCCGTCGCTGCCCTGGTGGGCCCTCGTGCTCGCGCTCGCGGTGTTCGTCACCCCCGTGGGCAAGATGGCGCTCACGGTCGTGCTCGCCCGGCTCGTCCTGCTCGGCGTCCGCCCGGGCGACCACCCCCGTGGCGGCTCGGTGCACGTGCGCGTCTGGCTCGCGGAGCGGATCGCCGAGGCCGTCGACGGCCCCTCGACGTCCGGCGCGCCGTGGATCAGCTACTACGCCCGCGCGCTCGGCGCCCGGATCGGTCAAGGCGTCGACCTGCACACGCTCCCGCCGGTGACCGGCATGCTCACGATCGGCAAACGTGCGTCGATCGAACCCGAGGTCGACCTCGCCGGGCACTGGGTCGACGGCGACGTGTTCCGTCTCGGCCGGGTCCGGGTCGACGCCGACGCGGTCGTGCACAGCCGCTCGACCCTGATGCCGGGCGCGCACGTCGGCGTGGGAGCCGAGGTGGAGGCCGGTTCCGCCGTCTCCGGCCGGGTCCCCGACGGGGAGCGCTGGGCGGGTTCGCCGGCGGAACGCGTCGGCTCGGCTCGGCACGGCCGGGAGGCACGACCACCGTCCCGCAGGCGCTGGCTCGTCGCGTACGGGGTCGGCTCCGTCGTCGTCGCGGGGCTGCCCGTCGTCGGCGTCGCGGCCGGCGTGACGGTCGCCGCGGCCCTGGTCGGGCGAGCGGACACGATCGGGTCCGCCGTGCTGCACGGCCTAGCGGCCGTCCCGCTCGCCACGCTCGTCGCGGGTGCCGTGTACGCCGGGCTCGTGGTCGTCGCCGTCCGGCTGCTCGGCATCGGCCTCCGCGAGGGCCGGTACCCGGTGCGGTCCCGGACCGGGTGGCAGGCGTGGTGCATCGAACGGGTGCTCGACGCCGCACGGACCCTGCTGTTCCCCCTGTACGCCTCGCTCGTCACGCCGCTGTGGCTCCGGGTTCTCGGGGCGAGGGTCGGGCGGGACACCGAGATCTCGACCGTGCTGCTCATCCCCGCGCTCACGCAGATCGCGTCGGGGGCGTTCCTCGCCGACGACACCATGGTCGCGACGTACGAGCTCGGCGGCGGGTACGTCCGGATCGGGCGGTCGAAGGTCGGGCGGCGCGCGTTCCTCGGCAACTCCGGCATGACCGGGGCCGGCCGCTCGGTCCCCCGCGAGGCCCTGGTCGCGGTGCTGTCCGCGGTGCCGAAGAAGGCCAAGCGCGGCTCGTCGTGGCTCGGATCGCCGCCGGTGCGGCTCCGCCGGGCGACGACCGAGTTCGACGAGGAGCGCACCTTCCGTCCGCCGCGCCGTCTGAAGGTCGCGCGGGGGCTCTGGGAACTGCTCCGACTCGTGGCGCCGATGGTGTCCGCCGCGATCGCCCTCGGCGTCGCCGGGGCGCTGCTCGCGCTGTGGTCCTCGATCGGGCTCGGGTGGACGGTCCTGCTCGCGGGTCCGGTCCTCATCGTCGCGGGCGCCGTCGCCGCCGCGGTGTCGACGGCCGCGAAGTGGGTCTTCATCGGGCGGATCGACGCCAGGGAACGGCCGCTGTGGTCGTCGTTCGTGTGGCGCAACGAGGTGCAGGACACGTTCGTGGAGACCGTCGCCCGGCCCTGGTTCGCCGAGCAGGCCGCGGGGACGCCGGCCCTCGCCGCGTGGCTCCGGAGCCTCGGAGCCCGGATCGGCCGCGGCACCTGGATCGAGACGTACTGGCTGCCGGAGGCCGACCTCGTCGAGATCGGCACCGGCGCGTCCGTCGCGCGCGGGACCGTCGTGCAGACCCACCTGTTCCACGACCGGGTCATGCAGCTCGACGCGGTCCGCCTGGACGCCGGCGCGACCCTCGGTCCGCACAGCGTCGTCCTGCCGGCGGCGGGCATCGGCCCCGGCGCGACCGTCGGCCCGGCGTCGCTCGTGATGCGCGGCGAGCAGGTCCCCGGCGGCACGCACTGGTCGGGCAACCCCATCGCTCCGTGGACGACCGCCCCGCCGGTGGACCGCGGCGAGGACCCGGGCGTGGCAGACTCGACGGCACCGTGAAGCCGAACCCCGACGCCGACCCGTACACCCCGCACAGCGGCGACCGTCGGTGGAGCGCCCTGCACCACGACCTGCGCCTCGGCTACCGCGTCGCGACCAACCGGCTCGACGCGACGGCGACGATCACCGCGCGGGCGCTCGTCGCCCTGGACCGGGTCGTGCTCGACCTGCACGGGCTGCGGGTCGACCGTGCGGACGTCGACGGCGTGCGCGCGGCCAAGGTCGCCGCGTCGACCCACAAGGTGACCGTCACCCCCGCGGAGCCGATCGCCGCCGGCGCCGAGTTCACGCTGCACCTGCGCTACCGCGGCGCACCGCGCCCGCTCCGCAGCCCCTGGGGCCAGATCGGGTGGGAGGAGCTGACCGACGGCGTCATCGTCGCCGCGCAGCCGACCGGTGCCCCGAGCTGGTTCCCGTGCAACGACCGCCCGGACGACAAGGCCACCTACCGCTTCGAGATCACCGCCGAGACCGGCTACGACGTCGTCGCGAACGGCGACCTGCTCGGCCGCGAGCAGGCACGCGCCGGCACGACCTGGACCTACGCGGTGACCGAGCCGATGGCCACGTACCTGGCGACCGTGCAGATCGGGCGCTACCGCTCGACACGGCTCCGCGGTGCCGTCCCGCCGGTGACCGTGCACCACCCGGCGGACCTGGCGTCCGCGGTCCGGACGGACTTCGGGCAGGTGCCCGAGATGCTCACGCTCTACGCCGACCGGTTCGGCCCCTACCCGTTCTCGTCCTACGGGATCGTGGTGACGGACGACGAGCTCGAGATCCCGCTCGAGGCGCACGGGCTCGCGGTGTTCGGCCGGACCCACGTCGACGGCGAGCACGGCACCGACCGGCTCATCGCGCACGAGCTCGCGCACCAGTGGTTCGGGAACTCGCTCACCGTCCGCCGCTGGCAGGACATCTGGCTGCACGAGGGCTTCGCCTGCTACGCGGAGTGGCTGTGGTCCGAGCACCGCGGCGGCGACTCGGCCGACGCCCTCGCGGCGCAGCACCGACAGGCACTGGTCGCCGGCCCGCAGGACCTCGTCGTCGCGTCGCCGGGCGCGCAGGACATGTTCGACGACCGGGTCTACAAGCGCGGCGCCCTCGCCCTGCACGCCGTCCGACGGACCGTCGGCGACGAGGCGTTCTTCACCGGGCTGCGGACGCTGACCGACCGGTACCGGCACGGCAACGTGGTGCCCGAGGACGTGCTCGGCGCGCTCGCGGACGCGGCGGGACTGTCCGTCGACGCGGTGCGACGGGTCACCGGGCCGTGGGTCGACGAGCCCGGGGTGCCGGCGCTGCCGGTCGTCCGTCCGGTCTGAGCGGCACCGAGGTCCTCACGCTCCCCCGGCGCTGAACGGGACGTCCCGCGGGGCGGTGACCGTGACCGGCAGGCCGCCCGCCGCGACCGCGAGCACGAGGTCCGCGTCGAGCCAGGTCACCGTCACCGGCTGCCAGCGGCCGTCGAACCGTGCCCGACCGCGGCGCAGGTCGACCTCGACCCGCGCGGGGTCGACGCGGAGCCCGCGGCCGTCGCGCTTGAGCACCGCCTCGGTGACGGCCCACGCGGCGGCGCGGTCCTGCACCGTGCGGAGCCAGGCGGACTCCCGCGGGCCGGACGCGTCGAGCGGGGCGGCGGCGACGCGCGAGACCCGCTCCACGTCGACGCCGACGGTCGGCAGGGTCGTCCTCGTCGACCGCGCGGTCCCCTGCAGCGCGGCCACGGCGACGATGCCGGTCGTGCGCGCGAGGCTCACCGGGACGGCCGTACCGGCGACCTCCGCCCAGGGGCGCCCGTGGTCGGACGCGCCACACGTCGGGCAGGACCGGCCGGTCCGCACGGTGACCGGCTCGACACCCGCAGCGGACGCGACGGCGGTGACCAGTGCCTCCCGGCCGACACCAGCGGTGTCCGCGTCGGCGGCGACGACGTGCACCGTCACGGCGACGGCACCGCACCTGACGTCGTTGCGGGACCGGGCGACCACGCGGTGAGCCTACCCGCGACGGGAGGGCGGATCAGGCGTGCGTGAGCGCGATGAGTGCGACGTTCATGGTGCTGTAGGCGCCCTCGGACCGGGTTGCCTGCCGGACGCGGCCGCGCAGGACCTCGTAGCGGCCGTCCTGCTCCCGGACGAAGCCGATCACGCCGCTCGCCGGCGTCGAGACGCGGTGGTAGCCGTCCTCCAGTGGGACGACCTCTGTGCTCGTCGTGCGCTCCATCGTGCTCCCCTTCCGTTCGTCGTCGAACAGTGGCCGCCAGCATACCCCGCCCGGGGGACAAACCCTCCCCAGGTTGCGCGTCCGGCGAGGTTCTCCCGAAGTCTGTCCGTCCGCGAAGGAGCGTGGATAGCATCGGGGCGACGGCAGCCTGCTCGGCGCGGTCACGGGGTGCGTCGCAGGGCACACCGACGACGGATGGAGGACGGATGCGAGCGGTCCACGCCCGGACGAGTGCGACGACGGCGTCACACAGAGCGGACTCCGTCGGGGGACAACGGCGGCGCCGACGCCTCCGCTCGCGGCTCGGCGCGGCACTGGTGGCCGTCGGCCTCGTCGTCGGCCCCGTGCTCGTTCCCGGAACCGCCGCGGACGCCACCGAGCCGGTGGACCTCGCCGGAGCGTACGTGGTCGACGACGCCGGCGCGCTGTCGAGCGGGCAGCGGACGCAGGTCGAGCGGGCGATCCAGGACCTGTACGACAAGACGCGGACGCAGCTCTACGTCGTCTACGTCCCCACGTTCACGGACCCGACCGACCACACCGCCTGGGGCGATGCGGTCATCCAGCGGAACCAGATCGGCTCGGACAGCATCGTGCTGTCGGTCGCGGTCGACGACCGGATCGCGGACATCCAGCAGACGACCGAGGGCGTGCTGTCCTCGACGGACGTCGAGGACGCCTACCAGCAGGACGCGGTCCCCCAGCTGCGGGACGGGAACTGGGCGGGCGCGGCGGTCGCGCTCGCGGACGGCCTCGTCGCCAGCCAGGCGCCGCCGGACCTGACCTGGCTGTGGGTCGCGCTCGCCGTCGTCGTGGTCGGCCTGCTCGTCCTGCTGCTCGTCGTCCGAGCACGGAACAAGCGCCGGACGGCAGCGGCCGCGCGGGCGCAGCAGGAGTCGCTCGCGGGACTCGAGCGGGCCGCGGGAGGTGCCCTCGTCACCATCGACGACGAGCTCAAGACCGCCGAGCAAGAGGTCGGGTTCGCCGCCGCGCAGTTCGGCGACGACGCAGCGAAGCCCTTCGCCGAGGCCGTCGACGCCGCGAAGCGATCCGTCCGCCAGGCCTTCGCGTACCAGCAGCAGCTCGACGACGAGGTCCCCGACACCCCACAGCAGCGCGCCGAGTGGGCGAACCAGATCATCGCGATCTGCGAACAGGCGCACGCGGCGATCGACCAGCAGACCGAGGCGTTCGACCGCCTCCGCGCGCTCGAGGACGGGGTCGAGGACGCGGCACGGGCGCTCGACTCCGCGGTGGCCGCCGCTCCCGCGGACCTCGCCGCCGCGCGGACGGCGCTCGACCGGGTGCGCGAGGCGTACGCCGGCCGGACGCTGGCCTCGGTGTCGGACAACGTCGACCAGGCGCAGCAGGTGCTCGACTACGCGACCGAGCGGTCCCGGGCCGCCACGGCCGCGATCGCCGCCGGCGACAAGGGCGAGGCCGTCATCGCCGTGCGGGACGCGCAGCACGCCCTGGCGCAGGTGCAGCAGCTGACCGGCAGTGCAACCGCCGCGGAGACGACCTTCGCCGAGGCCGCCGCCCGCGCGCAGGCGATGCGCGCGGACCTCGAAGGCGACGTCGCCGCGGCGCGCGCGATGCGATCGGGCGACCCGGCCCTCGCCGCAGCGGCGACACAGGCCGACGCGTTGCTCCGGCAGGGGGTCGACCCGCGGGACCCGATCGCGGCGGTCGACGGCCTGACGAAGGCGAACACGGCCATCGACGCGGCGTTGGCCACCGCCCGCGGCCAGCAGGAGCAGCGCGCGCGGGCCCAGCGTGCGCTCGACGACGCCCTGCTGGACGCGCGGACGCGCATCAGCCAGGCGCGGGACTTCATCTCCGTGCGACGCGGCGCCGTCGGCACCACCGCGCGGACACGGCTGTCCGAGGCCGAGCGGGCGCTCGACGACGCGATCGACCTCGCCACCACCGACCCCGCACGTGCGGTGCAGGCGGCGCGGTCGGCGGAGCAGTACGCAGCGGCTGCGATGGACGCGGCGAACGACGACATGGGCGGCTGGCCGGGGCAGGGCGGCGGCGGGAACGGCGCGCAGCTCGGCGGGCTGGTCACCGGTCTCGTGCTCGGCGGCCTGCTCGGCGAACCAGGGCCGGGCGACGGTCTCCACGAACGTGTCCTGCACCTCGTTGCGCCACACGAACGACGACCACAGCGGCCGTTCCCTGGCGTCGATCCGCCCGATGAAGACCCACTTCGCGGCCGTCGACACCGCGGCGGCGACGGCGCCCGCGACGATGAGGACCGGACCCGCGAGCAGGACCGTCCACCCGAGCCCGATCGAGGACCACAGCGCGAGCAGCGCCCCGGCGACGCCGAGGGCGATCGCGGCGGACACCATCGGCGCCACGAGTCGGAGCAGTTCCCAGAGCCCCCGCGCGACCTTCAGACGGCGCGGCGGACGGAAGGTGCGCTCCTCGTCGAACTCGGTCGTCGCCCGGCGGAGCCGCACCGGCGGCGATCCGAGCCACGACGAGCCGCGCTTGGCCTTCTTCGGCACCGCGGACAGCACCGCGACCAGGGCCTCGCGGGGGACCGAGCGGCCGGCCCCGGTCATGCCGGAGTTGCCGAGGAACGCGCGCCGCCCGACCTTCGACCGCCCGATCCGGACGTACCCGCCGCCGAGCTCGTACGTCGCGACCATGGTGTCGTCGGCGAGGAACGCCCCCGACGCGATCTGCGTGAGCGCGGGGATGAGCAGCACGGTCGAGATCTCGGTGTCCCGCCCGACCCTCGCCCCGAGAACCCGGAGCCACAGCGGCGTGACGAGCGAGGCGTACAGGGGGAACAGCAGGGTCCGTGCGGCGTCGAGCACCCGTTCGATGCACCACGCCTGCCACCCGGTCCGGGACCGCACCGGGTACCGGCCCTCGCGGAGGCCGATGCCGAGCAGCCGGACGGCGACGACCACGAGCCCGGCGTACACGGCACCCGCGACGAGCGTGGCGAGCGGGACGGCCGCTAGGCCGTGCAGCACGGCGGACCCGATCGTGTCCGCTCGCCCGACCAGGGCCGCGGCGACCGTCACGCCGGCCGCGACGCCGACGACGGGCAGCCCCGCGACGACGACGGAGCCGACCCCGTACGCGACGAGCCAGCGCCTGCGGGACGGTGGTCGTGCCTCCCGGCCGTGCCGAGCCGAGCCGACGCGTTCCGCCGGCGAACCCGCCCAGCGCTCCCCGTCGGGGACCCGGCCGGAGACGGCGGAACCGGCCTCCACCTCGGCTCCCACGCCGACGTGCGCGCCCGGCATCAGGGTCGAGCGGCTGTGCACGACCGCGTCGGCGTCGACCCGGACCCGGCCGAGACGGAACACGTCGCCGTCGACCCAGTGCCCGGCGAGGTCGACCTCGGGTTCGATCGACGCACGTTTGCCGATCGTGAGCATGCCGGTCACCGGCGGGAGCGTGTGCAGGTCGACGCCTTGACCGATCCGGGCGCCGAGCGCGCGGGCGTAGTAGCTGATCCACGGCGCGCCGGACGTCGAGGGGCCGTCGACGGCCTCGGCGATCCGCTCCGCGAGCCAGACGCGCACGTGCACCGAGCCGCCACGGGGGTGGTCGCCCGGGCGGACGCCGAGCAGGACGAGCCGGGCGAGCACGACCGTGAGCGCCATCTTGCCCACGGGGGTGACGAACACCGCGAGCGCGAGCACGAGGGCCCACCAGGGCAGCGACGGCAGGGCGGGGAACGCCGTCGCGTGCAGGATGCTCGACGCGAGGGCGGTCCAGGTCGTGACCCGCAGCCCGCGGAGGACCTGCACCGGCAGGCCGAGCACCGTCAGCAGCAGCCCGGTCGCCGGCGGGACCGGGCGGACGGGGCGCCGGGCGGCGGCGACCGGCCCGGCGTCGTCGAGTGCCTCGGCCAGCGCGCCGATCCGCGGGTGGTCGTACACGTCGGCGACGGTCGTCGTCGGGAAGCGTTCGCGGATGGCCGAGACGAGCTGCGCCGCGGTCAGCGAGCCGCCGCCGTGCGCGAAGAAGTCGTCGTCGACGCTCGTCACCGGGACGCCGAGGATCGCCGCCCACCGCTCGGCGATCCACGCGACGGTGTCCGGCAGCAGGGCGGTGTCGGTGGCGCCGGGGAGCGGCCAGGGGAGCGCAGCACGGTCGACCTTCCCCGAGGTGCGGGTCGGCAGGGCGTCGACGACGGCGAGGAGCGGCACGAGGGCGGCGGGCAGCTCCTGCCGGAGGCGCTCGTTCGCGGCGGCGGTGTCGATCGTCGCGCCGGCGACCGGGGCGACGTACCCGACGAGCACCTGGTTCCCGGCGGGGGTGCGCTGCACGACGGCGGCCCCGCCCGCGACGCCGTCCAGGCCCTGCAGCGCGGCGTCCACCTCGCCGAGCTCGATCCGGCGACCGCCGAGCTTGACCTGGTCGTCGGCGCGGCCCTGGAACACCAGGCCCTCGGGCTCGTACCGCACGAGGTCCCCGCTCCGGTACGCCCGGTCCCACCCGAGCTCCGGGAAGGGTGCGTACTTCTCGGCGTCCTTCGCCGGATCGAGGTACCGGCCGAGTCCGACGCCCCCGATGACGAGCTCGCCGACGCCACCGGGGGCGACGCGCTGCCCGTGCTCGTCGACGACGGCGAGGTCCCAGCCGTCCAGGGGCAGGCCGATCCGGACGGGCTGGCTGCCGTCCATCAGGGACCCGCACGCGACGACGGTGGCCTCGGTCGGGCCGTAGGTGTTCCACAGCTCGCGGTCCCGGGACGCGATGCGGGCGGCGAGCTCGGGCGGGCAGGCCTCGCCGCCGAAGATGACGAGCCGGACCTGCTCGAGGGCGTCGTCGGGCCAGAGCGCCGCGAGGGTCGGCACGGTCGAGACGATCGTGATCGTGTGCGCGATGAGCCAGGGCCCGAGGTCGACCCCGGTCCGGACGAGCGACCGCGGCGCGGGGACCAGGCACGCCCCGTGGCCCCACGCGAGCCACATCTCCTCGCAGGACGCGTCGAACGCGACGCTCAGCCCGGCGAGGACCCGGTCGCCCGGACCGATCGGGGCGTCCTGCAGGAACATCCGTGACTCGGCGTCGACGAACGCGGCCGCGGAGCGGTGGGTCACGGCGACGCCCTTGGGGACACCGGTGGAGCCGGAGGTGAAGATGATCCAGGCGTCGTCGTCCACCGTCGGTGCCGCCGCACGCGCGCCGGGGTCGACGACCGGCGCGGGGTCGGCGTCGGGCGCGCCGGAGGTCCGCAGGACGCCGCCCGCCCCGATCACACCGACGACCCCGGCCTCGCCGAACACGAGCGCCGCCCGCTCCTCGGGGTCTTCGGCGTCGACGGGGACGTACGCGGCACCGGCGGCGAGCACGGCGAGGATCGACACGTACAGGTCCCGACCGCCGGACGGGAGGCGGATGCCGACGCGGTCTCCGCGGCGCACCCCGCGCGTGGCGAGGTCGTCGGCCTGCGCGGCGACGAGGTCGAGCAGGGTCGCGTAGTCGACGGTCCCGGCCGGGTCCTCGAGCGCGAGGGCGTCCGGGGTCGCGGCCGCGGTCGCCCGCAGGACGTCGAGCAGGGTGCGCGGGTCGGGCGCGTGCGTGCCGCGGGCGAGGGGTGCCTGGGTGTCCGAGGTGCCGGTGCTCATCGGCGCGGATCATAGTGACGCCGGGTGTCGCGCCGGCAAACCAAGACGCCGACCGTGCTCTGAGTGGAGGAGAGCGCCGGAACAAGAAGAGCCCCGGCGGTGAGGCCGGGGCTTCTGACTGTGCTGCGTTTCCTGTGCCCCCAGGAGGATTCGAACCTCCGCCCCTGCCTCCGGAGGGCAGTGCTCTATCCCCTGAGCTATGGGGGCTCGTGGGTGAGACCAACCGTAGCAGGTCTGCGCGCCGCACCAGGACAGCGCGTGTCGCGTCGCACCGGACGGGAGGCACGGTGCGGGTCCGCCCCGCGCCTCCCGTCCGCTGCCGGGTCGCGTCGGACGCCGGCCGGCGGCCGGGCGTGCCGTCCCGTCAACCGGCCGGCGTCGCCGAGGCGCTCGGCTGGAGTGCCGCGTGCACGGCGTCGACGACGGGCTGCGCGCCGCCGGGCTCCGTGAAGAGGGTCGACTCGGTGGTGATCCAGTACGGATCGGGGAACGCGTCCGCGCGCCCGACGCCGTCGGTCAGGGCGAAGTAGCCCTCGACGCGGTAGGTCGGCACCGAGCCGCCGCGCTCGTACAGGGCGTCCTTCAGTGTCGTGAGCGACTTCTCAGGCAGGTGGGCGACGGCGAGCGTCACCGTGGTGGCGGGGTCGTCGGTCGCGACGAAGCGGCACACGCGACCGCGTTGACGCTCGATGGTGGCCGCCGGTGTGCCCTTCGCGGGCGTCCAGGACGTGTCCTGCGTGAACGTCTTCCCGTACACCTGCAGCGCCGACGCGGGGAGCAGATCGGTGCAGCTCTGGGCCACGCGCTGCCCGATCGGTCCGGCGCTCGCGCTGGCGCTGGGGGAGCCGCCGCCGGACCCGCCCGTGCACGCCGTGAGGGCGAGGGACGCGGTCACGCTGAGGACGGCGACGGTGATCGCCCGGGCACGGCTGCGGGTGGTCATCCGGACATGATGGTGCACGCGACCAGACGCGGGCCAGGAGCCGCCTGGACGTCCCGGTAGGATCGACCCTCGTGACTCCTGCCGAACTCTCCGCCGCGTACCTGTCGATCCTGACCGGGATCGTCGAGCGACGAGGTGCGTCCGACACCGTGACCGTCGGGGAGTCGCACGTCGCGCTCGAACGGCCGAAGAACCGCGCACACGGCGACTGGGCCTCGAACGCGGCGATGCAGCTCGCGAAGCGCCTCGGCACGAACCCGCGCGAGCTCGCGACGGAGATCGCGGGCGAGCTGTCCGAGCTCGACGGCGTCGCGTCGGTCGACGTCGCCGGACCCGGCTTCATCAACATCACGCTCGAGGCGGCGGCCGCGGGGGAGATCGCCCGCACGATCGTCGACGGGGGTTCGTCCTTCGGGCACGGCGACCTGTACGACGGCGTCCGCATCGACCTCGAGTTCGTGTCCGCCAACCCGACCGGCCCGATCCACATGGGCGGCGTCCGCTGGGCCGCGGTCGGCGACAGCCTGGCGCGCGTGTTCGCCGCGCAGGGCGGCCTCGTCACCCGCGAGTACTACTTCAACGACCACGGCGCGCAGATCGACCGCTTCGCCCGGTCCCTCGTCGCGTCCGCGCTCGGGGAGCCCACGCCCGAGGACGGCTACGGCGGCGCCTACATCGGCGAGATCGCCGCCCGCGTGCTGTCGACGTACGACGGCGACGTGCGCGACCTGCCCCGCGACGAGGCGCAGGAGCTGTTCCGCCGCGAGGGCGTCGACTTCATGTTCGCCGACATCAAGCAGTCGCTGCACGACTTCGGCGTCGACTTCGACGTGTACTTCCACGAGAACTCGCTGCACGAGTCGAAGGCCGTCGAGCGCGCCATCGAGCGCCTGCAGTCGCTCGGGATGATGTACGAGGCCGACGGGGCGCTCTGGCTCCGCACGACCGACTTCGGCGACGACCGGGACCGCGTCGTCATCAAGTCCGACGGTGACCCCGCGTACATCGCCGGTGACCTGGCGTACTACCTCGACAAGCGCGAGCGGGGGTTCGAGCGGAACCTCATCATGCTCGGCGCGGACCACCACGGCTACGTCGGTCGGATGATGGCGATGTGCGCGGCGTTCGGCGACCAGCCGGGTACGAACCTCGAGATCCTCATCGGCCAGATGGTCAACCTGCTCAAGGACGGCCAGCCGTTCCGGATGTCGAAGCGCAACGGCACGATCGTGACGATGGAGGACCTCGTCGACGCCGTCGGTGTGGACGCCGGCCGGTACGCCCTCGTGCGGTTCGCCAGCGACACCGCGATCGACATCGACCTCGACCTGCTCACCAAGCGGACGAACGACAACCCGGTCTTCTACGTGCAGTACGCCCACGCCCGCACGCAGTCGGTGGCGCGCAACGCCGCCGCCTCCGGGGTGGACCGCTCGGCGTTCGACGCCTCGCTGCTCACCCACGACACCGAGGGTGCACTCCTCGGTGCCCTCGCGGAGTACCCGCGGGTCGTCCGGCAGGCCGCGGAACTGCGCGAGCCGCACCGCATCGCGCGGTACATCGAGCAGCTCGCGGGGCTGTACCACCGCTGGTACGACGCCTGCCGCGTGACGCCGCTCGGCGACGAGGCCGTGACCGACCTGCACCGCACCCGCCTCTGGCTGAACGACGCCACCGGCCAGGTCGTCCGCAACGGCCTGGGCCTGCTCGGCGTCTCCGCTCCCGAGCGCATGTAGCGGACGGCGGGGCCCCGCTCGCGCCGGCCCCGGTCGCTGATCTCTGCGCAACCGGAAGCTCGCCGCGCCACGGACCTCCGTGGTGCGGCGTGCTCCGCGTTGTGCGGGAGCACACCGCACCGCTCGCCGGTGCGAACGCCCTGCCCGCCGACGCGCGCCCGCCGGGCCGCCCGCCCACCGCAGCCGACGCGCCGGGCTGCACCCGTGCCTCCAGGCCGGCTGCCGGGGGACCCTGGCAGGGTGGGACGCATGTCCGTCGCCCCCGCACCCGCCCGGAAGCGCCGTCGCTGGCCGATCGTCCTCGTCGTGCTCCTCGTCGTGCTGGCCGCGCTCGCGGTCGTCGCCGAGTTCGTCCTGCGCGGTGTGGTGGACCGCACGATCGCCGACCGGGTCGAGCAGTCCCTGCCCGACGGCACGACCGGCGAGGTCACTGCCCACGCCGAGGGCATCGTCCTGCCGCAGCTGATCGCCGGGACGCTCGACCGGGTGGACATCTCGTCGGACCGGATCACGGTCGACGGCGTCCCGCTCGCGGCGGACGTCACCGTGCACGACGTCCCGGTCGACGGCAAGGGCGACGTCCGGGACGTCGACGGGCACGTGACGCTCGCCGCCTCGAGCGTGAAGGACCTGGCGAAGTACAGCCCGCTGTTCGACCGGCTCCGGCTCGTCGACGGCGGGGTCGAGCTCTCCGGCTCCACCGCGGTGCTCGGCTACGACATCTCGTACGCGGCCACCGGTGACGTCGTGGCGCAGCCCGACGGCCGCGGCGTGACGATCACGCCGCAGACGGTCCGGATCACGAACTCGGCGCTCGGGCTCAAGGTGGACTCCATCCCCGGCGTGACCGACGTGCCCGTGACGGTCTGCACGGCGCAGTTCCTGCCGGAGCAGCTGCGGGTCCGCTCGCTCGACATCACCGGGTCGGACGCGACGGTGCGGGTCACGGCCGACCGGCTGCCGCTCACGGAGCAGGGACTGCAGACCGTGGGGACCTGCAGCAGCTGACGGCGCGGGGGGAGTCGCGTCCCGTCGCGGCGCGTGTCGGCGCGCCGCGGCCCGTAACAGCGGACTGGAGGCTCGTCGCGGCTCGCTAGGATCGGGTCCCGTGAGCGAGAACCCCCTTGCCCCCCCGCGGCTGCGGGTCCCCGACGACGCCTCCGCGCTGAGCGCGCGCATCTGGCCCGCGTCCGCGACGCGGACCGACGACGGCTCGCTCGCGATCGGCGGCGTCGCCGCCGCCGACCTGGTCGCGCAGTACGGCACGCCGCTCTACGTCGTCGACGAGCGCGACGTGCAGTCCCGTGCCGTCCGCGTCCGCACCGCGTTCGACGACGCCTTCGGCCGGATCGGCACCCGGGCGCACGTCTACTACGCCGCGAAGGCGTTCCTCACGACCCAGGTCGCCGCGTGGATGGCCGAGGCCGACCTCCGCGTCGACGTCTGCACGGGCGGGGAGCTCGCGGTCGCACTGGCCGGCGGTGTCGACCCGGCACGCTTGGGCTTCCACGGCAACGACAAGTCCGACGCCGAGATCGCCCGCGCGGTCGAGGTCGGCCTCGGCACGATCGTGCTCGACAGCCACGAGGAGATCGGCCGGGTCGCCCGTGCCGCGGCGGTCGCCGGGACCGTGCAGCGCGTCCGCATCCGGATCAACAGCGGCGTCCACGCATCGACGCACGAGTACCTGGCGACCGCGCGCGAGGACCAGAAGTTCGGCATCCCGCTGACCGAGGCCGTCCAGGCCGCCGCAGCCGTGCGCGCGGAGCCGAGCCTGGCGTTCGTCGGTCTGCACTCGCACATCGGCTCGCAGATCTTCGACGAGTCGGGCTTCCGCGAGGCCGCCCGCCGCCTGATGGACGTGCACGCCGAGCTCGTGCAGTCCGGTCCGGTGCCGGAGCTGAACCTCGGCGGCGGCTGGGGGATCGACTACACCGAAGCAGACGAAGCGTTCGCCCCGGAGGACGTCGCCGAGGCCCTCGCCACCATCGTCGCCGAGGCCTGCGCGGAGCGGGACATCCCGGTGCCGGAGATCGCGGTCGAGCCCGGCCGCTACATCGTCGGCCCCGCGGGCGTCACGCTCTACCGCGTCGGCACGATCAAGCCGGTCGCGCTCGAGACCGAGGACGGCGCGACCGCCACGCGCACGTACGTGTCGGTCGACGGCGGCATGAGCGACAACGCCCGTCCCGCGCTGTACGGCGCCGACTACACCGCCCGGCTCGCCCGTACCTCGGACGCCCCGGCCGTCCTGACGCGCGTCGTCGGCAAGCACTGCGAGTCGGGCGACATCGTCGTGCACGACGAGTACCTGCCCGGCGACGTGCACCGAGGCGACCTGCTCGCCGTCGCGGCCACCGGTGCCTACTGCTGGGCGCTGTCGAGCAACTACAACCACGTGGGCCGCCCGCCGGTCGTCGCGGTGGCGGACGGCGCTGCCCGTACCCTGGTCCGGGGCGAGTCGATCGACGACCTCCTCGCCCGCGACACCGGGGTCGTCCCCGCGCCCGCAGCCGGCGCGGCCGGATGACCCGAGAACGACAGGACCCGCACCAGATGATCGAATACCGCAACGTCCGCGTCGCGCTGCTCGGAGCCGGCTCGGTCGGCTCCCAGGTGGCCCGGCTGCTCCTGGAGCACGGCGACGAGCTCGCCTCCCGTGCCGGCGCCGGCCTCGAGCTCGTGGGCATCGCGGTCCGCGACACCGACGCGCCTCGGGACGTGGACCTGCCGAAGGAGCTCTTCACGACGGACGCGGCGTCGCTCATCCTCGGCGCGGACATCGTCGTCGAGCTCATCGGCGGCATCGAGCCCGCGCGCACGCTCGTCCTGCAGGCGCTGCAGTCCGGCGCCGACGTCGTCACGGGCAACAAGGCGCTCCTCGCGACGCACGGCCCGGAGCTCTTCGCCGTGGCGGAGCAGGTCGGCGCGCAGCTCTACTACGAGGCCGCGGTCGCCGGGGCGATCCCGATCATCCGTCCGCTGCACGACTCGCTCGCGGGCGACCGCATCGAGCGGATCATGGGCATCGTCAACGGCACGACCAACTTCATCCTCGACCTGATGGACCGCGAGGGCGCGACGTTCGAGGACGCCCTGGCCACGGCGACCGAGCTCGGGTACGCCGAGGCCGACCCGACCGCGGACGTCGAGGGCTACGACGCAGCGCAGAAGGCCGCCATCCTCGCGTCGCTCGCGTTCCACACCTCGGTCCCACTCGCCGCCGTGCACCGCGAGGGCATCACCTCGGTCACGATCGAGCAGGTCCGGGCCGCGCGGAAGGCCGGCTACGTCGTGAAGATCCTCGCTACGGCCGAGCGCCTCACCGACGCGCAGGGCGTCGAGGGCGTCAGCGCCCGGGTGTACCCGGCGCTCGTCCCGGAGTCGCACCCCCTGGCGAGCGTGCACGGCGCGAAGAACGCCGTGTTCGTCGAGGCCGAGGCAGCCGGCGACCTCATGTTCTACGGCGCGGGTGCCGGCGGCGTCGAGACGGCGTCCGCGGTGCTCGGCGACCTCGTGTCCGCCGCCCGTCGCCACGTCATCGGCGGCCCCGGGATCGCCGAGTCGACGCAGTCGGCGCTGCCGGTCTTCCCGATCGGCTCGGTGAGCACGCGGTACCAGATCACGCTGCACGTCGCGGACGCCCCCGGAGTGCTCTCCACCGTCGCCGGCGTCCTCGCCGACCACGGCGTCAGCGTCGAGACCGTCGAGCAGACCGCCGCCACCGACCCGGGCGACGGCACGGCCGGCACCGCGAACCTCGTGATCGGCACGCACCTCGCCCGCGAGTCCGCCCTGGCCGACACGGTCCGGGCCCTCCGCGGCGAGGACGTCGTCGTCGAGGTGACGAGCGTGCTCCGCGTCGTCGGCGCCTGACCGTCACCCCACCGCCCCCGACTGCAACACACCGAACAAGGAGAGCCTGATGGCCCACCAGTGGCAGGGAGTCCTGCGCGAGTACGCCGATCGTCTCGACGTGACCGAGACGACGCCGATCGTCACCCTCGGCGAGGGCGGGACCCCGCTCATCCCGGCTCGTCGTCTGTCGGAGCGCACCGGCGCCGAGGTCTACGTGAAGTACGAGGGCATGAACCCGACCGGCTCCTTCAAGGACCGCGGCATGACCATGGCGATCTCGAAGGCCGTCGAGCACGGTGCGAAGGCCGTCATCTGCGCCTCGACCGGCAACACGAGCGCGTCGGCCGCCGCCTACGCCACGCACGCGGGGATCACCGCTGCGGTGCTCGTGCCCGAGGGCAAGATCGCCATGGGCAAGCTCAGCCAGGCCGTCGCGCACGACGGCCAGCTGCTGCAGGTGCAGGGCAACTTCGACGACTGCCTCGACATCGCGCGCGACCTCGCCGCGAACTACCCGGTGCACCTCGTCAACTCGGTGAACAACGACCGCATCGAGGGGCAGAAGACCGCCGCGTTCGAAGTCGTCGACGTCCTCGGTGACGCGCCGGACTTCCACTTCCTGCCCGTCGGCAACGCCGGCAACTACACGGCGTACTCCCGCGGCTACCGCGAGGACGTCGCGGCCGGCCGGTCGACGAAGATGCCGCGCATGTTCGGCTTCCAGGCCGCCGGATCCGCCCCGATCGTCCGCGGCGAGGTCGTCCCGAACCCGGACACCATCGCGTCGGCGATCCGCATCGGCAACCCGGCCTCGTGGCAGTACGCGCTCGAGGCCCGGGACGAGACCGACGGCTACTTCGGTGCGATCACCGACGAGGCGATCCTCGTCGCGCACCGCATCCTGTCCGCCGAGGTCGGCGTCTTCGTCGAGCCCGCGTCCGCGATCGGCGTGGCCGGACTGCTCGAGCGTGCCGACGCCGGCATCGTGCCCAAGGGTGCGAAGGTCGTCATCACGGTGACCGGACACGGCCTCAAGGACCCGCAGTGGGCCCTCCGCACGCCGGACGGCGGTGAAGTCGCCCCGACGAGCGTCCCGGTCGACACGAAGTCGGTCGCCGACGTGCTCGGACTGGTCGGCTCCGCGTGAGCGTCGACCGCTCGTCCGGGCCGGGGGAGGGCATGACCGCCCGCAACGCTGTACCGGCCGGACGGGCGGTCCGTGTGCGCGTCCCGGCGACCTCCGCGAACCTCGGCCCGGGGTTCGACTCCCTGGGGCTCGCGCTGTCGCTCTACGACGAGGTCGTCGTCCGGGTCCGTCCGGAGCCGGGCGCGACCGTCACGGTCGAGGGCGTCGGTACCGGCGAGGTCGCGACGGACGACGCGAACCTGGTCGTCCGGGCCGTCCGCCGCGGCCTCGAGCACGCCGGAGTGGCCCAGCCCGGGCTCGAGCTGCACGCCGTCAACGCGATCGCGCACGGGCGCGGCATGGGTTCGTCCGCCGCGGCGATCGTCGCCGGGCTCATGGCCGCCCGCGGACTCCTCGAGGGGATCGTCGACCTCGACGCATCGACCCTGCTGTCGCTCGCCACCGAGATGGAGGGGCACCCCGACAACGTCGCCCCGGCCCTGTTCGGCGGTCTGACGATCGCCTGGATGACGCCAGAGGGCCCCGCGTACAAGCGGCTGCTCGTCCACCGCGGTGTCTCGCCGGTTGTCTTCGTGCCGACCTCGACGCTGTCGACGAAGCTCGCGCGGTCCCTGCAACCCGCGAGCGTGCCGCACGAGGACGCCGCGTTCAACGTGTCGCGGTCCGCCCTGCTCGTCGCCGCGCTCATCCAGAGCCCCGAGCTGCTGCTCGCTGCGACCGAGGACCGCCTGCACCAGTCGTACCGGGCGAGCGCGATGCCCGAGACGGACGCGCTCATCGGTCTCCTCCGGCAGCAGGGCCTCGCCGCGGTGGTCTCCGGCGCCGGTCCGAGCCTGCTCGTCCTGGGCAGCGACCCGGCGCAGCGCCTGACCGCCGCAGACCTGGTGGCGCGACACGCGCAGTCCGACTGGCGGGCCCTCATGCTGGCCGTGGACCTGGGTGGTGCTACAGTGGTGCCGCACTCGGCGCTCGAAGCCGATCCCGCGTAGGCGCAAGGACTGCTCCTCACCAGCGCAGGGTCCGGTGCGCGGGGGCACTCTCTTTCTGATCACCGAATCCCGGTCCGTCGTCTGAACGACGGTCGACGCGCACCCATGCGCCGGGACGGTGGAAACTCTCCGCGTTCTGCGGTTCGAAAGGAAACACCGACTTGACGAACGTCAACGACTCCACCCCGGTGGAGATCCCCAGCGACCTGCGCGCCCTCCGGCTCCCGGAACTCCAGCGGATCGCCTCCTCGCTCGGCATCACCGGGCTCTCCAAGCTCCGCAAGGGCGACCTCATCGCCTCGATCGAGGACAAGCGTCCCGCCGACGCCGCCCCCGCCGAGACCCCCGCGGTCGAGACC
>NZ_CP054593.1:1832314-1850592 GCF_013347165.1 Curtobacterium sp. Csp2
CGCCGAGACCCCCGCGGTCGAGACCCCCGCGGTCGAGACCCCCGCGGTCGAGACCCCGGCGGAGCCGGCCCCGGCAGTCGAGACCTCCGCGGCAGCCGAGCCGACCGAGGCCCCCGCCGCAGAGCAGCCCGCCCGTGGCCGTCGCTCGCGCCGTGCCTCGTCCGGCGGCACCGTCAGCGCCGCGCCGACCTCGGCCGCCGAGCACACCAACCACGGCCACACCGGCACCGAGGACCTGCTCGCGGGCCTCGACCAGGTGCGCGCCGAGAAGGACGCGCAGGAGGCCGCCCAGGCCGGACAGCGCCGTGGCCGTGGCCGCGGTCCCGCCGCCGAGGCGCCGACGGTCGACGTCGCCGACCAGCCGGCCGATGCCGGTGCCGCGGTCCCGCCGCCGAGGCGCCGACGGTCGACGTCGCCGACCAGCCGGCCGATGCCGGTCAGCAGCCGGCCGACGCCGGTCAGCAGCAGGCCGACCAGGGTCGGTCGCAGGACGACCAGGGCCAGCAGGACCAGGGTCAGGGCCAGGACGACCAGCAGGGCGAGGGCGGCTCGCGCCGCGGACGCCGCAGCCGGGGTCGGGGTCGTGGCCGCGGGCAGAACGGCGAGAACGGCGAGCAGCAGTCCGGCGAGCAGAACGGCCAGCAGAAGCAGGCCGGTCAGCAGCACGCCAAGCAGGACGAGCAGAAGGTCGACGCCGACCAGGACGACCGCCAGCAGCAGAACGGCCAGAACGGCCAGCAGAAGCAGAACGGCCGCCAGAACCAGAACGGCCAGCAGCAGAACGGCCAGCAGAAGCAGAACGGCCAGCAGCAGAACGGCCCGCAGCAGAACGGCCAGCAGGACGACGCCGAGGGCGGCCGCGGCCGTCGTCAGCGGGACCGCAAGCGCGGCCGTGGCGCCCAGAACGACGAGTTCGAGCCGGAGATCACCGAGGACGACGTCCTCATCCCGATCGCCGGCATCCTCGACGTCCTCGACAACTACGCGTTCGTGCGCACCACGGGCTACCTGCCCGGCCCGAGCGACGTCTACGTCTCGCTCGGCCAGGTGAAGAAGTACCACCTGCGCAAGGGCGACGCGGTCGTCGGCGCGATCAAGCAGCCGCGGGACAACGAGCAGCAGGGCCGCCAGAAGTACAACGCCCTGGTCAAGGTCGACTCGATCAACGGGCAGACCACGGACGAGGCAGCGGCCCGCAAGGACTTCTCCGACCTGACCCCGCTGTACCCGAACGAGCGCCTGCGCCTCGAGACCGAGCCGCAGAAGCTGTCCACGCGGATCATCGACCTCGTGTCGCCGATCGGCAAGGGCCAGCGCGGGCTCATCGTGTCCCCGCCCAAGGCCGGCAAGACCGTCGTGCTGCAGGCCATCGCCAACGCGATCGCGAAGAACAACCCCGAGGCGCACCTCATGGTCGTCCTGGTGGACGAGCGTCCCGAAGAGGTCACCGACATGCAGCGCTCGGTGAAGGGCGAGGTCATCGCCTCGACCTTCGACCGGCCCGCCGAGGACCACACCACGGTCGCCGAGCTCGCCATCGAGCGTGCGAAGCGTCTCGTCGAGCTCGGTCACGACGTCGTCGTGCTGCTCGACTCGATCACCCGCCTGGGCCGTGCCTACAACCTGGCGACCCCGGCCTCCGGTCGCGTGCTCTCCGGCGGCGTCGACTCCGCAGCGCTCTACCCGCCCAAGCGCTTCTTCGGCGCCGCGCGCAACATCGAGGACGGTGGCTCGCTGACCATCCTCGCGACCGCGCTCGTCGAGACCGGCTCGAAGATGGACGAGGTGATCTTCGAGGAGTTCAAGGGCACCGGCAACATGGAGCTCCGGCTGAACCGCCACCTGGCCGACAAGCGGATCTTCCCGGCCGTCGACGTCAACGCCTCCGGGACCCGTCGCGAGGAGCAGCTGCTCTCCGCCGACGAGGTCAAGATCACGTGGCGCCTGCGTCGGGCCCTCGCCGGGCTCGACCCGCAGCAGGCGCTCGAGATCGTGCTGCGGAACCTCAAGGAGACGCAGTCCAACGTCGAGTTCCTCGTCCAGGTGCAGAAGTCGGTCCCGACGACCGGCGGGCGCCACGACGGCCACCAGGAGTAAGGCGTGTTCGAGTCGGTGGCGGGGCTGCTGGCGGAACACGAGGACCTGACGCAGCAGCTGTCGGACCCCGCGCTCCACGCCGATGCCGCCCGGGCGAAGAAGGTGAACCGGCGCTACGCCGAGCTGAGCCAGATCAAGGCCGCGTACGAGTCCTGGCAGGCGGCGGGGGACGACCTCGCCGCCGCCCAGGAGCTCGCCCGCGAGGACGAGGCGTTCGCGGACGAGGTCCCCGGGCTGCAGGAGCAGCTGGCGGAGCGCCAAGAGCGCCTCCGCCGGCTCCTCATCCCGCGCGACCCGGACGACGGGCGCGACGTGATCATGGAGATCAAGGGCGGTGAGGGCGGCGAGGAGTCGGCGCTCTTCGCCGCGGACCTGCTCCGGATGTACTCGCACTACGCCGAGGCGAAGGGCTGGAAGGTCGAGCTCCTCGAGCGCACCGAGTCCGACCTCGGCGGCTACAAGGACGTCCAGGTCGCGATCAAGTCGAACGCGACCGACCCCTCGCAGGGGGTCTGGGCACACCTGAAGTACGAGGGCGGCGTGCACCGCGTGCAGCGCGTGCCGGCCACCGAGTCGCAGGGCCGCATCCACACCTCGACCACGGGCGTGCTGGTGTTCCCCGAGGTCGACGAGCCCGAAGAGGTCCAGATCAACCAGAACGACCTCAAGATCGACGTGTACCGGTCGTCCGGCCCCGGCGGGCAGTCCGTCAACACGACGGACTCCGCGGTCCGCATCACGCACCTGCCCACGGGCATCACGGTCGCGATGCAGAACGAGAAGTCGCAGCTGCAGAACCGCGAGGCCGGCATGCGCGTCCTCCGCGCCCGCATCCTCGCCCGCCAGCAGGAGGAGCTCGACGCCATCGCCTCGGACGCGCGCAAGTCGCAGATCCGCGGCATGGACCGCTCGGAGCGCATCCGCACGTACAACTTCCCGGAGAACCGGATCGCGGACCACCGCACCGGCTACAAGGCGTACGACCTGGACCGCGTGATGAACGGGGCGCTCGAGCCCGTCATCCAGTCCGCCATCTCGGCGGATGAAGAGGCCCGCCTGGCCGCCATCGGCGACCAGGACGGCCAGTAGCGGCCTGGAGGATCGGATCACCTCCGACGGTCAGCCGACGTTCACCGCGGATCGCCTCCTCGAGGAGGCGACCGCGGCGCTCGTCGCGCACGGGGTCTCGTCCGCGCGTGTGGACGCCGAACTCCTGCTCGCCTGGGCGACCGACACGTCGCGCGGCGCGGTGCAGGCACGCGCGATGACCGGGGGAGCGATCGCTGCCGACCACGTCGACCGCTTCCGGCACGCGGTCGCGCGGCGCACCACCCGCGAGCCGCTCCAGCACATCACCGGCGAGGCGCACTTCCGCGCGCTGACCCTGGCCGTCGGACCCGGCGTGTTCGTGCCGCGACCGGAGACCGAGGGGGTCGTGCAGTTCGGGATCGACGCCCTGCGCGCCGCCGCGGTCCCGGAGCCCGTCGCCGTCGACCTCGGGTCGGGGAGCGGGGCGATCGCGATCGCGATGGACACCGAGGTGCCGAACGCGGTCGTGTACGCGGTGGAGCGCTCGCCCGAGGCGCTCCCGTGGACCCGGCGCAACGTCGACGCCCACGGCGGGACCGTCCGGCTCGTCGAGGGCGACCTCGCTGATGCCCTCCCGGAGCTCGACGGCACAGTGTCGGTCGTCGTCTCGAACCCGCCGTACGTGCCCGACGACATGGTGCCGGTCGACCCCGAGGTCCGCGACCACGACCCGGCGCTCGCGCTGTACGGGGGAGCGGACGGCCTCGACGCCGTCCGGGCCCTCACCGAGACGGCCTGGCGCCTGCTCGTGCCGGGCGGCCTCCTCGTGATCGAGCACGCGGAGCAGCAGGGCGCCGGTGTGCGCGAGGTCCTCGCGCGCCGGGGGTTCCGGTCCCCGGAGACGCACGTCGACCTCACCGGGCGCGACCGCACGACCACCGCGACCCGCTAGACGGACCCGAGCCGCGCCTCCAGGCTGTCGTCGGTCATCGCGACGAAGGCGCGGACCGCATCGCGGAGGTCCGTGTGCTCCTCGACGAGCACCGCGTGGATGCCCACCGACCGCGCCGCCTCGACGTTGACGGGCATGTCGTCCGCGAAGAACGTGCGCTCGGCGGGGACGCCGTGGTGCGCGAGCGCCCGCTCGAACAGCTCGGGCTCGGGCTTCCTGGCCCCGAAGTTGCTCGTCGTGTCCAGGTGCTCGCCGAAGAGCGGCGGGAGCGACGGTACCCAGCGGCCGATCCACCGACCGGCGAGCGGTCCGTTGTTCGTGAGGAGCCCGACGCGTCCGTGCTCGGCGGCGATCCGGACCGCCTCGACCCGGTCCGGGAGCTCCGTCATGGCCGCGCCGCGGATCCGCGCCCAGTCGGCCTCGGGCACGTCGGTGCCCATCGCGTCGGCGAACGCGGCCAGGTAGGCGTCGCCGTCGGCGTAGTGGCCGGCCTCGGCGCGGGCCTCGTTCCCGCAGTCCCACCAGCGGCGGCGGAGCTCCGCGAAGTCGTGTCCGGTGAACTCGGCCAGGGCGGCCATCCGGACCCGCCAGTCGTACCGGACGAGGACCTCGTCCATGTCGAAGAGGAACAGGAGGCGGGGCGCGTCGGTCTCGTTCACGATGCCACCCATTGTGTCGCACTATCATCGTCGAGTCATGGCCTCCCGATACGACTGCACCGACCCCGACGGGCTCCTGACCGGGATGCGGCTCGCACGTGCCGCGCTCGGGCGCGGAGAGCTCGTCGTCGTCCCCACCGACACCGTGTACGGCCTGGCGGCGGACGCGTTCAGCGCGAGCGCCGTCCAGCGCCTCCTCGACGCGAAGGGCCGCACGCGGCAGTCGCCGCCGCCGGTGCTCATCCCGGGGCCGCCGACGCTCGAGGCGCTGGCCACCGAGATCCCGCAGCAGGTCCGTGACCTCGTCGACGAGTTCTGGCCCGGCGGCCTCACCGTGATCCTGCGCGCGCAGCCCTCGCTCGACTGGGACCTGGGGGAGACGCGGGGGACCGTCGCGCTCCGGATGCCCGACTCGCGGATCGCCCTCGAGCTCCTGCAGGAGGTCGGACCGCTCGCGGTGTCCTCCGCGAACTCCACGGGCGACCCCGCAGCGATGGACGTCGACCGGGCCGAGGCGATGCTCGGCGACAGCGTGTCCGTGTACCTGGACGGCGGCCCGATCGCCGCGCGGGACGGCGTCGCGGCGTCCACCGGATCGACGATCGTCGACGCGACCGGGCTGGCCACCGGCGGGAAGATGACCATCGTGCGGCACGGCGTCATCCCCGACGACGAGATCGCCCGGGTCGTCGGAGCCGACCTGCTCACGTGAAGTACTACCTGCTCGCCGGCGCGATCGCCGCGGTCGTGAGCTTCTGCATGAGCTGGATCGTGTGGAAGCTCGGCCTGCGGTACGGCTGGTACCCGAAGGTCCGCGAGCGCGACGTGCACCGCACGCCGACCCCGCGGCTCGGCGGGATCGCGATGTACATCGGCGTGATCGTGGCGATGCTCGCCGCGTGGTTCCTGTTCCCGTCCATCGCGGGGACCGACTACTTCCGCCTGGTGTTCAGCGAACCGGGGCGCGTGCTCGCGGTGCTCGGCGGGGCGACGATCATCGTCGTGCTCGGCGTCGCCGACGACATCTGGGACCTGGACTGGATGACCAAGCTGGCCGGGCAGATCATCGCCGCGGGCATCCTCGCGTGGCAGGGCGTGGCGATCGTCTCGCTGCCGATCGGCAACACGCTCGGCGTCGGCTCGTCGTACATGAGCCTGATCTTCACGGTGCTCGCGGTCGTGCTCGTGATGAACGCCGTGAACTTCATCGACGGGCTGGACGGCCTGGTCGCCGGCGTCGCGATCATCGCCGGCGGCGTGTTCTTCCTGTACACGTTCTTCATCAACCGCGTGGTCGTCCAGACGGAGTTCTTCTTCAACCTGCCGTCGCTGCTCACGGCGGTGCTCGTCGGGGCGTGCTTCGGCTTCCTCATCCTGAACTGGCACCCCGCGAAGCTCTTCATGGGGGATGCGGGCGCGCTCCTCGTCGGCTTCCTGATGGCCACGAGCGCAGTGTCGGTGACGGGCAACATCGACCCGGCGGCGGTGCAGACGCGCCAGGCCCTGCTGCCGGCGTTCATCCCGATCCTGCTGCCGTTCGCGATCCTGATCGTGCCGATCCTCGACTTCGGCCTCGCCGTCACCAGGCGCCTGAGCGCGGGGAAGTCGCCGTTCTCGGCTGACCGGAAGCACCTGCACCACCGGCTGCTCGACATGGGGCACTCGCACTTCCACGCGGTGCTCATCTTCTACGCGTGGACCGCGACCGTCGCGTTCGGGTGCCTCCTGTTCCTGTTCGTGGACTGGTACTGGGTGTTGACCTTCGTCGCCGTCGGGTTCACCGTCTGCGCCGTCGCCACGTTCGCCCCGCTCGGGCGGAAGCGCGCCGAGTTCGCCGCGCAGGCCGCCACGCGGTCGTCCCCCGTGGTGGACGCCCGCCTCGACCCCCTCGACCGCGCCGCCAACGACCGATCGATCCCTGGAGACCCCTCGTGACCGCACCGAACGCCCTCGACCACGTCCGGCCGGTCTTCCGCCGCATCCTCCTCTGGGCGGGCCTGCTCGCCGTCGCGCTGGCGGTCGTCGGCGGCGTCGTCGGGCTCGTCGTGAGCGGTACGCCCGGCCTGGTCGGGGGACTGCTCGGCGCGGTGCTCAGCGTGGTGTTCCTCGGGCTCACGGCGCTGTCCGTGCTCGTCGCCCTGCGGGTGTCGAAGGGGCAGATGATCTCCGGTGCCTTCTTCGGCATCGTGATGGGCACCTGGATCCTGAAGTTCATCCTGTTCCTCGTGGTGCTCATCGCGCTGCGTGACCGGGCGTGGGTGGACTTCCCGGTGCTCGCGGTCGTGATCATCGTCGGCGTCGTCGGATCCCTCGTGATCGACGTCGTCGCGGTCGCCAAGGCGCGCATCCCGATCGGCGTCAGCCTGCCCGGTGACGGCTCCGCTCCTGGGAACGACACCCCCCGCTCCTGAGAGCCCGGGAAGCCTCTCGCACCTGATAGGCTTCTCGAAGTCCACGTCCGGAGCCTCGCTCGGAGCGGACGAGCCTCCACACAGTCCACCATCGCGTGCCATGACGTGCGCGCGCCGACACAGGAGACAGCGCTGCTATCCCACGCTCTTCCCCTGTCCCTCACCGCTGCGGCCAACACCGTGGCGGCGGGGAGCAGCAAGGCCGCCGAATTCCATGGTCCGTCGATCAACGAGTTCTTCCCGGACCCGATCTTCTTCGCCGGGACCCCGATCGAGATGGACCGCATCGTCCTCATCCGCTTGTTCGCGGTGGCCGTGCTGCTCGTCTTCGCGTTCGTCGGGACGCGCGCGCTGAAGCTCGTCCCGAACCGGGGCCAGGCCTTCATCGAGTACGCGTTCGACGTCGTCCGCCGCAACACCTTCGACAACCTGGGTGAGAAGGACGGCAAGCGCTTCCTGCCGCTCCTCGCCACGGTCTTCTTCGGTGTGCTCTTCATGAACCTGACGGGTCTCATCCCGTTCATGAACATCGCCGGTACCAGCCGCATCGCGATGCCGATGATCCTCGCGATCGTCGCCTACGTCGCCTTCATCTACGCCGGTCTCCGCAAGCACCCGGGCACGTTCCTGCGGAACGCGCTGTTCCCGCCCGGGGTGCCGTGGCCGCTGTACATCATCGTGACGCCGATCGAGATCGTCTCGACCTTCGTGCTCCGTCCGGTGACGCTCACGCTGCGACTGCTCATGAACATGGTCGTCGGCCACCTCCTCCTGGTGCTGTTCTTCTCGGCGACCTGGTTCTTCTTCTTCGACGCCGACAGCCTCTTCAAGCTGTTCGGCGTCGGGACCCTGGCGTTCGGCATCGCGTTCAGCTTCTTCGAGATCCTCGTCGCGCTGCTGCAGGCGTACGTCTTCATGCTGCTGACCGCTGTGTACATCCAGCTCGCGCTGGCTGACGAGCACTGACCTACTGACCCCCTACGGCACGACATCCGTCGGGCCGCACTCGAAAGGAAAACACGTGGACGCAACGACCGTTCTCGCGGCAATCAACGGCAACATCGCGACGGTTGGCTACGGCCTCGCCGCGATCGGTCCGGCCATCGGCGTGGGCATCGTCGTCGGCAAGACGATCGAGTCCGTCGCTCGCCAGCCTGAGCTCCAGGGCCGTCTGACGACCCTCATGTACATCGGTATCGCCTTCACGGAGGCCCTGGCCTTCATCGGTATCGCGACGTACTTCATCTTCACCAACTAAGGCTTCTCGATGCAGACTGCACTCATCATCGCGGCGGAGGAGACCCACAATCCGCTGATCCCGCCGGTGTACGACATCGTGTGGTCCGCGGTGGCCTTCGTCATCATCTTCATCGTGATGTGGCGCGTCGTGACGCCGCGCATCACGAAGATGCTCGATGAGCGCACCGAGGCCATCGAGGGTGGCATCAAGAAGGCGGAAGCCGCTCAGGAGCAGGCCGCGGCCGCGCTCGAGGAGTACAACAAGCAGCTCGCCGACGCGCGTGCCGAAGCCTCGCGGATCCGCGAGCAGGCCCGTGCCGACGCGACCGCGATCGGCAACGAGGTCCGCGAGCAGGCACAGGCGGATGCGGCACGCATCACCGCCAACGCCCAGGCGCAGATCGAGGCCGAGCGGCAGAGCGCGCTCCAGTCGCTGCGGAGCGAGGTGGGCACCCTCGCCCTCGACCTCGCCTCCGGTGTGATCGGCGAGTCGCTCCGCGACGACGCGAAGTCGGCCGCGGTCGTGGACCGCTTCCTCGCCGACCTCGAGGCATCGCAGGGCCAGTCGGCCGGGGAGCGCTGAACATGCGCAGCGCCACCAGGGAAGCACTCACGTCGACGAGGGCGGTGCTCGCCGACCTCGGCGGGTCGGTCGACCTCGGCGCGGGTGTCGAGATCCTCGCCTCCGGGCGTGCGATCGCCGGTGCGCCCCAGCTGCTCGGACTGCTCTCGGACCCGACGGCGGACGTCGTCGGCAAGAAGGTCCTCATCGACCGCGTCTTCGCCGGCCAGTCCGACGCGACGCGTGCGGTCTTGACCGCCGTGGCCGGCTCGCGCTGGTCCTCGCAGCAGGACCTGCTCGCCGGCATCGAGGACGCGGGCATCCGCGCCGTCGCGGCCACCGCGTCGTCGGACACCTCGATCGAGGCCGAGCTGTTCGCGTTCGAGACCGCCGTCCGTTCGGACGCGTCGCTCGAGCTCGCACTCGGCACGAAGCTCGGCAGCCCGGCGGAGAAGGCCGCGCTCGTCGAGCGTCTGATCGGGTCGAAGGCCTCGGCGCAGACGACCGCGATCGTCGCCCACCTCGTGCAGCAGCCGCGTGGCCGCCGCATCGGTGAGCTCGTCCGCGACGCCTCGCGCATCGTGGCCGACCAGGCGGGCAAGCTCGTCGCGACGGTCATCACCGCGTCCCCGCTCTCGGACGGCCAGGCGGCTCGCGTCGCCCGGGGTCTCGCCGAGCGGTACGGCAAGGACATCAGCGTCAACCACGTCGTCGACCCCGCGGTCGTCGGCGGGGTCCGCGTGCAGGTCGGTGGCGACGTCATCGACGGCACGGTGTCCACGCGCCTGTCGGAGCTCCGGCTCCAGCTCGCCGGCTGAGCGTACGGTCGAAGCCGCCCCACCCAAGTCCACAACGGGAACTGCCGAGTCAGGCAGCGTCACCCTCTCGGAGCCGAAGGGCCCCGGAAACCAACAAGGAAAATCCCATGGCAGACATCACCATCAGCCCCGATGAGATCCGTGATGCCCTGAAGGACTTCGTCTCGAACTACGAGCCGACGAAGGCCTCCACGGCCGAGGTCGGGCACGTCACCGACGCGGGCGACGGCATCGCGCACGTCGAGGGCCTCCCCGGCGTCATGGCGAACGAGCTCATCCGCTTCGAGGACGGGACCCTGGGTCTCGCGCAGAACCTCGACGAGGACGAGATCGGCGCCATCGTGCTCGGCGAGTTCGCCGGCATCGAGGAGGGCCAGGAGGTCACCCGCACGGGTGAGGTCCTGTCCGCCCCCGTCGGCGACGGCTTCCTCGGTCGCGTGGTCGACCCGCTCGGCAACCCGATCGACGGCCTCGGCGAGATCCAGGCCGAGGGCCGTCGTGCCCTCGAGCTCCAGGCCCCGGGCGTCATGTCCCGCAAGTCGGTCCACGAGCCGCTCCAGACCGGCATCAAGGCGATCGACGCCATGATCCCGGTCGGCCGCGGTCAGCGTCAGCTGATCATCGGCGACCGCCAGACCGGCAAGACGGCGATCGCGATCGACACGATCATCAACCAGAAGGCCAACTGGGAGTCCGGCGACGTCGAGAAGCAGGTCCGCTGCATCTACGTCGCGATCGGTCAGAAGGGCTCCACGATCGCCTCCGTCAAGGGTGCGCTCGAGGACGCCGGCGCGATGGAGTACACCACCATCGTCGCCGCTCCGGCCTCCGACCCGGCCGGCTTCAAGTACCTCGCCCCCTACACCGGTTCGGCCATCGGCCAGCACTGGATGTACGGCGGCAAGCACGTCCTGATCATCTTCGACGACCTGTCGAAGCAGGCCGAGGCCTACCGCGCCGTGTCCCTCCTCCTCCGTCGTCCGCCGGGCCGCGAGGCCTACCCGGGTGACGTCTTCTACCTGCACTCCCGTCTGCTGGAGCGTTGCGCGAAGCTGTCCGACGACCTCGGCGCCGGCTCGATGACGGGTCTCCCGATCATCGAGACCAAGGCGAACGACGTCTCGGCGTACATCCCGACCAACGTGATCTCGATCACCGACGGCCAGATCTTCCTGCAGTCGGACCTGTTCAACGCGAACCAGCGTCCGGCCGTCGACGTGGGCATCTCGGTTTCGCGCGTCGGTGGTGACGCCCAGGTGAAGTCGATCAAGAAGGTCTCCGGCACGCTCAAGCTCGAGCTCGCGCAGTACCGCTCGCTCGAGGCGTTCGCGATGTTCGCGTCCGACCTCGACCAGGCGTCGCGTCGTCAGCTCGACCGCGGTGCGCGTCTGACCGAGCTCCTCAAGCAGCCGCAGTACTCGCCGTACCCGGTCGAGGAGCAGGTCGTCTCGATCTGGGCCGGCACGAACGGCAAGCTCGACGAGGTGCCCGTCTCCGACGTGCTCCGCTTCGAGTCGGAGCTGCTCGAGCACCTCCGCCGCAACTCGGACGTCCTGACGACGCTCCGCGAGACCAACCAGCTCAGCGACGACACCGTCGCCACGATGGACCGCGAGATCGACGCCTTCAAGAAGGGCTTCCAGACGAGCGACGGCAAGACGCTCGGCTCGGAGCAGTTCGACGCGGCGCAGGCCGAGGACGTCGACCAGGAGCAGATCGTCAAGGGTCGTCGCTAGATGGCGGCACAGGTCCGGGTCTACCGACAGCGAATCAAGTCGGCGAAGACCACGAAGAAGGTCACTCGCGCGATGGAGCTGATCTCGGCGTCGCGGATCCAGAAGGCACAGGCGCGCATGGCCGCGTCCGGCCCGTACTCGCGGGCCGTGACGCGTGCTGTGTCGGCCGTGGCGACGTTCTCGAACGTCGACCACGTGCTGACCACCGAGCCCGAGTCCTCGACCCGTGCGGCGGTCGTCCTGTTCACCTCCGACCGCGGCCTCAACGGCGCGTTCAGCTCCAACGTCCTCAAGCAGGGCGAGGAGCTCGCCTCCCTGCTCCGCAGCGAGGGCAAGGACGTGGTGTTCTACCTCGTCGGTCGCAAGGCCGTCGGGTACTTCACGTTCCGTGATCGTGCGTCGGAGCGCCAGTGGATCGGCGGCACCGACCAGCCGGAGTTCTCGACGGCGAAGGAGATCGGCGACGCGGTCGTGTCGAAGTTCCTCCAGGACACGGCGGAGGGCGGTGTGGACGAGATCCACATCGTGTTCAACCGCTTCCTGAGCCTCGCCACGCAGGAGCCCCAGGTCGTGCGTCTGCTGCCGCTCGAGGTCGTCGAGGGGGTCGAGGCGCCGTCGAACGACGAGCCGCTCCCGCTCTACGAGTTCGAGCCGGACGCCGACGCGGTGCTCGACGCGCTGCTCCCGGTCTACATCGAGAGCCGCATCTTCAACGCCATGCTGCAGTCGGCCGCTTCCGAGCACGCCGCCCGCCAGAAGGCCATGAAGTCCGCGAGCGACAACGCCGACTCGCTCATCAACGAGTTCACCCGGCTCGCGAACAACGCGCGTCAGGCCGAGATCACCCAGCAGATCTCCGAGATCGTCGGCGGCGCCGACGCCCTCTCGTCGAAGAAGAAGTAGTCCGCGGACGCCCGCGGACAGACACCACCCCTCAGGAAGGCACACGCCATGACCGACACCGCCACCACCGCGGTCGAGACGTCGTCGGCGCCCGGTGTCGGACGGATCGCCCGTGTCACGGGTCCCGTCGTCGACATCGAGTTCCCGCACGACGCCATCCCCGACATCTACAACCTCCTGCACACGACCGTCACCATCGGTGACGACTCGCAGGAGATCGGCCTCGAGGTCGCGCAGCACCTCGGCGACGACCTGGTCCGCGCCATCTCGCTGAAGCCGACCGACGGTCTCGTCCGCGGTCAGGAGGTCCGTGACTCGGGCGCCCCGATCTCGGTCCCCGTCGGCGACGTCACCAAGGGCAAGGTCTTCGACGTGCTGGGCAACGTGCTCAACACCGACGAGGCGCTCGAGGTCACCGAGCGTTGGCCGATCCACCGCAAGGCCCCGGCCTTCGACCAGCTCGAGTCGAAGACCACCATGTTCGAGACCGGCATCAAGTCGATCGACCTCCTCACGCCGTACGTGCAGGGTGGCAAGATCGGCCTCTTCGGTGGTGCGGGCGTCGGCAAGACGGTCCTCATCCAGGAGATGATCCAGCGCGTCGCGCAGGACCACGGTGGTGTCTCGGTGTTCGCCGGTGTCGGTGAGCGCACCCGTGAGGGCAACGACCTCATCGGCGAGATGGAAGAGGCCGGTGTCTTCGACAAGACCGCCCTCGTGTTCGGCCAGATGGACGAGCCGCCGGGAACGCGCCTGCGCGTGGCCCTGTCGGCGCTGACGATGGCGGAGTACTTCCGCGACGTCCAGAAGCAGGACGTGCTCCTCTTCATCGACAACATCTTCCGCTTCACGCAGGCCGGTTCCGAGGTCTCCACGCTGCTCGGTCGCATGCCGTCCGCGGTGGGCTACCAGCCGAACCTCGCCGACGAGATGGGCGTGCTCCAGGAGCGCATCACCTCGACGCGTGGTCACTCGATCACCTCGCTGCAGGCGATCTACGTGCCGGCCGACGACTACACCGACCCGGCGCCGGCGACCACGTTCGCGCACCTCGACGCGACGACCGAGCTCTCGCGTGAGATCGCGTCGCAGGGCCTGTACCCGGCCATCGACCCGCTGACCTCGACGTCGCGGATCATGGACCCCCGGTACCTGGGCGCGGACCACTACGAGACCGCGACGCGTGTCAAGCAGATCCTCCAGAAGAACAAGGAGCTGCAGGAGATCATCGCGATCCTCGGTGTCGACGAGCTCTCCGAGGAGGACAAGATCACGGTCGAGCGCGCTCGTCGGATCCAGCAGTTCCTCTCGCAGAACACGTACATGGCGAAGAAGTTCACGGGTGTCGAGGGCTCGACCGTCCCGCTGAAGGACACCATCGAGTCGTTCCGCGCGATCGCCGACGGCGAGTTCGACCACGTCGCAACCCAGGCCTTCTTCAACGTCGGTGGCATCAACGACGTCGAAGAGAAGTGGGCGCAGATCCAGAAGGAGAACCGCTGACATGGCGGCACTCACCGTTAGCGTCGTCTCGGCCGACCGCGAGGTCTGGTCGGGCGACGCCACCATGGTCGTGGCTCGGACGTCCGAGGGCCAGATCGGCATCCTCGCGGGGCACGAGCCGCTGCTCGCCACCCTCGCGCAGGGGCAGGTCCGCATCACCCGAGCCGACGGCTCGACGGTGGCGGCGGACGCCGAGGACGGCTTCCTGTCGGTCGAGCACGACACGGTCACGATCGTGGCGCGCCAGGCCGCGCTGGCGTCCTGACCGGACTGACCGTCCTCCTCCCGCCTTCGGAGACGAAGCGGGAGGGCGGGGACCCGGACCGCACGCTCGACCTGCGTGCGCTGTCCTTCCCGGAACTGGCCGACGAACGGGCCGCGGTGATCACCGCGGCCCGTTCCGTCAGTTCCGAGGAGTCCACGGCACGGACGGCCCTGAAGCTCGGCCCGAAGTCGATCGCCGAGCGTCTCCGCAACCTCGAGCTCGACACCGCGGCGACCCTGCCGGCGATCGAGCGGTACACCGGGGTGCTCTACGACCCGCTCGCCGCCGACGCGGCCGACGACGCCACCCGACGCTGGTGGGCGGACCACGTCGTGGTGCAGTCAGCGATGTTCGGCCCGATCGGCGCCGGCGACCACATCCCCGCCTACCGGTTGTCGCACGACTCGCGCCTCGGCCCGCTCCGGCTCGCCCGGCACTGGCCGGAGGTGTCGTCCCGCGCGATCGGCAGCCGCGGCGCCGGGCTCGTGCTCGACCTGCGGTCCGAGGGGTACCGCGCGCTCGGTCCCGTGCCCGGAGCGGTCGCTCCGCGCGTGGTGAGCGTCGACGCCGGCGGACGACGCAAGGCGTTGAACCACTGGAACAAGACCGCGAAGGGTCGGCTCGTCGCGCTCCTCGGTCGGACGGGGGCGCAGGTCGCGTCGGTCGACGACCTCGCCGCGTGGGCTCGTGCGAACGGCGTGACGTTCGACCGCACGGCCGACGGCTGGGACCTCGTCGCCGAGAGCCTGGAACCCGCTTCGGTCTGATCCTCCACAGGAGCGCTCCGGCGGCTGTCCGTCCACAGACGGGCCGCGGACGTCGGCCTGGAGGCGCGTGGCGCGTCACGATCTCGTGCATGACCTCGTCGACGAACACCCACCCGTCCACCTTCGTGCGCTGGCCACGCGAGATCGCGGCCGCCGTCACCCTCCGCGCGGCCTGCGCCGCGCTCGTCGCCCCGGAGCACCCGGAGGATGTGCTCGACCCGCGCCGCGCCGTCGTCGTCACGACGGCCTGCGGGGCGCTCGCGACGCGCTTCGCGCTGGTCGCGTTCATCGCGGCGCGCGACACCCCGGCGCCGCGCTCGGTGCGGTCGTTCGACCCGTTCCGCGACCCGACCCCGCCGGCGCTCACCGGGACGGGGCCGGCTCCGGACCGCGTCCGGCTGCGGGTCGCGGGGGACCGCTGCGCCTCGGCGTGGCGCCACTGGCGGGCGGAGCGACCCGGCGGGGTGGACGACGTGATCGGGGCTGCCGGAGCCCTGGCCCTCGCCGCGTGGTGCTCGTGGGCACTCGGGTCGCCCGCACGAGCGCTCGTGCGCGCACAACACGCGCTCGACACCTGGGCCGACGATCCCCTCGCGGCGCTCGTAGCGCGCTCGGTCCGCGCCGGCAACGGACCGAGCTGGTCGACGGACCACACGGGGCGGACCGGATCGTCTACGGTGGGATGACGATGCAGCGACAGTGGACGGACGAGGACGACCTCGACGACACGGTGATCCGACCCGGGCGGACCGGCGCGGACCCGGCGGTCGCTCCGGACGACGACACCGTCATCCGACCCCGATCCGATGAACCGGGATCGCACGGGGCGTTCGGTGCTCCCGACGACGACACGGTCATCCAGGTCGCCGGGCCGGCCGCGCCGTCCGAGGTGAGCCGGTCCGACGGGGCAGCGACGATCCTCCCGGCCGATCCCGCACCGGTCCGTCGACTGCCGTCGATCCGTGTGGCCGGCCGTGTCGTCCGGCTCGACCACCCGGTCGTGGTCGGCCGACGGCCGACCCTGCCCCGGGTGGTGCGCGGTCCGACTCCCGAGCTCGTGACCGTGCCGTCGCCGAGTGGGCAGGTGTCGTCCTCGCACGTGCTCGTGCACGCCGACGGCGAGGCCGCGGTGGTCGAGGACCTCCGTTCGACCAACGGCACCGTCGTCCGTCCCGCGGGAGCCGCGCCGTTCCGGATGCCGTCGGGTGCCTCGATCGTCGTGCTGACGGGTACGCTCATCGAGATCGGTGACGGCAACGTGATCGAGGTCCTGTCGCCGCACCTCCGCGTCGGACCCGCGGACGGCATCCCACCGCTCCCTCCGACCCCGTTGCCGCCGATCCCGTCCGCGCCGATCCCGTGACGGCGCCGGTGTGCCCGACGCCGCCCGTTCCCCTGACGACCAGAGAGCGACCCTGAAACCGTGACCGAACTCGGCCGAGCAGCCACCGAGCACGCCATCGACGTCCCCGGCGCCGCCGGCACCACCCTCACGCTCTCGTGGGGCGCCGCCACCGACGTCGGACGCCGTCGGGACCACAACGAGGACAGCTACGTCGTCGGTGCACCGTTCTTCGTCGTCGCCGACGGGATGGGCGGGCACCTCGCGGGGGACCGGGCGAGCGACGCGGTCGTCCGCCGACTCGACCAGGTCGCCGACGGTCCGTTCACGACACGGCAGCAGATCCAGCGCGCGCTCCTGCTCGCGACCGCGGACATCGAGCGGGCGGCCGGCGGCAACGCGCTCGGTGCCGGCACGACCGTGACGGGTGTCGCGCTGGTCGCGTCGCACGGACTCCCGGCCGCGCTCGTGTTCAACGTGGGCGACTCACGCACCTACCGGATCGAGGACGGCACCCTGCGTCGGGTGACCGTCGACCACTCGGTCGTCCAGGAGATGGTCGACGCGGGGCTCCTGCGCGCCGAGGACGCCGAGCAGCACCCGGACAGCAACGTCATCACGCGCGCCGTCGGGTTCGGCGAGCCGCCGGAGCCGGACTGGTGGACGCTGCCGCTGCGCGCCGGCGACCGCTACATCGTCTGCTCCGACGGGCTGACCAAGGAGCTCGGGGACGTCGGCATCGGTCGGATCGCGGCCCGCGTTCCCGCCGCGCAGGACCTCGCCGAGCGTCTCGTCGGGGACGCCGTCGTCGCGGGTGGGCGGGACAACGTCACCGTCGTCGTGCTGCAGGTCGACGCGGCGCCCGCCGATCCGGACGTCGAGGACACGCTGCCCCGCCACTGACTGCGAGCAGCGGCCACCGGCATCGATCGCTGACGCCGCACTCCGCTGCGGTCACCCCCGAAGTGGGGGCGTGGGTCCGTGCTGGGGGGCGGCAGCGGGCCCGGGGCGTCGGTGCCTCGTCCGTAGGATGTCAGGGCCGAGACGACACAGCCGGCCGTCCGGCCGGGGAGAGGGAGGACGACCATGGCGCGACGCCTGCCGTCCACCCCGCCCGTGATCGCCGGCTCCACGCCCGTGCACGTCCTGGGCAGCGGCGGCTTCGCCGACGTGTTCCTCTACGAACAGGACATGCCGCGCCGCCAGGTCGCCGTGAAGGTGCTGCTCGACGAGGTCGTCGACGACCGGGTGCGGCAGATGTTCCAGGCCGAGGCGAACCTCATGGCCCGGCTCAGCACCCACCCGTCGATCCTCACGGTGTTCCAGGCGAGCGTCGCGTCCGACGGGCGGCCGTACCTCGTGATGGAGCTGTGCTCCTCGTCCCTCAGCGAGCGCTACCGCCGCGAAGCGATCCCCGTGTCCGAGGTCCTGTCGATCGGGGTCAGGATCGGGTCGGCCCTCGAGACCGCGCACCGCGAAGGCGTGCTCCACCGCGACATCAAGCCGTCGAACATCCTCCGGACGGCCTACGGCAACCCGGTCCTGTCCGACTTCGGCATCGCGGCCAGCATCGGGAGCGCCGACCCGGACGAACCGGTCGGGATGTCGATCCCGTGGTCCGCGCCGGAGGTCCTGGCCGACGAGTCGCGCGGGTCGATCCAGTCCGAGGTCTACTCCCTCGCCGCCACCGTGTACTCGCTGCTCGCCGGCCGCAGTCCGTTCGAGGTGCGCGGCGGGAAGAACGGCGCGGCCGACCTGATGGCGCGCATCGACAAGGGCGGGGTCAAGCCGACCGGCCGCGCCGACGCGCCGCCGTCGCTCGAGCGGCTGCTCGCCACCGCGATGTCGCGGAAGCCCGCCGCGCGTCCGGCGACCGTGATGGAGTTCGTCCGCGGACTGCAGCAGGTGGAGGCCGAACTCGGCATCCCGCAGACGCCAGCAGACGTCGCGGTCGAGGCATGGGCCGCTGCGACGCCCACGCTCGACGCCGACCAC
>NZ_CP054593.1:1850602-1932911 GCF_013347165.1 Curtobacterium sp. Csp2
CTGCACCACCGGCTGCTCGACATGGGGCACTCGCACTTCCACGCGGTGCTCATCTTCTACGCGTGGACCGCGACCGTCGCGTTCGGGTGCCTCCTGTTCCTGTTCGTGGACTGGTACTGGGTGTTGACCTTCGTCGCCGTCGGGTTCACCGTCTGCGCCGTCGCCACGTTCGCCCCGCTCGGGCGGAAGCGCGCCGAGTTCGCCGCGCAGGCCGCCACGCGGTCGTCCCCCGTGGTGGACGCCCGCCTCGACCCCCTCGACCGCGCCGCCAACGACCGATCGATCCCTGGAGACCCCTCGTGACCGCACCGAACGCCCTCGACCACGTCCGGCCGGTCTTCCGCCGCATCCTCCTCTGGGCGGGCCTGCTCGCCGTCGCGCTGGCGGTCGTCGGCGGCGTCGTCGGGCTCGTCGTGAGCGGTACGCCCGGCCTGGTCGGGGGACTGCTCGGCGCGGTGCTCAGCGTGGTGTTCCTCGGGCTCACGGCGCTGTCCGTGCTCGTCGCCCTGCGGGTGTCGAAGGGGCAGATGATCTCCGGTGCCTTCTTCGGCATCGTGATGGGCACCTGGATCCTGAAGTTCATCCTGTTCCTCGTGGTGCTCATCGCGCTGCGTGACCGGGCGTGGGTGGACTTCCCGGTGCTCGCGGTCGTGATCATCGTCGGCGTCGTCGGATCCCTCGTGATCGACGTCGTCGCGGTCGCCAAGGCGCGCATCCCGATCGGCGTCAGCCTGCCCGGTGACGGCTCCGCTCCTGGGAACGACACCCCCCGCTCCTGAGAGCCCGGGAAGCCTCTCGCACCTGATAGGCTTCTCGAAGTCCACGTCCGGAGCCTCGCTCGGAGCGGACGAGCCTCCACACAGTCCACCATCGCGTGCCATGACGTGCGCGCGCCGACACAGGAGACAGCGCTGCTATCCCACGCTCTTCCCCTGTCCCTCACCGCTGCGGCCAACACCGTGGCGGCGGGGAGCAGCAAGGCCGCCGAATTCCATGGTCCGTCGATCAACGAGTTCTTCCCGGACCCGATCTTCTTCGCCGGGACCCCGATCGAGATGGACCGCATCGTCCTCATCCGCTTGTTCGCGGTGGCCGTGCTGCTCGTCTTCGCGTTCGTCGGGACGCGCGCGCTGAAGCTCGTCCCGAACCGGGGCCAGGCCTTCATCGAGTACGCGTTCGACGTCGTCCGCCGCAACACCTTCGACAACCTGGGTGAGAAGGACGGCAAGCGCTTCCTGCCGCTCCTCGCCACGGTCTTCTTCGGTGTGCTCTTCATGAACCTGACGGGTCTCATCCCGTTCATGAACATCGCCGGTACCAGCCGCATCGCGATGCCGATGATCCTCGCGATCGTCGCCTACGTCGCCTTCATCTACGCCGGTCTCCGCAAGCACCCGGGCACGTTCCTGCGGAACGCGCTGTTCCCGCCCGGGGTGCCGTGGCCGCTGTACATCATCGTGACGCCGATCGAGATCGTCTCGACCTTCGTGCTCCGTCCGGTGACGCTCACGCTGCGACTGCTCATGAACATGGTCGTCGGCCACCTCCTCCTGGTGCTGTTCTTCTCGGCGACCTGGTTCTTCTTCTTCGACGCCGACAGCCTCTTCAAGCTGTTCGGCGTCGGGACCCTGGCGTTCGGCATCGCGTTCAGCTTCTTCGAGATCCTCGTCGCGCTGCTGCAGGCGTACGTCTTCATGCTGCTGACCGCTGTGTACATCCAGCTCGCGCTGGCTGACGAGCACTGACCTACTGACCCCCTACGGCACGACATCCGTCGGGCCGCACTCGAAAGGAAAACACGTGGACGCAACGACCGTTCTCGCGGCAATCAACGGCAACATCGCGACGGTTGGCTACGGCCTCGCCGCGATCGGTCCGGCCATCGGCGTGGGCATCGTCGTCGGCAAGACGATCGAGTCCGTCGCTCGCCAGCCTGAGCTCCAGGGCCGTCTGACGACCCTCATGTACATCGGTATCGCCTTCACGGAGGCCCTGGCCTTCATCGGTATCGCGACGTACTTCATCTTCACCAACTAAGGCTTCTCGATGCAGACTGCACTCATCATCGCGGCGGAGGAGACCCACAATCCGCTGATCCCGCCGGTGTACGACATCGTGTGGTCCGCGGTGGCCTTCGTCATCATCTTCATCGTGATGTGGCGCGTCGTGACGCCGCGCATCACGAAGATGCTCGATGAGCGCACCGAGGCCATCGAGGGTGGCATCAAGAAGGCGGAAGCCGCTCAGGAGCAGGCCGCGGCCGCGCTCGAGGAGTACAACAAGCAGCTCGCCGACGCGCGTGCCGAAGCCTCGCGGATCCGCGAGCAGGCCCGTGCCGACGCGACCGCGATCGGCAACGAGGTCCGCGAGCAGGCACAGGCGGATGCGGCACGCATCACCGCCAACGCCCAGGCGCAGATCGAGGCCGAGCGGCAGAGCGCGCTCCAGTCGCTGCGGAGCGAGGTGGGCACCCTCGCCCTCGACCTCGCCTCCGGTGTGATCGGCGAGTCGCTCCGCGACGACGCGAAGTCGGCCGCGGTCGTGGACCGCTTCCTCGCCGACCTCGAGGCATCGCAGGGCCAGTCGGCCGGGGAGCGCTGAACATGCGCAGCGCCACCAGGGAAGCACTCACGTCGACGAGGGCGGTGCTCGCCGACCTCGGCGGGTCGGTCGACCTCGGCGCGGGTGTCGAGATCCTCGCCTCCGGGCGTGCGATCGCCGGTGCGCCCCAGCTGCTCGGACTGCTCTCGGACCCGACGGCGGACGTCGTCGGCAAGAAGGTCCTCATCGACCGCGTCTTCGCCGGCCAGTCCGACGCGACGCGTGCGGTCTTGACCGCCGTGGCCGGCTCGCGCTGGTCCTCGCAGCAGGACCTGCTCGCCGGCATCGAGGACGCGGGCATCCGCGCCGTCGCGGCCACCGCGTCGTCGGACACCTCGATCGAGGCCGAGCTGTTCGCGTTCGAGACCGCCGTCCGTTCGGACGCGTCGCTCGAGCTCGCACTCGGCACGAAGCTCGGCAGCCCGGCGGAGAAGGCCGCGCTCGTCGAGCGTCTGATCGGGTCGAAGGCCTCGGCGCAGACGACCGCGATCGTCGCCCACCTCGTGCAGCAGCCGCGTGGCCGCCGCATCGGTGAGCTCGTCCGCGACGCCTCGCGCATCGTGGCCGACCAGGCGGGCAAGCTCGTCGCGACGGTCATCACCGCGTCCCCGCTCTCGGACGGCCAGGCGGCTCGCGTCGCCCGGGGTCTCGCCGAGCGGTACGGCAAGGACATCAGCGTCAACCACGTCGTCGACCCCGCGGTCGTCGGCGGGGTCCGCGTGCAGGTCGGTGGCGACGTCATCGACGGCACGGTGTCCACGCGCCTGTCGGAGCTCCGGCTCCAGCTCGCCGGCTGAGCGTACGGTCGAAGCCGCCCCACCCAAGTCCACAACGGGAACTGCCGAGTCAGGCAGCGTCACCCTCTCGGAGCCGAAGGGCCCCGGAAACCAACAAGGAAAATCCCATGGCAGACATCACCATCAGCCCCGATGAGATCCGTGATGCCCTGAAGGACTTCGTCTCGAACTACGAGCCGACGAAGGCCTCCACGGCCGAGGTCGGGCACGTCACCGACGCGGGCGACGGCATCGCGCACGTCGAGGGCCTCCCCGGCGTCATGGCGAACGAGCTCATCCGCTTCGAGGACGGGACCCTGGGTCTCGCGCAGAACCTCGACGAGGACGAGATCGGCGCCATCGTGCTCGGCGAGTTCGCCGGCATCGAGGAGGGCCAGGAGGTCACCCGCACGGGTGAGGTCCTGTCCGCCCCCGTCGGCGACGGCTTCCTCGGTCGCGTGGTCGACCCGCTCGGCAACCCGATCGACGGCCTCGGCGAGATCCAGGCCGAGGGCCGTCGTGCCCTCGAGCTCCAGGCCCCGGGCGTCATGTCCCGCAAGTCGGTCCACGAGCCGCTCCAGACCGGCATCAAGGCGATCGACGCCATGATCCCGGTCGGCCGCGGTCAGCGTCAGCTGATCATCGGCGACCGCCAGACCGGCAAGACGGCGATCGCGATCGACACGATCATCAACCAGAAGGCCAACTGGGAGTCCGGCGACGTCGAGAAGCAGGTCCGCTGCATCTACGTCGCGATCGGTCAGAAGGGCTCCACGATCGCCTCCGTCAAGGGTGCGCTCGAGGACGCCGGCGCGATGGAGTACACCACCATCGTCGCCGCTCCGGCCTCCGACCCGGCCGGCTTCAAGTACCTCGCCCCCTACACCGGTTCGGCCATCGGCCAGCACTGGATGTACGGCGGCAAGCACGTCCTGATCATCTTCGACGACCTGTCGAAGCAGGCCGAGGCCTACCGCGCCGTGTCCCTCCTCCTCCGTCGTCCGCCGGGCCGCGAGGCCTACCCGGGTGACGTCTTCTACCTGCACTCCCGTCTGCTGGAGCGTTGCGCGAAGCTGTCCGACGACCTCGGCGCCGGCTCGATGACGGGTCTCCCGATCATCGAGACCAAGGCGAACGACGTCTCGGCGTACATCCCGACCAACGTGATCTCGATCACCGACGGCCAGATCTTCCTGCAGTCGGACCTGTTCAACGCGAACCAGCGTCCGGCCGTCGACGTGGGCATCTCGGTTTCGCGCGTCGGTGGTGACGCCCAGGTGAAGTCGATCAAGAAGGTCTCCGGCACGCTCAAGCTCGAGCTCGCGCAGTACCGCTCGCTCGAGGCGTTCGCGATGTTCGCGTCCGACCTCGACCAGGCGTCGCGTCGTCAGCTCGACCGCGGTGCGCGTCTGACCGAGCTCCTCAAGCAGCCGCAGTACTCGCCGTACCCGGTCGAGGAGCAGGTCGTCTCGATCTGGGCCGGCACGAACGGCAAGCTCGACGAGGTGCCCGTCTCCGACGTGCTCCGCTTCGAGTCGGAGCTGCTCGAGCACCTCCGCCGCAACTCGGACGTCCTGACGACGCTCCGCGAGACCAACCAGCTCAGCGACGACACCGTCGCCACGATGGACCGCGAGATCGACGCCTTCAAGAAGGGCTTCCAGACGAGCGACGGCAAGACGCTCGGCTCGGAGCAGTTCGACGCGGCGCAGGCCGAGGACGTCGACCAGGAGCAGATCGTCAAGGGTCGTCGCTAGATGGCGGCACAGGTCCGGGTCTACCGACAGCGAATCAAGTCGGCGAAGACCACGAAGAAGGTCACTCGCGCGATGGAGCTGATCTCGGCGTCGCGGATCCAGAAGGCACAGGCGCGCATGGCCGCGTCCGGCCCGTACTCGCGGGCCGTGACGCGTGCTGTGTCGGCCGTGGCGACGTTCTCGAACGTCGACCACGTGCTGACCACCGAGCCCGAGTCCTCGACCCGTGCGGCGGTCGTCCTGTTCACCTCCGACCGCGGCCTCAACGGCGCGTTCAGCTCCAACGTCCTCAAGCAGGGCGAGGAGCTCGCCTCCCTGCTCCGCAGCGAGGGCAAGGACGTGGTGTTCTACCTCGTCGGTCGCAAGGCCGTCGGGTACTTCACGTTCCGTGATCGTGCGTCGGAGCGCCAGTGGATCGGCGGCACCGACCAGCCGGAGTTCTCGACGGCGAAGGAGATCGGCGACGCGGTCGTGTCGAAGTTCCTCCAGGACACGGCGGAGGGCGGTGTGGACGAGATCCACATCGTGTTCAACCGCTTCCTGAGCCTCGCCACGCAGGAGCCCCAGGTCGTGCGTCTGCTGCCGCTCGAGGTCGTCGAGGGGGTCGAGGCGCCGTCGAACGACGAGCCGCTCCCGCTCTACGAGTTCGAGCCGGACGCCGACGCGGTGCTCGACGCGCTGCTCCCGGTCTACATCGAGAGCCGCATCTTCAACGCCATGCTGCAGTCGGCCGCTTCCGAGCACGCCGCCCGCCAGAAGGCCATGAAGTCCGCGAGCGACAACGCCGACTCGCTCATCAACGAGTTCACCCGGCTCGCGAACAACGCGCGTCAGGCCGAGATCACCCAGCAGATCTCCGAGATCGTCGGCGGCGCCGACGCCCTCTCGTCGAAGAAGAAGTAGTCCGCGGACGCCCGCGGACAGACACCACCCCTCAGGAAGGCACACGCCATGACCGACACCGCCACCACCGCGGTCGAGACGTCGTCGGCGCCCGGTGTCGGACGGATCGCCCGTGTCACGGGTCCCGTCGTCGACATCGAGTTCCCGCACGACGCCATCCCCGACATCTACAACCTCCTGCACACGACCGTCACCATCGGTGACGACTCGCAGGAGATCGGCCTCGAGGTCGCGCAGCACCTCGGCGACGACCTGGTCCGCGCCATCTCGCTGAAGCCGACCGACGGTCTCGTCCGCGGTCAGGAGGTCCGTGACTCGGGCGCCCCGATCTCGGTCCCCGTCGGCGACGTCACCAAGGGCAAGGTCTTCGACGTGCTGGGCAACGTGCTCAACACCGACGAGGCGCTCGAGGTCACCGAGCGTTGGCCGATCCACCGCAAGGCCCCGGCCTTCGACCAGCTCGAGTCGAAGACCACCATGTTCGAGACCGGCATCAAGTCGATCGACCTCCTCACGCCGTACGTGCAGGGTGGCAAGATCGGCCTCTTCGGTGGTGCGGGCGTCGGCAAGACGGTCCTCATCCAGGAGATGATCCAGCGCGTCGCGCAGGACCACGGTGGTGTCTCGGTGTTCGCCGGTGTCGGTGAGCGCACCCGTGAGGGCAACGACCTCATCGGCGAGATGGAAGAGGCCGGTGTCTTCGACAAGACCGCCCTCGTGTTCGGCCAGATGGACGAGCCGCCGGGAACGCGCCTGCGCGTGGCCCTGTCGGCGCTGACGATGGCGGAGTACTTCCGCGACGTCCAGAAGCAGGACGTGCTCCTCTTCATCGACAACATCTTCCGCTTCACGCAGGCCGGTTCCGAGGTCTCCACGCTGCTCGGTCGCATGCCGTCCGCGGTGGGCTACCAGCCGAACCTCGCCGACGAGATGGGCGTGCTCCAGGAGCGCATCACCTCGACGCGTGGTCACTCGATCACCTCGCTGCAGGCGATCTACGTGCCGGCCGACGACTACACCGACCCGGCGCCGGCGACCACGTTCGCGCACCTCGACGCGACGACCGAGCTCTCGCGTGAGATCGCGTCGCAGGGCCTGTACCCGGCCATCGACCCGCTGACCTCGACGTCGCGGATCATGGACCCCCGGTACCTGGGCGCGGACCACTACGAGACCGCGACGCGTGTCAAGCAGATCCTCCAGAAGAACAAGGAGCTGCAGGAGATCATCGCGATCCTCGGTGTCGACGAGCTCTCCGAGGAGGACAAGATCACGGTCGAGCGCGCTCGTCGGATCCAGCAGTTCCTCTCGCAGAACACGTACATGGCGAAGAAGTTCACGGGTGTCGAGGGCTCGACCGTCCCGCTGAAGGACACCATCGAGTCGTTCCGCGCGATCGCCGACGGCGAGTTCGACCACGTCGCAACCCAGGCCTTCTTCAACGTCGGTGGCATCAACGACGTCGAAGAGAAGTGGGCGCAGATCCAGAAGGAGAACCGCTGACATGGCGGCACTCACCGTTAGCGTCGTCTCGGCCGACCGCGAGGTCTGGTCGGGCGACGCCACCATGGTCGTGGCTCGGACGTCCGAGGGCCAGATCGGCATCCTCGCGGGGCACGAGCCGCTGCTCGCCACCCTCGCGCAGGGGCAGGTCCGCATCACCCGAGCCGACGGCTCGACGGTGGCGGCGGACGCCGAGGACGGCTTCCTGTCGGTCGAGCACGACACGGTCACGATCGTGGCGCGCCAGGCCGCGCTGGCGTCCTGACCGGACTGACCGTCCTCCTCCCGCCTTCGGAGACGAAGCGGGAGGGCGGGGACCCGGACCGCACGCTCGACCTGCGTGCGCTGTCCTTCCCGGAACTGGCCGACGAACGGGCCGCGGTGATCACCGCGGCCCGTTCCGTCAGTTCCGAGGAGTCCACGGCACGGACGGCCCTGAAGCTCGGCCCGAAGTCGATCGCCGAGCGTCTCCGCAACCTCGAGCTCGACACCGCGGCGACCCTGCCGGCGATCGAGCGGTACACCGGGGTGCTCTACGACCCGCTCGCCGCCGACGCGGCCGACGACGCCACCCGACGCTGGTGGGCGGACCACGTCGTGGTGCAGTCAGCGATGTTCGGCCCGATCGGCGCCGGCGACCACATCCCCGCCTACCGGTTGTCGCACGACTCGCGCCTCGGCCCGCTCCGGCTCGCCCGGCACTGGCCGGAGGTGTCGTCCCGCGCGATCGGCAGCCGCGGCGCCGGGCTCGTGCTCGACCTGCGGTCCGAGGGGTACCGCGCGCTCGGTCCCGTGCCCGGAGCGGTCGCTCCGCGCGTGGTGAGCGTCGACGCCGGCGGACGACGCAAGGCGTTGAACCACTGGAACAAGACCGCGAAGGGTCGGCTCGTCGCGCTCCTCGGTCGGACGGGGGCGCAGGTCGCGTCGGTCGACGACCTCGCCGCGTGGGCTCGTGCGAACGGCGTGACGTTCGACCGCACGGCCGACGGCTGGGACCTCGTCGCCGAGAGCCTGGAACCCGCTTCGGTCTGATCCTCCACAGGAGCGCTCCGGCGGCTGTCCGTCCACAGACGGGCCGCGGACGTCGGCCTGGAGGCGCGTGGCGCGTCACGATCTCGTGCATGACCTCGTCGACGAACACCCACCCGTCCACCTTCGTGCGCTGGCCACGCGAGATCGCGGCCGCCGTCACCCTCCGCGCGGCCTGCGCCGCGCTCGTCGCCCCGGAGCACCCGGAGGATGTGCTCGACCCGCGCCGCGCCGTCGTCGTCACGACGGCCTGCGGGGCGCTCGCGACGCGCTTCGCGCTGGTCGCGTTCATCGCGGCGCGCGACACCCCGGCGCCGCGCTCGGTGCGGTCGTTCGACCCGTTCCGCGACCCGACCCCGCCGGCGCTCACCGGGACGGGGCCGGCTCCGGACCGCGTCCGGCTGCGGGTCGCGGGGGACCGCTGCGCCTCGGCGTGGCGCCACTGGCGGGCGGAGCGACCCGGCGGGGTGGACGACGTGATCGGGGCTGCCGGAGCCCTGGCCCTCGCCGCGTGGTGCTCGTGGGCACTCGGGTCGCCCGCACGAGCGCTCGTGCGCGCACAACACGCGCTCGACACCTGGGCCGACGATCCCCTCGCGGCGCTCGTAGCGCGCTCGGTCCGCGCCGGCAACGGACCGAGCTGGTCGACGGACCACACGGGGCGGACCGGATCGTCTACGGTGGGATGACGATGCAGCGACAGTGGACGGACGAGGACGACCTCGACGACACGGTGATCCGACCCGGGCGGACCGGCGCGGACCCGGCGGTCGCTCCGGACGACGACACCGTCATCCGACCCCGATCCGATGAACCGGGATCGCACGGGGCGTTCGGTGCTCCCGACGACGACACGGTCATCCAGGTCGCCGGGCCGGCCGCGCCGTCCGAGGTGAGCCGGTCCGACGGGGCAGCGACGATCCTCCCGGCCGATCCCGCACCGGTCCGTCGACTGCCGTCGATCCGTGTGGCCGGCCGTGTCGTCCGGCTCGACCACCCGGTCGTGGTCGGCCGACGGCCGACCCTGCCCCGGGTGGTGCGCGGTCCGACTCCCGAGCTCGTGACCGTGCCGTCGCCGAGTGGGCAGGTGTCGTCCTCGCACGTGCTCGTGCACGCCGACGGCGAGGCCGCGGTGGTCGAGGACCTCCGTTCGACCAACGGCACCGTCGTCCGTCCCGCGGGAGCCGCGCCGTTCCGGATGCCGTCGGGTGCCTCGATCGTCGTGCTGACGGGTACGCTCATCGAGATCGGTGACGGCAACGTGATCGAGGTCCTGTCGCCGCACCTCCGCGTCGGACCCGCGGACGGCATCCCACCGCTCCCTCCGACCCCGTTGCCGCCGATCCCGTCCGCGCCGATCCCGTGACGGCGCCGGTGTGCCCGACGCCGCCCGTTCCCCTGACGACCAGAGAGCGACCCTGAAACCGTGACCGAACTCGGCCGAGCAGCCACCGAGCACGCCATCGACGTCCCCGGCGCCGCCGGCACCACCCTCACGCTCTCGTGGGGCGCCGCCACCGACGTCGGACGCCGTCGGGACCACAACGAGGACAGCTACGTCGTCGGTGCACCGTTCTTCGTCGTCGCCGACGGGATGGGCGGGCACCTCGCGGGGGACCGGGCGAGCGACGCGGTCGTCCGCCGACTCGACCAGGTCGCCGACGGTCCGTTCACGACACGGCAGCAGATCCAGCGCGCGCTCCTGCTCGCGACCGCGGACATCGAGCGGGCGGCCGGCGGCAACGCGCTCGGTGCCGGCACGACCGTGACGGGTGTCGCGCTGGTCGCGTCGCACGGACTCCCGGCCGCGCTCGTGTTCAACGTGGGCGACTCACGCACCTACCGGATCGAGGACGGCACCCTGCGTCGGGTGACCGTCGACCACTCGGTCGTCCAGGAGATGGTCGACGCGGGGCTCCTGCGCGCCGAGGACGCCGAGCAGCACCCGGACAGCAACGTCATCACGCGCGCCGTCGGGTTCGGCGAGCCGCCGGAGCCGGACTGGTGGACGCTGCCGCTGCGCGCCGGCGACCGCTACATCGTCTGCTCCGACGGGCTGACCAAGGAGCTCGGGGACGTCGGCATCGGTCGGATCGCGGCCCGCGTTCCCGCCGCGCAGGACCTCGCCGAGCGTCTCGTCGGGGACGCCGTCGTCGCGGGTGGGCGGGACAACGTCACCGTCGTCGTGCTGCAGGTCGACGCGGCGCCCGCCGATCCGGACGTCGAGGACACGCTGCCCCGCCACTGACTGCGAGCAGCGGCCACCGGCATCGATCGCTGACGCCGCACTCCGCTGCGGTCACCCCCGAAGTGGGGGCGTGGGTCCGTGCTGGGGGGCGGCAGCGGGCCCGGGGCGTCGGTGCCTCGTCCGTAGGATGTCAGGGCCGAGACGACACAGCCGGCCGTCCGGCCGGGGAGAGGGAGGACGACCATGGCGCGACGCCTGCCGTCCACCCCGCCCGTGATCGCCGGCTCCACGCCCGTGCACGTCCTGGGCAGCGGCGGCTTCGCCGACGTGTTCCTCTACGAACAGGACATGCCGCGCCGCCAGGTCGCCGTGAAGGTGCTGCTCGACGAGGTCGTCGACGACCGGGTGCGGCAGATGTTCCAGGCCGAGGCGAACCTCATGGCCCGGCTCAGCACCCACCCGTCGATCCTCACGGTGTTCCAGGCGAGCGTCGCGTCCGACGGGCGGCCGTACCTCGTGATGGAGCTGTGCTCCTCGTCCCTCAGCGAGCGCTACCGCCGCGAAGCGATCCCCGTGTCCGAGGTCCTGTCGATCGGGGTCAGGATCGGGTCGGCCCTCGAGACCGCGCACCGCGAAGGCGTGCTCCACCGCGACATCAAGCCGTCGAACATCCTCCGGACGGCCTACGGCAACCCGGTCCTGTCCGACTTCGGCATCGCGGCCAGCATCGGGAGCGCCGACCCGGACGAACCGGTCGGGATGTCGATCCCGTGGTCCGCGCCGGAGGTCCTGGCCGACGAGTCGCGCGGGTCGATCCAGTCCGAGGTCTACTCCCTCGCCGCCACCGTGTACTCGCTGCTCGCCGGCCGCAGTCCGTTCGAGGTGCGCGGCGGGAAGAACGGCGCGGCCGACCTGATGGCGCGCATCGACAAGGGCGGGGTCAAGCCGACCGGCCGCGCCGACGCGCCGCCGTCGCTCGAGCGGCTGCTCGCCACCGCGATGTCGCGGAAGCCCGCCGCGCGTCCGGCGACCGTGATGGAGTTCGTCCGCGGACTGCAGCAGGTGGAGGCCGAACTCGGCATCCCGCAGACGCCAGCAGACGTCGCGGTCGAGGCATGGGCCGCTGCGACGCCCACGCTCGACGCCGACCACACGGTCGTCCGGGAGCTCCAGCCCGCGGGCCGGTCCTCGGTCCGCCGTCGGACCCGTCGGGCGCTCCAGGGCGGGGCGGCGAGCGGAGCCGAGAGCATCGGTACCCTGCACCGCACCGGCTCGGCCACCCGCGCCCGGCGAGGTGGCCGGTCGACGCTCGTCTGGGCCACCGCACTGTCCACCGTGGTCGTGGCGGCCCTCGCCGTGGTCGCGGTGCTCGTCGTCACCCGACTGGGCACGGGGTCGATCCCGGTGGTGCAGGACGTGCGGGCCGAGGCCGGCGCGGACGCGGTGTCGTTCAGCTGGGCCGACCCCGGACTCCGCGCCGGCGACACCTACGTCATCACCTCCGGTGGGGCCTCCAGCCAGCAGACCGGCACGACCTTCGTCGTGTCCGGGACCTCCGGTACCGAGGAGTGCATCACCGTCGCGGTCAACCGCGACGGCAAGACCGGTGCGGCCAGTGCGCAGCAGTGCGGGACCGTCGGGAGCGCCGGGTGATCCGCGCCTTCCTCGCGAAGCACCGGTCCGCCGTGGTCGGCGTCGGCGCCTCGGTCGTCGTCGCCGCCGTGGTCGCGACCGCCGCGGTGGTCTCGACGGGGTACCACACGCAGCGCGTGGACCTCGGGGACGGCACCGTCTGGGTCCCGTCCGCCGAGTACGGCGCGGTCGGTCGGGCGAACACCGGCGTGCTCGAGCTCAACACCGCGGTCGAGACGGCCAGCGACGACCTGTCCGTCCTGCAGCGCGGGCGCCAGGTGTACAGCGTCGACGGCACGAAGGGCACGGTCGCGAAGGTCGACGTGGCCTCGGCGACGGTCGGCGACCCGGTCACGCTGCCGGCGGGAGCGCCGCAGGTGTTCTTCGCCGGGGACACCGCCGTCGTGGGGAACGGCGACACCGGCGAGCTCTGGGCCACACCCGCGTCGGAGCTCGGCGACTTCGACGCTGCCGCCAAGGCCGACCTCACGCTCGGCGCGGACGCGGTGTTCGACGCGTCCGACTCGCACGTCGCGGTGTACTCGCCGCGGACCGGTCGGGCGTCCCTCGTCGACGTCGGGACCGGTCTGACCGTGGACCGTCGGTGGAACGTCCGGTTCGACCGCGACCACGACTTCCAGGTGGCGTCCTTCGGCGACCACGTCGCCGTGCTCGACCGCACCAGCGGCGCGCTGTCGGTGGACGGCGACACCGTCGACCTGGGGGAGCGCGTCGGCAGCGCACCGGCGCTGCAGCACTCCGTCGACGACGCTGCCGACGTCGTCGTCGCGGGGACGGCGGGCATGGTCCGCGTCGGCGCCTCCGGCCAGGTCGAGCAGACCGCGCTCCAGGTCTCCGGCCGCGCCGCACGGCCGACGGTCGTCGGGTCGTGCACGTACGCCGCGTGGACCGGCGGACAGGCGCTCGACACGTGCGACGGCCGCGCGCTCCAGCGGCTCAGCGACACCGCCGGCGCGAGTGACCTGCAGATCGTGCACAACGGCGACACCGTCGTCGCGAACGACCCGCGCAGCGGGCGCTCGTGGGCGATCGACCGCAGCGGTCAGCTCATCGACAACTGGGCCGACCTCGTCAAGCGGGACGACGAGCAGCGGCAGGAGCAGGTGTCGTCCGACGACCCGGAGGTCGACAAGGACCAGAAGCCGCCGATGGCGGTCGACGACGACCTGGGCGCGCGTCCGGGACGCACCACGAGCCTCCCGGTCCTGCTCAACGACTACGACCCGAACGGCGACCCACTCGTGATCAGCGAGGTCGGCACGATCGACGCGGGGGTCGGGACGGTGCGCATCGTCGGCGACGGCCAGCGGCTTCAGATCACGCTCGCCGCGGGTGCCAGCGGCACCGTCTCGTTCCCCTACACGATCACCGACGGCAACGGCGGGTCGGCGTCCGCGACGGTCCGCGTCAGCATCCGGCCGGAGTCCGAGAACGAACCGCCGCGACAGGTGCGCGACACGTCGGCGGACGTCGTCCGCGGCGGCCACGTCGTGACGAACGTGCTCGCCGACTGGGTCGACCCCGACGGCGACCCGGTGTACCTGAAGTCGGCGTCCGCCGAGGGCGACCAGGTGTCCACCACGCCGGACGGGCTGCTCGACTTCCGCAACCAGAGCGGCCGGACCGGCGACCGTACCGTGCAGATCGTCGTGAGCGACGGCCGCGCCGACGGCCGCGGCGCGGTGACGGTGCACGTCGCGGACCCCGGTCAGGTGCCGCTCTTCGCCGACCCGTTCGCGGTCACCGGGTACGCGGGCAAGTCCTTCGAGGTGCAGCCGCTCCGGCACGTCCGCGGCGGGAACGGCACCGTCACGCTGACCAGCGTGTCGTCGTCGGCCGGCCTGACGGTCACGCCGGCCTACGACGCCGGGACGTTCCGGGTCGTCGGGGCGTCGGCCGGGGACCACCAGCTCGAGTACACGGTCACGGACGGCACGAAGACGACGAGCGGCGTCGTGCGCGTGACGGTCGCGGCGCCGCCGGACGCCTCGACCGCGCCGATCACCACCCCGAAGACGGTGTTCGTGAACACGCTGTCGACGAAGGACACCGACGTCACCGCGACCGACATCGACCCCGCCGGCGGCGTGCTCATGGTGACGGCGCTCGACGCCCCGGACCGGTCCAGCGGCGTCCAGGCGAGCGTCCTCGACCAGCACACCGTCCGGGTCACCCTGACGGCCCCGCTCGACGGACCGGTCACCTTCGGCTACACCGAGTCGAACGGGCTCGCCACCGCGACCGGCACCGTCACCGTGGTCGAGATCCCGAAGCCCGACCGCATCCAGCCGCCCGTGGCCCAGGCGGACACGGCGACCGTGCGCGTCGGGGACGTCGCCGAGATCGACGTCCTCGCCAACGACACGCAGCCGGAGGGCGAGCCGCTCACGCTGCAGCCCGAACTCGTGCAGAACGTGCCCGGCAACGGTGGCCTGCTGTTCGTGTCGGGGGACCGGTTGCGGTACCTCGCTCCCGAGACCCCGGGCAACTACACCGCGGTGTACCGCGTCGCCGGACCAGACGGCCAGTACGCCGACGCCACCGTGTCGATCTCGGTCCGCGAGCGCGACGCGGCGACGAACAACCCGCCCGTGCCCCGGACGGTGACCGCCCGCGTCGTCGCCGGGCAGTCCGTGCGGGTGTCGATCCCGTTGAACGGCATCGACCCGGACGGTGACTCCGTGCAGCTCGTCGGTGTCGCGGACAACCCGGAGAAGGGGTCCGTCAGCGACGTGTCCTCCGACGCGCTGACCTACGAGGCCGGCGACTACTCGGCGGGCACCGACGAGTTCACCTACACGGTCGTCGACGCCCTCGGCGCCCGTGCGACCGGGACCGTCCGGGTCGGCATCTCGCCCCGGGCGGAGCAGGCCTCGAACCCGGTGGCGCAGGCCGACCACGTCACGATCCGCCCCGGTGGCAGCGTCACTGTCCGGGTGCTGCAGAACGACTCCGACCCCGAGGGCGGCGCGCTCCGGGTCACCGCGGCCGAGCCCACGGCGAGCGGGGTCGCCGCGAAGGTGCTCCGCGGGACCGAGGTGCGCGTCACCCCGCCGCGCTCCGCCGACCGCGGTGACTTCGCGGTGCTGTACACCGTCGCGAACGACACCGGCGGCTCGAGCACGGCGTTCCTCACCGTGACCGTCGACCCGGACGCCCAGCCGCTCCGGCCCGAGGTCGAGGACACCACGCTTGACCTGCAGGACATCCTGCACCGGCAGAGCGTGACCGTGGACGTGCTCCGGAACGTCTTCTTCGCCGAGGGATCGACCTCCCGCCTGCGGGTGGGCGTGGTCGACGGGTACGGCGACACCGCGCAGACCACCCCCGACCGGCGGATCACCGTCCGCCTGACCGACGCGTCACAGGTGATCCCGTTCTCGGTCACGCGCTCGGACCACCCCGACGTGGTGTCCTACGGCTTCATCCACGTCCCCGGGTTCGACGACGCCCTGCCCCAGGTCGACCGCAGCGCCGGCGTGGTCACCGTGAAGAGCGAGGCGACCGTCCGGATCCCGCTCGAGAAGTACGTCGTGACGGCGAACGGCCGGACCGCGCAGCTCACCGACCGCGCGACGGTCAAGGCCACGCACGCGAACGGCGACGACCTGGTCGTGGACCGCTCGACGCTCCAGTTCACGTCGTCGAAGCTCTACTACGGCAACGCCTCGATCTCCTTCGAGGTCACCGACGGCTCGAGCGCGAACGGGGGCAAGGGACGCGTCGCGACGCTCGTCCTGCCGATCAAGGTGACCCCGCGGGCGAACCAACCCCCGGCGTTCACGGGTTCGACGGTCGACATGCAACCGGGTGACACCCGGACGATCGACCTCACGAAGCTCACCGACTACCCGTACCCCGCCGACCTCCCCGAGCTGCGCTACAGCGTGGTGAGCCGACCGGGGTCCGGGACGACCGCGACGATCGACGGGCAGCAGCTCCGCATCTCGGTCGCCGACACGGCGCCGAAGGACACGACGGCGTCGATCGGCATCGGCGTCGCGGACGCGGCGAACGCCGGACGCGCCGGCAGCGTGACGGTCGACGTCGTCGGCTCCACCCGGCCGCTCGTGCAACCGGGGGCCGACCGGGCAGTGACGAAGCGCGGTGCGACGACGACCATCGACGTCCTGTCGAACGACCAACCGACGAACCCGTTCCCGGACGAGGCGCTCCGCGTCGTCGCGATCCGTGGTCTCGGCGGCGGTCTGCCCGCCGGGGTCTCGGTGACGCCGAGCAGCGACCGCTCGCGACTCCAGGTGTCCGTCGCGGACGGTGCGCAGCCGGTCGACGCGCACCTGCAGTACCAGGTCGCCGACGCGACGAACGACCCCGACCGGTACGTCTGGGGCGACGTGACGATCTCGGTCCAGGACGTCCCGGACGCACCCGGCGCCCCGAGCCGCACCGGGTCGAACCAGGGCGGGCAGGTCACCCTCGCGTGGTCCACCCCGCAGGCGAACAACTCGCCGATCACCGGGTACCGCGTGCAGGGCACCGACGGGGTCGCGAAGGACTGCGGCACGTCGACCGTCTGCACCGTGACCGGTCTCGACCCGTCCGCTTCGTACCGCTTCACCGTCGTCGCGACGAACGCGATCGGGGACTCCGTCGCGTCGGCGTCCTCGGCGCCGATCAGTGCGGACTTCGTGCCGGCCGCGCCGAAGGGCCTCGCGGTGACGGCGAGCCAGGGCACGCCGAACCAGCTCGACGTGCGGTGGGACGCGGTGCCCGCACCGAACGGCGGCACCCCGGTGTCGAACTACGTCGTGACGATCTCGGGCCCCGGCCTCACGACGACCCGCAGCACGGGGACGTCGACGTCGACCTCGTTCTCGGGCGCGCAGAGCGGGCAGTCGTACGACGTGCAGGTCTCGGCGAGGAACGCCGCGGACCGTGACGGTTCGGTCGTGGAGTGGAACCAGGCGCGTGCGTCCGGGACCGCGGTGGGCGTCCCCGGGACGCCGATCCTGAACGCGACCGGCCAGAAGGACGGCACCTCGACAGCGGTGTCGCTGCAGGCATCCGAGGGCGACTGGGGTGGCGGTGGCAGCCAGAACTGGAAGATCGCCAAGTTCGCGGTGAGCACCCCGATCCCGAACGGCTGCTCGACGAGCGGAGCGGTGCAGGTCTGGAACGCGGCCTCCGCCACGGACCGGATCTCGACGCAGTTCCGCTACGTGGCGTACGCCGACAACGGATCGTTCTGTTCCGCGTCGCAAGCCGCGAGCGTCCAGGGCTACGAGACCCCCGACGCTCCGAGCGGATCGGTCACGACCGACGACGTCGACAGCGACGGGAACGTCGACCTGACCGTGCAGGCCACGCCGACGTCGCCGTACCTGTACTACTCGGTGAACGGCGGGTCGCCGCAGCGGTTCTCCGGTTCCGCCTCGATCGGCGCCGGTGCCGGCTACGGGGTCGACAGCAGCGTGGTGTTCACGTCCTGCGCCGTCGACGGTGACTACTGCGCATCGAGCAGCGCGTCCACCGCGACCGCGTTCACGACACGGGTGAGCATCTCCCTCGCGACCGAGGGACAGCGACCGGTCATCAATCCACCAGCGAACGACTCCGAGTACAAGCCGACCGCATACAAGCTGGCAATCCAGTACTGCCCGGCGGCTGCGCACCTCCTGTGTTCGACGACCAACCCGGCGACCGGGGCAGCCTGGACGACCTCCGACGCCGTGCCGTCGGGCTACGCGACGATCTGGGTCCGGGCGACGGTCAACGGCATCCAGGATCCCGAGGGCGTCACTCGACAGATCGACCAGGCGCCGAGCAACGATCCCTCCACACCCACGGCCGGGTGACCCCGGGCCGAGCCCCGCTCCCCGTACGCTGCTGACACCGCATCCCCGAGAACGAGGACCCTCCCGCATGAGCATGACCCCCGAGCAGGCCACCTGGTTCGCCGACGTCGCCGGCCGCATCGTGACCAACGTCGAGCAGGTGCTCCTCGGGAAGACGTTCGTGATCCGTCTGGCCGTCACCGCGATGCTCAGCGAGGGACACCTGCTGCTCGAGGACGTCCCGGGCACGGGCAAGACCAGCATCGCCCGCGCGATGGCGCAGAGCGTGCAGGGGTCGACGAACCGCATCCAGTTCACGCCGGACCTGCTCCCGGGTGACATCACCGGCATCAGCGTCTACGACCAGCGGTCCCAGGAGTTCGACTTCCACCGCGGCCCGGTGTTCGCGAACATCGTGCTCGCCGACGAGATCAACCGTGCCAGCCCGAAGACCCAGTCCGCCCTGCTCGAGGCGATGGAGGAGTCCGCAGTCACGGTCGACGGCGTGAACCACCGCCTCGCCGCACCCTTCATGGTCATCGCGACGCAGAACCCCGTCGAGCAGGCCGGCACCTACCGCCTGCCCGAGGCGCAGCTCGACCGCTTCCTCATGAAGACCTCGATCGGGTACCCGGACCACGCCGCGACGGTCCGGATCCTCGAGACCTCGTCCGCGCCGTCGGCCTCGGTGCCGCTCGCCGCCGTCGTGCCGGCCGCGACGATCACCGAGATGGCCGCCCTCGCCCGGACGGTGCACGTCGACCCGACGATCGCAGACTACGTGGCGCGGTTGGTCGACGCCACGCGCTCCGCGAACGAGGTCCGCCTCGGTGTGAGCGTGCGCGGTGCCATGGGCCTCGTCCGTGCGTCGCGCGTCCTCGCCGCGCTCAACGGCCGCCACTACGTCACCCCCGACGACGTCAAGGCACTCGCCGTCCCGGTACTCGCGCACCGGCTGGTCCTCGACGCCGAAGCCGAGTTCGACGGGGTCAGCACGACGAGCGTCGTCGCGCAGCTCCTCGTCGAGACGCCGCCGCCGAGCGACCGGGCGGTCTCGTGAACGATCGTCGGTCCGTCGCGACGCGCTCACGGCGCGCCGCGACCCGGTCGCGTCGGGGCGCCACCGTCACGGAGCGCACCGGGACGGTCGCCGGGCTGACGAACGTCCGGACCCGCCTGGTCGGCGACCGGGAGGGGGTCGCCGCCGACGCGGTCGTCGGGCTCGCAAAGGCCTGGTCCACGGCTTGGAGGCTCGTCCGCCGCGGGTGGGCAGAGGTCGCCTCGGTGGTCACCGGCCTGGGATGGGCGGTCGCCGCCGTCACGCTGGTCGCGTTCGTCGTCGGGTACCGGTCCGGGCTGCGCGAGGTCGTCGTGGTCGGGTGGGCGGGGACCGTCCTGGTCCTCGTCGCGGCCGTCGCCCTCGTCGGTCGCTCGCGCCTGCTCATCCGGATGCGCCTGCCACAGCACCGCGTCGCCGTGGGGGACGAGGCCGGTGTCGTGGTCACGGCCGAGAACCCGGCGCGCCTGCCGTCGGTGCCCGCCACGGTCGAGGTCCCGGTCGGTCCGGGGCTGGTGGACGTCGCGATCCCGGGCATCCCGCCGCGGGGCACGTTCGAGCAGCGCGTCCCGGTCCCGACGGTCCGACGCGGTGTGCTCGACGTCGGACCCGTCACGGGCGTGCGTGCCGACCCCGTCGGGCTGGTCCGGCGCGAGGTCGTGTGGACCGCCCGCGAGCAGGTCATCGTCCACCCGCGCACGATCGCGATCCCCTCGACGAGCACCGGTCTGGTCCGGGACCTCGAGGGACAGGCGACCACCGACCTCTCGCCGGCAGACATCGCCTTCCACGCGATCCGCGAGTACATGCCCGGTGACGACCCCCGGACCATCCACTGGAAGTCGACGGCGAAGTCGGGCGCCCTGATGGTCCGGCAGTTCGAGGACACGCGCCGGTCCCACCTCGTCGTCGCCCTCGGCGTCGGACGCGGCGAGTTCGCGGACGACGACGAGTTCGAGCTCGCCGTGAGCGCCGCCGCGTCGCTCGGCACCCGGGCCGTCCGGGACGGCAGGGAGGTCTCCGTCGTCGTCTCCGCGCGGACCCCGGAGTACGCCAAGCGAGCCGTCTACGCCGTCCAGCCACTGCCCACGGTGACGCCCACCCGACTGCTCGACGCCTTCGCGACGGTCGGGCTCGCCGACTCGTGCCTGCCCGTGGCCGAGGTGTCGCGCATCGTGGGGGTCGAGACCACCGGGATCTCCGTCGCGTTCCTCGTCGTCGGCTCCACGGTCGGCCTGCCCGCCCTCCGCCTCGCAGCGACGCGCTTCCCGGTCGGCGTCGAGGTGGTCGCCGTGATCTGCGAACCGGAGGCCCAGCCCCGGTTCCTCCGCGTCGCCGGTCTGACCGTCGTGACGATCGGCTACCTGGACGACCTCCGCACCGCCCTGCACCGGCAGGCGGCGGCCGCGTGAGCGCCGTGACCGGGACCCGGGCCGACGCACGGCGTGCAGCCCGGCGTCGGGACGCGCGTCGCGAACCGCTGCGCCTGGTCGGCGGCACGCTCGTGGTCTGGCTCCTGCTCGCGGTCGGCAGCGTGTCGTGGTGGCCGGTCTACCGCGACGGGTCCATGGTCGCCGCTGCCGTCACCGCGGTGGTCGCCGGCTCGGCGGTCGCCCTCGCGGGCGCGGCGCTCCGCCTGCCGGCCCTCGTCGTCGGCGTCGCCACCGCCGCGGCCTTCGCCGTGACGGGCGTCCCCGCCGCCGTGCCGTCCGAGGCGGCAGGTCTGCTGCCGACCGGACCCGGTCTGGTGGACCTCGCGGCCGGTGTCGCACTCGACTGGAAGCGCCTGGTGACCATCAGCCTGCCGGTCGGGTCCTACGAGTCGCTGCTCGTCCCCTTCTTCGTCACGCTCCTCGTCGCGACGGTGACGGCCGTGAGCGTGGCGACCCGTGCCTCCCGTCCGGAACTCGCGAGCATCCCGGCTCTCGTCCTCTTCGCCGCCGGCGTCGTCGTCGGTCCGACGCGACTCGACGTGTCCGTGGCGAGTGCGGTCCTGCTCGGCGGGATCGCACTCGTCTGGGCGCTGACGGTGCGGTACGTCCGTCGCGCCGCGGCCGTGTCGCGCACCGTCGGGGCGCGGGTGCCGGTCTGGCGTTCGGTGCTCCGACCCGCGCTCGTCGGGACCGGCACGATCGTCGCGGCCGGGGTCGTGGCGACCGGACTCGGACTCGTCGTGCCACCGGCCGCGGACCGGACGGTCGCCCGCAGCGACGTCGTGAAGCCCTTCGACCCACGGGACCACGTGAGTCCGCTGAGCGGGTTCCGCGCGTACGAGGAGTCCGGCGCCGCCGATGCACCACAGCTGACGGTGACGGGTCTGCCCGCGGGCGGGTTCGTCCGGATCGCGACCCTCGACACGTACGACGGGGTCGTGTACCGCGTCGGCGGCGACGACGGGGCGTCGGCGTCCGGCACCTTCGAGCGCGTGCCGACGAGTGTCGACGTGCGGGGCGTGTCCGGCACCGACGTCCGCGTCGACGTGCAGGTCGACGGGTACCGCGGCGTGTGGCTGCCGACCGTCGGCGACCTCCGTTCGGTGACGTTCCAGGGCAGCGACGCGGGCTCCGAACGCGGTGCGTTCTTCTACAACCGCACCACCAGCACCGGAGCGGTGGTGAGCGGGGTGGGCGACCGCACCCGCTACCAGCTCGACGTCGTCGTCCCGGACCAGCCGACGGACGCCCAGCTCGCCGACGCCCGACCGGGCACCGCCTCCGTCCCGACGCCGTCCGGCGTGCCGGACGCGGTGCGCGAGCGGGTCGAGGCGACGACCGCCGACGCGGGCTCCGACGGCGCGAAGCTCCTGGCTGCGGTGCAGGACCTCAAGCGGACGGGCTACGTGAGCCACGGCGTCGGCGACGACCGCGCCAGCCGCTCGGGTCACGGGGCGGACCGCATCCAGGAACTCCTGACGTCCCCGCTCATGATCGGCGACCAGGAGCAGTACGCCGTCACGGCCGCCCTGATGGCACGCGAGCTCGGTTTCCCGGCACGGGTGGTGATGGGCTTCACCGCCGGGGGAGACGCCGGTGGGGACGCCGCCGAGACGGCAGGCGGCTCCGGCGGGACCACCACGTTCCGCGGTTCCGACGTCACCGCCCGGATCGAGGTCGACACCGCGCAGTACGGGTGGGTGATGCTCGACCCGAACCCGGTCGTGCGCGAGATCCCCCAGGAGCAGGACCAGACGCCGCAGCCGGTCACGCGTCCCGAGACCGTCGTCCCGCCGCCGCCGGTCGAGCAGCAGGACCAGGACCGGCAGGCGCCGCCGCAGAGCGACCGGAGCACCCCGCCGGTGAAGCCGCTCTGGTTGCAGGTGTTGCTCGCTGCCCTGCCGTGGGTGCTCGGCGTCCTCGCGCTGGCGGCCCTCGTGCTCCTGCCGTTCGCCGTCGTCGTCCTGCTCAAGCGCCTGCGACGGCGTCGGCGGCGCCGAGCCCCGACCCCGCGCGGGCGGATCGTCGGCGCCTGGGACGAGTACCGCGACGCCCTCGTCGACCGAGGGCACGACGTCACCCGCGCAGCCACCCGCAAGGAGGCGGTCGTCGGTGCGCCGGGCGAGGGCGGGACGGGCCTCGCTGCGCTGGCGGACCGTGCGGTCTTCGGGCCGGACGACCCGGACGACCGCATCGCGAACCGGATGTGGTCGGCGACCGAGGAAGCGGTCCGGAGCCTCCGCACCGGGCGGAACCGACGGCAACGGTGGCGTGCGGCGGTGTCCGTCCGGTCCCTGCGGACGGGCAGCAGCCCCCGAACGGGGTCCCGACGTGTCCTGTCGGCCAGCCGGTGGCACCGCGGTCGTCCGGGCACGCGTGACTACGATGGGCCGGAGGCCGGCGAGCGTCGTGGACGGCCGAGTGAGGACCAACAACCGTGATCAGATGCGAACACTGCGGGTCGATGCTCCCCGAGGGGGCGATCTTCTGCGGTGAGTGCGGGCGATCGGTGAACGTCGCGGCGAACCGTCGTCCCGCGCCGGCAGCCCGGAACGACCAGACGACACCGCCGCCGCTGCAGCAGCCGGATCCGCAGGGCCGTCGCCCCGACCCGGCCACCGAGGCGTGGTTGCCCGAGGCGACCCTGGACCCCGCGACCCGGGCCTGGCTGACCGGCTCGGACCCGAACCCGCCCGCCGCCCCCGCCGCGCCGCACGGCGTCGAGCCGCGNGGCGCCGATCCGCGCGGGGCCGATCCGCGTGGTGCACGGACGCACGCGCACGGTGCGGTCTCCGGCGTCCACGTCCCCGCGACGGGCGCTCCGTCCGCGCAGCCGGAGCCGCCCCTCGACCCGGAGCAGTACCCGTCGACCTCGGTGCCGGACGGTGCCGACGCCGAGTGGACGCGCCCCGCGGCTCCCCGTGAGCGAGCGGCCGAGCAGACCGACCCGGTCGACGTGCCCGAGCCGCCCGCCGCCCCGGTCTGGCAGCCTCCGACGCAGTCGACCCCCGTCGCGCCCTCTCGTCCGTCGTGGTGGGTCGGCCGCCCGCCGGCCGCTGAGCAAACCTCGACCGACGTCACCGACGCCGAGCGGACCGACACCGCCGCCGCCCAGGACCTGTCGCGACCCCAGGAGAACGACACCGCCGTCGTCGAGCCCCTCGTTGACCGGCGCCCCTCGCGCCCGACACCGCTCGTGACCCCCGGGAGCGGACCCGCTACCTGTCACGTCTGCGGACACACGCTCGAACCCGACGACATCTTCTGCGCCGAATGCGGAGCCGTGCGTCCCGCGGTGACCGCAGCGTTCACCGGGCCCGTCGTCCCGCTGCCGATCGCCCGCCCGGACTGGGCTGCCGACGACCAGGCGCTCGTCGCAGCCGACGCGGTGGACGACGGCGACCAGGACGGTCGCGGCGACGACGCGACCGCCGCCGACGCTGATGCGAGCGACGCGAGCACCGCGGACGAGCACGGTGCGGACGGGGACGACGCGACCGAGCACGACACGGACACGAACGCTGACGATGACGAGCACGCCGCCGACCTGAACGCGCACGGCGCGGACGAGCACGGCACGGGGGCAGGCGCGCTCGGTGGAGCGCCCGAGGCCGTCGGCCACGCGCCGCTCCCGCCGGTACCCGGCTCACCGACCGTCCCGTCCGCACCCGCAGCCGAGTGGACCGCGCCGCCCGTCACGAACGTCGCGACCACGGCCTCGGGTGCCCCCACCGCAGCACCGCTCCCGCCTGTTCCGGGGACGACCGGACCGGTCTTGCCGCCCACCGGCTCGGCGACGGCTCCGTCGAGCGCGGATGACCTGGACGAGGACGTCGAAGCGACCCGGATCGTCACGAAGGACACCGGCCGGGATCCCTTCGTCCTGCACTGCAGCACCGGGGAACGCGTCGAGGTGCACGGCACCGGGCTGCTCGGACGCCTGCCGCGGCCGCAGCCGGGGGAGCGGTTCGACGACCTCGTGACCGTCCACGACCCGGGAAAGTCCGTGTCGAAGACGCACCTCGAGCTCGGCCGGGACGGCGACGACCTCTGGGTCTCCGACCGGTTCTCCGGCAACGGCACGGTCATCCGGCACATCGACGGCTCCATCCGCCGCTGCGAGCCGGGGCGACGCTACCGCGTGGAGCGCGGGGCCCGGGTGGACATCGGTGAGCAGTTCTTCCTGGTGCAGTGACTGTGCGCTGTTCCTCCTCCACAACGGAGGAACAGCGCATCGCCCTCCACAGGGCGGGTAGCTCCCGCCTTCGGCAGGTCCGCGCTCTGCTGGACTGATCGGCGTGTCCCTCCTCGTCGCTCGAACCGCCCTCGTCGGCACCGCCGTGCTGCTCGGGCTCGCCGCGGTGCTCCTCGCGCTCGACGGTCCCGCGCGGGCCGTCTTGTTCGGGGCGGCATGCTGCTGCGCCCTGCTCGACCGTGCATCGAGCCGGTCGCTACCGACGACGTCGGACGAACCGGAACCGGAGTCGACCCGGACACGCCCCCTGCCGGGAACCAGCGACGACCCTCCCGCCCGCCAGGCGCAGTCCCGCCGGTCCGACCTGCTCCTCGGGCACGACGACGACGGCGAGCCGATCGGTCACGAACTCGGCACACCTGGGCTTCCGACGCACCTCGTGGTGGTCGGCACCGGCGCCCTCGCACTCGCGGTGTTCGTCGAACTCGCGGACCTGCTCCGTGCGACCGCGACCGCGACCGGGACCGCGACGGCAGGCTTCGGGGGTGCCGTCCGGACGGCTCTCGCCGATGACCTCGTCGACGCTCGGCCGCCGGTCGCCGCGCTCGACGGCGCGCCGGCAGGCGTGTCCCTCCCCGCGGAGACGGCGGTGGCCGTCCTGTCCGATGCGGACGAGCGCATCCGGACGACGATCGTGCTCGTCCCGAGCGAGCGGATGCAGCCCCGGGCGTGGGACACCGTCGTCGAGGTCACCCGCTACGGATGCGCGGTGCGACGGGCGCAGGACCACCGTTCACGCGCGCTCGACCCCGCGTTGCCGTCGCTGTGACGGCGTCGAGCTCAGCGCAGGCCGGCGCCGACCCGCAACGCGCCGACGGGCACTCCGCCGCCGAGCACCTGCTCGCCCGTCGCACGCAGGACGTCCGCGACGCCCTCGGCGTCGACGAGCCCGTTCCGCTGCAGGAGCGTCAACGCCGCGAGGGTCCCGGCGCGCTGCGAACCGTCGAGCGTCTTCACGGCGACGGCCGCGCCACCGGGCAGACCCATGACCATGACGCCCTCGGCTCCGAACTTCGCGAGGACCTGCAGGCGCTCGATCGTGACGGTGTTGGCCCGCCCGACGCCGTCGATCGCCCAGGGGTGGTCCAGGACCGCGTCGACGAGCGCGGCAGAGTCCGCGTCCGCTCGTGCGACCACCCCCGCGAAGCCGCGGGCGAGACCGGTCAGGGTCAGGGGGAACACCGGGGCGCCGCACCCGTCCGTGCCGACCAGGTCGACCGTCTCCCGCGTGAACTCCTCGACGGTGTGGCGGACGCGCTGCTGCAGCGGGTGGGCCATGTCCAGGTAGGTGGCCTCGTCCCAGCCGTTCACCCGGCAGGCGGCGAGCATGCCCGCGTGCTTCCCCGAGCAGTTCATCGCCAGGCGCCGGGGCTCGGCCATCGTGCGGGCCGTCGCCCGGTCGAACGGCATGTCCGGCGGGCAGCCCAGGTCGGCCTCGGTGTGGTCGAAGGACTCGAGCATGTGCAGGGCGAGGGCCTGGTGCGGGGCCGTGCCGGCGTGGCTCGCCGTGGTGAGCACGAGTTCCTCGTCGCTGAAGGACGCCCCGGCTCGGCGGATGGCCAGCGCCTGGAACGGCTTCATCGTCGACCGGGGGTAGATGCTCGCCGTCACGTCGCCGACCGCGTCGAGCACCCGACCGTCGGCACCGACGACGACACCGGCACCCTGGTGCCGGCTCTCATCGAAGCCGTTGCGGTCGAGCACCGCGAGCTCGACGGAACCGTCGGCGGTGAGAGGATGGCGATCAGTGCGGACATCGGTGCTCACCGTCATGCCGCCAGCGTACCGACACCGACGAAGGGCCACCGTGAGCGACCACTCCTACGAGGTCTCCGTCAACTGGACCGGCAACCGCGGCACCGGGACGAGCGGCTACCGCGACTACGGCCGCGACCACGACGTCACCGCCGCGGGAAAGCCGTCCATCCCGGGATCGGCCGACCCGACGTTCCGTGGCGACGCGGACCGGTGGAACCCCGAGGAGATGCTGCTCGGCGCCCTCGCGCAGTGCCACATGATGAGCTACCTGTACGTCGCCGTGCAGCAGGGCTTCACCGTGCTCGACTACACCGACACCGCGACGGCGTCGCTCGACGTCCACCGTGACGGCACCGGCGAGGTCACCGCCGTCCACCTGCACCCGGTGGTCACGATCGCCGAGCCGGACCGCGTCGCCGACGCCGACGCGGCGCACGCCCGCGCGAACGAACTCTGCTTCATCGCCCGCTCCGTGGCGTTCCCCGTCCACCACGCGCCGGTCACCAAGGTCCGTACGGCACACTAGGTCCCCGTGAAGCGTCTTCGCCTGCTCCCGATCGCCCTCGTCCCCGCCGTCGTGCTGGGACTCGCCGCCTGCTCCGGTTCGGGGTCGGGTGACGCGTCGGCCTCGCCGAGCGCGTCCTCGAGCGCGTCGGCCACGCCGATCTCCGCCTGCCCGAAGCCGGGTTCGGCGTCGAAGAGCATCGAGGTCAGTGGCGCCTTCGGCGGCAAGGAGGCCCCGACGGTCACGTTCGACAAGGGCATCAGCGCGAAGACGCCGCAGGCCTCCACGGTCGTGCAGGGCGACGGTGCCGCGCTCAAGGACGGCGAGTTCGCGCAGGTCTCCTACGCCGTGTACCAGGCGAAGGACGCCTCGAAGCTCGGCGCGGTCGGCTTCGACCAGGGCAACCCGCAGGTCCTGTCGGTGGGCGGCACCGGCTTCGGCGCCCTGCTCGCCTGCACCAAGGTCGGCGACCGGGTCGCGGCGGTCGGTGCGTCCTCGGCGCTCGGCTTCACCACGAGCGGCGACATCGTCGTCGTCGCGGACGTGCTCGCGAAGACCCCGACGAAGGCGACCGGCACCCCGCAGGAGCAGAACCCCGCACTGCCCACGGTCAAGGACAAGGCGGACGGCGAGCCGGAGATCACGATCCCCGCCGGCGAGACCGCCCCCGCGAAGACCGAGGTCGAGGTCCTCAAGCAGGGCGACGGTGACACCGTGGCCGACGGGGACAGCGTCCTGGTGCAGTACAAGGGCGTGACGCTCGACGGCGGCAAGGAGTTCGACTCCTCGTGGTCGAAGGGCGCCGCCACCACCTTCACGGTTTCCGAGGGCTCGCTCATCAAGGGCTTCGTCACCGGCCTCGTCGGGCAGAAGATCGGCTCGCAGGTCCTCATCGTGACGACGGCCGAGGACGCCTACGGCTCGAACCCGCCCGAGGGCTCGAACATCCCGAAGGACGCCTCGCTCGTCTTCGTCGTCGACCTCCTGGCCAAGGGCTGACCATGACGCCGACCGGCCCGGCCGACGCGACCAGCCCGACCGGCCCGACCAGCCCGACCGGCCCGACCGACGCGACCAGCCCGACCGGCCCGACCGGACGGCGCCGCATCGTCGTCCTCGGCAGCACGGGCTCGATCGGCACCCAGGCCCTCGACGTCGTCGCCCGCAACCCCGACCGCTTCGAGGTCGTCGGCCTCACCGCCGGCACCAACCGCGACCTCGTCGCCGAGCAGGCCGCGCGCTTCGGCGTCACGGAGACCGCGTTCGGCGCGGCCGACGCCGAACGCCTGGTCCGCGGTGTCGAGGCGGACGTCGTCCTCAACGGCATCACCGGCTCGGTCGGCCTCGGCCCGACCCTGGCGGCGCTGGACACCGGCGCGACGCTCGCCCTCGCGAACAAGGAGAGCCTGATCGTCGGCGGCCCGCTCGTGCAGGCCGCCGCCGCGCCCGGTCAGATCGTGCCCGTCGACAGCGAGCACTCCGCCATCGCGCAGGCGCTCCGCTCCGGCACCGGCGCCGAGGTCCGGCGGCTCGTCCTCACGGCGAGCGGCGGCCCGTTCCGCGGACGCTCCCGCGCCGAGCTCGTCGACGTCACCCCGGCGCAGGCGCTCGCACACCCGACGTGGGACATGGGGCTCGTCGTCACGACGAACTCCGCGACGCTCGTCAACAAGGGCCTCGAGGTCATCGAGGCACACCTGCTGTTCGGCGTGCCGTACGACCGCATCGACGTGACGGTGCACGCGCAGTCGATCGTGCACTCGATGGTCGAGTTCGTCGACGGCTCGACGATCGCTCAGGCATCGCCGCCGGACATGCGCCTGCCGATCGCGCTCGGCCTGGCCTGGCCGGACCGCGTCCCCGGCGTGGGCGTCCCGCTCGACTGGACGACCGCGAGCACCTGGACCTTCGAACCGCTCGACACGCAGGCCTTCGGCGCCGTCGACCTCGCGAAGCACGTCGGGGTCCTCGGCGGCACGTTCCCCGCGGTCTTCAACGCCGCGAACGAGCAGGCCGTCGCCGCCTTCCACGCCGGAGCGATCGGCTTCCTCGACATCGTCGACACGGTCCGGCGCGTCGTCGACGCGCACACGGCGGGGGAGCCGTCCCTGGACGGCGTACTGGCGGCCGAGCGCTGGGCCCGCGACGCGGCGGACCGCGCGCTGACGCGCTGACCCAACCCGTGCCTCCCGTCCGTCCCGTGGTGACCACCTGACGGACGGGAGGCCCGCCCCACCTCTCAGGATGCGCTCGGCTCCGTCATGGGCGGGGTCCCGTACTCTCTCCTGGTGACCGTCGAATCCGTGCTCCTGTTCGTCCTCGGCGTGGTCGTCTTCATCGTCGGCCTGCTGGTCTCGATCGGCCTCCACGAGCTCGGCCACCTGTCCTTCGCGAAGCTCTTCGGCGTCAAGGTCACGCAGTACTCGCTCGGGTTCGGCAAGGCGATGTGGTCCTTCCGCCGCGGCGAGACCGAGTACGGGATCCGCCCGATCCTGCTCGGCGGGTACATCTCGATGGTCGGCATGCTCAAGCCCCGGGCCTCGGGCAAGCCGAACGCGATCACGAACACCGGCATGTACGGCGCGTTCGTGCAGGACGCGCGTGAGGCCAGCGCCGCGCAGATCGCGGACTCCGGCGGCGACGACTCCCGCGCGTTCTACCGGCTGACCCCGTGGAAGCGCATCATCGTCATGGTCGCCGGCCCGGCGATGAACCTCGTCATCGGCATCGTCCTGTTCGGCGTGCTGCTGTGCGGCTTCGGTGCCCCGACGACGACCTTCACGTCGAGCGTCGACTGCGTCCTGCCGTCGAGCAGCGCCACGGCGTGCGCCCCCGGGGACGCCGAGTCGCCCGCGAAGCAGGCCGGCATCCGGGACGGCGACGTCGTCCTGGCGGTGGACGGCCAGCAGGACCCGACGATCGCCGAGGTCTCGAAGGTCTTCCAGCGCTCCGCCGGCAAGACCGTGACGGTCGTGGTCGAGCGCGACGGTGCGCGGAAGACGCTCGAGGTCACGCCGCAGCTCGCCACCCGCGACGTCGTCACGGCCGAGGGCACGGCGGCGAAGAACGCGGACGGCACCACGAAGACGCAGCAGGTCGGTGTCGTGGGGGTCAGCATCGGGCAGTCCCTCGTGCGGCAGTCCCCGGCGGCCGTCCTCCCCGCGACGGGCGCGCAGATCGCCGCGTCGGCGCACCTGATCATCGACCTGCCGCAGCGGCTCGTCGCGGTGTGGAACGCGGCGTTCGGCTCGCAGGCGCGGTCCCAGGACAGCCCGGTCTCGGTCGTCGGCGTCGGCCGGGCCATCGGTGAGGTCTCGTCGATGAGCGGGGTCCCCGTGGTCGACAAGGTCTACACGATCCTCGGGCTCCTGGCGTCGCTCAACATCGGCCTGTTCGTGCTCAACATGGTGCCGCTCCTGCCGCTCGACGGCGGTCACATCGCCGGGGCGCTGTGGGAGGCCGTGAAGCGCCGCGCGTACCTGCTCGTCGGCAAGCCGGACCCGGGCGCGATCGACCTGGCCAAGACGATGCCGCTCACGATGGTCGTCGTCGTGCTCCTGGCCGGGATGAGCGCGCTCCTCGTCTACGCCGACATCGTGCGACCGGTGAACCTGTTCGGCTAGCACTACGCTCGGGCGCATGAGCACAGCCCCCGAGGTCCGCGCCGTCGAGCGCCAGGGCATCGACGTCATCGCCGAGTCCGACCGGAAGGGGCGGCCCCGCGGGCTGTTCTGGCCGTGGTTCGCCGCGAACGTCTCGGTGCTCGGCCTGAGCTACGGCTCGTTCGTCCTCGGGTTCGGCATCTCGCTGGCCCAGGCGACGATCGTGTCCGTCGTCGGCGTCGCGTTCTCGTTCCTGCTCTGCGGGATCGTCGCGATCGCCGGCAAGCGTGGCTCGGCGCCGACGATGGTCCTCAGCCGCGCGGCGTTCGGCGTGCGGGGGAACCGGCTGCCGTCGTTCCTGAGCTGGGTGCTCACCGTCGGGTGGGAGACCGCGCTGGCGTCCCTCGCGGTCCTGGCGACGTCGACCGTGTTCCGGGAGCTCGGCTGGGACGACGGCGTCGTGACGAAGCTCGTCGCCCTGGTCGTGGTCGCCGCGCTGGTGGTCGGGGCGGGGATCGCCGGCTTCGACGTCATCATTCGCCTGCAGACCGTGATCACCGTCGTCACCGCCGTGCTCACGGTGGTCTACGTCGTGCTCGCGGTGCCGTCGATCGACCTCGGCACGCTCGGCGCCCTGCCGTCCGGGAGCGCCCAGAACGTCCTCGGCGCACTCGTCCTCGTGATGACGGGCTTCGGGCTCGGCTGGGTCAACGCCGCTGCGGACTACTCGCGCTACCTGCCGCGGACCGCCTCGACCGGGGGCGTGGTCTGGTGGACGACGTTCGGCGGTGCGCTCGCCCCCGCCGTCCTGGTCGTGGTGGGCGTCCTGCTCGCGGGTTCGTCGAAGGACCTGAACAGCGCGATCGGCGCCGACCCGATCGGTGCGCTCACGACGATCCTGCCGGTGTGGTTCCTCGTCCCGTTCGCCCTCGTCGCGATCCTCGGGCTCGTCGGCGGTGCCGTGCTCGACATCTACTCGTCCGGGCTCGCGCTCCTCAGCGCCGGCGTCCGGATCCCGCGGCCCGTCGCGGCCGGGGTCGACGGCGTGTTCATGGTCGCCGGGGCCGTGTACGTGGTCTTCTTCGCGAAGGACTTCATCTCGCCGTTCCAGGCGTTCCTCGTGACCCTCGGCGTGCCGATCGCCGCCTGGGCGGGGGTGTTCGTCGCCGACGTGCTGCTGCGTCGCCGGGCCTACGCGGACGCCGAGCTCGACGACGTGCGGGGCCGCTACGGCGACGTGCGCTGGGCCGCGATCGGGCTCGTCGTCCTCGGGACCGTCCTCGGCTGGGGGCTCGTCACGAACACGTACGGCGTCCCGGCGTGGCTGAACTGGCAGGGCTACCTGCTCGAGCCGGTCGGCCTCGGTGGCCGGCAGGGCGCGTGGGCGTACGCCAACCTCGGCGTCCTCGTCGCGCTCGTGGTCGGGTTCGTCGGCACGCTCCTCACCGCGCGCGGGTCCGTGCGCCGCCAGGAGCAGGCGTGAGCGTCGTCGTCCCGCCCGACGCGTGGCTCGTCGCGATCGACCTGCAGCGCATCTTCACCGGTGACAGCCCGTGGGCGGCGCCGCGGTACGACGCGGCAGCCGCCGGGACCGGACGGCTGCTGCCCCGGTTCGCCGGTCGCACGGTCTTCACGCGCTTCGTCGCGCCCGAGCGGCCCGAGGGTGCCTGGGTGCCCTACTACCGGGACTGGCCGTTCGCGCTCGTCCCGGACGGCGACCCGCTCTACGGCCTGACCGAGCCGTTCGCATCCGCCGCGGTCGACCGACGCGACCCCGTCGTCACGGAACCGACCTTCGGCAAGTGGGGGACGAGCCTCCGCGCCGTCGTCGGCGACCACCCGCACCTCGTGCTCACCGGCGTCTCCACCGACTGCTGCGTGCTGAGCACCGCGCTGGCCGCGGCCGACGCCGGCGCGACCGTCACGGTCGTCGCCGACGCGTGCGCCGGCGCCACCGACGCCGACCACGAGCGCGCCCTCGACGCGATGCGGCTGTACGCACCGCTCGTCACGATCGTGGACCGCGGGACGGACCTGGTGGCCAGCGCCGAGTGACGGCACCGCGAGCGCGTAGAGTGCACCTCGTGCCAGCAGTGAACCTCGGTCTGCCGAAAGTCCCCGAAACCCTGAGCCCGCGTCGGAAGTCGCGGCAGATCCGGGTGGGCAAGGTCCTCGTGGGCGGCGACGCACCCGTCTCGGTGCAGTCGATGACCACCACGCCGACGACGAACATCAACGCGACGCTGCAGCAGATCGCCGAGCTCACCGCCTCCGGGTGCGACATCGTGCGCGTCGCGGTCCCGAGCCAGGACGACGCCGACGCGCTGCCGATCATCGCGAAGAAGTCGCAGATCCCGGTCATCGCCGACATCCACTTCCAGCCGAAGTACGTCTTCCAGGCCATCGACGCCGGGTGCGCCGCGGTCCGCGTGAACCCGGGCAACATCCGCAAGTTCGACGACCAGGTCGGCGCGATCGCCCGGGCCGCCAAGGACGCGGGCGTCTCGCTGCGCATCGGTGTGAACGCCGGGTCGCTCGAGCCGAGCCTGCTGCAGAAGTACGGCAAGGCCACGCCCGAGGCACTGGTCGAGTCCGCCGTGTGGGAAGCGTCCCTGTTCGAGGAGCACGACTTCCACGACTTCAAGATCTCGGTCAAGCACAACGACCCGATCGTCATGGTGAAGGCCTACCGGCAGCTCGCCGCCGCGGGGGACTGGCCGCTGCACCTCGGGGTGACCGAGGCCGGACCGGAGTTCCAGGGCACGATCAAGAGCGCCACGGCGTTCGGCATCCTGCTCGCCGAGGGCATCGGCGACACCATCCGCGTCTCGCTCTCCGCGCCGCCCGCGCAGGAGGTGAAGGTCGGCCTGCAGATCCTGCAGTCGCTCAACCTGCGCGAACGCAAGCTCGAGATCGTCTCGTGCCCGAGCTGCGGCCGGGCGCAGGTCGACGTCTACCAGCTCGCCAACGACGTCACGAAGGGGCTCGAGGGCATGACCGTCCCGCTCCGCGTCGCCGTCATGGGCTGCGTCGTGAACGGTCCCGGCGAAGCGCGCGAGGCCGACCTCGGCGTCGCGTCCGGCAACGGCAAGGGCCAGATCTTCGTGAAGGGACAGGTCATCAAGACCGTCCCGGAGCGCGAGATCGTGCAGACCCTCATCGAGGAGGCCAATCGGATCGCCGACGAGATGGGTCCGGAAGCCACGACGGGTTCGCCCCAGGTCGTCACGACCCCCTAGTCGCGGGGAGGGCCGCGTGCGCCGCTAGGCTTGCCCCGTGGTCACACGGCTCTCCCATCTCTTCCTCCGCACGCTCCGCGACGACCCCTCCGACGCCGAGGTGACGAGCGCGAAGCTGCTCGTCCGCGCCGGCTACGTCCGTCGTCAGTCCCCGGGGATCTTCGCGTGGCTGCCGCTCGGCCTGCGCGTCCGCCGCCGCATCGAGGACATCGTCCGCCAGGAGATGGTGGCCGCCGGCGCGCAGGAGGTCCTGCTGCCCGCGCTCCTGCCGCGCGAGCCCTACGAGGCGACGAACCGCTGGGCCGAGTACGGCGACGGCATGTTCCGCCTGCAGGACCGCAAGGGCGCCGACTACCTGCTCGCGCCCACACACGAGGAGATGTTCGCGCTCCTGGTCAAGGACCTGTACGGCTCGTACAAGGACCTCCCGGTCACGCTGTTCCAGATCCAGGACAAGTACCGCGACGAGGCCCGGCCCCGCGCCGGACTCCTGCGCGGGCGCGAGTTCACCATGAAGGACGCGTACTCGTTCGACCTCACGGACGAGGGCCTCGAGCGCAGCTACCAGGTCATGCGCGACGCCTACGAGCGCATCTTCGCCCGACTCGGCCTCGAGTACGTCATCGTCCAGGCGGACGCCGGCGCGATGGGCGGCTCGAAGTCCGAGGAGTTCCTGCACCCGATCGGCGTCGGCGAGGACACCTTCGTCCGGGGCGCCAGCGGCTACGCGGCGAACGTCGAGGCCTACGTCACCCCGGCGGCCGACAGCCTGCCGATCGAGGGGCAGCCGGAGCCCGTGCGCCTGCCCGCGGCGGACACTCCGACGATCGACACGCTCGTCGCGCACGCCAACGACGCCGCCCCCCGCGCGGACCGTCCGTGGACGGCTGCGGACACCCTGAAGAACGTCGTGCTCGCCCTGACGCACCTCGACGGCACGCGCGAGGTCGTCGTCGTCGGGCTCCCCGGCGACCGGGACGTCGACCTGAAGCGGGCCGAGGTGGCCTTCGCACCCGCCGAGGTCGAGGCGGCCGGTGACGACGACTTCAAGAAGCACCCCGGCGTGTTCGTGAAGGGCTACATCGGGCCGCAGGTCCTGGGCGCCGACAGCCCCTCGGGCATCCGGTACCTCGTCGACCCCCGCGTCGCCGAGGGGACCGCGTGGCTCACCGGTGCGAACGAGCGCGGCGTGCACGTCTCCGGTCTCGTGGCGGGTCGCGACTTCACCGCGGACGGCACCGCCGACGTCGCGGACGTCCGTGCCGGCGACCCCGCACCGGACGGCTCGGGCCCCCTCGAGACCGCCCGCGGCATGGAGATCGGGCACGTCTTCCAGCTCGGTCGCAAGTACGCCGAGGCCCTCGGACTCAAGGTCCAGGACGAGAACGGCAAGCTCGCGACCGTCACGATGGGTTCGTACGGCATCGGCGTCACGCGCATCATGGCGATCCTCGCCGAGGCGCACAACGACGAGAAGGGCCTGGCCTGGCCGAAGGAGATCGCACCGTTCGACGTGCACGTGGTCGCCACCGGCAAGGACGAGGTCGCCTACGACGTCGCCTCGTCGCTCATCGCGGCCCTCGAGGGCGAGCGGTACGACGTCGTCTACGACGACCGCCCGAAGGTCTCGCCCGGCGTGAAGCTCCGCGACGCCGAGCTCCTCGGCGTGCCCGTGGTCGTCGTCGCCGGCCGCGGCGCCGCCGACGGCGTCGTCGAACTGTGGGACCGCCGCTCCGGCGAGCGGCGCGACGTGCCGGTCGCGGAGCTGCTCGAGGCGGTCCGCGCGATCTGATCGCGACCCCTGACGGACGGGAGGCGCGTGGCGGGNCCGCCACGCGCCTCCCGTCCTGTTCTGGGGTACGCTGGTCGCCGACTTCCGCGCAGATCCACCCCGCGGAGGCGACTCAGCTGAATACGGAGGCACCTCGGTGAAGATCGACCTCGCAGTCCTGCGACTCATGGAGCGCGAACGGGAGATCCCGTTCGACGAACTCGTCCAGATCATCGAATCCGCCATCCTGACGGCGTACCAGAAGCACCGCGCGGAGAACGACGAGCCCGTCGACGCCCAGGCGCGTGTCGAGCTCGACCGCAAGTCCGGCGAGGTCTCGGTGTACGTGCCGGAGCGCGACGAGGAGGGCACCGTCGTCGGCGAGGCCGTCGACCAGCCGAGCGACTTCGGCCGCATCGCCGCCTTCGCCGCGAAGCAGGTCATCAACCAGCGCCTCCGCGACATCGGCGACGACAAGATCCTCGGGCAGTTCCGTGGCAAGGAGGGCGACATCGTCGCGGGCGTGATCCAGCAGGGTCCGAACCCGAAGATGGTGCACGTCGACCTCGGTACGGTCGAGGCGATCCTCCCGCCCGAGGAGCAGGTCCCGGGCGAGGAGTACAAGCACGGCAACCGCATCCGCGTCTACGTCACGAGCGTCGGCCGCGGGGCGAAGGGTCCGCAGATCACGGTCTCGCGCACGCACCCCGGGCTCGTCCGCAAGCTCTTCGCGCTCGAGGTCCCGGAGATCGCCTCCGGCGTCGTCGAGATCACCTCGATCGCCCGCGAGGCCGGGCACCGCACGAAGCTCGCCGTGAAGGCGAACGAGTCCGGCGTGAACGCGAAGGGCGCCTGCATCGGTGAGCTCGGCGCCCGCGTGCGTGCCGTGACGACCGAGCTCGGTGCGGAGAAGATCGACATCGTCGACTACTCGTCCGACCTGGCGTCGTTCGTCGCGAGCGCCCTCTCGCCGGCGAAGGTGACGAGCGCGTTCGTGCTCGACGCCTCGACGAAGGCCGTCCGCGCGCTCGTGCCGGACTACCAGCTGTCGCTCGCGATCGGCAAGGAAGGGCAGAACGCCCGCCTCGCCGCGAAGCTCACCGGCGCACGGATCGACATCCAGCCGGACTCGATCCTGGACGGCGACGAGTAGGGATCGACATCCAGGCAGTGCCGGTCAGGGCTCGATCCTGGACGGCGACGAGTAGGGATCGACATCCAGGCAGTGCCGGTCAGGGCTCGATCCTGGACGGCGACGAGTAGGCGCGTTTTCGCTGGTGGCGTGGCCCGTTCGGGCGCGCCGGATCGCGGTCGTCGGAGGTGAGGAGTAAGGTGGTTCCCGTCAGAACGTGCATCGGCAGTCGTCGCCGTGCTCCCCGGTCCTCCCTCCTCCGTGTCGTCGCCCTGAGCGACGGTCGCGTCGTGGCGGACCCGAAGGCAGTCATGCCGGGCAGGGGAGCGTGGCTCACCCCGACCGTCGAAGCCTACGAACTGGCCGTCAAGCGCCGGGCCTTCCGCCGGGCGCTCCGGCTGGATCGCGAACCCGACACGTCCGCAGTGCTCGACCACCTGCACGGCCTCGCAGCCGAGCAGTCGGGCGGACACCAGGACACGACAGAACAGGCTGAACGGCTTATGGACAACTGATGAGCGGCTCGAAATGAGACCCGTCATCCAGTGAGTCCTGCCCCCTTCGCGGGGTGGGACCCGTGAAGGAGAACAGTGGCAAAACCACGCGTACACGAGATCGCATCCGAACTCGGTGTCGACAGCAAGACCGCAATGGAGAAGCTCAAGGAGCTCGGCGAGTTCGTCAAGGGCCCGAGCTCCAGTGTGGAACCCCCCGTCGCGCGCAAGCTCCGTGCTGCGCTGCAGGCGTCCGGCGCCTCGTCGTCGGCTCCGGCAGCGTCGGCCACGCCGAGCGCGCCCGCCAAGACCGCAGCGCCGAAGTCGAGCGCGCCGAAGCCCGGCGGCCCCCGCCCGGGTCCGGCCCGTCCGGCACCGGCCCCGCAGCCCGAGCCCCAGGCGCAGGCCCCGGCCAGCGACGCCCCGGTGCCCGCTGCACCGAAGTCGGTCGCCCAACGCCAGGCCGAGGCCGAGGCCGCACGCAAGGCCGCAGCCGACGAGAAGGCCGCGAACCAGGCGTCCGGTGGCACGACCGCGCCGAAGGGTGACGCCGTCAAGCCCGGCGGTTCCCCGAAGCCGGGCGCAGCAGCCGGCCCGAAGCCGGGTGGCCCGAAGCCGGGCGCACGTCCCGGCAACAACCCCTACGCGTCGAGCCAGGGCATGGGCTCGCGCCCGCCGCGTCCGGGCAACAACCCGTACTCCTCGAACCAGGGCATGGGACAGCGTCCCGCCGGCGGCGCCGGTGGCGGCAACGGCATCCCGCGTCCGGCACCGCCGCGTCCGGGCGCCCCGCGTCCCGGTGCGCCGCGTCCGGGTGGCCCCGGTCAGGCGAACCGTCCCAACGGCTTCGGGCAGCGCCCGGGCCAGGGTGGCGGCCGTGGTGGCCCCGGCGGTCGTCCGGGTGCCCCGGGTGCCGGCGGCGGCTTCCCGCGTCCGGCGTTCTCCGGCCCGCGTCCCGCCGGTGGCGGTGGCCGTGGTCGTGGCCCCGGTGGTGGGACCGCCGGTGCGTTCGGTCGCGGTGGTGGCAAGAGCCGTGCCCGCAAGTCGAAGCGGACGAAGCGCGCCGAGTACGAGATGCGGCAGGCGCCGTCGCTCGGCGGCGTGCAGGTCCCTCGTGGCGACGGCAACACGGTCGTCCGTCTGCGCCGTGGTGCGAGCATCTCGGACTTCGCGGACAAGATCGACGCGATGCCCGGCAACCTCGTGACGGTGCTGTTCCACCTCGGTGAGATGGCGACCGCCACGGAGTCCCTGGACGAGGCCACGTTCGAGGTCCTCGGCGAGGAGCTCGGCTACAAGATCCAGATCGTCTCGCCCGAGGACGAGGACCGTGAGCTCCTCGAGGGCTTCGACATCGACCTCGATGCCGAGCTCGAGGACGAGGACGACGACGTGCTGCAGCAGCGGCCGCCGGTCGTCACCGTCATGGGCCACGTCGACCACGGCAAGACCCGCCTCCTCGACGCGATCCGCAACTCGAAGGTCGTCGAGGGCGAGGCCGGTGGCATCACCCAGCACATCGGTGCGTACCAGATCACGACCGAGCACGAGGGCATCGACCGCCCGATCACCTTCATCGACACCCCGGGTCACGAGGCGTTCACCGCCATGCGTGCCCGTGGTGCCCAGGTGACGGACATCGCGATCCTCGTGGTCGCGGCGGACGACGGCATCATGCCCCAGACGATCGAGGCACTGAACCACGCGCAGTCGGCCGGTGTGCCGATCGTGGTCGCGGTGAACAAGATCGACAAGGAGGGCGCGAACCCGGCGAAGGTCCGGCAGCAGCTCACCGAGTACAACCTGGTGGCCGAGGAGTACGGCGGTGACGTCATGTTCGTCGACGTGTCGGCGCGCAACAACGTCGGCATCCAGGACCTCCTCGACGCCGTGCTGCTCACCGCCGACGCGGGTCTCGACCTGCGTGCGAACCCCGACAAGGACGCACGCGGTGTCGCGATCGAAGCCCGACTCGACAAGGGTCGCGGTGCGGTCGCCACGGTGCTCATCCAGTCCGGCACGCTCCACGTCGGTGACGCCATCGTGGCGGGTACGGCCTACGGCCGCGTCCGTGCGATGACCGACGAGGACGGCAACGCGGTCACTGCCGCGACGCCGAGCCGCCCGGTCCAGGTGCAGGGTCTGTCGTCGGTGCCGCGCGCCGGTGACACGTTCCTCGTCACCGAAGAAGACCGCACGGCCCGTCAGATCGCCGAGAAGCGTGAAGCCGCCGAGCGCAACGCCCAGCTGGCCAAGGCCCGCAAGCGCATCTCGCTCGAGGACTTCACCCGCGCACTCGAAGAGGGCAAGGTCGACTCGCTCAACCTCATCATCAAGGGTGACGTCTCCGGTGCCGTCGAGGCACTCGAGCAGTCGCTCCTGGACATCGAGGTCGACGACAGCGTCCAGCTCCGGATCCTGCACCGCGGCGTCGGTGCGATCACGGAGTCGGACATCGACCTGGCCACGATCGACAACGCGATCGTCGTCGGCTTCAACGTCCGCCCGGACGTCAAGGCCCGCGAGCGTGCGGCGCGCGAAGGCATCGACGTGCGCTTCTACTCGGTCATCTACAACGCACTCGAGGACATCGAGCAGTCCCTCAAGGGCATGCTCAAGCCCGAGTACGAAGAGGTCCAGTCGGGTGTCGCCGAGATCCGCGAGGTGTTCCGCTCCTCGAAGTTCGGCAACATCGCCGGTGTCATCGTCCGCTCCGGCACGATCACGCGCAACGCCAAGGCGCGCGTCATCCGTGACGGTGTGGTGCTCGCCGACGGACTGGCCATCGAGTCGCTGCGTCGTTTCAAGGACGACGTCACCGAGGTCCGCACGGACTTCGAGGCCGGTATCGGTCTGGGCAAGTACAACGACATCCAGGTCGGTGACGAGATCGAGACCACCGAGCTCGTCGAGAAGCCGCGCGACTGACGCCTGGCTAGTCTGGACCCCGCTCCTCCCTCGGGAGGGGCGGGGTCCACCCGTTCCACCAGAAGAATCCCTGCCCCAGGAGGCACCCAATGGCCGATCCGCAGCGCGCACGCAAGATGGCGGACCGCATCAAGGAAGTCGTCGCTCGTCGACTCGACAAGGGTCTGCGCGACCCGCGTCTCGGCTTCGTCACGATCACCGACGTCCGCGTCACCGGGGACCTGCAGCACGCCTCGGTCTTCTACACCGTCTACGGCTCCGACGAGGAGCGTGCCGACTCCGCCGCGGCGCTCAAGGCCGCGACCGGCATGCTCCGGAGCGAGGTCGGCAAGAACATCACGGCACGGCTCACCCCCTCGCTCGAGTTCATCGCCGACGCCCTGCCGGAGACCTCGGCGCACATGGAGGACCTGCTCGCCCAGGCGCAGATGCGCGACGCGCAGGTGAAGGCGGCCTCGGCCGGTGCGCAGTACGCCGGCGACGCCGACCCGTACAAGCACGACGACGAGGACGAGGACGACGACCGCGCCTGACCCTCACGCACTCGGGAGCGTGTACCCGCCCGCATCGTCCCCGACGGCCAGCCCGTCGCGGAGGAGCGAGGCGAGGGCACGCTCCCGCTGTGCGTCGTCCGGCCAGACCAGGCCGATCTCGGAACGGAGCACGGGGACGTCGCTCGACCGCAGCTCGGCCATGATCAGGCCGCGCACCTGCCGGTCGCTCCCGGCGAAGCGCGCCTGCTTCGGTGGTCGCGGTCCGTCGTGCTCCGGGTACCCCGCGGCGCGCCAGGCGCACCGGTCGGCGATCGGGCAGGCGTCGCACGCGGGGGAGCGGGCGACGCAGACCAGCGCCCCGAGCTCCATCGCGGCCGCGTTCGTCGCCGCCGCCAGGTCGCGTTCCTCGGGCAGCACGGACGCCATCAGCGGCAGGTCCTGCTTCGCCTTCGCCGGTCCCGGCTCGCCCTGCCCGAGCAGCGCGCGGGCGAGGACCCGCCGGACGTTCACGTCGACGACTGGGTGGCGGTCGCCGTACGCGAACACCGCGACGGCACGCGCGGTGTAGTCACCGATCCCCGGCAGCGCGAGCAGGGCGTCGACGTCCCGCGGCACGACGTTGTCGTGCTGTTCCGCGATGGCGGTCGCCGCCGCGTGCAGCGCGAGCGCGCGACGCGGGTAGCCGAGCCGGTCCCAGGCACGCACCGCGTCCGCCGGGGGCGACGCCGCGAGGTCCGCAGGCGTCGGCCACCGGGTGAGCCACGCCTCCAGTCGGGGGACGACGCGCGCGACCTGCGTCTGCTGCAGCATGACCTCGCTGACAAGCGTGCCCCACGCCGGGAAGCCGGGGCGGCGCCACGGCAGGTCACGCGCCTCGGCGCGGAACCAGGCGACCAGCGGGGTCGCGAGGTCGGGTCGGGTCGCGTCCGACGGTTCGTCCACAGGAGGACGGGAGGCTCCGCTCGCGTTCACCACGACAGCCTACGGTGGGTGCATGGCACGCTGGGCACCGCAGGAGACCGACACGTACGCCGCGATCGCAGGCGAGGTGATCGCGCAGGTGGGGACGAACCGCGCCGTGATCGGGGTCGACGGGCAGGACGGCACCGACCTCGAGCGCGTCGCCGCCGGCCTGGTCGCCGGCTTCGAGCAGCACGGTGTCCCCGCGATGGCGGCCGCCGCTCCCTCGGACGACGTCGACCGGCTCCGGGCGGACCTCGTGACGCCGTTCCGCACGACGGGCGCCGGCGCCGGTGTCCTGGTCGTGCACGGGCACGGCCTGCTGGCGCCGGGGGTGCGTGGGCTGTGGCGCTGGTCGCTGTGGGTCGAGCGCGAGGACGGGCGGCTCGAGCGCCGCGCGGACGTCAAGCTCGCCGCCTCCGCGATCCTGGACGCGACCGACCCCGAGCACCCGCGGCGCAACTGGAACGACGCCTGCTGAGCGCCGGCCGCGCAGCGCCGCTGGTACCCTCGTCCGGTGCTCGCTTCCGCGCCTGACGGCATCCTCCTCGTCGACAAGCCGCAGGGCATCTCGAGCCACCGCGTCGTCTCGATCGCCCGCCGCCGCCTCGGCCTGAAGAAGATCGGGCACGCCGGGACGCTCGACCCGATGGCGACCGGCCTGCTCATCCTGGGCGCCGGCCCCTCCACGCGTCTGCTGACGCACCTGGTCGGCCTCGGCAAGACCTACACGGCGACCATCCGGCTCGGCGTCTCGACGGACTCGGACGACGCCGACGGCACCCCGACCGCCGCACCGGGCGTCCTCGGCGCCGACGTCGGCGAGGCCGCGGTCGACCGCGCCGTGGCGGGGCAGCGTGGCACGATCGACCAGGTGCCCTCCACCGTGAGCGCGATCAAGGTCGACGGGCGTCGCGCCTACGACCTCGCGCGGAAGGGCGAGGAGGTCGTCCTGCGCTCCCGCACCGTCACGGTGTCCCGCTTCGACGTGACCGCGCGCACCGAGCACACGGTCCGCGTGGACGGCGCCGACGTCGCCGTGGTCGACCTCGACGTCGTCGTCGACTGCTCGTCGGGAACGTACGTCCGCGCCCTCGCCCGGGACGTCGGGGCCGCGCTCGGCACCGGCGGCCACCTCACCGCGCTCCGTCGGACGGCAGTGGGTCCGTTCGACGTCGCCGACGCGGTCGACCTCGAGGACGACGACGTGGACGTCCTCGGCGCGCTCGCCCGGCCGGCGGACGTCGCGCGGCGGCTCTTCCCGAGCGTGTCGCTCGAACCGCAGGCGGCGAAGGACCTGACGGACGGCAAACGGGTCGCCGCCGACCACCCGGACGACGACGGCCCCGTTGCGGCGGTCGCGACGGCGGACGACCGGCTCGTCGGACTCGTGTCGGTCCGGCGCGGGCGACTCCGCGTCATCACGAACTTCCCCGCGCCGGCGTCCGCCGCTGCGGACGCCGACCGGAGCGGAGCCGACGCGTGATCGAGTGGTTCATGTGGGTGCAGCTCGTGCTCGCGGTCGTCGTGGGGATCTTCACGGTCGTCGTCGGGTTCGTCGGGTGGAAGCCGAACGACTACACGGTCGGAGCGCTCGCCCTCATCGAGGTGCTGCTGCTCGCCCAGGGGGTCGTGTCGCTCGTGCTGCCGGCCGTCGGGTCGCCGCCGCAGGGCAACGGCCTCGAGTTCGGCGTGTACGCGGTGTCGGTGCTGCTCGTCCCGCCGGCGGCCATCGTCTGGGCGCTCATCGACCGCACCCGCTGGAGCACGGTCGTCCTCGGCGCCGGTGCGTTCACCGTCGCGGTGATGGTCTACCGGATGTACCAGATCTGGTTCGCGCTGAACTGACCAGCGCCGACCGGGTGCTCGGGGCGGACAGCGGCCCGGGCTGGCATCGGGTGTCCCAGGGCGTCGGTAGACTCGGTGCCGTGGCGACCAGATCCTCCCTCGCGACCGGTGTCGGCCGTGTCCTCATCGCCGTCTACGGCATCCTCGCCCTCGCCGCGACGGGACGCAGCGTCGTGCAGATCATCGAGAAGTTCTCGCACGCGCCGTTCGCCTACACGCTCAGCGCGGTGGCGGCGGTCGTGTACATCGTCGCGATGATCGCCCTCATCGCCCCCGGCCGGGTCTGGTACCGGGTCGCCTGCGTGACGATCGGCTTCGAGATGGCCGGCGTGCTGATCGTCGGCACGCTGTCCCTGGTCGACCGACAGCTCTTCCCGGACGACACCGTCTGGTCGTACTACGGCCTCGGCTACGTCTTCGCGCCGCTCGTGCTGCCGATCGCCGGGCTCTGGTGGCTCCGCAAGCACCACCGCACGGCTGCCGCCGAGCCCGCCCGCAGCACCGTCGCGGCCGGCGAGTAGGGGCCCGCGTGCAGTTCTACGACGACCCTGCCGACGTCGCCTCGGGCTTCGGACCGAGCGCGGTGACGATCGGCAAGTTCGACGGCGTGCACGTCGGCCACCGCGCCGTGATCGCGCACCTCGAGCGTGCCGCACGCGAACAGGGGCTCGTGTCGACCGTCGTCACCTTCGACCGGCACCCGCTCAGCGTCATCGACCCGAGCCGGGTCCCGCCGGCCCTCACGAGCACTGCGCAGCGCCGTGAGCTCCTGGAGTCCGTCGGGGTCGACGCGACCCTGCTGCTCCGCTTCGACGAGCACCTGCAGACGCAGGCGCCGGAGTCGTTCGTGTCCGACGTGCTCGTCGACACGCTGCACGCCCGGCTCGTCTTCGTCGGCAGCGACTTCCGCTTCGGTGCCCGCGGTGCCGGCGACGTCGCCCTGCTGCGGACGCTGGGGGAGCGGCACGGTTTCACGGTCGAGCTCATCGACGACGTGGACCTGCGGGACGACGTCCGCGAGTCGGACGAGCGCCGCGTGTCCTCCACGTGGATCCGCGAGCTCCTGGGTGAGGGCCGGGTGGCCGAGGCCGCGCGACTGCTCGGGCGAGAGCACGCCGTCCGCAGCACCGTCGTGCACGGCAACCAGCGCGGCCGTGCGATGGGCTACCCGACCGCGAACCTCGACCCGGCGTGCGAGGGCTTCGTGCCCGCCGACGGGGTGTACGCCGCTCGGGTCCTGCACCGCGGCACGGTCTACCCCGCGGCTGTCTCGGTCGGCAACAACCCGACCTTCGAGGGCGTGCCCGCGAAGCAGATCGAGGCGCACCTGCTCGACGTCGACATCGACCTGTACGGCGAGACGATCTCGGTCCTGTTCGTGTCCTACGTCCGGGGCATGGTGGCGTTCTCCTCGATGGACGAGCTCGCTGCCCAGATGCGGCAGGACGACCTCGACATCCGACTGTTGCTCGGCATGCCCGCTCCCGTCTGACCCGGACCGAGCGTCGCCCGATCGACGGTCACCCGATCGACGATCACCTGATCGACGGTCCTCCGGACGACGAAGGCCCCCGCACACGCGGGGGCATTCGTCTTGGACCGGGTGGTCAACCGCTCGGAGCTTCGACCACTCGGATGGTCAACCGCTCAGATCTTCAACCACCGAGCGCGTCGAGCCAGATCTTGCGGGCGTCGAGGGCTTCCTGCGCGTCCTTGATCTTCCGGGCGTTCCCGGAGGCCTGCGCCTCGGCGAGCTCGGCCTCGAGCTTGCCGATCGCGTCCTCGAGCTGGCTCGCGAGCCCGGTCTGACGGGCCTTGCGCTCCGGGTCCGACGCCTTCCAGTGCTGGTCCTCGAGGCTCCGCACATGGTCCTCGACCGCGCGCAGTCGGTCCTCGATGCGGCGGACGTCCCCGCGGGGGACCTTGCCGATCTCGTCCCAGCGGCGCTGGATGTCGGTGAGCGAGCGGCGCGCGGCGACGCGGTCGTGCTGCTGCAGGAGCGGCTCGGCCTCGGTCAGGAGCTCCTGCTTCGCGACGAGGTTGGCGGAGTACTCCTCGTTCTCCACCGCAGCCTCGGCGTGGCGCTGCTCGAACAGCACGTCACCGGCGGCCTTGAACCGCGCCCAGAGCGCGTCGTCGTGGCGCTTGCCCGCCCGACCGGCGCGCTTCCACTCGTCCAGGAGTTCGCGGTAGGCGGGGATCCCGTCCGAGCCGCGCGAGGCGAGTGCCTCGGCCTGCTGCACGAGCTCCTGCTTGCGGCCCCGTGCGTCGCGGTGCTGCGCGTCGAGCTCGGAGTAGAACGCGCGGCGGTGCTGGTCGACCGTCGAGCGGGCGGCACGGAACCGCTTCCAGAGCTCGTTCGCCTCGTTCTTGGGCAGACGGGGACCGTCGTGCTGGTGCTGCTGCCACCGGGCGAACACGTCGTCCAGCTGTGCGGTGATCTGCTTCCACTGCGCACGCGCCGGATCGACGGCCGCGAGCTGCTCGGCTTCCTCGACCAGGGCGGTCCGGTGCGCGAGTGCGTCCGTCAGGGCCCGCTGCGCCTGCGCCTGCTGCTCCTTGGTCAGCGAACCGACCTGCTCGGAGAGCTTCGCGACGCGGTCCTCGAGGGACTTCAGGTCGCCGACGACCCGGGCCTCGGCCACCTGGGCGCGGAGGTGCTCCACCGTGCGGGCGACGTCGTTCGCCGAGGCACCGCGCTGGGTGCGCTGCTCCGCGATCTTCACCTGCCCCTCGAGGTCGGCGTACTTCCGCGCGAAGTACGCGAGCGCCTCGTCCGGGGTGGCGTCGGGGTACTCGCCGACCGCCTTCTCGGTGTCCTCGTACCGGACGTACACCGTCCCGTTCTCGTCGACCCGGCCCCAGGTCGTTGCTTCGTCAGGTCCCACAGGTCTCGCCTCGATCGTGGTCGTGCATCACCGACGTCACCGTCGGCACGGTCAGGTCGTCAGCCTATTGCACGGGAGGCCTCCGCGACCCGCGTCCGTGCGACCTGTGGACTACTGCTGTTCGGCGATGGTGGCGCCGGTGATCGTCGTCGCGACCTTCGGCTCGCCCGTGCCGTCGCTCCCGGGGGAGGCGATGCCCTTCGAGGTGATCTGGGACTGGAGCCGGTCGAGGCCGCTCGTCACCTTGCCCACCACGGTGTAGCCGCCCGTCGAGCCGTCGAGGGTCGTGTCGCCGTAGACGATGAAGAACTGCGTGGTCTGCGACGTCGGCGAGGACCCACGGGCGATCGCGATCGTGCCGGCGGGGTACTCCCCGTCGCTCGGCACGTTCTCGAGTGGCCCGTACTGGAACCCGGCGTCACCCGTCCCGTCGCCGTTCGCGGAGCCGCACTGCAGGAACTTGAAGTCGGCGCTGTCGGCGAGCCGGTGGCACGTCGTTCCCTCGTAGAACTGCTTCCGGATGAGGTCGATCTCGACGCTCGCGGCCTGCGGGGCGGCCTTGCCGTCGAGCTCGATGCCGAGCTCGACGTCCTTGTTCAGGGTCAGCGTGCCGGTCCAGGTCTTCCCGCCGGCGATGGACTTGCTCGGCACGTCTCCGGTGTCGCCCGCGGCACTGGCGGACGGGGTCGCCGTGGCGGTGGCCGACGTGCTCGCGCTGGCGCCGGCCTTCCCGGAGCCCTGCGTGCCCGCGTGGACGAGCTGAGACCCGGTCGCGAGCGCGGCGACCAGGACGAGCACCACCGCACCGACCGTGTTGTCCCGCACCCGGCGCCGGCGCTGCCGGTCGTGCAGCCCCTGACGGGCCTGGTACAGACGGAGCCGCTCGCGCGCCTCGCGGTTGTCGCGCGACTGGTTCTTCGGTGCCACGGTGCTGATCGGACCTCTCGTCGAGTGTGCCGCCGAGCGTAGCGGACGGCGCGGTGCGCCCGGCCTGGAGGCACGCCCACGTCGGTGGGTCGGCCTACGATCGATGCATGGCAGCGGATCGATCGGGCATGCGTGCGCCCACCACCGGCGGTCGCGCCGGCCTGGCACAGGGCTCGGTGCCGCTCGCCGTCCGGATGCGCCCCACCAGCCTCGACGAGGTGGCCGGGCAGCAGCACCTGCTCGGTCGGGGCAGCCCACTCGTGCAGCTCGCGACGGGCACGCGCGAGAACCCGGGTGGGGTCTCGGTGATCCTCTGGGGGCCGCCCGGTACCGGCAAGACCACCCTCGCGCAGGCGATCGCGCGGCAGTCCGGTCGCGAGTTCGTCGAGCTCTCCGCGGTCACCGCCGGGGTCAAGGACGTGCGCGAGGTCATGGAGAAGGCCCTGACCCACCGCGACCTGTACGGCTCGACCACCGTGCTGTTCCTCGACGAGATCCACCGCTTCAGCAAGGCGCAGCAGGACGCCCTGCTGCCCGGCGTCGAGAACGGCTGGGTGATCCTCATCGCGGCGACGACCGAGAACCCGTCGTTCTCCGTCATCTCGCCGCTGCTGTCCCGGTCGCTGCTCCTGACGCTCAAGCCCCTCACGGACGCCGACCTCGGCATGCTCGTCGACCGCGCGGTCGAGGACCCACGGGGGCTCGGCGGGTCGGTCGTGCTCGGTGACGACGCCCGTGCGGCCATCGTGCGGCTGTCCTCCGGCGATGCCCGGCGCGCTCTGACCGCGCTCGAGGCCGCGGCGTCCTCGGCCATCGCGGCCGCTGCCGACCCCGAGGACGACGACGACGCGCCGCTCGACGGCGTCGACACCGTCCCGGTCGTCGACGCGGACACCGTGGCGGCCGCGGTGGACCGGGCGCTGCTCCGCTACGACCGCCAGGGCGACGAGCACTACGACGTCATCAGCGCCTTCATCAAGTCGGTGCGGGGGAGCGACGTCGACGCCGCGCTCCACTACCTGGCCCGCATGATCGAGGCGGGCGAGGACCCGCGGTTCATCGCGCGGCGCATCATCATCTCCGCGTCCGAGGACATCGGCATGGCGGACCCGCAGGCACTGCCCATCGCGGTCGCCGCGGCGCAGGCCGTCCAGCTCATCGGCATGCCCGAGGGCCGGATCCCCCTGGCCGAGGCGGTCGTGTACCTGGCCACCGCTCCGAAGTCGAACGCGTCCTACAACGGCGTGAACGCGGCGATCGCCGACGTCAAGGCCGGGCGGATGGGCGTCGTGCCGATGCACCTCCGTGACGCGCACTACCCCGGGGCGAAGCGGCTCGGGCACGGCAAGGGCTACGTCTACTCGCACGACGCCGAGCACGGGGTGGCCCGACAGCAGTACCTGCCCGACGTCCTCGACGGCACCGAGTACTACACGCCGACCGGCAACGGGTACGAGCGCGAGGTCGGTCCGCGCCTCGAGCGGCTCCGGAAGATCACCCGCGGCGAGTAGTGCTGGCACCGCGGGTCGAGATGCTGCTAGCATTGCCGGGCCTACGTCCTGGTCCTCGCGTGCGGCTGCGCCGAGGACAGAGTCCCGCTCCGGCGGTACGGGGACAGAGGTTCGGACTGTAGCCGTCCGATCCCACAGGCTCATCCCTCTGGATCCCGTCGTCGGGACCGAACACGCCCGCGTGCTTGCAGTGCCCCCGGTACGCAGCGCCCGCGGACGGGTGGTGTCCGACGAGTCATTCAGTTCAGACAGAGAAAAGGACCCTGTGTCTACCAAGTCACGCACCCGCAGCAAGACCCGCCTCTCGCGCGCGCTCGGCATCCCGCTGACGCCGAAGGCGGCCCGCTACCTCGAGAAGCGCCCCTACGGCCCCGGTGAGCACGGCCGCACCCGCCGTCGTGCGGACAGCGACTACGCCGTCCGCCTCCGTGAGAAGCAGCGTCTGCGCGCCCAGTACGGCATCCGCGAGAAGCAGCTCCGCATCGTCTTCGAAGAGGCCCGCAAGACGAAGGGCCTGACCGGTGAGAACCTGGTCGAGCTCCTCGAGCAGCGCCTCGACGCCCTCGTGCTCCGTGCCGGCTTCGCCCGCACCACCGCGCAGGCCCGTCAGCTGATCGTGCACCGTCACATCATGGTCGACGGCAAGCTCGTCGACCGTCCGTCCTTCCGCGTGAAGGAGGGCCAGATGATCCACGTCAAGCAGCGCTCCGAGTCCCTCGAGCCCCTCCAGGTCGCCGCCGCCGGTGGTCACCTCGAGGTCCTGCCGAAGGTCCCGGGCTACCTCGAGGTCGAGATCGAGAAGCTCCAGGCCCGCCTGGTCCGTCGCCCGAAGCGCGCCGAGGTCCCCGTGACCTGTGAAGTGCAGCTCGTCGTCGAGTACTACGCAGCTCGCTGATCCACCGATCACACCCGAACGGCGGGTCGTCCTCTCNGGAGGACGGCCCGCCGTTCGGCGTACCGGGGGTTCCCCGCCACTAGACTCGTCGGGCACGCGCCGCCTGCGTGCGCGAGAGGGAGGGGCACCGTGAAGCAGCTGTTCTTCGTCGCCGTCGGCGTCGTCATCGGGTTCGCCGCAGCGCACCGGATCGCGAACACCCCGGGTGGCGCGCGCTTCTTCGCCGACGTGAACGCCCGGACCAAGGCCTTCACGGACGCCGTGGCCGACGGCTACCGGTCTCGGGACGCCGAGCTGCGCCCGTCCACCGACGTCGTCGACTGACCGCCCGAGCCGCGTCCCCGCGCACACCCTCCCACCGACTCCTCGACCCAGGAAGCACCATGCAGACCGCAGAGATCCGCCGCCGTTGGCTCCAGTACTTCGGCGACCGTGGGCACACCGTCGTCCCGTCCGCGTCGCTCGTCTCCGACGACCCGTCGCTCCTGTTCACGGTCGCCGGCATGGTGCCGTTCATCCCGTACCTGACGGGGCTCGTCCCGGCGCCGTACCCGCGCGCCACGAGCGTGCAGAAGTGCATCCGCACGAACGACATCGAAGAGGTCGGCAAGACCCCGCGGCACGGCACGTTCTTCCAGATGAACGGCAACTTCTCGTTCGGCGACTACTTCAAGGAGCAGGCGATCCAGTACGCCTGGGAGTTCCTGACGTCGTCGGAGTCCGACGGGGGCCTCGGCTTCGACCCGGAGGACCTGTGGGTCACCGTGTACGAGGACGACGACGAGGCGATCGCCTTCTGGAAGCAGCACTCGTCGCTGCCCGACGAGCGCATCCAGCGCCTGGGCAAGGACACCAACTACTGGTCGACCGGGCAGCCCGGTCCTGCTGGCCCCTGCTCGGAGATCTTCTTCGACCGCGGCCCGGCGTACGGCATCGACGGCGGTCCTGCGACGGACGACGACCGCTACGTCGAGATCTGGAACCTCGTGTTCATGCAGTACCAGATCCAGAACGTGCGGTCGAAGGTCGACTTCGACATCACGGGCGACCTGCCGAACCAGAACATCGACACCGGCATGGGCCTGGAGCGCGTCGCGTTCATCAAGCAGGGCGTCGACAACATGTACGAGATCGACCAGGTGCGCCCGGTCCTCGACAAGGCGGCCGAGATCTCCGGCCGCCGCTACGGCGCCGTGCACGAGGACGACGTCCGCATGCGCGTCATCGCCGACCACGTCCGCTCGTCGCTCATGCTCGTCGCGGACGGCGTGACGCCGTCGAACGAGGGACGCGGCTACATCCTCCGCCGACTCCTGCGCCGCACGGTCCGCGCGATGCGCCTGCTCGGCGTCGAGGGCGCCACCTTCCCCGAGCTCTTCCCGGCGTCGCGCGACGCGATGCGGGACGCCTACCCCGAGGTCGCGGAGCAGTACGACCGCATCGCGCGCACCGTCTACGCGGAAGAGGAGACCTTCCTCCGCACGCTCGCGCAGGGGACGACGATCCTCGACGTGGCCGTCGAGCGTGCGAAGCAGGACGGCGCCCCTTCGATCGGCGGCGACACGGCGTTCCTGCTGCACGACACGTTCGGCTTCCCGATCGACCTGACGATGGAGATGGCCGAGGAGGCGGGCGTCGTCGTCGACCGCACCGCGTTCGACACGCTCATGTCCGAGCAGCGCGCCCGCGCCAAGGCGGACGCGAAGAGCAAGAAGACGGCCCTTGCCGACCTCAGCGTCTACAGTGCCTTCCGCGCCGCGGGCGAGACCGTGTTCCTCGGCTACGACGCGCTCGAGGCGGAGTCCTCGATCCTCGGCATCATCGTCGACGGTGTCAGCGTGGACCGTGCGGTCGCGGGCGACATCGCCGAGGTCATCCTCGGTGAGACCTCGCTCTACGCCGAGAGCGGTGGCCAGGACGCGGACCAGGGCTCGATCGTCGGCAACGGCTTCGACCTCGAGGTCCTCGACGTGCAGCGTCCGGTCGCCGGGCTCTGGAGCCACAAGGTCCAGGTCCGGTCCGGCGAGGTCGGGGTCGGGGACGCCGCCACCACCGTCGTCGACGCCGAGTACCGCCGCGGTGCGACCCAGGCACACTCCGCGACCCACCTGGTGAACGCCGCGCTCCGCGACGTGCTCGGCCCGGAGGCGTTGCAGGCCGGTTCGTACAACAAGTCCGGCTACATGCGCCTCGACTTCTCCTGGTCGCAGCCGGTCTCGACGTCGACCCGCTCCGAGATCGAGGAGGTCGTGAACGCCGCGATCCGCTCCGACCTCGAGGTCTCCACCCGCGTGCTGCCGCTCGACGAGGCGAAGGCCCTCGGCGCCCAGGCGCTCTTCGGCGAGAAGTACGGCGCCGAGGTCCGCATGGTCGACATCGGCGGCCCGTGGTCCCGTGAGCTGTGCGGTGGCACGCACGTCGCCTCGAGCGCCCAGGTCGGCCTCGTCAACCTGGTGGGGGAGTCGAGCGTCGGCTCGACGAACCGCCGCGTCGAGGCACTCGTGGGGCTCGAGGGCTTCCGGGACCTGGCGGTCGAGCGCACGATCGTCTCGCAGCTGTCCAGCGCGCTCAAGGCGCCCCGGCACGACCTGCCGGGACGCGTGCAGAGCCTGATGGAGGACCTCCGCGCCGCCCAGAAGCGCATTGCCGAGTTCGAGTCGGCGAACCTGCAGCAGCGGGTGCCGAGCATCGCGAAGCAGGCCACGACGGTCGGCGCGACGACCGTCGTCGCCGAGACGATCGACGGCGTCCAGTCCGCCGACGACCTCCGTTCGCTCGCCACCGGCGTGCGCGCACAGCTCGGCGACGGTGCGTCCGTGGTCGTGCTCGGTGCCGTCGTGAGCGGCAAGCCCGTCGTGATCGTCGTGACGAACGACGCCGCGCGTGCAGCGGGAGTCCAGGCCGGCCCCCTCGCGAAGGAGGCCGCAGGCGTGCTCGGCGGCGGTGGTGGCGGCAAGCCGGACCTGGCGCAGGGCGGCGGGACCGACCCGGCTGCGCTGCCGGCGGCCCTGCGTGCGGTGACCGCGCGCCTGGCGGGCTGACGGTGACGATGCGGTCCGGGCGACGACTCGGCATCGACGTCGGTCGCGCCCGGATCGGCGTCGCCGTGTGCGACCGGGACGGGCTGCTCGCCACCCCGGTCGAGACGGTGCGACGCGACGACAGCAGGGACCTCGGGCGCATCCTGGCGATCGCCGACGAGTACGACGTGCTCGAGGTCGTCGTCGGACTGCCGCTGTCGATGTCCGGCGGTGACACGCCCTCGACCGCCGACGCCCGCGCGTTCGCCGAGCGGATCGCACGGCACCGTCCGGTCCGGCTCGTCGACGAGCGTCTGTCGACCGTGACGGCCCAGCGCGGCCTGCACCAGGCGGGCAAGAACACGAAGAAGTCCCGGGCCGTGATCGACCAAGCGGCCGCTGTTATCATTCTGCAACACGCGCTCGACCACGAGCGTGCGTCCAGCGCCGCCCCCGGCGCCACGCTCCCCTGACCGGTCGGCCGACGACGAGGACGCCGCCACCGACCGTCGTACCCGGACCGACACCACCAGGCGGAGCCCCCGACCCGAGGAACCGAGGATCCGTTGGCAGACGACCTGGACTGGAACGCGATCATCGCGCCCGGTGACGACGCCGACGGGCGCAAGCAGCCCGCGGTACGACCCGACGACATCGAGCGTCCGACGAGCGCCGACCAGCCGCTGTCCCGCCGCGAAGCCCGCGCCGCCGAGGCGGCCCGCGGTCGACGGGAGGGCGACGACGCCGACAGCACGCGTCCGACGTCGCCGGCCGACGCTCCCGTCGCGCAGCACCACGACGAGCTCCACCCCGAGGTGCGGGCGCTCCTGACCGGCGAGGTGCCGGCGGACGCAGCCCGGAACGCCGGGCTCGTCGGTGCTGCCGCAGCCGCCGGTGGCGGTGCGGCACCCGGCGGCGGGGCCGCGGGAGGCGGCGGACGTGACGGCCGTGGCGGTGGAGGGCGATCCTCCAGGCCGCCGCGCGAGCCGCGACCGAAGCGACGACGCGGACCGCTGATCGCGGGGATCGTGATCGTGGCGGTCGTGCTCGCCGCCGGCGGCGGGGCGTACGCGTTCGCGGCACCGAAGATCCAACAGGTGATCGGCGCGATCAGCGGCGCCCAGGAGTCGGACGACTACTCCGGGTCCGGGACGAGCAAGGTCACCATCACGATCAAGCAGGGCGACATCGGCGAGGACGTCGCGAAGACGCTGCAGCGCAGCGGTGTCGTGAAGAGCTCGCAGGTGTTCTACAAGCTGCTGCTGACGTCGCCGAACGTGCAGTTCCAGCCGGGCTCCTACGCGCTCAAGAAGGAGATGAGCGCGAAGTCGGCCCTCGCGGCACTGCAGGACGAGAAGAACCGCGTGCAGGCCTCCATCGTCATCCCCGAGGGCACGGCTCTGCAGGACATCGAGGCCGGGATGGTCTCGAAGGCCGGCCTCACCAAGGAGGAGGTCTCGTCCGCGGCCGCCGACGTGCAGGCCTACGGGCTGCCGGCCGGCACCACGACGCTCGAGGGCTGGCTGTTCCCGGCCACGTACCCGATCAACCCGGGCTGGAGCGCGAAGCAGTACTTCCAGTCGATGGTCGACACGATGAAGCAGCACCTCGCCGCGGCGGGCGTCGCCGAGGCCGACCAGGAGCGGGTGATCATCTTCGCTTCGCTCGTGCAGAAGGAGGCCGGCGTCGCGGCCGACTTCCCGAAGGTCGCGCGCGTGTTCCAGAACCGTCTCGACCAGGGGATGGCGCTGCAGTCCGACGCGACCGTCGCCTACGGGACGGGGAACACCCACACCGTCACGACGACCGACGCCGAGCGCGCCGACGCGGGGAACAAGTACAACACGTACCAGCACAAGGGCCTGCCGCCGGCACCGATCTCGAACCCGGGCGACGTCGCGATCAAGGCCGTCACCCAGCCCGCGAGCGGGAGCTGGCTGTACTTCGTCACGGTGAACCTGGAGACCGGCGAGACCGTGTTCTCCGACACCCTGCCGCAGCACGAGGCCGCGGTGGCGCAGTTCCGGGCCTGGCTGCGGGCGCACCCGTCGTACCAGTGAGCCGATCGGGCCAGTGAGCCGGCTCGGCTGCCGCGTCGCACGGTGGTCCGCTGTGGGAGGATGGTCGACATGCTTCGTTGGTTGACCGCTGGTGAGTCCCACGGACCCGAACTCATCGCGATGCTCGAGGGCCTGCCCGCGGGTGTGCCGGTGTCGTTCGAGTCCATCCGCACCGACCTCGCACGGCGGAAGCTCGGGTACGGCCGGGGCTCCCGCATGAAGTTCGAGCAGGACGAGCTGCACGTCTCCGGCGGTGTCCGCCACGGGTTCTCGATCGGCAGCCCGATCGCCATCCGCATCGGCAACACCGAGTGGCCGAAGTGGGTCGAGGTGATGAGCCCCGAGCCCGTCGAGCAGACCGAGATGTCCCGCGGCCGCAGCGCCCCGCTGACCCGCCCGCGTCCGGGTCACGCCGACCTGGTCGGGATGCAGAAGTACGGTTTCGACGAGTCGCGTCCGATCCTCGAGCGCGCGTCCGCCCGTGAGACCGCGGCCCGCGTCGCGCTCGGCGCCGTCGCGAAGTCCTTCCTCGCCGAGCTCGGCATCCGGTCCGTCGCGCACACCCTGCAGGTCGGTACCGTCCGCGTGCCGGACGGCACGGACCTGCCGCAGCCCGACGACGTCGACCGGCTCGACGAGGACCAGCTGCGGTGCTTCGACGCCGACACGTCCGCACGCATGGTCACCGAGGTCGAGGCCGCGAAGAAGGACGGCGACACCCTGGGCGGCGTCGTCGAGGTCCTGTTCTACGGCGTCCCCCCGGGACTCGGCTCCCACGTGCAGTGGGACCGTCGACTCGATGCCCGTCTCGCCGCCGCGATCATGGGCATCCAGGCGATCAAGGGCGTCGAGGTCGGTGACGGCTTCGCGACCGCCGGGCGACGGGGTTCGGCGGCGCACGACGAGCTGTACCGCGAGGACGGCGAGATCATCCGCACGAGCGACCGCGCCGGCGGCACCGAGGGCGGCATGTCGACCGGCACCGTGCTGCGCGTCCGCGCCGGGATGAAGCCGATCGCGACGATCCCGCACGCGCTGCACACCATCGACGTCGCCACAGGCGAGGACGCCTCCGCGCACCACCAGCGCAGCGACGTCTGCGCGGTGCCCGCCGCGGGCGTCGTCGCCGAGGCCATGGTCGCGCTCGTGCTCGCCGACGCCGTGCTCGAGAAGTTCGGCGGGGACAGCCTCGCCGAGACGAAGCGGAACCTCGACGGCTACCTGGCCGCGATCCCGGAGACGCTCCGCTCCCGGCGGACCGACGCCGCCGAGCCCTCGACCGCCTGGTGAGCACGCCCGACCGGGCGCCGCACGGGCCGGTCGTCGTGATCGGCCCGATGGGCGCCGGCAAGTCGAGCGTCGGCAAGCGCGTCGCGAAGGCGCTCGGCGTGCCGTTCACCGACACCGACCGGGTCATCGCGCGCGAGCACGGCCCGATCCCGGGCATCTTCGCGGAGCGCGGGGAGCCGGCGTTCCGGGAGCTCGAGGCCCGGGCCGTCCGGGACGCGATCGCCACCGGCGGGGTCGTCTCGGTCGGCGGGGGAGCCGTCACGCACGCGGACACCCGGGACGCCATGGCCGGGGCACGGGTCGTGCTCCTGACCGTCTCACCCGAGGCCGTGGCCGAACGCATCGCGGGCAGCGACCGCCCGCTGCTCGCCCAGGCCGGCATCGACGCCTGGCAGACGATCCTGGACGCCCGGGCCGCCACCTACGCCGAACTGGCGCACGCCACCTTCGACACCTCGCGGCGGCCGATGTCGCACGTCGTGCAGGACGTCGTCGCGTGGGTGACCGCGCAGGACACCACCACCGGAGGGACACCGTGACCGAGTCGAACCTGCCCGAGGGCACCACCGAGATCCGGGTCGGCGGTGACGGCGGGTACGTCGTCGCGGTCGGGAACGGCCTGCTCGGGTCCGTCCCCGCGCTGCTCGGTCCGCGCGTCGCCAAGGTGCTGATCGTGCACGCCCCGACGCTCGGCGCCCGGGCGAACGAGCTCCGCGAGATGCTCGCGGACGCCGGACTCGAGGCGCTCATCGCCGAGGTGCCGGACGCCGAAGGGGCCAAGCGCGTCGAGGTGGCGGCCTTCTGCTGGCAGGTCATGGGCCAGGCGGACTTCACCCGCACGGACGCCGTGATCGGGCTCGGCGGTGGTGCGGTCACGGACCTCGCCGGCTTCGTCGCGGCGACGTGGCTCCGCGGCGTCCACTTCCTGGCGATCCCGACGAGCGTGCTCGGCATGGTCGACGCGAGCGTCGGGGGCAAGACCGGCATCAACACGAACGAGGGCAAGAACCTGGTCGGGGTGTTCTCCGCGCCGCGCGCCGTGGTCGTTGACCTCGACCTGGCACGGACGCTGCCCCGGAACGAGATCCTGACCGGGTTCGCCGAGATCGTGAAGGCGGGGTTCATCGCCGTGCCGGAGATCCTCGACGTCATCGAGGCCGACGTCGCACGCGTCACGGACCCGACGACGCCCGAGTTCCGCCGCGTCGTCGAGCTCGCGATCGCGCTCAAGGCCGAGGTCGTCTCGGACGACTTCACCGAGCAGGGCCGTCGCGAGGTCCTCAACTACGGGCACACGCTCGGCCACGCCATCGAGCACGCCGAGCGCTACCAGTGGCGACACGGCGCGGCGGTCTCGGTCGGGATGGTGTTCGCAGCCGAGCTCGCGCGGCTGACCGGGCACCTCGACGACGCCACGGTGGACCGGCACCGCTCGATCCTGGAGTCGCTCGAGCTCCCGACGTCCTACGGGCTCGGCCGGTGGGAGGGGCTGCTCGCGACGATGCGCCGCGACAAGAAGGCCCGGGCCGGCATGCTGCGGTTCATCATCCTGGACGGGGTCGGCAAGCCGGTCACGCTCGAGGGGCCCGAGGACCACCTGCTCTTCACCGCGTACCAGGAGGTCGGGGTCTAGCTCCGCGCGGGATCACCGCAGCGTGGGTCGTGTCCGACGCCACCACCACCGTACGCGCATCGAGACGGTCAGCACACCGGTGCGTTCCCACTCGCGGAACTCGTCGAGCGTGGCCCCGTTCTCCCACGCCCAGTACTCGTCGTCGTCACGGTCTGGATCGAGTGCGTCCGGCAGTGGTCGGAAGATCCTCATGAGTCGGCCTCCTGTCCAGCGGTCGGTCCTTGCGGTCGTTCGGCGTCGGCTGCGGCCCGTTCCCGACGACGGAGCGCGCGGTACGCCAGTCGGCGATCAGACTTCGGGCACAACGATACGGTCGCGAGGTTCCGGAACACAGCGATCGAGATGTCGTACGCACGGTCGTGCGGCTGCTGACGGAGCGCCCAGGTGAAGCGTTCCCAGGCGTGGTGGCGGATCACGGTCCGTCGCGCCTGGAACGCGCCGAACCAGCTGACGACGGCGCCGACGGTGGACGCCAGGGCGGCGATGCTCGCCGCGACGAGTGCGGTCTCCATGTCACCCAACGTCGCGCGCCGGGCGCACGCCGACGTCGGAGGCGAGCCGACCTGTGGAGGGCGCGCCGTGCCTCCAGGCTGTGGAGGAGCGCGGCAGGTGCGCAGGGCGGGGGAGCAGACTGGTCCGGTGCCCACCCCGCCCCGTCTGAGTGACTTCGGTCAGCAGGACGTCGACGCCGGCAGCCTGCGGTCCCGTGGCCGCCGCTTCGCCGAGCTGCTCGCGATCGCCCGTCGTCACCGTCTGCTGCCCTTCCGCCGGCTCGACTTCTCGCACGCCCCCGAGACCGCCGACCTGCGTCGTGACCAGGCGGAAGACCTCCGTCGCGCCCTCGAGGAGGCCGGCGGCGGCTTCGTGAAGATGGGCCAGCTGCTCTCGACGCGGGACGACCTGCTGCCGGAGGAGTGGACCGAGGGGCTCGCGCACCTGCAGCGGAGCGTGACCCCGGCGGACGCCGGCGCGGTCGCCGCCCTGCTCGAGGAGGAGCTCGGTGCCCCGGTCGACCAGGTGTTCGCGAGCTTCGACCCGGAGCCGGTCGCCGCCGCCTCGATCGCGCAGGTGCACCGTGCGACGCTGCAGGACGGCACGGTCGTGGCGGTGAAGGTCCAGCGCCCCGGCATCGACGCGGCGGTGCGTCGCGACGTCGACATCGCGCTCCGCGTGGTGCGGTTCCTGGCCCGGACGAGCACCGAGGCGCGGCAGGTCGGGGTCGCCGACGTCGCGCAGCAGTACGCCGACGACCTGGTCCGGCAGGTGGACTTCTCGTCGGAGATGCGGAACCTCGCAGCACTCCGCGCCGCGCAGGCACGGAGCGCCCGGCCCGACGCGGTGGCGTTCCCGGAGCCCTACCGGGACCTGTCGAGCCGACGTGTGATGGTCATGGAGTTCCTCGAGGGCGAGACCCTCAGCGCGCTGCGTGCCGCCCGGTCGACGCGGGACCTCGACGAGCCGATGCGCGCCGTCCTCGACGCGTTCCTGCGGCAGGTCGTGTTCGACGGGATCTACCACGCCGACCTGCACCCGGGGAACGTCGTGCTGCTGCCGGACGGCCGCCCGGCGCTCATCGACTTCGGGTCGGTCGGGCGGCTCGACCCCGGACTCCGCGAGACCGTGCAGGACCTGCTCGCCGGGTACATCCAGGACGACACCGCCCGGATCGCCGACGGTGTGCTGCGGATGGCGCCGGTCCGGAACGCCGAGGACGAGGCCGACTTCCGCCGGGACATCGCGGCGTTCGTCGCGGACGAGCTCGGGCCCGGTGCGCGGATCGGCGTCGAGACGGTGGACGACGCCGTCGCCGTGTTCGGTCGGTACCGGCTCAAGCCGCCGCCGGACTTCGTCGCGGCAGCACGTGCGCTGGCGATCTTCGAGGGCACGCTCCGGACGCTCGCGCCGTCGTTCGACCTGCTCGAGGAGTCGCGGGACCTGGCCAGGGGGCAGATCCGCGACCAGCTGCGCCCCCGTGCGGTGCGGGACCTGGCGATCCGCGAGCTCTTCGGCGTCGTGTCCACGGTCCGTCGGTTGCCGCGACGCGTGGACCGCATCGGCGAGGCACTCGAGAACGGCAAGCTCGCCGTCAACATCCGGTTGTTCTCGGACCGGCGGGACCGCGAGGTCGTGTCGGGACTGATCCGCCGGGTGCTCCTGGTGTTGCTCGGCGCCGGTGCGGGGGTGCTGTCGATCGTGTACCTGGCGATGCCGGCCCGGCCGACGGCGGTCCTGTCCACCGGCGCCGCCGGCGGGTTGATGGGCGGTGCGGCCGTCGTGCTGCTCCTGTGGGCCGCGGTCGACGCGTGGCGGGCGCGCCGACGACGCTGACCCGCGCCCGCCGGCGCGCGCCCGCCGCCCCGCGCCCGCCGTCGCGCCTGGCCGTCCCGCGCCCGTCCGCTACACTCGTCGGGGCGTCGGCACGGGCCTCCCGGCCGCCGTCGGGACCGGACGCACGTCCGGGAGACCTTCACAACACCATCGAACGGAAGACCCATGGCGAGTACCACTGACATCAAGAACGGCGCCGTTCTCATCATCGACGGGCAGCTCTGGTCGGTCGTCGAGTTCCAGCACGTCAAGCCGGGCAAGGGCGGCGCGTTCGTCCGCACCAAGCTGAAGAACGTCGTCTCGGGCAAGGTCGTCGACCGCACGTTCAACGCCGGCGCGAAGATCGACACCGCGACCGTCGACCGCCGTGACTACCAGTACCTGTACCAGGACGGCGAGTCCTACGTGTTCATGGACACCGACACCTACGACCAGATCCCGGTCTCCGAGGCCGTGGTCGGCGACGCGAAGAACTTCCTCCTCGAGTCCGCGATGGTCACCATCGCGATGAACGAGGGCAACCCGCTCTACATCGAGCTCCCGACGTCGATCGTCACCGAGGTGGAGACCGAGCCTGGCCTGCAGGGCGACCGTTCCTCCGGCGGCACGAAGGACGCGACGATCATCGCGACCGGCCACCGCATCCAGGTGCCGCTGTACCTGGAGAACGGCACCACCGTGAAGATCGACACGCGCGACGGCAGCTTCCTCGGCCGCGTCAACTCCTAGGCGACCGCCCCATGAGTGCTCGTTCGAAGGCCCGCAAGCGCGCCCTCGACATGCTGTACGTGGCCGAGGTGCGTGAGCTCCCGATCGCCGACGCCCTGGCGACCGAGACCGTCCGACACCTCGACCAGCCCGAGCGTGCCTCGAGCTGGGACTACGCCCGGCAGATCGTCACCGGCGTCGACGACGACCGGTCGGCCATCGACAAGGTGATCGTGGAGCACGCGCAGGGGTGGTCCATCGCCCGCATGCCCGTGCTCGATCGCTGCATCCTGCGGATGGGCGTCTGGGAGCTCCGGTACAACCCGGAGGTCCCGGACGCGGTCGCGATCGCCGAGGCGGTCGAGCTCGCGCAGTCGCTGTCGACCGACGATTCGGCGAGCTTCGTGAACGGCGTGCTCGGCGCCGTGGCGGGCGGCCGTGCACCGTCGGCGAAGGCGGCCACCGCTCCCTCCGACGACGACGCCGCACCGTCCGGCCGGACGGTCGCAGGGGACCAGGAGTCCCGGTAGGGTTGACCACGTCAGCGTCCTTTAAGTCCGTCCGGTGAGGCGGGGAAGGAGGTCGGCGTGGGCACCAGAACGGTCCTGCAACAGCCCGACATCATGCGTGCCCTGACACGCATCGCGCACGAGATCCTCGAGGCCAACCACGGTGCCTCGGACCTCGTGCTCCTGGGTATCCCGACGCGGGGTGCCGTCCTGGCCGAGCGGCTCGCGTCGCTGCTCGCGGACATCGAGCCCGAGTGGGCCGCCGAGCGCGACCAGCGCCTCGGCACGCTCGACGTGACGATGCACCGGGACGACCTGGGGCACGGCATCGGTCGTGCACCGCACCGCACCACGATCCCGACGAGCGGCATCGACGGCAAGGTCGTCGTGCTCGTCGACGACGTGCTGTACTCCGGCCGCACCGTGCGGGCCGCCCTCGACGCCCTGCAGGGCATCGGGCGGCCCCGTGCGGTGCGGCTCGCCGTGCTCGTCGACCGCGGGCACCGGCAGCTCCCCATCCGGGCGGACCACGTCGGCAAGAACCTGCCGACGGCGTCCGACGAGCGGGTGACGCTGCGCCTCACCGAGACCGACGGCACCGACGAAGTCGTGATCGAGCAGCGGGGGGACGACGCCTGATGCGCCACCTGCTCTCCACCGCCGACCTGTCGCGCGACGAGGCCGTCCGGATCCTCGACGTCGCCGAGGAGATGGCCGAGGTCAACACGCGCGAGGTCCGGAAGCTCCCGGCCCTCCGCGGCAAGACCGTCGTCAACCTGTTCTTCGAGGACTCCACCCGCACCCGCATCTCCTTCGAGGCGGCGGCGAAGCGGCTCTCCGCCGACGTCATCAACTTCGCTGCGAAGGGCTCGAGCGTCTCGAAGGGCGAGTCGCTCAAGGACACCGTGCAGACCCTCGGCGCGATGGGCATCGACGGCATCGTGATGCGGCACCCCGCGTCCGGCGCTCCGCGGGTCCTCGCCGAGGCCGACTGGATCGACGTCCCGGTGGTGAACGCCGGCGACGGGACGCACGAGCACCCGACCCAGGCGCTCCTCGACGCCTTCACGATGCGCCGTCGGCTGCACGGTGACGCCAGCCGGGGCGCGGCCCTGGACGGTGTCCGCGTGACGATCGTCGGCGACGTCCTGCACAGCCGCGTCGCCCGGTCGAACGCCTGGCTCCTCCGCACGCTCGGCGCCCAGGTCACGTTCGCCGCTCCGCCGACGCTCCTGCCGGCGGTCGACCGCCCGTTCGGCGGAGCAGTGCACCACGACCTCGACGCGGCCCTCGCCGAGGACCCGGACGTCGTGATGCTCCTCCGCATCCAACAGGAGCGCATGAACGACGCGTTCTTCCCGAACCCCCGCGAGTACACGCGGCACTTCGGCCTGACGGCGGCCCGCGCGGCGGCCCTGTCCGAGCGCACGCTGATCATGCACCCGGGGCCGATGAACCGCGGACTCGAGATCGCCGGCGTCGCCGCCGACGACCCCCGCTCGACCGTCGTCGAGCAGGTCGCGAACGGCGTGTCGGTCCGGATGGCCGTCCTCTACCTCGCCCTGACGGGCGAGCACGAACCGAAGGAGTCCGTCGCATGACCGCTCACCTCATCCGTGGCGCGCAGCTGGTCGACGGCACGCGTGCCGACATCCGCCTGGAGGCGCGGCGCATCACCGCGGTCGGGTCCGGTCTCGACGCGGCCGGGGCCACGGTCGTCGACGCTGACGGGCTGATCGCGCTGCCCGGCCTCGTGGACCTCCACACGCACCTCCGCGAGCCCGGTTTCGAGGAGTCCGAGACGGTGCTCACCGGGTCGCGAGCGGCGGCCGCCGGCGGCTTCACCGCGGTGAACGCGATGGCGAACTCCTCGCCGGTCGCCGACACGGCGGGGGTCGTCGAGCAGGTGCAGGCGCTCGGCGACGACGCCGGGTACGTCACGGTCCGCCCGATCGGTGCGGTGTCGCAGGGGCTGCAGGGAACCCACCTGTCCGAGATCGGGGCCATGGCGACGAGCAGGGCGAAGGTCCGGGTGTTCTCGGACGACGGGTCCTGCGTCGCCGACCCGCTGCTCATGCGCCGGGCGCTCGAGTACATCAAGGGCTTCGGCGGGGTCCTCGCGCAGCACGCGCAGGAACCGCGGCTCACCATCGGCGCGCAGATGAACGAGGGCCGGCTGTCGTCGGAGCTCGGGCTCGCCGGCTGGCCCGCGGTGGCGGAGGAGGCGATCATCGCCCGCGACGTGCTGCTCGCCGACCACGTCGGAGCGCGCCTGCACGTGTGCCACGTCTCGACCGCGGGCAGCGTCGAGGTCATCCGCTGGGCCAAGTCCCGCGGCATCGACGTCACCGCCGAGGTCACGCCGCACCACCTCGTGCTCACCGAGGACCTCATCGCCGGGGTCGACGGCGCGCCCGGGTACGACGCCAAGTACAAGGTGAACCCGCCGCTCCGCTCGCGCGAGGACGTGGACGCGCTCCGCGCCGCACTCGCCGACGGCACCATCGACATCGTCGCCACCGACCACGCGCCGCACACCGCCGAGGCGAAGTGCTGCGAGTGGCCGGCCGCCGCGAACGGCATGGTCGGACTCGAGTCGGCGCTCAGCGTCGTGCACGCGGCCGTGGTCGAGTCCGGACAGCTCGACTGGGCGGACGTCGCGCGCGTCCTGTCCGAGGCGCCGGCGCGCATCGGGCAGGTCGAGGGCCACGGACAGCGCATCGTCGAGGGCGCTCCAGCCGAGCTCGCCCTCTACGACCCGGCGGCCGTCCGCGAGTTCTCCGTGGCGGATCTTGCCGGCCAGTCGCAGAACTCCCCGTACCTCGGGATGCGCCTGCCCGGACGGGTCGTCGCGACCTTCCACCACGGCGCCCCGACGGTGCTCGACGGCCGGCTCGTCGACGCCGAGACCGTCGCGGCGCACGCGCGCAGCGTGCGGGCGGAGGCGACGGCATGAGTGGTGACGCGCTGCGCTGGCTCGTCGGCGGGATCGTCCTGGCCCTCGTCGCCCTGCTGTTCGTCGCCATGGCGCGCACCTGGCGGACGCGGGCCAGGCACCAGACGGCAGCCGTGCCTCCCGTCCCGGTCCCGACCGACGTCGGACCGGCAGCCGGGTCCTGGGACGGGTTCACCGTCGCGACGACCCGCGCCGACGAGCCACTCGAACGCATCACCGCCGGCGGTCTCGGGTTCCGGGGCCGCGGCGGGGTGACCGTCCACGACACCGGGGTGGTCCTGCACCACGCCGGCGCCGTGGACCGCTGGATCGCGGTGGACGCCGTGCGCGGCGCCGACCGCGCCACGTGGGCCATCGACCGTGTGGTCGAGCCCGGGGGACTGGTCCGTCTGCGATGGACGGCGACCGGCGCCGCAGGTGCGACGGACCTCGACACCTACTTCCGGTTCCCGGAGGGCGGCGCAGCAGCACTCGCCGCCCTGCAGGGACTGACGACGACGCACGAACACCCGCACCCCGCGGGCGAAGGGACGAACTGATGACACGCGAACGGGCCGTGCTGGTCCTCGAGGACGGCACCCGGTACGACGGATGGGCGTACGGCGCCCGAGGCCGATCCCTCGGTGAGGTGGTCTTCGCCACGGGCATGACCGGCTACCAGGAGACGCTGACCGACCCGTCCTACGCCGGACAGATCGTGGTGCAGACGGCACCGCACATCGGCAACACCGGCGTCAACGACGAGGACCCCGAGTCCCGTCGCATCTGGGTGGCGGGCTACGTCGTCCGCGACCCCAGCCGCGTCGTGTCGAACCACCGCGCGAACGCCACGCTCGACGACCACCTGGAGCGCGACGGCATCGTCGGCATCTCCGGGATCGACACCCGCGCGCTGACGCGTCGGATCCGCGATGCGGGCGCCATGAAGGGCGGCGTCTTCAGCGGTGCGGACGCGGACCTGTCCGCCGACGAGCAGCTGGCCGCCGTCCGCGACCAGGCCGCGATGCAGGGTGCGAGCTTCTCGTCGATCGTCTCCACGCCGGAGACCTACGTGGTGCCCTCTTCTACTCGAACGGCCCCGGCGACCCCGCCGCGAGCGACGCGCAGGTCGAACTCCTGCAGCAGTCGCTGCGGACCGGCCGCCCGTTCTTCGGCATCTGCTTCGGCAACCAGCTCCTCGGCCGCGCGCTGGGCTTCGGTACCTACAAGCTCCCGTTCGGCCACCGCGGGATCAACCAGCCGGTGCTCGACACCGCCACGGGCAAGGTCGAGATCACGAGCCAGAACCACGGCTTCGCGGTCGACGCGCCCCTGGACCAGGTCGTCGAGTCGCCCGCCGGGTTCGGTCGGGTCGAGGTCTCGCACTACTCCCTGAACGACCAGGTGGTCGAGGGGCTCCGCGCCCTCGACGTGCCCGCCTTCAGCGTGCAGTACCACCCGGAGGCGGCGGCCGGCCCGCACGACTCCATGTACCTGTTCGACCGGTTCGCCGACCTGGTCCGCGCGCGCCGTGCGGGGGAGCCGCTCGACGCGGCCACCGCCACCGCCACGACCCCCGCAGCCGACGTCACGAAGGAAGTCAACTGATGCCGAAGCGCGCAGACATCAACTCCGTCCTCGTCATCGGCTCCGGCCCGATCGTCATCGGGCAGGCCGCCGAGTTCGACTACTCCGGCACCCAGGCGTGCCGCGTCCTCCGCGCCGAGGGCGTCCGCGTCATCCTCGTCAACCCGAACCCGGCGACGATCATGACCGACCCGGACTTCGCCGACGCGACCTACATCGAGCCGATCACGAGCGCGTCGCTCGAGGAGATCATCAAGATCGAGCAGCCCGACGCGGTCCTGCCGACCCTCGGCGGTCAGACGGCCCTCAACGCGGCGATCAAGCTCGACGCCGAGGGCATCCTCGAGAAGTACGGCGTCGAGCTCATCGGCGCCAAGGTCGACGCGATCCAGCGCGGCGAGGACCGCCAGCTCTTCAAGGAGCTCGTCCTCGAGTCCGGCGCCGACGTGGCCCGCAGCCACATCGCGCACACCCTCGAGGAAGCGAAGGCGTTCGCGGCCGACCTCGGATACCCGCTCGTCGTCCGGCCGTCCTTCACGATGGGTGGCCTCGGTTCGGGCTTCGCCTACAACGAGGAGGAGCTCGTCCGCTTCGTCGGCGACGGCCTGCAGTCCAGCCCGACCACCGAGGTGCTCCTCGAGGAGTCGATCCTCGGATGGAAGGAGTACGAGCTCGAGCTCATGCGGGACAACTTCGACAACACGGTCGTGATCTGCTCGATCGAGAACGTCGACCCGGTGGGCGTCCACACGGGCGACTCGATCACGGTCGCCCCCGCGCTGACGCTGACCGACCGCGAGTACCAGAACATGCGGAACATCGGCATCGACATCATCCGTCGCGTCGGTGTCGACACCGGTGGCTGCAACATCCAGTTCGCCGTCGACCCGTCGAACGGCCGGCTCATCGTCATCGAGATGAACCCGCGCGTCTCCCGCTCGTCGGCGCTCGCGTCGAAGGCCACGGGCTTCCCGATCGCCAAGATCGCCGCGAAGCTCGCGATCGGCTACCGGCTGGACGAGATCGAGAACGACATCACGCGCGTCACGCCGGCGAGCTTCGAGCCGACGCTCGACTACGTCGTCGTGAAGACCCCGCGGTTCGCGTTCGAGAAGTTCCCGGCGGCCGACGCCACGCTCACCACCACGATGAAGAGCGTCGGCGAGGCGATGGCCATCGGCCGGAACTACGCCACCGCGCTGCAGAAGTCGCTGCGCAGCCTCGAGAAGCGCGGCTCGAGCTTCCACTGGGACACGCCGGCGGCCGAGCTCGACAAGGACGCGCTGCTCGAGAAGGCGCAGACTCCGACCGACGGCCGCATCGTCACGGTGCAGCAGGCGCTCGTCGCCGGCGCCACCGCGGACGAGGTCTTCGAGGCCACGAAGATCGACCCGTGGTTCATCGACCAGATCGTCCTCATCAACGAGGTCGCGGCCGAGATCGCAGCAGCCGAGACGCTCGACGCGGACACCCTGCGGTGGGCCAAGGAGCACGGCTTCAGCGACGCCCAGATCGCGGGCCTGCGGGGGATCTCCGAGCAGGAGGCCCGCACCGCGCGGCACGCCCTTGGCATCCGCCCCGTCTTCAAGACGGTCGACACCTGCGCCGGCGAGTTCCCCGCCCTCACGCCGTACCACTACTCGTCGTACGACACCGAGACCGAGGTCGCCCCGAGCGACCGCAAGAAGGTCGTCATCCTCGGCTCCGGCCCGAACCGCATCGGCCAGGGCGTCGAGTTCGACTACTCGTGCGTCCACGCCTCCTTCGCGCTCAGCGAGGCCGGGTTCGAGACGATCATGATCAACTGCAACCCGGAGACGGTGTCGACCGACTACGACACCTCGGACCGGCTCTACTTCGAGCCGCTCACCACAGAGGACGTCCTCGAGGTCATCGAGGCCGAGGCCGCTTCCGGCGAGCTCGTCGGCGTCGTCGTGCAGCTCGGCGGCCAGACCGCCCTGGGCCTGGCGAAGCCGCTCGAGGCGGCCGGGATCCCCATCCTCGGCACGAGCCCCGCAGCGATCGACTCTGCCGAGGAGCGCGGGCAGTTCTCCGCGATCCTCGAGCAGGCCGGCCTGCTCGCGCCGCGCAACGGCACCGCGCACGACCTGGCGAGCGCGACCGCGGTCGCCGAGGAGATCGGCTACCCGGTCCTCGTCCGCCCGTCGTTCGTGCTCGGCGGCCGCGGCATGGAGATCGTCTACGACCCGGCCGCCCTGGCGGACTACTTCGACCGGATGGCCGACCAGGCGATCATCGGACCGGAGCTCCCGCTGCTCGTCGACCGGTTCCTGGACGACGCGGTGGAGATCGACGTCGACGCGCTGTTCGACGGGGAGCGCCTGTACATCGGCGGCATCATGGAGCACATCGAGGAGGCCGGCATCCACTCCGGCGACTCGGCGTGCACCCTGCCCCCGGTCGGACTCGGCAAGGCGGAGATCCGCGGCGTGGTCGAGGCCACCGAGCGGATCGCACGCGGCATCGGCGTGCAGGGCCTGCTCAACGTCCAGTTCGCCATCGGCGCCGGCGTGCTCTACGTGCTCGAGGCGAACCCCCGCGCGAGCCGCACGGTCCCGTTCGTCTCGAAGGCGCTCGGCATCCCGCTCGCGAAGGCCGCGAGCCGCATCATGACCGGCACCTCGATCGACGCGCTCGTCGCCGAGGGCCTGCTGCCCGAGCGTGACGGCTCGTCCGTGCCCGCGCAGGCACCGGTCGCCGTCAAGGAGGCCGTGCTGCCCTTCCGCCGCTTCCGCACCCACGACGGCCAGGTCGTCGACTCGGTGCTCAGCCCGGAGATGCGCTCCACGGGCGAGGTCATGGGCATCGACCGCGACTTCCCCCGCGCCTTCCTCAAGTCGCAGGACGCCGCGTACGGCGGCCTGCCGACGAGCGGCACGGTGTTCGTGAGCGTCGCGGACACCGACAAGCGCCAGGTGGTCCTGCCGGTGCACCGCCTGCAGCAGCTCGGCTTCACGATCACCGCGACCGAGGGCACCGCCGAGGTGCTCCGCCGCAACGGCATCGAGGTCACGCTGGTCGGCAAGTACAGCGAGGGCGGTGAGAGCGTCGTCGACCTGCTCGCCCGCGACGAGGTCGACATCGTCATCAACACGCCGTCCGGTGCCGCCGGTCGCGCGGACGGGTACGAGATCCGCGCGGCGACGGTCGCGGCGGACAAGCCGCTCTTCACGACCATCGCGCAGCTGGGTGCAGCGGTCGCGGCGATCGAGACGATCGGCACGCCGCACAGCGTCCGCAGCCTGCAGGACTACGCGCTCGAGCGCGCGACCTGGTGACGGCCGGTCCCGTGGCAGCTGACACCCGGACAGGGCCCACGCCGCCGGTTCCGGACCGACGCGCCAGCGGCGGGCCGGCCGTGCCGGTGGGGAGAGGCACGGCCCCCTTCGGCGTGCGGCTCGCCGCCGCCATCGCGTCGCGTTCCGCACTGTGCGTCGGCATCGACCCCCACGCCGCCACCCTGGCGGCGTGGGGGCTCGGCCGCGACGAGCAGGGGCTGACGGCGTTCGGCGCCGCCCTGGTCGACGCGGCCGCCGGCCGCGCGGCGATCGTCAAGCCGCAGGTCGCCTTCTTCGAGGCGGCGGGGGTCGCCGGCTACCGCGCGCTCGACGCGACCGTCCGTCGGGCACGTGATGCGGGCCTCCTGGTCGTCGCCGACGTCAAGCGGGGCGACATCGGCTCGACCGGAGACGACTACGCGCTGGCCTGGCTGGACCGGGACGGGCCGTTCCGGGCCGACGCGATGACGGTCTCGCCGTACCTCGGCTACGGGTCGCTCGTCGGCACCGTCGACGTGGCGCGCCGGAACGGTGCGGGGGTCTTCGTGCTCGCCGCGACGAGCAACCCCGAGGCACGACTGCTGCAGACGGCGGTCGTCGCCGAGGGCCCGCGTGCCGGCCGGACGGTCGCGGCCGGTATCGTGCTCGATGTGGCAGACGACAACCGGACCGGCGGCGACCAGCCGCTCGGGGACGTCGGGCTCGTGCTCGGCGCCACCCTCGACCTCGACGACTTCGGCATCGACGCGGCGGCCATCGGCTCCGCGCCGGTGCTCGCCCCGGGCTTCGGTGCGCAGGGCGCCCGGATCGAGGACCTCCGGTCGCTGTACGGCTCGCGTGCCGAGCAGGTGCTCGTGAGCGAGTCCCGCGGGCTGCTCTCCGCCGGCCCCGACGGGGTCGCCGGGCTCGTGCAGGAGCGGGCGGACCGCATCCGTGCGGCGCTGGAGGTGGCCGCGTGACGGACGGCACGGACGGCGCACCCGTCGACCGCAGCGGTCTCCCCGCGCACCGGAACCCGCCGGAGGTCGACCGGGTCGCCGCCGCCCGCGCCGCCGTGGCCGCGCGACGCGCCCGGGCAGCGGTCAAGGCGCAGGTCGCGTCGGGGGAGCGCAGCCCCCTCGAGGTAGCCCGCGCGGCCTGGTCCGACGCCGACCTGCCCGCCGAGAAGTCGCTGCGCGTCCGCGACCTCCTGACGAGCATCTCGGGCATCGGTCCCGCCCGGGCCGAGGCCGTCATGAGCGAGCTGCGGATCGCGCCGTCGAAGCGCCTCGGTGGACTCGGCTCGCGGCAGCGTTCGGCCCTGGCCGACTGGCTCGCCGCGCGCGGCCGGAAGCGTGGCACGTCGAAGCTCGTCGTGCTCGCCGGACCCACGGCCGTGGGCAAGGGCACGGTGAGCGCGTACATCCGTGAGCAGTACCCGGACGTGAACCTCAGCGTCTCCGCGACCACCCGGAAACCACGCCCGGGCGAGGTCGACGGCGTGCACTACTACTTCGTCGACGACGCCGAGTTCGACCGGATGATCCGCGACCGCGAGCTCCTGGAGTGGGCGGTCGTGCACAACTCCTACCGCTACGGGACCCCGCGGCCGCCCATCGACCGCGCGCTCGACGCCGGCGACAAGGTGATGCTCGAGATCGACCTGCAGGGCGCGCGGCAGGTGCGCGACGCCATGCCCGAGGCGGTCCTGGTGTTCCTGCTCCCGCCGACCTGGGAGGAACTCGTCCGCCGCCTGATCGGCCGCGGCACCGAGTCCGCCGAGGAACAGGCCCGCCGGCTCGAGACCGCCAAGGTCGAGCTCGCCGCCCAGGACGAGTTCGACGTGCGGATCGTGAACTCCGATGTCGGCACCGCGGCACGAGAAGTCGTAGACTTGTTCACTGCGCCCTAGCCGGGAGCGCCCGTGCCCTCCGGGGCACACACCATCTTCTGCCGACTGGAGACACCATGGCCAACCCCCAGGGCATCATCGACCCGCCCATCGACGACCTGCTGTCCAAGGTGGAGTCGAAGTACGCGCTCGTCATCTTCGCGTCGAAGCGCGCTCGTCAGATCAACGACTACTACGCGGACCTGCACGAGGGGTCGCTCTTCGACAACGTCGGGCCGCTCGTCGACTCGACCATCGACGACAAGCCGCTGTCCGTCGCTCTCCACGAGATCAACGAGGACAAGCTGACCGTCACCAAGCAGCAGCCCACCGACTGACCGCGGTGACGAGCACCAACCTGCGCCTCTTCACGTCCGAGTCGGTGACGGAGGGGCACCCCGACAAGATCTGCGACCAGATCTCGGACACGATCCTCGACGCGCTGCTCACGGTCGACCCGCACGCCCGCGTCGCCGTCGAGACGATGGTGACGACGGGGCTGGTGCACGTCGCCGGCGAGGTCACGACCTCGGGCTACGTCGAGATCCCCAAGCTCGTCCGCGACGTCATCACGGGCATCGGGTACAACTCGTCCGAGGTCTCGTTCGACGGTCGCACCTGCGGTGTCGAGGTCTCGATCGGTGCGCAGTCGCCGGACATCGCGCAGGGCGTCGACGAGTCCCTGGACAGCCGCTCCGGCGCAGGCGTCGACCCGCTCGACCGGCAGGGTGCCGGCGACCAGGGCATCATGTTCGGCTTCGCGACGAACGAGACGCCCGAGTACATGCCCGTCGCGATCTGGCTCGCGCACCGCCTGGCGGAGCGTCTGGCCGAGGTCCGCAAGACCGGTGTGCTCGACTTCCTCCGCCCCGACGGCAAGACGCAGGTCACGGTCGGGTACGACGGCGTCGTCCCGAAGACCGTCGAGACCGTCGTGCTCTCGACGCAGCACTCGCCGGCGGTGACGCTCGCCGAGCTCACGGCGCAGATCACCGAGCACGTGATCCGTCCGGTGCTCGACCTGGTGGACCTGGACTCGTCGCACGTCGACGTGATCGTGAACCCGACCGGTCGGTTCGAGATCGGTGGTCCCCAGGGCGACGCCGGGCTGACCGGCCGCAAGGTGATCGTCGACACGTACGGCGGTGCGTCCCGGCACGGTGGTGGCGCGTTCAGCGGCAAGGACCCGTCGAAGGTCGACCGCTCGGCCGCGTACGCGCTGCGCTGGGTCGCGAAGAACGCCGTCGCGGCGGGGCTCGCGGACCGGCTCGAGGTGCAGGTGGCGTACGCCATCGGCCGCGCGAAGCCCGTCGGGCTGTACGTGGAGTCGTTCGGCACAGGGCACGTCGACGACGCCACGATCGAGGCCGCGATCACGCAGGTGTTCGACCTGCGTCCGGCCGCGATCATCCGCGACCTCGACCTGCTCAAGCCCCGGTACGCACAGACCGCGGCGTACGGCCACTTCGGCCGCGAGCTGCCCGGCTTCACCTGGGAGCAGCTCGACCGCGTCGAGGAACTCCGCGCCGCCGCAGGACTCGTCGCCGCCACCGTCTAGGGCACCGCGTGCCCGTCGTCGCGCGTGTCGTCCTCGACTCGCCGCTCCCGCAGTTGGACCGTCTGTTCGACTACCGGGTGCCGGCCGAGCTCGAGGACGACTGCGTGCCGGGCGTCCGCGTCAAGGTGCCGCTGCGCACCGGGGCGCGGATGTCCGACGCCTGGGTGGTCGAGGTCGTCGCGGCGGACGCCGCCGACGCCGACACGACGTTCGCGGGGGAGCTGAGCCCGGTCGAGCAGGTCGTCTCGCCGGTGCCGGTCCTGGCACCGGAGATCTGGTCGCTCGCCCGGGCCGTCGCCGACCGGGCCGCGGGTGTCGCCTCCGACGTGCTCCGACTCGCCGTCCCGCCCCGGCAGGTGCGCGCCGAGAAGGCCTGGCTCGCGCGGGATCCCGAGTGGTCGCCGCCGTCGGTCACGGCCGGCCCCGTCGCCGGGTACGCCGAGGGCGTCCTGGAGGCGCTGGTCTCTGACCACGGACGCGCTGCGGTGGCCGCCCTGCCGCACCCGGTCGCGCTGCACCCCGTCGCGGTCGCGCCGAGCCCCGTCGCGCTGCGCCCGGACCCGGCTCCCGCTGCTCCCGAGCCGGGACCGGATCCGGTCTGGGTCCCCGGCTGGGCCGCCACGATCGCCCAGGCCGCGGCGCACGCCGTCGCCGCGGAGCAGTCCGTGGTCGTCGCGGTCCCCGACTTCCGTGACGTCACCGACCTCGAGCGGGCACTCCTCGCCGTGCTGCCGGTCGAGCGCGTCGTGCGCTTCGACGCCAAGCAGACGAACGGCGCGCGGGCGAAGGCACTGCTGCAGGCCCGGTCGCACGCCGTCGTGGCGATCGGCAACCGCACCGCGATGTACGCGCCGGCGACCGACCTCGGTCTGATCGTCGTGTGGGACGACGGGGACGCCTCGTTCGTCGAGCCCCGGGCACCGTACGTGCACACCCGTGACGTCGCGCTCGTCCGGGCGGCCCAGTCCGGCGCCGGGCTGCTGTTCGTCTCGCACGCGCGGAGCACCGACGTGCAACGGCTCGTCGAACTGCACTGGCTCGACGAGGTCGCTCCGTACCGGCAGCCAACCCCGAAGGTCATCCCGACGGTGCAGCAGGGCGGTGCCGAGGGGTTCGCGGCCCAGGCACGCATCCCGAGCACCGCCTGGCGTGCTGCGCGCGAGGCGAGTCAGCACGGGCCGGTGCTCGTGCAGGTCGCGAGTCCCGGGTTCGGCACCGGCCTGGTCTGCGCCGAGTGCGGCGAACGGGCGCACTGCCGGGTGTGCGGGGGACCGCTCGGCCAACCCCACCGCGGCGCGACTCCGCAGTGCCGGTTCTGCGGCGCCCTCGCCGTGGGCTTCCGGTGTCCGACGTGCGGCAACGGCACCGTGAAGCCCGTCGGGCAGGGCGCACAGCGCACCGCCGACGAGCTCGGCCGGGCGTTCCCGGGCACCCGCATCGTCGTCGCCGACGGTTCCCGACCGCTCGACGAGGTCCCCGCCCGCCCCTCGGTCGTCGTCGCCACCCGCGGCGCGGAGCCGAACGTGCCGGGCGGCTACGCCTGCGTGCTCCTGCTCGACGGGGAGCGCATGCTCGCCCGCGAGGGCCTCCGCGTGCAGGAAGACGTGCTGCGGTTCTGGACGGGCGCCGCGGCGAAGGGCGCCCCCGGGTCCGAGGTCTACCTGGTGGGCATCGGCGGCCGGCTCGCGACCGCGATGGCCACCTGGCGGCTCGACGGCCCCGCTCACGAGGAGCTCGTCGACCGTCGCGCGCTGCACTTCCCACCGGCGGTGCGGGTCGCGACCCTGACCGGCACGGACGACGCCGTGACGGCCGCGGTCGAGGCCCTCGGGGACACCCTGGTCGGCGACGTGCTCGGTCCGGTGCCGGTCGAGGACGACCCGGCGTCCGGCACCGTCCGGGCCATCGTGCGGTTCCCGTACGCGCACGGCGCCGAGGTCGCGGCGACGCTCAAGGCCGAGGTCATCCGGCGCTCCTCCACCCGGCGGGTGCTCCCCGGCGGCAACCGCCGTCGTGCGGCACCCACGCTCCGCGTCCGGCTCGACGACGCCGAGCCCTTCGCCGAGGTCTGACCGCCCCCGCGCGTCGAGGCCACCTGTGCCAGGCTGAGGGACGGTGGCCACGAGCCACCGCCGAACACACCACACGCACAACGAGGTGACGAGGTGACGCCGATGCGCGCGCTCTGGAAGCCGGACGCCGGTCCGGGACTGATCATGACCGAACGACCGGTGCCGGTCCCCGCCACGGACGAGGTGCTCGTCCGGGTGCTCCGCACCGGGATCTGCGGGACCGACCTGCACATCGAGCGGTGGGACGACTGGGCCGCGTCGGCCGTCTCCGCACCGCTCGTCCCCGGGCACGAGTTCTCCGGCGAGGTGGTCGAGGTCGGGTCCGCCGTCCGCGACGTCGCCGTGGGGGACCGGGTCTCCGGTGAGGGCCACATCGTGTGCGGCACCTGCCGGAACTGCCGGGCCGGCCGCCGCCAGATGTGCATCCGCACGAAGGGCGTCGGCGTGCAGCGGGACGGCGCCTTCGCGGAGTACCTGACGCTTCCCGCCGCGAACGTCTGGGTGCACCACACCGACGTCGACCCCGAGGTCGCCGCGCTCTTCGACCCGCTCGGCAACGCGGTGCACACGGCGCTCGCGTTCCCCCTCGTCGGCGAGGACGTGCTCGTCACCGGCTGCGGTCCGATCGGGCTCATGGCGATCGCCGTCGCACGGCACGCCGGCGCCCGGTTCGTCGTCGGCACCGACGTCAGTGCGAACCGGCTCGCCCTCGCCAGGACGATGGGCGCGGACCTCGCCGTCGACGTGTCGGACGCCGGCGCCGGACGTGGGGCGGCGACCGCCGGCTCGCAGGACGCGGTCGGGGCCCTCCGCGACGCCCAGCAGCGGCTCGGCATGCGCGAGGGCTTCGACGTCGGCTTCGAGATGTCCGGCGCGCCCACGGCCCTGCCGGCGATGGTCGAGACGATGAACCACGGCGGCCGGATCGCGATGCTCGGACTCCCGTCCGGGCCGATCGCGGTCGACTGGGGGAAGGTCGTCACGCACATGCTCACCGTGAAGGGGATCTACGGCCGCGAGATGTTCGAGACGTGGCAGACCATGAGCAGCATGCTGCAGACGAGCGCGGCGCTCCGCGGTCGGATCGGCTCGCTCGTGTCCGGGCGCTTCCCGGCACGGGACTGGCAGCAGGCGTTCGCCGCGGCGGCGAGCGCGGACGGCGGCAAGGTCGTCATCGACTGGACGGAGGCGTGATGTACGGCGCGATCAAGGACCATCTGCAGGCAGAGCTCGCGGGCATCGAGGCGGCGGGGCTGACGAAGCGGGAGCGCGGCATCGCCGGCCCCCAGCGCGCGGCGATCAAGGCCGGCGGAACGGAGCTGCTGAACTTCTGCGCGAACAACTACCTCGGGCTCGCGGACGCCCCGGAGCTCGTGGACGCCGCGAAGGACGCCCTCGATCGCTGGGGGTACGGGATGGCCAGCGTGCGGTTCATCTGCGGCACGCAGGACCTGCACCTCGAGCTCGAGGAACGGGTCTCCGGCTTCCTCGGCACCGAGGCGACGATCCTGTACTCGTCGTGCTTCGACGCGAACGGCGGGCTGTTCGAGGTCCTGCTCGGTCCGGAGGACGCAGTGATCTCCGACGAGCTGAACCACGCGTCGGTCATCGACGGCATCCGGCTCAGCAAGGCGCGCCGGTTCCGGTACCGGAACCGGGACACCGCCGACCTGGAGGCGCAGCTCGCCGCCGCCGCGGACGCCCGGTTCCGCCTCGTGGTCACGGACGGCGTGTTCTCGATGGACGGGTCGATCGCGCCGCTGGCCGAGATCTGCGATCTCGCGGAGCGGTACGACGCCCTCGTGGTCGTGGACGACTCGCACGCCGTCGGGTTCGTCGGCGCGCACGGACGGGGCACGCCCGAGCTGTGCGGGGTCGCGGACCGGGTGGACGTCCTGACCGGGACGTTCGGCAAGGCACTCGGCGGGGCCTCGGGCGGGTACGTCTCCGGCCGCCGGGAGATCGTCGACCTGCTGCGCCAGCGTTCCCGGCCGTACCTGTTCTCGAACTCGCTCGCCCCGGTGATCGCCGCGGGCACGGTGGCGGCGCTCGACCTGATCGAGCGATCGGACGACGCCCGCGCCCGGCTGGCCGCGAACGCCGCGCGCTTCCGGTCGTCGATGACCGACGCCGGGTTCGAGCTGCTGCCCGGGGAACACCCGATCGTCCCGGTGATGTTCCACGACGCGGCGCGCACGGCCCGGATCGCCGACGAGATGCAGGCCCGCGGGGTCTACGTCACGGCGTTCAGCTACCCGGTGGTCCCGGAGGGGCGGGCACGCATCCGGGTGCAGCTCTCCGCCGCGCACACCCCCGAGCAGGTCGACCGCTGCGTCGAGGCCTTCGTGGCCGCGCGCGCCGCCGTCCCCGCCTGACGATCCCCTCGCAACACGCAACGTCGGCGGTTNCTCGCAGCGACATACCGCTGCGAGCAACCGCCGACGTTGCGTTTCGCGGGCCGGCTCCCGGGGGCAGGCCCAGGGGGCAGGCCCCGGGGGTCAGGCGCCGACGGGCGTCCGGCGACCGCGCGGGAACACGACGCCGAGGGCGACCATGCCGATCGCGAGCACGAGGTGCAACCAGTTGTCGGCCCAGTTGAGCGGCACGAAGTTCGCGCCGGACATCGTGCCGGCGGTGAACAGCCCGTACACCCAGAGCACGAAGTAGACGACCCCGCCGATCACGAGGTACATGCGGGAGCCGGTCGCCCGGTTCGCCGCGAGCAGGCCGACGACGCCGAACAGCAGGTGCACGATGTTGTGCAGCACCGAGACCTGGAAGATCCCGAGCAGCATCGCCATCGAGCCGTGTCCGGCACCGCCGAGGTCGCCGGACGTCAGCCCGGGCACGAACCCGGCGATCCCGACGAGCAGGAAGACGATGCCGACGACCAGCGCGACCTTCTGGATCGACGAGCCGGCGTAGCGGTTGGTGGAGGTGGTCACGTCACTCATGACCCGGACGCTACTCAGCGGGCTCGCAGCGTGTTCGGGGATCCGCGATGCCCGCGCGCGTCGGACACCTCGGCCCGTGGGACGATGGAACCCATGCGCCTCGTCGTCGCCGGCAGCCCCGCTGCGGCCGTCCCCTCCCTCCGTCGCCTCGCGGCGTCCGACCACGAGATCGCCGCCGTGCTCACCCGGCCGCCGACACCGCAGGGCCGGAAGCGCGTCCTCACGCCGACCCCGGTCGCGCAGGTCGCGGCGGAACTCGGCCTGCCGGTGATCGAGGCGACGCGGGTGGACGACGACGTCACTGCGCGCCTGGTGGACCTGCGGGCCGACCTCGGGGTCATCGTCGCCTACGGTGCACTGCTCCGCCGCCCGGCCCTCGACGCGCCCCGGCTCGGCTGGGTGAACCTGCACTTCTCCGACCTGCCGGCGTACCGCGGTGCCGCCCCGGTCCAGCGCGCGGTGATGGCCGGCGACACCCGCACCGCCGCGACGGTCTTCCAGCTCGTCGAGGCGCTCGACGCCGGGCCCGTGTACGCGAGCGACCCGTTCGACATCGACCCCGAGGCGACCGCGGGCGAGGTCCTCGCCGCGATGGCCGAGCGCGGTGCCGAGACCGTCCTGCGCGTCGTCGACGCCCTCGCAGCGGGCACCGCCGTCGCCCGCGAGCAGGTCGGCGAGCCGACCCTCGCCCCGAAGACGACGATCGCGGACGGGCGGATCGACTTCACCGCGCCTGCTGCCGTCGTGCACGCCCGCCTCCGCGGCGTGACGCCCGAGCCCGGCGCGTTCGCCCACCTCGGCGAGACCCGCGTGAAGCTGCTGCGCAGCACTCGGGAGGGAGGCGCGACCTCCGCCGTCCCGCGGCTCGCGCCCGGCGCGCTCGGGCTGGTCGACGGTCGCCTGCTCGTCGGCACCGCGGACGAGCCCCTCGCACTGCTCCAGGTGCAGCCGGCCGGCAAGCAGGCGATGGACGGTGCCGCCTGGGCACGCGGCCTCGGCGCGCTGGACGGGAAGGTCCTGTCGTGAGCCCCGCGCAGCAGCGCCGCGGCCCGCGCACGGTCAGCGCCCGTCGGGTGGCGTTCGACGTGCTCCGCGCCGTGCAGGTCGACGACGCCTACGCGAACCTGCTCCTGCCGACCCGGATCCGCCGTGCCGGCCTGTCCGCCCGCGACGCCGCGTTCGCCACCGAGCTGACCTACGGGTCGATCCGGATGCTCGGCCGGTACGACGCGATCATCGGCGTCGCCTCCGGCCGTCGTGTCGACAACGTCGAGTCCGACGTGCTCGACGTGATGCGGCTCGGGGTGCACCAGCTGCTCGGGATGCGCACCCCGACGCACGCCGCCGTCTCCGCGACGGTGGAGCTCACCCGCGAGATCGGTGCCCGCCGTGCCACGGGCTTCGTCAACGCCGTGCTCCGCAAGGTCGCGGCCCGCACCGACGACGAGTGGGACGCGCTGATCACCGAGGGCCGGGGTGGCGACGCCCTGCTCGCGACGCGCTGGTCGCACCCGGCCTGGGTGGTCGCAGCGCTCCGGGACGCCCTCGCCGCCGAACGCTCCCGGGACGAGCTCGCCGCGCTCCTGGCCGCCGACAACGTCGCACCGCGCGTGCAGCTCGTGGCGCTGCCGGGCCTCGCGACGGCCGAGGACGTGCAGGTGGCCGAGGACGTGCAGGCGGCCGAGGCCGTGCCGGACCCGGCCACGTCGGCGACCGAGGACGACCAGGCGACGCAGGACGAGCCTCCCGTCAGTCCGCAGCGGGACGAGACGGACGCGCGACCGGTGTCCCCGGTGGGCATCCGCGGGACGACCGGCGACCCCGCGCGCGTGCCGGGCGTCGCGGCCGGTCGGCTCCGTGTGCAGGACGAGGGCTCGCAGCTCGCCGCACTCGCGCTCAGCCGGTCCTCCGCCGTCCGGGCGGGGGAGCGGTGGCTCGACATGTGCGCCGGGCCGGGCGGCAAGGCCGCGCTCCTCGCCGCCGAGGCAGCGCAGGGCGGTGCGACCCTGGTCGCGAACGAACTCGTGCCGGCGCGTGCCGGACTGGTGCGGAAGGCCCTCGCGACCGTCGCCGGCGACGACGTCGTGACCGTCGTCGAGGGTGACGGGCGTCGCTTCGGCAAGCCGGGCGACGAGCGGTTCGACCGCGTCCTGCTCGACGCGCCGTGCACCGGACTCGGCGCCCTCCGTCGTCGGCCCGAGGCACGGTGGCGGAAGCAACCGGAGGACGTCCCCGAGCTCGCGGCGCTCCAGGCCGAGCTGCTCGACGCGGCCGTCCGGGCCCTGGCCCCCGGCGGAACGCTCGCGTACGTCACGTGCTCGCCGCACCTCGCCGAGACGCGCGGGCAGGTCGACGCGCTCATGGCAAGGCACGGCGACGTGCTCGAACAGCTCGACACCGCCGGGGTCGTGCGCGGCGTCGCCTCCAGGGACCCGCAGGTCGCGGACGGCCGCACCGTGCAGCTCTGGCCGCACCGGATCGGCACCGACGCCATGTTCGTCGCGCTGTTCCGCCGCACCGCCTGACGACGGGCGGCGGCGGGGCAGCGCGGCGGCGGCCGGGCGGGCGTCGGTAGGGTTGTGCGGTGACCATCCGCATCGCGCCGAGCATCCTGTCCGCTGACTTCGCGAACCTCGAGCGGGAGCTGCACCGCATCGAGAGCGCCGACCTCGTGCACGTCGACGTGATGGACAACCACTTCGTGCCGAACCTGACCCTCGGCCTGCCGATCGTGCAGCGCCTGCAGGAGGTCTCGCCGGTCCCGCTCGACGTCCACCTGATGATCACCGACGCCGACACGCAGGCGCCGAAGTACGCCGAGACGGGTGCCTCGAGCGTCACGTTCCACTTCGAGGCCGCCGCTGACCCGGTCGCCACCGCGGCCGCGATCCGCTCGAACGGTGCCCGTGCCGCGGTGGCGATCAAGCCCGGGACGCCCGTCACGCAGGTCCTGCGCCACCTCGACGCCTACGACATGGTGCTGCTCATGACCGTCGAGCCGGGCTTCGGCGGCCAGTCGTTCATGCCGTCCGTGATGCCGAAGCTCGCCGACGCCCGCGCTGCGGTGGACGCGTCCGGGCTCGACGTCTGGCTCGAGGTGGACGGCGGCATCGCCGTCGACACCGTCCCCGAGGCGGTCCGGAGCGGCGCGGACACGCTCGTCGCCGGATCGGCGGTCTACGGCGGCGAGCCGGCGCAGCGCATCGCGGACCTGCGCGAGGCAGCAGCGGCGGCACGCGCGTGACGCGGACCGACCACGTCGACGACGTGACCGGCGAGCCGGCGGCGATCCGTGCCTCCCGTCCGGACGGTGCGTCGGCGGGACCCGCGCAGGACGGTAGCCTGGTCCCCGTGAAGACGTTCGACGACCTGTTCGCGGAGCTGACCGAGAAGGCGCGCACGCGCCCCGAGGGCTCCGGCACCGTCGCCGAACTGGACGCCGGCGTGCACCAGATCGGCAAGAAGATCGTGGAAGAGGCCGCCGAGGTCTGGATGGCGGCCGAGTACGAGGGTGACGAGCGCACCTCGGAGGAGATCTCGCAGCTGGTCTACCACCTGCAGGTCCTCATGGTCGCGAAGGGGCTCACCCCGGCGGACGTCTGGCGACATCTGTAGGCAGGCGCGTCGCGCACGGAGCGCCACCGCCCCCGCAGCCGTCCCGACCTCCAGCAGAAAGCAGACCACCTGATGCTCCGCATCGCCGTGCCCAACAAGGGCTCCCTGTCCGAGACCGCGTCCGAGATGCTCAAGGAGGCCGGGTACGCCGGTCGCCGCGACCCGAAGGCGCTGCACCTGCTCGACGAGCGCAACGGCGTCGAGTTCTTCTTCCTCCGTCCCCGGGACATCGCTACGTACGTCGGTTCCGGCGCACTCGACGTCGGCATCACCGGCCGCGACCTGCTCCTCGACTCCGGGTCGGCGGCGCACGAGGTCGACGCGCTCGGGTTCGCCGACTCGACCTTCCGCTTCGCGGGCACGCCCGGCCGGTTCACCGAGCTGCAGGACCTCGAGGGCGTCCGGGTGGCGACGAGCTACCCGGGCCTGGTCGGCGAGTTCCTCGCCCAGCACGGCGTCACGGCGACCCTGGTGAAGCTCGACGGCGCGGTGGAGAGCGCGGTGCGTCTCGGCGTGGCCGACGCGGTCGCCGACGTCGTCTCGACGGGCAGCACGCTCCGCGCGGCCGGCCTCGAGATCTTCGGCCCGGTCATCCTCGAGTCGACCGCGCTGCTCATCTCGACCGACGAGACCATCCCGGGCATCGACGTCCTCCGCCGCCGGCTGCAGGGCGTGCTCGTCGCCCGCGGCTACGTGATGCTCGACTACGACATCCCGACGGGCCTGCTCGGGCAGGCGACCGCGGTGGCGTCCGGCATCGAGTCGCCCACGGTGTCGCCGCTGCACGACCGTGACTGGTCCGCCGTCCGCGTGATGATCCCGCGCGAGGACGCGAACCTCATCATGGACGCGCTCTACGACCTCGGCGCCCGGGCGATCCTGGTCAGCCCGATCCACGCCGCACGCCTGTGAACGCCGCGACCGAAGGCACGGGTAGCTCCTGTCTCTTATACACATCTCCGAGCCCAC
>NZ_CP054593.1:1932921-1979612 GCF_013347165.1 Curtobacterium sp. Csp2
GCTTCACGATCACCGCGACCGAGGGCACCGCCGAGGTGCTCCGCCGCAACGGCATCGAGGTCACGCTGGTCGGCAAGTACAGCGAGGGCGGTGAGAGCGTCGTCGACCTGCTCGCCCGCGACGAGGTCGACATCGTCATCAACACGCCGTCCGGTGCCGCCGGTCGCGCGGACGGGTACGAGATCCGCGCGGCGACGGTCGCGGCGGACAAGCCGCTCTTCACGACCATCGCGCAGCTGGGTGCAGCGGTCGCGGCGATCGAGACGATCGGCACGCCGCACAGCGTCCGCAGCCTGCAGGACTACGCGCTCGAGCGCGCGACCTGGTGACGGCCGGTCCCGTGGCAGCTGACACCCGGACAGGGCCCACGCCGCCGGTTCCGGACCGACGCGCCAGCGGCGGGCCGGCCGTGCCGGTGGGGAGAGGCACGGCCCCCTTCGGCGTGCGGCTCGCCGCCGCCATCGCGTCGCGTTCCGCACTGTGCGTCGGCATCGACCCCCACGCCGCCACCCTGGCGGCGTGGGGGCTCGGCCGCGACGAGCAGGGGCTGACGGCGTTCGGCGCCGCCCTGGTCGACGCGGCCGCCGGCCGCGCGGCGATCGTCAAGCCGCAGGTCGCCTTCTTCGAGGCGGCGGGGGTCGCCGGCTACCGCGCGCTCGAGCGCGTAGTCCTGCAGGCTGCGGACGCTGTGCGGCGTGCCGATCGTCTCGATCGCCGCGACCGCTGCACCCAGCTGCGCGATGGTCGTGAAGAGCGGCTTGTCCGCCGCGACCGTCGCCGCGCGGATCTCGTACCCGTCCGCGCGACCGGCGGCACCGGACGGCGTGTTGATGACGATGTCGACCTCGTCGCGGGCGAGCAGGTCGACGACGCTCTCACCGCCCTCGCTGTACTTGCCGACCAGCGTGACCTCGATGCCGTTGCGGCGGAGCACCTCGGCGGTGCCCTCGGTCGCGGTGATCGTGAAGCCGAGCTGCTGCAGGCGGTGCACCGGCAGGACCACCTGGCGCTTGTCGGTGTCCGCGACGCTCACGAACACCGTGCCGCTCGTCGGCAGGCCGCCGTACGCGGCGTCCTGCGACTTGAGGAAGGCGCGGGGGAAGTCGCGGTCGATGCCCATGACCTCGCCCGTGGAGCGCATCTCCGGGCTGAGCACCGAGTCGACGACCTGGCCGTCGTGGGTGCGGAAGCGGCGGAAGGGCAGCACGGCCTCCTTGACGGCGACCGGTGCCTGCGCGGGCACGGACGAGCCGTCACGCTCGGGCAGCAGGCCCTCGGCGACGAGCGCGTCGATCGAGGTGCCGGTCATGATGCGGCTCGCGGCCTTCGCGAGCGGGATGCCGAGCGCCTTCGAGACGAACGGGACCGTGCGGCTCGCGCGGGGGTTCGCCTCGAGCACGTAGAGCACGCCGGCGCCGATGGCGAACTGGACGTTGAGCAGGCCCTGCACGCCGATGCCGCGTGCGATCCGCTCGGTGGCCTCGACCACGCCGCGGATCTCCGCCTTGCCGAGTCCGACCGGGGGCAGGGTGCACGCCGAGTCGCCGGAGTGGATGCCGGCCTCCTCGATGTGCTCCATGATGCCGCCGATGTACAGGCGCTCCCCGTCGAACAGCGCGTCGACGTCGATCTCCACCGCGTCGTCCAGGAACCGGTCGACGAGCAGCGGGAGCTCCGGTCCGATGATCGCCTGGTCGGCCATCCGGTCGAAGTAGTCCGCCAGGGCGGCCGGGTCGTAGACGATCTCCATGCCGCGGCCGCCGAGCACGAACGACGGGCGGACGAGGACCGGGTAGCCGATCTCCTCGGCGACCGCGGTCGCGCTCGCCAGGTCGTGCGCGGTGCCGTTGCGCGGCGCGAGCAGGCCGGCCTGCTCGAGGATCGCGGAGAACTGCCCGCGCTCCTCGGCAGAGTCGATCGCTGCGGGGCTCGTGCCGAGGATGGGGATCCCGGCCGCCTCGAGCGGCTTCGCCAGGCCCAGGGCGGTCTGGCCGCCGAGCTGCACGACGACGCCGACGAGCTCGCCGGAAGCGGCCTCGGCCTCGATGACCTCGAGGACGTCCTCTGTGGTGAGCGGCTCGAAGTAGAGCCGGTCCGAGGTGTCGTAGTCGGTCGACACCGTCTCCGGGTTGCAGTTGATCATGATCGTCTCGAACCCGGCCTCGCTGAGCGCGAAGGAGGCGTGGACGCACGAGTAGTCGAACTCGACGCCCTGGCCGATGCGGTTCGGGCCGGAGCCGAGGATGACGACCTTCTTGCGGTCGCTCGGGGCGACCTCGGTCTCGGTGTCGTACGACGAGTAGTGGTACGGCGTGAGGGCGGGGAACTCGCCGGCGCAGGTGTCGACCGTCTTGAAGACGGGGCGGATGCCAAGGGCGTGCCGCGCGGTGCGGGCCTCCTGCTCGGAGATCCCCCGCAGGCCCGCGATCTGGGCGTCGCTGAAGCCGTGCTCCTTGGCCCACCGCAGGGTGTCCGCGTCGAGCGTCTCGGCTGCTGCGATCTCGGCCGCGACCTCGTTGATGAGGACGATCTGGTCGATGAACCACGGGTCGATCTTCGTGGCCTCGAAGACCTCGTCCGCGGTGGCGCCGGCGACGAGCGCCTGCTGCACCGTGACGATGCGGCCGTCGGTCGGAGTCTGCGCCTTCTCGAGCAGCGCGTCCTTGTCGAGCTCGGCCGCCGGCGTGTCCCAGTGGAAGCTCGAGCCGCGCTTCTCGAGGCTGCGCAGCGACTTCTGCAGCGCGGTGGCGTAGTTCCGGCCGATGGCCATCGCCTCGCCGACGCTCTTCATCGTGGTGGTGAGCGTGGCGTCGGCCGCCGGGAACTTCTCGAACGCGAACCGCGGGGTCTTCACGACGACGTAGTCGAGCGTCGGCTCGAAGCTCGCCGGCGTGACGCGCGTGATGTCGTTCTCGATCTCGTCCAGCCGGTAGCCGATCGCGAGCTTCGCGGCGATCTTGGCGATCGGGAAGCCCGTGGCCTTCGACGCGAGCGCCGACGAGCGGGAGACGCGCGGGTTCATCTCGATGACGATGAGCCGGCCGTTCGACGGGTCGACGGCGAACTGGATGTTGCAGCCACCGGTGTCGACACCGACGCGACGGATGATGTCGATGCCGATGTTCCGCATGTTCTGGTACTCGCGGTCGGTCAGCGTCAGCGCGGGGGCGACCGTGATCGAGTCGCCCGTGTGGACGCCCACCGGGTCGACGTTCTCGATCGAGCAGATCACGACCGTGTTGTCGAAGTTGTCCCGCATGAGCTCGAGCTCGTACTCCTTCCATCCGAGGATCGACTCCTCGAGGAGCACCTCGGTGGTCGGGCTGGACTGCAGGCCGTCGCCGACGAAGCGGACGAGCTCCTCCTCGTTGTAGGCGAAGCCCGAACCGAGGCCACCCATCGTGAAGGACGGCCGGACGACGAGCGGGTATCCGAGGTCGGCCGCGAACGCCTTCGCTTCCTCGAGGGTGTGCGCGATGTGGCTGCGGGCCACGTCGGCGCCGGACTCGAGGACGAGCTCCTTGAAGAGCTGGCGGTCCTCGCCGCGCTGGATCGCGTCGACCTTGGCGCCGATGAGCTCGACGCCGTACTTCTCGAGGATGCCCTCGGCGTCGAGCTTGATCGCCGCGTTGAGGGCCGTCTGACCGCCGAGGGTCGGCAGGACCGCGTCGGGCTGCTCGATCTTGATGATCTCCTCGAGCGACGCGCTCGTGATCGGCTCGATGTAGGTCGCGTCGGCGAAGTCCGGGTCGGTCATGATCGTCGCCGGGTTCGGGTTGACGAGGATGACGCGGACGCCCTCGGCGCGGAGGACGCGGCACGCCTGGGTGCCGGAGTAGTCGAACTCGGCGGCCTGCCCGATGACGATCGGGCCGGAGCCGATGACGAGGACGGAGTTGATGTCTGCGCGCTTCGGCATCAGTTGACTTCCTTCGTGACGTCGGCTGCGGGGGTCGTGGCGGTGGCGGTGGCCGCGTCGAGCGGCTCCCCCGCACGGCGCGCGCGGACCAGGTCGGCGAACCGGTCGAACAGGTACATGGAGTCGTGCGGGCCGGCCGCCGCCTCCGGGTGGTACTGCACGCTGAAGGCGGGCACGTCGAGGGCGCGGAGCCCCTCGACCACCTGGTCGTTCAGGGAGTAGTGCGAGACCTCGACCCGACCGAACCCGGCGGGCGACTCGACGACCACCTGGAGCGCGACGGCATCGTCGGCATCTCCGGGATCGACACCCGCGCGCTGACGCGTCGGATCCGCGATGCGGGCGCCATGAAGGGCGGCGTCTTCAGCGGTGCGGACGCGGACCTGTCCGCCGACGAGCAGCTGGCCGCCGTCCGCGACCAGGCCGCGATGCAGGGTGCGAGCTTCTCGTCGATCGTCTCCACGCCGGAGACCTACGTGGTCCCGGCCGTCGGGGAGCAGATCGGCCGGCTCGCCGTGCTCGACCTGGGCGTGAAGGCGTCGACCACCCGCTACCTCGCCGAGCGCGGGTTCGAGGTGCACGTCGTGCCGCAGGACATCACCGCGGCCGAGCTGTCGGCGCTGGATCCCGATGCCCTCTTCTACTCGAACGGCCCCGGCGACCCCGCCGCGAGCGACGCGCAGGTCGAACTCCTGCAGCAGTCGCTGCGGACCGGCCGCCCGTTCTTCGGCATCTGCTTCGGCAACCAGCTCCTCGGCCGCGGTGATGTCCTGCGGCACGACGTGCACCTCGAACCCGCGCTCGGCGAGGTAGCGGGTGGTCGACGCCTTCACGCCCAGGTCGAGCACGGCGAGCCGGCCGATCTGCTCCCCGACGGCCGGGACCACGTAGGTCTCCGGCGTGGAGACGATCGACGAGAAGCTCGCACCCTGCATCGCGGCCTGGTCGCGGACGGCGGCCAGCTGCTCGTCGGCGGACAGGTCCGCGTCCGCACCGCTGAAGACGCCGCCCTTCATGGCGCCCGCATCGCGGATCCGACGCGTCAGCGCGCGGGTGTCGATCCCGGAGATGCCGACGATGCCGTCGCGCTCCAGGTGGTCGTCGAGCGTGGCGTTCGCGCGGTGGTTCGACACGACGCGGCTGGGGTCGCGGACGACGTAGCCCGCCACCCAGATGCGACGGGACTCGGGGTCCTCGTCGTTGACGCCGGTGTTGCCGATGTGCGGTGCCGTCTGCACCACGATCTGTCCGGCGTAGGACGGGTCGGTCAGCGTCTCCTGGTAGCCGGTCATGCCCGTGGCGAAGACCACCTCACCGAGGGATCGGCCTCGGGCGCCGTACGCCCATCCGTCGTACCGGGTGCCGTCCTCGAGGACCAGCACGGCCCGTTCGCGTGTCATCAGTTCGTCCCTTCGCCCGCGGGGTGCGGGTGTTCGTGCGTCGTCGTCAGTCCCTGCAGGGCGGCGAGTGCTGCTGCGCCGCCCTCCGGGAACCGGAAGTAGGTGTCGAGGTCCGTCGCACCTGCGGCGCCGGTCGCCGTCCATCGCAGACGGACCAGTCCCCCGGGCTCGACCACACGGTCGATGGCCCACGTGGCGCGGTCGGCGCCGCGCACGGCGTCCACCGCGATCCAGCGGTCCACGGCGCCGGCGTGGTGCAGGACCACCCCGGTGTCGTGGACGGTCACCCCGCCGCGGCCCCGGAACCCGAGACCGCCGGCGGTGATGCGTTCGAGTGGCTCGTCGGCGCGGGTCGTCGCGACGGTGAACCCGTCCCAGGACCCGGCTGCCGGTCCGACGTCGGTCGGGACCGGGACGGGAGGCACGGCTGCCGTCTGGTGCCTGGCCCGCGTCCGCCAGGTGCGCGCCATGGCGACGAACAGCAGGGCGACGAGGGCCAGGACGATCCCGCCGACGAGCCAGCGCAGCGCGTCACCACTCATGCCGTCGCCTCCGCCCGCACGCTGCGCGCGTGCGCCGCGACGGTCTCGGCGTCGACGAGCCGGCCGTCGAGCACCGTCGGGGCGCCGTGGTGGAAGGTCGCGACGACCCGTCCGGGCAGGCGCATCCCGAGGTACGGGGAGTTCTGCGACTGGCCGGCAAGATCCGCCACGGAGAACTCGCGGACGGCCGCCGGGTCGTAGAGGGCGAGCTCGGCTGGAGCGCCCTCGACGATGCGCTGTCCGTGGCCCTCGACCTGCCCGATGCGCGCCGGCGCCTCGGACAGGACGCGCGCGACGTCCGCCCAGTCGAGCTGTCCGGACTCGACCACGGCCGCGTGCACGACGCTGAGCGCCGACTCGAGTCCGACCATGCCGTTCGCGGCGGCCGGCCACTCGCAGCACTTCGCCTCGGCGGTGTGCGGCGCGTGGTCGGTGGCGACGATGTCGATGGTGCCGTCGGCGAGTGCGGCGCGGAGCGCGTCCACGTCCTCGCGCGAGCGGAGCGGCGGGTTCACCTTGTACTTGGCGTCGTACCCGGGCGCGCCGTCGACCCCGGCGATGAGGTCCTCGGTGAGCACGAGGTGGTGCGGCGTGACCTCGGCGGTGACGTCGATGCCGCGGGACTTGGCCCAGCGGATGACCTCGACGCTGCCCGCGGTCGAGACGTGGCACACGTGCAGGCGCGCTCCGACGTGGTCGGCGAGCAGCACGTCGCGGGCGATGATCGCCTCCTCCGCCACCGCGGGCCAGCCGGCGAGCCCGAGCTCCGACGACAGCCGGCCCTCGTTCATCTGCGCGCCGATGGTGAGCCGCGGTTCCTGCGCGTGCTGCGCGAGGACCCCGCCGAAGCCCTTGATGTACTCGAGCGCCCGGCGCATGAGCAGCGGGTCGGCGACGCAGGACCCGTCGTCCGAGAACACCCGGACCTTCGCCCTGCTCGTCGCCATGGCCCCGATCTCGGACAGGTGGGTTCCCTGCAGCCCCTGCGACACCGCACCGATCGGGCGGACCGTGACGTACCCGGCGTCGTCGCCGAGCGCCTGCACCTGCTCGACGACCCCCGCCGTGTCGGCGACCGGCGAGGAGTTCGCCATCGCGTTCACCGCGGTGAAGCCGCCGGCGGCCGCCGCTCGCGACCCGGTGAGCACCGTCTCGGACTCCTCGAAACCGGGCTCGCGGAGGTGCGTGTGGAGGTCCACGAGGCCGGGCAGCGCGATCAGCCCGTCAGCGTCGACGACCGTGGCCCCGGCCGCGTCGAGACCGGACCCGACCGCGGTGATGCGCCGCGCCTCCAGGCGGATGTCGGCACGCGTGCCGTCGACCAGCTGCGCGCCACGGATGAGGTGAGCGGTCATGCGACGGACTCCTTCGGTTCGTGCTCGCCCGTCAGGGCGAGGTAGAGGACGGCCATCCGGACCGACACGCCGTTCGCGACCTGCTCGACGACGGTCGAGCGGGGGTCGTCGGCGGCGACGCCGGCGATCTCGAGTCCGCGGTTCATCGGCCCCGGGTGCATGATCAGCGTGCGCTCGGACAGGGCCGCCGCGCGGGCCGCCGTCAGGCCGAAGTGCCGCGTGTACTCGCGGGGGTTCGGGAAGAACGCGTCGTTCATGCGCTCCTGTTGGATGCGGAGGAGCATCACGACGTCCGGGTCCTCGGCGAGGGCCGCGTCGAGGTCGTGGTGCACTGCTCCGCCGAACGGGCGGTCGACCGCCGGCAGGAGCGTCGGCGGAGCGGCGAACGTGACCTGGGCGCCGAGCGTGCGGAGGAGCCAGGCGTTCGACCGGGCGACGCGGCTGTGCAGGACGTCGCCGACGATCGTCACGCGGACACCGTCCAGGGCCGCGCCCCGGCTGGCGTCACCGTGCAGCCGACGGCGCATCGTGAAGGCGTCGAGGAGCGCCTGGGTCGGGTGCTCGTGCGTCCCGTCGCCGGCGTTCACCACCGGGACGTCGATCCAGTCGGCCTCGGCGAGGACCCGCGGAGCGCCGGACGCGGGGTGCCGCATCACGATGCCGTCGATGCCCATCGCGCCGAGGGTCTGCACGGTGTCCTTGAGCGACTCGCCCTTCGAGACGCTCGAGCCCTTCGCAGCGAAGTTGATGACGTCGGCGGAGAGCCGCTTCGCCGCCGCCTCGAAGGAGATGCGGGTGCGGGTGGAGTCCTCGAAGAACAGGTTGACGACGGTCTTGCCGCGGAGGGCCGGGAGCTTCCGGACCTCGCGCGTGTTGACCTCGGCCATCTCCTCGGCGACGTCGAGGATCCGGACGGCCTCGTCGCGCGACAGGTCGGCGGTGGAGAGCAGGTGGCGCATCAGGCGTCGTCCCCCCGCTGCTCGATCACGACTTCGTCGGTGCCGTCGGTCTCGGTGAGGCGCAGCGTCACCCGCTCGTCGGACGCCGTCGGCAGGTTCTTGCCGACGTGGTCCGCCCGGATGGGGAGCTGCCGGTGCCCGCGGTCGACGAGCACGGCGAGCCGCACCGCACGGGGCCGCCCGATGCCCTGCAGGGCGTCGAGGGCGGCCCGCACGGTGCGGCCGGAGTACAGCACGTCGTCGACGAGCACGACGACCTTGCCGTCGATGCCGCTCGTCGGGATCGTGGTGCGGTGCGGTGCACGACCGATGCCGTGCCCCAGGTCGTCCCGGTGCATCGTCACGTCGAGCGTGCCGAGGCGCTGGTCGCGCTCGGCGGCCCACTCGGGCTCGATGTCCGCGAGCAGCGACGCGAGCCGCTCGGCCAGGACGGCACCCCGCGTCGGGATACCCAGGAGCACGAGGTCCGAGGCACCGTGGTTGGCCTCGAGGATCTCGTGCGCGATGCGTGTCAGGGCACGCATGATGTCGGGCTGTTGCAGGACCGTTCTGGTGCCCACGCCGACCTCCTTCCCCGCCTCACCGGACGGACTTAAAGGACGCTGACGTGGTCAACCCTACCGGGACTCCTGGTCCCCTGCGACCGTCCGGCCGGACGGTCGCAGGGGACCAGGAGTCCCGGTAGGGTTGACCACGTCAGCGTCCTTTAAGTCCGTCCGGTGAGGCGGGGAAGGAGGTCGGCGTGGGCACCAGAACGGTCCTGCAACAGCCCGACATCATGCGTGCCCTGACACGCATCGCGCACGAGATCCTCGAGGCCAACCACGGTGCCTCGGACCTCGTGCTCCTGGGTATCCCGACGCGGGGTGCCGTCCTGGCCGAGCGGCTCGCGTCGCTGCTCGCGGACATCGAGCCCGAGTGGGCCGCCGAGCGCGACCAGCGCCTCGGCACGCTCGACGTGACGATGCACCGGGACGACCTGGGGCACGGCATCGGTCGTGCACCGCACCGCACCACGATCCCGACGAGCGGCATCGACGGCAAGGTCGTCGTGCTCGTCGACGACGTGCTGTACTCCGGCCGCACCGTGCGGGCCGCCCTCGACGCCCTGCAGGGCATCGGGCGGCCCCGTGCGGTGCGGCTCGCCGTGCTCGTCGACCGCGGGCACCGGCAGCTCCCCATCCGGGCGGACCACGTCGGCAAGAACCTGCCGACGGCGTCCGACGAGCGGGTGACGCTGCGCCTCACCGAGACCGACGGCACCGACGAAGTCGTGATCGAGCAGCGGGGGGACGACGCCTGATGCGCCACCTGCTCTCCACCGCCGACCTGTCGCGCGACGAGGCCGTCCGGATCCTCGACGTCGCCGAGGAGATGGCCGAGGTCAACACGCGCGAGGTCCGGAAGCTCCCGGCCCTCCGCGGCAAGACCGTCGTCAACCTGTTCTTCGAGGACTCCACCCGCACCCGCATCTCCTTCGAGGCGGCGGCGAAGCGGCTCTCCGCCGACGTCATCAACTTCGCTGCGAAGGGCTCGAGCGTCTCGAAGGGCGAGTCGCTCAAGGACACCGTGCAGACCCTCGGCGCGATGGGCATCGACGGCATCGTGATGCGGCACCCCGCGTCCGGCGCTCCGCGGGTCCTCGCCGAGGCCGACTGGATCGACGTCCCGGTGGTGAACGCCGGCGACGGGACGCACGAGCACCCGACCCAGGCGCTCCTCGACGCCTTCACGATGCGCCGTCGGCTGCACGGTGACGCCAGCCGGGGCGCGGCCCTGGACGGTGTCCGCGTGACGATCGTCGGCGACGTCCTGCACAGCCGCGTCGCCCGGTCGAACGCCTGGCTCCTCCGCACGCTCGGCGCCCAGGTCACGTTCGCCGCTCCGCCGACGCTCCTGCCGGCGGTCGACCGCCCGTTCGGCGGAGCAGTGCACCACGACCTCGACGCGGCCCTCGCCGAGGACCCGGACGTCGTGATGCTCCTCCGCATCCAACAGGAGCGCATGAACGACGCGTTCTTCCCGAACCCCCGCGAGTACACGCGGCACTTCGGCCTGACGGCGGCCCGCGCGGCGGCCCTGTCCGAGCGCACGCTGATCATGCACCCGGGGCCGATGAACCGCGGACTCGAGATCGCCGGCGTCGCCGCCGACGACCCCCGCTCGACCGTCGTCGAGCAGGTCGCGAACGGCGTGTCGGTCCGGATGGCCGTCCTCTACCTCGCCCTGACGGGCGAGCACGAACCGAAGGAGTCCGTCGCATGACCGCTCACCTCATCCGTGGCGCGCAGCTGGTCGACGGCACGCGTGCCGACATCCGCCTGGAGGCGCGGCGCATCACCGCGGTCGGGTCCGGTCTCGACGCGGCCGGGGCCACGGTCGTCGACGCTGACGGGCTGATCGCGCTGCCCGGCCTCGTGGACCTCCACACGCACCTCCGCGAGCCCGGTTTCGAGGAGTCCGAGACGGTGCTCACCGGGTCGCGAGCGGCGGCCGCCGGCGGCTTCACCGCGGTGAACGCGATGGCGAACTCCTCGCCGGTCGCCGACACGGCGGGGGTCGTCGAGCAGGTGCAGGCGCTCGGCGACGACGCCGGGTACGTCACGGTCCGCCCGATCGGTGCGGTGTCGCAGGGGCTGCAGGGAACCCACCTGTCCGAGATCGGGGCCATGGCGACGAGCAGGGCGAAGGTCCGGGTGTTCTCGGACGACGGGTCCTGCGTCGCCGACCCGCTGCTCATGCGCCGGGCGCTCGAGTACATCAAGGGCTTCGGCGGGGTCCTCGCGCAGCACGCGCAGGAACCGCGGCTCACCATCGGCGCGCAGATGAACGAGGGCCGGCTGTCGTCGGAGCTCGGGCTCGCCGGCTGGCCCGCGGTGGCGGAGGAGGCGATCATCGCCCGCGACGTGCTGCTCGCCGACCACGTCGGAGCGCGCCTGCACGTGTGCCACGTCTCGACCGCGGGCAGCGTCGAGGTCATCCGCTGGGCCAAGTCCCGCGGCATCGACGTCACCGCCGAGGTCACGCCGCACCACCTCGTGCTCACCGAGGACCTCATCGCCGGGGTCGACGGCGCGCCCGGGTACGACGCCAAGTACAAGGTGAACCCGCCGCTCCGCTCGCGCGAGGACGTGGACGCGCTCCGCGCCGCACTCGCCGACGGCACCATCGACATCGTCGCCACCGACCACGCGCCGCACACCGCCGAGGCGAAGTGCTGCGAGTGGCCGGCCGCCGCGAACGGCATGGTCGGACTCGAGTCGGCGCTCAGCGTCGTGCACGCGGCCGTGGTCGAGTCCGGACAGCTCGACTGGGCGGACGTCGCGCGCGTCCTGTCCGAGGCGCCGGCGCGCATCGGGCAGGTCGAGGGCCACGGACAGCGCATCGTCGAGGGCGCTCCAGCCGAGCTCGCCCTCTACGACCCGGCGGCCGTCCGCGAGTTCTCCGTGGCGGATCTTGCCGGCCAGTCGCAGAACTCCCCGTACCTCGGGATGCGCCTGCCCGGACGGGTCGTCGCGACCTTCCACCACGGCGCCCCGACGGTGCTCGACGGCCGGCTCGTCGACGCCGAGACCGTCGCGGCGCACGCGCGCAGCGTGCGGGCGGAGGCGACGGCATGAGTGGTGACGCGCTGCGCTGGCTCGTCGGCGGGATCGTCCTGGCCCTCGTCGCCCTGCTGTTCGTCGCCATGGCGCGCACCTGGCGGACGCGGGCCAGGCACCAGACGGCAGCCGTGCCTCCCGTCCCGGTCCCGACCGACGTCGGACCGGCAGCCGGGTCCTGGGACGGGTTCACCGTCGCGACGACCCGCGCCGACGAGCCACTCGAACGCATCACCGCCGGCGGTCTCGGGTTCCGGGGCCGCGGCGGGGTGACCGTCCACGACACCGGGGTGGTCCTGCACCACGCCGGCGCCGTGGACCGCTGGATCGCGGTGGACGCCGTGCGCGGCGCCGACCGCGCCACGTGGGCCATCGACCGTGTGGTCGAGCCCGGGGGACTGGTCCGTCTGCGATGGACGGCGACCGGCGCCGCAGGTGCGACGGACCTCGACACCTACTTCCGGTTCCCGGAGGGCGGCGCAGCAGCACTCGCCGCCCTGCAGGGACTGACGACGACGCACGAACACCCGCACCCCGCGGGCGAAGGGACGAACTGATGACACGCGAACGGGCCGTGCTGGTCCTCGAGGACGGCACCCGGTACGACGGATGGGCGTACGGCGCCCGAGGCCGATCCCTCGGTGAGGTGGTCTTCGCCACGGGCATGACCGGCTACCAGGAGACGCTGACCGACCCGTCCTACGCCGGACAGATCGTGGTGCAGACGGCACCGCACATCGGCAACACCGGCGTCAACGACGAGGACCCCGAGTCCCGTCGCATCTGGGTGGCGGGCTACGTCGTCCGCGACCCCAGCCGCGTCGTGTCGAACCACCGCGCGAACGCCACGCTCGACGACCACCTGGAGCGCGACGGCATCGTCGGCATCTCCGGGATCGACACCCGCGCGCTGACGCGTCGGATCCGCGATGCGGGCGCCATGAAGGGCGGCGTCTTCAGCGGTGCGGACGCGGACCTGTCCGCCGACGAGCAGCTGGCCGCCGTCCGCGACCAGGCCGCGATGCAGGGTGCGAGCTTCTCGTCGATCGTCTCCACGCCGGAGACCTACGTGGTCCCGGCCGTCGGGGAGCAGATCGGCCGGCTCGCCGTGCTCGACCTGGGCGTGAAGGCGTCGACCACCCGCTACCTCGCCGAGCGCGGGTTCGAGGTGCACGTCGTGCCGCAGGACATCACCGCGGCCGAGCTGTCGGCGCTGGATCCCGATGCCCTCTTCTACTCGAACGGCCCCGGCGACCCCGCCGCGAGCGACGCGCAGGTCGAACTCCTGCAGCAGTCGCTGCGGACCGGCCGCCCGTTCTTCGGCATCTGCTTCGGCAACCAGCTCCTCGGCCGCGCGCTGGGCTTCGGTACCTACAAGCTCCCGTTCGGCCACCGCGGGATCAACCAGCCGGTGCTCGACACCGCCACGGGCAAGGTCGAGATCACGAGCCAGAACCACGGCTTCGCGGTCGACGCGCCCCTGGACCAGGTCGTCGAGTCGCCCGCCGGGTTCGGTCGGGTCGAGGTCTCGCACTACTCCCTGAACGACCAGGTGGTCGAGGGGCTCCGCGCCCTCGACGTGCCCGCCTTCAGCGTGCAGTACCACCCGGAGGCGGCGGCCGGCCCGCACGACTCCATGTACCTGTTCGACCGGTTCGCCGACCTGGTCCGCGCGCGCCGTGCGGGGGAGCCGCTCGACGCGGCCACCGCCACCGCCACGACCCCCGCAGCCGACGTCACGAAGGAAGTCAACTGATGCCGAAGCGCGCAGACATCAACTCCGTCCTCGTCATCGGCTCCGGCCCGATCGTCATCGGGCAGGCCGCCGAGTTCGACTACTCCGGCACCCAGGCGTGCCGCGTCCTCCGCGCCGAGGGCGTCCGCGTCATCCTCGTCAACCCGAACCCGGCGACGATCATGACCGACCCGGACTTCGCCGACGCGACCTACATCGAGCCGATCACGAGCGCGTCGCTCGAGGAGATCATCAAGATCGAGCAGCCCGACGCGGTCCTGCCGACCCTCGGCGGTCAGACGGCCCTCAACGCGGCGATCAAGCTCGACGCCGAGGGCATCCTCGAGAAGTACGGCGTCGAGCTCATCGGCGCCAAGGTCGACGCGATCCAGCGCGGCGAGGACCGCCAGCTCTTCAAGGAGCTCGTCCTCGAGTCCGGCGCCGACGTGGCCCGCAGCCACATCGCGCACACCCTCGAGGAAGCGAAGGCGTTCGCGGCCGACCTCGGATACCCGCTCGTCGTCCGGCCGTCCTTCACGATGGGTGGCCTCGGTTCGGGCTTCGCCTACAACGAGGAGGAGCTCGTCCGCTTCGTCGGCGACGGCCTGCAGTCCAGCCCGACCACCGAGGTGCTCCTCGAGGAGTCGATCCTCGGATGGAAGGAGTACGAGCTCGAGCTCATGCGGGACAACTTCGACAACACGGTCGTGATCTGCTCGATCGAGAACGTCGACCCGGTGGGCGTCCACACGGGCGACTCGATCACGGTCGCCCCCGCGCTGACGCTGACCGACCGCGAGTACCAGAACATGCGGAACATCGGCATCGACATCATCCGTCGCGTCGGTGTCGACACCGGTGGCTGCAACATCCAGTTCGCCGTCGACCCGTCGAACGGCCGGCTCATCGTCATCGAGATGAACCCGCGCGTCTCCCGCTCGTCGGCGCTCGCGTCGAAGGCCACGGGCTTCCCGATCGCCAAGATCGCCGCGAAGCTCGCGATCGGCTACCGGCTGGACGAGATCGAGAACGACATCACGCGCGTCACGCCGGCGAGCTTCGAGCCGACGCTCGACTACGTCGTCGTGAAGACCCCGCGGTTCGCGTTCGAGAAGTTCCCGGCGGCCGACGCCACGCTCACCACCACGATGAAGAGCGTCGGCGAGGCGATGGCCATCGGCCGGAACTACGCCACCGCGCTGCAGAAGTCGCTGCGCAGCCTCGAGAAGCGCGGCTCGAGCTTCCACTGGGACACGCCGGCGGCCGAGCTCGACAAGGACGCGCTGCTCGAGAAGGCGCAGACTCCGACCGACGGCCGCATCGTCACGGTGCAGCAGGCGCTCGTCGCCGGCGCCACCGCGGACGAGGTCTTCGAGGCCACGAAGATCGACCCGTGGTTCATCGACCAGATCGTCCTCATCAACGAGGTCGCGGCCGAGATCGCAGCAGCCGAGACGCTCGACGCGGACACCCTGCGGTGGGCCAAGGAGCACGGCTTCAGCGACGCCCAGATCGCGGGCCTGCGGGGGATCTCCGAGCAGGAGGCCCGCACCGCGCGGCACGCCCTTGGCATCCGCCCCGTCTTCAAGACGGTCGACACCTGCGCCGGCGAGTTCCCCGCCCTCACGCCGTACCACTACTCGTCGTACGACACCGAGACCGAGGTCGCCCCGAGCGACCGCAAGAAGGTCGTCATCCTCGGCTCCGGCCCGAACCGCATCGGCCAGGGCGTCGAGTTCGACTACTCGTGCGTCCACGCCTCCTTCGCGCTCAGCGAGGCCGGGTTCGAGACGATCATGATCAACTGCAACCCGGAGACGGTGTCGACCGACTACGACACCTCGGACCGGCTCTACTTCGAGCCGCTCACCACAGAGGACGTCCTCGAGGTCATCGAGGCCGAGGCCGCTTCCGGCGAGCTCGTCGGCGTCGTCGTGCAGCTCGGCGGCCAGACCGCCCTGGGCCTGGCGAAGCCGCTCGAGGCGGCCGGGATCCCCATCCTCGGCACGAGCCCCGCAGCGATCGACTCTGCCGAGGAGCGCGGGCAGTTCTCCGCGATCCTCGAGCAGGCCGGCCTGCTCGCGCCGCGCAACGGCACCGCGCACGACCTGGCGAGCGCGACCGCGGTCGCCGAGGAGATCGGCTACCCGGTCCTCGTCCGCCCGTCGTTCGTGCTCGGCGGCCGCGGCATGGAGATCGTCTACGACCCGGCCGCCCTGGCGGACTACTTCGACCGGATGGCCGACCAGGCGATCATCGGACCGGAGCTCCCGCTGCTCGTCGACCGGTTCCTGGACGACGCGGTGGAGATCGACGTCGACGCGCTGTTCGACGGGGAGCGCCTGTACATCGGCGGCATCATGGAGCACATCGAGGAGGCCGGCATCCACTCCGGCGACTCGGCGTGCACCCTGCCCCCGGTCGGACTCGGCAAGGCGGAGATCCGCGGCGTGGTCGAGGCCACCGAGCGGATCGCACGCGGCATCGGCGTGCAGGGCCTGCTCAACGTCCAGTTCGCCATCGGCGCCGGCGTGCTCTACGTGCTCGAGGCGAACCCCCGCGCGAGCCGCACGGTCCCGTTCGTCTCGAAGGCGCTCGGCATCCCGCTCGCGAAGGCCGCGAGCCGCATCATGACCGGCACCTCGATCGACGCGCTCGTCGCCGAGGGCCTGCTGCCCGAGCGTGACGGCTCGTCCGTGCCCGCGCAGGCACCGGTCGCCGTCAAGGAGGCCGTGCTGCCCTTCCGCCGCTTCCGCACCCACGACGGCCAGGTCGTCGACTCGGTGCTCAGCCCGGAGATGCGCTCCACGGGCGAGGTCATGGGCATCGACCGCGACTTCCCCCGCGCCTTCCTCAAGTCGCAGGACGCCGCGTACGGCGGCCTGCCGACGAGCGGCACGGTGTTCGTGAGCGTCGCGGACACCGACAAGCGCCAGGTGGTCCTGCCGGTGCACCGCCTGCAGCAGCTCGGCTTCACGATCACCGCGACCGAGGGCACCGCCGAGGTGCTCCGCCGCAACGGCATCGAGGTCACGCTGGTCGGCAAGTACAGCGAGGGCGGTGAGAGCGTCGTCGACCTGCTCGCCCGCGACGAGGTCGACATCGTCATCAACACGCCGTCCGGTGCCGCCGGTCGCGCGGACGGGTACGAGATCCGCGCGGCGACGGTCGCGGCGGACAAGCCGCTCTTCACGACCATCGCGCAGCTGGGTGCAGCGGTCGCGGCGATCGAGACGATCGGCACGCCGCACAGCGTCCGCAGCCTGCAGGACTACGCGCTCGAGCGCGCGACCTGGTGACGGCCGGTCCCGTGGCAGCTGACACCCGGACAGGGCCCACGCCGCCGGTTCCGGACCGACGCGCCAGCGGCGGGCCGGCCGTGCCGGTGGGGAGAGGCACGGCCCCCTTCGGCGTGCGGCTCGCCGCCGCCATCGCGTCGCGTTCCGCACTGTGCGTCGGCATCGACCCCCACGCCGCCACCCTGGCGGCGTGGGGGCTCGGCCGCGACGAGCAGGGGCTGACGGCGTTCGGCGCCGCCCTGGTCGACGCGGCCGCCGGCCGCGCGGCGATCGTCAAGCCGCAGGTCGCCTTCTTCGAGGCGGCGGGGGTCGCCGGCTACCGCGCGCTCGACGCGACCGTCCGTCGGGCACGTGATGCGGGCCTCCTGGTCGTCGCCGACGTCAAGCGGGGCGACATCGGCTCGACCGGAGACGACTACGCGCTGGCCTGGCTGGACCGGGACGGGCCGTTCCGGGCCGACGCGATGACGGTCTCGCCGTACCTCGGCTACGGGTCGCTCGTCGGCACCGTCGACGTGGCGCGCCGGAACGGTGCGGGGGTCTTCGTGCTCGCCGCGACGAGCAACCCCGAGGCACGACTGCTGCAGACGGCGGTCGTCGCCGAGGGCCCGCGTGCCGGCCGGACGGTCGCGGCCGGTATCGTGCTCGATGTGGCAGACGACAACCGGACCGGCGGCGACCAGCCGCTCGGGGACGTCGGGCTCGTGCTCGGCGCCACCCTCGACCTCGACGACTTCGGCATCGACGCGGCGGCCATCGGCTCCGCGCCGGTGCTCGCCCCGGGCTTCGGTGCGCAGGGCGCCCGGATCGAGGACCTCCGGTCGCTGTACGGCTCGCGTGCCGAGCAGGTGCTCGTGAGCGAGTCCCGCGGGCTGCTCTCCGCCGGCCCCGACGGGGTCGCCGGGCTCGTGCAGGAGCGGGCGGACCGCATCCGTGCGGCGCTGGAGGTGGCCGCGTGACGGACGGCACGGACGGCGCACCCGTCGACCGCAGCGGTCTCCCCGCGCACCGGAACCCGCCGGAGGTCGACCGGGTCGCCGCCGCCCGCGCCGCCGTGGCCGCGCGACGCGCCCGGGCAGCGGTCAAGGCGCAGGTCGCGTCGGGGGAGCGCAGCCCCCTCGAGGTAGCCCGCGCGGCCTGGTCCGACGCCGACCTGCCCGCCGAGAAGTCGCTGCGCGTCCGCGACCTCCTGACGAGCATCTCGGGCATCGGTCCCGCCCGGGCCGAGGCCGTCATGAGCGAGCTGCGGATCGCGCCGTCGAAGCGCCTCGGTGGACTCGGCTCGCGGCAGCGTTCGGCCCTGGCCGACTGGCTCGCCGCGCGCGGCCGGAAGCGTGGCACGTCGAAGCTCGTCGTGCTCGCCGGACCCACGGCCGTGGGCAAGGGCACGGTGAGCGCGTACATCCGTGAGCAGTACCCGGACGTGAACCTCAGCGTCTCCGCGACCACCCGGAAACCACGCCCGGGCGAGGTCGACGGCGTGCACTACTACTTCGTCGACGACGCCGAGTTCGACCGGATGATCCGCGACCGCGAGCTCCTGGAGTGGGCGGTCGTGCACAACTCCTACCGCTACGGGACCCCGCGGCCGCCCATCGACCGCGCGCTCGACGCCGGCGACAAGGTGATGCTCGAGATCGACCTGCAGGGCGCGCGGCAGGTGCGCGACGCCATGCCCGAGGCGGTCCTGGTGTTCCTGCTCCCGCCGACCTGGGAGGAACTCGTCCGCCGCCTGATCGGCCGCGGCACCGAGTCCGCCGAGGAACAGGCCCGCCGGCTCGAGACCGCCAAGGTCGAGCTCGCCGCCCAGGACGAGTTCGACGTGCGGATCGTGAACTCCGATGTCGGCACCGCGGCACGAGAAGTCGTAGACTTGTTCACTGCGCCCTAGCCGGGAGCGCCCGTGCCCTCCGGGGCACACACCATCTTCTGCCGACTGGAGACACCATGGCCAACCCCCAGGGCATCATCGACCCGCCCATCGACGACCTGCTGTCCAAGGTGGAGTCGAAGTACGCGCTCGTCATCTTCGCGTCGAAGCGCGCTCGTCAGATCAACGACTACTACGCGGACCTGCACGAGGGGTCGCTCTTCGACAACGTCGGGCCGCTCGTCGACTCGACCATCGACGACAAGCCGCTGTCCGTCGCTCTCCACGAGATCAACGAGGACAAGCTGACCGTCACCAAGCAGCAGCCCACCGACTGACCGCGGTGACGAGCACCAACCTGCGCCTCTTCACGTCCGAGTCGGTGACGGAGGGGCACCCCGACAAGATCTGCGACCAGATCTCGGACACGATCCTCGACGCGCTGCTCACGGTCGACCCGCACGCCCGCGTCGCCGTCGAGACGATGGTGACGACGGGGCTGGTGCACGTCGCCGGCGAGGTCACGACCTCGGGCTACGTCGAGATCCCCAAGCTCGTCCGCGACGTCATCACGGGCATCGGGTACAACTCGTCCGAGGTCTCGTTCGACGGTCGCACCTGCGGTGTCGAGGTCTCGATCGGTGCGCAGTCGCCGGACATCGCGCAGGGCGTCGACGAGTCCCTGGACAGCCGCTCCGGCGCAGGCGTCGACCCGCTCGACCGGCAGGGTGCCGGCGACCAGGGCATCATGTTCGGCTTCGCGACGAACGAGACGCCCGAGTACATGCCCGTCGCGATCTGGCTCGCGCACCGCCTGGCGGAGCGTCTGGCCGAGGTCCGCAAGACCGGTGTGCTCGACTTCCTCCGCCCCGACGGCAAGACGCAGGTCACGGTCGGGTACGACGGCGTCGTCCCGAAGACCGTCGAGACCGTCGTGCTCTCGACGCAGCACTCGCCGGCGGTGACGCTCGCCGAGCTCACGGCGCAGATCACCGAGCACGTGATCCGTCCGGTGCTCGACCTGGTGGACCTGGACTCGTCGCACGTCGACGTGATCGTGAACCCGACCGGTCGGTTCGAGATCGGTGGTCCCCAGGGCGACGCCGGGCTGACCGGCCGCAAGGTGATCGTCGACACGTACGGCGGTGCGTCCCGGCACGGTGGTGGCGCGTTCAGCGGCAAGGACCCGTCGAAGGTCGACCGCTCGGCCGCGTACGCGCTGCGCTGGGTCGCGAAGAACGCCGTCGCGGCGGGGCTCGCGGACCGGCTCGAGGTGCAGGTGGCGTACGCCATCGGCCGCGCGAAGCCCGTCGGGCTGTACGTGGAGTCGTTCGGCACAGGGCACGTCGACGACGCCACGATCGAGGCCGCGATCACGCAGGTGTTCGACCTGCGTCCGGCCGCGATCATCCGCGACCTCGACCTGCTCAAGCCCCGGTACGCACAGACCGCGGCGTACGGCCACTTCGGCCGCGAGCTGCCCGGCTTCACCTGGGAGCAGCTCGACCGCGTCGAGGAACTCCGCGCCGCCGCAGGACTCGTCGCCGCCACCGTCTAGGGCACCGCGTGCCCGTCGTCGCGCGTGTCGTCCTCGACTCGCCGCTCCCGCAGTTGGACCGTCTGTTCGACTACCGGGTGCCGGCCGAGCTCGAGGACGACTGCGTGCCGGGCGTCCGCGTCAAGGTGCCGCTGCGCACCGGGGCGCGGATGTCCGACGCCTGGGTGGTCGAGGTCGTCGCGGCGGACGCCGCCGACGCCGACACGACGTTCGCGGGGGAGCTGAGCCCGGTCGAGCAGGTCGTCTCGCCGGTGCCGGTCCTGGCACCGGAGATCTGGTCGCTCGCCCGGGCCGTCGCCGACCGGGCCGCGGGTGTCGCCTCCGACGTGCTCCGACTCGCCGTCCCGCCCCGGCAGGTGCGCGCCGAGAAGGCCTGGCTCGCGCGGGATCCCGAGTGGTCGCCGCCGTCGGTCACGGCCGGCCCCGTCGCCGGGTACGCCGAGGGCGTCCTGGAGGCGCTGGTCTCTGACCACGGACGCGCTGCGGTGGCCGCCCTGCCGCACCCGGTCGCGCTGCACCCCGTCGCGGTCGCGCCGAGCCCCGTCGCGCTGCGCCCGGACCCGGCTCCCGCTGCTCCCGAGCCGGGACCGGATCCGGTCTGGGTCCCCGGCTGGGCCGCCACGATCGCCCAGGCCGCGGCGCACGCCGTCGCCGCGGAGCAGTCCGTGGTCGTCGCGGTCCCCGACTTCCGTGACGTCACCGACCTCGAGCGGGCACTCCTCGCCGTGCTGCCGGTCGAGCGCGTCGTGCGCTTCGACGCCAAGCAGACGAACGGCGCGCGGGCGAAGGCACTGCTGCAGGCCCGGTCGCACGCCGTCGTGGCGATCGGCAACCGCACCGCGATGTACGCGCCGGCGACCGACCTCGGTCTGATCGTCGTGTGGGACGACGGGGACGCCTCGTTCGTCGAGCCCCGGGCACCGTACGTGCACACCCGTGACGTCGCGCTCGTCCGGGCGGCCCAGTCCGGCGCCGGGCTGCTGTTCGTCTCGCACGCGCGGAGCACCGACGTGCAACGGCTCGTCGAACTGCACTGGCTCGACGAGGTCGCTCCGTACCGGCAGCCAACCCCGAAGGTCATCCCGACGGTGCAGCAGGGCGGTGCCGAGGGGTTCGCGGCCCAGGCACGCATCCCGAGCACCGCCTGGCGTGCTGCGCGCGAGGCGAGTCAGCACGGGCCGGTGCTCGTGCAGGTCGCGAGTCCCGGGTTCGGCACCGGCCTGGTCTGCGCCGAGTGCGGCGAACGGGCGCACTGCCGGGTGTGCGGGGGACCGCTCGGCCAACCCCACCGCGGCGCGACTCCGCAGTGCCGGTTCTGCGGCGCCCTCGCCGTGGGCTTCCGGTGTCCGACGTGCGGCAACGGCACCGTGAAGCCCGTCGGGCAGGGCGCACAGCGCACCGCCGACGAGCTCGGCCGGGCGTTCCCGGGCACCCGCATCGTCGTCGCCGACGGTTCCCGACCGCTCGACGAGGTCCCCGCCCGCCCCTCGGTCGTCGTCGCCACCCGCGGCGCGGAGCCGAACGTGCCGGGCGGCTACGCCTGCGTGCTCCTGCTCGACGGGGAGCGCATGCTCGCCCGCGAGGGCCTCCGCGTGCAGGAAGACGTGCTGCGGTTCTGGACGGGCGCCGCGGCGAAGGGCGCCCCCGGGTCCGAGGTCTACCTGGTGGGCATCGGCGGCCGGCTCGCGACCGCGATGGCCACCTGGCGGCTCGACGGCCCCGCTCACGAGGAGCTCGTCGACCGTCGCGCGCTGCACTTCCCACCGGCGGTGCGGGTCGCGACCCTGACCGGCACGGACGACGCCGTGACGGCCGCGGTCGAGGCCCTCGGGGACACCCTGGTCGGCGACGTGCTCGGTCCGGTGCCGGTCGAGGACGACCCGGCGTCCGGCACCGTCCGGGCCATCGTGCGGTTCCCGTACGCGCACGGCGCCGAGGTCGCGGCGACGCTCAAGGCCGAGGTCATCCGGCGCTCCTCCACCCGGCGGGTGCTCCCCGGCGGCAACCGCCGTCGTGCGGCACCCACGCTCCGCGTCCGGCTCGACGACGCCGAGCCCTTCGCCGAGGTCTGACCGCCCCCGCGCGTCGAGGCCACCTGTGCCAGGCTGAGGGACGGTGGCCACGAGCCACCGCCGAACACACCACACGCACAACGAGGTGACGAGGTGACGCCGATGCGCGCGCTCTGGAAGCCGGACGCCGGTCCGGGACTGATCATGACCGAACGACCGGTGCCGGTCCCCGCCACGGACGAGGTGCTCGTCCGGGTGCTCCGCACCGGGATCTGCGGGACCGACCTGCACATCGAGCGGTGGGACGACTGGGCCGCGTCGGCCGTCTCCGCACCGCTCGTCCCCGGGCACGAGTTCTCCGGCGAGGTGGTCGAGGTCGGGTCCGCCGTCCGCGACGTCGCCGTGGGGGACCGGGTCTCCGGTGAGGGCCACATCGTGTGCGGCACCTGCCGGAACTGCCGGGCCGGCCGCCGCCAGATGTGCATCCGCACGAAGGGCGTCGGCGTGCAGCGGGACGGCGCCTTCGCGGAGTACCTGACGCTTCCCGCCGCGAACGTCTGGGTGCACCACACCGACGTCGACCCCGAGGTCGCCGCGCTCTTCGACCCGCTCGGCAACGCGGTGCACACGGCGCTCGCGTTCCCCCTCGTCGGCGAGGACGTGCTCGTCACCGGCTGCGGTCCGATCGGGCTCATGGCGATCGCCGTCGCACGGCACGCCGGCGCCCGGTTCGTCGTCGGCACCGACGTCAGTGCGAACCGGCTCGCCCTCGCCAGGACGATGGGCGCGGACCTCGCCGTCGACGTGTCGGACGCCGGCGCCGGACGTGGGGCGGCGACCGCCGGCTCGCAGGACGCGGTCGGGGCCCTCCGCGACGCCCAGCAGCGGCTCGGCATGCGCGAGGGCTTCGACGTCGGCTTCGAGATGTCCGGCGCGCCCACGGCCCTGCCGGCGATGGTCGAGACGATGAACCACGGCGGCCGGATCGCGATGCTCGGACTCCCGTCCGGGCCGATCGCGGTCGACTGGGGGAAGGTCGTCACGCACATGCTCACCGTGAAGGGGATCTACGGCCGCGAGATGTTCGAGACGTGGCAGACCATGAGCAGCATGCTGCAGACGAGCGCGGCGCTCCGCGGTCGGATCGGCTCGCTCGTGTCCGGGCGCTTCCCGGCACGGGACTGGCAGCAGGCGTTCGCCGCGGCGGCGAGCGCGGACGGCGGCAAGGTCGTCATCGACTGGACGGAGGCGTGATGTACGGCGCGATCAAGGACCATCTGCAGGCAGAGCTCGCGGGCATCGAGGCGGCGGGGCTGACGAAGCGGGAGCGCGGCATCGCCGGCCCCCAGCGCGCGGCGATCAAGGCCGGCGGAACGGAGCTGCTGAACTTCTGCGCGAACAACTACCTCGGGCTCGCGGACGCCCCGGAGCTCGTGGACGCCGCGAAGGACGCCCTCGATCGCTGGGGGTACGGGATGGCCAGCGTGCGGTTCATCTGCGGCACGCAGGACCTGCACCTCGAGCTCGAGGAACGGGTCTCCGGCTTCCTCGGCACCGAGGCGACGATCCTGTACTCGTCGTGCTTCGACGCGAACGGCGGGCTGTTCGAGGTCCTGCTCGGTCCGGAGGACGCAGTGATCTCCGACGAGCTGAACCACGCGTCGGTCATCGACGGCATCCGGCTCAGCAAGGCGCGCCGGTTCCGGTACCGGAACCGGGACACCGCCGACCTGGAGGCGCAGCTCGCCGCCGCCGCGGACGCCCGGTTCCGCCTCGTGGTCACGGACGGCGTGTTCTCGATGGACGGGTCGATCGCGCCGCTGGCCGAGATCTGCGATCTCGCGGAGCGGTACGACGCCCTCGTGGTCGTGGACGACTCGCACGCCGTCGGGTTCGTCGGCGCGCACGGACGGGGCACGCCCGAGCTGTGCGGGGTCGCGGACCGGGTGGACGTCCTGACCGGGACGTTCGGCAAGGCACTCGGCGGGGCCTCGGGCGGGTACGTCTCCGGCCGCCGGGAGATCGTCGACCTGCTGCGCCAGCGTTCCCGGCCGTACCTGTTCTCGAACTCGCTCGCCCCGGTGATCGCCGCGGGCACGGTGGCGGCGCTCGACCTGATCGAGCGATCGGACGACGCCCGCGCCCGGCTGGCCGCGAACGCCGCGCGCTTCCGGTCGTCGATGACCGACGCCGGGTTCGAGCTGCTGCCCGGGGAACACCCGATCGTCCCGGTGATGTTCCACGACGCGGCGCGCACGGCCCGGATCGCCGACGAGATGCAGGCCCGCGGGGTCTACGTCACGGCGTTCAGCTACCCGGTGGTCCCGGAGGGGCGGGCACGCATCCGGGTGCAGCTCTCCGCCGCGCACACCCCCGAGCAGGTCGACCGCTGCGTCGAGGCCTTCGTGGCCGCGCGCGCCGCCGTCCCCGCCTGACGATCCCCTCGCAACACGCAACGTCGGCGGTTCCTCGCAGCGACATACCGCTGCGAGCAACCGCCGACGTTGCGTTTCGCGGGCCGGCTCCCGGGGGCAGGCCCAGGGGGCAGGCCCCGGGGGTCAGGCGCCGACGGGCGTCCGGCGACCGCGCGGGAACACGACGCCGAGGGCGACCATGCCGATCGCGAGCACGAGGTGCAACCAGTTGTCGGCCCAGTTGAGCGGCACGAAGTTCGCGCCGGACATCGTGCCGGCGGTGAACAGCCCGTACACCCAGAGCACGAAGTAGACGACCCCGCCGATCACGAGGTACATGCGGGAGCCGGTCGCCCGGTTCGCCGCGAGCAGGCCGACGACGCCGAACAGCAGGTGCACGATGTTGTGCAGCACCGAGACCTGGAAGATCCCGAGCAGCATCGCCATCGAGCCGTGTCCGGCACCGCCGAGGTCGCCGGACGTCAGCCCGGGCACGAACCCGGCGATCCCGACGAGCAGGAAGACGATGCCGACGACCAGCGCGACCTTCTGGATCGACGAGCCGGCGTAGCGGTTGGTGGAGGTGGTCACGTCACTCATGACCCGGACGCTACTCAGCGGGCTCGCAGCGTGTTCGGGGATCCGCGATGCCCGCGCGCGTCGGACACCTCGGCCCGTGGGACGATGGAACCCATGCGCCTCGTCGTCGCCGGCAGCCCCGCTGCGGCCGTCCCCTCCCTCCGTCGCCTCGCGGCGTCCGACCACGAGATCGCCGCCGTGCTCACCCGGCCGCCGACACCGCAGGGCCGGAAGCGCGTCCTCACGCCGACCCCGGTCGCGCAGGTCGCGGCGGAACTCGGCCTGCCGGTGATCGAGGCGACGCGGGTGGACGACGACGTCACTGCGCGCCTGGTGGACCTGCGGGCCGACCTCGGGGTCATCGTCGCCTACGGTGCACTGCTCCGCCGCCCGGCCCTCGACGCGCCCCGGCTCGGCTGGGTGAACCTGCACTTCTCCGACCTGCCGGCGTACCGCGGTGCCGCCCCGGTCCAGCGCGCGGTGATGGCCGGCGACACCCGCACCGCCGCGACGGTCTTCCAGCTCGTCGAGGCGCTCGACGCCGGGCCCGTGTACGCGAGCGACCCGTTCGACATCGACCCCGAGGCGACCGCGGGCGAGGTCCTCGCCGCGATGGCCGAGCGCGGTGCCGAGACCGTCCTGCGCGTCGTCGACGCCCTCGCAGCGGGCACCGCCGTCGCCCGCGAGCAGGTCGGCGAGCCGACCCTCGCCCCGAAGACGACGATCGCGGACGGGCGGATCGACTTCACCGCGCCTGCTGCCGTCGTGCACGCCCGCCTCCGCGGCGTGACGCCCGAGCCCGGCGCGTTCGCCCACCTCGGCGAGACCCGCGTGAAGCTGCTGCGCAGCACTCGGGAGGGAGGCGCGACCTCCGCCGTCCCGCGGCTCGCGCCCGGCGCGCTCGGGCTGGTCGACGGTCGCCTGCTCGTCGGCACCGCGGACGAGCCCCTCGCACTGCTCCAGGTGCAGCCGGCCGGCAAGCAGGCGATGGACGGTGCCGCCTGGGCACGCGGCCTCGGCGCGCTGGACGGGAAGGTCCTGTCGTGAGCCCCGCGCAGCAGCGCCGCGGCCCGCGCACGGTCAGCGCCCGTCGGGTGGCGTTCGACGTGCTCCGCGCCGTGCAGGTCGACGACGCCTACGCGAACCTGCTCCTGCCGACCCGGATCCGCCGTGCCGGCCTGTCCGCCCGCGACGCCGCGTTCGCCACCGAGCTGACCTACGGGTCGATCCGGATGCTCGGCCGGTACGACGCGATCATCGGCGTCGCCTCCGGCCGTCGTGTCGACAACGTCGAGTCCGACGTGCTCGACGTGATGCGGCTCGGGGTGCACCAGCTGCTCGGGATGCGCACCCCGACGCACGCCGCCGTCTCCGCGACGGTGGAGCTCACCCGCGAGATCGGTGCCCGCCGTGCCACGGGCTTCGTCAACGCCGTGCTCCGCAAGGTCGCGGCCCGCACCGACGACGAGTGGGACGCGCTGATCACCGAGGGCCGGGGTGGCGACGCCCTGCTCGCGACGCGCTGGTCGCACCCGGCCTGGGTGGTCGCAGCGCTCCGGGACGCCCTCGCCGCCGAACGCTCCCGGGACGAGCTCGCCGCGCTCCTGGCCGCCGACAACGTCGCACCGCGCGTGCAGCTCGTGGCGCTGCCGGGCCTCGCGACGGCCGAGGACGTGCAGGTGGCCGAGGACGTGCAGGCGGCCGAGGCCGTGCCGGACCCGGCCACGTCGGCGACCGAGGACGACCAGGCGACGCAGGACGAGCCTCCCGTCAGTCCGCAGCGGGACGAGACGGACGCGCGACCGGTGTCCCCGGTGGGCATCCGCGGGACGACCGGCGACCCCGCGCGCGTGCCGGGCGTCGCGGCCGGTCGGCTCCGTGTGCAGGACGAGGGCTCGCAGCTCGCCGCACTCGCGCTCAGCCGGTCCTCCGCCGTCCGGGCGGGGGAGCGGTGGCTCGACATGTGCGCCGGGCCGGGCGGCAAGGCCGCGCTCCTCGCCGCCGAGGCAGCGCAGGGCGGTGCGACCCTGGTCGCGAACGAACTCGTGCCGGCGCGTGCCGGACTGGTGCGGAAGGCCCTCGCGACCGTCGCCGGCGACGACGTCGTGACCGTCGTCGAGGGTGACGGGCGTCGCTTCGGCAAGCCGGGCGACGAGCGGTTCGACCGCGTCCTGCTCGACGCGCCGTGCACCGGACTCGGCGCCCTCCGTCGTCGGCCCGAGGCACGGTGGCGGAAGCAACCGGAGGACGTCCCCGAGCTCGCGGCGCTCCAGGCCGAGCTGCTCGACGCGGCCGTCCGGGCCCTGGCCCCCGGCGGAACGCTCGCGTACGTCACGTGCTCGCCGCACCTCGCCGAGACGCGCGGGCAGGTCGACGCGCTCATGGCAAGGCACGGCGACGTGCTCGAACAGCTCGACACCGCCGGGGTCGTGCGCGGCGTCGCCTCCAGGGACCCGCAGGTCGCGGACGGCCGCACCGTGCAGCTCTGGCCGCACCGGATCGGCACCGACGCCATGTTCGTCGCGCTGTTCCGCCGCACCGCCTGACGACGGGCGGCGGCGGGGCAGCGCGGCGGCGGCCGGGCGGGCGTCGGTAGGGTTGTGCGGTGACCATCCGCATCGCGCCGAGCATCCTGTCCGCTGACTTCGCGAACCTCGAGCGGGAGCTGCACCGCATCGAGAGCGCCGACCTCGTGCACGTCGACGTGATGGACAACCACTTCGTGCCGACCCTGACCCTCGGCCTGCCGATCGTGCAGCGCCTGCAGGAGGTCTCGCCGGTCCCGCTCGACGTCCACCTGATGATCACCGACGCCGACACGCAGGCGCCGAAGTACGCCGAGACGGGTGCCTCGAGCGTCACGTTCCACTTCGAGGCCGCCGCTGACCCGGTCGCCACCGCGGCCGCGATCCGCTCGAACGGTGCCCGTGCCGCGGTGGCGATCAAGCCCGGGACGCCCGTCACGCAGGTCCTGCGCCACCTCGACGCCTACGACATGGTGCTGCTCATGACCGTCGAGCCGGGCTTCGGCGGCCAGTCGTTCATGCCGTCCGTGATGCCGAAGCTCGCCGACGCCCGCGCTGCGGTGGACGCGTCCGGGCTCGACGTCTGGCTCGAGGTGGACGGCGGCATCGCCGTCGACACCGTCCCCGAGGCGGTCCGGAGCGGCGCGGACACGCTCGTCGCCGGATCGGCGGTCTACGGCGGCGAGCCGGCGCAGCGCATCGCGGACCTGCGCGAGGCAGCAGCGGCGGCACGCGCGTGACGCGGACCGACCACGTCGACGACGTGACCGGCGAGCCGGCGGCGATCCGTGCCTCCCGTCCGGACGGTGCGTCGGCGGGACCCGCGCAGGACGGTAGCCTGGTCCCCGTGAAGACGTTCGACGACCTGTTCGCGGAGCTGACCGAGAAGGCGCGCACGCGCCCCGAGGGCTCCGGCACCGTCGCCGAACTGGACGCCGGCGTGCACCAGATCGGCAAGAAGATCGTGGAAGAGGCCGCCGAGGTCTGGATGGCGGCCGAGTACGAGGGTGACGAGCGCACCTCGGAGGAGATCTCGCAGCTGGTCTACCACCTGCAGGTCCTCATGGTCGCGAAGGGGCTCACCCCGGCGGACGTCTGGCGACATCTGTAGGCAGGCGCGTCGCGCACGGAGCGCCACCGCCCCCGCAGCCGTCCCGACCTCCAGCAGAAAGCAGACCACCTGATGCTCCGCATCGCCGTGCCCAACAAGGGCTCCCTGTCCGAGACCGCGTCCGAGATGCTCAAGGAGGCCGGGTACGCCGGTCGCCGCGACCCGAAGGCGCTGCACCTGCTCGACGAGCGCAACGGCGTCGAGTTCTTCTTCCTCCGTCCCCGGGACATCGCTACGTACGTCGGTTCCGGCGCACTCGACGTCGGCATCACCGGCCGCGACCTGCTCCTCGACTCCGGGTCGGCGGCGCACGAGGTCGACGCGCTCGGGTTCGCCGACTCGACCTTCCGCTTCGCGGGCACGCCCGGCCGGTTCACCGAGCTGCAGGACCTCGAGGGCGTCCGGGTGGCGACGAGCTACCCGGGCCTGGTCGGCGAGTTCCTCGCCCAGCACGGCGTCACGGCGACCCTGGTGAAGCTCGACGGCGCGGTGGAGAGCGCGGTGCGTCTCGGCGTGGCCGACGCGGTCGCCGACGTCGTCTCGACGGGCAGCACGCTCCGCGCGGCCGGCCTCGAGATCTTCGGCCCGGTCATCCTCGAGTCGACCGCGCTGCTCATCTCGACCGACGAGACCATCCCGGGCATCGACGTCCTCCGCCGCCGGCTGCAGGGCGTGCTCGTCGCCCGCGGCTACGTGATGCTCGACTACGACATCCCGACGGGCCTGCTCGGGCAGGCGACCGCGGTGGCGTCCGGCATCGAGTCGCCCACGGTGTCGCCGCTGCACGACCGTGACTGGTCCGCCGTCCGCGTGATGATCCCGCGCGAGGACGCGAACCTCATCATGGACGCGCTCTACGACCTCGGCGCCCGGGCGATCCTGGTCAGCCCGATCCACGCCGCACGCCTGTGAACGCCGCGACCGAAGGCACGGAGCCGACCGGCAGCCCGGAGCCGACGGCCGCGTCCGGCAGCCCGGAGCCGACGGCCGCGACCGGCGGGGTCGCGGTCCGGGTCATCCCGTGCCTCGACGTCTCCGGCGGCCGAGTCGTCAAGGGCGTCAACTTCCTCGACCTGCAGGACGCCGGCGACCCCGTCGAGCTCGCCGCCCGCTACTACGAGCAGGGCGCGGACGAGCTGACCTTCCTGGACGTCGGCGCCACGGTCGAGAACCGCGCGACGATGTACGAGACGGTCACCCGCACCGCCGAGCAGGTCTTCATCCCGCTCACCGTCGGCGGCGGGGTCCGGAGCGTCGACGACGTCTCCCGCCTGCAGCAGTGCGGCGCGGACAAGATCGGCGTGAACAGCGCCGCGATCGCCCGCCCGGCCCTGGTCGGCGAGATCGCGGACCGCTTCGGCGCACAGGCGGTCGTGCTGTCGCTCGACGTCAAGCGGAGCGACCGGATGCCGTCCGGGTTCGTCGTCACGACGCACGGCGGGCGGACCGAGTCCGACCTCGACGCGATCGCCTGGGCGCGCGAGGGCGTCGAGCGTGGCGCGGGCGAGCTCCTCGTGAACTCGATCGACGCCGACGGCACGAAGAACGGCTTCGACCTCGAACTCGTCGCCGCCGTCCGCGCGGTCTCCGCGGTCCCCGTCATCGCCTCGGGCGGCGCCGGTCACCTCGACCACTTCGCACCGGCGGTCGACGCCGGGGCCGACGCGGTCCTCGCGGCGAGCGTCTTCCACCGGGGTGAGATGACGATCGGCGACGTCAAGTCGGCGCTGCGCGCCGCGGGTCACCTCGTCCGCTGACGCCCCGGTCCCGCAGTCTGCCGCCCCACGGCCGGACGGGAGGCGCGTGGCGGGCCCGCCACGATCCTCCCGTCCGTCCGTCCGTCCCCACCACCGACCGGCGCGGTCCCACCACCGACCGGCCCGGACCACGCCGTAGGCTAGGAGCCTCATGACCGACAGCACCGACACCAGCACGGAAGCGGTCCTCGACCGCGCGCGGTTCGGTGCGGACGGGTTGCTCCCCGCCGTCGTGCAGGAGGAGTCCACGAAGGACGTCCTCATGCTCGGCTGGATGGACCGCGAAGCCCTGCGCCGCACCCTGACCGAGGGGCGGGTGACCTTCTGGTCCCGCTCGCGCCGCGAGTACTGGCGGAAGGGCGACACCTCCGGGCACGCCCAGTACGTGCGCGCCGCGGCCCTGGACTGCGACGACGACACGCTGCTCGTGACCGTGCACCAGGTCGGCGCCGCGTGCCACACCGGCGCGCACCGGTGCTTCGACGTGGACCCCCTCGACCCCGTGACCGCGACCGCACCGGAGGGCATGCGATGAGCACCTCGACCAGCACCACGCGCCCGGACTTCGACGCCCTGCTCGACGGCCACCGGGTCGTGCCCGTCGTCCGCGCGCTGTACGCCGACAGCGAGACCCCGGTCGGGGTCTACCGCAAGCTCGCGGACGGCCGCCCCGGCTCGTTCCTGCTCGAGTCGGCGGGGCAGGGCGGCCTCTGGTCGCGCTGGTCGTTCGTCGGCGTGCGGAGCTTCGGCGTGCTCACGCAGGAGGGTGACCGGGCCGCGTGGATCGACACCGGCATCCCGGCGTCGCGCGCCGTCGGGTCGCTCGACGGCGCCCCGCTCGAGGTGCTCGCGCGGCTGCACGAGCGCTGGGCGACCCCGCGTGTCCCCGGGACGCCGCCGCTCGTCGGCGGGACCGTCGGGTTCATCGGGTGGGAGGCCGTCCGGCAGCTCGAGCACCTGCCGAACGTGCCGGACGCCGACTTCGACGTGCCCGGTCAGGCGCTCGCCTTCGTGTCCGAGCTGGCCGCGCTCGACCACCGCACCGGCCTCGTGCTGCTCGTCGCCAGCGTGCTGAACGACGGCACCGACGACGCCGACACGATGTGGCAGGACGCGCAGTCCCGGCTCGACCGGATGCAGGCCGACCTGGTCACGCCGAGCGTCGCCACCGTGGCCGAGGCGTTCGAGATCGCCGAGCCGACGCCGCGGCACCGCTCGACCCCGGACGAGTACATGGCCGCGGTGGTGCGGTCGAAGGACTTCATCCGCGACGGCGACGTGTTCCAGGTGGTGATCTCGCAGCGGTTCGACCACGACGTGACGGCCGACCCGCTCGACGTCTACCGGGTGCTCCGGACGCTCAACCCGAGCCCGTACATGTACTTCCTGTCCCTCGCGGACACGGCCGACGAGCGGTTCTGGATCGTGGGTGCCTCGCCCGAGGCCCTCGTCAAGGTCCAGGACGGTCGGGCGATCACCCACCCGATCGCCGGGTCGCGGCCCCGAGGCGCGACCCCGGTCGAGGACGTCCGGCTCGGCGACGAACTGCTCGCCGACCCGAAGGAGCGCGCCGAGCACCTGATGCTCGTCGACCTCGCCCGGAACGACCTGCAGAAGGTGTGCGAGCCGGGGTCCGTCGCGGTCACGGAGTTCATGACCGTCGAGCGCTTCAGCCACATCATGCACCTGGTGTCGAGCGTCGAGGGGGCCGTGCGTCCCGGAGCGTCCGCGATCGACGTCTTCCGTGCGACCTTCCCGGCCGGCACGCTCTCCGGGGCACCGAAGCCGCGCGCCCTCGAGATCATCGACGAGCTCGAACCGGCGAAGCGCGGCGCCTACGCGGGCGTCGTCGGGTACTTCGACTTCGCCGGTGACGCCGACCTGGCCATCGCGATCCGAACGGCGCTCATCAAGGACGGGGTCGCCCGGGTGCAGGCCGGCGCCGGGCTCGTGGCGGACTCCGACCCGCACACCGAGCACGTCGAGGCGGTCAACAAGGCCGCGGCCCCGCTGCGCGCCGTCGCGACCGCCAACCGCATGCGCGAGGTCCGGTCGTGAAGCGCTCCCGACCGATCACCGTCGTCGCCGGGCTCGCCGTCGCGGGCATCGTGATGCTCTCGTGGACGCAGACCTGGTTCACGGTGCACCTGCACGCCGGGACGGCCGTCGTGTCCCGGGTCGTCGCCGACGGGGCCGCCGCGGTCCCGCAGTACACCGCGCTGGCCATCGCGAGCCTGGCGCTCTTCCTCGCGCTGACGATCGCGGGGCGGGTGCTCCGCGTCGTGCTCGGCGTGGTCGAGGTCCTGCTCGGCGCGGGTGTCGTCGCGGTCGGCGTGAGCGCCTTGGCCGACCCGGTCGCCGCGGCGAAGGGCGCCGTGGGCGAGGTCGCCGGCGTGAGCGACATCGACGCGGTCCGCCGGGCGGTGTCGAGCGTCGACGTGACGCCGTGGCCGCTCGTCGGGATCGCCGGGGGCGTCCTCGCCGTGCTCCTCGGCGTTGCCGTCCTGGTCCTGCAGCGGTCGTGGCCCGGGCCGAGCCGGAAGTACGGCGCGGCGACCGCGGGTGCGGCGGCCGACGCCCGTGCGGCGGCCCCGACCGTGCGCGACGCCGTCACCGACTGGGACGACCTCAGCGCGGGCGACGACCCGACCGTCCTGGACGAGGCGTCCACGACCGACACGGTAGGATCGGAGCGGCGCCGATCGGATGACGGCGCCGGAGCAGAACGAGGAGCACCGTGAGCAACACTGAGCCCGCAGAACTCGGCGAAGGCCACTCGCCCGCCGCCTGGACCGCCGTCGTGATCATGCTGATCGGGTTCGCGGCCGGGACGCTGTTCTTCTGGTTCGACCTGGCGTGGGGCGTCTGGGCCTCCGCCGCGGTCGTGGTCGTCGGGCTCATCGTCGGTGCCGTCATGAAGCGCGCCGGCTACGGCGTCGACGGCCCGAAGTTCGTCCCCAAGCACCACGCGGAGTAGTCGTGCCGAACGTGCTCGAGACCCTCGTCGCGGGTGCCCTCGAGGACGCCGCCGCCCGTCGCCTCGACCGTCCGTACGCGGACGTCGAACGCGACCTCGACCGGGTGGCATCGCCCCTCGACGCGCTCGACTTCCTCGCCCCGGGTGACCGCGTCAAGATCCTCGCCGAGGTCAAGCGCGCGAGCCCGTCCCGCGGCTCGATGGCCACCATCGAGGACCCGGCCGCCCTGGCCGCCGACTACGAGCGCGGTGGCGCCTCGACGATCAGCGTCCTGACCGAGGGACGGAAGTTCCTCGGCAGCCTCGCCGACCTCGAGGCCGTCAAGGCGCGCGTCGGCGTCCCGGTGCTCCGCAAGGACTTCATCGCGGACCCGTACCAGGTGGTCGAGGCCCGCGCCGCCGGCGCCGATCTCGTGCTGCTCATCGTCGCCGCCCTCGACCAGGCCCGGCTCGTCGAGCTGCACGACCTGGCCGAGCAGCTCGGCATGCGCGTCCTGGTCGAGGCGCACTCCGCGGACGAGGTCTCGCGTGGCCTCGACGCCGGTGCGCGCATCCTCGGCGTGAACGCCCGCGACCTGACCGACTTCTCGCTGGACCGCGACCTGTTCGGGTCGCTCGCCGACCGGATCCCCGACGGGGTCGTCCGCGTCGCCGAGTCCGCCGTCGCCGGTCCTGCCGACGTCGCGCACTACCGCGCCGCAGGTGCCGACGTCGTCCTGGTGGGGGAGGCGCTCGTCACGGGCGCGGACCCCGCCGCCACCCTCGCGTCGTTCATCGACGCCGCGGACGGCCTCGGCCGCCCGCGGGTCTGACCGACACCGTCCCCATCGGCAGCCGTCCACCCGATGGCACACGCCGACCCCATCCGGGAGACCCATCGTGACCTCACTGCGTGACCTGCACGGACCGTACTTCGGCGACTTCGGCGGACGCTTCGTCCCCGAGTCGCTGGTCCTCGCCCTCGACGAGCTCGAGACGGCCTTCCGCGAGGCCTGGGCCGACCCGGCCTTCCGCGAGGAGCTCGACACGCTCCAGCGCGAGTACACCGGGCGTCCGTCGATCATCACCGAGGCGCCCCGGTTCGCGAAGCACGCCGGCGGTGCCCGGATCCTGCTCAAGCGCGAGGACCTCAATCACACCGGCTCGCACAAGATCAACAACGTGCTCGGTCAGGCCCTCGTCGCGAAGCGCCTCGGCAAGACGCGCCTCATCGCCGAGACCGGCGCCGGCCAGCACGGTGTCGCGACGGCCACCGCTGCGGCGCTCTTCGGCATGGACTGCGTCGTCTACATGGGCGCGGTGGACACCGAGCGTCAGGCGCTGAACGTCGCCCGGATGCGACTGCTCGGCGCCGAGGTGATCCCGGTCGAGACCGGATCGCGCACGCTCAAGGACGCGATCAACGACGCCCTGCGGGACTGGGTCGCCAACGTCGAGTCGACGCACTACCTGCTCGGCACGGTCGCGGGCCCGCACCCGTTCCCGGAGATGGTCCGCGAGTTCCACAAGGTGATCGGCGAAGAGGCCCGTCAGCAGGTCCTCGACCGTGTCGGTCGCCTGCCGGACGCCGTCGCCGCGTGCGTGGGCGGCGGGTCGAACGCGATGGGCATCTTCGAGGCGTTCCTCGACGACGAGTCCGTCAAGCTCTACGGCTACGAGGCCGGCGGCGAGGGCATCGAGACGGGGCGGCACGCCGCGAGCATCTCGCTCGGCCGCACCGGCGTGCTGCAGGGCACGATGTCCTACCTGATGCAGGACGAGGACGGCCAGACCATCGAGAGCCACAGCATCTCGGCCGGTCTCGACTACCCGAGCGTCGGGCCCGAGCACGCCTACCTCGCGTCGATCGGTCGCGCCACGTACGAGCCGATCACCGACACCGAGGCGATGGAGGCCTTCCGGCTCCTCAGCCGCACCGAGGGCATCCTGCCGGCGATCGAGTCGTCGCACGCCCTGGCCGGTGCGATCAAGCTCGGCAAGCAGCTGGGTCCGGACGGCGTCATCCTGATCAACCTGTCCGGACGTGGCGACAAGGACGTGGCGTCCGCCAGCCGCTACTTCGGGATCCTCGACGAGAACGCGGTGCAGCTGTGACGAACCCTGAGACCACCCGATCGGTCGCCGCGACGATCGACGCCGCCAACACCGAGCGCGCCGGCGCCGTCGTCGGGTACCTGCCCGCCGGGTTCCCGGACCTGCAGACGAGCGTCGACGCGGCGGTCGCCCTCGCCGAGAACGGCGTCGACGTCATCGAGCTCGGCCTGCCGTACTCCGACCCCGTGATGGACGGCCCCGTCATCCAGCGCGCGGCTGAGGAGAGCCTGGCGAACGGCTTCCGCGTCGCGCAGGTGTTCGACGCCGTCGCGCAGATCACGAGCCGCGCGGACGTGCCGGTGCTCGTCATGACGTACTGGAACCCGGTGCTGCGCTACGGCGTCGACCGGTTCGCTGACGACCTCGTGGCCTCCGGAGCGTCCGGTCTCATCACGCCCGACCTCATCCCCGACGAGGGACGCGCCTGGATCGACGCCTCCGAGCGCACCGGGCTCGACCGTGTGTTCCTCGCGGCGCCGTCCTCCACCGACACCCGGATGCAGCAGGCGGTGCAGGCGAGCCGCGGCTTCGTGTACGCGGTCTCCACGATGGGCGTCACCGGTGCCCGCGTCGGCGTCGACACGGCGGCGCGGACGGTCGTGTCGCGGCTCCGCGACGCGGGCGTCGCCCGGACCTGTGTCGGTCTCGGCATCTCGACGGCCGACCAGGTCACCGAGGTGCTCGAGTACGCCGACGGTGCGATCGTCGGTTCGGCGTTCGTGCGTGCGCTCGCGGACCTCGGCGTCCAGGGCGTCGCGGACCGTGCGGCCGACCTGACGTCGGGTGCCGTGCGCCGCTGAGCGCGCAGGCGCGCAGCGCCGCGGCTCCGCCGCCCCGGACGGGAGGCACGGTGCGGGTGACCGACGTCGGTCACCCGCACCGTGCCTCCCGTCCGTCACAGTTCCCACAGGACGGGCCGCAGCGTTCCTGACGGGCGCGGTTCCCGCGCTACAGTGATCGGGGCCGACCCGGCGTCGGTCCCGCGGACGCAGAGCACCGAAAGGCGACAGCACCTCCATGCCCCTCCTGAGCATCCCGAGCCCGAGCACGGCCTGGCAGTACTTCGACCTGACGGCCTGGCTCCGTGACGTGTTCGGGTTCTCGCTGCCCCTCGACTTCCGCATCCACGCCTACGCGATCTGCATCCTGCTCGGGATCGTCGCCGCCGTGGTGCTCGCGAACCGCCGACTCAACGCCCGCGGCGTCGAGCGCTGGATCATCATCGACATCGCGATCTGGGCGGTGCCGTTCGGCATCATCGGCGGGCGCCTGTTCCACGTATTCACCCACGTCAGCGACTACTTCGGCCCGGGCCGCGACCCGCTGTCCTTCCTCTACATCTGGGAGGGCGGTCTGGCCATCTTCGGCGCGATCGTCCTCGGCTCGGTCGGGGCGTGGATCGGCTGCCGCCAGGTGGGCCTGCGCTTCACGACCCTGATCGACGCGATCGCGCCCGGCGTGCTGCTCGCCCAGGCGTTCGGGCGGCTCGGCAACTACTTCAACCACGAGCTCTTCGGCATGCCGACGAACCTGCCGTGGGGCCTGCAGATCGAGTCGTCGAACCCGGCGTTCCCGAAGGGCCTGCCCGAGGGCACGCTGTTCCACCCGACGTTCCTCTACGAGATCATCTGGAACGTCTGCGGCGTCGTCGTGATCCTGCTGCTCGACAAGCGCTTCCGCCTGCAGTGGGGCAAGGTCATGGCGCTCTACCTGATCTGGTACGGCACCGGCCGTTCCGTGCTCGAGTCCATCCGCGTCGACACGAGCGAGACGTTCTTCGGAATCCGGACGAACGTGTGGGCGTCCTTCGCCGCGATCCTGATCGGCATCATCGTCTTCATCGTCCAGACGCGGCGACACACCGGCAAGGAACCGAGCCCGTACGCCCCGGGACGCCAGCCGCGTCGGACCTCCGATGTAGACTCGGACGACACCTGGTCGGAACACGACGACGACGCTCCGGCGGCCGTCACGGGCTCCGATCCGGTGCCGGCAGGCGGGTCCGCGAAGTAACGCGGCGCCCACCAGCCGACACGAGCAACAGCACCACCCCAACCCGCCGCACGGTCGACACCCGCCGACCACGCGGACCCGCTGCACCGGCCGGCGTCGTCACCATCGACGCCGCGACCACGCACGTCGTGAGCGCACACCCTCGACGACGTGCACGGGCACCAGTCCCGCCCGCTCGGGCGGAACGCACCACCGGGCCACCGACGTCCCTGTTCCACTTCCTCGTGAGGACGGTTCCCCATGGCGCTCCAGCCACACCCGACCCCCGCCCAGGCCGCGCAGCGTGCACCCGGTCAGCGTGCACCCGGCGCACTCCTGCCCGCGCACCGGCGCTTCTCCGCCGTGCCGGACGCGACCGGCGCGTACGACCCGGCGAACGAGAAGGACGCCTGCGGTCTCGCGATGGTGGCGACCCTGCGCGGGACGGCCGGCCACGACATCGTCGACGCCGCCCTCGGAGCACTGCGCAACCTCGAGCACCGCGGTGCCGTGGGTTCGGACGCGGGCACCGGCGACGGCGCGGGCATCCTGTGCCAGGTGCCGGACGCGTTCCTGCGCGACGAGGTCGACTTCGAGCTGCCGGTAGCGGGGGAGTACGCGGTCGGGACGGCCTACCTGCCGACCGACGACGACGAGCGGCACGCGGTGCAGGGTGCCGTCGAGCGGATCGCGCGCGAAGAGGGGCTCCGGGTGCTCGGCTGGCGTCCGGTGCCGGTCCGCCCCGAGGTCCTCGGCACGCTCGCCCGCGCGGCGATGCCGGCGTTCGAGCAGCTCTTCGTGGCGTCCACCCGGCACGACGTGCACGGTGCCGCGTGGAGCGGGATCGCCCTCGACCGTCAGGCCTTCCGCCTCCGCAAGCGCGCGGAGCACGGGCTCGAGGTCTACTTCATGTCGCTGTCGAGCCGGACCATGGTCTACAAGGGCATGGTCACGACGCTCCAGCTCGAGCCGTTCTACCCGGACCTCAGCGACGAGCGGTTCGCCTCGAAGCTCGCGATCGTGCACTCGCGCTACTCCACGAACACCTTCCCGTCGTGGCCGCTCGCCCAGCCCTTCCGCACGCTCGCCCACAACGGCGAGATCAACACCGTCCGCGGCAACCGCAACTGGATGCGCGCCCGCCAGTCCCAGCTCGAGAGCGAGCTGCTCGGCGACCTCGCACCGCTGCTGCCGATCGTCAGCCCCGGCGCGAGCGACTCGGCGTCCTTCGACGAGACCCTCGAGCTGCTCGCCCTGACCGGGCGGAGCCTTCCGCACGCGGTCTCGATGATGGTGCCGGAGGCCTGGGAGAACCAGGTCGGCATGGACCCCGACCTGCGGGCGTTCTACGAGTACCACTCGATGCTCATGGAGCCGTGGGACGGCCCCGCCGCGATCACGTTCACCGACGGTGCGATCGTCGGCGCCACGCTCGACCGCAACGGCCTGCGCCCCGGCCGGTTCCTCGTCACCGACGACGGCCTGATCGTGATGGGGTCGGAGACCGGCGTGCTCGACGTGCCGCCGGGCAAGGTCGTCCGCAAGGGCCGCCTGCGCCCCGGTCGGATGTTCGTCGTGGACACCGAGGCCGGTCGGATCATCGAGGACGACGAGGTCAAGCGCGACCTCGCGGCGTCCGGACCCTGGGCCCAGTGGCTCGACGAAGGCCGGATCAACCTGTCCGACCTGCCCGACCGCGAGCACATCGTGCACACGCCCGCGTCGGTCACCCGCCGCCAGCGCGCCTTCGGCTACACCGAGGAAGAAGTCCGCATCCTGCTGCGGCCGATGGCGCAGACCGGCGCCGAGCCGCTCGGTGCGATGGGCTCGGACACGCCGATCGCGGTGCTGTCCGAGCGCCCCCGTCTGCTGTTCGACTACTTCACGCAGCAGTTCGCGCAGGTGACGAACCCGCCGCTCGACTCGATCCGCGAGCAGGTCATCACCTCGATGGGCATGGGCCTCGGCCCGGAGCGCAACCTGCTCGACGCCGGCCCCGAGCACGCGAAGCAGATCACGCTCGACTTCCCGGTCATCGACAACGACGAGCTCGCGAAGATCCAGCACTTCGAGACGGCGTCCGGTCGGCACCTCACCGTGACGATCAAGGGCCTGTACCGCGTCGACGCCGGCAAGAAGGCGATGCAGAAGCGCATCGCCGCGGTGTGCGACGAGGTCGACGCGGCGATCGAGTCCGGCAAGCAGTTCATCGTGCTGTCCGACCGCGACGGCAACGCGGAGCAGGCCCCCGTGCCGAGCCTCCTGCTGCTCGCCGCCGTGCACCACCACCTGATCCGGACCGAGCAGCGCATGAAGGTCGGGCTGATCGTCGAGGCCGGCGACGTGCGCGAGGTCCACCACGTCGCGACCCTGATCGGCTACGGCGCGTCCGCGATCAACCCGTACCTGGCGATGGAGACGTGCGAGAACCTCGTGCGCTCCGGGATGATCACCGGGCTCACCCCTGAGCAAGCCGTCAAGAACGTCATCAAGGCGCTCGGCAAGGGCGTCCTGAAGATCATGTCGAAGATGGGCATCTCGACGGTGTCCAGCTACGCGGGCGCCCAGGCGTTCGAGGCCGTCGGGCTCAGCCAGGAGTTCGTCGACAAGTACTTCACCGGGACCTCGTCGATCCTCGGCGGTGTCGGGATCGAGGTCATCGCGAAGGAGAACGCCGAGCGCCACGCCCAGGCGTACCCGCAGGACGGCGCGGTGCTCTCGCACGAGCGCCTACAGACCGGCGGCGAGTACCAGTGGCGCCGCGAGGGACCGCCGCACCTGTTCAACCCGGACACGGTGTTCCGCCTGCAGCACGCGACGCGCGCCCGCCGGTACGACATCTTCCGCGAGTACTCCCGGGCGGTCGACGACCAGTCCGAGGACCTCATGACGCTCCGCGGGCTCTTCCGGTTCCGCCACGGCGTCCGGCAGCCGATCCCGCTGGACGAGGTCGAGCCGATCGAGTCGATCGTCAAGCGGTTCAACACCGGTGCGATGTCCTACGGCTCGATCTCGCAAGAGGCGCACGAGACCCTCGCGATCGCGATGAACCGCCTCGGTGCCCGCTCGAACACGGGCGAGGGCGGCGAGGACGTCGAGCGCCTGCTCGACCCGGAGCGTCGCAGTGCGATCAAGCAGGTCGCCTCCGGCCGCTTCGGCGTCACGAGCATGTACCTGACGCACGCCACCGACATCCAGCTGAAGATGGCGCAGGGTGCGAAGCCGGGTGAGGGCGGCCAGCTCCCGCCGACGAAGGTGTACCCCTGGGTCGCGCGGACCCGGCACGCCACCGCGGGCGTCGGGCTCATCTCGCCGCCGCCGCACCACGACATCTACTCGATCGAGGACCTCAAGCAGCTGATCTTCGACGTGAAGCGGGCGAACCCGTCGGCGCGCGTCCACGTCAAGCTCGTGAGCCAGTCCGGCATCGGCGCGGTCGCCGCCGGTGTCACGAAGGCGCTGGCCGACGTCGTGCTCGTCTCGGGGCACGACGGCGGCACGGGTGCCTCCCCGCTCAACTCGTTGAAGCACGCCGGCACCCCGTGGGAGATCGGCCTGGCCGAGACGCAGCAGACGCTCATGCTGAACGGCATGCGCGACCGTGTCGTGGTGCAGGTCGACGGGCAGATGAAGACCGGGCGCGACGTGGTCGTGGCCGCGCTGCTCGGCGCAGAGGAGTACGGCTTCGCGACCGCGCCGCTCGTGGTCGAGGGCTGCATCCTCATGCGGGTGTGCCACCTCGACACGTGCCCGGTGGGCGTCGCGACGCAGAACCCGGAGCTCCGGAAGCGCTTCTCGGGCAAGCCCGAGTTCGTCGTGAACTTCTTCGAGTTCATCGCTCAAGAAGTCCGCGAGCTCCTCGCCGAGCTCGGCTTCCGCAGCCTGGACGAGGCGATCGGCCAGGTCGACGCGCTCGACACCGACCGTGCCGTCGAGCACTGGAAGGCGTCCGGTCTCGACCTCGCGCCGGTGCTGCACGGCCCGGAGTTCGGTCGCGACGAGCCCCGTCGCCACCTGCGCGACCAGGACCACGAGCTCGACGAGCACTTCGACGTCCGGCTGATCCACGAGACCGCCGACGTGCTCGAGCACGGGGGGTCGATCGCGCTGGACCTGCCGATCCGCAACACGGAGCGCGCCGTCGGCACGATGCTCGGGCACGAGGTCACGCTCCGCCACGGCGAGCACGGCCTGCCCGCCGGGTCGATCGACATCACGCTCCGCGGGTCCGCCGGGCAGTCGCTCGGTGCGTTCCTGCCCGCCGGCATCACGCTCCGGCTCGTGGGCGACAGCAACGACTACGTCGGCAAGGGGCTGTCGGGCGGCTCGATCGTCGTGCGCCCGGACTCGGAGTCCGCGTTCGAGGCGTCCGAGAACGTCATCGCCGGCAACGTCATCGGTTACGGCGCGACCCAGGGCAGCATGTTCATCCGCGGTGTCGTGGGCGAGCGCTTCCTGGTCCGGAACTCCGGGGCGACCGCGGTCGTCGAGGGCGTGGGCGACCACGCGCTCGAGTACATGACCGGCGGTCTGGCGCTCATCCTCGGCGAGACCGGCCGGAACCTCGGCGCCGGCATGTCCGGTGGCACGGCGTACGTCCTGGGGCTCCGTCGCGAGCACGTGAACACCGACGCCCTGGCGACCGGCGAGCTCCGGCTCGAGGAGCTCGACAGCGCCGACGTCGAGATCGTCACGGACCTGCTCCGGCAGCACCACGACGAGACCGGGTCGACCGTGGCGGGCGACCTGCTCGAGTCCGGCGACCTCAGCGCCTTCGTGAAGGTGCTACCGCGGGACTACGCCGCCGTGCTCGAGACCCGCCAGCAGGCCGTCGACGAGGGGCTCGACCCCGACGGCGACATCGTTTGGAACCGCATCTTGGAGGTGACCGGTGGCTGACCCGAAGGGCTTCCTCAAGGTCCAGGAGCGCGAGCTCCCCGCACGACGACCCGTCCCCGTCCGCCTCATGGACTGGAAAGAGGTCTACGAGCAGCAGGAGTCCGGCGCGCTCAAGCGCCAGGCCGGCCGCTGCATGGACTGCGGCGTCCCGTTCTGCCACCAGGGTTGCCCGCTCGGGAACCTCATCCCCGAGTGGAACGACCTGACGTGGCGCGGCGAGGGCCGCCAGGCGATCGAGCGCCTGCACGCGACGAACAACTTCCCGGAGTTCACGGGTCGACTCTGCCCGGCGCCGTGCGAGGCGTCGTGCGTGCTCGGCATCAACCAGCCGCCGGTCACGATCAAGCAGGTCGAGGTCTCGATCATCGACGAGGCGTTCCAGAACGGCTGGGTCACACCGCACCCGCCGGAGCGCCTGACCGGCAAGACCGTGGCGGTCGTCGGGTCCGGCCCCGCCGGCCTCGCCGCCGCGCAGCAGCTCACGCGCGCCGGCCACACCGTCGCCGTCTACGAGCGCGACGACCGCATCGGCGGCCTGCTCCGCTACGGCATCCCGGACTTCAAGATGGAGAAGCGCCAGATCGACGCGCGCCTCGCCCAGATGCAGGCCGAGGGCACCCGCTTCCGCGCAGGCGTCGAGATCGGCGTCGACATCACCTGGGACGACCTGAAGTCCCGGTACGACGCGGTCGTCGTCGCGACCGGCGCGACCGTCCCGCGCGACCTGCCGATCCCCGGCCGCGACCTGGCCGGCGTGCAGTACGCGATGGACTACCTCGTCCAGCAGAACAAGACGAACGCGGGCACCACGGTCGACAACCAGGTGACCGCCGAGGGCAAGCACGTCGTCGTGATCGGCGGCGGCGACACCGGCGCGGACTGCATCGGCACGGCGCACCGGCAGGGCGCGCTGAGCGTGACGAACCTGGCCATCGGCAAGCAGCCGCCGCTCGAGCGTCCGTCCGACCAGCCGTGGCCGATGTTCCCGACCGTGTTCGAGGTCTCCAGCGCCCACGAGGAGGGCGGCGAGCGGCACTACCTGGCGTCGACCGTCGAGTTCCTCGGGAACGCCGCGGGCGAGGTCCGGGCGCTCCGGGTCGCCGAGACCGAGTACGTCGACGGCCGCCGCGTCCCGAAGAGCGGCACCGAGCGCGAGATCCCCGCCGACCTCGTCCTCATCGCGATGGGCTTCACCGGCCCGGAGACCGAGACGCTCGAGCCGCAGCTCGGGCTGCCGACCACGCCGTCCGGTGCGGTCGCACGCCAGGCCGACTACTCCACCAACGAGCCGGGCGTGTTCGTCGCCGGGGACGCCGGCCGCGGACAGTCGCTCATCGTCTGGGCGATCGCCGAGGGCCGCGCCGCCGCCGCGAAGGTCGACGAGTACCTCGAGGGCTCGACGATCCTGCCGGCACCGGTGAAGGCCACCGACCGTGCCATCTCGGTCTGACCGGGCGGGCGACGTGAACGACACGGGAACGCACGACCGCCAGTGAGCAGCAGGCCACCGGCACTCGATAGGGTGCTGGTGGCCTGCTGTCGTTCCGCGCGGCCCCACAGCGCGGAAACCCCAGCACCATCCACCACACGAAGGAATCCATTGAGACGCGCAAAGATCGTTTCGACGCTCGGACCCGCCACGTCGGAGTACGAGACCGTCAAGGAGATCATCGAAGCGGGCGTCGACGTCGCCCGCCTCAACCTCAGCCACGGTGACTACAGCGTCCACGAGGCCAACTACGAGAACGTCCGTCGCGCCGCCGAGGAGCTCGGCAAGCCGGTCGCGATCCTCGTCGACCTGCAGGGCCCGAAGATCCGCCTCGCCCGGTTCGCGGACGGCCCCCACGAGCTCGCCGTCGGTGACGTCTTCACCATCACGACCGAGGACGTGCCCGGCTCGAAGGAGATCTGCGGCACGACGTTCAAGGGCCTGCCCCAGGACGTGAAGCCCGGCGACCCGCTGCTCATCGACGACGGCCGGGTGCGGCTCCGCGTGCTCGACACCGACGGCGTGCGCGTGCGCACCGAGGTCGTCGTCGCCGGCACCGTCTCGAACAACAAGGGCATCAACCTGCCCGGCGTCGCGGTCAACGTGCCCGCGCTGAGCGAGAAGGACGAGGCCGACCTCCGCTGGGCGATCCGCCAGGGCGCCGACCTCATCGCGCTGTCGTTCGTGCGCAACGCAGCCGACGTCGACCGCGCGCACGAGATCATGGACGAGGAGGGCAAGCGCCTCCCCGTCATCGCGAAGATCGAGAAGCCGCAGGCCGTCGACGCCCTCGAGGAGATCATCGACGCGTTCGACAGCATCATGGTCGCCCGCGGTGACCTCGGCGTCGAGCTCCCGCTCGAGGCCGTCCCGATCGTGCAGAAGCGCGCCGTCGAGCTGAGCCGCCGCATGGCGAAGCCGGTCATCGTCGCGACGCAGATGCTCGAGTCGATGATCTCGTCGCCGATCCCCACCCGTGCCGAGACCTCCGACGTCGCGAACGCCGTCCTCGACGGTGCGGACGCGGTCATGCTCTCGGGCGAGACCAGCGTCGGCGAGTACCCGGTGCAGACCGTCCGTACGATGGCCCGCATCGTCGAGTCCACCGAGGACCACGGCCTCGAGCGCATCGCCCCGCTCGGCACCAAGCCGCGCACGCTCGGTGGTGCGATCACCCTCGCCGCGGTCGAGATCGCCGAGTTCACCGAGGCGTCGTACCTCTGCGTCTTCACCGAGTCCGGCGACTCGGCCCGCCGCATGTCGCGTCTGCGCCACGGTCTGCCGATCATCGCGTTCACCCCGAACGAGGCCACGCGTCGCCGCATGGCCCTCACCTGGGGCGTCCGTTCGTTCCTGGTCGACCGGAAGACCCACACCGACGAGCTCTTCTCGCAGGTGGACGACGTCCTCCTCGAGAACGGCCTGGCCGCCCCCGGCGACCGCGTCATCGTGACGGCTGGTTCGCCTCCCGGCATCGAGGGCTCGACGAACGACCTCCGCGTGCACCGCGTCGGTGACGCGCACGCCGAGGCCGCGCCGGCCTACGTGCGCGACTGACACCCGGTCACCACGCCACAGGGCGCGGACGGGAGGCACGGTGCGGGTTGCGCACACCGCCTCCGGTCCGCGCCCTGTCGCGTCCCACGCTCGCCCTCGTCCGGAGCGGAGCCGCACCCGACGACGCGGCCGCGCCCGCTCTGCGCACCCACCCGGCCGTGCGCGGGCGTGAGCGGGCAGGATCGGTGGGGTGAGCCTCCAGGACGAGAACCGTTCCGCACCCACCGCGACGGACGTGCGCCGCTGGCGCCGCTACCTGGCCGACGAGCGGGCGGAGGCCGCCGTCTACCGGAACCTCGCCGCGCGACGGACGGGTGAGGAGCGCGAGATCCTCGCGGCCCTCGCCGAGGCGGAGGGCCGGCACGAGCAGCACTGGATCGACCTGCTCGGCGAGCGGGTGGGACGGCCGCTGCGGGGGAGTTGGCGGACCCGGGTGCTCGCCGCGCTGGCGAAGCGGTTCGGCTCGGTGTTCGTGCTCGCGCTCATGCAGCGTGCCGAGGACCGCTCGCCGTACGCCGACGACGACGACGCCACGGCGCGGATGGCCGCCGACGAGCGGATCCACGGCGAGGTGGTCCGCGGGCTGGCGAACCGGGGGCGGATGCGCCTGTCCGGGACGTTCCGGGCGGCGGTGTTCGGCGCGAACGACGGTCTCGTGTCGAACCTGGCGCTCATCATCGGCATCAGTGCGTCCGGCGCTGACCGCCACTTCGTCCTGCTGAGCGGCGTCGCGGGTCTGCTCGCCGGTGCGCTGTCGATGGGCGCGGGGGAGTACGTCTCCGTGCGGTCGCAGCGGGAGCTGCTCGACGCCTCGGCACCGCACCCCGAGGCCGGGCAGGCCGTCGCCGACCTCGACGTCGACGCGAACGAGCTGGCGCTGGTCTACCGGGCACGCGGGATGACCGAGACCGAGGCGCAGGCGCACGCGGACGAGGTCCTCGGCGGGCGGACGGTGCCGTCGGCGACCGGCCCGGACGAACACGAGGCGGTCGGCAACGGCATGAGCGCGGCGGTGTCGAGCTTCCTGTTCTTCGCGTCGGGTGCGG